>CAWJIO010000011.1:0-680751 GCA_963842995.1 uncultured Solirubrobacterales bacterium | reverse complement strand
ACCAGCTGTTCTGAGCTCTCACTCCAGAAGCCTGAGTGCCGCGGTCGCGTTGTCGCGGTCGACGCCGCGCGCCGCGTCGCGGTAGGCCCGCAGGGCGTTCAGAATCTGTTCCTGCTCGTGAGGGGGCCAAGCGCGATACAGGTCGCGAAGCGCCAGCGCCCAGCGGGTGGCGACGCTCGCGGGCAGGCTCAGCGTGTCAGACCTGCCAGCCCGCGCGGCCATCGCCTCGAGGATCAGCTCGACGTAAGCCACGGTTGGCGTTCGTAGGTTGTGAGCTGGTGGGCGCGGATCGCGCTCGTCGGCAACATGTCTCTCTCCTTGAAATCAAAGTGGGGCTCGCGGCAGCAGGGGGCGTGGCTTGCCGCGAGCCCCGGGTGCGCCCAGCGCGCTGGGGCGACAGCGCCTGGGCGCTTTCGGCGAGCCGGGCGGGTTTCCAGCTAGGCTCGCCGAAGATTGGGTCACCCCTGCCCGCGAGCCATGCGCGTCCATCGCATCGCCTCCAGCTCGCGAACCTCGACATAAACCACCCAGACACGCAAGAAGTTGCGTTCGTCGATCGCCAATTACAGCTGTGCTTCTGATCGCGCCGAGGAGGTCTGAGTGAGCGCTGGCCAGGGCGAGCGCGCGGCACGCCTGATGGAACTGCTCGGGCTCAGCGAGGATGAGCTGTGCCGGCTGCTGGAGGTCGACCCGCTGACGCTGCTGTCGGGCCAGCTCGAGCACCGGGGTGAGCTGCTGATCCTGGTCGAGCTGCTGGACGAGGCCGCCGCCGTGGCGGGTCTGCCGATGCTGCGCCGGTGGGTACGGGCGCCGGGACCCCGGGGTCGCCCGATCGACGCGTTGCTGGCGCGCGACTTCGGGGCGTTCGAGGATGCGCTGGACGAGCTGGCGGCACGCGGGTTCGTGCTCCGGGGAGGCGGGCAGGGCGATGGCTGAGCCGTTCGCGACCGCGATCCGGGTGCGCTACGCGGAGTGTGACTTCCAGGGCGTGGTGTTCAACTCCCACTACCTCGCGTACGTGGACGTCGCGATGACCGAGCTGTGGCGGTCCGGGGTCGGCGGCTACAAGCAGATGCTCGATCGGGGCGTCGACATGGTCGTCGCGGAGAGCCGGCTCCGCTTCCATGCCTCGGCCCGGTTCGATGACGAGCTGAGGCTCGAGGTCGTGGTCGCCGACCTGGGCCGCACCAGCATCCAAACCCGCCACCGGATCTGTCGCGGCGCCGAGCTGCTGGTCGAGGTTGAGATGCGCCACGTGGTCGTTGACCTGGCCACGCTGGGCAAGACGCCGATTCCGGACTGGCTGCGCGCCGGCCTGGCGCCGTGGAGCGACCCCGCAACGGACAGCTGACTGCCTACTTCGCCGGCTGTTCGTCCTTGGGCTTGTCTCCCGGCCAGATCCCGATCAGGTACTCGAACGAGCGTCGGCTGGCGCGATCGACGGCGGCGCCGACGCCGGCCACGGTTGCCGCCTCCAGCGCGGTGGCGCCGACGACCTTCCCGAGGCTCGCGTCGGGCGTCTTACGGGTCGGCGGCTCACCGTCGTCGACCTGCGCCCACAGCTGCTTGAAGACGGCTTGACCGAGCCGCGCGCCGATGATCCCGGCGATGATTGCGAACGGCTTGTAGAGGAGCTTCATCGATGTGGAGCCTACCCGGGAGTGGGTCGCGGTAGTGCGATTCGCCGGATGGCCACACGGCGAAGCCGGCGATGCTCCATCTGGCACTGGCCCGCGAAGCCGAGTTGTGGGTAAATAGTGAACCGAAACTGCCGATCTCAAGGGGCACGCATGCTCGAAGAGGATCCCAAGCCCAGTCGTGACGCAGCCGAGGAGCTGCTGCGGCGGGCGCTGCTCGACGATTCCTCCGCGGTCGCGGTCTCGCTCCGAGTCGGCGGCCTGCCGGTCAGCGAGGCGCTGACGGTGATCTTCCACGGGCGCCGTGATCTCGGCACGCTGCAGACCTACGTCGCTCCCGGCAGCCGTGGCGCCGGCGCGACGATCGCCGCGAGCGAGATGCTGCGGGTGCCCTGCGACCTGGACCTCGCGGACGCGGACGATCGCAACGACGCCGAGCGCCTGTACATCGAGCAGGCCACCGCGCTGCGGGACGCGCTGGTCGGCGCGGACATCGTGCTCGACGTGTGGCGTGAGCCGCTGACGGAGCTGATCGGCGCCGCCGTCTATGTCGACCGTTCGGTCGAGCTTCCGGTCCGGCTGCCGGCCCCGCGGCTACTGCCGACGGCACTGGTCGCGCGCGACTCGCACGTGGTCGTGACGCCGGTGTGCGGGGCGCGGACGCTGGCGGAGGGCAAGCCGCCGCTGGGAATCGCGTGCGCGCAGCAGGACTTCACCCGGGTGTATCCGCTCGCCGACGACCCCGAGCGGTGCGTCGAGGACTTCCTCGCGGTCGCGGCCCAGCACGCTCGCTTGCTCGCCGAGCGCCTCGACCATCAAGAGGCCTCGGTGCAGCGCTTCCTCGAGCTGAGCGGCGACGATTTCCCCAGCGCCGCGTAGCCTTGCGAGGCGGTGAAGCGCCGCCATTACCTCGTGCTGATCGCGATCGGGATCGTGCTGTTCCTGGCGATCAGCGCCGTGCTGGCGAGGGTGTTCAGCGCCGACGATGCGGAGCGCGCGGCGATCACATCATTGGTTCAGCACGAGGCGCGCGGCGACGCGAGCGGGATGATCACGAGCATCACGGGGTGCGCGACCAGCGCCAGCTGCCGGACCCGGGCGCAGCAGAACGTCGCGGCGCTGACGCGCCGCGGGGCGGTCTCGATCCTGCAGCTGAACACCTCGACGAACTTCTCGCTGACCAGCAGCCTCGGCACCGCTCGCGTTGCCTGGCAGACGCCGTCGTCGCTGCCGATCGTGCAGTGTGTCCGCGTCCACAGGGTCGGGAACGCGCTCAGCGGCCTACGGGTCGAGCTGCTCAAGATCAGCCTGCGGATCCCGAGCGACAGCGATTGCCCGTCGCAGTACTAGCGGCGGCGGGCCTGTCGCAGTACTACTAGTGGCGGCGCCGGGCCGGCGGCAGGCTCGGCCGGGTGCCGTGACCCGTTCGCACCGGCCGGCGCTCCGGCTCGCGCACCGGACGCCGCTGGCGCGGCGGCAGCCGGTCGGTCAGGCGGCGATGGTCGCGCAGCCTGATCCCGGCGGGCTGGGCGTCGGCGAGCGGGATCCCGCCACGGGGCGGCTCGGGCGGCGTCGGCGGGCGTCGGGGCCCGCGCCCCCAGCCATCGTCTGAACCGGGGTCGGACTGGTGCGGGGGCGGGATTGGCCCATCCCGCAGCGCAGGAATCAGCAACACCGCGACGCACAGCAATCCGAGTACGTGCACCCCGGCGATCATCAGCACGAGCTGAGACTCGCCAGACATGCCAAAAGCGTAGCGCGCGCGGTCTCGCTTGGGGAACCGTTTTTGGCCCTTTCAGGGGCGGCGCGACCACCCCCAAGCCGCCCCGCTACCATCGGGCGTCGCCATGGCAACAACCGACGCCAGAGCTCTGTCCGTCGCCCACCGCGAGCCCGAGGGATCGCGGGCCGTGCGCCGCCTGCGCCGGGCGGGGAACGTCCCCGGAGTCGTCTACGGCGGCGACGACGAGCCGCGCTCGTTCCAGGTCGAAGCGCGCGCGCTGCGCCAGACGCTCGCCCACGCCGGCGCGGTCCTCAACCTGAGCATCGACGGCGCGCCGGCGACGCCGGTCGTGGTCAAGGAGCTCGCGCGCCACCCGGTGACCGGCGCGACGGTCCACGTCGACTTCCTGCGCGTGCGGCTGGACGAGGCGATCCAGGCGACGGTCGTGCTCGAACTGATCGACGCCGACTCCGCGCCGGGCGTCAAGGAGGGCGGCGTGCTCGAGCACGTGACCCGCGAGGTCTCGATCGAGGCGCTCCCGAACGACATCCCCGACTCGCTCCAGCACGATGTCTCCGAGATGCAGATCGGCGACACGCTGACGCTGGAGGCGATCAGCGCGCCCCGGGGAGTGACCGTGCTCGGCGATCCCGAGACCGTGATCGCGACGCTGACGCCGCCGCGCCTGCAGGCCGAGACGGAGCCCGAGATCGAGGAGGAGACCGAGCTCGTGGCGGAGGGCGCCGGAGCGGAAGAGGCCGAGGCGGCCGCCGAGGCCGAGGGCGAAGCGGCACCGGATTCCGAGTAGCGCGCGACGATGCCCCTTCCGGGTCGCCGCGGCGGCGCCCCAGTCGACTGGCTGATCGTCGGGCTCGGCAACCCCGGGGCCGAATACGCCGGCACGCGCCACAACGTCGGGTTCGAGATCGCGAACGTGCTCGGCGATCGCTGGCGGCTGCCGAAGGCGAAAGCCAAATACAAGGGCCTGCTGAGCGAAGGACGGACCGGACCGGGCGGCCCGCGGGTCGCGATCCTGCTGCCGCAGACGTACATGAACGACGCCGGACAGTCGGTCGGCCCGGCCCGCGGCGCGCTCAAGGTCCCGCTCGATCACGTGCTCGCGCTGCACGACGAGATCGACCTGCCGTTCGGCGAGATCCGCACCCGCGTCGGCGGCGGGCTGGCCGGCCACAACGGGCTCAAGTCGCTCAAGGAAGGCCTCGGATCGGCGGACTTCGCGCGCGTGCGCGTCGGCGTCGGGCGGCCGCCGACGACCGACCCCGACCGCGTCGCCGCGTACGTGCTCGGCCGCTTCCGCGAGCCGAAGGAGGAGGTCGCGGCGCTGGTTCAGCAGGCAGCGGATGCGGCCGAGCGGGTCGTGCTGGCGGAACTAGACTGAGAGTGGTGGCGCGTGCGGCAAGCGGCGGCACGGTCCGCCGCCGCACGATCATGCTTCGCACCCTCCTCACATACGCCGGCGACGACCCCCAGACCGACGCGCTTCAGCGCGACGGCGGCCGCGCGTTCGTCTCGCAATCGCTGCGCCCGTACCTGGCCGCAGCGCTGCTGGACCGGACGCCGGATAGGCCGGCGATCGTGGTCGCCGGCGATGATCGCGCGGCCCGCGACCTGGCGGCTGGGCTCAAGGCGTGGCTTCACCCGCGGCCGGTGCGCTACTACCCGAGCCGCGGCGTCACGTACGAGTCGCACCTGGCGCCGCCGCCGCACCTGGTCGGCCTGCGGATCGCGGCGCTCGACGCGTTGCAGGCCCAGGACAGCGCCCCGGTGGTCGTCGTCAGCGCTGTCGCGCTGTCGGAGAAGGTCCCCGACCCGGCGATGCGCCCGCGCGCGTTCACGCTCTCCAAGGGCGATCTGCTCGACCTCGACGAGACCGCGCGCGAGCTCGTCGCGGCCGGCTACGAGCGCGTCGACCAGGTCGAGGATCGGGGCCAGTTCGCGATCCGCGGCGGGCTGCTGGACGTGTTCCCGGCGACCGAGGACCGCGCCGTGCGGGTCGACCTGTTCGGCGACGAGATCGAGTCGCTGCAATGGTTCTCGACCTTCACCCAGCGCTCGCTCGAGGAGGCCGAGCTGGTCGAGGTCGCACCCGCCGCCGAGCTGGCCGAGGAGCACCGCGAGCTGGCCGAGATCGCGGCGCTCGAGGACGCCGCCGACCGTCCCGACATCACCGAGCTGCTGCCGGTAGAGGACTTCCACCCGTTCCTGGAGCTGGTACCGGCGGGCGCGAGCGTCGTGATCGCCGGCGAGGAGGACGTGGCGCCGGCGCTCGCCGACCACTGGCAGGACGTCACCGCGGCGTTCCACGACGAGGACGCGCATCACCTCTACGTGGGTCCCGACGAGATCGAGCGGACGCTCGCGCAGCGGGCGCGGATCCGGCTTTCGAGCATCGACCAGGATCAGCCGTTCGCGTTCCGCGCGCAGGCCGCCGATGTCGCCGCGCGCGGGCTGAAGGAGGCCGAACCGGAGCTCGAGAAGCTGGAGCGCTCCGGCTACCGGACCGTGGTCGCGTTCGCGCGCCGTGGCGAGGGCGAGCGCGCCGCCTACAACCTCGGGCGGCTGAAGGTGCAGTGGCTCGAGGACGGCGACGGCCACACCCCAGGACCGGCGCACGCCGGTCCCCCCAAACACATTACGTTCGCCCACGCCCGACTCCAGAGCGGCTTCATCGCGCCGCAGTTCCACCTCGCGGTGATCCCCGAGCACCGGCTGTTCCGCCGCCGGCGGGCGGGGGAGCGCCCGGAGCGGGCCCGACGGCGGGGCGTCCTGCGCAGCTTCGCGGATCTGCGCACCGGCGACATCGTGGTCCACGAGGACCATGGGATCGCACGGTTCGCGGGCTTCGACACGAAGACCGTCGCGAGCGTCACGCGCGACTACCTATACCTGGAGTACGCGGGCTCGGACCGGGTGTTCGTGCCCGTCGACCAGCTCGCGAAGATCAGTCGCTACGTGGGGGCCGGCGGCGCGCACCCGCCGCTGTCGAAGCTCGGCGGGACGCGCTGGGACACGATCAAGGCGCGGGCGCGGCGGGCGGCGCAGGAGCTCGCCGGCGAGCTGCTGAACCTGTACGCCGAGCGCAAGCGCCGCGAGGGCCACGCGTTCCCGCTCGACGGCGACTGGCAGCGCGAGTTCGAGGACGCGTTCCCGTTCACCGAGACCCCCGACCAGCGCGACGCGATCGAGTTCGTCAAGGCCGACATGGAGGCGCCGCGACCGATGGACCGGCTGATCTGCGGCGACGTCGGCTACGGTAAGACCGAAGTGGCGCTGCGGGCGGCGTTCAAAGCCGTGCAGGACGGCAAGCAGGCGATGCTGCTGGTGCCGACCACGATCCTCGCCCAGCAGCACTACGGGACCTTCACCGAGCGGCTCAAGGACTACCCGGTGAGCGTCGCGCACGTGTCGCGGTTCCGGCCCGCGGCCGAGCAGCGCGAGACCGTCAAGGCGTTCTCCGAAGGCAGGGTCGACATCCTGATCGGCACGCACCGGCTGCTGTCGCGCGATGTCCGCGCCAAGGACCTGGGATTGCTGATCCTCGACGAGGAGCAGCGGTTCGGGGTCAAGCAGAAGGAGCTGCTGCGGCAGCTCAAGCTGAAGGTCGACGTGATCTCGATGAGCGCGACGCCGATCCCGCGGACGCTGCAGATGTCGCTCGCGGGCGTGCGTGACATCAGCGTGATCGAGACCCCGCCCGAGGGCCGGCGGCCGGTCAAGACCTACGTCGGCGAGTACGACGAGGAGCTCGTCAAGCAGGCGCTGGTCCGCGAGCACTCGCGCGGCGGACAGGCGTTCTTCCTGCACAACCGCGTCGAGACGATCGACGAGACCGCGGAGCGGTTGCGCGGTCTGTGCCCGGCGATGCGGTTCGAGGTCGCGCACGGACAGATGGAGGAGCGCGAGCTCGAGCAGCGGATGCTGAAATTCCTGCGCGGCGACGCGGACGTGCTCGTGTGCACCAGCATCATCGAGTCGGGGATCGACATCCCGCAGGCGAACACGCTGATCGTCGAGCGCGCCGACACGTTCGGGCTCGCGCAGCTGTACCAGATCCGGGGACGGGTCGGGCGCAGTCGCGAGCGCGCGTACGCGTACCTGCTGTATCCGAGCGCGGCGGCGCTGACCCCGGACGCGGCGCAGCGGCTGAGCGCGCTATCCGACTACACCGAGCTCGGGGCGGGGTTCAAGATCGCGATGCGCGACCTCGAGATTCGGGGCGCCGGCAACCTGCTCGGCGACGAGCAGTCGGGGCACGTGGCGGCGCTCGGGTTCGAGCTCTACATGCAGATGCTGGACGAGGCGGTGGGCGCGGCCGAGGATGGCGCCGGTGGGCCCGACTCGGAGTGGGAGCCGGTCCGGCTCGACGTCAACGTCGACGCGTACGTGCCGGCCGACTTCATCCCCTACGAGCAGGCGAAGGTCGACGTCCACCGGCGGATCGCGGCGGCGCGCGAGGTCGCCGATCTGGTCGAGCTGCGGGAGGAGCTCGAGGACCGGTTCGGAGACCCGCCGGAGCCGCTGCGCAACCTGATCGCGCTCCAGCAGGCGCGGATCAAGCTCGGCCAGGCCGGCGCCCGGGCGGTCACGTTCCGCGGCGGACGGCTCGCAATGACGCCGATCGAGCTCGACTCGGTGCGCGCCAAGAAGATCCGCCAGGAGATCCCTGAGGCGCTGTACGAGTCGGGCAAGTCGCAGCTTTCGATGCGCGTGCCGGATGAGCCGAGCAAGCGCTTCCCGGCGCTGGTGAAAGCGGCCGACGTGCTGCTGGCGATCACCCGCGAGGCGGCCTGAAAATAAGAGTTCAATCGGAATCCTGCGTGCCGGAGCCCACGGCGCGCCGGGCTCGCTACCATCCGGCGCCGTGATGAAAAGGTCACGTTTGGTCCTGGCGCTCGGCGCCTTTTTTGCGGTCGCGGTGACCCTGTCGGCGTGCGGCAGCACCGTGCCCGGCAACTCGGTCGCGGTGGTGGCCGGCAACCCGATCACCTCCCAGGCGTTCAACCACTGGCTGTACGTCGATGCGAAGGGCAGCTCGCAGGGCTCGGCGACGCCGGTGATCGTGCCGAGCGATCCGCCGCAGTTCAACAAGTGCATCGCCGCCGCCCGCACGGCGATCCCGCAGGTCGCGAAGGAATCGACCTCGCAGCTGCGCAGCCAGTGCAGCTCGCTGTTCACCCAGCTCTCCAACCAGGTGCTCGACTTCCTGATCAAGTCCTACTGGTATCAGGCGGACGCCGCCAAGCAGCACGTCACCGTCACCAGCGCGCAGGTGATGAAGTCGTTCAACCAGGAGAAGCAGCAGGCCTACCCGACCGCGTCCGGGTTCCAGTCGTTCCTGACCCAGTCCGGGCAGACGCTGCAGGACATCCTCTACCGCGTGCGACTGAACCTGATCTACACGCAGCTGCTCAACCGGCAGGTCAAGAAGGTCACCCCGACCGATATCGCGAACTACTACAACACCCACAAGTCGAGCTTCGGGACCCAGGACACGCGCGACATCCGGATCGTGCTCGCCAAGACCGCCGCGGACGCGAACGCCGCCAAGAAGGCGCTCGAATCCGGGCAGAGCTGGAACACGGTCGCCAAGCAGTACTCGACCGACCCCACGACCAAGGACAAGGGTGGTCTCCTGACTGGGGTGACCCAGGGCCAGCAGGACGCGGCCCTCGACGCGGCGGCGTTCTCGGCCCCGGAGGGGAAGATCCTCGGTCCGGTCAAGGGTCAGCTCGCCAACGGCTACTACGTGTTCGAGATCACGAACATCAAGCCGGCGACGCAGCAGTCACTCGCCAAGGCGACGACCCAGATCCAGACGCTACTCAACCAACAGCAGCAAACCAACGCCCAGAACGCGGTCGACAATCAGGCGAAGAAAAACTGGCTGAGCAAGACCTCATGCCGCCAGTACTACGCGATGGCTGACTGCACGGGGTACAAGGCCCCCGCCTCCTCCACGACCTCGACGCCGACGACGACCGCGCCTTAGTGGACGCTCCTGCGCAAGCGGGGGAGATCCAAGCCGCGCTCGCGCGGCTCGACGCGATCACCCGCAAGCTGCGCAAGGAGTGCCCGTGGGATCGGGAGCAGGACGAGCGCACGATCGTCCCGCACACGGTCGAGGAGGCCTACGAGCTGGCGGACGCCGCGTGGCGCCGCGATGACGCCAAGCTGCTCGACGAGCTCGGCGATGTCCTGTTCCAGGTCCACTTTCTGTCGCTGCTGCTGGAGGAGCGGGGGGCGGGCGACCTCGCGCAGGTCGCCGACCACTGCGTGCAGAAGCTGATCCGCCGCCATCCGCACGTGTTCGGCGAGGTCCAGGCCGAGACCGCCGGCGAGGTGCTGCGCAACTGGGACCGGATCAAGCGCGAGGAGCCGGGGCGCGAGCGGGGCGTGTTCGCGGAGGTGCCCGAGAACCTGCCCGGGCCCTTGTATGCGCGTAAGGTGCAGCGCCGCGCGGCGTCGAGCGGGTTCGACTTCCCGGGGATCGAGGGGCCGCTGGGGGCGGTGCGCGACGAGCTCGACGAGCTCGAGGCGGCGGCGGGCTCCGAGGAGCGCTTCCACGAGCTCGGCGAGGTGCTGTTCGCGGCCGTGAACGTGGCGCGGAAGATGCGGGTCGACCCCGAGCTGGCGCTGCGAGCGGCCTCGGACCGGTTCCGCACGCGGGTCGATGCCGGCGTCGAGCTGGCCGCATCCGACGGCCGAAGCTGGGACGATCTCCGCCCAGAGGAGCAGCTTGCCTACTACGCTCGCGCCCGATTGACCGAAGGAGGTTCGACGCGAACATGAGCAGGATCGAGCACGTCCACGCTCGCCAGATCCTCGATAGCCGTGGCAATCCGACCGTCGAGGTCGAGCTCAGCGTCCAGTCGGGCGCGTGGGGACGGGCCGCGGTTCCGTCCGGCGCCTCGACCGGCGAGTTCGAGGCGACCGAGCTCCGCGACGGCGGCTCGGACTGGCTCGGCAGGGGCGTCACGCGCGCGGTCGACAACATCAACGGGGAGATCGCGACGGCGGTCCGCGGCCAGGACGCCTCGAGCCAGGCAGCGCTGGACCGGATGCTGATCACGCTCGACGGGACGCCGAACAAGTCCCGGCTGGGCGCCAACGCGATCCTGGCCGTGTCTTTGGCAGCTGCGCACGCGGCGGCGGCCGAGGAGCGGCTGCCGCTGTGGCGCTACCTCGGCGGCGAGAGCGCGCACATCCTGCCCGTGCCGATGATGAACGTCCTGGGCGGCGGCGTCCACGCCGACAACCGGGTCGACTTTCAGGAGTTCATGATCGTCCCGGTCGGGGCGGGGACGTTCCACGATGCGCTGCGGATGGCGGTCGAGGTATTCCACCATCTGCGCCGCACCCTGCACGAGCGGGGGCTGTCGACCGCGGTCGGAGACGAGGGCGGGTTCGCGCCCGACTTCGGGTCCAACGCGGAGGCGCTAGAGGCGCTGATCGAGGGGATCCGCGCCGCCGGCTACATCCCCGGCGAGCAGGTCGCGATCGCGCTCGACCCGGCGGTCTCCGAGCTTTACCGGGACGGGGCGTACGTGCTCGAGCACGAGGGACGGACGCTGAGCAGCGGCGAGCTCGCCGAGTACTGGGTGCAGCTGACCGGCCGCTACCCGGTGATCTCGCTCGAGGACGGGATGGCCGAGGAGGACTGGTCCGGCTGGGTGACCCTGACCGAGCGCCTCGGTAACCGCCTGCAGCTGGTCGGCGACGACATCTTCGTGACCAACACCGACCGTTTGCGGCGCGGGATCGAAATGGGGGTCGGGAACTCGATCCTGATCAAGGTCAACCAGATCGGCACGCTGACCGAGACGCTGGCGGCGATCCGGATGGCTCGCGAGGCCGGCTACACGGCCGTGATCTCGCATCGCTCGGGGGAGACCGAGGACGTCACGATCGCGGACCTCGCGGTCGCGACCGGGTGTGGTCAGATCAAGACCGGCGCTCCATCCCGCTCGGACCGGGTCGCGAAGTACAACCAGCTCTTGCGGATCGAGGAGGCGCTGGGGGTCGACGCGGACTATCCGGGTCGCAGGGCGTTTCGGGCCTAGCAGATTCGCGTGCAGCTGCCGTTGCAGCAGGAAGGAGACGGCGGACGGCGAACGAAGCGCCCAACGGATGCCGCCAGCCAGACTCGCAGCCGCCGCCCGTGCGCGCGCTCCGCGCACGCAGACCGATACTTCGGGCCGTCCGGGTCGTCGCTTGCGCCGGGAAGCGCGGCGGGATACGCGGCGGGAGTCGGGCCGGGGGCCTGCGCTGCGGGTACGCTGGGAACGGGTAGGGCGGATCGGGCTGCTGATCGTGCTGGCGATCGTGGTGGGTCTGTACGTGCAGCACGCGCTCGCGTACCTCTCGACCCGGTCCGAAGCCGACCAGCAGCAAGCGATCGTCCGCAACCTGACCCGCCAGAACGCCCAGCTCGAGGCGCAGCAGCGGTCGCTGATGCAGCCGGCGACGATCGAGCGCGACGCGCGGGCGCTGGGGATGGTGCGGCTCGGCGAGCACCCCTACGTGGTCACGGGCCTGTCGAATCCGTAAGGGGCGTGGTGGCGGGGGTGGTGGTGGCGCGCGCGGTGGTGGCGCCGGGGGTGGTGGCGTTGGCGGTGGCGGCGCGGGTGGCGGCGGCGGGGGTGGTGGTTGCGCCGTGAGCGGTCACCGGGTCGGGTTTGATCAACTGATCGGCCTCTGGGAGGAGGGGGTGCGCCGGCTGGCGCGAGCGGACCCTGCGGAGCGCCCCGCGCTGGAGCGCGTGACCGACGCGATCGTGGTCGCGTTGCGGCGACGGCTCGGGGGGCCGTTCACGACCGGCGAGCTGGCGCAGCTATACCTGACCGGCGGGACCGACTGGTGCTTCGAGATCGCCACGCATGTGGCGCCGGGCACGCCGGCGGCGTGGGATATGACCACGGTCGCGGGGGCGGCGTTCGCGCGCTACGCCCGTGAGGCGACTGACTTCAAGGTTGGCCGGCGGGTGGTGGAGGAGGAGTAGGGCGGGGCGCGGGCGGGGCGGATTGGGGCGGGCGTCTTGGTGGCGTCGGCTGGCCCCGGCGGGTCGCGAGGTGCGAGGTGCGAGGCGCCAGGTGCGAGGTGCGGGGTGCGAGGCGCCAGGCGCAGGTGCGAGGTGCGGGGTGCGGGGTGCGAGGCGTGGGGAAAACGTCATCCACCTCTGCGCGATCGCTGCGGGCGGCTGCCGCGGCTGCCGCCGCCACCATGCACCTGCTCAACTTCCCAAACCCAATCGTCTCGAGCTCGTTTGGGAAATCCAGCATGCATATCGTGACGAACTTCCCGAACGAGCGAGCGCCGATTGGACTTGGCAAGTTGAGCAGGTTTTTCGGTCAGAACTCTGACAGCCGCCCGGCCAGCGGACGCCCGATAGCGGGCGTGAGCGCTAACAACGCGCCCGCGTGGCGGGGCGCGGGCGAGCCGAGCCCACTCGCGCCGTGGCGTTTGCGCCTGTCCCCCGAGGTCGGGCACCCCGTGCCCGACCTCCCCAGCACTGAGCGCGGCGGGCGGCGGCTGTCAAGCAGCGCCCGAGCGCCACGAGCCGGCCAGGCGTCTCGCGGATCGCCGCCGCCTCCAGCCGCTGCTTGACTGACGACGACCGACCGCGCTACCCGCCTCCAGCCGCTGCTTGACTGACGACGACCAACCCCGCCACCCGAGCGACCCGGCTGCGCCACCCGCCACCGAGCGACCCACCGCGCCACCGAGCGACCGCCACCCGCCACCCGCCACCGAGCGACCGACCGCGCCACCGAGCGACCGCCACCCGCCACCCGCCACCGAGCGACCGACCGCGCCACCCGCCACCGAGCGACCGACCGCGCCACCCGCCACCGATCGATCGACCAAGCGACACGAAGCGGCGCCACCAGGCCGGGCCGCCCCGCCGCTACTCCCCGTCGTCCGGCTCGTCGCCACCAGCCCGGCGGATCACGATCTGATCCTCCTCGATCGCGACCTCGACCGGCCGGTGCCCGGCCCAGTACTCGGCGTAGATCGGGTCGTCCTGGACCGCGGGATCGAGCCACAGACCGTAGCCCTCCTCGCCGTGGTCGAAGGTGGCCTCGAGCGTGGTTGGGGTCTTGCGGCGCCCGCGACCGCCGCGGCCGCCGCGACGGCTGCGCCGCCGGCGCGCGGGGCGATCTTCGTCCGACTCCTCGTCGGAGTCCTCGTCGGAGTCCTCGTCGGACTCGGCATCGTCCTCGTCGGTTCGTTCGGCCGCCGCGGCGTCGAGCTCGGCGGCGATCAGCGCGTCGTCCTCGGCGCGCAGGTCGATCTCGTCGTCGTAGTCAATCGCGGCGCCTGGGCCCTCGGGCTCGACGCCGGCCTCGAGGCCCTGCTCGCGCTTGAAGGCCTGGATCTGCTGGACGGTCACCTCGAGCTGGTGGGCGATCCAGGCGTCGGTCCGGCCCTGCCGCACCCAGGTGCGGATCCGGTTGAGCTCTGGTCGCAGGGATCGACGGGACATTTCTGAGTGGCGGAGACTAATACAGTGGCCGGTCTGAGGAGCCTGTGCAATCACGGTGCCCGCTTGTGCGGGACCGATCTAACACGCTATTCTCACGCTAGGGCGGTCCGGCTGCTCGTCGCGCCGAGGAGCAAGGTCGGGTTTGTCTCGCTTAATGACTAGGCCGAGCAGGGAGGCAGCTTCCCATGTTGGTACTCACCCGTAAGTCCAACCAGAGCATCATGATTGGCGACGACATTGAGGTATCAGTGCTGGCGATCATGGGCGAGAAGGTGCGAATCGGCATCCAGGCTCCGCGGGACATCCCGGTGTTCCGCAAGGAGGTTTATCTCGAGATCCAGCAGGAGCGTGTAGGCGGTAGCAAGGGAGCGCGCGAGGAAGTCGACGCGGCGCTCCGCGGCCTCGGCGAGGGCCGGTAGCAGCCGACCGGTCGCACCCGATTCAGGGGGCCTGCTAGCCGAGCAGGTAGTAGAGCGTCTCGAACATCGCCACGGTCACGATCGCGGCGGTGGCGATCAGCGCGAACACCAGGAGCCAGAAGCGGACGCTGCTGCGCTTGCGCTCCCGCTCGTGGGTCCGCTTGCGCGTGCGCACAGTTGCGCGCCGCCGGATATTTTCCCGGCGGCTCCGGTCAAGTTCCGCCTCGTGCCTGAATTCCTGCTCGATCTGCGCGAGGCTCTGGCGCATCTTCAGAGCCATCGCATGCGAGCCTACCAAGCCCGAAGGTCGATGCGGCTCAGATCGGGACCTCGGCGCGTCAGTGAACCGCCTGCCGCTCGTACACCTTCACGAACCGCAGGTAGTTATCGGCGATCTGCGAGGCGGCGTCGGCCCGATCGATCTGCTTGGCGAGCAACGCCATGAGCGCGTCCCACCAGATCGAGCGGCCGATTGCGAAGCCGATGAACCCCTCGACCGGCGCCGCGACCTCGAGCCAGTGGTCGAGCGTGTCGTTGGGGGCGTGGCGGCCGAGCAGCACGCACTTGACGCCCTCGCGCCCCGGGCCGGTGCGAGTCTGCTCGGCGAGCATCGTCGCGTCGTCGCGCTCGTCGATGCCCTCGATCTTCCACACGTCGACCTCGACGCCGCCGTCCTGGATCGCCTCGATCGCGCGCCGCATCAGATCTGGGCGAAGCTCGGTGTCGTAGCGGTCACTGTCGCCGTCGACCGTCTCTAGCTGCTGATCGGTGGCCGGCACCAACAGCTCGAACAGGAACTTCCGGTCGTGGTCGTGCAGCCAGTCGGCCAGGCGCTTCAGCCGAGCGATTTGGCGGCGGTTCAGCTCGCGGTCGGGGTCCTCGGGGTTGTAGCGGACCAGCACCTTGGAGAAGTCGAGGCGGTACCTCTCGATGTGGGCGGGGAAATCGTCGCCGTACTGAAAGTCGAACTCATGCTGGCCGGACTTCTCGACCGGCATCGCGAGCTTCAGCCCGTGCTCCACCGCCCGCTGGGGGATGTCGGAGCCGAACTGCTCGTCGACCAGCACGCCGGTGGCGCCGGCCTCGGCGCCGCGCCCGACGGCGTCCAGCATGCCCTCGAAGATCACGCGCTTGGTATCCGCGATCGCGTCGGTCTCCTCGGGCGTCGGCTCGCCCGCAAGTCCGAACATGTCCCGCTCGAAAGACCCGCGATGGTCGAACGCGAGGATGTAGAGCCTGCCGTCGTAACCCAACGCCATCGTGCGTCTCCTTTGCTCTCGCCGGTCTCGATCCCAGTCTAGACGCGGCCCGCCGTTAGGCTCCCACTCCGTGCACCACAACTTCACAGGTCCGGCGTTCACGATCGGGATCGAGGAGGAGCTGATGATCCTGGACGCGGAGACACTCGAGCTGGTGAACGCGATCGAGTCGCTGCTGGAGTCCTCGCCCGCCGGCGAGATCAAGCCCGAGCTGATGGAGTCGGTGCTCGAGGTCTCGACCGAGCCGTGCCGGAACACGTCCGAGGCCGGCGAGCAGTTGCGCGCCCTGCGCCGACAGGTCAACGCCACGGCCGCCGCCAAGCAGCTCGCGATCGGATCCGCCGGTACGCACCCATTCGCGATGTGGGAGGACCAGCGGATCGTCGCGCGGCCGCGCTACCGCGACCTGATCTCGGCGCTGCGGTTCGTCGCCCGCCAGGAGCTGATCTTCGGCATGCACGTGCACGTCGGCGTCGATGACCCCGACAAGGCGATCCACGTCGCGAACGGGATGCGGGTCCACATGCCGGTGCTCCTTGGGCTGTCGGCCAACTCTCCGTTCTGGCGCGCCGATACAACCGGACTGACCTCGACCCGAACGCCGATCTTCCGCGCGTTCCCGCGGGTCGGGATCCCGCCGACGTACAAGGACTGGGAGGACTACGAACGGCGGATCGAATTCATGATCGAGGCGAAGGTGATCGAGGACTACACGTACCTCTGGTACGACGTGCGCCCGCACCCGAACTTCGGCACGGTCGAGATTCGCGTGATGGACTCCCAGACTCACGTCGAGCACACGCTCGGGCTCGCGGCGATGGTCCAGGGGCTCGTACGGGAGCTGGCTGAGCACTTCGATGCCGGCGGCCAGCTGTCCAAATACCCATTCGAGATGCTCGATGAGAACAAGTGGCTGGCGACCCGCCACGGACTGGACGGCGAGCTCGTCGACCTCCCGGAATCTGAACGAGTGTCGACCCGGGCGCTGGCGCGGCGACTGATCGACAGGATGCGCGAGCACTGCCAGGATCTCGGCTCGCTGCGCGACCTGGAGGCGGTCGAAGATCTGCTCGAGCGCGGCAACGGCGCGGCGCGCCAGATCGTCGTCTACGAGGCCAATCACGACCTCCGCGAGGTGATGGCCGAGATCGTCGCGGCGACCGCCGTGTAGGCCTAACGGGCCGCAAAGCGGGTACACGTCGAACTGCTTCTCTGAGCGGCTCTACAATCGCTATGTGAGCACCGGTGGCCCGGATCTTTTCGTGATCTGCAAGAGCTGCGGGTCGGAGGTGAGCCCGTACATCACCGAGTGTCCGTACTGCGGGAACCGGCTGCGCAAGCGGGCTCCGAAGATCGACCGCGACGGGCGCGTGGCCGAGAAGCGCCGCCGGCGCCGTCCACCGACCCCGTCGCTGCCGCGCTTGCGTCGCGACGAGATCCCCGGGATCCGGGCCGAGTCGCGGCCGTACGCGACGATCGCGCTGATCCTGGCCGGAATCGTTGGCACGCTGCTGTGGCGCACGACGCTGGTCACCGAGGGGAGCCTCGCGGTGATCGGCAAGCCGACAGATCACTGGTGGCGGGTGGTGACCGCCACGTTCACGTACAACAACATCGGCTACGCGTTCGCGGCGCTCGGAGCGGTGGCGCTGTTCGGCTGGCTGCTCGAACGCCGGCACGGGCCGCTGACCGTGCTGGGGCTGTTCCTGATCGGCGGGGTCGGCGGCACCGCCGCGGCCGCGGCGCTGTATCCACACCCGGTCCTGCTGGGCGCCAACGGCGGCGCGCTGGCGCTGCTGGTCGCCTGGGCAATCCCCGATCTGATCGATCTCCGCCGGGGCGAGGAGATCGAGGGCGATCTGCTGGGGACGGCGACGATCGCGATCGTGGTCGCGCTGATGCCGCTGGTGACGGTCTCGGCCAGCTGGGTCGCGGACGGCGTCGGCGTGCTCACCGGCGTCGTGCTGGGCCTGCCGCTGGCGCGCGTAGCCCTGCGGCGCTAGCGCGCGCCGCCGCGCCTCACACGACTCTGATCGTGCCCGCCGGCCCGTCGACCAGGTGCCCGATCACCGCTCCCGGAATCAGCCGGGCGCCCTGATCGCCGACGGCCGCCAGCAGCCCGCCAGAGGTCATCGCGTCGCAGACGAGCCAGCGGCGCTCCTCCGGGACGCCGCGAGCGAAGGTCGCGAACTGCTCGGCGTGGGCGCGGTTGCGCCGCGTGCCGCCGGCGACCGCGCCGCCGTCCTCGCGGGCCAGCAACTTGATCACGCCTCCGATCGCGGGCACCGCTGCCGCCTCGAGCTCGGCGGCCGTGCCGCTCGCGAGCGCCAGCTCGTGCAGGTGTCCGAGCAGGCCGAAGCCGGTCACGTCGGTCAACGCGTGCGCACCCGCGTCGCGCGCCGCTGCCGCCGCGTCGCGGTTCAGGGTCGTCATGACCTGCACCGCCTCGGCCAGCGGGGGGTCCGGCACGCCGCGCTTGACCGCCGTCGAGACCGCTCCGGCCCCGAGCGGCTTGGTCAGCACGAGCGCGTCGCCGACCCGGCCGCCGGCATTCGTCAACAATTCGTCGGGGCGCACGACACCCGTCACCGCCAGCCCGTACTTGGGCTCCGCGTCCTCGATCGAGTGTCCACCGAGGATCGCCACCCCGGCCTGGTCCGCGACGGTGGCGCCGCCGCGGAGGATCTCGGTCAGCGGCTCGGGACCCAGATCCTGGAGCGAGAACGCGACCAGGTTCAGCGCGGTCAGCGGCTTCGCGCCCATCGCGTAGATGTCGGACATCGCGTTGGCGGCGGCGATCCGGCCGAAGTCGAACGGGTCGTCGACGATCGGGGTGAAGAAGTCGACCGTCTGGACCAGCGCCAGGTCATCGGTGAGCCGGTAGACGCCGGCGTCGTCGGCGGTGTCGAAGCCGACCAGCACGTTTGCGTCGGGCCGGCTCGGGAGCGACGCCAGCAACGGCCCGATCGACGCCGCGGGGAGCTTGCAACCGCAGCCCGCACCGTGGGAGAGCGATGTCAGTGCAACGACCACGTACGTATGATCCCGCACAGCCAGTGCCGGACCCTGCCTACACAGACGCCGAGCTCGATGCCGCCATCAATGCGATCACGGACCCGGCGCGGTTGCGGGAGGCACAGAGCATCGTCGCCCGGGCGGTCCCGGGCCTCGAGCGCGTGCTCGGCGAGGCGCTGGCCGAGGGCGGGTGGTTTGACCTGGGCCACGAGCAGGCGGTTCGAGAGGCTGCCGGCGGGGAAGATCCGCACGAGCGGGTCCGCGCGATGCGGATCCTGCTCGCCGAGGAGACCCGGCTCGGAATGCTCGTGGGCGTAGCGGTCGGATTCGAGCTGGCGCGCGAGCTGGACCACGCGGCCGGCGATGAAACTACAAAGGAGGACTGATCGACGATGGAAGTGCGCTTTCTCGGCCACGCTTGCTTCACGCTGTCGGACGGCAACGCGACGGTTCTGATCGACCCGTTCCTGACCGGCAATCCGAAGGCGGCGATCGCCGCCGACGACGTGCAGGCGACGACGATTCTGCTGACCCATGGCCACGCCGACCACATCGGCGACACGGTCGCGATCGCCAAGCGGACCGACGCGCCGGCGGTGGCGATCGTCGAGCTGGCGGGGGAACTGGGCGCTGATGGCGTTGACGTCCGCGATCCCAACCTGGGCGGCACGGTCAGGTTCGACTGGGGCTGGGTCAAGCTCGTGCCGGCCTGGCACACCTCGACGACGCCGAAGGGCACCGTCAACACGCCCGCCGGGTTGCTGATCAACTTCAAGGACACGGTCGTCTACCACCTTGGCGACACGTGCCTGTTCTCTGACCTGCAGCTGGTTGGCAAACGGACCCCGATCGATCTCGCGCTGATGTGCATCGGCGGTCACTACACGATGGATCGCTTGGACGCCGTCGAGGCCGCGAAACTGATCGGCGCCAAGACTGTGATCCCGTGTCACTACAACACGTTCCCGCCGATCGAGACCGACGCCCAGGCGTTCAAGTCGGACGTCGAGTCGGCCGCTGCCTCAGACGTCGTCGTGCTCGAGCCAGGGGAGACACACAGCGCGTGACCCACGCGATCGTGCTCATCCAGGCCGAGCGATCGGCACTCGCGACGCTCGGCGGCGAGCTGGCGGGGATCGAGGGCGTCGCCGAGGCCTACTCGGTCACCGGGGAATGGGACTTCGTCGCGATCCTCCGCCTGCGCCACCACGACGACCTGGCGCCGGTGGTCACCGGGCGGATCTCGCAGCTCTCCGGGGTCGTGCGGACCTCGACGATGGTCGCGTTCGAGGCGTACTCCCAACACGATCTCGAGGCACTGTTCTCAGTCGGTCAGTGAGCTCGTGCTCGTCGGAGATGCACCGCGGCGAGCGGCTGCGAATGGCGCTCGTGCGTGACCGTGCGGCGTGGCTCGAGCGGCTGAGCAGCGCGACGGACGGGGAGATCGCTCACCTCGGATGCGCCGACAGCCCCTACACGGAGGAGCTGCTCGCGGCCGGCATGCTGCTCCACACGCGGCTCGTGCGCGTCGCCCGCGTGACCGGGTTCGACGTCGACCGGCCGGCGCTCGAGCGGCTGCGCCGCGCGCTCCCGAACGAGCGGTTCGCGCTCGCGGACGTGACCGCGGGCGTCCCGGACGAGGAACGCGGCCGGTATCGGCTCGTGATCGCCGGCGAGGTGCTCGAGCACGTCCCGAACGCGGACGCCTTCCTTCGCGGGTGCGGGACGCTGCTCGCGCCCGGCGGTCGGTTGTGCGTGACGGTCCCGAACGCCTGCTCACCGAAGATCGGGCTGCGGGCGCTGCTCGGCCGCGAGTCCGTCCATCCCGACCATCGCGTGTACTACGGGCCGCGGACGCTCGAGCGGACGCTGACGGGTGCCGGGTACGAGCTAGTCGAGCTGGCGTCCTGCTTCGCGCCGGTCGCAGGGCGCGCCGGACGGACCGTCATCAACCCGCTCCTGGTCGCCAGCCACCGGCTGTTTCAGGGGCCGGTCGGTGACGGGCTGGTGGCGGTCGCGAGGGCGCGGTCGAACGCCGCGACCGTCGCGTCGTAGGTGTACACGGCGGCGGCGCTCCGAGCGGCGGCACCGAGCCGGGCCCGCAGCTGCCCGTCGGCGAGCAACCGCTCGATCGCGCCCTTGAGCGCGACGGGATCGCCGCTCGGCACCACCAAACCGGTCTCCTGGTCGCGCACCAGGCCCCCGGCGGCGGCGCCGACGGCGTCGGTCGCGATCACCGTCCGCCCCTGGTGCATGGCCTCGTTACAGACCAGGCCCCAGGGTTCGACGAACCGGGAGGTCGGGACTGACGGCACGACCACGCACCTCGCCGCGGCGTACGCGACCGGCAGCTCGGGGCGTGGCATCGGTCCGACGAACCGCGTCCGCGGCACGCGCCCGACGTGGGCGGCGAGCGGGCCGTCACCGATCACCACCAACGTCGCCTCGTCCTCGATTCGGGACCAGGCATCGAGCAGCAGGTCGATCCCCTTGGCGGGCACGAGGCGCCCGACGTACAGGACCAGGGGTCCGTCTCCGAGCCGGTGGCGGGCGCGGAACGCATCGATCTCGTCGCTCCCCACGGTGCGCGTGAACAGCTCCGGCTCGACCGCCTGCGGGGCGACGAACACGTCGTCGTCGCGGCCGCGGATCGAGGCCACGAACCGCCGCACGTGCTCGCCGTACGCGAGCACCGCGTCGGCGTGGCGGTAGATGTGGCGGATCGCGGGTCGCGCGAGCCCGTGCGCCAGCGAACGAGGCTGGACCCACACCGACGCCCAGAGCACGAACGGGCGCCGGTAGCGCTTGGCGCCGGCGTAGGCCGCCGGCAGCGTCGCGCCGCCGGCGAACGGCGCGATCACCGCCTCGTAGCGGCGACCGATGGTCAGCGTCTCGTGCAGGCCGTCGAGCCGGCGAGCGGGGAACCGCGCCGCCTCGAGCTGGGCGTCGAGATCGGTGAGCCACGCCGGCACGTAGCGCTCGCCGCCCCCGTAGCACAGGACTTCGATCCCGTGGCGATCCGCGAGGCGTTCGAACAGGGGCGCGCGGTACGGCCCGATGTAGGTGGTCAGCAGCGCGATCGTCAAGCCGGCCGGGACGTTGGCACAATCGCCCGCGACACCGGCGCGCCGGCGCCCCGGTCCCCGCTCCCATGCGCGTCCTGATGCTGCACAACCGCTACCGCGCCGAGGGAGGCGAGGAGCGCGCCGTGGCGAGCATCGTCGCGTTGCTGCGCCGGCGTGGCCACGAGGTGGAGTTGCTCGAGCGGTCGAGCAACGAGATCGGCCGCGTTCGCGCCGCCCGCGGGCTGCTGGCCGGAGGTGTCGACGCCGGCGAGGTGGTCCGAGCGGTGCGGCGGCTCGGCGCCGACGTCGTGCATGCCCACAACCTGCATCCGCTGTTCGGATGGCGGGCGCTCGCGGCGGCGCGCGAGGCCGGCGCCCGCACGGTCCTGCATCTGCACAACTTCCGCCTGTTCTGCGCGATCGCGGTTGCCTACCGCGACGGCGCGCCATGCTTCCGCTGCCACGGCGCGAACACGCTGCCCGGCCTGCGGCTACGGTGCCGAGGCTCGCTTCACGAGGCCGCGATCTACGCCGCCGGCCTGCATCTGCAGCAGCCGCGCGTGCTGGCGCACGCGGATCGGATCGTGGTCCTGAGCGAGGCGACCGGAGCCCGGATGCGGCAGCTCGGACTTCCGGGCGAGCGCGCGCGTGTGCTGGGCAACTACATCGAGTCGTTCGCGCCCGCGTCGACGGCCGATCGCGGCGGCTATGCCCTGGCGGTGGGGCGGCTGGTCGAGTACAAGGGGTTCGAGCTGGCGGTGGCGGCCGCGCGGGCCGCTTCGGTGCCGCTGATCCTCGCCGGCACCGGTCCGGACGAGGCGCGGCTGCGGGCGCTGGCTGAGGGGGGCGACGTGCGGTTCCTGGGCTGGGTGGACGAGCGCCGCCTCGCCGAGCTGCGCGCTGGTGCGGCGATCGCGCTGGTCCCGTCGCGGTGCGAGGAGCAGTGCCCCTACGTGTTGCTCGACGCGATCGGGGCGGGCCTGCCGGTTATCGGGAGCGATCGCGGGGGACTTCCGGAGCGGCTGCCGCCGGGATCGGCGCTGCCGGTCGACGACCGAGGGGCGTGGGCGCGGGCGCTCGGGGAGCTGTGGCGGGACCCGGAGCTGCGGCGCACGAGGGGAGAGGAGTCGCTCGCGCTGGGACGCGCGCAGCTGTCGGAGCAGCGCTACTACGAACGGTTGATGCGGGTCTACCGGGACTGAGCGGCGTTTATGCTCAGGTCGTGATCCGTTTAGCTGTGGTGATCGTGGTCGTGGTGGCGCTGGTGGCCGGATGCGGTGGCTCCTCGGTCCACAGCGCAAGCTCGAGCGCGACCGTGTCCGCCGGCGGGACCGTGTCATCGACCGCGACCGCGTCCGCGTCCGTGAGCGCGACCCCGTCCACGAGCGCGGGCCGCGGCTCGAGCTCGTCGGCGAGTGCGACCGCGTCCGGCGGCACGTCGAGTGCGCGGCCGTCGGGCGGCGCGCCGGTGGCTCCGCCCGGGAGCTCATCTGGGGGCGCGTCGGCGAGCGCGTCCCACTCGGCGCCGGCGACCGGCTCGACGAACGCGCGCGTGCCGGCGACGTTCACGATCCGTTCCGGCGGCGGCCTGAACCCACCGACCGTATCCTCGCCCGCGAACCTGCCGGTCGAGCTGACGGTCGTCTCCGGCGACGGCGTCGCGCACACGGCCGTGCTCGAGACGCCGACGCCGCACTCGCTGTCCGTGCCCGCGCACGGCCGGGCATCGGTGCTGATTGTCGGCCTGCGAGCGCGGACCTACGTGCTGAAGGTCGACGGCGCCTCCCGTGGAGCCCTGATGATCGGCGCCCAACCGGGACCGTGACCGCGGCGCTGTCAGCCGATCCGGGCGCCGGGCCCGGCGTCCTGGTCAGGTCGCAGTAGGACCACTCCGAGGCGGTCGTCGAGTGCGCCGAGCACCAGCACCTCGGAGCGAAACGGTCCGATCTGCCGTGGCGGGAAGTTCACGACCCCGACGACCAGCGTCCCGTCGAGCTGCTCGCGGCTGTAGTGCGTGATCTGCGCGGAGGAGCGCCTGACGCCGATCTCGGGTCCGAAGTCGATCGTCAGCTTCCACGCGGGCTTGCGGGCCTCGGGGAAATCCTCGACCGAGAGGACCCGGCCGACGCGCATGTCGACGGCCTGGAAGTGATCGAAGTCGATCACCTGGTGCTCAGGTGCCACTCGCGGGGGTGGGCGCCACGACTACGGCGTCTGCCCCGGACCGGCGTTCGGCCCGGTCTGGGGGCCGTTCTGCGTACCGCTCGAGGTGGAGCCCGGGCCTGAGCCGCTGTCGCTCGCCGCCTGCGGGTTGCCGCTGGAGCCGCCGGTAGAGCCGCCGGTGGTGCCCGCGGCGCCGCCGCCCGTGGTGCTGGTCGAGGAGCCCTCGCCGGTGCTCGGACCGCTACCGTTGCCGGTGCTGGTCACCTCTGAGCTTGCGGTGGAGGTGTCGGTGCTCGTCGCGGTCGTCGTGTCGGTGGCAGTCGTGTCGGCGCCCGTGCTCGTCGATGTCGGCTGGTCGGAGCCCGCCGCCGTGGCGCTCGTCGGTGCCGGCTCGACCGGGGCCGCGATCGGCACCGTCGTGGCGGCTGTGATTGAGGTTGCGGTGGCCGATGCGGGCGGGACCGCGCTCGCCGAAAGCACCGTCGGCACCGTCTGTGCCTGCGTCCGGCCTGGCGCAGGCGGGGGCGGGGGCGGTGGCGGCGTGCTGGCGGTCTTCACGTTGGTCTTCGGGTCTTGCTTGACGACCGGCTTCGGCGCCGCCGCGGCGGGCTGGGCCTTCTTGGTCGTGGTCGGGGTCGTGGTCGCCGGAGCGGTGGCCGCGGATGCGACCGTTGCGTGGACTGCGTGCTTCATGTGGGTGACGGTCGGGGACTTGTGCGTGTGTTTGACCGCCGTTGCCGGCGCCGGCCCTTGGGTGGTAAAGAACTGATCCGGGGCGGGGGACTCGGGCATGCTCGCAACCGCCGGCGGGGCGACGGCATGACGCGAGTGGCCCGTGACGTGCGTGACCTCGACCGCCCCCGCGGTGACGAGCGCCGTGACCGCCAGGCCCGCGGCCGCCTTGGTTGCGATCGCGCCGATTCCGGCCGAGATCACCCCGCCCGCGGTCGAGCCGACGGTCGAACCGATCGCGGCGGTGGAGCCGACGGCGGCCGTCGAGCCGGCCGCGCTCGCGGTCGAGCCGGCGGCGGTCGCGCCCGAGCCCTGGCCCAGGTGCCCGAGGACGAACTTCCGCAGCAGCACGAGCGGGCCGATCGGCAGTAGCGCCGCGAGCGCCTTGTTGGTGTCCTTGAGCTGGACGCGGAAGGTGTCGCACCGCTTGCATGCCTTCAGGTGGCGGCGGACGAGCGGGCTCGGTCGCCGGCGCAGTCCCTCGGCGATCTCGCCAAGCTCGATTCGGACCTCGTCGCAAGACAGCAGCCGGGCCTCCGCCGCCTCCGCGAGCGACACCCGCGCGCGGACGAGCAAAGACTTCACGCTCGGGACGGTGGTCTCCATCGCCTCCGCGATCTGCTCGTAGGAGAGCGCGTCCATCTCACGCAGAACGAGCGCCGTCTTCTGCGTCTCGGGCAGGCAGTTGATATCGCCGACCAGCAGCAGGAACTCCTCGCGCTCGTGCACCTTGTCGGCGGTGCTCGCGCCATAGTCGGAGAAATGGATGTCCATCGAATCGAGCCCGACCGCCTGAATCCGCCGCAGATGGTTGAGGCTGCGGTTGCGCGCGATTCGATACAGCCACGGCCGCACGTTGATCGGCCGATCGTCGGCGAGGATCGCGTTGAAGGCCGCAGCGAACACTTCCTGGAGCACGTCCTCGGCGTCCTCGCGCGAGCCGAGCAGGTGCCGGCAGAACGACAGCAGCCGCGACTCGTAGCGGCTAACCAGCACCTCGAACGCGCCCTGGTTGCCCTTGCGAACGAACCCGATCAGCCGCTCGTCAGATTGCAGGCGGAGTAGGGGCGAACGTCCGTGTAGCCCGATTCCACCGGAGTATTTGAGTGCTGAGACTTCCAACGTGCGGCCGCGTGTGAGGATCCCTCAGTGAAGAGGACACCGTAGCAACGAAATAGTTGCGGTCTTTCCTCCTTTTGGCCCGCGCCGCAGATACCCGGGGAGGGACTCGAACCCTCATGCCGCGAAGGGCAATCGTTCTTAAGACGATCGCGTCTGACCAGTTCCGCCACCCGGGCGCAGGTAAACCGTAGCGCGCGGCCACGCGGCCGCCGCCACGGATGGAACCTCTGAAGCCGCTACGCCGCCGCGTCGGCCGCGGGTATCGCCCGCGCCGTCGTCCCGAGGGCGTCGAGCAGGCTCTCGGCCAGGCGGCGGTCGCCGCTGATCTGGAGCCCGTCGCGGTCACCGTCGGGAGAGAACGCGTGTACCCACGACTTGATCGAGCCCGCGATCCGCGCATCGGCTTCGTCTGAGCCTCGCTCCTCGATCGAGACCTCCTCGCCGGCCATCACGAGCGAGTAGGTGGTCCCGTCCCCGTCGTTGGTCGCATCGTCAACGATCAACTCGACCGACCCGGTGAGTCCGCCGCCGGGCCGGACGAGGCCGGGCGCGAGGCGGAAGATCGAGCCGACATCGACCGTCTCGGCGGAGCGGGGCGGGCTCCAGGCCCATTCGTAGCCCCACCGTGCGAGCTCGCCCAGGATCGGCATCAGGTCTCGAGCCCGCTCGGTCAGCTCGTAGTCGACGCGGGGCGGGACTTCGCGGTAGCGCTTGCGGGTCAACATGCCGTCGGCGACCATCCGGTTCAGTCGCGAACGGAGCTGCTCGGTAGAGATTCCCGGCAGCACCCGCTGAAGCTCGACGAACCTGCGTGGACCGGCGGCGAGGTCGCGGACGATCAGCAGCGTCCACTTGTCGCCGACGATGTCGAGTGCACGGGCATCCGGGGACCATTGGTCATACGGATGTCGTTTGGGCGGGGGTACGTGCGGAATGAGGTATGCCTCCCCGGTGGACGGTGGGGTTTTCTTCCTACCTACCAACTTTGAGTTTATCGGAAGGCTTCCACCATGCAAGCGTTCTTAGACACCTTGGAATGAGTTTTCGCAAGTTTCGTGCCAGACCGACGTTTAGGGCTTCTGATGGGTGAGCTGATCAAGCTGGACGGGTTGCGCAAGGCGCCGCGGAAGCCTGACGCGAGCTCGCGGCCCGTGCGGCCCGTGCGGGAGCCGGTCGCGCGCGCGCGGCCGGCGTTTTTCTTCGATCTCAGCTGCCCGTTCTCCTACCTCGCGGCCGAGCGAATCGAGCGGTTGCTCGGCGAGGCCGCGTGGGTGCCAACGGCAGGGCGGCGCGCGTGCGAGGTGAACGCTCAGCGCGCCCGGAAGCGGTTCGCGGTCACGCCGAGCAGCACGCCGGTGCACAGCGGCTGCCGCTCGTGTGGCCCGACCGCTTCCCCGGTCCGGTGCCGAGCGCGATGCGAGCCGCCGCGTACGCCTCCGAGGTCGGACACGGCAGGGCCTTCGCGCTGGCGGCCAGCAGACTCGCGTTCTGTGGCGGCTTCGATCTGGACGATCCGGAGATCCTGGCGGAGGCGGCGGACGCCGCCGGCATGTCGCTGGACGGCTGCCTCGCCGCCGCCGGCGATCGCAACTGGGATCTTCCGCTCGAGGCGGCGAGCCGCATGCTCGCGGCCCGTTACTCGGCGCCGCGCCACGCGTCAAACTGTGTCTGAATGATCGATCCCGTCGAGGGTCGTACGGGCAACCGAGCGCCGCCACCCGCTCGCGAGTTTCGAGGCGACCGGACCGCGCCGACTGGGAGTCGCGGCGGCCAACCGATGAGGGACACCCGGCCGCGCCAGCGGGCCGCCCGGTTCCACGTGCCATCCCCGGTGCGCCGCTTCTGGCGGCTCGGATGGGATGCGAACGTCACCGGGCTGGCGGCGATGCTCGCCTACAACATGTTGCTCGGGGTCGTGCCGGTGGCGCTGCTGGGGCTGTTCATCGCGGGGCAGGTCCTGTCCAGCCACGCCGTCGCGCAGAGCGTGCTGACCGACTTGCAGGAGGTGTTCCCCGGCGCCACCGAGCACACGCTGCAGTCGCTCCTGGGGGAGATCCGTGACTCGACCACCAGCACCGGCGTGCTCGCGCTGCTCGCGAGCCTGTGGCTCGGATCCTCATTCTGGGGCGCGCTCGACACGGCGTTCGGCCGGATCTACGGTTGCGGATCGCGCCCCTGGCTGCAACAGAAGCGGTTCGCGCTGGCGATGCTGATCGTCGTGCTGCTGTTCATGGTCGCGACGGTTGTCGTGCCGACCGTGCAGAGCATCCTCCAGGCCGGCGTCGACGCGCTGCCGCTGGATCTCGCCCGGGTGACGATCGTGGTGTACGTGATCTCGCTCGTGATCGGCCTGGCGCTGCTGTTCGGTTGCCTGGTGGTGATCTATGCCCGGGTCCCGAACTGCCGCGTGCCGTGGCGGGCCGTGTGGCCGGGCGCGCTCGGCGCGACGGTGGCGATCGGGGTCGTGGACTACGCGTTTCCCGCCTACCTGACGAGCATCTCGACGATCGCGCGGTTCGGCACCACGATCGTGTTCGTGCTGATCGTGCTCGGGTGGTTCTACCTGGTCGCGTTGATCGTGCTTGGCGGCGGGATCGTGAACGCGCTGCGCCGGCACGGGCCGGCTGAGCGTGCCGGAGATCGGTGTTAGCGTTGCGAAAATGGCGACCGAAACCGAGATCCAGCTCCACGGCGGCAGGCTAATCGCCAGGCGCCTGCGCGCGTACGGGGTGAGCAAGCTGTTCACGCTCTCCGGCGGCCATCTGTTCTCGATCTACGACGGCTGCCGGGAGGAGGGGATCGACCTGATCGACGTCCGCCACGAGCAGTCGGCCGCGTTCGCCGCCGAGGGCTGGGCGAAGGTGACCCGCACGCTCGGCGCCTGCGCGCTGACCGCCGGGCCCGGGGTCACCAACGGGATCAGCGCGATCGCGTCCGCCAGTCAGAACCACTCGCCGATGCTGATCCTCGGTGGCCGGGCGCCCCACATGCGCTGGGGCCAGGGATCGCTGCAGGAGATCGATCACGTCCAGTTCGTCGCGCCGATCGCCAAGTTCGCGGCGACGCCGTCCGATACGGCGGAGATTCCGTCGATCGTCGACGACGCGGTGCGGGCGGCGCTCACGCCGCGCTCCGGCCCGGCGTTCCTCGACTTCTCGCTCGATCACGTGTTCATGCAGGCGTCGGACCCCGAGCCGCCGGCGCCGTTGCCCGAGCCGTGGCGCGGTCCGCTCCGCGAGCCGCGAGCGGTAGAACGCGCCGCGGCGCTCCTGCGCGACGCCGAACGGCCGGTCGTGATGGGCGGCACCGGGCTGTACTGGGGACGGGGAGAGGATGCGCTGCGCGCGCTCGTCGAGGAGCTGCGGATCCCCGTGTTCCTGAACGGGTTGGGGCGCGGCTGCGTGCCCGCCGACCACGAGCTGTTCTTTGCCCGCGCGCGAGGAGACGGCCTTCGGGGCGCTGACGTCGCGCTCGTGATCGGCGCCCCGCTCGACTTCCGGCTCGGCTTCGGCCAGTCGTTTGCGCCCGACGCGGCGATCATCGTGCTCGATGTCGCCGAGCCCGAGCGCGAGCATCCGCGGGGCGTGGCGGCGGAGGTCTACGGACCGCTGCCCGCGTCGCTCGACGCGCTGCGCGCCGCGGCCGCCGGCCGGCGCACACGCGAGCGCGACGCGTGGATCGCCTCGCTGCGCGCGAGCGAAACCGAGATCCGCCGCGGCGAGCAGGCCGAGCTCACCGACGACCGCGCACCGCTGCATCCGATGCGCGTCTACGGCGAACTCGCGCAGGTTCTCGACCGCGACGCGATCGTGATCGGGGACGGCGGCGACTTCGTCTCGTTTGCCGGACGTCTGATCGACTCCTACGAGCCCGGCTGCTGGGTCGATCCCGGACCGTTCGGGTGCCTCGGGTCGGGCCTGGGGTACGCGCTCGGGGCCAAGCTCGCGCATCCCGAACGCCAGGTCGTGGCACTGATCGGCGACGGCGCGTTCGGATTTTCGGGAATGGAGCTCGACACGCTCGCGCGCCACGGCGTGGCGGTCGTCGCGATCATCGGCAACAACGGCATCTGGGCGCTCGAGAAGCACCCGATGGAGGCGATCTACGGCTACTCGGTGGTCGCCGACCTCCGACCCGAGACCCGCTACGACCAGGTAGCACAAGCACTTGGCTGCGAAGCAGAACTCGTGCAAAAACCGCACAACCTCCGCCAAGCCCTCATCAATGCGCTGGAATGTGGTCGGCCGACAGTCGTAAACGTCATCACCGATCCCAGCATCGCCTATCCACGCAAATCGAACCTCGCCTAAACGCCGACCCCAAGCCTCGAAGCCACGCCAACCAAAACGTCGAAGGCACGCCAACCACGCCTTAACGAAAACCGCCCGCATCTCAGCGGGCGGCTTCCGATCCAGGTTTGGCCCAATCGGGACGGGCAGGGGTACGTGCCAGAAAGGGCCGGGTTAGAGTGGCTCAGGCGGCGGGAGGCGCCGATGTCTGCGGCTTCGCCCGAACCTATGTTGGGTAAAAATTGCCTATAAGGCAACCCTCATCCCGTCGCCAATAATCTAGATAGACCTACCGTTTCGCAATCGTACATTCGTCCAGTCTGCCCCAATTGGGGGTGGACGAATGTACTAAACAAGAAAAAATCACGGCGATAACCTCACGATAGCGACCGGCCTGGGGGCCTCGGTGATGGTCGTCATGCGGATTCCTCCAGTTCTGACTTGAGCTCTGCCAACGCGGCGACGTGGCGCTCGGTGTACTTGTCGATCCAGCGGTCCTGCAGCAGCCGGATCGGGATCGGGTTGAGGTAGTGCAGTTTCTCCCTGCCTGAGCGGCGGTGGACGACCAGACCGGCCTCCGCGAGCACCTTCAGGTGCTTCATCACGCCGAACCGGGTCATCGCGAGCTCGGACTCGAGCTCGCTGAGCGTCCGCCCGTCGCGCTCGAACAGCCGGTCGAGCAGATGCCGGCGGGTGCCGTCCGCGAGTGCCTTGAACACGCGATCGTCGTCCACGTTCGAAATGATAGGTGACCAAAAGGTCACATGTCAATGCCATGAATCCCGATTGGCTAAGCTGACTTTCCTTGCGCGACCTGTTCTCATTCCCGCTGTCGGCGCCCCTGCACCACACGCCGGCCACCCCAGAAGCGTCCCTTTAGCCACCAAGGGCGGTTGAACGGAACGCGACCGCGCTCAAGTCCAGACCCAAACTCAGACCTGCGCCAGCCCCAGCCCCAGCGCCGCCCCCCGCAGGATGTCGTGTTCTGACACCTCGACGCGCTGAAGCCCGAACAGCTTCAGCGTCTCGAGCAGGATCACGACGCCGGCGACGATCGTCGGGGCGCGGTCCGGGTGCAGCCCGGGGACGCGGCGCCGCTGCGCCAGCGGCAACGCCGCCAGCTGCGCCAGGATCCGACGGCACTGGTCGGCGCTGAGCACGTAGCCGTGAACACGCGCGGGGTCGTATGGCTCGAGCTCTTGCGCGATTGCCGCCAGCGAGGTCGCGGTGCCCGCGACAGCGATCGCGTTGCCGACGCCCTCGCGGCTGGCCGGCGGCACGGCCTCGGCCAGGACGGCCGCGACGTCCGCCGCGAGCTCGGCGAGCTCGGCTTCGGTGGGCGGGTCGGCGTGGAGGTGGCGCTCGGTCTGGCGGACGACGCCGGCCTGAGTGGAGACGTGGAAGGCGACCTCGCGCCCGTGGCCGATCACGAGCTCGGTCGAGCCGCCGCCGATGTCGATCACGAGCGTCGGCGTGGCGTCGCCGGGATCGCGCTCGCTGGTGGCGCCGAGAAACGTGAGTCGCGCCTCCTCGTCGCCGGCGAGGACGTGCGCGCGCAGGCCGTAGCGCTCCTGGACGGTGGCGGCGAACTCGGCGCCGTTGGTGGCGTCGCGGACGGCGCTCGTGAGCACCGCGAGCGCCACGTCCACAAGGTGGCTGTCGATCTCCGGCCGGTATCGCTCGAGCGTCGAGTACACCCGTTCCATCGCGTCCCGGGCCAGCCGTCCGTTGGCGTCGACGCCGGCGCCCAGGCGCGTCACGTCCGTGCGCCGGACGAGCTCGGAGACGATCCGGCCGTCGGCGGCGCCGGCGATCAGCAGCCGGGTGGAGTTGGTGCCGATGTCGACGACAGCGACGCGCACGGCGGGGACGATACGGAGATCGTCTACGACGTTATGTAGTACGATGACGGATAGCAGATGTCCGAGCGCCTGACCGAAGATCTTGGCCTTCCAGGCGCGTACGAGGGCGAGACGGTCACACGCCGGCGGTTCATGACCGGCAGCGTGGGCGCAGCGGGTGCGATCGCGACCGCGGCCGTGGCGCTACCAGCGCTTGGGTTCGCGATCGGCCCCGTGTTCGATCGCCTTCCGGACGTCTGGCAGGAGATTGGCCCGCTGACCCGGTTCACCGAGCTCACGTACGTGCCCGTGGTAATCACGATTGCGCAGGGAATCGGCGAGGCGGGCCAATCGCTCGCATACGTGCGCAAGCACAACCTGGCGATCGACGGGCCGGTCAAGGACCGCTACGACCGCGTGATCGCAATCTCCTCGCGGTGCGTGCACGTCGGCTGTCCGGTCCGATTCGTGGCCGCGGCGGCATCGTTCGTGTGTCCGTGCCACGGCGGCGTGTACGACTTCCGGGGCATCCGTGTCGGCGGTCCGCCGCCGCGCCCGCTCGACCGCTTCTACACGCTGCTGAAGGACGGCAATGTGCTGATCGGCCCCCGGTACAGCGTCAACAACGAGCTGCGGCGGTTCTCGCCGCGCGATCCCGGCGAGCCGCTCGACGGGATCGGCCAGTTCCTGTATCCGGCGCGGTTCTCGACCCCGCCGGCTCCCCCCGGCGCGGCGTCCTAGGCGTTGGACTGCTCGGCGACGGCCGCCGGCTGGCTCGCCTGCGCGCGCTCCTGCGGCCGCACCTGGGGCAGTCCGAAGGCCGCGATCACCGCTCCCACCGCCGCGAACGCGCCGGCGATCACGAATGCGAGCTGAAAGCCGTTGGTGAGCGCGGCGTGCAGGCCGATCCCGTGGCTCAGGTCGCTGTTGGTGCGCGAGGTCGCGAGCGCGGCCAGGACCGCCAGCCCGAGCGCGCCACCGAACAGGCGCGAGGTGTTGACGAGCCCGGACGCGAGCCCGGCCTCCTGCGACGCGACGCCCGCAACGGCGGAGATCGTCACAGGCACGAACGCCAGACCGAGCCCGGATGCGACCAGCAGCGATGGCACCAGAACGTCGCCCAGATAGGTGCCGCGCGGCTCGATCCCGGTGAACAGCAGCAGGCCGGCGGTCTGCGCCAGCATCCCGACGATTAGAAGCGTCTTTGCGCCGAACCGGCGCACGCCGCGGCCGGCGAAGGTCGAGAACACGATGATGCACAGCGTCATCGGCAGGAACGCCAGGCCGGCCCTGATCGGCGAGTAGCCGAGCACCTGCTGCAGATACAGAGACAGGAAGAACCACATCGCGAACACGGCCGCGCCGACCATCAGGATCACCAGGTTGGCAGCGGTGAGCGTGCGCGAGCGGTAGATCCGCAGCGGCATCAACGGTGCCTTCGCGAACCTGCCCTCGATCACGACGAACAGCGCCAGCAGCCCGAGCCCGGCGGCGATCAGCCCGAGCGCCTCGGCCGAGCCCCAGCCGACGACGTCGGTGCGCACGATCCCGAGCACGAGCACGGACAGGCCCAGCGTCGCGGCGATCGCGCCGGCGAGGTCGAAGTCGCGGGTGGCGCCCGGATTGCGGCTCTCGGTGATGTAGCGCTCGGCGAAGAACGCGGCGAGCAGCCCGATCGGAACGTTGATGAACAGGATCCAGCGCCAGCCCAGCAGGTCGGTGAGGATGCCGCCGAGCAGCACGCCGGCGGCGCCGCCGGCTCCGCCCATCGCGCCCCAGATCCCGACCGCGCGGTTGCGGGCCGGTCCTTCCTCGAAGGTCGTCGTCAGGATCGACAGCGAGGCGGGGGCGATCACGGCGCCACCCAACCCCTGAACCGCGCGCGCCGCGATCAGCGTCACCTGGCTCTGGGCCAGTCCGCCCGCGAGTGATGCGAACGCGAACAGCAACAGGCCGGAGACGAACACGCGCCGGCGGCCGAGCAGGTCAGCGGCGCGCCCCCCGAGCAGCAGGAAACCGGCGAATGTCACGGTGTAGGCGTTGACCACCCACTGCAGGTCCTGCTCGGAGAACTTCAGCGCCCCACGGATCGCCGGCAGCGCCACGTTGACGACCGACACGTCGAGAATCACCATGAACTGCGCCATGCAGCCCAAGAACAGGATCACCCCGAGGTGCTTGGCCTTCTGTGCTGCTGGGTTGGCGGACGTCTCGGCGCTCATATCCTTCCATCGGGTGAGTACGATGGCCTTCGAACACGTTAGCAAACGGTTCGACAACCGTCGTACAATGGGGTAAAGAGTAAATGCGTACGTTCACAGCAGCCACCAAGGAATCGATCGTCGTCGCCGAGGCGCTGACGCATCCGGAGCGTGGCGAGTTCGAGCTGGCGGCTGTGCTTCATGCGCTCAGCGACCCGATGCGATTGCGGATCGTGGCAGCGCTCGCCGCGGGCGAGGAGCGCACCTGCAAGAGCATCGACCTTCCGGTGGTCAAGTCGACCTGCACGCACCACTTCCGCGTCCTGCGCGAGGCGGGCGTGATCCGGCAGCGCCAGGAGGGGACGGCGAGGCTCAACTCGCTGCGCCGAGACGACCTCGAATCCCGCTTCCCAGGGCTGCTCGACGCTGTCCTCGTCGCCGATTCTTCACGGAGCTAGATCGAAGTCCGCGCCTGGTGGCGCCTGAAGTCGGGGGCGCGCTTCTCGCCGAACGCGCGCACGCCCTCGCGCCCCTCGTCGCTGTCGAGGTACAGGCCGAGGCCGCTGAACGCGAGCTGCCCGATCCCGGCGACGTGCTCGGTGTCGGCGTTGAATGACTGCTTGAGGAACCGAAGCGCGGTCGGCGAGAGTGCGAGCATGTCGTCCGCCCAGATCCGCACCTCGTCGTGCAGCCGGTCGCCCGGCACGACCCGATTGACGAGCCCCCACCGTTCGGCCGTGGCGGCGTCGTAGCGGCGGCAGCGAAACCAGATCTCGCGGGCGCGCTTCTCGCCGACCACGCGGGCCAGGTAGACGCTGCCGTAGCCGGCGTCGAACGACCCGACGCGGGGCCCGATCTGGCCGAACTCGGCGTGCTCGGCGGCGATCGTGACGTCGCAGATCACGTGCAGGACGTGGCCGCCGCCGATCGCGAACCCGTTGACGGCGGCGATCACCGGCTTGGGCACGTCCCGGATCAGGCGGTGGAGCCGCTCGATCTCAAACAGGCCCGACTGGCTCGGGCCGTAGTCGCCAGTCTCCTCTCGCTGCTTCTGATCGCCGCCGGTGCAGAACGCGCGCCCCGCCCCGGTCAGGCAGATCACCCCGACCTCGTCGCTGGCCCAGGCGTGGGTGAAGTGGTCGATCAGCTCGTCCACCGTCCGGGCGCGGAACGCGTTCATCCGCTCCGGGCGGTCGATCGTGATCCACGCGAGGCCGTCCTGCACCTCGTAGCGGGTATCGGTCAGCTCCATCGGATCGGGTCTCCCTTCGATTAGGCCATCGTCAGGCCGCCGCTGACGGACAGCGTCTGGCCGGTGATGAAGGCGGCGCGGTCGGAGGCCAGGAACGCGACCGCGCCGGCGATGTCCTGCGGAACCGCCAGCCGGCGCATCGGCACCGCTCGGCGCAGGGCGTCGATCGTCCTCGCGGTCTGCTCGCCGGAGCCCAGCATCTGCTCGAGCATCGGCGTCTCGGTCGGGCCCGGGCAGACGGCGTTGGCGGTGATGCCGTGGCGTGCGACCTCGCGGGCGAGCGTCTTCGTGAACGCGATCACGGCGCCCTTGGCGCCCGAGTAGACGGCCTCGAGCGAGGAGCCGACGCGCGCCGCGTCCGAACCGATGTTGACGACGCGGCCGTAGCCGTGCTCGATCATCCCCGGCACGGTTCGGTGGCAGGTCCGCAGGCAGCCCTTGTAGTTGATCTCGATCACGCGATCCCAGAACGCCTCGTCGGTCTCCAGGAACGGCAGGAACTGGTCCCAGCCGGCGTTGTTGACGAGGATCTCGAGCGCTCCGAGCTCGCGTTCGACGCGGCTGATCGCGTCGTCGACCGAGGCCGCGTCGGTGACGTCGAGGTGAACCGCGAGCCCGCCGACGTCCGCGGCCAGTCCGGCGGCGTCGGCGTCGAGCAGGTCCCCGATCGCGACCCGATGTCCGTCGGCCGCCAACGCGTGCACGATCGCCTGTCCGATCCCGCGAGCGCCTCCGGTGACAAGTGCGATGCGCGACATCGCCGCGTAGTGTTTCAACCGATGGGCAGCTTCGGTCCTGCGCTCGTGTTGACGTTCGACAACCTGGGCGAGGCGAGCGTGGTGGAGCGGGGGCAGTGGCCGGCGGACGAGCCGCTCGGGCGCCACCCGTCGGTAACGGTCGCGCTGCCGCGACTGCTCGATGAGCTCGAGTCGCACGGTCTGGCGGCGACGTTCTTCGTCGAGGCCTGTAACTGCGAGCTGTATCCCGATGCCGTGCTGGAGATCGCCGCCCGGGGCCACGAGGTCGGGATGCACGGCTGGCGCCACGAGCAGTGGTCCGCGCTGCCGGAGGATCGTGAGCGCGCGTTGCTGGCGCGCGGGATCGAGGCGTTCGAACGGTTGGGGATCGCGGTTCGAGGGTTCCGGCCGCCGGGTGGGGAGTTGACGCGAGCGAGCACCGGGTTGATGCGCGAGGCGGGGATCGAGTGGTGCTCGCCGGCGGGTGGCCCGTTGGGGCTGCGGGATGGGCTTGTGTTCGTGCCGTTCGAGTGGGAGCTCGTGGACGCGTACCACCTGATGGCGCGGTTCGGCCCGCTGCGCTCGGCACGCGGGGGGTTGGCCGAGCCGGTGCCGGCGTCGGTCGTGGCGCGGCAATTCGTGTCCGCGGTCGCGGGACTGCGCGGGCCTCGGACCCTGATCCTGCACCCGTTCCTGATGCTGGACGAGGAGTGGTGGCGCGGCGTGCGGGAGCTGCTGGCGGCGATCGCGGGCGCCGGGGTTCGGGTTGTCAGCGGCGGGTGGTTCGCAGCTTCTTATCTGTTGGGCGTACCTGAGTGCCTGGGGCGATGACGGACGGCGGCCGGATCCTGACCACGCACGTCGCTGGGCGAAGCTGGGCTCGCTGTCCGAGGGAGCCCGGATCGCGAGCGGAAGGGCAAGAGTGGCGGCGTAGACTCGCCTGTTCAGATTGCGAGAGAGGAGCATCGACGATGGCCAATCGGGGTTTTGTCCGCGGCACTCACCATCTGACGTTCTGCGTCGGCGGCGCACAGGAGGACTACGACTTCCATGTCCGGCTGCTGGGTCTGAAGAGCGTCAAGAAGACGGTGCTGTTCGACGGCGAGATCCCGATCTACCACCTGTACTACGGCAACCGGCTCGGCGATGTGAGCACGCTGCTGACCGCGTTCCCCTACCGCCAAGCGGGCTGGATGGGCAAGCGCGGGACCAACCAGCTGAAGACGCTGCTGCTGTCGGTGCCGGTCGAGTCGATCGGCTTCTGGTCTGACCGGCTGGAGGTGAACGGGCTGGTGGTCGAGCACGGTTCGCTGTTCGGGACCGAGCGGCTCGCGTTCAAGCATCCGTGCGGAATCGACTACATGATCGTCGGCGATCCAGAGCCCGACCCGCGCGAGCCGTACTCGGGCGCCGGCGTCCCGACCGAGCACGCGATCCGCGGCGCCTACGGAACGATGACCTCGGTGCGCGAACCCGAGCCACAGCACTTCTTCCTCACCGAGGGGCTCGGCGCCACCCTGCTCGGGTCCGAGGGCAAGCACCGCCAGTACGAGGTCGGCGACGCGGAGGGCTACGGTCGGATGCTCGAGCTGGTCGAGGAGCCCGACCTCCCGCAGGGCACCTGGCAGTTCGGCGAGGGCACGATCCACCACCACGCGCTCGACGCCGTCACGGCCGAGAACCAGGCGGTCGTCAAGGACTGGGTCGTCGGGCTCGGGTTCACCGACGTCTCCGACGTCAAGGACCGCGGCTACTTCTTCTCGGTCTACATGCGGAGCCCGGGCGGAGCGCTGATCGAGCTGGCGTACTCGGCGCCACAGGGGTTCCTGATCGACGAGGCGGCGGACGAGCTCGGCACCCACATGTGCATCCCGCCGCACTGGGAGGACCGGCGCTCCGAGATCTCCCAGCTGGAGCCGATTGAGACGGTGGAGACGGTCGTGTCGTAGGGAGTGGTGGCGGCCACTACCCCCGCGCCGCCACCTCGACCACCGCGTCCGCCAGCGCGCACCAGCCGGCGGTCATCTCCTCGAGTGACATTCCGCGCACCTCGCGCTGGTACAGGAACGGCTCGGCGCCGAGTGGGGCGAGCAGGGAGTCGACGAGGTAGTCGGCTCGCGGCTCGTCGCCGAGCAGCTCGGCGAGCAGCAGCGCGAGGTGGGTGCGATAGACGGAATAGACCGGGTGGATGTAGCGGCCGGCGCGCAGGCCCTCGCCTTCGCGGATGAAGCGCGCGTGGGTCTCGAGCAACTGGAGTAGGCCAGCGCCGAACGCGTGCAGCCGATCGCGGGCCGGGGCGCCCGGCCCGAGCGGCGGCTTGCCGCGGATCAGGCCTTCCTGGAAGTTGCGCTCGGGCTCCTCGATCAGCGCGCGGAGCAGCGAGGAGCGGTCACCGAAGCGGCGGTAGAGCGTGCCCTTGCCGACCCCCGCCTCGGCGGCCACGTCGTCCATCGAGATGCAGTCGATGCCGCGCTCGCGGACGAGGCGCGCGGTGGCGCAGAGGATGCGTTCGCGGTTGCGGCGTGCGTCTGCGCGCTCGTGCTCGTGAGCTGACGCTTCGTACATAGGCAGCTCGAACGGCGGGGTGCCCACATCGAGAACTGTAGGCGCCATCGGTCTATGCCGCCTGTGGTTGGCCCTCTGCCGCGGCGCCGGCCCGCGCCGCGAGCACCGCGAGCAGTTCGCTCAACGCGTTGCCGAGATCGGGGTCCGCGAGCGTGTCCTCGCTGCTGAAGGCGGCGTGGGCCTGGCCGACGGGCAGTTCGCCGTCGATCACGTCGGCGCCGATCACGCCGAGGACCTTGCGGGTCTCGGCTTGGGCCCAGACTGCGCCGAACAGGCCGGTCGAGGCGCCGATCACCGCCACGGGCTTGCCTCGCAGGGAAGAGTCGGGGAACGGCCGCGAGGCCCAGTCGAGCGCGTTCTTCAGCACGCCCGGGATCGAGCCATTGAACTCGGGCGTTGCGATCAGGACGCCGTCGCCGTCGGTGATCGCGGCGCGGAGCCGCGCTACCGCGGCCGGCTCGGGCTGGATGTCGAGGTCGGCGTCGTACGGCGGCAGGTCCGCGAGCCCGTCGAACACGTCGAGCTGCACTCCGGGCGGCAGCGAGCGGGCCGCCGCCCGGAGCAGGCTGGTGTTATGGGACCCGCGACGCAGGCTTCCGGAGATGCCGAGGATGCGGATCGCAGGCATTGCGGTTAGGCCTTCTTGATCAGCTGCAGGTCGACAATCAGGGTGACGTCCCAGGCGAGCGCCTCGGAGCCGTCGGGCAGCTGGTTCTGCCAGCCCAGGCCGAACTCGCGCCGGTCGACGGTCGTCTCGAGCTCGAACGCGACGCGGTCGTTGCCGAATGCGTCGGCGCCGGCGGCGTACGTGCCGGTGGCGGTGACCGGCTTGGTGGTGCCGCGAATCGTCAGCTCGCCGTGGACCTCGACGCTGCCGCCGTCAGCTGGGCGGATGTCGGTCGAACGGAAGGTGATGGTGGGCGTCACAGCGACGTTGAAGAACTCCTCCGAGAGGAGGTGACCCTTGAAGTTCGGCTCGTCGATCTGAATCGAGCTGGCGTCGGCGGTGCCGGTCAGCACGCCGTCGACGAGCTGCGCGTCGACCTTGGCAAACGTGCTGCGGAAGGTGGCGAGCTTGTTGTACTTGACGCCGAAGCCGATCGTCGAGTGAACCGGGTCGAGGTTGTAGGTCCCGGTGGGTACCTGCTGGATGGTGGTGCTCATTGGGGCGAGGCTCCTCCGATTGAATAGATCCGGACTCAAGTCCGCTTACATTACGTAGTGTAGCGGACTCCGGTCCGATTTGGTGGAGCGGACCGGCCGGGCGTGGGTGACTCAGACCGAATCCCTGTAGAGGGTCACGTTCCGGTCCAGGCGCCCGCCGGCGAACGCCCCGGGCCGGCCTCCCTGCGCATCCAGATATGACAGCTGGCGCGAGATCGAGCCGAGGTCTCCGGGGAACACGTGATCGAGCATCCAGGTCTGCAGCGCGACGCCGCCACCGACGGTCTCGACCAACCGCAGCGCCCGCGCCTGCTGCGGGTAGTCGATCAACGAGGCGGTCTCGATCAGCCAGTAGCCACCTGCGGCGCTCGCGCGCGGCTCGATCGAGTTCCGGTGGGTGTGGCCGCAGACCGCCGCCACAACCCGCGGATGCTGATCCAGCAGCGCCAGCAGCTGATCGCCGCCCTCCGAGCTCGGCAGCGGCTGATGGGAGACCGCGATCACCCATCGATCGTCCGCCGCCGCCAGCTCCGCCGCCAGCCAGGCCGGCTGGTCGGGCCGGACCAGGCCGCCGGAGCCGCCGCCGCGGCGCGCGAGGTCGAGCACCAGCAGGCGCAGGCGAGGGCCGACGTCGGCGCGGTAGTCGAGCCCGTCCTGAGCGACACCGACGCCCGCGCCCGCCCGCAACCGGTCGACGACCTCGCCGACGGCCAGCTCGCGCCGGCTGGGATCGGCCGGAACCCGCACCTTCGAGCCGGCCAGCGCCTGCGCCAGAAAGCGATCGACGAGCTCAGGGTTGAGCGGTCCGTCGGGTGACCCTCCTCCCGTGAGCGGCGTGCCTGCCGGCAGCGTCAGCCCCGGGGGGAGCTCCCACAGGGCCTCGTCTCCGACCGCGAGCCGGCGCGTTTGCGCCGTCGGCACGATCTCGCCGGCGACCAGGATGTCGTGGTCGCCGAGTACCGGATACCAGGGGCGCCCCACCCCCGGGGCCAGAAACCGACTTGCGGCGCGCCCGAGTAAGCCGGGATATTTCGGCGCGTCGAGATCCGGCCGGTAGTAGAACGGGTCCGGGTCGAACGCGGACTGGACGCCGAAATACCCGTCGGGTCCGCTGCCGGGACGGACGAGGCCGCCGTGCAGAACCGCGAGCGCGTGCGCGAGCTCGTTGCTCTGGTCGTTGTCGATCAGATCGCCGCCCTCGATCACCGCGTCAGGTCCGAGCGCCGCCACCGCCCGCAGCGCCCCCGCCAGCACCTGCGCGGTCAGCGTCTCCTGGGGGCGGAAGGTGGACTGGAACGGAGGGCCGAGGCGATCGAGGAACGTCACGCGCGCCGGCGAGGAGGCGTCGAGGACGTGCGCATCGGTGACGTGCGCGACCGTCGCGAGCACCCCTGTGACGGGCCTCGGCCCACCTAGCTCGGTACGTGCGATCAGCGACTCCCCCGGCCCTCGCGAGAGGAATCCGACGCCGTCCGGGTCGGTCCAGGTGCCCAGCAGCGTGGACCCCGATGCGCTTCGGCTCGAGCTGCTGCCGCACCCGGCGAGGACCAGCGCCCCGGCGGCGAGCAGCGCCTCTCTCCGGGTGATCCTCGTCACTGCCCCGCCAGCGCCGCGATCACGTTCTCGCGCGAGGCCTGGCGCGCGACCCAGGCGACCGCGATCGCCCCCGCCAGCACCAGCCCCGCCACCACGATCGCGACCTCCGGTGCGCTCGCCGACAGATCGAGGGTCGCGTAGCCGGCGGCGAGCCGCGCCAGCAGCGGTCCCAGCACCAGCCGCTCGAGCAGCACCCCGATCACCGCGGCCGGAACCAACAGCGCCACCGTCGCGCCGGCCAGTAGGCGCCGGACCGCGCTGCCCCCCGCCCCGAAGGCCCGCACGACCGCGACTGTTCGCCGGCGCTCCTGCACGGTCAGCGCGCAAGCCTGGACGAGCGCGTACAGGCAGACGAGGCCGTCGACGACCGCGACCGCGGTCAGGATCGCGCGCAGTGTGTCGACCAACGGGACCCCGCGCTCGGTCGCGCCGGTCGCTGGGAACGCGGTCGGTCCGAGCGCATTGATCACGTCGTTGACGCTGGCGCCCGCGGTCAGCCGCACGGCGAGTTGCTCGGGAGCGTACGGGTCGCCGGCCAACAGCGCGGCGGCGGGGATGTACGCGACCCGGCCATCGTGATCGAGCGAGCTGACCAGTCCGGCGACCCGCAGTCGCAGCTCCTTCCCCGACGGCAGCTGGATCGCCAGCGTTGAGCCCGGGCTGAGGCCGAGCGCGTCGGCCAGACCGACGCCGACCTCGGCCTGGTCGTTGCCTCGCAGCCGGGATCCCTCGGTCAGGGGTGGCGCCTCGAACACCGTGTGGTCGCCGGGGTAGGCGATCACGTCGATCGTCTCACCGAGCGAGAACGAGTCGACCGCCTGCTCCTCGTAACGCGGCGCGACGGCCTGCACGCCGGGGATTGCGCGCACGCGTGCGACCGCGGACGCGGGCAGCTGGGCGGTCAGTTGGTATCGCTTACCGAGCGCGGCGGGATCGGTCTCGAGCGTGCTGAGCGCCGACGCGAGCGCGAGCATCAACAGCACGAAGGCGGTTGAGAAGCCGAGCATCAGCGCGGTCGTTACGAGCCGCGTGCGGCGCGCGGCGACGAGCCGCGTCCCAAGCAGCACGAGCCCCGCCCGCGGGCCCCGCCGTCCCGCGCCCCGCCGTCCCGCGCCCCGCCGCCCCGCGCCCCGCCGTCCCGCTCCGCCCAGCTCGACCCCGCGCAGCAGCGCCACCGGCGGCCGCCCGGCGGCCCGCCAGGCGGGCCACGCCGCGGCCAGCACCGGGATCGCGACGCTCGCGAGCCACGCCAGCGCCAGCGGGCCGATCAGCGCCGCCAGCGGCAGCGGCTCGTTCAGCATCGTCAGCAGCCGGCCGGTCGGTCCGAACGTCGCGAGCATGCCCGCCACCACCCCGACGGTTGCCGCCGGCACCGCGATGATCCCCGCCTCCAGCGCCTGGGTGACCGCCAGATACCCGCGCGGCGCGCCGACCGCGCGGCGGACCCCGATCGCGGTCAGGCGCCGCTGGACCTCGGCGCGAGCCGACGCCGCGAGCATCACCGCGGCGGTCGCGAGCGCGATCAACGACAGCGCCACGAGCAGGTCGATCACGATCCCCGCCGCCTGATCGAGCAGCACCCTGACCCCCGAACGGGTGATGAACCGCAGTCCCTGCAGCCCGTAGCTGGTCGCGCGCGCCTGGACGAGCACGGCGTTGAGGTAGCGGGGATCGCGGAGCCAGATCTGGACCAGGTTGACGTTGGAGTTGATCCCCCCGAACTGGGCCGCGAGCGCCGCCCTGGAGACATATACGCGCGGCACCGCGAGTGGATAGGAGACGTTGTCGGGCGCCTGTGAGAACCCGACCACGCGCTCGTTGCCGAGGCCGGCGATCTGGAGCGTGGCACCGAGCCGGATGCCCCACTGCGCGGCGAGACCGCGCTCGACGACCACCTCGCCCGGCGCGCCCGAGAGATCGCGGCCGGCGACGATCGCGTATCCCTGCCGGCCCGGGCCGACGACCTCGACGGAGCCGCTGTCGTCCTCGTGGCCGTTCGCCTGCAGCGCCACGTCGGTGACCTCCTGCCACAGCGAGTAGGCCGCCAGGTCCGGCAACGCACTGATCCGCTGCGCGACCTTGCCCGTCGGCTGCGGGTTGAAGCGCACGATGATGTCCGCCAGGTCGGCGGCGCCGGCGGCGCGCGCGAAGCCGTCGCCGAGGCCGTCGGAGACCACGACCGCGGCGGCGAGCATCGCGGCCGCGAGCGCGACCCCCACCGCGGTCAGCAGCGAGTGGCGCCGGCGCGCGCGCAGGCCGTAGCGCGCATGTGCGAACGCACCCCTCAGGCAGGCTCCCTCAGCCAGGCGGTTTGCGCTCCGGTCGGGGCGGCTGCCGCACCCGGAGCGCCGAGCAGCCGGCCGTCGTCGAGGCGCAGGACACGGTCCGCGATCGCCGCGGCCTCCGGCTCGTGCGTGACGAGCACGACCGCCCGACCCTCGAGCCGCCGCAGCATCGCCAGCACCGCCGCGCCGTTGTCGTGATCGAGGTTGCCGGTCGGCTCGTCGGCCAGCACCAGCTCGGGGTCGCCGACGAGCGCACGGGCGATCGCCAGCCGCTGCTGCTCACCGCCGGACAGCTCGTGCGGGCGCCGGTGGGCGATCTGAGCCAGCCCGAGCTCCTCAATCAGCGCCCGGCCGCGGCGCTCGCCGCCACGTCGCGCGCCCGGCAGCCGCGCGGGAAGCAGGACGTTCTCCTCCCCGCTCAGCTCCTCGATCAGGTGAAACGACTGAAACACGAACCCGATGTGGCGCAGCCTCAGCCGAGCCAGCGCGCGCGGCCGCTGCCCGGTCAGCTCCTGGCCGGCGAGCACGATCCGCCCGGCGTCGGGGCTGTCGAGGGCACCGAGCAGATGCAGCAGCGTCGACTTGCCACTACCCGAGCGGCCGAGCACGGCAACCACCTCGCCCGCCTGCACCTCGAGGCTGACGCCGTCGAGCACGCGCGTGCGCGCGCGTCCTGAGCCCACTGACTTCGTGATCCCGTGGGCTTGCAGGACAGCCACGCGGCCAACGGTAGCGAGCGATTGTGATCCAATTAGCTGGTGGCGAGCCACAAACACACCCTGAGCGCTTGACGGCCACGCTCGAGATCGAGCGCTACAGCCTCAGGGACCGGACCGTGTCGCTGCCCCGGGTGGCGCTCGGGTGCGGGAATTTCGGCGGCGTCGGCTCGGCGCCGGCGTTCTTCGGCCAGGGACTGAATGACGATCAGGCGCTGGCGCTGATGGACGCGGCCTGGGAGTTGGGGATCACCCACTTCGACACCGCCGATGCGTACGGCGGCGGGCGCAGCGAGCGGGCGATCGGCCGCTGGATCGCCTCGCGCGGCGTGCGGCCGCAGCTGACGACCAAGACCTACAACCCGATGGAGGCGGGCGGCGATCACGGCCTCGCGCCGGCGCGGATCCTGCGTCAGCTGGACTCGAGCCTCGAGCGCCTGGGCGTGGAGCGCGTCGAGCTCTACCTGGCGCACGAGTTCGATCCCGAGGTGCGGCTCGAGGAGTCGTTTGCCGCGTTCGCGGAGTTCATCGACAGCGGCCGGGTGGCCGCCTACGGGGTCAGCAACTTCGACGCGCCGGCGCTGCGCGCGGCGCTGGCGGCGGGCTCGCCGCAGGCGGTCCAGAACTCGCACTCGCTGCTCGAGCGCGCAGATCGGGACGAGCTGCTGCCGCTGTGCGCGGCCGCGCGGGTCGCGTACCTGGCGTTCAGCCCGCTCGGAGGCGGTTGGCTGACCGGCAAGTACCGTCGCGGCGAGCCGTTCCCGGCCGGCTCGCGGATGACGCAGCGGCCGGAGCCCTACCAGGCGTTGCGCACGGGGAGGACGTTCGACGCACTCGAGGCACTTGATGCGCTTGCGGCGCGCCGCGGTACCTCGATGGCCGGCCTCGCGCTCGCGTGGCTGCTCGGCGACGAGCGGGTGACGCAGATCGTCGTCGGGCCGGGCCGGCCGGAACATCTGACGCCGGTGCGCGAGGCGCTTGAACAGCCGCTCACTGTGCAGGAGCGGACCGAGATCGAGGAGGTGTTCGGTTGATGCAGATGCTCGTTCTGAGTCACGAGCACGTGGTCGCCTCGTTGGAGCCGGGGCCGTGCGCGGAGGCGATGGAGGGCGCGCTGGAGGCGCTCGCACGCGGCGAGGCGTATGTGCCGCTGCGATCGGTGATGGTGGCGCCGTCGGCGCCCGGGTTCATGGGCTTGATGCCGGGCTGGCGCGGCGGCCAGGACGCGACGTTCGCGCTCAAGGCGATCTGCGTGATGCCCGGCAACCCCGCCCGCGGACTCGACTCCCACCAGGGAATCGTGGCGCTGTTCGACAGTGACACGGGAATGGCGACGGCGATCCTCGACGCGTCCGCGGTGACCGAGGTCCGGACCGCCGCGGTGAGTGCGGTGGCGACGCGACTGCTGGCCCGCCACGATGCGCGGGTGCTGGCGATCCTCGGGGCTGGCGTCCAGGGCCGGGCGCACCTGCGCGCGCTTAGCGAAGTGCGCGAGTTCACGTCCGTGCGGCTGTTCTCGCGCACGCCCGAGCACGCGCAGTCGCTGGCCGCGGAGGCACGGGCATTCGTCGGAGCGGCACCCGCGGACGTGGTCGTCGCCGCCAGCGCCGAGGAGGCGGTCCGCGGCGCCGACGTGGTCGTGACAGCGACCAGCTCGCGCGAGCCGGTGCTCGACCAGGCCTGGCTCGGACCCGGCGTGCACGTCAACGGGGTCGGCGCAAGCGTCCCCACGATGCACGAGCTACAGCCCGAGACGCTCGCCGCCAGCGCGCTGTTCTGCGACAGTCGGGAGTCGCTGGCGAACGAGGCGGGAGAGTTCCAGCTTGCGGTCAAAGAGGGTTTGATCCCGGGGATCGAGCACGTCCGCGCCGAGCTCGGCGAGGTGGTCGCGGGGTCCGCGCCAGGGCGCCGGAACGACGAGGAGCTGACGCTGTTCCGCTCGCTCGGGCTGGCGGTCGAGGATCTCGCCGCGGCGCAGCTCGCGGTCGCGACCGCGCGGCGGCTGGGGATCGGGAAAGAGGTGCCGTTTTGATCGACCTGGCCGAGATCGAGGCCGCCCGGGAGCGGATCGCCGACGTCGCGATCCGCACGCCGCTGGTGCGGCTGCGAGTCGACGAGGCGCTGGCGGACATCTACCTGAAGCTCGAGAACCTCCAACCGATCAACTCGTTCAAGATCCGCGGGGCCGCGAACGCGATCCGGAGCGTGCCGGCCGCGGCGCGCCGCGATGGTCTCGTGACGGCCAGCGCCGGCAACATGGCCCAGGGCGTCGCCTGGGTCGCGCGCGAGCTCGGGCTGCCCGCGACGATCGCGGTACCCGACCACGCGCCCGAGGCGAAGCTGGCGGCGATCGCGCGGCTCGGCGGGCACGCGGTCAAGCTTCCGTACGAGCAGTGGTGGAACGCGATCGTGACCAGCCGCGTGAACGGGGCCGGGGGGTTGTTCGTGCATCCGGTCCAGGACGAGGCGGTGATGGCCGGCAACGGCACGATCGGGCTCGAGATCCTCGAGGACCTACCGGACCCTGACGCGGTCGTGATCCCGTACGGCGGCGGCGGCCTGACGGTCGGAATCGCCAGCGCGGTGAAGGCGCTGCGTCCCGAGACGAAGATCTACACCGCCGAGCCCGCGACCGGAGCGGCGCTGGCGGCGGCGCTGGCGGCCGGCGAGCCGACGAGCGTCGATTACGAGCCGTCGTTCGTCGACGGCGCCGGCAGCCGGCGCGTGCTAGACACGATGTGGCCCCGGGTCAGGCCACTGGTCAACGGCGCGTTCGCGGTCCCGATCGCCGATGCGGCCGCCGCGGTCCGGCTGCTGGCGGAGCGCGCGAGCGTGATCGCGGAGGGCGCGGGGGCGCTGGCGTGCGCCGCCACGCTCGCGGGACGCGCCGGCTCCGGCAAGGTCGTGTGCATCGTCTCCGGTGGCAACATCGACCTGGGGAAGCTAAGTTCGATTTTTTCAGGAGCGAACGGATGACCGATCTCCACTCACCTGTGCTCCCGGGCCGCGGCGCGAGCGACTACGAGCGCTACCTGCGGACCGACGAGCTGCTGTCGCTGCAGAAGACCTCCGAGGAGCGTGTCCATCACGACGAGCTGCTGTTCCAGACCGTGCACCAGTCCTCCGAGCTGTGGCTGAAGCTGGCGGTGAGCGAGGTCGACGAGGCCGCGGCCTGTCTGGAGCGCGACGAGCTTGCGCCGGCGCTGCGCCTGCTCCGACGTGCGGTCCTGTGCCTGCAGTACATCACCACCCAGATCGAGATGCTCAACCAGATGGACCCGTGGGAGTACCAGCAGATCCGCGTCGTGCTCGGCCACGGCAGCGGCTTCGACTCGCCCGGGTTCCGGCGCCTGCCGCACGTCACGCTGCGGGTCTGGAAGGCGTTCGAGGCGCTGCTGGCGGACGCGGGCCTCGACCTGCCGGCGCTGTACCAGCAGGGCCGCTCGCACGAGCAGCTCTACCAGCTCGCGGAGCTGCTGACCGAGTGGGACGAGCGGATCTGGGTGTGGCGCTTCCGCCACTACACGATCGTCGCCCGCGCGCTCGGCGAGGACACGATCGGCACCCAGGGCACGCCCGTGCAGGTGCTCGGCAAGCTGATCGCCCAGCGCCAGCTGCCGGGGCTGTGGGAGACACGCAGCCGGCTGGTGGAACTGTTCGATGCCGAGCGGGAGGCCGCCAGCGGGCCGTAGCTTGCTCTCGGCCCAGATCCGCGAGGCCCGCAGCGGATTTGGCGGTTTGAGCAGGTTTTTCTGTCAGATCACGGACGCTCCCGCCACGCTGGCTAACCAGTCGGTCACATCTCGGACACACGAGCGACACACGTGGTCCGCGGCCGGGGCCGACAATCGCTATCCGGGCCCACTACATCCACGGGGCAGTTAAGGAAGGAGCTGAAACGGGACGATGCAAGGCAGTCGACGAGTGCCGTTTGCAGGTCGCCGTAACGCCGGCCGGCGAGCGCCCAGATCAATCTGGCGCCGAAGGGTCCTAACCGCCGGAACCGTCGGCGTGATCGGAGTCGCGGCGGTTTTGGCGACGACGATCTCAGCGAGCGCCTTCCCGGGGCGGTCTCACCGTGACCATCACGGCGCCGCCGGCCGGGACGGTCTCGGAATCCAGTCGGGGAAGATCAAGCACGTGTGGCTGATCATCCTTGAGAACAAGTCCTTTGATGCAACCTTTACCGGTCTCAACAACAACACGTACCTGTGGCAGACACTGCCCTCGCAGGGCGTGTTGCTGAAGAACTACTACGGGACCGGACACTTCAGTCTTGACAACTACATCTCGCTTGTCAGCGGTCAGGCGACGCAGCCCGACACGCAGGACGACTGCCCCAACTACGACACGTTCTCGGGCCAGGTCGACCTCAAGGGCTCGCTGCGGACGAACCGGAACTACGGCCAGGTGGTGTCGGCCCAGGGTCCGAACGCAGCCGCGGGCTCGAACGGGTGCGTGTACCCGGCCAATGTGCCGACCCTGTTCAACCAGCTCGACGCCGCGCATGTGGGCTGGAAGGGGTACGCGCAGGACCTCGGCAACCCGGACGCGAGCGGGCCAACTCACAGTCAGGGCCCGAATTACTGCGGCGCTCCGTACACGAGTCCCGGGGCAACGGGCAGCACGGCGCAGCCGAACCCCGGCAGTGCGAACGCGACTGACCAGTACGTGCCCAAGCACTTCCCGTTCCCGTGGTTCGAGTCGTTGCTCAACAACCCGAACGACTGCAACTCGACGCACATCGCCAACCTGTTCGATCAGAGCAACGGCCTGTACCACGACCTGCAGAGCGAGTCGACGACGCCGGCTTTCAGCTGGATCTCGCCGAACAACTGCAGCGACGGCCACGACGCGGTCTGCCATGGCAACAACCTCTCCGGAGGGTTCTCGAACGCGAGCCCGCTCCTGAACGCGACCCAGCCGAACGCGCCCGTGAACTACACCGGCGGTCTGTACGCCGCCGATCTGTTCCTCGAGCACGTGATCCCGGAAATCGAGGCGTCGCCTGCGTTCAAGGACGGCGGTCTGATCGACATCACGTTCGACGAGGGCTTCCCGCCGTTCACCTACACGGGCAACAGCTTCGCCAACTCGACGCAGGTCAAGCCCGACGCGGCGACCTCGATCGCCGATGACTCGGCGGCGGAGACGCTGTTCGGCCACCAGATGCACTACGAACCGACCGGCCCGAACACGCCGTTGCAGCGCAACGCACGTGGACAGGAGCTGTTCCCCGGCCCCGGCGACAACGCGTTCGTCGACCGTCCCACCAACTGCGTCGCGCAGACGGTGCCCAAGCAGCCCGCGGGTACCTGCATCCTCGGCGGCGGCGACAATCCCCCCGGTCCGCGGACCGACACCGTCACCGGGTCGTCCGCAAGCTCGACGATCGACGACAACTCGATCGTCGCGACCGACGTCGGCCGCTCGGTGACCGACACCAAGGACAAATCCGGCACGATCCCCGCCAACTCGTTCGTCGGCCAGGTGACTGACACGCCGACGAACGCGACCGGGCCCAACGGCTCGGCGGGCGGGTTCGTCGACATCGGCTCGTTCGTGCTTGTCAACGGATCGGGCCAGCCGGTCACGCCGACTGGAGCGGTCACCTCGATCACGCTCGGCGCCGAGACCGCGGCGACTGACCCGCTGTTCAACGCCGACTCCCCGACGACCGGCGGTGGCGACACCGGCAGCGTGCTGATCAGCCCGTACATCAAGCCGGGCACTGTCAGCACGCGGTTCTACAACCACTACAGCTGGCTGCGCACGATGGAGGACCTGTTCGACATCGGTTCGGTCTCACCCGGACTCGACGGACGGGGTCACCTCGGCTACGCCGCGCAACTGGGGTTGGCGCCGTTCGGGAGCGACGTGTTCAACAACCCGCAAGGGGAACCGACCGGTAGCTCGGGTCAAGGATCCGGCGGCCAGGGCAGCCACGGCCAGGGCGGCAATGGTCAGGGCAGCCATGGCCGGGGCAGCCACGGCCACCGCAGCCACGGCCACAGCGGCCATGGCCGCGGCCGCAACCACGGTGGCCACCGCAGGTGATCGTCGTTTGAGCCGCGGGAGCCGGGTCTTCGGGCCCGGCTTCCGAGGCGTGGTTGCGGTTGCCGTCGTCGCCCTGGCGGTGGCGGCAATCGCAATCGCGATCATCTCGACGAGTGGTTCGTCGAGCACGAACCCGTCCAACCACGCGCCGTCCAGCGCCAAGGCGGCGACCGGCAAGGCGGCGACCGGCAAGGCGGCGACCGGCAAGGCGGCGCGCCGGCCACACAGCGTCGGCCGGCCACACAGCGTCGGCCGGCCACACAGCGTCGGGCGGCTACGGCCAGATCCCGAGCTGGCTGCCGAAGGCCAAGGTCCCGGTCGGCCGGGTCGCGCAGGCGAGTGCCGCGCATCCCTGGCTGGCGATCGAGGGTGACACGGTCACGGTGCAGCTCGCCCACGGGCGAGTGCTGGCGACCGCCTCCGGGCCACAGGTTCCGAAAGAAGGGCAGTTCCCGCTGCCGAAGTCCAGCCCGTGCACGTTCACGGTCACGTTCACCGGCGCCAGCGGAGCCGTGCCGCTGAACGCGAAGGACTTCGCGACGACGGACGAGGAGGGCCGCCTGCACACGCTGAAGGTGACGGCCCTTGGCGGCGGTCCGATGCCGTCAGCCGTGAAGCCCGGGCAGACGGTCACGCTGACGATGTATGCGGTGCTGCCGACCGGCGAGGGCCGGCTGCTGTGGGCGCCCCAGCCCGGACGGCCGCTCGTTCAGTGGGACTTCGACGTCGAGATCGACTGACGTCCGGTCGGAACGGTCGGAACGGTCGGGAGGTGGGAGATAACTCCCGCAAAGAGGCTGTCGCAAAACCCCGAGAGCGAGCAACGCCCGGAATTCGGCGGCACGTGCGGTGTTCTAAGCCTCCGGGCGAAGGCGCCGCGAGCGATGTGACCCGCAAGAAATGGCGCTACTGCTGTTTTCAGTGGGTGGGGTGAAGGGGTCCTAGCGGGTAGCGCAGCCGTCGTCGGCTTGCAGCCGTCGTCGGCTTGCAGCCGCCGCCGGCCGCGCTTGGTGCTGGGGAGGTCGGGCACGGGGTGCCCGACCTCGGGGGAGTGGCGCGGGCTGCGGGGGCGGGGAGCGGGCCGGCGTGGCCGAGGGGCGCCGGCGGGGCGGGCGGGGACGCGTTCGGTCCCGCCACCAGACCCTCAAAACCTGCTCAACTTCCCAAACCCGATCGCCGGGAGAGCGTTCGGGAAGTTGAGCACGATATTCAGGCTCGATTTCCCAAACCGCCGGCCCGAAGTTGGCTTTGGGAAGTTGAGCATGCTTTTCGGGTCTCCTGACCCGCGAATGCGCCCTCCCTCGTGCCCGGAGGTCGGGGCGCACCCCTGCGCCCCGACCTCCCCAGCCCAGAGCGCGCACGGCGGCGGCTGAAAAGCCGACGACGGGCGCGCTACCAAGCGACAGACCCTCACCCAGCACACCCGCGGAGTCTGCAGTAGCGCCTACGAAATGCGCTTCCGGGCGCCCGGAGAATTTTGCGACAGCCTCCAAACGGACAGAAATCTCCCGCTCCTCCTAGGCTAGGCGCCGGCCGATTCGAGCCCCGCCACCAGCCGATCGACCTCCGCCACCGTGTTGTAGTGGACGAAGCCGATCCGGATCGCGTCGTGCTCGTAGCCGAGCCGCTTGTAGAGGTCCAGCGAGTACCACGAGTCGTGCGCCCAGACGCCGATCTCCAGGTCCGCGAGGTGCCGGACGACCTCCGGGGCCCGGACGCCGTCGACGTTGACCAGGAAGGTCGGCACCCGTCCCTCCATTCCCGGCAGTCCGTAGATCGTGACCCGGTCTGAGACGCCCTCGACGAACCGCCGGCCCAGCGACCGCTCGTACGGGTTCACCGCCTCGAAGCCGCCGATCGAGTCCAGATAGTCGATCGTCGCGTTGAACCCCGCGAGCAGCTCGTACGGCTGGGTCCCGGTCTCGAACCGGCGCCCGAGCGGGTGGTTCGGCGCCGGCCGGACCTTGTACGGGCGCCATGACTCGAGCACGGAAGCGCGACCGTAGGCGATCCCCAGATGCGGGCCGCAGAACTTGTACGGAGAGCAGATCAGCATGTCGGCGTCGACGTCGCGCACGTCGATCGGTTCGTGCGCCGCGTAGTGGACCGCGTCGATCCACGCCAGTGCGCCGGCATCGTGGGCCAACTGGCAGACCCTGCGGGCATCGACGATCGTGCCGATCGCATTCGACGCCCACGCGAACGCCACCACGCGCGTGCGCGGCGTGAGCTTCGCCGCCAGGTCCTCGTAGTCCAGCGTGGTATCTGAACGTAACTCGATGTGCTTGACGACAAGGTCCTTGTCGTGAGCGAGCTCCAGCCAGGGAGCGACGCCGCCGTCGTGGTCCAGGGACGAGACCAGGATCTCGTCGCCGGCGGCGAACCCGCGCCCGGCCGTACGCGACAGAGTGAAGTTGAGCGAGGTCATGTTGGGACCGAAGATCACTTCGTGGGGCTCGCAGCCGAGAAACCGCGCGGCCTTGCGTTCGGCCTCCTCGAGGATCTCCTTGACCCGCAGGCTGGAGGCGTAGACGGCGCCGAGGTTGGCGCTCGCCTCCCGCAGCGCGCGCGCGATCGCGTCTCCGACCTCGTCGGGAACCTGCGACCCGCCCGGGGCGTCGAGGAACGCGAAGCCCGACCTGAGCGAGGAGAACCGTCGGCGGACCGCATCGATCGCAAGCTCGCTGAGGACTTCGGCCATCACAGCTCCTTCGTACGCAGTGCCAGGAATAACCAAATCGCAAAGCGGTGCTGCTTGCACACACGCTCGCGCGGTGATTTGATCACTCGCCAACGATATTTAACTCCTCGGCTCGGGCAACTGTTTACTGAGAACGAGATGACGATCAGGAGGGGCGCTTGGGCATTCGCGTGACTCGGACGGCGCAGGCCAGCTGGCAGGGAACCGTCCCTGACGGCGGCGGGCGGCTGGGACTCGGGAGCGGCGCGTTCGAGGGCCCGTTCACGCTCAAGGCACGGGTCGAGGACGTCGAGCGGGCGACCAACCCCGAGGAGCTGATCGGCGCCGCCGAGGCGGGCTGCTTCACGATGTCGCTCGCGAGCATGCTCAGCGACGCGGGTCACCCGCCGGCGGAGCTGCGCACCACCGCTCGCGTCCGCCTCGAGCAGCTCGACGGGGGCTTCAGCATCACCAGGATCGAGCTGAGCACGACCGGCGCGGTGCCGGGGATCGACGAACCCGAATTCGTCCGGCTGGCCGAGCAGGCCGAGGCCACCTGCCCGGTCTCGCGGGCACTCGCGGGGACCGAGATCACGCTCGAGGCGAAGCTGACCGCCGACTAGAGGTGCAGGTAGTTGACCGGCGCAAGACGAATATTGGAGGGTGGCGCGCGACCGTGAAGCTCGAGCAACAGGTGCTGGAGTGTGCCCCGGGCCGTGCCTATCCGCGTGACACCGGGGACGCAGAGGAGGTGTTGTTCGTGCTCGAGGGTACGGGCACACTCACGCTTGGCGGGGACGAGCACGAGCTCGCCGCCGAGAGCGGCGCGTACCTCGCGCCCGGGGAGCGCTACGAGCTGCGCAATCACGGTTCGAGCCGGCTTCGCCTGGTCGCGGTCCGGATTCCCGATCCCGAGTTCGTCCCCGACGATCACCGGACGGTCGTTCGCCGGCTGGCCGAACAGGCGGCCGAGGCGGCCACCGCCGAGCGCGAGTTCCGGATCGTCGCCGACCCGTCGACCGGGCTGGGTTCGGCCACCCATTTCGTGGGCTACATCCCGAGGGGCCGCGCCCCGGATCACTTCCACACCTACGACGAGGTCATCTACGTGCTCGATGGCGAGGGCATCCTGCACACCGATAGCTCCGAGCAGCCGCTGGCCGCCGGCTCGTGGATCGAGCTGCCGGCCCGCACCGTCCACTGTCTGGAGAACACCGGCGATCACGTGATGCGCGTCGTCGCCGTCTTCCGCCCCGCCGGCTCGCCGGCGGCCGCGTATTACCCGGATGGCACCCCGGCGTATGCCGGAGCGCCGCCCTTGGAGGCGTCGTAAGCCACAGCAAGCACCCCAGAGGAGGAGTACAGATCGATGAAGGTACGGACGTTGATCGCCACGATCGCGCTGGCCGCGTTTGTGGTGGGCTGCGGGAGCAGCAGTAGCAGCAGTAGCAGCGGCAGCGCCAGTAGCAGCGCTGCGGCCAGCAGCAGCGGCAGCAGCAGCAAGTGCAACGCAGCGATCGCGATCGAGGGCCCATTCACCGGTCCGGTCGCGCAGGTCGGCCTCGAGCAGCTGCACTTCGCGCAGCTGGCGGTGGCGAACGACAACAAGGCCGACGGCACGAACGTCACGATGGCTCAGGACGACACCCAGCTGACGCCGTCGATCGCGGTGTCGAAGGCGCAGTCGATCATCGCGTCGAGTGCCGTCGCGGTCGTCGGACCCGCGGGTAGCCAGGAGGTCGAGGCCGTCGGGCCGCTGTTCGGCAAGGCCGGGATCGCGTTCGTCTCAGGGTCGGCGACGCTGCCGGCGCTGGCGACCGACGGCAAGAACCCGACGTTCTTCCGGGTGGTCCCGGACGACGACGTCCAGGGACCCCAGGACGCCAACTACATCGTCACCCACCTGAAGCCGAAGGCGGTCCTGATCATCGACGACGACGAGGCGTACTCGCAGGGTCTGGTCAAGGTGATAGTGCCGATCCTGCAGAAGGCGGGAATCTCGGTCAACCACCAGACCTACAACGGCACCGACACCGGCGCGACGCTGGCAAACGCGCTCTCGTCGCTGGTCACCTCGCAGCTGAAGTCCGATGATGGCGTGACCGTGCTGCCGTGGCAGGCCGCTGCCAACGCACAGCAGTTCGGCCTCGACGCCAAGCAACAGGGCAAGACCACGGTCCTGTTCGGCACCGACGGCACTAACTCGCCGAGCCAGTTCAAGATCCCCGGTAGCTACGTGTCGGCGTTCGGGCCCGACATCTCGACGTCGACCCGTGCGCTGGACAAGTCGATCGTCTCTGGCGTCGCGGCGTACGGTCCGTACGGGGCATTCGGCGTGCCTACCTACGAGGCCACGGACGTGGTCATGAAGGCGATCTCGTCGGTCTGCAAGTCCGGCCAGACGCCGAGCCGCTCGAACGTGCTGGCGGCGATCAAGAAGACCAACATCCCCGCGTCGCAGAACGTGCTGGACATTCCGATTGCCTTCGCCCTCAACGGGAACCTGGCGGGCAACTACGGCTACCTGTTCCACACCAACGCGGGCGGCGACTACATCGAGATCCCGCCTAAGTGACGACAGCGTGACGGATCACGATTGAAGGTCCGGACGGCGCCGCCCGAGGGTTTCCCGGGCGGCGCCGCCGGCGTCGGGGAGATATAACGGCACACGCACGTGCAGGTCTTCATTCAAACCCTCGTCACCGGCCTGATCACGGGCTGCCTCTACGCGCTGATCGCGCTCGGCTACTCGATGGTCTATGGCGTGCTGAAGCTGCTGAACTTCGCCCACGGCGACCTCTACATGGTCGGGGCGTACGTCGGTTACTTCGTGATCCAGTGGTTCGGAGGGCCGAACGCGCTCACGATTCCGGTGCCGTTGCTGGTGCTGATCATGATGTTGCTGGCCGGGGTCGGGGTCGGCTTCCTGGGGGTGGCGATCGAGCGGTTCGCCTACCGGCCGCTGCGCGACGCGCCCCGGATCGCCCCGCTGATCACGGCGCTTGGGGTCTCGTTCATGCTCGAGAACACGGTCCTGCTGCTGTTCGGCGGCTTCACCCGCAGCTACCAGACGCCGAGCTTCATCTCGTTCTCGACCGGCATCCACATCGGGGACCTCAACATCGACGCGGTCCAGATCACGATCATCGTCGTCAGCGTGCTGATGATGGTCGCGCTGCAACTGATCGTCAACCGCACGACGCTCGGCAAGTCGATGCGGGCGGTCGCCTCCGACCGCGAGGCGGCGATGATGCTGGGCGTCAACGTCGACCGCACGATCGCGATGACGTTCTTCATCGGCTCGGCGATGGCCGGCGTCGCCGGTGTCATGTCGGGTCTCGCGTTCAACCAGATCTCGAACACGATCGGCTTCCTCGCCGGCCTGAAGGCGTTCACGGCGGCGGTCGTCGGCGGCATCGGGAGCATCCCCGGCGCGATGCTCGGCGGCCTGCTGATCGGGTTCTGCGAGTCGTTCGCCGCCTCCTACATCTCATCCGAGTACACCGACCTGATCGTATTCGGGATCCTGGTCGCGACGATGCTGATCCGCCCGACGGGGATCTTCGGTCAGCCACAGATGCAGAAGGTCTAGCGGATGCCTGAGATCGGGATCGACGAGTGGGTCGCGAGGTCCGGCGACCGCCGCGACCAGGGTTCGGGCTGGCGCCGGCAGCTGGCGCGCCTCGACGAGCGCGTCGGCTGGTGGCCGCGGCTTGGGCTGGCGGCCCTACTCGGGTTGGGGTTCGGGCTGCTCGGCCCGAACGTCAACATCCAGCAGGTCGCGTTCAACTGCCTGTTGTACGGGCTGCTGTCGCTGGGGCTGAACATCGCGGTCGGCTGGGCGGGGCTGCTCGATCTCGGCTACATCGCGTCGTTCGGCTTCGGCGCCTACGGCTACGCGCTGCTGTCGTCGACGGCACTCGGTTCAGGGGGCAGCGGCGGCGCCCACTTGCCGGCGCTCGAGACGTTCGCGATCGTCGTGATCGCGGCCGGGTTGCTGGGGGTTGCGTTCGGCTCCGTCGCGCTGCGGCTGTCGGGCGACTACCTGGCGATCGTGACGCTGTTTTTGGGGGAGGCGTTCGTGCAGGTTGTCAACAACGTCGACCCGGGGACGCTCGGTGGCGTCAACGGCCTGTTCGGCCTCGACCCGTTGCACGGGTTCGGCACGCAGATCACCAACACGCTCGGGTACTACTACGTCGCGCTGGCGATCACCGTGCTGCTGGCGGCGATCCTCCACCTGCTCGACACCTCGCGAACCGGCCGCGCCTGGCGGGCGCTGCGCGACGATCCGCTCGCGGCCGAGGCGATGACGGTTCCGGTCAACCTGCTCAAGGTGATGGCGTTCAGCTTCACGGCCGCGGTCGGCGCGCTTGCGGGGACGCTGTTCGCGGCCCAGAACACGAGCGTGTTCCCGACCGACTTCAGCTCCACCATCCTGATCCTGATCTACGCCTGCCTGGTGCTCGGCGGCGTCGGCAGCATCGCCGGCGCGATCCTCGGCGGGATCATCGTGACCGCCACGCAGCAGATGCTCTCGAGCCCGACCGACGCCGCGTACCTGTTCTACGGCCTGACGCTGCTCGCGCTCGTGGTCAAAATCCGACCATGGCGCAATCTGGTCGCGGTCCTCGCCGGGATCGTCGTCTTCGGCTTGGCGGCGCATGCGATCGTCGGTGCGATCTGGCCGTCGGCGACCGCCGGCTCGGCCGGCTCGGGCGGCTGGATCGGCTCGCTCGTGGACGGCTGGGTGATCGTGCCCGCCAAGAACGCGGCCACATTCGGCAACATCCTCTACGTCCTGCTGATCTGCGCGCTGGTCGGGCTCGTTCACCTGCACGGGACCCGCCGCCTGGTGGCGATCGTGCCGACGGTCTACTTCGGCGCCTGCTGCTGGGAGTCTCGGCTGGTCGTCAATCCCTCGATCACGGCCCAAATCATGATCGGGATGATCTTGATCGTGACGATGGCGGCGCGACCGGCGGGGCTGCTCGGCAAGAAGACGGTGGAGATCATCTAGCAGCCGATGGCACTGCTCGAGCTCGACAAGGTGTCGCTGGCGTTCGGTGGCCTCAAGGCCCTGTCGGAACTCGATCTCAAGGTCGAGCAGGGGGAGATCGTCAGCGTGATCGGACCCAACGGCGCCGGCAAGACGAGCGTGTTCAACGTGGTCACCGGCGTCTACAAGCCGACCGCGGGCGAGGTGCTGTTCGACGGCGAGAGCATCGGCGGCAAGCGCCCGCACAAGATCACCGGCCTCGGGATCGCGCGCACGTTCCAGAGCCTGCGCCTGTTCCTGAACATGTCCGTGAAGGAAAACGTCAAGGCGGCGACGTACGGGAACACGCACGCGACGCCGCCCGAGTCGATCCTGCGCCTGCCGCGAGCGCGCCGTGAGGAGCGCGAGGTCGACGCGCTCGCCGAGGAGGTGCTCGGGTTCTTCGGACAGCGGTTGACGGGATACCGCTGGAACCAGCCGGCGTACAGCCTCTCGTACGCCAACCGCCGCCGGCTCGAGATCGCCCGCGCGCTCGCGACCAGGCCGAAGCTGTTGCTGCTGGACGAACCGGCCGCCGGGATGAACCCCAACGAGACCCACCAGGTGACCGAGCTGATCGGCGAGCTGCGCGACAAGCTGGGCGTCGGAATCCTGGTCATCGAGCACGACATGCACGTCGTCGAGGGCTGCTCTGACCGGGTGGTCGCGCTCGACCATGGAGTCAAGATCGCCGAGGGAGGCTTCCACCAGGTCGCCAACCACCCGGCGGTCGTGGAGGCCTACCTGGGGCGCGACCCCGAGGCGCTGGCAGAGGCGTGATGAACCACCCGCTCCTGAGCCTCGAGGGCATCACCACCTACTACGGGCAGATGCGGATCCTGGAGGGGATCTCGCTGAACGTCGGAGCGGGCGAGCTGGTGTGCCTGCTCGGCGGCAACGCGTCGGGGAAATCGACCACGCTCAAGACGGTGCTCGGGATCGTCCGTCCGCGGTCGGGCCGCGTGATCCTGTCGGACGAGGACGTCACCGGCTGGCCGGTGGCGCAGCGGATCGCGAACGGGGTCGCGATCGTGCCCGAGAACCGCCGGCTGTTCGGGCAGATGACGATCCGCGAGAACCTCGAGCTCGGCGCGATCCTCCAGGACGGCAGCAGCTTCGACGCCGACCTCGAGCGCGTTCACACGCTGTTCCCGCGCCTGCTGGAGCGCCGCAACCAGCTGGCCGGCACCCTGTCGGGCGGCGAGCAGCAGATGGTCGCGATGGGTCGCGCGCTGATGTCCCGCCCGCGGCTGCTGCTGATGGACGAGCCCTCGATGGGCCTCTCGCCGGCGCTCGTGCAGCAGAACTTCCGGATCATCAAGGAGATCCACGAGTCCGGTGTGTCGGTGCTGATGGTGGAGCAGAACGCGACCATGGCGCTGTCGATCGCCGACCGCGGCTACGTCCTGTCGACCGGGGAGATCGTGCTCGAAGGGCCCGCGGGCGAGCTGATCAACCACGAGGACCTGAGACGGGCGTACCTCGGACGGTGAGCAGGACCGACGCGCAGCGGCTCGACGGAGCGGATCCGCTGGCCGGCTTCCGTTCGCGATGCCGCCACGAGCTCCGGGGTCGGTCCCAACCGCGCACGACCCGCGCGCCCCACTCGCGTTCGGTCACCGACAGCAGCCGCGCCACGGTCGCCCGCGGCAGGCACCCGAGCGAGTTCACGTCGCCGAGATGGCGGCGATCAACCGGCTCGCGCACGAGGCCGAGGCGCTGGCGCTGTGGGACCTCAGCCACAGCGCCGGGTCGGTGCCGGTCGCGCTCGACGACGCCGGCGCCGACCTGGCGGTCGGTTGCACGTACAAGTACGTGTGCGGCGGGCCCGGGGCACCCGCCTACATGTACGTGCGCCGCGACCTGCAGCGGTCGTTACGACAACCGATCTGGGGCTGGCTGGGGCGCCGCGACCCGTTCGCGATGGAGCAGGGGTACGCGCCCGCCGCGGGGATCCGCGCGATGCTGTCCGGGACGCCGCCGGTGCTCGCGCTGTCCGCCGTGCAGGAGGGGGTGGCCGTGGTCGCCGAGGCGGGGATCGAGCGGATCCGGGCGAAGGGGATCGCGCTGACCGAGTTCGCGATCGCGCTGGCGGACGAGCTCCTCTCACCGCTCGGGGTATCGGTCGCCTCGCCGCGGGATCCATCCTGCCGGGGCGCGCACGTCGCGCTCGCGCACCCGGACGCGAGGGACTTGTGCGCCGCGCTGATCGAATGCCGCGTGATCCCGGACTTCCGCCGTCCGGACGTGATCCGGTTCGGGCTATCGCCGCTGACGACGCGGTTCGTGGACGTGTGGGATGCGGTCGAGGTGCTGAGGGAGCTGCTCAGCGCGCGCTGAAGGTCGCTACCGTCAGCGGCGTGAGTGTTCTGCGCGTGACCGCCGGCGTCGTGGCGCTCGCACTCGCGGTCGGGGGCTGCGGCGGCGGGTCGCAGAGGAGTGCCCCAGCAGCCGGGTCGACCGTTCACATCGCGCCCGCCGATGTGGAGGTGGTCGGTCACGTGCCGCTGGGCGTCGACGTGACCATGCACCTGCCGGCTCGCTCGTGGGTCGTGTCGTTCGATGCCAAGCCTGTCCCGGGCGCGGGGCTCGAGGTCGGGCTCGGTTACGGTCGCGGGCCGGTGGTCCTCTCGAGCCGCGGCCGCCTGCTGCGGGTGGCGCTCGCTGACGGTCGTTCGTACATGCTGAGCACACCGCCCGGCTGGCGGCACGGAGGCTGGTGGCACGTCGAGGCGACCAACACCCGACTGGCGGTCGACGGCCGCTCCCTTCCGGTGCCTGCCAGCTCCGCGCGGACGATCGAGCTGCGCCCCGACACTGGCCGTCCGCAGGTTGACGCGTTGATCGCCACCGCCGCTTCCAACCGGGGCTTGCTGCTGCTACACCGCCTCGCCGAGCTTCACGCCCGGATCCCCGCGCGCGAGTTTCCGATCGGGGCGACAGCTGCAAACCAGATCGTCTACGGGTCCACGTACTGGACCAGCGGGTTCTGGCCGGGGGCGCTGTGGCAGGCAGCGGCGATCGCGCCCGAAGGGGGGGTGTTCGCGCGTTGGGCGCTAACCGCGACGGTCGAGCATTTCGGCCAGGAGCGAGCCGACACTCACGACGTCGGCTTCATGTACGGGCAGTCCTCGCTGGCGGCATGGGAGGCGCTCTGCGGAGGTAAGTTCCAGGCCGGCACCGGATCGCGGGCTGGCTTGTGCGCGCGGCTGCGGCGCAGCGTCCTCAGCGCCGCCGACGAGCTCCTGTCGCTCGCGCGCACCAACCCGGGTGCAGGCACGATCCCCACTAACGCGACCAGCGTCCCAGCCGACACGATCGTCGACAGCATGATGAACATCGCGATCTTGCCATGGGCCAGTCGCGTGACCGGCGACCCGGCGTACGCCCGGCTCGCCTTGCACCAAGCGCAGGTGATCGAGCGTCTGTTGGTACGTCCCGACGGCTCGACCGCGCAAGCGGTCAACTTCGACCGCACGAGCGGTCGGGTGCTGTCGATCGGGACGCACCAGGGGCTGTCCAACAGCAGCACCTGGTCGCGCGGGGAGGGCTGGGCGGTGTACGGCTTTGCGCAGCTTGCAGCCGACCTGCACGATCCCGCGCTGCTCAAGGTGGCGCTTGCGCTGGCGCAGTTCGTCGCTTCGCATCTGCCCGCGGATGCCGTTCCGCTGTGGGACTACGATGCCCCGGCAGGGGCGCCGGTCGACGTGTCCGCGGGCGTGATCACCGCCGCCGGGCTGTTTCATCTCGCGGGCGCGTGTCGACTGCTGCCCGAGGTCTGCGTGGGCGATTCAGGGCGTTGGGTCGCGCTCGGACGGCGGATGCTGGCTGCTTCGCTCGAGCACGCGAGCGATCAGCCCCCGCTGGGGTTCCTCGGCGCGCAGGTTCTGAACGGGCGCGCGCCTGGTTGCTGGTGCAACGGCGGTGAGCTGATCTTCGGGCTCTCGTATGCGCTCGAGGGGGTGCGGTTGGAGCAGACCAGAGCGCCCTAGTTGCCGGGACTGCTCAGCGCAGGTAGTCGATCGACGTGCGGTAGTTGGTGTAGTCGCCGTAGTGGCCGCGCAGCCACAGCAGGCTCATCGGGCCGTGGTCCCAGCCGCGCGGCACGACCGGCCGTACGTTGTGGGTTCCGTCGGCGGGCACGACGACCTGATGGCTCCAGTGAAACCCACCGTCGGGCGTCGTCCAGCGCTCGATCTCCCACCCATTCGAAACCTGGCGCGAGAGATACACGATCGAGGGATCCGAGTGATCGAGCGTGATTCCTCCCGAGTACTCGATCTCGATTGTGTCGGGCGCGATCGTACCGCCGCCGTCTGTGAGGAAATGCGTGACCCAGCGCGTCCCCGTCCACTTCGCGTACCAGTAGTCGTGGTGCGAGGTCGAGGGGAACGTCGCGTAGACGATCACCGGGTGGCCGCGTGGATCGAGTGCCACGTCCCAGACCCAAGACGGGACGTGTGTGGCTGCAGCGTTGTAGACCAGATCGGCCTGCGCGGGGGCGATCGGTCCGCTTCGCATCCGCGCGATCCGGCGACCGCCTGCGGTCCACAGCCAGCCGGCCTGGTAGGCGGCGTAATAGACGCTTGTCAGCACGTTCCGGGGATGGCCGTTTGTGAACGCGAAGGCGATCTTGTTGCGGCCGTTGGAGTCGACCTTCACGTATGGACGCTGACCCGGGACCCTGATCATGTCGTGCGCACGGCTCCACTGGCCAGCCAAGTTCCTGGTCGCGTAATCGGCGCTCCAGTTTGCGCCGCGCCAGAACAGGTACATGGTGTTGTTCTCGGCCGGTAGGAGGACCGGGTTGGCGTAGGTGAAGCCGAGCGACCCCTTCAGCCTCGCGGGCACGGTCTGCAGCGGCCCCCAGGCGCTGATGTCCTCGGGGCGCAGGGTCGAGCGGTAGTACATCTCGCTGCCGTTGTGCCCCGACCAGAACACCGTCAGTCGGTTGTCCGGCTCGACGAAGATCGACGGGGCGCTGTGATCGTCGTGGAACAGAGTCCCGACGACATGCGTGCTGGTCACCCCGTATTGGGGATCGTAGGCGCCGATCGTGAGGTTCCCAGACCAATCAATCCAGCCGACGAAGATCTCGTCGTACTGGCCCTGAACGTACACGGCGCGAGGGTCGCCGAACCAACTCCACGAGCCGTGACCCCAGCTACCGAACGACGACGAGGCCGCGCTGGAGCCGGAGTGCGCGGTTGCGGCGCGCCTCGCGCGCTGTGACCGTGTCGTTCGGGAGCTACGGGCCCAGACGGGTGCCGTGGCTGCTGCGAGCACAAGCATCAGCACGAGGACGATTAACCCTGGTCTACGCATTCCAGCTGGACTCCGAGCCGTGGGCGGCCAGTATTCGAGACTGGCCACCATCCACCGGCATGGACTCGACGATCCCCTCGTCGGGCGGGTTAAGGAAGCCGCCCCGGTCCAGTAGCACGCTCGCGCCGTCATGCGAAAACGCCGCTCCGACGAGCCCGCCACCAAGCGGGGTCGCGCGGCCGCCCGAGAGCGGCACGAGCCACGCCCCGGTGGTGTCCTGGCCGGCATACTGGGCCAGCAGCAGTCTGCCGTCGTTCGATTGAGCGACTGGCACCAACCCTTCGCGCAGCGTCGGGATCGGCAGTGCGGTCAGCGGGCGACGGGCACTGCCGTCACTCGCCATCAGCCATACCTCGTACGCGGGCTCCGCGTTGGCGCGCAAACGTTCGCGGTCGAATGCGATCCCGGCCGGGCCCCAGACCGGGTTCAGGCTGCGCCCATCGCGTGTGAGCTGGACCGATCCCAAGCCGTCTGGGCCAATCACGTGGATGTTGACAGATGCCGCGAGTGACTCCGACGGCGCGGACGAGTACGCAATTCGGTCTGAGCCGTCGGGTGCGAAGCTCGCGCCGTAAATCTGGCCGTGGACGATGATCCGGTAGGAGAGCGACTTCGTATCGATCACGGCGAGACCAGAGGACGCGGCGCTTGCTGGGTCCGTGCTGGACAGCACGACGGCGATGTAGCGCGAGTCTGGCGAGAACGCCGTCGCGACGGCCGTCGCATCGACAGCGGGGAAGGATCTGTGAACACCCCCGGCGGACGTCGGATACAGAGTCAGCCCCTGCGTGGTGGACGCGGCGACGATTGATCCATCGGGGGCGATCAAGGGCTGGGAGCCGGGACCGAGCAGGCGCGGATCGCCGCCATCTGGGTTCGCGAGCCAGACGTCGGGTGCCGAGCCGGTCGCCCCGGTCACGTACGCGAGGCCATGTATCGGTTCGGATCCCGAACCGGCGGCCACGCTGATTCCGACGGCAAGCACCACGAGGGCCGCGATAACACCTGCCCACGCGCGGTTCATCGCGGGGGAGGTTAGCGTCCTCCGTACTACGGGGCGTTGGTCGAGCGATGTCGGCGGCGAACGCCACGTACCCTGCAGATCCACGATGCGCGCGCTGTTCACCGTCACGTTTGTGTTGGCGCTGGATGCTGTGACGACAAGTTGCTCGAGCGGCGGCAATGCGACGGCGCATTCCTCGACGGCCACAACGGCCGCGCAGCGAGTCACGCGGCCGCCCGAAGCCCGGCTTGGCACACCCAAAAGCGGTCCTTTAGCCACCCGGGCGGTGCTACTGGACGCGTTCGCAATCAAGTCCAAACACCACCGTCTCGGAAAGTCGACCACCGTCACGGAAGATCGACCGATGAGTTTCGGGCGCTGGCGGGGTCTTAAGAAGGCTGGTGGACTTTCCCCGACCGACGCGCCTGACCCAACCGATCTGGCTGGAGCCCTACCCCGATGCGCTACTCGAGGGCGTGCCCGATCGCGCCGCGGGACCGGACGCGCGCTACGAGACGAAGGAGTCGGTGGCGCTGGCGTTCGTCGCCGCGCTCCAGCATCTGCCCCCGCGCCAGCGGGCCGTGCTGGTTCTGCGGGAGGTGCTCGGGTTCAGCGGCGCGGAGGTCGCGGCGATGCTCGATCTCAGCGAGGCGTCGGTGAACAGCGCACTGCAGCGGAGCCGCAGGACGCTCGATGGGCGGATCGGGATCGGTCCGGGGGCTCGCGTCGCGCGCGAACGGGCGCCGCTGCCGCGATCGGCACGGGAGCGCGAGCTGGTGGGGCGGTTCGCGGACGCGTTCGAGGCCGATGACGTCGATGCGATCGTCGCACTGCTGACCGAGGACGCGCTCGTGACGATGCCGCCCGAGCCGCTCGAGTACCAGGGCCCGGTGGCGATCGCCGCGCTCCTGCGCGAGGTCGTACGCCGGCGCGGCGGCCGGCACGTGCGGCTGGTGGCGACGCGCTCGAACGGGCAGCCGGCGTTCGGCTACTACCTGCCGGATCCGCGCACGCGGATCCTGCACGCTTGCGGGCTGCTGGTGCTGGAGCTGTCCGGCGACCGGATCTCGGCGATCACGCGGTTCGCTGACACAGGGCTGCTCGCGCGCTTCGGGATGCCGCGGGTGCTGTCTGAGTAGCTTGTTGGTCGTGGACGCGGTTGAGGTGCAGACGCCGGTCGGGCCGGCGCGGGTCGGCGTTTCGGGATCCGAGTCAGCTGTGGGTGCGGTCGTGCTCGGGCACGGCGCCGGTGGTGGCGTGGGCGCGCGCGATCTTCTCGCGGCGGCCGATGCGGCTCGCTCGGTGGGGTTTGCGGCCGCGCTCGTCGAGCAGCCCTACCGGGTCGCCGGTCGTCGTTCGCCGGCACCCGCGCGGCAGCTCGACGCGGCCTGGGTCGCGGTCGTGTCGTGGCTCGCGGCGGGTGAGCTCGCGGGGCTGCCGCTGGTCTGCGGCGGGCGCTCGTCCGGTGCTCGGGTGGCGTGCCGAACCGCGGCCGAGTGCGGCGCGGTGGCGGTGCTGTGCCTGGCGTTTCCGGTCCATCCGCCGGGGCGGCCCGATCGCTCGCGGCTCGAAGAGCTAGACGGGGTCGGCGTCCCGGTGCTGGTCGTGCAGGGGGCGTCGGACCCGTTCGGGATGCCCCCGGCCGGTCCATCGCGCGAGGTGGTGGTCGTGCCGGGCAATCACAGCTTGAGCGGTGATCTCGGCGCCGTGGGCGAGGCCGTCGCCGTATGGCTGCCACGGGTGCTCAGGCCTGGATCCCGCCGCCGTCGATCACCAGCGCCTGGCCGTTGATCGCGGCCGCGGCGTCCGAGGCCAGGAACACGACCGCGTCGGCGACCTCACCCGGCTCGAGCAGCCGGCCGAGCGGCGACTGGCTCGCGAGCGCCTGCTCGGCCTGGCTCTCGGTGCGGCCGGTCCGCTCGACGATGTTCCTGATCGCGCGCTCGGTCAGCTCGGTGCGCACGAACGTGGGGCAGACCGCGTTGGCGCGCACGCCGGTGCCGGCGAGCTCGGCCGCGACCGCGCGCGTCAGCCCGACCGCGGCGTGCTTGGAGGCGGCGTACGCGGCGGTGTACGGCGCACCGATCCGGCCGGCGGTCGAGGCGACAGTGACGATCGAGCCGGAATTGCGGGCCTTCATCTGGGGTAGCGCGGCGCGGATGCAGAGGAACGGGCCGGTGGCGTTGACATCGAGGTGGCGCTGCCAGTCTGTCAACGTCGTCGCCGCGAGCGGCGCGGAGTGCGCGATCCCGGCGTTGTTGACGAGCACGTCGATGTTCTCGAGGCGCGCGAACGTGGTCAGCACGGCCTGCTCGTCGGTCACGTCGCAGACGTGTGCACTGGCGCCGGCGAGGCTGCTCGTCAGGCTGTTCAGGGCCTGTTCGTCGCGGCCGAGCGCGATCACGCGGTCGCCGAGCGCGGTGAACCGCTCGGCGATCGCCCGCCCGATCCCCTTGGCGCCGCCGGTGACGACGACCGTGCGGCTCATCTCGTCAGAACCGGCATCAGCTGCTGCATCTGCTTCAGGCGCTCCGGGTAGCGGCCGACGAGGAACTGCAGCGCGACATGCTGGACGCCGACGTCGGCGAATCGTTCTAGCGCCGCGGCGATCTGGTCCGGCGTGCCGCGCAGCCGGTCGGGTTCCTGCTCGACGGGCTCGCCGGTCACCTCGACCGACAGGCAGGTGTTGAGGTCGATCTCATCGGGGTCGCGGGTGGCCTCCGCCGCCGCGGCGCGGACGTTGTCGAACCGCGCCTTCAGCTCCGCCGGGGTGACCCTGGCGAAGTACGGGAACCAGGCGTCGCCGTACCGGCCGGCGCGCCCCTGCGCGCCGCGGCTCTCGCCTCCGCACCAGATCGGGATCGGCTCGCTGTGTGCCTTCGGGTAGAAGGCGATGTCCTCGTAGCTATAGCGACGGTTGTGGAAGCTGCAGTGGTCCTCGGTGAACAGGTTGCGCGCGACCTGTAACTGCTCGTCGGCGACCTGCGCCCGATGCTCGTAGATCTCGGTGCGGCCGAGCGCGTCGAACTCCTCCTTCATCCAGCCGATCCCGACGCCGAGGATGAACCGGCCTTCGGACAGCCAGTCGATCGTCGCCGCGACCTTGGCCCAGTGGATCGGATCACGATATGTCGTCACGAGCACGCTGACGCCGAGCTTGATCGACTCGGTCGCGCCGGCGAGGAACGCGAGCGCGGTCATCGCCTCCAGGAACGGCTTCTCGGGCGGGACGATGAACGAGCCCGACCAGCTGTATGCGTAGTCGGTCTCGATCTTCCACGGGATGATGATCCGGTCGGCGGCCCAGACCGTGCTGAATCCGAGCCGCTCCGCCGTCTCGGCGGCGTGGCGCAGACCGGCTCTCGTACAGGCGGCGCCGGAGACGGGGAGGAACACTCCGTAGTCCACAGGTCTCCGGGGTAGTGTGTCGAGTTTCGGGGGTTGGTGTCAAGATGATCCAATCCGGTCGGGGCGCGAATAGCCTCCGCGTCACGGTCCTGTACGAGGACGCGGATCGTGCTGGCGAAGCCGCGCTACAAGTTTGGCGGGGCGCCGGCGTCGCGGAACATCGCGCGGGCGATGATCTCGCGCTGAATCTCGCTCGCGCCCTCGTAGATCCGAGGGGCGCGGACGTCCCGGTACAGGTGCTCGAGCGGGTGCCCGTGCTCGAGCGCCTGGGCGCCGTGGAACTGGATCGCGGCGTCGACCGCCTGCTGCGCGACCTCGGTCGCCCGGAGCTTCGCCATCGCGGCGAGGGCCGGGTCGTGGATGCCCTGGTCGTGGGCTCGGGCCGCCTGGTGAACGAGTACGCGGGCTGCCTGCACCTCGGCATTCAGATCGGCGAGGCGGTGGGCGATCGCCTGGTGGTCCTTGAGCGGCTTGCCGAACGTGTGGCGGGTGGTGGCGTGTGTGATCGTGAGCCCGAGCGCCTGCTTGGCGATTCCGATCGCGAACGCTCCGACCGATGGCCGGAACAGGTCGAGCGTGCGCATCGCGACCGTGAAGCCGTCGCCCTCGCGGCCGAGGAGCTGTTCGGGTGTCGCCGGCGTCTGGTCGAATTGCAGGGACCCGATCGCATGGGGCGCGATCAGCGTCCTGCGCTCGCCGGTCAGGTTGGCGGCGTCGCCCGGGATCGCGAACGCGGTGATGCCATTGGGGGCGCGCGCGAACACCGTGTAGATGTCGGCCTCGGGCGCGTTCGAGATCCACAGCTTCTCGCCGGTCAGGAGATAGTTGCCGGGTTGGCCAGGGGTGGCGGTGAGCTGTAGCGCGCGCGCGTCGGTGCCGGCGTTCGGTTCGGTCAGCGCGAACGCCGCGACCGCCGTGCCGGCCGCGACCCGCGGAATCCACTCGTCTCTGGTCGCCGGCGTGCCGGCCTGGAGGATCGGGTAGGCGCCGAGGCCCTGGAGCGCGAACGCGGTCTCGGCCTCGGTGCAGGCGGTCGCGAGCGCCTCGCGGATCAGGCAGAGACCGATCGCGCTGGTGGTCGGGAACAGCCTGGCGAGCAGGCCATGATCGGCGAGCGCCTTGACCAGGGGGCGGTTGACGCGGCCGGGCGTGCCCCGGTCGGCGATCGCCTTCAGGGTGCTTCGTGCGAGCTCGCTTGTGTCCGCGTAGAGCTGGCGCTCGTCGTCGCTCAGATGCAGGTCGAGCGCTCGGCTCACTCGTCGTTGCTCACATGCAGGTCGAGAGCTCGGCTCACTCGTCGTCGTCGTTCTCGAGGACGGCGATTCCCATCAGCTCGACCTTGGCGGTTGGGACGGCGAGCTCGGTGACGCCGAACAGGCCCATTGCCGGATAGTGGCGGCCGAAATGCCTGCGCCACGCCTGGCCGAGCTCGGGCAGCGAGGTCCGGTACGCCGGCACGTCGGTCACGAACAGCTGCAGCGAGACGAGGTCCTCCGGTTTGCCGCCCGCCGCCTTCAGCGCCATGAGCAGGTTGTGGGCGGCGGCGTCGAACTGCCCGGCGAGCGTCTCGCCGTCCCCGATCTGACCGGCGAGGTAGACCGTGTCGCCGGCCCTGACCGCGTGCGAGAAGCCGCGAGGTTCGGGAAGCTCTGGGGCGTTGATCGTCCGGTGCGGGGTCACCGGCCAGTCCAGTTCGGTTTGCGGCTCTCGCGCCAGGCCTCGTAGAACTCGGCGAAGTCGTCGCTCTGCATCAGCAGCGCCTGCGTGATCGCCTCGAGCTCGATCGCGCTGCCGAGCGGCATGTCGAGTTCGCGGGTCAGCATCGACTTGGTCGTGCCGTAGGCGAACGCGGGCCCGGTCGCGAGTCGCTGTGCCAGCGCCGCGGTGCGCGTCGCGAGCTCTTCGTCGGCCACGAGCTCGGTCGCGAGCCCGATCTCGCGGGCCTGGCGCGCGTCGATCCTGTCACCCAGAATCAGCAGTTCGGTGGCGCGGCCGAGGCCGACGATCCGCGGCAGCAGGTACGCGGAGCCCATGTCGGCGCCGGACAGGCCGACCTTCGTGAACAGGAACGCGAACGATGCTGACTCGGCCATGATCCGGAGGTCGCTCGCCAGTGCGATCACCGAGCCGGCGCCGGCGGCGACGCCGTTGATCGCGGCGATCACCGGCAGCGGGCACTCGCGCAACGATTTCACGACCTGTCCCGTCATCCGCGTGAACTCGAGCAGCTTGGCCGTCTCCAGCTCGAGCAGCGCGGCGATGATCTCCTCGACGTCACCACCCGAGCAGAAGCCGCGGCCCTGACCCGTAATCACGAGTGTGTTCGCGTCGCCGCGGTGGGGGAGCTCGGCCAGCAGATCACGGAGATCGGCATACGCCTCGAACGTCAGCGCATTGAGCTTGTCGGGCCGGTTGAAGGTGACGGTCGCGACACTTTCGGCGACGGTGAAGTCGAAGTGCCGCCAGTCACCGGTGATCGGGGCCGAGGCGCGGTAAGGGCTCATCCCGGCGCGAAGATACTCGACATAGAAGTCCGGAGCAATGTTATCCTTTGCCGCGAGGAGCGTTGGTAGGCGACAGCCCGTACTGGAACCCTAAGACCGAGACGCTCGACAGGGAGCGGCTCGGGGCGCTACAGCTGGCCAAGCTGCGGGTCCAGTGCGAATGGGCCTACGAGCGCAGCCCCTGGTACCGGCGGCGATTCGACGAGACCGGGTTCGCGCCGGAACAGCTGCGGTCTCTGGATGACCTGCGGCGGATGCCGTTTCTGACCCGGGACGAGTGGATGGCCTCGCAGTTCTCCCGGCCGCCGTACGGTGAGGTTCCGACGATCGACGGATCGGGCGCGATCCGCATCCACACCACGTCGGGGACGACCGGGCGCGGGCCGCTGCGAGCGCTCGACTCGCGCAAGGACTGGGCCTGGATCGCGGAGATGTGGTCCTACGCCCTGTGGGGATGCGGCGTGCGCCCCGCCGACACCGCCTACATCGCGTTCGGGTACGGGTCGTTCATCGGCTTCTGGGGGTTGCACTACGCGATGGAGAAGGTCGGCGTGCTGAACGTGCCCGGCGGCGCGCAGCCGACCGAGGAACGCGTGCTCCAGATCATCGACTTCGGCGCCACCGTTGTCGCCTCGACCCCGACCTACGCGCTGCGACTCGCCCAGGAGGGTGCCCGCCGAGGTATCGACCTGCGCAGCTCGCCGGTGTCGCGGCTGATCCTGTCCGGCGAGCCGGCGGGCTCGATTCCGCAGACCAAGGCACTGATCGAGAAGCTGTGGGGGGCAAAGGCGTTCGACACCGCCGGGATGACGGAGATCGGGACGATCATGGCGTTCGAGTGTTCACACCAGCCGGGCGGCACGCACGTCATCGAGGACCACATGATCGAGGAGGTGCTCGACCCGGTGTCGCTCGAGCCGGTGCCGTATGGGGTCGGCGGCGAGCGGGTGGTGACCTCGTTCGGGCGCGGCGCGGTGCCGTTGCTGCGCTACCGGACCGGTGACCTCGTGTGTCGCGTGCCAGCCTCCAAGTGTTCCTGCGGGCGCGGGTTCGACATCTACGAGGGTGGGATCCTCGGTCGCGTCGACGACATGAAAATCGTACGGGGCACGAACGTGTACCCGCGCGCGGTCGAGGCGATCGTGCGCGAGTTCCCCGAGGTCGACGAGTTCCAGACCGTGATCACGCGCGAGAACCTGCGCGACGAGATCACGCTGCGGGTCGAGATGAAGCCGGACTGGCTCGCGGATGAGTGGGATGACCTGTCGGGGATGCTGCACAAGCGACTCGCGCACGCGTTCGAGGGCCTGAACTTCCGGGTCGAGCGCGCCGGGGCCGGCGAACTGCCACGCTTCGAGCTGAAGGCAAAGCGGACCGTCGACCTGCGCGATGCGCCGATCGGAGCGGCGGCGCTGTGAGCGAGGACCTGCTCGGTTCGTCGCTGACAGAGTCGGAGCAGCGCCTGCTGGCGGTGTACGACGAGCTCAAGTCGCTGTGCGCCTCGGATCTCCCGCCGATCGCCGCCGCGAATGTGCGCGCGGCGCTGGCGCTGATGCACAATGTCGTCAACGGGCTCGCGCTTCAGTATGAGCATCTGAGTGACCTGGGGGTGTGATGGGGTCGGTGGGGTCGTGCGAGCGCGGGGTGTGAAGGTGCCGTGCGGATCGCCGTAGTCGGGGGAGGCCCAGGGGGTCTGTATTTCGCGATCTTGATGCGCAAGATCGCGCCCGACTGTTCGGTGACTGTGTTCGAGCGAAACCGTCCGACCGACGCGTTCGGGTTCGGGGTCGTGTTCTCCGACGAGACCCTGACCGTGTTCGAGCACGCGGATCCCGAGAGTTATTGGGAGATCGCGTCGCGGTTCGCGCGCTGGACCGATATCGACATCCATTACCGGGGGTCGGTGACCACCTCCGGTGGACACGGGTTTGCGGCGCTCGGTCGACGCGAGCTGCTGGGCGTGCTACAGCAGCGAGCGCTGTCGCTCGGCGTCGAGATCCGGTTCTCGTGTGATGCGCCGGCGCTGCCGGGGCTCGGCTGGGCGGACCTGGTCGTGGGGGCGGACGGTGCCTCGAGCGCCGTGCGATCTTCTTTGTATCGGGAGTTCGTGCCCTCGTTGGAGCCGCGGCTGTGTCGCTACATGTGGCTCGGCACCGATCTGGTGTTCGACTCGTTCAAGTTCGTCGTGGTCGAGACGCCGCACGGCGTGTTCCAGGCGCACGCGTATCCGTATGACGACCGGATGAGCACGTTCATCGTCGAGACGCACGAGGATGTGTGGCGGCGCGCGGGGCTCGATAGGGTCGATGCCTCGTCGCTGCCGCCGGGTGTCAGTGACATCGCAAGTGTCCGGATGTGTGAGTCGCTCTTCGCTGATGCGCTGCAGGGTCACTCGCTCGTCGCGAACAACTCGAAATGGATCAACTTTGTCACCGTCCGCAACCGGCGGTGGTGTGCGGACAACGTCGTGCTGCTGGGTGACGCGGCGCACACGGCGCACTTCTCAATCGGGTCGGGGACGAAGCTCGCGATGGAGGACGCGGTCGCGCTGGCGTGGGCGTTCCGGGGCGGTTTTGACGATGTCCCGGCGGCGCAGGCCGCGTACGAGGCGGAACGGCGCCCGATCGTCGAGAGCACGCAGAGGGCGGCGCAGGCCTCGCTCGAGTGGTTCGAGGGGATTGGCCGGTACGTGGGACAGGAGCGGCTCCAGTTCGCGTTCAACCTGTTGACGCGCAGCCGGCGGGTGACATATGACAACTTGAGGCTGCGCGATCCGGAGTTTGTGTCGGGGGTGGATGCGGCGTTTGCCGGCCTCGAGGCCGCGCCCCGGGCCGCGCGTGGGGCCGCGTTGCGGAATGCCGAGGCTGCGACCAATGGGGGCGCGGCGCTCCGCGGGCGGCCCAGGGCGGTGCTCGGCGGGCGGCCCGGGGCGGTGCTCGGCGGGCGGCCGCGTCCGAGGCCGCCGATGTTCCTCCCCTTCCGGCTGCGGTCGCTCGAGCTGCCGAACCGGGTGGTCGTCTCGCCGATGGACATGTATTCGGCGGTCGACGGCACGCCGAGCGACTTCCACCTCGTACATCTGGGCGCGCGCGCACTCGGCGGGGCGGCGTTGGTGATGACCGAGATGCTGTGCGTGTCCGAGCGGGGGCGGATCACGCCTGGCTGCGCCGGCATGTACCGCGACGAGCACGTCGAGGCCTGGCGGCGGATCGTGTCGTTCGCACATTGTGAGGGCGGGTGTTTCATCGGTGCACAGCTCGGCCATTCCGGTCGCAAGGGCGCCACCAAGCTGATGTGGGAGGGGGTCGACGAACCGCTTCCGGACGCGGGCTGGTCGGTGATCGGGCCCTCGGCGGTGCCATACAGCCCCCGCAACCAGGTTCCTGTTCCGATGACGCGAGCGGAGATGGTGGCGGTGAGGGAGGAGTTCGTCCGCGCGACTCTTGGCGCCGCCGCTGCCGGGTTCGACTTGCTCGAGCTGCACTGCGCCCACGGGTACCTGCTGTCCTCGTTCCTCTCGCCGCTCTCGAACCTGCGCACCGATGAGTACGGCGGCTCGCTGGCCCGCCGGGCGCGGTTTCCGCTGGAGGTGTTCGACGCGTGCCGCGCGGCGTGGCCCGCTGAGCGGCCGATGAGCGTCCGGATCTCCGCGACCGACTGGGTGTCGGGCGGGTTCGATCCGGACCAGGCGGTGGAGTTCGCGCGCATGCTGCTGGCGCACGGGTGCGAGATCGTCGATGTGTCCTCGGGTCAGGTCTCGCCCCTGGAGCGACCCGCGTTCGGTCGTAGCTACCAGACCCCGTTCGCCGACCGGATCCGCAACGAGGTCGGGATCCCGACGATCGCGGTCGGCGCGATCTCCAGCTACGACGACGTCAACACGATCGTGCTCGCCGGCCGCGCAGACCTGTGCGCGCTCGCGCGGCCTCATCTGTATGACCCGCACTGGACACTGCACGCGGCCGCCGAGCAGGGGGTCGAGCTGGAGTGGGTGCCGCAGTACCGGGCCGGGTCGCGCAAGCCGCCAGCGGGGCGCGATGAGGGCGTCCGCAAGGAGCTCGAGCGGAGGTTTGAGGCGGTGTCGTTGCCGGCGCGGTCGTGACGAGCGTTCGTGGCGGCGTGGCCCGGGTCGTCCCCGGGGCGGTCGGCGCCAGCGAGCAGCTGCAGCCGCAGGACCTCGTGATCACGCTGCTCGGGACGTATGTGCGGCCATATGGCGATCGCGTCTGGTCCGGGGGGCTCGTCCGGCTGCTGGGTGAGCTCGGCTTCTCGACCGGCGCCGCGCGAGTGGCGTTGACGCGCCTCGTGCGGCGGGGGCTGATCGCGCGGATGCGCGAGGGGCGGCTCGTCCACTACCGGCTGACGCCCCGCGCTGACCGCCTGCTGGGCGAGGGCGACGGCCGGATCTTCTCGCTTGGCAGCCCACCCGACGACGGCAGCCGCTGGACCGTGCTCTGGCACCAGATCCCGGAGGACCGCCGGCTCGAGCGCAGCCGGCTCGCGCGGCGACTGCGGTTCCTCGGCTTCGGGTCGGTGCAGGACAGCGTCTGGGTGTCGCCCCATGATCATTCGACCGAGCTGAGAGAGCTGCTCGGGGAGCTGGGCGTGGCCTCGTTCGCGACCACATTCGTGGCCTCGGTCGACACCGGTCCGGGGCTGGCGGCGCTGGTCTCCCGAGCTTGGGACCTGAGCGGGCTGGTCGAGCGCTACGAGGCGTTTCATGCGGAGTTTTCGGTCTGGCTCCCGCGCGCGGCGCGGGCGCAGTTGAGCGACGCGGACGCGTTCACCGTCCGGACGCGGCTGGTGCACCTGTTCCGCGGATTTCCGCTGCTCGATCCGGAGCTGCCCGAGGAGTTGGCGCCGCTCGGGCGGCCGCGGTCACGGGCCGTGAAGACGTTCCATGGGTTGTACGAAGGGTTGGCGCCGGCATCGCAGCGCCACTTCGTGGCCGCGACCGTGGTGCCTGATCCGGCGGGGGGTGAGGGAAGTGGCGATCTTGCCAGCGCGCGTGGTGGCGGCGGTGGCGGGAGTCGTGGTCGTGGCGGCAGTTAGCTCTTCGGCGCGAGCGCGAACACGCGGCTCGGGCTGCCCGTGCCGCCCACGAGCTTGAGCGGGGAGACGATGATCAGCGCGCCGGTTGCGGGTAGCGCCGCCAGGTTCGCGAGCGACGTCAGCCCCAGCCGCCCCGCGCCGAGCAGGAAGTTGTGGACGGGGAACGGCGGGTCCATGCCGCCGGCCGAGCCGGCGTCGATCCCGACCGTCTCGACGCCGAAGCCGGAGATCGGTCGCTCGGTCGCGAGCCATCGCGCCGCCTCGACGTCGGGCCCCGGGGTCTGCGGGCCTTCCGGGCCGACGTTCAGGAATGCGGCCTCGTCATCTTGCCACGAGTCCCAGCCGGTACGCAGCAGCACCCACGCGTTGTCGGGCATCCGCCCGTGCTCGGACTCCCACGCCTCCAAGTCGGCGACCGTCAGCAGATAGCTGGGATCGGCCCGACTCTCGGCGGTCTTGTCGATCACGCACGCCGGCCCGACCAGCGACCGCGCCGGCACCGACGCGACGTCGTTGCCGTCCTTGCCGGTGATCCAGTGGATCGGGGCGTCCAGGTGCGTGCCGACGTGCTCGCCGATCGTCAGCGTGTACCACGCCCACGCCGGTCCCGCGTCGTCATAGTGGCTGATCGGCTCGCGACTGAGACCGGGGGTGTTGGCAAACGGCGGCGGCAGCTTGATCACCGGCGTCGTCTCGCTCAGCCCCTGCGTCAGGTCGACGATCTCGACTGAACCGCCGGCCAGGCCGTCGATCAGCGCGGCCACCTGGGACGTCTGAATGCTGGACATCACGTGTCTCCTTGTCTGAATCAGCCGGCGCGGAACGCCTCTTCCAGCCATTCCGCACAGATCGTGGGATTGACCTTTGCGTCGAGCACGAGCGGATGACCCCATCGGTCCTGGAGCCACTCGTCGACGATCTCGAGGTCCTTGGTGGAGCGAACGGTCTTCGCCTTGGCGCCCGCCGCTTCGGCGACCCCAGCCAGATCCGCATCGGGGAAGCGGACCAGCGAGACGTCATGGCCCATCGGCGCGAAGTGGTGCACCTCGGCGCCATACGCCGCGTCGTCATAGATCAGCACGAGCAGGTTGCCCAGGTGCAGGCGGGCGGCCGTCTCCAGTTCTGCGAGGGCCATGAACGCGCCACCATCGCCGATCGCCGCGACCGTCGGCCGGTTCGGGTTCGCGATCGCGGCGCCGATCGCGTTGCCGAGCCCGAGCCCGACCGCCTGGAAGCCGTTCGGGAACACCCAGGCGCGCGCGTCCGGGACGTCGATGTACATCGACGGGTAGCCGAGGAAGTGGCCCGAGTCGACCGCAACCGCGCGGTTCTCCGGGAGCGCCTCGTTGATCGCGATCGACAGCGTGCGCGGGTCGATCCACTCGTCGGTGGAGGCGTCCTCGTACGGTTCGTTGTGCCAGCGCCTGGCGGCGATCGCGCTCGCGAGCTCTCTGGTGCGGAAGCCCACATTGATGTGGTCGTTGGCCTTCAACTGCGCGTCGATCGCCTGGGCGGCCGCCTTCGCGTCGCCGATCAGCGCGATATCGGCGTGGCGGTTGCGGCCGATCGCCCGCGGCTCGGCATCGACGTGAATCACGGTCGCCTCCCGGTCGATCAGCACCCCGTGCTTGGTCGTCCAGTAGTTGACAGAGGCGCCGAACACCAGGACGACGTCAGCCTGCGGGAGCAGCTCGGTGGCGAAAGGCGAGGCGAAGCCCCCGGAGATCCCGAGCGCGTAAGGAAGACCCTGGAACAGGCCGTTGGCAGGCGCGGTCGTCGCGAGAATCGCGCCGATCGTCTGGCCGAGCTGCTCGAGCGCGTCTCCGGCGTCGGCCAGTACCGCGCCGCGTCCGGCGATGATCGCGGGCCGTTGGGCTGCCGTCAGCGCCTGCACGGCCTTGCCGACCGCCGACGCGGCCGGCTCGTGGGGGTCGAGCGGGGGCAGTTTCGGTTGCGTCGGCTCCTGGGTCGCCGCCGGCTGGGGCTGGATGTCGATCGGCAGCATCAGCACGATCGGTCGCTTCTCGATCTGGGCCCGTTCGTAGGCGCGCTGGGTGTCGTCGGCCGCTGTTTTCGGACTGTGTAGGCGATCGGCGATCGCACCGACCGACTCGACCAGGTCGTGCTGGTCGATGCGGAAGTTGGAGGTCAGCGCCGCGGCGGGTGACTCGCCCGCGAGCACCAGCAGCGGCGTGCGGCTCTTCGCCGCCTCCGCGAGGCCGGTGATTGTGTTGGTCAGGCCGGGGCCCTGGTGAACGCTGCACACGCCAACGCCGCCGGTGACCCTGGCGTAGCCGTCGGCCATACACACCGCGCCGCCCTCGTGGCGGGCGTGATGGAACCGCGCGCCGCCGCGAGCGAGCGCGTTCGTGACCACGAGGTTGCCACTGCCGATGACCCCGAACGCGTCCTGTACGCCCTGCTTGGCGATCGTGGCACCGACCACATCGGCAACAGACGTACGGTCCTGGGGCGGTGTCATGCCGGCGCGGCGGGGAGCAGCGGGCTGCTGCGGCCGATCAAAACACACCCCTCCGACGTGCGCACGAGGAGGTCATCCTACATATCGCCGGAGTGGCGAGTCTAGTGTTCACGCAGCGCCCTGCTTTTCTGAGCGGGACGAGGAGTGGCGGTCGGTAACGTGGGCCCCGTGGAGTCGGCAGATCGGAGATTCTCGCTCGCCGAGGATGCCGTTGTTAGGCGGCCGTTGGCGGGCAGTGGCGGCGTGGCGGATGACGGCGTCGCTGGTGATCGCGTGCCGGCGGGCGGGTCGCCGGCTCGGGGGCGTGCGGGCGGGTCGGGAGCTGATGGGGTGCCGGCGGGCGGGCCGGCGGCTGACAGAGTGCCGGCGGGTGGGTCGGCGGCTGACGGGATGCCGGCGCGTTCGGTCCGTGGAACGGGGCGGGAGCCCTTGCGAGGGATCAACGCCGGCGCCGCAATCAGCGCGCGCGGGGTGTCGAAGGCGTTCGGCGAGGTGCAGGCACTGGACGGCGTCGACCTCGACGTGCAGCGCGGGACCGTGCTCGGCCTGCTCGGTCCCAACGGCGCCGGCAAGACCACCTTCGTCCGGATCCTGACCACGCTGCTCAGACCCGACGCCGGCACGGCACAGGTGCTGGGGTTCGATGTCGTCCACCAGGCGGGCGAGCTGCGCCAGGAGATCGGACTCGCCGGCCAGTACGCCGCCGTCGACGAGAACCTGACCGGTCTCGAGAACCTGACGATGGTCGGCCGTCTGTACGGCATGAAGCGAGCGCCGGCAAAGCGCCGCGGCTCGGAGCTGCTCGACCGCTTCGACCTCACCGACGCCGCGAACCGACCGACCAAGACCTATTCCGGCGGCATGCGCCGGCGCCTGGACCTCGCCGCCGCGCTGGTCGCGAAACCGCCGGTGCTGTTCCTCGACGAGCCGACCACCGGCCTCGACCCACGAAGCCGGCTGAGTCTCTGGGAGGTGATCGAGGGGCTGGTCGAAGAAGGCACGACCGTACTGCTGACGACCCAGTACCTCGACGAGGCCGACCGGCTCGCGAACACGATCGCCGTGATCGACCACGGCCACGTGATCGCCGAAGGGACGTCTGACGAGCTGAAGGACCGGGTCGGCGGCGAGCGCCTCGAGGTGCGCCTCGACGACGGGGCCGACGCCACCCGCGCGATCTCGGCGCTCGCGGCCATGTCCGACGAGGCCCCGGTGTGCGAGGACGGCCTCGTGCGGGTCAGCGTCCGCCGCCGCGCCGGCGCGATCGTCGAGGCCGTGCACCGTCTCAGCGAAGCCGGCGTCGGGGTCGACGACCTCGTGCTCCGGCGGCCAACACTGGACGACGTGTTCCTGGCCCTGACCGGCCATGCGGCCGAGGAGGCGACCGCCGAAGAGGAGGACAAGTGAAACGGCTCGTCTCCGACACACTGATAATCGCCGAGCGCAACCTGATCCGGCTGCCACGAGCACCCGAGCTGCTGCTCGCGTTCACCGTCCAGCCGATCATGTTCGTGCTCCTGTTCCGCTACGTCTTCGGCGGCGCGATCAACACGGGCAACCTCTCCTACGTCGACTTCCTGATTCCGGGAATCATCGTCCAGAACATCGCCTTCGGCGGCTTCGTCACCGCGATCGGCCTCAACGAGGACGTTCACAAGGGCCTGATCGACCGTTTCCGCTCGCTGCCCATGGCCCGCCCCGCCGTCCTCGCCGGCCGGACCACGTCCGACATCGTTACGAACACCCTCTCGATGCTGGTCCTGCTCGTGACCGGGATCATCATCGGCTTCTCGTTCAACACGGACTTCATCCACGCGATCGCCGGCGTCGGTCTCCTGTTGCTATTCGGTTATGCGTTCTCCTGGTTCTTCGCGTTCGTCGGCCTCCTCGTCTCCACACCTGAGTCCGCTAACTCGGTCGGCTTCATCGCCGTCTTCCCACTGACCTTCATCTCCTCAGCCTTCGTGCCGGTCTCGACGATGCCTTCGGTCCTCCAGGCATTCGCCAAGGTCAACCCGTTCACGATCATGGTGGACGCGATGCGGTCGCTCTGGCTCGGCACGCCGGCCAACGACTACGTGTGGGGTGCGGTCGTATGGTCACTGGTGATCCTGGTCGTGTTCGCGCCGCTCGCGGTGGGGCGGTATCGCCGCACGGCCAGCGCGGCGTGAACCCGCCCCCGGCGCGCCACCCGCTTGGGCCCCGCGCTGATCTCCCCGCCACCAACGCCCTGATCGGGGTGCGGCAGGGTCCTCGAGGTTGCGGGGCGGCGCGTTGAGCGGGCGGTCGGGCCGCCCCGCGCGGCGTGAGGCGAGCACCTATTCCTGGCATTCGTCGTCCTCAGGGCCATCCTCGAGGTCCACGATCACGCAATGTCTCGACTTCGTCCAGAACAGCCGGATACACGTGTAGCCATACTCGACCGCGTCCGGCTGAGGGATGCCCTCCAGATCAAGCAGCTCCCGCATCCGCCGCTCCGCGTCGATCTTCTGCGCAATCGATCCCATAGCGGCAGGATCGCTCGGAACGCTGTAACGGATCAAGACCCGGATGTCGAGACTTGGTGCCAAATATGTGGCGGCCTCGTGGAGGCACAGCGATCAGTACATCCGCGCACGTATTGCTTCTCGGAACGCGCGGACCAGCACTCCGCGTGACACCATCACGCCAGGCAGGTCGCCTGCTGCAGTGCCTCCTGACCGTGAAGCACCACGACCGAGTCCGGCGGCGGATAGTAGGGAAGGTCCAGCTGCTGCTGGGTAGGCGAGCCGATCTCGGCGATCCGGGACAGGTCAGCGCTGGCGCCAGGCGCCCATATGTCCCCGGGGCCGGCCAAGATTGGTGGAAGCACCTTTTCCACACCCATGAACTCGAGCGCGTACGTGAGTCGCAGCCGGACGCAGTGCGATTCGATCACGTCCATGAAATCCCGCCCGCTCGCGTCGTCCTGGCCGGGTCCTTCGGTGAGCGTGACCGTGATCGCACGGTAGCCGTCGGGGTCGGCGCCCGGGGGCGGCGGCCAGCTGCAGCTCGCGTACGTCGTCTGCATGAACGTGCCTCCGGGAGCGCTCGCAGTGGGGATGTCGGATCTCGAGATCTGCGTCTCGCCCGGACGCGGCGGCCGCGTGACCTCAGCAGCTGACATTCCGTGGGTGCGTTCGCACGCAGCGATCTCAGCAGCTTTACTGGGGCCGCCGCCGCTCGCCAACGCCACCGCGACGATCGCCGCGATCGCGACCACCACCAGAGGGGCGACGCGCAGCGCGATGCGCGGCGCCCGAAACACGGCGCGCCACCACCACTTGTCGTAACGGCGCGCAAATTGCGCGAGTTGTGCGACGTCGTATTGCCAGCGCTTGTTGCTGAGATCGAACGCATTGAACTTCGCCAGCGAAGCGATCTCCGGCGGAAGCTCGGCGGCCTTGGGCATCTCCGCGCCCTCGACCAGAACCGGGACCACCGTGACATCCGGGCGCGACAGCGCGGCCGCCACCTCCTGCTTGACGAAATCGCCGGGGGAGTCGATCCGCCGCGTCCCGTCCAGGTTCCTCAGCGTCAACCACCGCTGGCCGATCATAATCAGTGCCAGCTGACAGCTCTCGAGCGCCTCGTTGATCCGGCGCTCGAAGTCGGCCCCGGGCGAGATCGTGTCGATGTCCATGAACACGCTCCCGCGCCCGAAACGCGAGCTCAGCGCCTCGGCCAGCCGTCCCGCCTGGCCGGCAGTGTCCTCGCGCCTGTACGAGATGAAGATGCTCGGCATCGCCCGCTCCGTGTCGCCCCGGTTAGACGGACGATTCTAGTGGCGGCGACCGGCCGTTGTGACGCTTGCGCTGACCTCAAGGCTGGACCGCGAGACCAGGGACGAGCTCGCTTTCTCCAGCACCTTCGGCGACCGAGGCGTCCGGCGCCCCGCCCGCAACAGCAGCGGCCGACGTGCCGCAGTTCCAACACCTGTCACGCCGCGTTCCAATTCATCCGCAGGCGCGTAACAAAAAGGCGACCGGCGACGATTCCGGGCCGCCGGCGGTCATGCTTGCCCAATGCACAGCGACTGGGACGACGACATCGCGGAGGAGTGGGACGAGGACGGGCGCGCCGCATGGTGCGAGAAATGGGCGCCGAAGTGCCCCATCAGTAACCCTCAGCGCTTGGCGGTCCTCGTCGGCTACCGCGAGCGCGAGCCCGGGCGACTCCAGCTCCGGGTCGTGATGGGCGGGCGCGACGGCGTCTGCCACGCGCTCACGGAGGAGGACGAGAACACGGTACGGGTTCGGGTCCTGCTCTGTTACGAGGAGACTAGTCAGGACTCCGAGGATCCCGACTACCTCGATTGCCCAGTGCATGTCTACCTCGACAAGCCGCTGAACGGACGGACCGTCATCGCCGTAGACGACGATCAGCCTTTGCCGCTGTACGCGCCACGATGGGAGATCGAGCACAACCGGCGTGTACGCCGACAGAGACGGTCCGGCGAATCCGCCATTTGACCGCTCTCGAGCGGCCGCCGCTCCGCTGACGACGAAAGGGTCCGCCCGTGCGGCCCTTGAAAGCTCAGGCGGCCGCCTTGGGGGGCCTTGTGGTCCTACGGCGCGGTCAAGTGCTTGAGTGAAAGGCCCCGCTTCTGCTATCAATAAAGGTCCGCCGCGGGGTGGAGCAGTCTGGTAGCTCGTCGGGCTCATAACCCGAAGGTCGCGGGTTCGAATCCCGCCCCCGCTACTCAAGAAAAGCCCGGAAATCGAGACCTCCGAGAGATCGGAGGTTTCTCGCTTAACGGCTCACGTCGGTTTGACAGCGTTTGACGGCGATCGTCGATCGCGGGGCGCCTGGGCCGTGATCCTCCTTTGGCGCCACCGCTCCCGTCGCGATCTCAAGCTTGCGGCGATCGTCAAGGAGGCAACTGAGGCAATCTACGAGGAGATCCTCTTGGTTCCCTTCGAAGACTTCGAGGACTTAGGGACTCACTGCGACCCCGGCAGCGCGGGCGAGTGAGGCCTGGCCGTCATCGAACGTGATCAACGTCCGGCCCGTGGCCGACGCGGTCGCGACGATGAGTAGGTCCGTCGCCTTGGTGCTCCGTCGCTCCGATCGCGCGAACGCCAGCAGTTCGCCGTAGTGCCGTGCGACGGTCTCGTCCACGGGCAGAGGCTCAAACGCGTCCTCTACGGCAGCGAAGCGAGCCTGGCGAAGCGCGCGGACTCGGTGCTCGGTGGCCAGACGCACCCCTGCGTGCAGCTCACCGATCGTGAGCACCGAAATGGCTGCGGTGTCGCCCGGCTGAAGCGCTAGGTCATCGGCCGACGCGATCACCGCCGAGGTGTCGAGTAGCGCTCGGATCACTGGCTAGGCCATGGCTCCCCGGTTGGGGCCTCGAGCTCGCGCAGCCGGGCGATGTCCGCCGCGAACTCGTGGTCGACCGGCGTCTCGGCGAGCTTCTCCCGGATCGTCTCGACGGTCACGTTTACGCGGCGGCGATCACCCTCGACCACCGGACCAAGTGTGGCGACCGCGCGGCCACGCACTGTGATCGTGAACTCCGTGCCGGCCTCGGCCTCGCGCAGGATCTCCCCGATGTTGTTTCGCAGCTCGCGCTGCGGGATCGTCCGACCAGCCATTTGCTACGGATCGTAGCAGTTGCTTCTGGCTAGTTCCCAAGCAGCTGACCGAAGGAGCGTCGTCCCGCTGGAACAAACGCAGCGCGGGGGGGGGGCTTGCTCGTTGACGAAACGTGCGGCCGAACTAATCAGGCCACGAACTTGAGTCCGGGCGGCTGTCGATCTCCTCACCAGAGAGGCGCGCCGAGCTCCCGGTCGAAGGCAACGCGCCGCCCGACGGGCTGGGCGACTCAGGGTGTCGTTCCGCCACCGCTCGCCGCGCAGCCTTGGCGGCTCGTCGAGTCGCTTTCTTCTCCGCGATCTGCTGGGCGCGTTGCTCGATCGTGACAATCGTCTCCGGACGTTCGCGACCAAACCGCTTGTAGTAGAGGTCCTCGATGAAGATCGGCAGGGGTGCCTTCCACGGCTCCTGCTTGTGGTTGTCGATCTTGCCCATCCTCTTCGGGTTCATGCCGAGCTCGCGGGCCATCTGGACATGTGCGTGCGAAAGGTGGTGGCGCCGACGAACATCGATCCAGATCTGCAGGTCGGGCGGAATGGCGTTGGGATTCTTGCGCTTGCTCATCGGGCGGCGTGTCGCAGATCGGCGACGAGGTCGTCGATCACCATCTCCTCGGCGAGGCGGCAGGATAGCCGCCGAACGCTGTCCTCCAGGATCGAAGTTGGTGGCGCGAGCGTTTGCGGCCCGAGTGCCTTGCACAGCGCCTCTACGTCGAACCGCCACGACACGGCGCCGTAACAATCCTCAAGATCCCGGAAGATCTGCACCCCGGCCTCGTCGAAGTCACCGTGGTGTCGCAGCCGGACGCCGGCGCGATGAACGATCGAAAACAGCAGTCGCACCGCGTCCGACGGCCGTCCAGCTGTGCATATGAGCGGCGGGCACGCTCCGCCCAGACGCTGTTCTGCAGCGATCACCACCGACGGGTTCTCACAGCTGAAGCAGGGGACGCCTGGCGGCCACCACAGACCGGCGGCCGACAGCTGTCCGCAGGTCAAGACCACATGCGTCCCGCGCACCGCGCGAGCGATCACCGCGGCTGGCCCGTCCCCGATCAGTGGCAGGTTGAGCGCGGTCACGTTCGACGAGATCGGATCGACAAGCACATTCCATGCCGCCCACACCTCGCGTGCCGAGACCTCAGATCCCAGTCCGGCTGCTGCCGCGAGCACCGACACCGTCAACCCGTGCAGCGGCGTGCCGACGTCGAGCGCGTGCGGATCCCCGTCGAGAATCCGCGCCGCCAGCACGCCGCGCTGGACCCTGTCCCGGCCCGGAAGCACGGCCAGAACCCGGAGCGCCTGCTCGACCAACCGGCGCATGCCGTCATGTACGCGTCCCTGTCGCACCGCCTGCTCGAACCATTCGGCTACCGCCGACCGCGCGACGACCGCAGGATGGGACATCAGCCACGAGCGGAATTCGCTGCGCCGGTCTTGCTGCGCGGCGCGCTCGGCCGGCAGATCGCGAAGCGGCCGCCCCCCGACCCGTTCGTATTCCGCCCGAGGGTCGATCCCGCAGGACCTCAGCGCCCCCTCGAACTGGGACAGCGCGACACGCAGGGTCTTGCCGGGCAGAACCGGCTTGCGTCGAGAGTTAAACAGGAGGCCGTCGAGCGCAAGCGCCTCCTCCGCGGTCAGGTCTAGGAGCACCAGCCAGCCATCGCCGCCGGCCCCACGCTGCTCGCGCTTGTCGCGCGCCACGAGAATCGCGCGGTCGAGCGCCAGGTCAGCCGTGGCAGCGCTCAAACCACCAGCTCGTCCCGCTCCAGCTCCCGCAGCACCTCTCCGTCCCACAGAAACGGGATCGCGTGCACCCCGAACGCGCCGTTCTCGCGATGGAGCTGGTAGATCGCGAGCTGCGGCACCGACCGGTACGTGCCCCACAGCTCGTGTGAGGTCATCACCACGTCCAAGTCGAAGGCGACGGTCGCTTCGAGTACCCGCTCGCGGGTCTCGTCGTCGATGCCAGACAGGGCCTCGTCGAGCATGATCAACCGCGGTGCCTCAGAGTCGCCGTACAGGGCGGCCGCAGCCGCGAACAAAGGCAGATGGATCAGCACCGACTGCTCGCCGCCCGAGCCGACGGCGTGGCGCCGCTTCGTCAGGCGGACACGGCCTGAGCCGATGCGCTCGTGCAGCGTGAAGGCGAACCACGTGCGGTAGTCGAATGCCTCCATCAGGGTCTCGGCCATCGGCCCCCGCTCGCCACCGAAGGTATGCTCGCGCCGCGCGGACTCGATCCGGCCTCGGAAGAACGCGACCAGCTCGGCCCGATCGTCCTCACTGAGATGCCGCACGTCCCGCCGCAGGCGGGCCAAGGCCGCTCGCTGCGTGCCCACGTCGTCCTCGAGCGCCTCCCACTCGAGCTCGACCGTCTTACCGGCGGCGGTCGGGCTTCGCAGCATCACGCCGTTCATCCGCTCGAGCAGGCTCCGGACCTCGTGGATGCGATGTCGCAGGTGGTCGGCGATCTCCTCCACCAACGCATCGCTGAACACCCGGCGCTCCTCGGCCGTCAGGATCTGCTCGCGGTCGGCGATCTCCGCCTCAAGCGTGTCGAGGATCTGCCCCAGAGTCTGCTCGCCGCCGCCCTCCGTGACGTGGACCAGCAGCAGGCCGTCCTCGCCGCGACTCGCGTACGCGCCCATGTCGACCTCCGCCAGCTCGCGGTCGAGCAGCTGCACCCCGCGCTGCACCTCGATCCCGAGCTCGCCCGGGGTGCTGCGGACGGACAGCAGCTCCGGCGGAAGAGCCCGGGCCACCTCGAGCGTCCGGGTGAAGGTCCAGCCGGCGCCCTGTTCGGCGTCGGCCGGCGTCTCGTCGCGGAGCACCAGCTGCAGGATCCCGGCCTGGACGAGCTGGCGGAACGCGATGCTCGCGTCCTCCCGCTGCCCGCGGGCGGCCTCGTGCTCCTCCTGGCGCGAGCGCTCGTCACGCTCGAGCCCGACCACCGCGATCGCGGCGCTCTGAGCCGCCTCGCTCGCGTGCCGAAGCTCCTCCCGAGTCGGCTTGAGCGCGGTCACCACCTGTTCGTGGCGGCGGCGAAGTTCGATCCCCGTCGCGCCGAGCGCTTCCTCGCGCGCGGCGTGCTCGGCGGCCAGACGGTCGGCCTCGACCTCCTCGTCTCGTGCCCGTTGGGCGCGCTCGGAGGCGGCCTCGTTAGCCTTCGCCAGCCTCGCCGCGACGGCGTCCGCTGCCTGCGCCTCGCGCTCGGCCGTCGTCCAAGCGTGCGCCACCGCGCCGCAGGCTCCGATGAGTTGCGCGGTGGCGTCGCGGTGGGCATCAACCGCGGGCTCGTCGAGCGCGGGAGATAGACCATGGGCGACCGCATGCTCGCGCTGTGCCGCGGAGGCGGCCAGCTCGGCGTCAGCGGCCGACCGAGCCGCGACCATGGCGCGCTCGTAGCCGCGCTCGGCCTCCGATTCCAGCGCAGTCGACACCCGCACCGCGTCGATCGCGGACCGCACCGCATCAACCGGCGGCAGCGCCCGCAGCTCCGCCTCGAGCGCCTCCCTCCGACGATCTACGTCGGCAATCCGGGCATCGTGCTCAGCGATCTCGCTTTTCAGCGAAGCGATCCGCCCGCGCAGCTCGGCGATCCGGGCCGCGCGTCGCGCCTCACGAGCAGTGGCGCCGATGTGTTCTGCCTGCTCCTTGTCGCCGCGACCGCGGAGTGGGCCGAGGGCAAACCGCCCGTCGACGCCGACCCACGGTCCGGTCCCGCGCTCACCAAGACCGACGCACGACAAGAGCTGCATCACGATGTCGGGCGCCACCGGTTGGTGTGGTACCGGCTCAAGCACGTCGAGCACGGACCGGCCATCCGCCGGTTGGGCGCGCGCGAAGATGACATCGGCGATCGCGGGGTCCTCGACGCCGCCGCTCGGTGTCACCCATGCGTCGAGCAGCCCGGCGGCCTCGAGACCGGCTTCGAGGCTCGCCTGCGCGTCCGCCGGCACGTCGGCTCGGAAGTCGATCAGCCTCCACAGCGGCGCGCCGGCGCGCTTGCCGCGGTCCGCGCGGAGCCATTCCGGGGCCTGCGGTCCGTCGTCCTGCGCGCTCGCGAGCCGCTCGATCTCCGCCTGGGTGGCCGCGACCGCGGTGCCCGCTGTCTCCCGGGCCGCCACATGCGCCGAGCGCTCGTCAGAGAGCGACGCGCGTCGATGATCTACCAGCGTCGCTAGCGCCGGCAGCGGCGGCGAGCCCTCGTGCGCCAGCTCGAGCGCCGCATCCGCGGCCGGTTCGTCCAGCTCGAGCTGGACCAGCACCGATCGCCAGCGTCCGAACTCAGAAGTGAGTGCCGTGCGGGCCTCCGCGAGCTCATGCTCGCACGCTGTCCGCCTCGCCGCCGCCTGTTCCAATCGGCCGGCAGCCGCCCGCTCGCCGGCGCGCGCGCGTTCGGCGTCGGCGGCTGCCCGTCGCAGCTCACGCATGAGCTCGCGGTGGCGGTGGAGCACATCGCGCCAGTCGATCGCCAGCTCGCGCAGCAACGGGCTCCAGGTATCCGCCGCGAGCGCCCCGGCGCGCAGCTGGTCAGCGAGCATTGTCGCCCGCCGCTCGAGGCCTGCCTGAGCAGCGAGTTCGAGTAAGGAATCGAGTTCAGAGCTCGCGCGATCCCGGCGTTCGGCGGTAGCCGCACGCGCCGTGATCAGCTCGGCCTCGAGCGCTCCGGCCCCGGCGGCGGCATCGTTGGCGTGACGGCGCGCCGCTGTCGCCGCTCGGGCCTGCGTGTCGACGAGCTCGCGCAGCGTCTCGACCTCGGCGACTGAAGACCATGCGGCCGAGCTGACTAGCGCATGGTCCTCGGCGGTCAGAGCGTCCAGCCGAGCCTGGGCCGCGTCCCGCTCGCCGGTCGCCTGCTGAGCTCGCTCTCGCTCGGCTTCGAGCCCCGCGGTGGTGGTACGGAGGCGCTCAGCGGCGCTATCGACCGCGGTCTGCGCCTGACGAAGCACGTCTGCACGCTCACGCACCGCGGCGCGCGCGTAGGCGCTGTAGGTCCGCTGGTGGAAGCGACGCACACGCTCGCGCACGTCACGCAGCCGGCCGAGCCCGCGTTCGAGCGTCTCGAGCTGCTCCAGACCACCGGCCAGCTTGCGCATCAGTGTCGCGTCAACCTCGGGTAGCCCGACCGAGAGTTGCGCGGCCACCCGTTCGGGGTCGAGCGTCTTGGAGAGGTGGGGGCGGCGGAGATCGCGCATCAGCCGCAGCATCGTCTGGTACTGCTCCTCGCCGCCGAAGCCGAACAGCAGGTCGTTCAACCGGTTGCGGTACTCGCGCTGGGTCTCGAGCAGCTCGCCGTCGTCGCCCAGTGTGGCGGACAATTCCGCCTTGCTGATCGGATCGCGGCCCTGCAACAGCGACAGATCGGAGCCGATCGTGCGGTTGCGGGCGACGAAGTACCAGCGCACGACGTCGGGCAGGTCGCGGTTATGGCGCATGCCGATTCCGACCGTGAGTCGCTGTGCGGTGCCGGGCTGGCCGATGCGCTCGAACTCGAGCCAGGCGTACCCGACCCGCTTGACGTCGCCGGTGGCGCCGGTGAGGTTCCACTTCATGTCCTTGTAGCCGGCGCCGAACGGATCGAGCTTCTGCGGGCTGATGTCGCCGTCGAGGCAGAACGGCAGCAGCAGCTCGAGCGCCTTCGTCTTGCCGGAGGTGTTGTGCCCACGAAGCAGCAGTCGGCCCCCGGCGAAGTCGAACACCTGGTTGGCGTACTCGTACAGGTTGATGATGCCGGCGCGCCGCGGCCGCCAACGCGTGGAGCCCGGGCTCATTGCCGACCCTCCGCGGCGTGGAGGACGGGCGACCGGAAGCGCGCCGCGAGCGGGGTTGCTCTGAGTCCGGAGCCGGAGTAGCGGGCGAGATCGCAAGCCAGCAGGATCTCGGTCGCGGCCGTGGTCAAGGCGGCGACCTCTTCGGGCACATCGGCCTTGCGATCCCAATGGCGACCGTGCTCGGAGACGAGCTGCGCGACGGCGTCGCGCAGCCTCTCAAAGCTCAGCTCCCCGTCAGGGCCGGCGGCGGCGAGCGCATCGCACAGCAGGAGGGCCACCTGCTTGATGGTTGAGTTCGTGGGGAACGCCAGGTCGGTGAACGCTCGGTCGTCGACGATCAGGGCGCTGCCCTCGGCTCGCCGCTCGACCTCGTAACCGGTCGCATTGGCCACGGCACCTTCGATTCGTGCGCGCTGGCTGAGGAAATAGGTGCGATCGTCGTTGTCGAGATCGGCGAGCAGCAGCACGGGATCCTCGGTCAGCCGTCGGGCCAGGCGCTCGGCACGGGCGCGGTTCTCGCCCTCGGGGGTGGGCGAATACCGTCCGCTCTCGTCCACGAGCGCATCGAGCGTGGTCGCCTCGAGCGCCGCCGCCGGATCGCGCAGCAGCAGCGCTAGCCGCCGCCGGTCGACGGTGAACAGCGCTTCGTCGTCGCCCTGCTCGCGGCGCGTGTAGCTCTCGTGCGAGCCCGACGTGTGCTCGACGATTCCCCAGGCGCAGATCAGGTCGAGGCCGTCGGCAAACGCCACGCGCTCGCTGCGCTGCCGGAAATCGACCCCGATGGGCGGTTCGACATCGAGGCCGGCCCGCTCGACCTCCTGTGCGAGCTCGGCGATCGCGGTCTGGGCGCCGCCGCGCTCGAGCGCAACCAGTGTCAGCAGCAGAAGCACACAGGCGCGGTCGCTGAGTGCCGGCCACTCGTCGGGTGGACGCTTGCGGCCACTGGCGGATGCAGGCTTGATCCGAAGCGGACGGCGCAGCCCATCGGGCGTCGGGACGCCGGACGCCCGGGCAGTCGTGCTGCCGACCTCGAGCTGGTAGCCGTAGGTCACCTGCAGGGTGCTGGCGAGCTCGCGCTCGTGGCGGCGGATCAGCGCGTAGGCGGGCTCGTCGGCGCCGACGAACGGGGCGCCAAGGAGGGCTCTCAAGGCGCGGGCGCGCTCCTCGCGGTCGTCGCGCTCTCGCAGCGTCATCGCGTCAGCACCTCGAGCTCGAAGTCGGGCATGTCGAGCGTGCCGTGCGGAGCGCGCAGTTTCGTTCGTACGCTGCGCGCATCGCGAGGCTCGCGCAACGCGATCGTCGCCCGCCCGTCGGTGGAGTGAGCGCGACGGGTGCCGTCGAGGCCGGCCGGCGACTCGTACGCCCGGCCGATCCAAGCGAGCAGATGGCGGAACTCGCTGTGATTGACGCGCGCGAGCGAGGACATCTTGATCGGGCCGTCGGTGGAGAGCCGCGCTATGAGATCGCCCAGCTCGCGGTGCTCGGCGCGCCGTCGCTCCTCGAAGAGCTTCCGTCCTTCAGACAAGTCTGCGATCTGCGCACCGCGCCCTGGTCCCGGCGCGCGGACGCTGGGCGTTCGCAGATGTGCGACCACTGGCGCGGGCGGCGCCTCGAGCCACGAAACCCGACCGCGGTCGGCGAGCTGCTCGTCATCGCTGTGGGGCACGCCGAGATGCCGAGCCGTCCGCAGGCCGAACGCCGCCCGCAGCCACGCGGTCGCCTCTCCGGGGGGTGCGGCGGCGACCTGTGCGGCAAGATGCAGGACCACGGCGGCGCGATCGATCCGTTGCGAATGGCGCTCGATCAGCCGTTCGGCGATCGCGAGCACGGCACGAATCGCGTCCACGACCTGATCGTTCAGCGTACGCCACGGGGAGCCGGTGTCCTGATCGCCAACGAACCAGGCGCGCAGACCGGCCCAGCGGTCGAGCAACTCTGCGCACCGCCGTTTGCGCTGGTTCTCGACCGTCGCGCCGCCCGGGAGCGCGACGAACACCTCGGCGGCGACGATCGTCCCGACGAGCTGGTCGGGTCCGTGCTGCTCGATCCGCTCGATCAAGGCGAGGATCTCGGCCGAGTGCCGCATCCGGCTCTTGCGGAAGCCCTGGAGGTGTTCGAGCAGCGCGCCCTTGCCGCGGTCGAACTCATCCTCGCCAACCCGCTCGACCGCCCGCATCAAGTCGGCCAGCGAGCGCATGAACGCCAGCGCTCCCGCGTGCAGCGCCTCGACCTCGGCCAGCAGGCGCTCGAACAGTGCTCGCAGGTGCGTACCGTCAGGCTCGTCGTCTTCGAGCCCTTGCGCGAGGTTGGCGAGGGCGTCGCGGATCGCCGGCAGGCGGGCGGTGTCGAGCCGGCCGATCTCCTCGCCGAGCGCGTCTAATTGCGCGAGCAACTCCTCGGTCAGCTGGCCCGCGGGCGTGACGTCATAGGTGTAGCGGTTCCGCCGCCACTCGGCGGCCGTCGAGGCGTGGCTGGCGTCGTGGTCCTTTTCAACAGCGCCCCAGTTGTCGAGCCTCGTGAGGCGGTCTTCCAGCAGTTCCTGGTCGAGGGTGAGGGCGTAGCGGTCCCGCAGCCGGTCGGCGACCTGCGCCGGCCGCAGGCGCAGGCCGAACGACTGATGCTCGAGATACAGCACGCGCATGATCCGCCTGTATGTCTCGGCTTCGTCGGCGACGGCATAGCGGAGCACCTGGTGGGCGCCTAGGCGCTCGGTCGTGGGGGGCATCGACGGGTGCGCCTGCCCCTCTGCATGTTCAGCGGGGCCGCCCGCTCCGGCGAGCTCGAGGGCCGAGCGAACCAACGCTTGCGAAAGCTCAGGTGCCATGGCTCTCCTGGCGCCGATCGGTTGGGAGATACGCAAGCGGTTCGGCCTGCACGAGGTCCGACCGCCTCAGTTCCGCCAGAACGTGTGGTGCTGGCGCCATACGGGCCAGCGCGGCCGCGGCCTCGCGCGCCGGGGCCGGGAGCTCCAGATGCTGCTCGGCGAGCGCCATGATCTCCTGCTGCTCGCCGACGGTCAGGCGGCGGGGAGTCGGCTGCTTGCCGCGCCGGCGCTCCGTCGTCGGAACCCGTCCCCGCTCCACCGCGGTGTCCAGCACCTGCGCGCCGAGTCGGAGCACCCACTCGACGCTCGCATCGTCGGATGACGCAGGCTCCCACCGAAGGCGTGCGGCCGCGAGCGTCTCGGTCGCCAAGTCGTACGCAAGCGCCGCGTCGCGAACGGCGCGCAGGAAGACCGCGACAAGCGGCGCGAGCCAGTGGACCACGAACGCTTCGTAGTCGGTCTGCCGCCGCTGATCCGGCAACTCACCCATCATGACGAGGATCTCAATCGGTCCGGACGGAATCCTTTCGGCCCCACCCCGAGTCAAACGAAGCGCAAACGTACCGAGGCGGACGGCTCTGTGTGGTGGCGTACGAAGAGAGCCGATCCCCGGCACGGGGGTCGTATCCGCCAACCCGCGGACGGACGAAGTCGAGCGGATCGACACCAAAGCATCGGGCTCATAACCCGAAGGTCGCGGGTTCGAATCCCGCCCCCGCTATCAATCAAGAAATCGCTGGAAATCGAAACCTCCGAGTAAGCGTTCAGTCCCCGGGGGCTCAGGTGAGCGCCGGGAATGGATCGCCGCGGTTGTGGGCGGCGATGAGTTCGCTGAGGTAGGTGAACAGCGAGCGGTGTTGCATCCGGCAGGTGACGGCAGCGGAGAGGGCGCGTTCGGCGAATCGTTCGCCGTTGTTGCTTTGGGTGCCGAGCGAGAGTTTTCGGTGGATGACCGGTGAGCGGAGCGCCCGTTCGGCGGGGTTGTTGGTTGGCTCGACCCGGTCGGTGGTGGTGAAGGTCCAGAGCGCGGGCCAGACCTTGAGCAGGTTGTTGGCGAACTGGCGGTGCCAGCGCGTGCGTTTGCTCTTGGGGCTGGCGTTCTCGAGCAGTCGGCGGAGTTCGGTCTGCACGGCGGTGATCTCGGCCTGTAGCTGCTGGCGGTCGTGGTGCTCGTGCTGGTAGGTGCGCCAGGCGGCGAACACCTGCTTGGTGAGCGGGACGCCCTGCTCGCCGAAGGTCTTCTGTTCTGCGAGCCCGTCGGCGTGGCGGCGGAAGTCGCGCTGCAGATGTGACCAGCACACCTGGCGCCGGGTGGGATCGAGATGACTGAAGCCGTTCCAGCGGTCCGAGATCACGATCCCCAGATACGAGCTGCCGATGAGCGCGTTGAACTGTTCGCGGTTGCAGTGCTCGGCGATCAGGAAGGACGCCGAGCCCGGGGTGGTCGCGGTCCAAAGGGCGCGACCCTCACCGCGAGTGCGCCAGCCGGTCTCATCGACGTGCACAGCGGCCTGATCGAGCACCTGGTCCTGCAGCTGGCAGTGCGGGCCGGCGAGCGCCTGGGAGGCGCGCTGGCAGATCGCGTCCGCGCTGCCTGTCGAGAGCGTGGCGCCGAACAGGTCGCGGACGAGCTCTGTGATCCCGTGACGCGAGACGCGATACCGGGCGGTCAACGTCACGATCGCCGCCTCCAATCTCGGCCCGAATGCGCAGGAGCTGATCTGCTCGGGCAACCGTGCGCTGGTCCGTGTGCGGCAATGCTGACAGCGCAACTGGTGCGTGCGATGCTCGGTCCAGGTCACGCTGATCGGCGGCAGCTCGGCGACCTGGTGGCGGCCGAACCGTCTGCTCGGCGTGCGCTGCTGCTCGCCGAACCGATGCCCGCATCCACCGCACGCGTCCGGGTAGTGATCGACGATCTCATCGATCTGATCCTCGGGACACAGCTCGCGACCCGCCCCCTGATGCCCGGGCTGCCCACCAGCCTTGCGGCGCTCCCCCTCTCGCAGCGCAAGCTCCTTGGCCTTCGCGCGCGCCTCCGCCCGCCGTTGCTGACGCGTGTTCGGCGGATCGCGTGACGGCGGCTTTGAGCTAGTGCGCGAGTCCTGGCGAGTCTGGTCCTCGAGCCGCTTCAGGCGATCCTCGTGCTGTGCAAAGCGGCTCGCGAGATCGAGAATGAACTCGACACACGCCTCACGCCCTGCGTCATAGATCGCCTCCGCCTCCGCGCGGTCCATGCATGCAAGATTCGCTGCACCAACAAGGAATCCCTGCCCCAGGCCCCGACGACTGAACGGTTACATGTTCTTCCGGCCGCGGGGGTCGAATCTAAAGACGACTTACCGCGGAGTTGGGCTCATCGCCGCCAACTCCGCACTAAGTCCGAGAAATCCCTGCAAGACCGCTGTTTCAGGGCACGAAACGGGCGGGACCAAGAGCGGAGTAAGACCGACCTAATGCGGAGAAAACGGCACCTATTGCAAATCGCCGAAAAGTCGATCCAGCGCGTCGGGTACGTCCGCTTTAGGTTTAGGTGCGGGCAAGCCGGTTCCGCAGGGGTGCGGCGTGGCCCGTCGCGACGGCGCTGGGCGGCGGCGGCGTGGCCCACACCGACGTGCACGCAGATGCGAAGTCCGGGTGTGCGGTGGCGACTCTCCGAGTTAGCTGGAGCAGATTCTCCGAGTTAGCCGCTAGCATTTTCCGAGTTGGCCGACGTCCCTCCATCCGGGGCGTTCATTGAGCGGAGCATCGCTCCGGTCGTTGTCGACGCCATGCAGAGCGCCCGGGCGGTCGCGCTGCTCGGCGCTCGTCAGGCGGGCAAGAGCACTCTCGCCCGCGTGCTCGCCGGCGGTCTGATCCCGGCGGACTACGTGACGCTCGACAGCGATCCGGTCCGCGCTGCGGCCCAGGCCGATCCGGGGGTTTCGTGGCCCCGCTTGGGCGCTCCACAGTAATCGACGACGTGCAGCGCGCGCCGGATCTGCTGCTGGCGGTCAAGGCGCGCCTTGACCGTGACGGCAGGCGCGGACAGTTTCTGCTCACTGGCTCGGCGAACCTTCGCCGAATTCCGGCAGTCGCCGACGCGCTCCCTGGACGTGTCGACTACCTGACCCTCTGGCCATTGACGCAGGGTGAGATCGAAGGTCGCCGGGAGGAGTTCCTCGACCGCTTGTTCGACGGGGAGGTGCCGATGCTGACTGATGCGCCGGTCGGTCGCAGCGAATATGCCCGGAGGTTGCTCACAGGCGGGTTCCCGGAGTCGCTCACCAGGACAGAAGCTGCCCGGGCACGGTTCTTCGAGAGCTACGTCGGCTCGATCCTCGACCGCGATCTGGCCGATGCCGCGCGCGTCCATGACCCGGGCTCGGTCGGGACGGTGCTGCGACTCATCGCCGCTCGGTCGGCTGCGCTCGCCCGCTACGAGACGCTCGGTCGAGACGCCGGCATCGACGGCAAGACCGCCAAGAGCCACGTCGACGTGCTCGAACGCCTCTTTCTCGTGCGCGTAAGGCGTCCCTGGCACGCCAACCTCGGCAAGCGTCAGGTCAAAGCGCCGAAAGCGTACGTCGCCGACACCGGGCTGCTAGCGGGGCTGATCGGCATCGACGAACAGCGGGGGCGCAACGGCGACGGACTCAGCAGGGCGTTGTTCGAGACGTTCGTCGCGACCGAGCTCGAGCGCCAGGCGTCTTGGTTGGTGGCGCCGCTGACGTTCTGGCACTACCGCGAGCAGGAACGCGAGGTCGACATCATCGCCGAGCGCGCCTCTGGCGAGCTGGTCGGCATCGAGGTGAAAGCGTCTGCGACCGTCCGAGAACGCGACTTCCAAGGACTCAAGCACATGCGCGATCAGCTCGGGTCACGACTACGAGCCGGGATCGTCGTCTACACCGGTCAACGCACGCTCCCGTTCGGTGATCGCCTCTTCGCGGTGCCGCTCGAGGGCCTTTGGCGCTGACGGCCTGCCGCTATGACGACCTCGTTCCCCGTCCGCGCGTCCGCGCTCGCAAAGTGCCCTTACGCTCGATGGCGTTTGCCGCAGCGTGCGGCTTTCGCCTTGGACCTCCCGTCACACGCCGATTAGGCTGCCGGACGGTGAGCAAGGGCAAGCGAAGCCGTCGACCGACCAGCCATCCCGCCAAGGTCGCGGTCCGGCGCGAACGTGACGCAGCTCGGCGGGCGGGCGCCCCTCTCGGACCCGACAGCGTCGCGCGCCGGATCGTGCACGAGGCGCGTGAGCTGAAAAGCCCGCTCGACGCTGAACTCTGGGCGTCGCACCTGCTCGGCGTGTTCTGGGATCAGCGATACACGCTGCCGCTCGAGGAGGCGGCGTCGCCCGACTACAGCCTGATCCTCGGCGAGCCGCTGATCGAGGCCGTCGCCAAACTGGGCGGCGAGGGGGCGCGGACAGCTCTGAGCATCATCTCGGACGTGGATGACGGGGAGCTCGGGATGCGCGCCGGCGAACTCGCCGAACAACTCCAGGCGGAGTCAGGGGACGCGGCGCCGAGCTGGCTATGCGACGTCGGCGAAGCTGAGATCATCGGGGCGGCTGTGATGCGTGAGGACGTGTTCGACGACGCGTGCACCGTGTTCCTCGAGGCTCGCCATCCGAGCGGCGAGACACACGCGGTCGGGGTGCTGATCGACAACAACCTCGGTCACATGGCCAAGGACATCCTGCTCGCCGACTCGATCGATCGCGTGGCCGAGGTGATGCGCAAGCATCCGCGGCGCGACGGCGAGCTGACGCTCGAGCGGATCACGCCGGGGGTCGTGGCGGGACGGATCGACGCGGCGATCGCGCTAACCGAGATGACGCTGGATCCGCCCGTGGCGGATGACTACGCGCGGCTGCGGGCACTGGCGCTGCTGCGGGTCGACGAGGTGTCCCATTTCGAGTCGGTCCCCGAGCGGGACGAGATGCCATCCGAGGAGCGCGACGCGCTACGCGACGAGTTCCTCGGGTCGCCGGAGGGAAGGGACTTCGCGCCCGATGGTGATGAGGCTTGGGCCGCCTTGCTGGCGATCGACTTCTGCGCCGACTACGTCGACGGACGCCCGCTGCGTTGGAGCCCGGTCGTCGTCGAGCTGTTCATGGCCAACTGGATCCCGAGGAAGGTGCTCGCCGACCAAGGTCTGTTCGAACGGCTCCCGTCGGCGCTCGACGCCTGGGTGCGGTTCGCCGGACGCAGGACGGGCACGCCCGAATGGGCCGTGGAGGAGACGCGGAAGGCGATCCCGCGCTGGCGCGGCGAGATGGTCGAGCGTGGCAGCGATCCGGCGGCCGGCGGTCCCGCGAAGCAGTTCCTGACGGCCGCCAAGGCAGCCGGAGTCGACGTCGACGACGCCGGCGCACTGGAGACTTTCATGGCCGGCTGGAACGCGCGCAGCGAGGCTCCGTAGCCTAAAGCAGCGCCGGCATTGACCGACCTGTCAGGCTGTGTGCCAGATCGCGTTTCCCGCTGCGAGGTCGAGTTCGAGCCATCTGCGTGATCCGAGCACGGCGCCGGGGTTGAGCAGTGCGCGATGGTCGTCGGCGAGGTCGTGGCTGTCCGGGTTCTCGTCGTAGTCGATCGTCATGCCGTTGTGCTCGGCGATCAACGGTCGGTGGGTGTGCTCGACGAGCCCGATCCGGGCTTGCTGGCGGGCGAGATGATCCGCTGCGTCTTGCGGGCTTGAGATCCAGCCGGTGATTGGGTCCTGGCCGCTGCCGTGCCAGAGCTCGATGTCGTGAGCCCGACCCTGGGCGGGCAGCGCTGCGAGCCATGTGAGCTGCTCGTTGGAGAGCACACGGTGCTGCCATTGCAGCTGCGCGCGTTGGCGGGGCAGTGGCAGCATGCTCAGCGAGAGCTGGCCAGTGACCCAGCGGTCGTGGTTGCCGGCGAGCGCGAGCGCGCAGCGATCGCGAACGAGGTCGACGACCTCGGCCGGCGCGGTCGCGCCGAGCCCGACGATGTCGCCCAGACACCAGATCTGTTCGGTGGCCCCGATCGATCGCGGTGAGCACGCGGCGCAGCGAGTCGAGGTCGCCGTGGATGTCGGAGATCACAGCAATGCGCATCAACGCCTCCATGTCCAGGACACCGAGGACTGGGTATTGCTACGGGCCGGGCACCCGGACGCTCTTCTCGAACGCATCGACCAAGTTGAGCAGCTGGTCGCACTCCCAGACGCGGCCCCACTTGCGCTCGTTGAGCCTGTGCAGGATTCCCGCGCGCTCGAGCTCTTGCAAAGCCTTGCCAACGGCAACGTGCGACTTGCCTGTGAGCGTCTGGGCGACCGCGACGTCGACCACGGGCTGCTGAGGCAGCGCACTGATGAGCTGCCGAACCGCCGCATCTCTTCGGGGTTGACCGAGGTCGTCGAGCCAGGTTGATTGGAGCTGCTCGGTCGCGTCGGCGAGTCGCTCGGCCTCTGTCGCAGCCCGTGCAGTGGCGTCGGCGAACTGCGCGATCCACGTGCTGACTCCGCCTTCGCGGAAGCCAGTGAGCCCGCCGACGTACCCCTTCGGCGCCGCCGCCAGGATGAGGCTAATCGGAGGGACATAATTCGGTATCTCGCCACGGCGGCGAAGGATCGCGTAGATGAGCGCTCGGCCCACGCGACCGTTGCCGTCGGCGAACGGGTGGATGGTCTCGAACTGGGCGTGCACGATCCCGGCCTGGACTATTGGCGCGAGATCGGTTCGTGTAGCGAACGCACAGATATCGCCGAGCAGCGGCCGAACGTACTCTGGCGGCGGCGGCACGTAGGCGGCGCCGATCGGGTTGTAGTCGTTGCCACCGATCCAGTTCTGTGACTCCCGCACAACGCCGGCGATGTCTGCGTCTTCGGTGAACCGCAGCAATGTCCGGTGAATGTCTTCGATGTCCGAAGTCGTGAGCGGTTTGCCAGCCGTCCCGATCTCGATCGCGTGCTTCATCGCTTCGACGTTTCCAAGGACTTCGGCGGCGCGCCGGTCGAGCTGGCCCCTGTCGGCCTCATAGGCGGCGCGCGCGAGTCGCTTGTGCGAAAGGTGAACGCCCTCGATCCGAGAAGACGCCACGCTCTCCGAGCGCAGCAGGTTCTGCGCAAGCGCTCCCAGCGTTGCGATGCGTGGCGGCGAAGCCTCCAGATGTTGCAGCGCTCGCGTCGCTTCGGTTAGCGCTGCGACGGCATCGCCGTCGAGCGGGAAGTCGCGCCCTGAGATCTCATCCGGGATGAAGCTTTCATACGCGCCCGGCCGTCGTGCCTTGCGACCTCCGCGGGCGCCTGGGTCGGCGGGCCACAGCCGCTTCTCGACGTGGCCGAGCGGGACGGTCGGCATGAGCTGGGAGGTGCTTGGGATCGACACAGGAGCCTTTCAGAGCTTCGGAAGCTTTGTAAGGATAGGTAGGATCATTACGGACCGCGTGGGTATGCGAAATAGATGTCGAAAGCGCACACTTCGCCGCTACGCGCGGTGAGGCCGCTCATCGACGAGTTGAAGGGCAGGCGGGCCGCGAGGCGCGTAGTCAAGTCGATCCCGACTTCCGTCCGCAGCATTCCGTAGAAGTCACTTCATGGAACAGGAGCTGCTTGCTACGGTCCGCGCGCTGCGAGCGCGGCGGTTCACGCCCGCTGAGATCGCTCGCGCGCTGGGCGTCAGTAAGGCCGATGCTGCCCGACTCGTACGCGTCGTGGCATGCGAGCGAGAGAGCCAAGCGACGGCCGCTGCCGGCGGTAACGCCAACGGCGAAGCAATCGCGAGTCAGACTCGGTGCTGGGTCAGCCCTGGCTGGCGGCACGGGCTGCGAATCGACGGCCATTCTGATTGGCCAGACGACGCCGGTGCGCCGAGCGAAGCCGGCGACAGCGGCGTCGCCTGCGTGCTCGTCGCGTCGCCTGACAGGCGCGACAAGCTGTCCGTGTGCGGCTACCTCGTCGACACATGGTGTCTGGGGGTCAAGAACACGATCGGGCCACAGCGGATGGGCCAGCACGAGCTCGACGCCTTCAAGCGCCAGTACTTCGGACCGTGGGAGTCGGAGGGAATCCCGGTCCCGCTCGAGCTCGCCCGGCACCTCGTACTCGGCGCCGTCGACTACGCACGGAGCCTCGGCTTCGAGCCGCACCCCGACTTCCGGCGGGCGGGGCGGGCCCTGGGATCGTGGGATGGCCGGAGCTCGATCACGTTCGGCAGGGATGGCAAGCCGTTGTACATCAACGGGCCTCACGACCACCCACAACGAGTGCTCGCGACGCTCGAGCGCGCTGTCGGTCGTGGCGGCTTCCACTACAGCGTCTCCCTCGGTCAAGCCGACGGCCTCAGCGATGGCTACCGCTACACCGCCTCGCTGACCGATCTCGACGACTTAGGTGATGCGGCGTAGGGCCAGGGCAGGGCGCGCTCAGCTGGGTGGAGTCAGCTCGAACCACTCTTGGTAAGAGGCGATCGTCACCGTGAAATGGTCGAAGAAGCCGGTCAGGCCGAGGAGTCCGAACGACGGTGCCCATGGCTCGCAGAACCAGACGGGCGCTGACCACGCGTACTGCTGAGAGCCGTCGTCGACCTCGAGAGTGACCTCGGCCATGAGCGCGGTGACGACCGCGCCGCCGACCGCGAGGCGCGTTCGCGGCGCGTCCCGCAGGTCGATCCCGCAGATCTCTGCGACGTGTGCGCCGAAGCGCACTGCCGTCGCGCCGCTGTCGAGGAGGCACGCCTGGGGCGCGACATCCAGGCCCTCGACGACAACGTCAACGATGGGACGCGGCCGAACGCCACCCGTGCCGGGATCCGGGATGTCTCTGAACGCGAACCTCACTGAGGCGCGAGCCCGCTCACGGCCAGCTCATCCTCCGGCACTCGGAACATGCTGTCCGCCTTCTGTCCGTGCCGGCTGAGCCATGCGACGAGCTCCTGCGGAGACTCCGTCGAATGCAGAATGTCGTCATCCCTGATCGCGACCCAGCTGCCAGCCAACGGCCGCAAGCGGTCAGCGAGAGGTCGGGGGGCGTTCACCGGCTTGTGGCGGGAAGGGGCAAAGATGGTCCCGGTTGTCCGCCCAGGCCTGCGGCCTGCCGAAAAGCCGAGGCGGATGAGGGTTCGTCTCGCCTGGTGGGTGGTGAAGTCGGCTCGGTCAAGGCCGGTGAGCTCGCCGATGATCTGCTTCGGTGGAAACCGCCGGGTGCCGACGACCACATAGTGGCTTGCGATGGGCTCAGGATCGACTTCTCGCATGGCACGGACGACGTCGCTGCTGCGCAGAACGAACGGGTGGCCGGCGATCCGGACTTCTCGGACTGTCGTCATCTCTATCGTGAATTCTCTACGGCGGTTTCTCTGGTACGTCTCTTACAGGCTACCACCTGCGGCCCGTACCCTCGAAACGAGCAAGGGCCCGGCCTGAGGAGTCAGGCCGAAGCATCGCGTCAACCTGATTCTTCGTCGCCCACCAGCCGTAACTGCGGGGAAGTGGCGACCGGCACGCGCCTGAGGCTGACGGCGCCTTCGAAGATCTCCGGCTCGAGGAACGCCTGCATCAGCTTGTGGTGGGCACGGTGGCGAAGCGCTTGAGCTTCGTGGCGGACGGCGGCTGCGTACTCCGCAGGGTCGTTGGGTCGCTCTTCGGGCAGGCGTCGTGCAAGGATCTGCTCGGCCGCCCACGCGTACACAGCGTTCGCGGCGGCCTCTACTTCAAGCATCCGGTACGGGACATACTCCGGGACGCGCTTCTTGCCGTAGCCCGCCTTGCGGGCGGCGCGTTCGAGTTCGCGGAACTCGCGGCGGCCCTCGTAGACCGTGACGATCCCCGTGTCCGGGTCGAACTCGGCCTCCGTGACCTGGTCCTCGCTCTTACGCGCGATCTCGCGGACCCACCCGGAGGCGCGGTGGCGGACGATCACGACCTCCAGCTCGCACGTGTGCTCACCCGCGGCCGCCAGAACAACGAGCCGAGAGCCGGGCTCGACCGTGACCTTGGCGCGGATAGCGACTTGGAGGGTGCTGTAGCCGCGGGCGCCCGGCGCCGGGACCTCGTGCGTGCGAAGCGTCAGCGATAGCCCGGGGTCGGCCTCCATCTCGACGATGGTCCCGGGGCGAACGCTCGCCGGGTCGGCGTACAGGGTGACGGTCCGCTTCTCGCCGGGGTGAAGTCGTACAGGTGACTGCTTGAACCAGAGCGGCTGCGCCACGGCCGCCGACGGGGCGGGAGGCTCCCTCTCAAACTCGTCGGACACGCGGTCGTCCTCCGCACCCAACGCGCTGTCGGCGGGTTGCGTCGGCGGTTTGCTCGCTGCAGCCGTGCCGGGCTGGGCGCCAGCGCTGCCGGGTTGGTCGAACGCGGCCTTCAGGAGGTCGTTCAGGGCGCGGAGGCCGACCTGGTCGCGGGCGGTCACGGCGCGAGCGGCTCCGATCAGGTGGGCGCCGGCACGGCGCTCCTCGGCGGCAACGATCGGTCGCAGCACGCGGTCGATCGCGGCGTACAGTCGCTCGACGATCGGATGGTGCTGGTTGACCCCCGAGCGGTCGACTTTGACGACGAGCTCGGGGCGCGGCTTATCGAGCGCGTCGCGCTGCAGCTGCTCGATCGCATCGCAGACCACCTCGCCATAGAGGTGTCGGGCGCCCGGCCGCCCCTCGAAACCGGCAAGGGTCGTCTCGTGCGCGGCGCGACCGGAGCGGATCACCAGCCCGCCCCGCCGGGTCGCGCGCGAGAAGCCCTGCGAGAGCGGCTCCTTCGCGCGACGCACGGTGATTCTGGCGCTGACCGCCGGGGTGACCTGCACGTCATCGTCAAACAACACGGGGCGCTCGACGTCGGGCTCCGGGGCCGGATAGGTGGCCAGCGCTGGGGTTTGCCCCGGCTGCTCGAGCAGGATGGCGCGGGTCGGATCCTCCAGGATCGGTCGCAACTGCACGAGCTGCGAGACGAGCGCTCGCAGCCGTCCCGCAGCCGGAAGCCTCGCCGCGGACAGCGGCACCGTCACCCGCGTCCCGGACACGGTGATACCGAGCGCGCTGAGATCGGGAGCGGTCGCGACTCGGTCGCGGACGTGCGCGAACGCGTACGGCTCATCTCCGGGGGCGGGGAAGAACCAGGACTCGACCAGCCGGCCACCGCGGATCCCCTCGATTCGGCCGGCGCCCTGCGCGAGCCACACATCCCGCAAGCCGCGTCCGAACAGGCCGCGCTGACCTGCCGTCGGCGGCTCGACCCCGAGCGCGCCAAGCCGACGGTCGATCACGTCGGCGTCTACACCCTCGCCGTCATCGGTGCAGCGCAGCTCATGCTTCCACGACAGCAACGCCGGCGAGCGCAGCGACCGCATCCGGGCCCGCCACATCGCCACGAACTCCGCCTCGGGTGCGGCAACCGTCAACACGATCCTCCCGGACGGCCGGCCTGACGCGGCGATCGCCGCATCGGCATTCGTGACCAGCTCGGGGATGATCTGGACGAGATCGACTCCGCCCTGTGCGAAGTTCTCCCGGAAGTACCGGCCGCGTGCCGTTCCGAACCGCACCGCCGAACGATCCAACACTGCCGCCTGAGTCATTCTTGGGAGTGTCGTGCAGACTGCGGACAGAACGTCGACGCAACTGACGACGGACCCGTCCGGTTCGGGACGTACCGTCCGGGTCACGATGAACGATCCCGCCCAGCTGCGTGTGTCGAACCAGGAGCTCGCGACCGTCCGCGAAGCGATGCGCGAGCTCGGCCGGCTGCTCGACCAGCTCGATGAGGGGGAGCTCGAGAAAATTGTGCTGACCCAACGCAACCAGATGCGCGCGGTGCTGATCACCGTCGAGCGCTACAGCGCGCTCGAACGTGACGCGGCGTAAGCGCTGCCCCGCCAAGCGCCACTCTCCACACAGCGCGTCCGGAAGCCCAAAACGGGTACCAAACGGGTACCAAAACAAGCAGATTTGACCTCTCGTAACCGAACGTAATTTCACGAAAGCCCTGCAAATCCGCAGGTACCAAACACCCCTGAAGCGACTCATAACCCGAAGGTCGCGGGTTCGAATCCCGTCCCGGCGCTGCCCGAGGGCGGCGCGTTTGACCTGCTCGGCATCGGCGTGTCGCCCGATCATGCCGGCACACACGGCAGCACGGCCCGGAGCGTCGCCCTGCGGGCTGGCCTCCGGGCCTTTTCCGTTCCCGCCGGTGAAGGGCAGCAAGGGTCCTGACATGCCAAACGAGCCAGATCGGCGGCGTCATGACCGCGCCGCCATGGCCGCGCTCGGGTGTCGCGGCGTCGGCTTCGAGGCGCAGCTTCGCAAGATCGACATCACGTCCGGCGAGGTAGAGGTCCTCGGCGATTACGGTCAATGGGTGATCGAGCGCCGCGGCGCGGACGCGTGACCATGCGCCCTGTTGACCTTTGAGACGCATTGGCTGGAGGGACGCTCGGCGCGGGGCGTATGCAGCGCGCCGTCGCTTCGGGGGACCCGCACGGCCTCGTGATCGGTGCTTGGGGAATGATGTGCCGATGCGAATAGTCACGCTCATAGAGGCCCCGACGAGCGCAGGTGGCTACGCGCCCGGCCAAGAGGATGGTCCCCGCGCGCTGCTCGAGGCCGGCTTGGTTGAGCGGCTGGGGGCGGCTGGTGTGGCGGTGCGCCGCGGCGGCCAGGTGACCCCGTTTCGGTGGCTGCCGGACCCCGACAACCCCAGGGCTGCGAACGCCGTTGCGGTCATCGACCGCGCCGGCCAGGTCGCTGCGCTGGTCCGATCCGCTCCAGCCGAGGACAGGATTGTGGTCCTCGGAGGCGACTGCACGGTCGGTGTCGGCACCGTGGTCGGCCTTCAGCATCTTGTCGAGCGGCTGGGTGTCGTCTACGTCGATCGACACGCTGACCTCAACGTGCCCGACAGCACGGTCGACGGCGCCTTGGACTGGATGGGCGTGGCGCACATGCTCGACATCGACGGCGCCGTTGACGGGCTCGCGGCGCTCGCCGGTCACCGACCAATGCTGAGCTCCGGACAGATCAGCTTTCTCGGGCTCGGGCCGCGCACAGACTTTGAGGCCAAGGTGATCTCCGATCGCAGGCTGCCCGTCATCGACGTGCGGGTGGCCGCATCTGATCCGCTGCGCAGTGCACGAGCGGCGCTGTCCGCCCTTTCGGCCTGCGACGGTTTGGCCGTGCACTTCGACGTCGACCTCGTCGACTTTCTCGACGCGCCGCTTGCGGAGAACACGGATCGCGGCATCGCCCCATCGCTGACGACGTGCGGAGAGATGCTCACCGAGCTACTCAGCGACGTGCGTGTGCGCGCGCTCACCGTGACCGAGTTCAACCCACACCACGGATCCGAGGACGGGGGCACCACCCAACGCCTCGTCGAGATCCTAGTGACCTGCATCGGGTCGTCCGAGTAGCGGGCTTGCTCAAGCGACGCGCAGCGTCCGGCAACGGGAGCCGTAGACGACGACCGCCCGATCGTCATGGCTATTGAGGCCGACACGCCGACCGTGTACGCGCATAGGCGACGCCCGGCGGAGGCGGGCGGGTGCTGACGTCCCATGGGCGGCGGTCCAGAGCCTCCCAACCCGTGGGAAGCGAAGACCCCCCGGTACGATCGCCGCGTGTCGCATCCGGATCTGTCCTCTCCGCCCGACCTACGGCCGATTGAGCCCGGAGAGGTGTTCGAGAACCCGGTCACGCGCGAGCGGGCCGTGATCATCGAGCTGCCGTGGCAGAACGCCGAGGGCCGCGCCGTCGCCCGGCTCACCGCGCTCGCCGGCGCGCGCGTGGTGGGCGAGCATTTGCACCCCGCGCTTCATGAGAGCTTCAGCGTCTTGGAGGGGAACTGACCGTCGTGCGCGATCGGCAGCGATCGACGCACCGGCTGGTGAAAGTGCTCGCATCGAGCCTGGGGTGTGGCACGACTGGTTCAACGAGAGTGACGTGGATGCGGTGGTGCGCGTCGAGGTCACGCCGGGTGAGCGGTTTGCCTACATGATCGAGACGCTGTTCGGTCTGGCGCGGGGGGGACACGTCGACCGGAAGGGGATGCCAAGCCCGTTGCAGCTCGCGCTGACCGCGCAGGAGTTCTCGGACGTGATCGTGTTCCGTAAGCCGCCGCCCAGCGTGCACCGCGTCCTATTCACCGCGCTCACGCCGATCGCCAAACGCCGCGGCTACCGCGCGACGTACCCGAGCCTCTCGCGCACAACGCTGGCCCCCAGGCTGCCACGCACGCCGCCGGGCTGACCATCGAACTCCGACTAACTGCCCCTTCAGACGAGTTCAAGAAGCGTTCGCGATCGAGCCAGGCTGCTCAAGCGAGAGCCTGGCCGCTGCAGACATCCCATCTCGACCCAAACGTCCAACTCTGGTGCGGGCCCGGCTTGAAGTAGAAGGTCACAGTTCGGTACGCGCGGTGGCCGTGGCAGCGGCCAACATCGGACGCTTGCAGCGACACGCTGCAGAAGTGACCGTCGGCAACCGAGCGGCCCGGGCACCAGCCCTTGCCGAAGCCCGTCGTCTTGCCGGCGCCCCATGTGTACCAGCGGACCCTTCTCACATCGCCAGTTGGATCACCGCCCAGATAGATGTGTCGCGGAACTGTCATGTTAGAAACGAACCCCAGTGTGCACAATCGGTGTTCCCCCTAGAGTCAGGGGACCGGGGAACTACGGCTGTGCTCGCCGAGCTGGGGCTACGCTCATTGATCGCAGCTCTAAGCGGTTCTTGGCCACCAATGTGCTGTGTGTCACGGCGTTTCGGAAGCATCCCGACGGCTGTTCGCGGCGGCGAATGCAGGATCCTTCAGACGCAGCGAATCGTCCGCATCTCTGGCGACGGTCCCTTCCGCTCGACAAGCGGGGTCGGCCTTGGGTGGCTGCCCGTCGTCCATGTCCGCAGGCTCGGAGCGAATCGCCCGACGGAACCCGGGCGGTCGACTTCGGCAGCTACTAGCCCGCATGTCTGCATCCAGGAGTGTGGTGGTTCCACCGGCGTGCAGAACAGGAGCAAGCCATCGTTGAGGAACCTGCACTGGCATCCCCAGCGGGTCCTGGGGACAGGAAGCGCGGTTTGAGACAGGCGGATGGCTCAAGTTGATTGGCGCGGCGCCAGGCGGGCTTCGCTGAGGAACTCGAGTGGCTGCTGGAGGTCGCGCCCGCTGACCGGATCGCCACACGTAACCGTCACGTCCAGCAACTCCGCGGCCTCGGCTTGTCGCGTGCTTGCCCCGACCGACCTCCGGGGGCGGTCGCCAATTCCAACCCCGACTTCCGTTTCGGACACGTCCACGAGTAGACTGGAAACTGGGAGCCAGGACTACTGGCTTTTTCGGTGTGGCGGTGTGCGCTCCGCGCCCTTCGCCATTGATGTGCGCATCCGATCTATGTCACGAGCGAATAGCACGAGCCGGTCGGAGGGCCGCCATCTGGGATCGTCGGAGCTGGCGCTGGAGTCGAATTCGGGCACGGCCCCGCCAGAGCTCGACGCGTTGCGCGAGATCGTGCTGCATGGGCACCGCGTCGTTTACCGTTCGGCTGGCAGCGGCCCGGTGGTCGTGCTGGTCCATGGGATAACGTCGACGTCGGCGACCTGGGCCAAGGTGCTCCCGTATCTGGCCGAGCGTTTCACCGTCATCGCTCCTGATCTGATCGGCCACGGCGAATCGGCCAAGCCGCGAGGGGACTATTCGCTGGGCGCCTATGCCAGCGGGATCCGTGACCTGTTGATCGCGCTGGGACATGAGCGAGCGACGTTCGTCGGGCACTCGCTTGGCGGCGGCGTGGCCATGCAGCTGGCATACCAGTTCCCCGAGCAGTGCGAGCGGCTGGTCCTTGTAGGAAGCGGCGGACTGGGTCGCGACATCACGGCGCTCCTGCGAGCTGCCAGCCTTCCGGGGTCTGAGCTCGTGCTTCCGCTACTGGTCAACGATCGCGTTCTCGGCGCCGGCCAAGCGGTCGGACGCGCACTCGGCCGCATCGGGTTGCGCGTGCACACTGACCTGGGGGAAGTACTGCGCGGCCACGCCTCGCTCTCGGACCGCGAGGCACGCGCCGCGTTCCTGCACACACTCAGGACGATCGTCGATCTCGGGGGGCAGCGGGTAGATGCCACCGATCGTCTCTACCTCGCTCAAGCGATCCCGTTCCTGCTGGTGTGGGGCGAGCGCGACCCGATCATCCCGGTCAAGCACGCGCTCGCGGCGCATCGGCTCGTACCCGGCAGCCGGCTCGAGATCTTTCCAGACGCGGGCCACTTCCCTCACCTCGACGACCCTCTTCGCTTCGTCCGGGTGCTGATCGACTTCATCGACTCGAGCGAGCCGGCCCAGGTCCGTCCCGGCCGCTGGAAAGAGCTGTTACGCAACAACGCTGAGCACGTCAACCCTGCGGTTGCCCGGGCAGCCACCTCGCCGAGCGGCTGAGCGACAACCGAACGGCTGAGCTCTCGTAGGCCAAACGGCCCGACGGCGAGCGATGGACGGCGCGAGAAGACGCACGATAGGTATCTCACCGCCGCCGGCAACCGCCCTGCGACGCGCCGAAACCGCGCCGGTCGCGGACGATCGCGTTCGTCTCCGACCCGCCGCACAGCCCGCGACTGCATCGGCGACATTCCGGTCATCAGGGATCAAGCTACCGAGGTGACCGGCGGGGCCTAGGTGCCAGAGCGACCGGCTTGCGCGCGGCAGTTCGTGCGAGCGTGCAGACGTCGCCGGCGAACATCGAGAACGCATGTGGGTTCGCCTGGCTGCAGGTGATACGCCACCGGCCGCGACGGTTGAGCGCATTCGCCTGGCTCTGAAGCATCGCGATCCGGGGGGCGGTGAAGCTCCACCGTCGGAGCACGAGCTGGTCGGCCTCGACCAGGTGGCAGATGTCGTAACGGACTCTCGACACGAGCCGGAGCGGCGACTGGAGCTGGTCGCGGCCGCTCAGGAAATCGGGCAGGCACGGCTTCGCCCTCGCGGGCAGTTCCTAGGTCTGCGGGCCGCCGGCTACAGCCGTCAGGAGATGGCCGAGCTCACCGGCGACACCTACCGGACCGTAGATCGCCAGCTGGGCCGAGCCCAGCGCAAGCTGAAGGCGGCTCGGCGCGCGGGGCCCGAGGTAGGCTGAGGCCGTGAGACCGTCCGATTCGAGCCCAACCGTGGAGCAAGTTCTGCGCTTCGAGGACCTCCCGCTCGGCGACCTGGCCCAGCCGCCGCGCGGTGGGGTTCGCTGGAGCGACGGCACCGGGGGAGAGGGCCTTCGCTGGTCAGCGACGAGGTCATCGTGTGCGAGGGCGAGGCCATGGTCTGCCAGGGCGATCATGGGAACTCTTGGCTTATGTCCTCGCGGGTTGAGATGGGTGGTGTAGCTGGCTCGGTCGGCGCGAGGGCCACATAATTCAATCGTCGGCGAGCACGAGTCGTCGGGCGAGCCTGGTGATCGCCGGCTCGGGCTGCTCGAGGCTTCCGGTTCGTGATGGATCGTCTGCTCAGCTTGTTGAGCGGACGATCGCCCTGAGCGTGTTGAGGTCTGTGTGTAGGCCGGATTGGGCGCGAGTTTGCGCGTGTGCTGGACGCCGCTAACGCGGTACCGGAAGAGGGATGGCCATGGGTGCAGGGATATGCCGAGGTAGGTGGCGCCGCGGCGGTAGCTGAACACCAGATGGCTGCCGAGTTCCCCGCCGCCGGGGTATGAGGGGGCGAGGATAAGCTGGCCGTTGTGACCGGCCCACCGAACGTCGCCGAGCGAGATCGCGCGCCCGGGATGGCTGCTCTGCAGCAGAGTGTCGCTGAGTCGCGCGGGCGGTCCGTGGGGCAGTGCGAACGGGAGATCTGATCGGTTTGCCGCGGCGTACACGAGGACGTGAACGAAGTACGGTGGCGGTGGCGGCAGGTTCGACGTGAAGGTTATGTGGTTAGGGATGCTGCCCGGCACTTCGCCGCCCCCGGCGAGATAGCTCCACTCCGCGAAGCGGCACTGTTTGCTGGTCAGCGGGACGGAGGTCATGTTCGGCCCGCCGCTGCAGCCGGCGACGATCTGGAGACGCAGAGCTGTTTGGCCCGCTGATGGGACCAGTCGAGGACATGCCGGTCCCAGGAGCGGTCCTCGGGTACAGACAGCACGAGCCCACGCGGGGACTTCGACGAGTGGAACACTCGCGTCCCTCCCGGATCGACTGCCACCCGCCCTTTCCTCGAACAGACCGGTATTCGAGGCTTGCCAGGCGAATTCTGGCCGCGAGGCTGAGGCATCGCTTAAGCCCGAGCCGTGGTCAGCTGAGGTCCATCCGGCGGTAGATGATCTCCTCAACGATGAGCTGGATGATGGCGGCGACCGGGATCGCGATCAGCGCGCCGATGATCCCGAGCAGCGAGCCACCGATCACCACCGCGATCACGGTCACGAGCCCCGGGACACGCACGGTGCGCTTCATAACCCTGGGGGTGATTAGGTAGTCCTCGGCGTTGCGATAGACGATGTAGAAGATGGCCGTGGCAACCGCGACGGGCCAAGACACCGTCAGCGCCACGAGGGCGACGACGAAACCCGCCAGGGTGCTGCCGACGATTGGGATCAGGTCCATCAATCCGACGAACACCGACAGTAGCGCTGGGTAGGGCACCGAGAAGATCTCGAGCCAGACGAGCGTGCCGAGTCCGGCGATCACCGAGGTCAGCACGTTGCCGAGCACGAATCCGCCGACCCGGGCAAAGGCCTCGTCGAGCAGCGCGGCGGTGCGAGCGCGGCGGCTGCGCGGCGTCAGCCGGTGAAGCGTGCGTTTGAGCCGCGGCATGTCGGCCAGGAAGTAGATCGTCAGGACGACCACGATGAGGATCCCCGAGGCCACGCTCAGCGCCGTCTTACCGGCGCCCACGAGTCCCGATCCGATTGCGCTGACGCTGCCGCTGGAGAGCGCCTTCTTGAGGTCTCTGACCAGGTGGAGCTGGCGGTTGAGGCGGCCCAGCAGAGAGCTCTTGCTCTGGAGCGACTGCAGGTAGTGTGGGGCCGACTTGATGAGTGCGTTGACCTCCTTGACGATCGGTGGAATTGCGAGCGCCAGGAACGCACCGAGCACCGCCAGCGCCGCGAGCGAGACGATCACGACTCCGGCCCACCTCGGCACGCGCTCGCGCTGCAGGATCGAAACAACCGGATCGAGCCCGATAGCGATGATCAGGGCGAGCACCATCAACAGTAAGACTCCGCTGGCGGCGGAGATCGCCAGCCAGCCGACGTAGGCCACGGCGAGACCCAGTCCTCCCAGCACCCCGATCCGGAAAGGCGACCGACGGTCAAACGGCTGGCCCAGCTCACCGAACCGGCGATTACCCCCACCTGCGTCCCCGCGCGCAGCGCGATCGAGCACCGGATCGCCCGCAGAGCGCTCGGAGTGGTCCGTCATCGTAGTCTTCCGCCGGGCAGACGACCGTCGCTGCGTTCATCGTGCGGGTGAGTTCCTAGCCCATCGTCGACGAGCTGTGCGTGCGCCGCGCCGCGCGCGAGACCGTGATCAATTTCGCCGCGATCACGCCGGCAATGCGGACCCCGACCGGCGCCACGGCGGCCAGGGCCCGCGCCGTGAGCACGCCGAAGCCCCGAAACACTGTGACGCACTCTCAAGAAGGCGTCGTGGCGCACGCGGTCAGCTTCGGGTGTGTGGTGGCGAACCGTCCTCACCCATTTTGAACTCTATTCGCCTCGTCGAACAGGTTCACCGTCCCTTTCCGCCCGGCCGATCGGCTGGCTCCAGTCGTCAAAGATCACGGCCGCGGGCGCATTGGAGGTCCGGTGAACACGAGCGGTGATGAGTTCGTCGCGGTGGCCGACGTCGCCCGGGTCCTCAAAGCTGAATCAGCGGAGCGCGCGGACGTTGTCCTACTTGGGTTGGTCGGGGTGCTGGATGAAGCTGCCGGTGGACGTGAGCGGGGTTCGCTGGGCGAGCTGTTGGAGGTATTCGTCGAGGAACACGCGGGCGACGAGTTCTTGGCGTGAGGACACTTCGGTTTTCTCGAACAGGCTCTTGATGTGGTCCTGGACGGTGTAGGGGGAGAGCACGAGTCTGGTTGCGACCTCGGGGTTGGTGAGCCCTTGGGCGAGCAGGATCGCGATTTCGCGCTCGCGCGGGGTGACCCCGTACGCTTCCAGGCGGATCGAGGTCGACTGTGGGCTCGGGGTGCGTTCCAGCACGATTGCGACCTTGCCGCGGGCGAGGCCGTCTGGTAGCGAGGCGTGCAGCGTGATCCAGCCGGTTCGGGTCGGGACGGCGATCGCTTCGGGCCGTTCTGGATCGTGTGAGTTGCGGCGGGTGAACGCGGCAAGCGCGAGAAGCGCCGCGGGCGGCGTTTCGTCCTCGGGGGCCTGCGACGGGTTGCGCATCGCGGCGAGCAGCTCGCGTGCGGGTGGCGTGATCAGTTCGACGTCGTTGTTCGTGCTGAGCACGACGAGCCCTGGAGCCGCATGGTCGGATGGGACGCGAGCCGCGTCGAGGCGTAGCGTGGTGCGGATCCCGTCCGCGATCGCGCCGGTGATCCGCGCGAGCGCGTTTGCGTCGTCGGCAGTGAAGTCACGTTTGTCTTCCTTGCGGGCGATATGAACCGCTCCCCAACAGCGTCCGCGGCTGACGAACGCCGCCCGCAATTCGTACGGGATCCCCGTCGGTACGAGTACGTCTCGGTAACGGGCGCTGCGTTCGGGCTTGCCGTTGGTCGCGTGGCTGAGGATCCCGACCGGAACCCGGCGAGCTGCAAGCCCCGCGAACGTGTTTACGTCCTCGACGAAGTACTCGCTGGCGAGGATCAACGCTCCCGCGTCCGAGATCGTCTCGGGCGTGAGCACGCCCTCGCTGATCAGTTCCTGTCCCCCGTCGCTGGTGATCAGCCGCGTCTGCGGATCGAGCGTATGCCAGCAGGTCGCGTCGCAATCGACCACTCGCCGCAAACGTGCCGCGACCTCGGGGTAGTACTCCTCACGTGGGAGGCCGTTGCGTCCCAGCAGAGCCACGTCCTCGATCAGCTGGTCGACCTGCCAGCGCGCGGCGGCCATTCGACGACTATAAGCCCGACCGAGCGCTCGGTCCAAGAGGTCGAGCACGAAAAATCCCCGCAACCGAGGGATCGAAAAGCGCGGGGCAGAAGCACAAGATGCTCCTAGACGCTAATCACCCATCAAGGACGTGGACCGATGCCTGTACTCATGATTGCTGAACAACCGAACCTCGACGAGGGGACCTATGCCTCGATGCTGGAGCAGCTGATGCCGTTGCTGCGTTCGGCGAACGGCTTCATGTCCCACGCCGGAGGTCCGAGTCCCGCCGGCGGGATGCGCATGATCGAAATCTGGGAGTCCGAGGCGGACAGCCAGAAGTTTTTCAACGAGAACCTGAAGCCGAATCTCCCGCCTGGAGTTGTACCCGACCTCACGTACCACGAGCTTCACGCCGCATTCACTCGATAGGCGTCCGCGCCTGGCACGACCGCGTCGCGCCTGTGGAGGAACGACATCGCCGCCGAGCGTAACGTCGGCGGAAACCTGCTGCTGTACCCGACTGGCTCGCGTTAGGGCTCACCGAGCGTCCGAGTTCGCGGTGTGCGCCCCGTTCTGGCACGCCACGATGCAAGACGCCGCGTTGCAACTCCTGACCCGCGCGCGCGATGCTGGCACGGTCCGAGCAGACATCACGGCAAGCGACCTTCTCGCGCTCGTCAGCGGCATCGCCCTCACTGGCCTTCCGACGCGCAGACTCGAGATGCTTCTAGATCTGATCCGAGATGGCTACCGGACAGCCAGCGCGCAAGACATCTCGTCGCGGCGATAAAGCAGGGGACGCAGTACAGCGCACGCTTCCCTGCTCGTCGCAGGCCGGGTCTGCGAGCGGGGCTTGTGCCGCTGGACTCCGCCAATCCCAATGGCAGAGAGGCCGTGCCGCATGGAGAAGGCGCAGGTCAGAGCGTCAGCTCGCGGTCTGGTGCCAGGCGCGCGCAGAACCTGGTGTCGTGGCTGGCGAGGACGAGCGCTCCGGGCCAGCCAGCGAGAGCCGCCTCGAGTACCTCGACGGACTCGATGTCGAGGTGGTTGGTCGGCTCGTCGAGCAGGAGGCAGGCTGCGCGCAGGTGGGCGAGTACTGCCAGCTCGGCGCGGGTACGCTCGCCAAGTGACAGGCTCTCGGCGTTTCGTCCAGCGTGATCGGCACCGAGCCCAAACCAGGCCAGCGCAGCTCGAGCGCCGGCCTCGTCCAGTCCGGTGAGCTCGCGCACGGCGGCGCTGAGTGGCTGCTCGGTGTCCAGTGAATCGCGCATCTGGCCTAGCTGAGCGACGATCGCGCCTGCGGCGACGCGACAATGACCGCCGACGGGTTGCAGTCGTCCGGCGAGGGTGGCGATCACGGTCGACTTCCCACTCCCGTTCGGCCCGGTGATCAGCAGGCGCTCGCCGTCAGCAATCGTCAGGTCGATCGGCCCGAGTGTCCAGTCGCCGCGCTGCCACTGCCCGCCCTCGAGTGCGAGCACCCACGATCGTCGCCGCTCGCCTGCGGTGAGCCGCAGACGCAACGTCGGGTCTCGCCACGGCTTGTCCGGGACCGCGATCCGCTCGCGTCGCGTGCCGACCTTGCGTGCACGGCCGGCCATCTCCTCGGCGCGCATCTTGACCCACTCGTGCAAGTGCTTGTCGTTGTCGTGGCGCGCCCGCGGGCGGTTCAGGCTGGCTTGCGCGCGACGGCGCATCTCCCTCTCAGCGGCGTTCAGCTCTTCCCGTTGGGCGAGGGCCCGCGCGTGCTCGGCGAGCGCGCCTGCGCGAGCGGCGTCGCGCTCGCGCTCGTAGCACGCGTAGCTGCCCGGGTAGCTTGTCGCTTCGCCGGTGTGACGCTCGAGCGCGACTATCTCGGTGCACGTGTCGGCGAGGAGTTGGCGATCGTGGGCGACCAACACGATCCCCCCGGAATGTGCGTCCACCAGGCGGCGCAGCCGTGTCAGGCCGTCGGCATCGAGGTGGTTGGCCGGCTCGTCCAGCAGCATGACGTCATGGCGTGCCATCGCGATCGCGGCCAATCGGACGCGTGCTGCCTGTCCGCCCGACAGCGCAGCCACCGGTCGCGTCAGCAGGTCGGGTTCGAGGCCCAGTTGTTCAGCCACAGCTGCAAGCCGCCCGTCTGCATCCGGGCCGCCGAGCGCCAGCCAGCGCTCAAGCGCGCTGGCGTGCGCCGCGATCGCGTTGAGATCACCGCCCTGCAGCCGTTCGGCCCACCGGTCCAGCTCGCCCGACGCCTCGGTCAGTCCAACCGCCGCGAGAATCGCCTCGCGGCCGGTCCGCGCCGAATCACGCGTGGCGTTCAGATAGCCGACGGTCCCCGCTGCCCGCACCGATCCAGTGTCGGGCCGCTCGAGGCCGGCCAGGATCCTCAGCAGCGTGGTCTTCCCCGACCCGTTGGGCCCGACCAGACCAATTCGGCTGTCGGCATCGACGCGGAGCGTGACGTTCTCCAGCACGGCCCGCTCGCCGTACCTTCGGTGGATGTTCTCAGCCACGAGCAGAGTCGCGGACATTCAGGCTCCTTCCGTAACAGGACAAACGCCTCAGCAGACACCCGCGAGCCCGCCGTAGCGCGGCGAGATCAGTCATGGCGGATGTCAGCGAGCGACACGCATGTAACGGCCCGGAAGGCCACCAAACAAAGTACCACGCTGGGGAAGACGCACAAGCGATTCGCGAGGCGGCCGGCGTCGCCCGAGCCTGCTTGTGCTGGCGACGGTGATCGCGGGCGCTCCCGCTCCCGTGCCTCTTACCAGATAGGGGGCTCTCATGAGGCCCTGATTCGTGCCGCATAATCGCCCGCGGCACGCTGTAACCGATGAACAGCAGTGGAGTTGACCGGGTCTACTCCGAGGGAGGTGAGCGGATGGGTTGCTACGTGTTGGATTTCCAGGAGATCGACCAGACCCAGGTTGCGGTCGTTGGCGGCAAGGGCGCGCTCCTGGGGGAGCTTTCGCGGATCGAAGGCATCCGTGTGCCGGCTGGTTTCTGTGTGACGACGGACGCCTTCCAGCGGATCCTCGCGGAAGCGCCGTCGATCGACGATCGGCTCGATCGGCTGTCGCGCCTGAAGCCGGACGATCGGGAGGCGATACGCGCGCTCAGCGCGGAGATCCGCTGGACCCTCGAAGCGATCGCCATCCCTGAGGATCTGGCATCGGCGATCACGCGCCCGCTCGCCCGACTCGGCGAGCAAGCCGCCTACGCCGTCCGATCCAGCGCGACGGCGGAGGACTTGCCGACCGCATCCTTCGCGGGCCAGCACGACACCTACCTGAACGTCGTGGGGCCGGCGGCGATCCTCCAGCACGTCGGCCGGTGCTGGGCCTCGCTCTTCACCGAGCGGGCCGTGACCTACCGCCTGCGGAACGGCTTCGACCACCGGAAGAACCACATGGCCGTGGTCGTGCAGCAGATGGTCTTCCCGCAGGCGGCCGGCATCCTGTTCACGGCCGACCCCGTCACCTTCAACCGGAAGGTCACCTCAGTGGAGGCCAGCTTTGGCCTCGGCGAGGCCCTGGTCTCCGGCCTGGTGAACGCAGACGTCTACAAGGTGCGGGACGGCGAGGTCGTCGTCAAGGGGGTCGGGACCAAGCAGCTTGCCATCCATGCCTCGCCGGCGAGCGGGACACAGGAACAGGCGATCGAGCCGGAGCGGCAGCAGCAGCCGGCGCTGACGGATGCGCAGGTCGTGCGACTCGCGCAGCTGGGCCGGCGGATCGAAGCGCACTTCGGCCGTCCCCAGGACATCGAATGGTGCCTGCTCGACGATGGCTTCCGGATCGTCCAGAGCCGGCCGATTACCACGCTGTTCCCCATCCCCGCGGCCGGCGACCGAGAGGACCACGTCTACGTCTCCGTGGGTCATCAGCAGATGATGACCGACCCGATGAAGCCCCTGGGGCTTTCCGTGTGGCAGTTGACTGCCCTCGTGCGAATGTACGAGGCCGGCGGGAGGCTGTTCGTCGATGTCACCCGGCGCCTGGCTTCGTCCGCGACCCGAGCAGGCCTTCTGGAGGCTCTAGGGAGATCCGATCCGCTGATCGGGGACGCGCTGCAGACCATCCTCGAACGCGGCGACTTCATCCGATCGCTCCCGGACGAGGGTCCCGGCGCGGCGCCGGCTGGTGGCCCGCCCGCCCAGATCGAGACCGATCCGACCATCGTCGCCGAGCTGATCGGGCAGAACCAGGCCTCTATCGCCGGCTTGAAGCGCGACATTCGGACGAAGTCCGGATCGGCGCTGCTCGACTTCATCCTGGCGGACATCCAGGAGCTGAAGCAAATCTTGTTCGATCCGCGAAGCCATCAGGCGATCATGGCCGGGATGGAGGCCACCTGGTGGCTCAACGAGCAGCTTCAGGCGTGGCTGGGCGAGAAGAACGCGGCCGACACGCTCACGCAGTCCGCCGCCCACAACGTCACGTCTGAGATGGGGCTCGCGCTCCTGGACGTCGCGGACGTGATCCGCCCGCATCCGAACGTGGTGGCTTTTCTGCAGAACGTCGAGGACGAGGACTTCCTCGACGAGTTGGCGAAGCTCGCGGGCGGGCGGCAAGCGCGGGACGCGATCCGGGCCTTCCTCGACGAGTACGGGATGCGCTGCGTCGGCGAGATCGACATCACGAAGCCGCGTTGGAGCGAACGCCCCACCACGCTCGTGCCCATGATCCTCGGCAACATCAAGAACTTCGAGCCGGGCGCCGGCGAGCGGCGCCTCGAGCAAGGGCGGCAGGAGGCCTGGAACAAGGAACAGGAGCTGCTGGAGCGGTTGCGGGTCTTGCCGGACGGTGAGCGGAAGGCCGCAGAGGCCAAGCGGATGATCCATCGGGTCCGGACCTTCATCGGGTACCGGGAGTATCCGAAGTACGGCATCGTCAGCCGCTACTTCGTCTACAAGCAGGCCTTGTTGGAAGAGGCCGAGCGCCTCGTGCAGGCTCACGTGCTTCCTGAGAAGGAAGACATTTTCTACCTCACGTTTCAGGAGCTCCACGACGTCGTGCGCACGAACCAAGTGGATGACCAGCTGATCCGCCAGCGCAAGGACGCGTTTAGGTCGTACCAAGTGCTCACGCCGCCCCGGGTGCTCACGTCGGATGGCGAGGTCATCGCCGGGGCGTACCAACGCGGCGATTTGCCGGCCAGCGCGCTGGTCGGCTTAGCGGTTTCCGCCGGGACCATCGAGGGGCGGGCCCGCGTCATCCTGGACATGGCGCAGGCCGATCTCGAAGCGGGCGACATCCTGGTCACCGCCTACACCGACCCCAGCTGGACGCCTGTGTTCGTCGCGATCCAGGGCCTGGTGACGGAGGTGGGGGGCCTGATGACCCATGGCGCGGTAATCGCACGGGAGTACGGCTTGCCGGCCGTCGTGGGGGTGGAGCATGCTACCCGGCTGATCCGCGATGGGCAGCGGATCCGCGTGCATGGAACGGACGGGTACGTCGAGATCCTGCCCTAGCCGGGCCAGAGCCCGACAGGTAGCCGGGCTGCACGCGGCCGAATGGATCTTTGGTGCGATGTCGGCCAAGCGACCAATGCGATCGTCGGCCGGATGGATGCGGAGGCGGGCGGACGTCGCGGTGACGGCTGTGAGTAGCCTGTGGAAGGTGGTCTAATGGGCTCAGAAAACAAGCCTGCGGACCGGAAGTGAAGTGGTTTGCCCTACAGCGTTAGAAAGACAAACGGGGCATACGAGGTCGTGGATCGAGAGACCGGAAAGGTCTACTCCCGCCACACGACCAAGGACAAGGCCGACCGTCAGCGTCGACTACTAGAGGGCGTCAGACACGGCTGGAAACCGACGGGAAAGAAGAGCGACGCGTGAGTTAAGGCATACGGACGGCAGACGACGGCCTTGGCGGGGCCGGCGCTGGCCGTACACGGCAGTGACGGACGCGAGCACGTCGAGTACGACCTCCTGCGCGGGTTTGGCTCGAGCAGCGAAACCCCGCGGAGCGTGTGCCCCGCGGGGGTCCGCTTGCGTTCGCGCCGGCGGGCTGATCGGGCGTGGCGTGCGCGGCTGCTCAGGCGCGGCGGAACATTCTGACCGCGAGCGGGACGAACACCACCAGCAGGCCACCGAGCCACGCGAGTGTCCCGAGCGCGGGACCGAGCGCATGCGCGTGGCCGACGGTCAGGGCTCGCGAGGCGTTGACGGTGAGGCTCACCGGGTTGACATCGGCAAACGCGTGCAAGGCCCCAGGCATCGAGCTGGTCGGGACGAACGCCGAGGAGGCGAACACCAGTGGGAGCACCCAGATGAACCCGACCGACTGCGCGGTCTCCGGATCGCGCACCGCCAGGCCCATATACGCGCTGATCCACGAGAACACGTACGCGAATGCCAGCACGAGCGCAAATGCCAGCGCCACTTCGTAGACCGGCTGGCTCGGCCGGAAGCCGACCGCGAACCCGATCAGCAGCATCACGATCAGGCTGATCACGTTCACCGTCAAGTCGGCCGCGGTGCGTCCGATCAGCACCGCCGACCGTGCGATCGGCAGCGATCGGAAGCGGTCGACGACCCCGGCCTTCAGGTCCTCGGTGAGCCCGAGCCCGGTCGTCAGCGCCCCGAAGATCGCCGTCATCACGATGATCCCGGGCATCAGGTAGTTGACATAGCTGGTGTGAGGAGCCTTGATCGCCCCTCCGAACACGTAGCGGAACAGGAGCACGAAGATCACCGGCTGCACGAACAGGTAGACGACGTACATCGGCCGGCGCAGCACCTTGCGTAGCTGGCGCGTCGCCATCACGCGGCTGTCGGCCGCTGTCTCGGCCAGCGTGACGCGGCCGCGGGACGGGATTGCTTGGGCGGTGGCGCTCATCACGCGGCCTCCTGTTCGAGTGTCTGTTCGGTTGGTCCCTCCTCGGCGGGGTGGCCGGTCAGGGTCAGGAACACGTCGTCGAGCGTCGGCTGATGCAGCTCGACGGACGCGATCTCGAGCTGCCGGGCGTCGAGCCTCCGCACCGCCTCCGCCGATGCGCCCGGATCCTCGACGGCCAGGCGGATCTCGCCGTCGGCGGCGTCAACGTGCGGCTGCTCGGCGGCGCCGAGGCCGGCAAGCGCCGCAGAGGCATCATGCGCAGCGGCGCGGTCGGCGAGGTGGACGCTCAGGATCGTCGCGCCGACCGCCGCCTTCAGCTCGGCCGCGGTGCCGTGCGCCACGATCCGGCCACGGTCCACGACCCCGATCCGTTGCGCCAGCCGGTCTGCCTCCTCCAGGTACTGGGTCGTCAGCAGCACCGTCGTCCCGTCCCGTCGTAGCTCGTCGACGATCCGCCACAGCTCCTGGCGCGACCTGGGGTCGAGTCCGGTGGTCGGCTCGTCGAGCAGCACGACCGGCGGCCGTCCGATCAGTCCGGCGGCGAGGTCGAGCCGACGGCGCATCCCGCCGGAGTACGTCGAGACGCGACGGTCGGCGGCCTCGACGAGCTCGAACCGCTCGAACACGTCCGCCGCGCGCCGGCGGGCGTCGCCCATCGGCAGCCGGTAGAGGCGCGCGATCATCTCGACGTTTTCCGGGCCGGTGAGCTCCTCGTCGACCGCCGCGAACTGACCCGCCAGTCCGATCCGCCGCCGGACGGCAAGCGGCTCGCGCACGACGTCGTAGCCCAGCACCGCCGCCCGGCCGCTGCTCGGCGCGAGCAGCGTCGCCAGGATCCGCACGAGCGTCGTCTTGCCGGCTCCATTCGGGCCGAGCAGCCCGAACACGGTGCCGGCGGGCACGGTCAGGTCAAGCCCGCCCAGCGCGACCACCTCTCCGAAGCGCTTGCCGACCCCGTGGACCTCGATTGCATCACTCATGGTCCCTCCCTCCCGAAAGCAGCTCGTCGCTGCGCTGGGCCTCGCGGCGGATCGTGATGTCCCCGAATCCCGTCCTCGCCCGTACTTCGACCTGCTCGTCGGCTGACTCGGGACCCTCGGTGGCGTCGAGGCCGTTGTGGACGTGGCCGTAGTGCGTGTGGAGGTCGAGCCAGGTGGCGACTCCGCCGGCGATCCCGACCTCGATGTGCCCGGTTGCGGTCTCCGCGACGAGCGAGCCGCGGTGGACGCTCCCGACGCGGATGTGGCCGTTGGCGGTCTTGGCGCTGACCGAGCCGTGCGAGCGTTCGACGTCGATGTCGCCGTTTGCCGCCTTGACCCGAAGATCGCCGCCGACCTCGCCGATCCGGGTGTCGCCGTTGGAGTTCTTGATCACCGCCGAGCCGTCGATCTCGCCGGCACGCACATCGCCCGTGGCAGTCGCCAGCTCGGCGTCCCCGGTAACCCGCTCGAGTCCGATGTCGCCGGCCGTTGCCAGCTTCACACGTGCGGCCCGATCAAGGCTGATCTCGCCGGCGCTGCTCTTCAGCTCGCAGCGCCCGAGCGAACCGGTACAGCGGAACCCGCCGGCCGCCGTGTGGCCGCTCAGATCCGAGCCGGCGGGAAGCTCGATGTCGACATCTACCGAGCCGCCATCGCTGAACGGGCTCCACTCCCGCAGCCGGCGCGGTCCCTTGACCAGCAGCCTGCCGTCGGCATACTCGACGCGCGTGTGCTCGGCAGCGGTCACGTCGTCGCGCCTGGACGAGTCGCTCGGCCGTACCTGGACGATCGTGTCCGCGCGCTCCCCGGCGGCGACGCGGATGTCCGCCACGCGCAACTCGAGCACGACCGAGATTGGTTGTGGTGTTTCGAAGTGAGACATGTCGTGGTTCCTGTGAGTCGTTGGTTTCAGTCAGTTCGTTCTCCGATGGCCGCTGCGGCGCTCAGCGCCCCCAGCCCGTGTAACGCTGGCCCGAGCGGGCGGTCCGTTGCTCGCGCTGGGCCCCCGGCTGACCGCGGTCGACGGCCGCCGCGACCGCGCGCACGAGCCACGCGTTGATCGACAAGCCCTCGCGGTCGGCGCTTTGCTCGACCTGGCTCTTGAGCTGGTCTGGAAGCCGCAGATTGATCCGCGCCATCCCTCCCTCTCCGGCCGCGGCCGCTGCGGCGCTCGTGGCCCACCCCCCGGTCAGCTCCTGGCTATCGGTCTGCTCGCCAGCCGTCTCGGCCGGCGGCACCGTGACCACGAACTCCGGCTCGCTCCCGCGCAGGCGCAGCTCGACCGAGCTAGGCGCCAGCTCGCTCGTGATCTCGGCCGCAGCCGCCGAGAGCGCATCCAGCAGGGTCAGTCGGACGGCGGATTCCAGCGCGGCCGTCAGCCGCTGCGCGAGCGACAGCGCCTCCTCGCCGCCGGCCGAGGCCGCCACCGCCAGCTGCTCGCGGAGCTTTTCTACATACGTTTCGAGTTCCATGGCACCATTCTGGCATCACAATGGCATCATGTCAACTGCCGTTTTGATGCCGGTGGTGGCGTTGAATCCGGATTGGCTCTGCGCCAGAAGTCAGCCCGGCATACTCGCGGCGATGACTTCCGAGTTGCAGGCGCGCGATCCCGAGTTCGAGGAGCGCGTGCGGGCGAGCTTCGCGAAGCAAGGCCTGATGTCGACCTTCGCCGCGCGGCTCGACCGAGTCGATCCGGGGCTTGTCGAGATCGTCGTGCCCTTCGCGGACCGGCTGACTCAGCAGGACGGGTTCCTGCATGCCGGAGTAGTGATCGCGGCGATGGACAGCGCCTGCGGCTACGCCGCCCTGTCTCTGATGGAGCCGGATTGCCGCGTCCTTACGGTTGAGCTCAAGGTCAATCTGCTCTCGGTCGCGGGCGGGGAGCGGCTGCTGGCGCGGGGGCAGGTCATGCGGCCCGGGCGCACGCTCACGGTCTGCCGCGGGGATGCTTATGCCTGGACCGGCGACGAGGAACGCCACGTGGCGACGATCCTCACGACGATGTTCGGGGTCGGCAACGTGTAGATCAGTCCGCAGGTTCCAACACGAACACCGGGATCTCGCGATCGGTCTTGGTCTGGTACTCGGCATAGTCCGGCCAGACCGCCAGAGCACGCTTCCACCACGTCGCGCGCTCCTCGCCGGAGACTTCCCGTGCGGTGTAGTCACCCTTGGCGCCTTCGTCTTGAAGTTCAACCAGCGGATGCTCCACGAAATTGCGATACCACGCCGGATGCTGCGGTGTCCCACCCTTGGATGCAACGGCGGCGTACACACCATCGTGCTCGACCCGCATAACCGGGTTCTTGCGCAGCTTGCCGGAGCTGGCGCCCAGCGACGTGATCACGACCACTGGGACGCCCCTCAGCTTCGTCCCCCTGATTCCACCGGAGCTCTCGTACTCCGCAACTTGGTCGCGGACCCACTTCGCAGAGCTTGGCTCATATTCGCCCTCTAGCGGCATCGTTTCTCCTTTGAGCTGGTTCACCGGGAAGGGTAGAAAGCCGGCGGCGCCATTGGCGGCGCGTACGGGGCTCGGTGTGAGCGGCCCGGCGTTTCGGCTCTCACAGGTCGTGGACTTGGCCTGTGGGGTGATGTTTCCCCAACACGCACCGGTTCCGGCTCGCGCACGGCTGCGCTAATTTGACCGGCGATGGACGAGCCGCGCCACATCACTCGTCGCACGATGCTAGGCGGGATGGCGGCGGCGGGCGCGGCTTCGCTCGTGCGCCCGGCAGCGGGAGTCGCGGGTGCGCTTGCGCCGCGTCAACCGGTGTCCGGCCGCTGGATCGGCTCCCTGTCGGGAGTGTCGGCGCCGGTGCTGGCTCCGCGGAGGTTCGCGCTCGTGGGCGTCGAATGGGCGGACCCGCCGCACGCGCGGATCGAGCTGCGCGCCAGGGCGCCCGATGGACGCTGGAGCCCGTGGGTGGTGGCTTCGGTCCTGGGCCACGACCCGGACGGGACGAGCGAGGGCGGACGTGCGCGGTCGGTGTTCGGCGAGCCGGTGTGGACGGGCGCTGCGGACTACGTGCAGCTGCGCAGCGACCGCCCGGTTCACGGGGTACGGGTGAACTTCGTCAGCCTCGCTGGCCAACGGCCGCAGGCGGTTGCCGCGGCTCTTCCCCTGGCGCGGCCGAGGCTCGACGCCGGCCCTGGCCAGCCGGCGATCATCGCCCGCGAGGCGTGGGCGCAGGGACAGGCGCCGCCGCGGCACGCCGCCGAGTACGCGACGATCAAGCTCGCCTTTGTCCACCACACGGTCAACCCCAACGGCTACGGCGCGGGCGAGGTCCCCTCGATGCTGCTGGCGATCTACGACTATCACGTCCAGGTACGCGGGTTCTGGGACATTGCCTACAACTTCATCATCGACCTGTACGGGCGGATCTGGGAGGCGCGCGCCGGCGGCATCGACATGGCGGTGATCGGCGCACAGGCGGGCGGTTACAACGCCGAATCGACTGGCGTCGCCGTGCTGGGCGACTTCATGGACGTGGTCCCATCGGATGCCGCGATCGGATCGCTCAAACAGCTGCTTGCGTGGAAGCTTTCACTGCATGGGATCCCAAGCGAAGGCCGGGTCACGGTGGTGGTCAATCCCGGCGACTACTACTACACGCCGTTCGGCCCCGGCGCGCGCGTCTCGTTGCCGCGCGTCGCCGGTCATCGCGACGGTGACTCCACCGACTGCCCCGGCGATGCGTTTTACGCGCAGTTGCCGTCGATCCGTCCCGCCATCACCGCGCTTGCCGGCACGCCCGCGACGATCACGATCAGCCCGCTGCCGAGCGTGGCTAGGGGCGGCGTGCCGCTGACCGTGTCGGGCCGGCTGCGGATGCTCGGAGGCCCGCCGCTCGGCGGAGCGCCAGTCGAGCTGCAGCATCTATCGCCTGCGGGCGAGAGCACGATCGCGCGGGCCACGACCGCGCCCGACGGGTCGTGGAACGTGTCGGTCAGCCTTCGGCGCAACGCTGCGGTGCGTGCCCTGCACCGAGCGCATCCGGCTACGGTCACCGACTGGGCGGAGGTCTCGGTGGCGCCCGCGATCACGCTCTCACTCGTCTCGACGGCGCCGCTGCAGCTCAGCGGCACGATCTCCCCTTCCAAGCCGCATGTGACGATCGATGCCTACCCCGCCGGAGGCCAGCTCCGCACGCCGGTCTCGAGCCGGCACCTCGCTGTCAAGAGCGGCCGCTTCCACGGGAAGCTCGAGATCCGCCGTCCCGGTCGGTACATGCTCGTTGCCCGCAGCGATGCGGACTCGGCCAACGCCGCCGGCGCATCGCCACCGCTGACGGTAAACATCGCCTACTGAGCGGCGGCAGTTGCTTCCGCACGGGCATGCATGCCGCGGCTGGCAACCCCGCCTCGAAGACGGCTCCGAAGTCGATCGGGTCTCAGCGAGCAACGGTTCGACTAAGCCGAAGTTCCCCGTGTAGTCACGGCTAGTTGGGGTCGGAATCTCTTGAGATGTTGGGGATTCCGGCCTTTTCGTTTGTTGAGCGTGTAGGCACTACTTTCTGTCCACTGGTTGGTGTAGGGTGCTTGTCATGGGAAGGAAACCTCGTGAGTTTGGGGCGATGCATGTGGTCACTACGTCCCGCAGGGTTGGGGAGCGCGAGTACACGAACACGTTGTTGCGGCGCTCCTATCGAGAGGACGGCAAGGTCAAGAAGGAGACGCTGGCGAATCTGTCGCGGTTGCCGCCGGAGGCGATCGACGCGGTCCGCTCAGCGCTGCGGGGCGAGGTGCTGGTGCCGGCCGGGGCGGCGTTTGCGATCGAGCGGTCGCTGCCGGCCGGGCATGTGCAGGCGGCGTTGGCGATGGCCCGGCGGTTGGAGCTGGGTCGGCTGCTTGATCGGTCCCCGTCCAGGGAGCGGGATCTGGTGCTGGCGATGATCTGCCAGCGGGTGATCGCGCCGGCGTCGAAGCTGGGGACCGTCCGCGCGCTCGGCCAGTCCACGGTGGCTGAGGAGCTCGGGGTCTGCGGCGTCGATGAGGACGATCTGTACGCGGCGATGGATTGGCTGCTTGAGCGCCAGGAGCGGATCGAGGATCGGCTCGCGCGCCGGCATCTCACCGACGGCGAGTTGGTGCTCTATGACGTGTCCTCGTCGTATTTCGAGGGACGCTCGTGCGAGCTGGCGAAGCTGGGGTACTCGCGCGATCAGAAGCGCGGCAGCCTGCAGATCATCTACGGGCTGTTGTGCGACAAGCCGGGCCGGCCTGTCGCGATCGAGGTGTTCAGTGGCGAGCTGCACGATGACAAGACGCTGCCCTCCCAGATCGAGAAGCTCAAGCGCAGGTTCGGGCTCTCACGCGTCGTGGTCGTCTCGGACCGCGGGATGGTCACCAAGGCCAACATCGAGCTGCTGCAGAAGGCCGAGATCGCCTGGATCACCGCGCTCAAAGCGCCGCAGATCCAGAAGCTCGCCCGCCAACAGGAGTTGCAGCTCTCGCTGTTCGATCAGCGAAACCTGGCCGAGATCACCTCCGAGGACTATCCCGGCGAGCGGCTGATCGTGTGCCGCAACCCGCTCGTCGCCGCCGAGCGCGCACGCAAACGGTGCGAGCTTTTGGAGGCGACCGAGCGCGGCCTTGCGGAGATCGCTCACCGGGTCAAGCGCGGCACGCTGACCGGCGCCGATCAGATCGGGCTCGCCGTCGGTCCCGCGCTCAAGCGCTACAAGGTCAAAAAGCACTTCGAGGTGCAGATCACCGACACGACCTTCAGCTGGAAACGCAAGACCGAGCAGATCGATGCCGAGGCCGCGCTGGACGGCATCTACGTGCTGCGCACCAACGCGGGCGACGGCGAGCTGTCCACCGACGAGGTAGTCCGCTCCTACAAGGGACTCGAACAGGTCGAACGCGCATTCCGCACCTTCAAGAGCCCCGACCTCGAGATCCGCCCGATCCACCACCACCTCGAAAACCGGTCCGCGCCCACGTGTTCCTCTGCATGCTCGCCTACTACCTCACCTGGCACCTCCGCGACGCCTGGCGAGCACTCCTGTTCAACGACGAGAACCCACCCGTCCAGCGCGACCCGATCGCCAAGGCAGTCCGGTCCCCCGACGCGCAGCGCAAAGCTCGCACCAAGCGCACCAGCACCGGCGAGCCGTGCCACAGCTACAAAAGCCTGCTCGCCGAGCTCGCGACCCTAACCCGCAACACGATCCGCCTACCCGGCGCCACCGCAACCTTCAACAAACTCGCGCAACCCACCCCCCTCCAAGCCCGCGCACTCGAGCTCATCCAACACGCGAGCCTCGACACGTAGTCACCACCCATCCACCCCGAAGCACGCGAAACCCCCGAAATCACGGCGAAACCCGCCGCTCCGCTAGGGGAACTTCGGACTAAGAGGGGAAGCTGAGGAGATCGATCCTTGGGATGTCCGCGTGCTCGGACTCGGGCCGGGTAGCCCGGGGTAGGGACAACCAGACGTCGGCACCGCCGGGCTCGCGGTTTGTCGAGTACGCGCGTCCACCGTGGGCTTCGGCGATCACGCGCACGATCGACAGCCCGAGGCCGGCGCCGCCCCGCGACCGGGCGGGGTCCGCGCGCGAGAAGCGCTCGAACGCGCGCGGGAGGAAGGCCGGTGCGAACCCCTTCCCCTCGTCGAGCACGTGAAGCTCGACGCTGCCGTTGCGCCCGACGGCGCGAAGTACAACCGCACCGTCGCCGTGCTCGAGTGCGTTCACGACCATGTTCGTGAGCGCCTGCTCGAGCCGCACCTGGTCAGCGTCCACGACGAGCCCATCGGAGCCCTCGAGCCTCACTTCCCGGCCCTCGCCGTCGGCCGACGTGGCGAAGCGGGCGGCGACCGCCCGGAGGACGTGGAGCACCTCGATCCGGCGAGTTTCGAGCGACAACCGTCCCTCGTCGGCGCGAGCGATGACCAGCAGGTCTTGGGCGAGCTTGGCCAGCCGATCGACTTCCCCGGCGGCGGAGCGCAGCCGCGTCTGGAGCTCTTCGCGGGAGCTGTCCGGCGCGAGCGCCAGCTCGAGCTCGAGCTTGAGGATCGAGAGTGGCGTGCGCAGCTCGTGCCCCGCATCGGCGACGAACGCGCGCTCGCAGCCGAGCGCATCCTCGAGTCGGCTGAGCATCGCGTTGAGCGTGTCGCCGAGGCGCTGGAGCTCGTCATTGGTCTCGGGGACTGGCAGCCGCTCGCCCCGCGGATCTCCCGAGATCCGCGCGGCCCGTGCACGCATTGTCTCCACCGGTGCGAGCGCGCGCGCGGCGAGGACGTAGCCGGCCAGGCAGGTAAGGACGAGTATCAGCGGGCCGCCGATGAACAGCAGCTCGCTGAGCGTGGTCAGCGCCCGGTTGCGCTCGGAGAGCGGGGACCCGACCACCAACACCGACGCCGGCTGAGTGACGACCGGGCCCGCCAGCAGCCGCGCCTTCTCGCCCTGATCCACTAACAGCGAGCCTGAAGCAGCGCGCCTCACCTGTTTCTGGCTCAGTAGCCGAGTCGCGTGCCCGGGCGTAGCGTCGAGGACCCGATCGGTCCTGGGGTCGATGATCTGCGCGAATGCACTGCCGCTTTCAGGCAGTTCGGGAAGCTCGCTCTTACCACGGACGAGGGATGCCAGATCGCCGGCGTGCGTGCGTAGCGAGCGATTGATCCCCTGGTCGAGGCTCGCCGAGAAAAGGGTCTGTAGCAGGAGCGCCAGACCGCCGAACAGCACCACGATGACACCGGCGAAGCTCAACGTGAGCCGCATCCGGAACGGGAGGCGGCGTAGCGACGGACTCCTTCGCGATGAATCCTGCGCCACGTCTTGATCGCCACGCTGGAATTTCTCGCTCGTCTGAAGGTCCCCCTCCTGGCGCGCGGGAACGCTGGGGCCCGCCACGCTCATGTCCGCAGTCGGTAACCGGCGCCGCGCACCGTCTCGATCGCCTGGCGGCCGAGCTTGTCTCGCAGGTAGCCGACGTAGACCTCGATTACGTTCGACCGGTTCTCGTAGCTGTTGTCCCACACGTGCTCGAGCAGCTCGAATCGACTCAGCACCTGGCCCGGATGGCGCATGAACATCTCGAGCATCCCGAACTCGCGTGCCGTGAGCGACAGCTCCCTGCCTGCGCGCCAGACCCGGCGGGCGGCCGGGTCGAGGCGCAGGTCGCCCACCGTGAGCAGGGTCGGTCGCGGCGGCGCTCCGCGGCGCGTCAGAGCCCGCATCCGCGCCAGCAGCTCGTCGAACGAGAACGGCTTTGCTAGGTAGTCGTCCGCCCCGCTGTCGAGGCCCCGCACCCGGTGCTCGACCTCGTCGAGCGCGGTCAGCATCAGCGTCGGCGACCACACCTCGCGCGCGCGCAGGCGGCGGCAGACCTCGAACCCGTCGTGGCCCGGGAGCATCACGTCCAGCAGGATCAGGTCGTACTCGGTGGCCGTCGCGCGCATCACCGCGTCCTCGCCCGTGATCGCCACGTCTACGCCCATGCCTTGGCGGCGCAGGGCATGGCGCAGGAGAGCGGCAAGCTTCTCCTCGTCCTCTACGACGAGAACACGCACCTCATCAGCTTTGCACGAGCGCGCGCAGCGACTGCCTGAGCGAGCGGGTTGTCGCTAGCACCGCGGTCGGCTCGTATCCGCAGTGGGCCATGCAGTTCTCGCAGCGCGGATCGCGGCCGCGACCGTAGGCGTCCCAGTCGGTTGTCTCCACCAGCTCCGCGTAGGTCTTGGCGTAGCCGTCGGCCATCAGATAGCACGGACGCTGCCACCCGAACAGCGAGTAGCTGGGGACGCCCCAGGCCGTGCAGCCGAAATCTACCTTGCCCTCGAGAAAGTCGAGGAACAGCGGCGAGTGGTTGAGCCGCCACCGCTTGCGCCGCCCGTCGGCGAACGCGGCACGGAACAGTTGACGGGTCTGGCGGACTCCGAGGAAGTGCTCTTGGTCGGGCGCCCGTTCGTACGCGTAGGCGGGCGAGATCATCATCTGGTCAACACGTACCTCGTCGTTGAGGAAGTCAAGCACGCGGCGTACGGATTCGGGCGTGTCGTGGGTAAAGAACGTCGTGTTCGTGGTCACGCGGAAGCCGCGTTGCTTGGCGGCGCGGATCGCCGCCATGGCCTTGTCAAACACGCCGTCCCGGCACACCGACTCGTCGTGGCGCTCGCGCAATCCGTCGATGTGCACGGCCCAAGCGAAGTACGCGGATGGCTCGAAGCGGTTGAGCTTGCGCTCCATCAGGATCGCGTTTGTGCACAGGTAGACGAACCGCTTGCGCGCGATCAGCCGGCGGACGATCTCGTCGATCTCGGGGTGGATCAGCGGCTCGCCGCCGGCGATCGAGACCATTGGGGCGCCGCACTCCTCGATTGCACCGACCGCCTGCTCGACCGGCATGCGCCGGCTCAGAACGTGCTCAGGGTGCTGGATCTTGCCGCAGCCGGCGCACTCCAGGTTGCACTGGAACAGCGGCTCGAGCTCGACGAGCAGCGGGAACTTGTCCCGGCGGCGGAGCTTCTGCTCGGTCAGGTAGGCAGCCATGCGCGCTGACTGCCGCAATGGGACGGGCATGGGATCAGCTCCGTGGGTCGGACATTGGGGGAAGCTTGAAGTGGACGTCCTCGCGGGCCACCATACGCTCCCCGACCCTGGTGGCGCCGAGACCGTCAAGGGCGCGCACGACGCCCTCGACCAGGGTCTCGGGAGCGGAGGCGCCGGCGGTCACGCCGACACGCTTGCAGCCGATGAGCAACTCGGGCGCAATGTCCGCGCGGTCCTCGATCAGGACGGCGCTGCAGCCCGCGCGCCGGGCGACCTCCACCAGGCGGCGCGAGTTGGACGAGTTGCGGGACCCGACGACGAGCACCACCTCGCAGTCGGAGGCCAACGCGCGCACGGCGTCCTGGCGGTTCTGCGTCGCGTAGCAGATGTCGCTGGAGACCGGTCCGACCAGCGTGGGGAAGCGCTCGCGCAGCGCGCCGACGATGCCCGCCGTCTCATCGATCGCCAGCGTCGTCTGCGTAAGGTAGGCGACGCGGTTTGGGTCCTCGACCCGCACGCGATCGACCTCCTCGACGCTTCCGATCACGTGGGTGCGCGCGGGGGCCTCGCCGAAGGTTCCCTCGACCTCCTCGTGCCCCTGATGGCCGACGAGCACGATGTCGAACCCCGACCGGGCGAAGCGCCGCGATTCCGCGTGCACCTTGCCGACGAGTGGGCACGTGGCGTCGATCACATTGAGGCGGCGCTGCGCGGCGGCAGCCCGCACAGCCGGCGATACACCGTGCGCCGAGAAGATCGCGGTCGTACCCGGTGGGACTTCGTCGACCTCGTCGACGAAGGTCACGCCGCGCCGCTCGAGGTCGGCGACCACATGCGAATTGTGGACGATCTGCTTGCGCACGTAGATCGGCGGGCCGCGATCCTCGAGCGCGCGTTCGACGATCTCGACCGCCCGAACGACGCCGGCGCACGACGCGCGCGGGGAGGCGAGCACCACCTCGCGCGGGCCGAGCGCGTGCGCCCAGTCCTCGGCGAGCGCGCACGCGCGGCGCAGCGTGCGGTAGGCGACGGCGGCGCCGACCGCGGTGCGCAGCGGGCGTTTCAGTTCACGGCGATGGGTGTCGAGGATGACACGCAGCGCGACCAGCGGCTGTGCGGGCGTCGCGCGCGCCAACCACGCCGACTCCATATCCACCGCGAGCGCTCCGGTGCGCTGCAACGCGCGCCGGCGCGCGCGCACAACGACCCGCCGGCTCGAGGCGATCGGCCCGACGCGAACGCGTAGTCCACCGCGGCGCAGGACCCCGGCGAGGATCGACGGGTCGGGGCAGGGGGTTGTGCCGGTGGGCCCGCGCAGCTCGCTCGCGAGCACGACGTCGCCAGGCTCGAGCTCGGGGTCGAGCGCGCCGCCGAAACCGGCGATCAGGACCGCGCCGTCCCCGCCGACGCCAACGTCCGCGCCACGCGCGGCACGGCGGGGCCCCATCCCGACACGATGCACACGCGCCCACGGGGCGCCGGCACGCACCGCGCGGGCCTCGACGGACAGTGGCGCGAGGATCGTGAGGCCGTTCATGCCGCCACTCTCGCCGTTGGTTCGACCTTCCGGGCGAGCGTCGCCAGCGCCGCGCGCGCGGCCGCGCGACCGCTGCGCACCGCACCCTCCATCGTCGCCGGCCAGCCAGTGTCGGTCCACGCGCCGGCAAGCACCAGGCCGGGAATACGCGTCTGCGGCCCGGGGCGAAGCGAGCGCGCTCCCGGGGCGGCCCGGAACGTCGCGGCATGCTCGCGGGTGACGAAGAACGCCTCGACGTGGGCCTCGCGGGCCGCCGGGAGCAGCTCCGACAAGGCCTCGAGGAAGCGGCCGCGGAGATCGTCGACGGTCATGTCCAGCTCCGCCTCGGCGGCGGAGAGCGAGACCACGAGGTACTGCGCCGGCGCGAGCCCCGCGGCCTCCGTCCGGTCGAAGACCCATTGCACCGGTGTGCGCACGCTCGCGGCGAACGGCAGATCAAGTACCGAGCGGTCGTACACCACGTGCAGGTCCACGATCGGCGAGGTGCCCAACCGAGCGATCCGCGCGGGGTCCACGCCGGCTCCGGCCGGCAGGAGTCGTGCTGCCCGAGCGTGCGGCACCGCCAGAACGACAGCGTCGGCAGCGAGCGGGGGGACGCTGCCCGACTCGACCCGAAAGCAGTCAACCTCGGGCACAATCGCAACCGCGCTGCGGCGCAGCCGGACCTCGACGCCGGCCCACGTTAGCGCCCGCCTCGCCGCCGCATCGTGGATCTCCCCGAGCGGCACGCGGGCGTACCCGACGTCGCCGGCGGCGGCGTTGCGCAGCAGGCCCCGCTGGAACACGTACGCCGCCTGGGCGAGCGAGGCGTCGGCGGCCCGGAGGTTGAGCGCAGGACGCGCGATCAGCTCCCACATCGTCTGCACCGCCTCCTCACCCTGGCCGTGCTCGGACAGCCAATCACCGAACGACCGGGCGTCAGCGAACGGGTCGTCAGGGTCAACGTGCAGGAGTGCCTGGATCGCGCGCGCCAGCGAGACGCGTTGGCGCAGGCCAAGGAAACGGTACTGCGCGAGCGCGCCCGCGAGATGCAACGGCGCCGGCAAGCTGGAGCGGCGCAGCCAAGCGCGCCTGCCGCCCGGAGCGAGGACGGGAACAGACAGCCGCGGCTGGAGCGTCACCAGCTCGGTCGCCCCGATCCGGTCGAGGAGCTCGCGGTACTCGCTGCAACAGCGCAGGAACACGTGCTGGCCGTTGTCGACGAGCATGCCGTCGCGGACGAATGAGTAGGCGGCGCCGCCTAGGCGGCCGCGCGACTCGAGCAGGGTAACCGCGGCGCCATCGCGCGCGCAGTCGAGCGCGGCGGCGATGCCCGCCAACCCTCCGCCCACGACGACGATCCGCTTCACGTCCGCAGCCCGGCCAGGCTCCGCGCGGCGAGCCACGCCTTTTCCCACGCAGAAAGCGAGACCCGCCGCTGCAGGATCACGTCCGGCTGCCGCGCGATCCGTTGGAGGATCCGCCGGTAGATGCCGGTCATCGCCAGTACGCACGAGGCGCTGCGCGAATCGAGCACGTCGACGAGGCCTAGCCCACGGTCAAACCACTCGCGAGCCCGCACGGCCTCGAAGCGGATCAGCTCGGCGCTCACCTCGGGCGGTGCTGAGCATCCGAAGCGCCGGAGGTCCTCTGCGGGCAGGTACACCCGTCCGTGCTCGTAGTCCTCCCGCACGTCACGCAGGATGTTCGTAAGCTGCATCGCGACGCCGAGGTCGTCGGCAAGTGTGGCGTGCCCGTTGACGTCGCCTTCGCTGAAGATCGCCAGGCACAGACGACCGATCGAGCCGGCCACGTCGCGGCAGTAGACAACAAGGTCGTCGAAGGTTTCGTACCGGGTGCCGCGCACGTCGAGCTCGACGCCGTCGATCAGGAGGTCCAGCGCATCGAGGGGCAGGCCGAAACGCTTACGTGCGTCGGTTAGCGCTACGGTCACCGGGTCGCGCGGCGACGCGCTGGGCGCATAGCGCCCGCTAGTCGCGCCGCTCGCGATCGCGGCGAGGCTCGCGCGCTCAGCGTCGAGGGCGGCGAACTTCGCGGATCGCTCCTCGTCGCCGTCGCCGATGTCGTCGACGCGGCGCGCGAACGCGTACACGGCACTCATCGCCTGACGCTTGTCGCGCGGAAGAAGCCGGATTCCGTAGTAGAAGTTCGCCGCCTCGCGCCGCGTGATGTCCTCGCACGCGCGATAGCCGAACTCAGCCTCAAGCGCCGGCATCGTCATCGCCGATGCACCGCCTCGACGTCGGCCACCGCAAACGGTAGTAGCCGCCTGCCCGCGATCGCGTCGAGCAGCGAAAGTACCATCACATCCCGGCGTGCATTGTGACGTTCGTCTCCGGCTCGGCGCCTTCCACCACCGATTGTGTAGTAACTCTTTCAACATGAGAGGACGCTGAGAGCGCGGCAAGAACCGCCACCTGTGGTTAGAACCGAACTTGGCGTCGGGGACACGGCGGCTGATGGCATACGAGGTTGCTTTTGAACAACGTCGCAGAGGGTCGCGCCAGAGATCGCGAGTACAGTCGAGTGGTTGCCAATGCTCGAGCAGTGTGACCCGCCCGCCGTCGACGGGCGCGCGCGTTCTCGGGGAGTGCGCGTGTTGGTGCTGTGCGCTGATATTGGCGCCGGACACGTGACCGTCGCGCGATCGCTTGTCGAGGAATTGAGCCGACGCGAGGACATCGAGTCGGTCGAGTTGCGGACCGATCTGGAGGTGATGGGCCTGCGATTCGGACGGTTTATGACGAACGGGTTTCACCTTCATCTCGACCGCGTCGGATGGACCTACGAGCTGGCCTATCGAGTGTTCTTCGAACACGCGACCCCGCGACGCGCCGCGCAGTTCGCGCTGGCGGTGCTGGGCGGCCGCGGGCTGAGGGGCACGATCAGCGGCTTTGGCGCTGACGTCGTCGTGACCGAGTACCCGGTACTGAGCGCGGCGCTTGGCGTGCTTCGCGCCGTCGGGCGCCTCGGGACGCCGGTCTGTTCATCGATCTCGGATCCGGCGGGGCTTCACTACTGGGCGCATCCTGGGATCGATCTGCACCTGCTTTCCTGGCCCGAGGCGCAGGCCGAGGTGCAGCAGATCGCGGGCCCCGATCGGGCCGCGGTGGTGCGTCCGCTGATCGACGAGCGATTCATGTCGCCGCTGCCGCCCGCGAGCGCGCGCTTGGCTTTGTCCTTGCCCGATCGAGTTCCGGTGGTGCTCATCTCGGGCGGAGGGTGGGCATTGGGCGATCTCGCCGGGGCGACCGGGGTGGCGCTCGATACGGGCCCTGAGACGCTGGTGCTCTGCATGGCCGGCCGCAACGGCGGCGTCCGCCGGGAGCTACTCGCGACTTACGGCAGCCATCCACGGGTCAGAGTGCTCGGCTTCAGCGGTCAGATGCCGACGCTGCTGAGCGCCGCGGACGCGATCGTCCACACGACCGGCGGCACAACCGCGCTCGAGGCACGTGTAGTGGGCTGCCCGCTGATCAACTACGGCACCGGCGTCGCGCACGTCCGCGCTCACGCGATCGCGCTGTCCGATCGCGGTCTTGCCGAGTGGGCGCCGAATCGCGCGGCGCTCGTCCCAGCCCTCAACCGCGTCCTTTCGCGCCCAAGGCCTGCCCCGCTGTCGGGTGACGGGCTGCCGGACGCGGCGAGCCTGGTCGTCGCGGTGGGCAGCGGCGCCTACCGCGTTGCGGCGCACCAGCGCGCGGCCGCCGCGAGCGCCTCCCCCGCCGGGCGGGGTCTGTAGCCGAGCGCGGAGCAGGCCTTCGCGCTTGCGAAGAACAGCGGCAGGCGAGCTAGCAGGACCTCGTGCAGCACCAGCAGCCGCGGCTCATGCCCGAACGCCCGCGCCGCCGCGTCGACCAACAGCGCGGCCCCGTACACCGCCGACCATGGCAGTGCCACCCGCGGTGGCTGGCGCCCGACGGCCGCTAGCGCGACCGCGAATACGTCGCGTAGCGACAGGTCGTCGCCCCCGAGGATGTAGCGTTCCCCGCAGCGGCCGTGCTCCAGCGCTAGCGTGTGCCCGCGGGCAACGTCCCCAACAGCAACCACGTTGATCCCCGCGCCGGCGATATACGCGGGGATGCGGCCGTCAACCAGATCGCGAATCATCTTGCCGCTCGGCGTCGGCCGGCGGTCACCGGGCCCGAGCACGGTCGTTGGGTTCACGCAGACCACGTCGGTGCCTTGCCGAGCGGCGGCAAGCGCCAGGCGTTCGGCGGCAACCTTCGTTCGCTTGTAAGGGACCCGCAACTCCCAAGCGGGTGGGTGGTCGTGCTCGGTCGCCGGTCGTCCGCGAACGGGACCGCAAGTAGCCGAAGTCGAGGTCAGCACCAGGCGAGGCCTACCGCTGCGGGTCACGGACTCGAGCACGTTACGCGTCCCCCGCACGTTGACGGCCTCCACCCGCGGCCAGTCCGTGCGCGCGTAACTGTAGGCGGCGGCGACGTGCACCACCGCTTCACAACCGGGGACCGCCCGCCGCACGGCCAACGCATCGGTCACATCGCCGGGCATCCACTCCGCAACTCGCGCGTCCCCGGGCGGCTCCGAGCGGCAGAAAGCTCGCACCTCCGCGCCTTTGCCGGCTAGGTGAGCGCAGACGTGCGCGCCGATGAACCCACTCGCGCCGGTGACCAGGATCCGCACGGACGTTACTTACTTACCTCGGGCCGGCTGTCGCCTGCGCTGCCTATGACACGCAGACGACTTCCGTGAAGTGCGCCAGGCCCCCTAATCTAACAGGATCTCGACACGCGACGGGAACCAGCGCTACGTCCATCGGGGTCAAGCCCCGCTAGCTGCGGTCATGCCTCGCGAGGGGGTCCGCGCGGTCGCGTGATAGGGCTCGGGATCGTCGTCGCGCTGGTGGCCTCCGTTGCGAACGCGTTCGCAGTTGTCCTGCAGGCTGCTGAGGACCGCCGCGCGCCGGCCAGTGAAGGCGGTCGCCCTTCGCTGCTGCTGCGCCTTGCCCACCGTCCCCGCTGGCTGGCGGGGACGGCACTGCTGGTCTTGGCGTGGCCGCTGCAGGTGCTCGCGCTGGCCTTAGCGCCGATCACAGTGGTCCAGCCGACCCTGTCGACGACACAGCTGATCCTGCTGGCAGTCGCAAGGGTGAGGCTGCGGGAGCGGGTCGGGCCGCTCGAAGCCTTCGGCGCGCTGGCCATCGTGGCGGGCACAACGGCTGTCGTTTGGGCGGCGCCCAGGCACACCGCCCACGATCCCGAAGCAGCACGGCTCGCAGTGCCGCTGGCAGTGGTCGGAGCCGCGGCGCTTGTCACCTACGCGGTCGGCCGATTTCGGCGCCAGACTCAGCTGGCGCTGGTGATCGGTGCTGGGCTCGCGTACGCCTGGGCCGACTTCGCGAACAAGCTGGTCGCGAACGACCTCTCAACCGCTCATTGGACCGTCGCCGCCGCCTGGCTGTCGGCGACGCTCTGCTTCGGGGCGCTGGCCTTTCTCGAAGAGACCACCGCGCTCCAGCAGCGCCCCGCCGTGACAGTATCGCCCGTCGTCGGAGCAATACAGGACCCGCTGCCCGTGGTCATGGCGCTCTGGGCTGGGGTGGAGACATGGGGCTCCGGCGCACGCCACATCGCCCCACTCGTCTTCGGACTTGCGACCGTTACCGTAGGAGCAACGCTCCTCGGCCGATCGCAAGCGGTCGCCCGGACGTCCGGCCAGGCGCACGTCGCGCCCAGGTCCGGCGGCGCCCGGCGACGCGCGCGCCACGCCGATCCGGGGCTGACCGATGTGTTCTGTGGACACTAAGGAGCCGCTGCCAGTCGTGCGTGCCTTGGGTGGACGCCGAGGCGTTCGGCGGATTCGGCGCGGCTGCGCTGTCGCGGGAGCGGACGCGCTGGCGGTGGCCGGGGAGGCTGTCGGCGTCGCGTAGCGCGATCGCGATCCTGGTGGTGAACGGCTGTCCGGTGCCGGAGCGGTCCGCTAATCCGAGGGACCGCAGGCGGACGGCGGGGTCCGTCGAGGCGGTGGTCGGAGCGAACAGCCCGACTTAGCTCAGCGGCCGCGGGTGCCGGCGCCGGTCGACACGACACTACCAACGGTCCGCGGGCGCGCGGCTCCCGCTTCTCACATGGTGGTACGACTGAAGCGACCATCGTTCGACCAACCCCAAACCTCCTGAACAGGAGGACGCGCATCCGGTCCGCGCGTCCTCTTGGCGCTGCGCTCGTTAGCGCTTCATTAGCGCTGCCGCCCGATAATCGGCCGATGAGAGCTGATCCGGTCGTTCTGGTGGTGGACGATGACGAGGCGATACTCGACTCGCTCGGTCGAGCGCTCGAGCTCGAGGGCTACGCCGTCAGGAAGGCGGTCGACGGCGCTGAGGCGTTGAGGTGCGTCGCGGAGCGCGAGCCCGACGCGGTCGTACTCGATATCGGGCTGCCGGACATCAACGGTCGCGTCGTGGCGGCGCGGATGCGGGCGGGGGGATTGTCGACGCCGATCCTCGTGCTGTCAGCACTCGATCAGGTTGACGACCGGATCGCAGGGCTCGAGGCGGGCGCCGACGATTATCTCGTCAAGCCGTTCGCGATGGGCGAGCTGGTCGCGCGGCTGCGGGCGCTGCTGCGACGCGCCGCCGCCCAGCTGCAGTCGGGAGGGAGCTCGCTTCAACCACCGGTACGGCTCGGGCTATTGTTGGTGGATGCGGATGGGGCAACAGCGAGCTGGGATGGGCGCGATTTGCGGTTGACCGGTCGGGAGCTGGCGCTGCTCGACGCACTCGCTCGCAATGCGGAGGTGGTATTGAGTCGTCAACGGTTGTTGGAGATGGTGTGGGGCTACGACTTCGCCCCGGACAGCCGTGCGCTCGATGTGTTCATGACATATCTGCGCCGCAAGTTGCACGCGGCCGGGGCGCCTCGATTGGTGGAAACCGTACGCGGCGTGGGGTTCGTACTGCACAGGCCGTGATCCCCCGCTCGCTCACCGCGCGCGTCGTGGTTGGCGCATTGTTGGTCGTGAGTGTGGTGCTCGTAGCCGGTGGCCTGACGATCGTGACCGTGACCGAGCAGCGCGACAAACGGGATGCGGATGCCGAGCTGCGGCGCTTTGCCGGCAATCTCTCGCCGTATGTCGCCGGCGCGCTGGGACTTGCCCCACGGCCGCCGCGGGTCCCTCCCACAAGCCCGCCGCCGGGGGTGCAGCTGCTCGATCGCAACGGCGTGCCGCTCGTGCCGCCCGGGCCGCCGCCACGGCCCGCCGTGCCGAGCAGGCCGCAGCCGGCCGTGGTCCAAGCTCTGCTCGACGCCTTCAACCAGCGCGGCCAGAGCTCCGGCCCTGCCGGTGAGATCGAGTTCGTTCGGGCGCTGGCGGTGCAGTCCGGCAACCACCTGATCCTGGGCACGGTTCCACCCGGCCTCCCCCCGATGTCGTTGCGCGCTGGCGCGCGGACGGTGAATGCTGCTGGCAAGCCCTGGCGGCTGGTCGTGCTAACCAACCAGCTCGGCGTGATCGTCGAGGTGGGAGCACTCGCGCAGTCGATCTCGGCGCGGGCGGCGAGCTTGCGGACGGTCGTAGTCTGGACCGTCATCGCCGGTCTGCTGGTCGCGCTGCTGGGTACGGTGATCACGACACGCTTGGCGCTGCGCCCGCTGACCGTGCTCGCGCGAAAGGCCGGCCGGGTGCAGGGAACGGATGATCTTGAAGTCAGGCTGCGGGTGCCCGGCCAGCCGCGCGAGGTCGCGGCGCTGGCGCAAGAGCTCGACCACATGCTGGGTCGACTCGAAGACGCCGTCGCGACACGCGAGGGAGCGCTGATGGCGGCGCGGAGATTTGCCGCAGACGCCGGGCACGAGCTGAGAACACCGCTGCAGAGCGTGCGCGCCAACCTCGACATCGCAAGCAGTGACGGTGCAAACGAAGCGCAGCGCCGACACGCGCTCGAGACAGCCGCGTCGCAATCCGAGCGCCTCAACCGCCTCGTCGACGGTCTCCAGACGCTCGCGCGCGGCGAGTCGGGGTTGGTGGCCCCGGTGGCTGAAGTCGACCTCGGCGACATCGCCGACGCGGCGGTATTCGCGGCCGGTACCCGGCATCCCGAGTTGATCATCGAGAGCGACCTTCCGCCCTCCGGCCCGGTCGTGCAGGGTGACGCGGACGGGCTCTGGCGGGTTGTCGAGAACCTGCTCGAGAACGCCGCTCGCCACGGGCGCTCGGGCGGACACGTGCGGCTGCGCGTAACTGCGAACGGGAACGGCGCCGAGATCCTGGTCGAGGATGACGGTCCAGGGATCCCGGCCGCCGAGCGTGAGCACGTGATCCGCCGCTTCGCGCGGGGGCGCGGTACAACCGCGGGCGGCAGCGGGCTGGGGCTGGCGATCGTCCAGGCCGAGGCGCGGCGTCACGGCGGCGCGCTGACGTTGTCATCCTCGGAGCTTGGAGGGCTGCTGGCGCGGGTCACAATCCGCGACTAGTGGTCTGAGCGTGGCCAATCCTTGCGGATCGGGCCACTAGGCATTTTCTAACGTGCGTGCTGCAAGGTATCGCCCACCTGGGGGCGCGACGCTCACGACCCGCCGCCGTGTGGCTTGGTCCCTGCTTTGCTTCACGGCGGCGGGCGCGAGCTCGAACGATCGGCAGCGCTCTCCGCGACCTGGTCGCCCCACGCGTAGGCAAGCATGCGGACATAGACCGCGGGCATCGGGATCCCGATCGGGACCTCGTTGAGCCCGAACCGCGCCCGGTCGTCCACGCAGACGCGATAGCCGCAAACCGCGACCGTAATCAGGCCGCCGGCGTACGCGTGACCGTTGACCGCGGCCACCATCGGCCGCGGATAGGTGAACAGGCGCATATTCGTCGCGCGGTAGACCGTGAACCAGGCCGCCACCGCGTCACGGTCCCGCGCGAACAACTGGAAATGCTGATCGAGGTCAAGCCCGGCGGAGAACCGGCCGTCCTTGCCGGTCAGCACCACCGGCGACTCCGCGTGCTCGTTCTCGAGCCTGTCGAACGCCTCGTGCAGGTCGGCGAAGAAGTCGCGGTTCTGCGCGTTGACCTTGTTGGTGTTCATGGTCACGACCGCCACCCGGCCGTGCCGTTCAATCTCCCAACTCATGCTTACCTCCGTTGCGATCCGGCCCAGGCCGACCGTGTCTCCTCATCAGCTCCCTTCGCCGCATGTCCCGCCCAAGGACCAAACCGTGGTCAGCCATGGGTCAGCGCGAGGGTCTGCTCGATGGCCAGCAGCGCGTCAAGGCCAGCCATCAGGACGCCGGACGTCAGCCCGATCCGGCGCGCCGTCCGCCGGCGGGCGGCGAGCACCGCGCGGGCGGTATAACCCACCGCCGCGTAGACGAGCGCGCACGCCGCGACGTGCAGGCACCCGTAGACCGCCAGCTGCGCACTCTCCGCCCACGCCGCGTCCGTGCGGACGAACTACGGCAGCACCGCGAAGAACAACAGCAGCCCCTTCGGGTTCAACCCGCTGATCAGCGCGCCGCGCCAGGCCACGGTCGGGGCGGCCCGGATCGCGTACGCCCAGTCGGCGCCAGGCGTGAACACGACCAGCAGGTCGACCGCGAGGAACTGCAACAGAGCGATCGTGTCCACTCGGAGAACGCAACGCGCACAAGCACGCAAAGTGTTCCTCTTTTGTGCGCTGTTAGCCCAGTCCTACGGCGTATCCTTATCATGTGGACGCCATTGACCGCAAAATACTTGCGCAGCTGCAGGTCGAGGGCCGCCTCTCGATCACCGAGCTCGCCGCGCGGCTGCCACTCAGCGTGTCCCGCTGTCAGCGCCGGCTACGCGAGCTCGAGCGCTCCGGAGCGATTCGCGGCTACCGCGCCGAGCTCGACCCGCCGACGGTCGGCCTGCACTTCACCACCCTCGTCTTCGCGACGCTGCGCGACGGCGACCGCGACACCGTCGCACGCTTCGAGGAGGAGGTCGCGCACGTCGAGCAGGTGATCCAGGCGCAGCGCCTCTTCGGCGATCCCGACTACCTGCTGCGCGTGGTCACGACGGACCTCGACGCATACCGGCGGCTGTACGACGATTACCTCGCCGCGCTACCGGGTGTGCAGCGGCTCACGTCAACGCTGGTGATGAAAGACGTGGTCGCGGGGCGGCCACTGCCGGTCGGTACGGCCCTGGCTAGGTAGGGACCTCGACATGGTCGATGACCGCAGGGATCGCCGAATTATTTCTTGCCTCCACGCGCCAGATTCCAACGGCGTGATCCGCGGCTGCTACTTGAACAAGATCGCGGTGGCGAGGCGGGCAGATGCTGCTTCGCCCCCGGCGGTGCGCGAGTCGATGCACGTCGACGCGGACGCCACGTTGGACTGAGTGCCGCTGCGCGAGGCGAAGCCTTGACCTGGGTGGGGGCTACAAGCGTGAGACGAGTTCGGCCACGATCTCCGCGGCGGGCTGTGGCTGTTTGGCGAGCGCGACGCTCTGTCCGGCCCACAGCGATAGCGCCTCGATCTCGCCGGTTGTTCCGACCATTGGGGGCGCGGGGGAATATCGAAGGATCGGGTCGCCCGAAACGAAGTGCGCTATCACCTGGCCTTCTCCCGGTCGACTACCCAGCGGCGGCCGGCCCGCGGCCTCCCATATCTGGGCTGTTGAGTTGTGGATGGCGCGGTGGGGAGAGTCTGGCCATCCCACCGCATAGAGGTCGGGGTACCACTCGGCGTCGGTCTCGGTCGCGGCGATCAGGTGGCGCCGGTACTCCTCGTGGATCGGCATCTCGTCGGCTAAGAGGAACCGGGTGCCCAGCCAGGCGGCCTGCGCGCCGAGCGCGAGCACGGCCGCGACTCCTCGCGCGTCGCCGATCCCCCCGGCCGCGATGACCGGTAGGGGTGCCACCGCGTCGACTACCGCCGGCACCAATGGGAGCGTTGCCACGCCACCCCATACGTGCCCGCCGGCCTCCCAGCCCTGCGCGACGACGATGTCCACTCCAGAGCCGGCTGCGCGCCGCGCTTCCTGCGCGCTCCCGACCGTGTGCATGAGAAGCGCTCCGGCGTCGTGCACCGGGTCGACATAGCTGTCGGGATCGCCCCAGAGCAGCGACACGATCCGCAGACCAGCGGCAAGCGCCTGATCGAGTCGGCGGTGCTGATCCGAGGTGAGAACAAAATTGCCGGCAAACGGCCGGTCGGTGAGCGCTGCCGTTTCACGAACCAGGTCTCCGGCGTCGTCGGCCCACCACAGCGCCACGCTGCCGAGCGCGCCGGCATTTGAGACCGCGGCGGGCAGGCGGGGATCTGAAGCCATGGGCGCCTGGACGATCGGGTGTTCAATCCCCAGCAACTCGCATACCGGCGTGTGGCTACTCATTGGGATGGCCTCCTTTCGGGCGCCCGCGGCGCCGGTTGACTAGGCTCAGTGTGGACCCGAAAGGCTCCGACGGCGCCCGGGTTAGCACTGGTCCGCAGCCGTGCCGCGGACCGGGGGTCCGGACCCGCGGACCACCGGGCGCGAGTGGACGGGACGGCGGCCATCGTACTCGTCACTCCTCAACCGTGGACAGGAGCAGATCATGCGCAGCGACATCACCCCGGGCGGCACGTTCCCCGACTACGAGTTGCCCGATCACGAGAACCTTCCTCGAAAGCTCAGCGAGATCCAGGGCGAGGACCCCCTGATCCTCACGCTCGCGCGCGGGAACTACTGCCCCAAGGAGCACCAGCAGCACCTCGAGCTCGCCGCCAACTATCCGAAGATCGCGGTGGCCTACACGAAGATCGCCACGATCTCGACCGACACCCATCACTCCAGCCAGGAGTTCCGCGCGTCGATCGGCGCCCAGTGGCCGTTCCTGTCTGACCCGGACCGGACCGTCCAGAAGGACCTCGAGATCCAGGAGTACACCGACCCCGAGCACGACCCGATGATCCCCCACACCCTCGTGCTCAAGCCCGGGCTGGTCATCCACAGCATCTACAACGGGTACTGGTTCTGGGGACGTCCCTCGTTCGCGGATCTCTCGCACGACCTACGGACCGTGACCCGCGAGATCCGCCCTGACTGGGATCTCAGCAAGCCCGGGCTGCGCGAAGCGTGGGACGCGGGCGACTACTCGCCATTTCACGGATGGAACAAGCGCGCCCCTCAGTCGAAGCCGTCGTCCTATGCATCGTAACGCCAGGCAAGCCCCGCCGTTCAGGGCCCACGACCCGGTCCCCGGGCCGCGCGGCACGCTCCAGACCATGGCTGCGCCGTGCCCGTGCCAGACCCGCCGCTGCCGTGACCGCTGATCGATCTCAACCATAGGAGGAACCATGACCACCGCAACCACAGGCGCCCCCACCGAACGCGAGCCTGCGCTGGTTGGGCAGACCGTCGTCGTGATTGGCGGCAGCTCGGGCATCGGGCTAGAGACAGCCCGACGCGCCCGCGCCGAAGGCGCCGACGTGATCCTCACCGGCCTCCACTCCGACGACGCCCTGCAGCGTGCGGCGCTCGATCTCGACGCGCTCAGCACTGCCGCGTTCGACGCCACCGATCCGGCGGCGCTTGAGCGGTTCTTCGCGAACCTACCGAAGCCGATCGAGCATGTAATGGTTACCGCCGGCCGTCCGCACTACGGACGTCTGCTCGAGACGAAGTCAGACGAGCTGCGCCACGCCCTCAGCGACCGCCTGCTGCTCGCCGTCGAAACCGCCCGCAACGCTGCCGACAGGGTCAGGCCGGGAGGGACGCTGCTGTTCATGAGCGCCGAAGCCGGCCACCCGAGCGTCGGCAGCGGGAGCGTATTGACGGTAGCCGCCGCACTTCCCGCGCTAATAGCCAACCTGGCACTGGAGCTCGCGCCGGTCCGCGTCAACCTGATCGCCGCCGGCTTCATCGACACGCCGTTGTCGGCATCGCTGCTCGGCAGTGACCTCGAAAAGCGGCGCGATCAACTGCGCGCCACGCTCCCAATCAGACGCGTCGTCGAACCGGCCGACGTCGCCGCGCTCGCCGTCCACATCATGACCAACACGGCCTTGACCGGAGCGACCTACACCATCGACGGCGGCGAGCAATTGGTCGGGTGAGCCCGATGGATTTCCTTGTCAAGTTCGAGATCAACGTTCCTAAGGGAACTCCGCGGTCCGAAGTTACGACGCGCAAGGAACTTGAACCGGCCGCCACAGCCAAGCTCGCGGCTCAAGGACACTGACCCGGCCAGCGCTATTCCAACGCAACATCGGAGGTAACGATGAACACCGTAATTGATCGTGACGCCGACATCCGGGCTCGGATCCAGGAGCACTGGGAGGCGTCCGAACGCGGGGACCTCGACGCCGAGCACGCGATCTACGCTGCCGACGCGATCCTGGACTACCCCCAGTCCGGCGAGCGCTTCAGAGGCCGGTCAACGATCCAAGCGCAACGCGGCGGGCACCCGGCCGAACGCCACTTCACCATCCGCCGGATCCTGGGTGGCGGCGACCTTTGGGTGAGCGAGGTTGTGATTACCTATGACGGCGTGCCCACACACTCGATCAGCATCATGGAGATCACCGACGGCGTCGTAACGCACGAGACGCAGTACTTCGCCGACCCCTTCCCCGCGGCTCCCGGGCGCGCTGCGCTAGCTGAGCCGATTCCGGCCCACGAGCAATAAGCCGATGCAGCCGTCGGGTCGACGGACGACATCGACCGGGGCATCCGCGCCTCATCCTCACGCTCGGCGCTTCTTCAGCGGATCTCAGCTGTCGGCTTGTCGTCTGGGCGCGGTTATGGGCTGTCTGGTTAGCGAACCCGGGCGCGCAGGAACTTTCCGATCTGCCCGGTGGCGTCGGCTGCCTTGCGGGTTCCCCCTTGCCAGGACGTCGTCGATGGCAGCGGGGAAGGGATGCTCGGGGGCCAGGCGATATTCAGGGACCAGCACCCGCATCCCGTTGGCCCGTCCCAGCCGGGCGGCCAGCTCGCCGTCGCTGCGAATCGACCCGAGCTCGTAACCTCCGCCGTGCAGGAAGAGGAGCACCCGGCCGGCTTCCGCTCCCGGGGCGGCAAGCCAGTGGGCTGGCACCCCGCCAGCGGTCACCTCGCTCACCAGCACGTCGTCAGGCACCGGATGAAGGCGTCCACCGGGGGCGAAGGCGGCGCGGCGCTCTTCCAGCGTCGGCGAGGCCTGGCTGGCACTGGCCTTCTGCCGATCCCTGAAGGCGTCGATCAAGTCCTGCATTGCCTGGCTTGGCATGTCGGCATCTCCTTTGGCATGGGCTGCCTGTCTGATACGGCGTGGATGGCGCTTCGCCGGCCGGGCCAGGATGCCGGCGATTCGGCCGATTGTTCCTGACAATCACCCTTGCAGCCCCTAACGACCGCGTTGCAGGTCACGGCGGCGCCTACGGCTCTTGGATGAGGACCGGGAGGCGCTCGTCGCCGGTCGCCACACCGGCCTCTACGACTACCCGCTGCTCTACCCGCTGCGGCGGAGCTCGCGCGCGCAGTGGTTTGAGTTATCGAGTCGCGGGTAGGTGTGCGGGCATGCCTGACCACGGCGGCTATCGGGCGGTCTGTCTGCCGGATGCCGGTTGCCACGGAGTCGAGCTCGCCGCCGATCGCGCGCGCGGGGCCGGGCCGGGCTGCAGGGGCGCGCTCTCGTGTGGCGGCCCGGCGCAGCGCGAGGGGGTCGAGGGCGGCGTTCGGATCGGCGGCGCGTGGGGGCGGGTGGTCGGTTTCGTCGTGGGGGCGCGATAGTGACCAAGACGTTGCGGCTCGGCGGCGGCGAGGTTGGAAGGATTGGCCTCGGCACCAACCGGCTCGAGAACACTCGCGAGAACGTCACGTTCATTCGCGACGCGGTCGAGGCAGGCGTCAGCCACATCGACACGGCCTACCTGTACACGCGCGGGGAGAGCGAGGAGACGATCGGCGCGGCGCTGAATCCGATCCCCGAGGGCGTGGTCGTCGCGACGAAGGGTGGCTACCGCCGGGGCGAGGGGCGCCCGGAGGTGCTTCGCTCGCAGATCGAAGAGAGCCTTCGGCGACTGCGGACCGAGGCGATCCCTCTCTACTACCTTCACCGCGTCGACCCGGAGACGCCGCTGGAGAAGAGCCTCGGCGTGATCGCCGAGTATCGCGACCAAGGCAGGATCCGCAACGTCGGCATCTCCGAGGTGAGCGTCGAGCAGGTCCGCGCGGCTCGCCAGGTGGTGCCGATCGCTGCCGTCCAGAACCACTACAGCCTCAGCGAACGAAAGCACGAGGGGGTCGTCGACTACTGCGCCAGCGAAGGCATCCCGTTCGTTGCCTACTTCCCGCTGCGCGGCGGCGGCTCGCCGGCGCTCGCGGAGATCGCAGCCCGCCACGCCGCCACGCCGGAGCAGGTCGCGCTCGCCTGGCTGCTGCGCCGCTCGCCGACGACCCTGCCGATCCCGGGCACGCTCTCGCTCGAGCACCTGCGGGCGAACCTCGCCGCGGCCGACGTGGAGCTGACCGACACCGACGTCGCGGCGCTGCGCTGATCCGCGCGCACCGAACGTGAGCCCGCGGTTAGGGTTTCCGCGCACTCACCGGACGACTCGAAGGCACGCGGAGCGGCGAACGGTGCCCCGCAGCTGCTGGGGTCCGACATCCTCGGCGTTTGTTGGGCGGCGGGAGACTTGGGTGGAAGCTGGACGTGGTCGCGGGCGAGCGGCGCCGCCCGGCGCAGTCCAGCAGCGATAGGGATTCCATGACGTCCTCCTCTGGACGACGAACGACGCGATCATCGTCCCGTTCTCGGTCGTCTGGGTCGCCCCGCCCATCGGTGTAGTCGTGGCCGCACTGGGTCTACCCAGCACAGCCATACGGCGCGGGACGTCGCCAATGCGATCGAGCAACATGAGCCGGTCACAAGGCGAAAGCGATCATGCGGACAGACGAGGCGGGACGAACTAGATCGGGCGTCAGGAGAAGTCGGATCGGTGCTCAGTTTTTTGGGATATCTGTGCTGACTCGGCAATGCGGAGTCCCGCCGAGACGCCGGCGGCTGGATCACGACCTGCACAAAGTCGCCAACGCGATCGCGAGCTCGGCGACGTCGGACTGAAAAGGCAATCGTCCGCGGCGATGCGAGCTGAGACCGGGCCAACGACTCCGCGCACGCAAGCCAGTGTCTTTGCGCGATGCCAGCCGCGCGGCGACTACCGCGTCGAGGATCGAGCCTGGCCGGCTGCTCGTTGACGGTGTACAAAGAAGTGGCTAGTGACGAGTGCATTTGCGTCTGATCGATCCACGTCGGCAGAGCTCGACCAGCTTGTGTACGTCCACGGAGGCGAGCCTGGTCTGCGCCGCGAGTGCCGCCGCGGGGAGTGGGTAATTCTCGACCCGCTTGGGGAGCCTGTAACGGACACCGAGACGTTGGAGCGGATTCGTGCACTGCGGATCCCCCCGGCTTGGACGCACGTTTGGATAGCCGGCTCCCCGAACGCGCACCTGCAGGCCACCGGCCTCGATTCCAAAGGGCGCCGACAGTACCTGTATCACCCGCTGTGGCGTGTGCGGCGAGACCACGAGAAATACGACGACATGCTCGAGTTCGCGGGCAAGCTCCCGCGAATCCGAGCCACCACGAGGAGCCTACTCGGTGCGCTCTATGGCGAGCGTGATCGGACGCTCGCTCTGGCGATCCGATTGCTCGACATCGGCTTGTTCAGGGTCGGCTGGGACCGCTACGCTCGCGACAACGGCCACGTTGGCCTCACCACGCTCCGGCGCGAGAACGTGACGCTGCGAGGGCCTGAGGTTCATTTCGACTTCGTCGCGAAGTCAGGCAAGCGTCGCCGGATGACGGTGCGCGATCCGCAGTCGGTCGCTGCGCTCGCCGAGCTCAGGCACCGTCGCGGCGTACCGGATGAGCTCCTGGTGTATCGATCGGAGCACGGCTGGCAACGGATCCACGCTCCCGACGTGAACAACGCGCTGCGCACCTGGGGGGAGGGCCCGTACTCGGCCAAGGAGTTCCGCACCTGGTCGGCGACCGTGCTCGCCGCTGTCGCTCTGGCGCGCGAGCACAAAGCCGGCAAACGTGGCCCGAGGGCAGTCAGCCGGGCAGTGCGCGAGGTGAGCTCCGCGCTTGGCAATACACCGGCAGTCGCCCGCGCCAGCTACATCGACCCACGCGTGATCACGCTCTTCGAGAGCGACCAGGTCATTGAGCTTCCCGAGGCGGCGCGGCCGGTCGCGTTCACACTGGAGATCGAACTGGCCGGTGACGACGTCGTCCTGGAGCTGCCGACGGACATCGAGGGCGACGCGGTCCGGCTCAAGATCGAGCAGCGCGTGCACGCGCTCCTTCTGGCAGCGTGTTGAACGCGCCGAGCCGCGATTGCCGCGCTCGGGGGGCGTCTATCAGCGGGGCGGGCAACAACTCGGCCTCGGCAGGCGACGCCTGATTGATGGCAGGCCAGACGTGACCCCCAGTTGAGAAACCATTGAGCATCGGCACCTAGCATTGGGTTGCGATCTCCCGAGCACAACCCATCGTCAATCCGTTCCCGGATGCGGAGAATCATCCAGATTAAGCGACGCCGACTCGCCCACTCACCTGACCCGGCTGGGACCAAGCAGCAGCGATTGCCGAGCGTTTGGCCCTACGCAGAGGCGGTAGCCGACGCTGGCATGAGCGGCCCGGCGACGTACCGCCAGAAGGTGCCTACGGCTGGTTGGTCTGGATCTGCGGAAGCGTCGGCCCCTGGCTGCTCGCTGGCTGGTGTTTGCACAGCGTGGCGAACACGGGCATGCTCGCGGTGTTGATCGGGTAAGTCTCGACAGCCCTGCCATTCGCATTCCGTGCCACGAGCGAATCTTGAGCCGAGTGCGCCCACACGTAGAACACGTTTCCTCGCGCTCTCAACTCCGCGGGAATGGACCGTCGCGTGGCGACGTGCTCGCGCCCTCCGGAGTCGAGCGCGACGCTGACGTTCGTGAGCGCGAGCCCCCACACAAGCTGAGCCGGGTGCGGTTTGCAGGCGGTCGGATCGCCGATCACCTCCACGAGCGGCCGGTCGGGCAGCGGCAGCGGCCCCTCGCACCGCGAAGCAGTACCCGGTCCTTGGGTGACCGCGAGGCAGACGTACTGTCGGCCTTCGAAGCGGATCCGCTGAAGCGTCAGCGAGAAAGGCGTGCCGTCTGGCTCTCGGAGCCGCGCGACCGTGACCACGCCTGGCGGCAGGTTGATCGCAGGGCCACCAGGGGCAGATGGCTTCACGACAGCGCCGGTGGGTTTGCCGGTCACCTTCATCAGCCGGCCGTCGCGCGCGTACCACCGCATGACCGGCAACTCGCCACAGCAGTACTGCTTCACCTGGACGAACGCGATGTTGTTGTGAACCGGGACCGTCACCGTTGATGAGTGCAGCGGTGCGTAGCCAGTCCAGCCGGACACGAAGCCGAAATGTCGCTCGGGTTCCAGCAAGAAGGCGACCTTGGCGACGCCGTCGGGGACCACCACGATGAGGCGAAGCCAGCGGCCCGATGGCCCGCCTCCTGGTCCCTCGCCCGTCCATGCGTGCCCTGCCTCGATCTGATTCGCGGTCGCGCGGCTACCGACGGACCCGGAACTAGACATAACGTAGATGCCCAGCGTGTCGTAGGGGTGGCCCTGCTCGGGAGCGAGGACCACCTGCTCGCCCCACGGGGTGACCGCAGCCAGCCTGACCAGACTGAGTTCAACGTTCTGTCCGCGAAGCACCGACTCCACGGCTCGGTCCGCGGGGGTCTCAGGCCGTCGGAGCACGGCAAGCATTCGCGTAAGCGGCCGAGCAGCCGCAGGGATTGTCGAGTTGCCGCTGGTCTTCAGCGATGCCCGGTTCTGCCCACCTGCGAGCAGAACGATCAGTGCGACGCCTAGCGCCACCGCTACCGCCGCTCCACCCGCGGCCGCGTCGATCAGCTTCCGCCATGACCGCGGCGGGCGCCCCGAGAGCCGCCGGATCTCCGCGGGATTTACCTCGGGGACGGCCAGATCGCGCGCCGGGTCCGCCTCGCGAATCAAGGTGTCAAGATCGATCATCGCTCAGCTCCTGTTCTGAGTTCGGTGCCGCGGTTAGAGCGTGCTCACATCGCCGCGCTCCAGCTCTGCCTGTAAGCGCTTCCTCGCCTTGTGCATCCTGACCGCGACAGCGTTGGTCGAGCAGCCGAGCACTAGCGCGCACTCCGTGTGCGTGAGCCCGTCCCACATCACGAGCTGCAGCACTTCGCGGTCGACGGGACGAAGGCGCTCCATCGCGTCGCGCACGAGTGAGACCTGCGCATCCTCGCTCCGCCCGTTGGTGGTGGCGCGGGCCTCATGGGAGAGCCTGGCCTGGAGCCGGCGCCTTCGCCAGCCGGATCGGCGCGCGCGCGCCACGCACCGTCGCGCAACGCCGTAGAGCCAAAGCCTGTCCTCCGGCGCGTCCGGGACCTCATCAAGCCGCCGCCACGCGACCGAGAAGACATCCGCCACGACGTCGGTCACCTCCGCCCCAAGACCCACCAGCCGCCGATGGACGTAGGCATAAATCGCGCGGTAATGCTGGAGGTAGAGTGCGTTGAACCTCTCCTCGCGGCACTCCTCACGACGATCAGCGGGCACCACAACCGCTACATGCCCACCGGCACCCCAAATCCTTTCCGACCCAGCCGGCGCGCTTGGTCATCCCACTCATCGAACCATCACCAGCTGGATTGTGCCCGAGCACGAGCTACTCGCGCCGATAGCGGCCGCCGGACGCATCCCAGCACCCCCCGCACGCTTGACGAGCGTTCCTTGCTCGGGCGTTCCCGCCACTGTGATCCCCCGGCCGCACCGAACTCGCTTGGCACCCCCAGAGCAGAAGTCCCGACAGGCCAGAATCGGCCCGTCCAGATGGGCGGCCTTGGTAAGGCACCAGCCTCGGCACAACCAGCCGCGACGTCGCGCGCCTGATGCCCGTGCGGTAGCGAAAGTGAGTCTCAACCCGCGCGCGGGCGCGCAGCTCCTGTTCGCCACCTGAGGGTGTGTCGCCGTTCGCGCTATGAGCGCCGAGCCGTTTCGGCGGCTGATGACGTCCCGCGCAGGATCGACGGGTCCTGCGCTGCGCGGATCGCCGACGATGCCGTGCTCGGCGATCGGGAGGTAGCTGCTCGCAGCCTTCTTAAAGTGCTGCCATCTGCGCCTGAGCTTGATGTGTCTGGGCATCAACGCCTCCTTCTGTTCCGGTCCGTTTTGAAACCGGGTCGGTGTCGAGCGTCACGGTCCCTCCAGGGGGGTGGAGCGCTCATCAACCGGTTCGAATGAACTGGGGGTAGGCCGCGGTGGCCGGAGCGGATCAATCGATTCGGTCGATGGCCGCTCCATCGGTTCCGTGTGAGCCTTTGGCGGATGCGGCCGACACGGCGCTATGAGATCCGCGTTCGCGGTCACCTCGGGAACACGATGCGGCACGCGTTTGCCGACCTGGAGGTCGCGACGCGCGGCTGCGACACGGTGCTCGGCGGCGCGCTGCCCGACCAGTCGGCGTTGCACGGCGTGCTGGCTCAGATCGAGTCACTTGGGCTGGAGCTGCTCGAGGTCCGCCGGCTCCCCGACAGCCCGAACGGGACGCCTATCGATGGGTGAGCGAAGCCGGGGCGAGCAGGCCGAGCGACCGAGCCCGCTCCACGGCCTCGGCCCGCCGGTGCACGCCGAGCTTTGCGTAGATGTGGTGGATGTGCGTCTTGACCGTGCTCAGGCCGAGATATAGCTCACCCGCGATGTCGGGCGCCGAAAGGTTCGTCGGCAGGTAGCGCAGCACGCGAACCTCGCTCTCCGAAAGCGGCTCGGGCAGCGGCTCCAGATCGCCGGCGGGAGATTTGGGTGGTTTGCCGGCCAGGAGGCTCATGATCTCTGAGACGAGCGCGGCATGAGCGGTGCGCTGCCGCCGATGGCGCTCGAGCAGCTCCGGAGCGGGCGTGAGGAAGAACGGCAAGACGAGGCCATCGCTTTCCGCCAGCTCGAGCGCCTGCTCGAGAGCCCGGCCGCTTGCGCCCGCGTCTCCGAGCGCATCGCGCGCGACTGCCTCGAGCAGCAGCACCTCGACCAGCCTCGCCGGATGAACGACCCCCAAGGAACCGTCGATGACCGCAGGCACTCGGCGACCGTGCGTTCGGTGCCGGAGAACTCGGCTGCGAACCGCTCCGGATCGTCCCGCCCGGCCAGCGATAGGGCGGCGAGCCTCAGCCCCGCAGCCCACCCTTCGGTCCGCGCGTGCAGCAACGCCAGCGCCGAATCGGGGAGCGGCGTTCCCGCCGCTTCGAACAACGCCCGCGCCTCCTCCAGCGAAAAGCCAAGCTCGTCGGCACGGATCTCCGTCAGGTCACCTTCCAGACGCAAGCGGTGAAGACCGAGGCGCAGATCCCGCCGGGTCACGAGCACCACGCGAAGCTTCGCCGGGGCGCGCATCGCAAACAACGCCAGCTCGCGCAGTGCATCGCTCGCCCCCAGCTCGTGCGCGTCGTCGACCACAAGCCAGAGCGGATCCTCGAGCGATCCCAGATCCTCAAGCAGCCGCTCGACGATCGCCTCGCCATCGAGACCGGGAGCCGGTGTGAGCTCCCGGATCACGGCCGAACCCGCGGCTGTGGTTCGCAGCGCGTCAAGCACCGAGATCCAGAAACGCTCCGGATCGGGCTTGTGTCGCCCGAGGGAAACCCACGCGGTGCTGTCGCTCAGGCCGGCCTCGCCGATCCACGATCTCAGCAGAAGCGTCTTCCCGCTTCCGGCCGGCGCCGAGACGATCGTTACCCGACCAGCGTCCGCGAGACGCTCGAACAGCTCGTCGCGGGCAACGATTCCTGCCCTACCGGCGCGGAGAACTGGCTGCCTGGTGACCTTTGGCCTCCGAGGCCCACCTCGTCGATGAGATGTTGGGTTGCTATCTCGAGTGGCGCGAGAGCGCCGGCGAGGTCGCGACTGCCTACCAGCGGTGGTTCGACGCACCAGCTGCCGAAGAGCGCGCGCGGAACTCGGCATCCATCGCGTCGCTCGATCAAGAGCAGTCAGCCGCACTCGCGTACGAGCTGGCCGTGGAGCTTGGCGACGTATCGGCGGTTGGCGTCGTGAGGTCGTCACGGCGGGACTCGCCGGCAGTCTCGGATCTCGAAACCGACAGAACACGGGCAATCGACCGAACGCGCTCGCTCTGACACGCGAGAGACTCTCTCGCGCCGGCGGGCACCGCGCTATCGCAATGGCGACACCGGAATCGCCCCGCTCGGGGTCAATCCGGGCGTATGCGCAGCGTCAAATTCGTCGCAATGCAGGAGCCACGCAGAGCAGCTTGGTAGAAGCGCGCACTCGCGCATATCGCAACCGACGCTGACAAACGAGAAGGCCGCGACGGTTCCTCTACGAGCCTGAACGGCGCCACGGCTTGTCGTCGACCATCGTGCGCTGAGAGAATCGGTCGGTGAGCGAACCTGCGGACCGGACGGGGCCGGTGGGCGCCTTGGCCCGTGCGGACCGCAGGCTTCGCCATGGCCAGGAACGCCCCCAGGAAAAGCGTCGAGGCGGTTGCGCAGGATTCGCCTATCCAATCGCATCGGCTAGCCAGTTCGTCGGTGGCTCCGTGGGGCGGGTAGGCGCTAGCAGCGCCGCTAGCCGCTAGCCGGTTCGTCGGTGGCTCCGTGGGGCGGATCGAACTCCCGCGTTGATTTGTGATTTGCGATTAACCCCACCGCGCCGCCCAGGGCTTAGGGGTCGCCGAAGGACCGACGATGAACTGCATCGAGTGTGCAATCCGGGATCAGACGGTTGCAGCGGTCGCGACTTGACATCACCGCGGTGTCCGGCTCCGCCCGGAGCATTTGCACGCGGGGTTCTGGGGCGTTCGCGAAGATGCTCGCGCCGGCGGCAAAGCGGAGAGCGATCCGCCAGCCGAGCGTGATCGTCTGTGCTCAGGAGTGGTTCAGGCGACCTGGTATTTGATGTGTGTGACGCCGGGTGCGTCGACGGCCCTGACCTGCGTCAGCTTGGGACCCCCGCGCTGGAGCCCCTCGAACAGGCGCTCGCCGCCAGCCAAGATCACGGGAGCGATCGAGATGTCGACCTCGTCGACCAGGCCTGCAGCTAGGTACTGGTTGATCACCGACGCGCCGCCAGCTAGCCAGATGTCCTGCCCTTGGGCGGCGCTCCTGGCCTGCGCGAGCGCCGCGTCGATCCCGTCAGTTACGAAGTGGAAAGTCGTGCCGCCCCTCAGCTCAAGCGGCTCGCGCGCATGATGGGTGAGCACGAACACCGGATGATGGTAAGGCGGGTTCTCGCCCCACCAGCCTGGCCACGGATCGTCGCCCCAGGGTCCGGAGCCGCCGCCGAACATGTTGCGTCCCATGATCGTGGCGCCGATGTTTGAGCGACGTTCCTCGACCACCGAGGAGCTGGCGTTGGTTTCGCCGCCCTGCTCGCCGTGCATCTCCCGGAACTCCTTGAGCGGGAAGAACCACTCGTGCAGCTCCATCCCGCCTAATCCGAGCGGGTTCTCCTCGCTCTGGTCAGGACCGGCTACGTAGCCGTCCAGCGACATCGTGATGGTGAGTCTGAGCTTGCCCATATCAACTCCTCGGGATCGCGAATCTGCCCATCATGACTGCCGCACCGTCCGGCGTCCACCTGCCGCAGGTCTCAGCGAGCACGCGTGACGTTCGCTCGCTCCCGTCCGGCGGGGTGACCCGTAGTCGAACCGGGCAACCACCGCATCCCCCTCGGCGACCAACTCGAGCGGCCCGATCCGCGCTTCACCCACCGCCGCATACACCGCGCTCGACATCGCCTTCAGCGCAGCGATGTCGACGCCCTCGAAGGCAAGGTTGACGTCACCCGGCGCGACCACCTCATCGGCCACGCTGACGTCGCGACCGGACACGACGTGCTCGATGAACCGCCGAACGACGGCCTGTTCTCCTCGGTACCCAACAGTCGCGTCGAAGGTTGAGGTAGAACCAACCCTAGGGTGGCTATCGGCTACCCGCGTGGGGACGCACGATTGCGGTGCCAGGCGAGCCTAAAAAAGGAGTTCAAGATGTTCCGTTTCAAGCTTCGCACTGCGCTCGTTGCGCTCACCGCAATCGCCGCGCTCGCCCTGCCCGCCGGCGCGCTCGCTACCAACGTCACGAACTGGGAAATCGTTCAGCAAGATGATCCTGGGGCGTCCAGTACCGACCTTGCACCGTATGGAGGCGTTCCGACTGAACTAGTCGCCTGGTCGAGCCCGGGTACTTACCCCGACGGCGCGCAGCCTAACTACGGCGCGGAGCCTCAGTCGCTCGTCTACGGCTACGAGACCTTCGGGGTCAACCTAACGTAAACGTCCTCGCCCAACTACCAGTGGGAGTTGATTAGGCAACCGGACGCTTACATGACGCAGCAAATACCTGCCGGCGAGCGGGTCGCTCTGTATAACACGGCGATTCATCAGTACCTTGCTGATGCTTGCACCGGCGGTAGCGGCTGCATCGGGCGTCCGGTTGAAGCCTACGGCATCAACTTGTATTGGTCGACGACTCCCAGCTATGAGTGGCAGGTCGCCAAGGGCGGCAACACCACTGCTCCCTCCTACGCGGACCTTTACGACTCGATCGAGCAGGCCTATCTGATCCCCTGGCCGCGCGTCCTCGAGGTTCAGCTGGGGTGGATTCATGCGCCCTTTGAAACCGGCCCCGACTACATCCCGGCCGCACTGCCAGTGTCGACACAGCCTGTGAGGGTGCCGTCTCCGCCGCCGGCAAAATGATCCTCACGGGCTGGAGGCCCCAACTCGCCGCACCGTCGCTAAATAGCGCCGCGTTTGTGGTCTGCGACAAGATGACAAAGTCGATCGCTGAGTTGTACCGGGGCCGCTTGGGATGACGAGCGTCCGGAGGAGGCGGCGACCGGTCCCGGCCGTGGGTTCGCGATCGACTCGATCGAAGTCGAGCCGACCGAACATGGCGAGGGCCGACGCCGAGGCCAGGCGGCGGTTTTGCGTGATTTCGAGCGGCTGCGCGAGTGGCTCCGGACTCGTCCGCCGGCCGGCGAGTGCGTCGCGGGTCAGACAGCGAGCGCGGCAGTCGCTCATCTCGGCGAGCAGCGGCGGCTGTGGGTGCCGAGGGGACTGCTCGTGATCGATGATGCTCCGCGTCGGCCTGACAGCCAATCCGCGTGGACACTGCATGAGCCTCGTCTCAATCGAGTTTGTAACCTTTCGGGCGAATACGTATTCTCCGTTCGCCAGTGATATCGAAAGGACTCTTATGGAATACAGTCGCGCGTTTGCGAAGCGGATTGGTGCCCGAATCGTCGATCTGAGGGCCGAGATTGATCACCACGAACGTGCGCTGGCGGCTCTGAGGGCGCTGGGAAAGCACACCACGACGTCGGTCGCGAGGAACGATCATGACGTAGCGGCCAAGCCCTCCCGCTCGCCATCTGGGCGTCGTGCCACTGTGGACGGGGCGTCCGCGGAGGCGGTGTTCGACGCGGTCAATAACGGTGAAGATCAGGCTGCGCTGATCGCGAAGCAGTTCGGCGTTTCGACCGCCGAGGTCCGCAGCCGGCTGCAGGAGCTCGAGCAAGTTGGGCGAGTGATACGCACAGGCCAGCGGCGCGGGACGCGCTGGCACAGCGCCCTGTAGTGGGGAAGGCTCGCGAACGAACGCTCCTTGGTCGCGTGGCGGGCGAAGCTGCAGTCGGGTGGGTGGCGCATCCTTGTCAGTACCCGCCCGCATGGAAGCAGCAGCGGCGTGGACCCCGAGTAGGCTACGCGGGCGTTGCGCGACTACAAGCCCCAGAGCCAGAAGACCCGCGCGGAGAAGTTGCTTCAGGCCTTCGCCCAGACCGGCCTCGGCGGAACTTTGTTCATCACGGTGTTTCCGGCCGTCGACCGGCGCCTGGTGCCGCTTACCGGCGGGCGGCTGAGCACCGGCCTTGGCCAACCGGTGGTGCTGGTGCACGTCCGAGGGGCCCGCAGCGGAGTCGAGCGCACGGTACCGCTGCTCGCGACTAAGGTCGGCGACACCGTTCTGCTGGTAGCGTCCAAGGCGGGAGCCAGGAAGCATCCTGCTTGGTTCCACAACGTTCGGGCTTATCCGGATGTTGAAGTGACGATCGACGGGCAGCGCCGGCCGATGCGGGCCGAGATCGTCACCCACGGCGACGAGCGCGAGCGGCTGTGGCAGATCGTCTGCGACAACTACAACGGGTACGCGACATACCAGCGCCGGGCTGGCGCTCGCGTGATACCAGTCGTCGCTCTGCGGCCGAGGTAGCGCCCAGCGCGGACTGGTCGGGGGCGTGGAAGCTGATACCCGGGTGCGCCAAGCCGTCGCACGGATACCACTCAACGGAAGCCTCCGCCGCGGCCCGTGCCGAGGGGTGTTCGCACGCGATCCTTGCCCGATCTCCGTGGCGTCGCGACCGATGGCAGAGCCTTGCGCAGGCCAAACCGCAGAGATGCGCAGCCAGGGCGGACGTGCCGCAGCCGGATGATGTGCGACCTACTCGCACAACCCAAGCGCGACGCACGAAAAGGACAAGACCATGCGAATCCTCGCCTTCGGCGGAAGCCTCCGCGACGCCTCCAAGAACCGGGCGCTGCTCGATGAAGCCGCGGCAATGGCTCCCGTCGACACCGAGCTGGACCTGAGCCAACTTGCCGTGATCGGCTCACTTCCTCTGTTCAATCAAGACATCTTGGAACGCGACGGCCTCCCGGTTGGAGTGGCGGAGCTGAAGGACGGGCTGCGAGGAGCGGACGGCCTTCTGATCGCGACCCCCGAGTACAACTGGGGGATACCGGGTTTCCTCAAGAACGCGGTCGACTGGGCGTCGCGCCCGGCGAGCGACATCCCGGATGTCTTCGGCGACTTGCCGGTCGCGCTCATCGGCGCCGGCGGAGGCGCTGGCACACGGTTTGCGCAGACGGCCTGGTTGTCGGTGTTCCGCTTCCTCAAGATGCGGCCCTGGTTCGGCCAATCGCTCTACGTCGACCGCGCGCAGGAGCGCTTCGACGAGGACAATCGCCTGATCGACGAGGCGACTCGCCACCAACTACGTGCGGTCATCAGCGGCTTCGCGCGCCACTGCGCGCAGCTGCCCCGGGTCCGCCCGAGCTAACAACCGCGTGCTCCGACTGCATGTGCGAGTCCCGAGGCCGCCTCAATCGCACACAGCTCGGGCCTCCATCCTTCGCCGCTCATCTCGCCGCTCGTCCGGGATTTTGCCGCGGGTCCGTGCCGCAGCTGCAGGGTGGCCTGCTGCGTCACGCATCGGCCAACCTGAACGCGACAGAGGCCTGCGGACGGCGGGTAGCCTTGCGGCGACGACCAGTCGAGAAGAGTGAGGAGGCTGAAGTGGCATACACCCGCGCGCAGATTCGAGAGTCGATCGAACGTGCGGGCGATTCGCACTGGCAGGACCTCGTCCGGCACCATACGGACGTCTATCCCAAGAGCAATCCGACTCCCGGTGACGTCGCGGGCGCAGAGGCTGAGCGGCTGAACGCCCTGGGCTGGGGCGACAACGCGAACGTGAAGCTTGTTGAGAGCCGGGTCGAGCGGGTTCCGCCCGCAGTGCGCATCACTCACGTCTTCGAGGAGCGCGACACCGGCACCAGTTTCGAGACCGAGCCGTTCACCGGCTACGAGTGAGCGGGCTTCGGCATTCAGGGCCGGTATCCGCACCAGGGCTTGGAAGCTGGGTGGCGTAGCGAGCGTACGCGCGCTCGCGTTAGGCCACCCGACCATCGCTCCCACTCCCACTCCCACTCCCACTCCCACTCCCACTCCCACTCCCACTCCCACTCCCACATTCCGCGCGCGGCCGCGGTTGGGTCTGCGCTGACGTGGGCGCGGCGTCTAACCGCTCCGCGTTCGTGAGCGCCCGGTTAGCGCTGGATCCGAACGGCGGCGTTCTCACGGAGGTCGTAGTCGGGGGCGGATCCGCTTGCGGACCTCGATACGGTGGATCCGCGGTAGCTTGAACGTCGAGCAGCACGACAGCCGGGACGCGTTTGGGGACTTGTTCGCCGGCTCCGTACCGGTAGTCGAGGGCTTCGTGGCCGTCGCGCGCGACATCAACCCGGTTTGTAGGTTCGCGCGCTTCAGTCCGCGGATCGTCAAATCCGCGTCGTCGGCGTTGTCCTCAGCCAACAGAACTGCCCGCGGGTCCTCATTCATCGGCCATTCTCAGGGTGTTGTTGGCCGCCAGGCGGGGATCACGTCCTCGCCCGTTGCGGCGTTCGCGGGCGGGTGTGCACCTGGGATCAGACTGAAGTAGAACGTGGCGCCCTGGTTCACCGATCCCTCCGCCCAGATCACCCCAGCATGGCGGTGGACCGCGCGCGCGACGGTCGCCAGTCCGATCCCGTCGCCCGGGAACTCGCTCTCGCGATGCAGCCGGTGGAAGGGGCGAAACAGCTCCGCGGCGTGGGCCATGTCAAACCCGGCCCCGTTGTCGGCGACGAAGTACACGGGCACGCCGTTCTGCTCGAGCGCCCCGAAGCGGATGGCGGAGCGCGCGTTATTGGAGGTGAACTTGTAGGCGTTGGACAGCAGGTTCTGCAACACGCTCCGCGCGAGCGCAAGATCAACGTAGGTGCGCAGCCCGTCTTGGATCTCGACCTCGACCTGGCGCTCCGGTTCAGCGCTCATCAGTTCGCCGATTACTTCGTTCGCCAGAGCGCTGAGGTCGACCGGCACGCGCTCGAATTGCCGTCGCGACAGGCGCGAGAGTTGCAAGATCTCGTCGATCAGGTTGCCCATCCGTACGGCTCCCGCACGAACCCGCTCGAGATCGTGCCGGCCGCCCTCGTCTAGCTGATCGGCGTAGTCGTCGAGCAGTGCCTTGCTGAACCCGTCTACCGCTCGGAGCGGCGCGCGCAGGTCATGCGAGACCGAGTACGCGAACGTCTCCAGCTCCTTGTTGGCACGCGCAAGCTCGGCCGTTCGCCCGGCGACGCGCTGCTCCAGCTCGGCGTTCAGCGTCCGGATCTCCTGCTCGGCTCGCCGGCGGTCGGTGACATCGGAGTTCAGCGCGATGATCGCCACGGCCTGCCCGTGCTCGTCGCGCGCCAGTGCCTGGCGGCTTGACACGGCGATCACCGTGCCGTCCTTGCGTCTGTGGCGCAACTCGCCCTCCCACCGTCCGTGCTGTGCGAGCGCCACGTCGACCGCTTCCTCGGACTCGGGGAACACGGTCGCCAGGAGCTCGTGCGTGACCCGGCCGACCGCCTCGGCGCGATCGTAGCCGTAGATCGTCTCCGCCTCGCGGTTCCAGAACGTCACCCGACTCTCAACCGGCTCACGCACGATCACCGCGTCGTGCGCCAGATCCAGCAGCTCAGCCCGCAGCCGCAACTCCTGCTCGGCCTGCTTGCGCTCGGTGATGTCCGCGATCGCGCCGTTCACGCGCACTACCCTGCCGCCCTCGAACACGGGCCGGCCGATCGTCCGCACCCAAATCCGCTGGCCATCGGCGCGGGCCAGACTGAGCTCGAGATCGTACGGCTCTCCCTCGGCGACGAGGCGCTCGAATGCTGCGCCGATGATCGGTGCGCTGTCCTGATCGTAGGCCGCGATCGTCGTCGCGACATCAGGTGGATCGGAGGTCCGCTCGATCCCATAGATGCGATACACCTCATCTGTCCACGTGAGCCCGCCGGTGGCGACGTCGTATTCCCAGCCGCCGGTCTTGCTGATCTGCTGCGTGCGCTCGAGCAGGGTCTTGACGTGTGCGAGCTCCGCCTCAGCCCGTTTGCGCTCAGTGATGTCGCGCACCGACAGCACAAGGTCCTCACCCATCGAGGCGATCACGGTGTCGAACACCCGCGAGGCGAGCGCCGTGCCCGCCCACGTTGACGGAAGCTGCACCTCGTCGGTCCGGAAGGGCTCGCCTGTCAACGCCACGCGGCGATAGAGCTCGAACCGCTCGCCATCCAGGAATTGCGGAAAGAGCTCCCCGACCCGATGGCCGAGCAGCAGCCCGCGATCGAACCCGACAAACGCGCAGTACGCGTCGTTGACGTACCGATACCGAAAATCGCTGATCTCACCGGCATCATCGCGAACCGGCGAGAGGATTCCGAACCCGTCGAGCATCGAATCGGCGGCGACCCGAAGTTCGGTCTCGGCCGCTTGGCGTCGCTCGTCATCCGCCATAGCCGGTCAGACAAGGGACGGTTCGTTGGTCATCGGGCCGAGTACGTTAGTCGCTTCTTCGGCCAAGAACCCCGAGACCTGTTACCGGCGACGGCCATGTTGGACAGCACGCCGCCAAGCGATCCCGGAAGGATCGCGTAGGGCGCCCTTAGCGTGATGTCGTGATTGAGGGCCTCGAACGGAGGGGTCCGCAACCCCAGAGGCGGGCGTCTGATACGGATTGCCGATGCCCTAGGTCACCGATCCGGTGCTGAGAAGCGGTGTCTCCCACGCGCCGCCTGAGCCGAGACCGAGAGATTGCACGCCGCGGTCGGGCCCGAGCAGTGTGTTGAACTTCCACAGTACCGCCTCGGTCGACGCGTTCAGTGCGAGCAACACCCCGCCGCCGGATCCGATTCCGTACTGGCTTGCGAGATAGACGCGGCCAGCTCCCACTTGTGGCTGAATCCCGAACGTCCCCTCGCCACTGCTGAGGACGTGTGTGTTCACCCAGATCGGCTTGCCGGTGGCGGCACTCTAGCTGTGTCGCGTGGTGTGAGTGACACGCCGATGAACCCCCAGGGCCGACGTACGACAACAGGCCCGGCTGCCACAGCACGGAACCCGTCCAGGCATCAGACCTCCCACTGCTGACGGAACGCTCTCCGGCTCGTACGTCCATCACCAGCCAAGTATGCGTAAAACGCCGACGTCACGCGAATCGCGGCGACGCCGCTAGGCCGCCGGTCTCGAGGAGCCGGTCTGCTCGAGGTCATCCGGCCGCCGCGGAGAACGTGAAAAGGCGTATACGTCGAGCGATTCCTAGCTCGGCTACGCGACGAGCGCCTCGAGATAGGTCGCGACCGCGTCGGGATGGCCTCCGTTGTCACAGAAGCCGACATATCGGTCCGGACGCACGGCGAGTATCGTCAGGCCGACGACGCCGAGCTGAGCCGCGGTTGACTTATCGATCCTGCCGACCGATCCGTCAGTCGGACTGGTACTCAGGCCGATGACCGAACTGACGACGGGACCACGGAACCGGGCTAACTCCGCGACCAAGTCGCGTACCTTACCCGGGTCTGCCTCTGGGCCGCCGAGAACGAGCAGCGTATGGCCGGAATGGTGGGTGAGCGCGTGCAGCGGACGCGGACCACCGTCGGCAGGTTCGACGGCGCCCGTGTCCGGGAGGAGCACGCCGGGCGCCAGACCCGGGCCGTCATCGCCGGCCACCGCTCGTGACCTCGGATATGACCGGTCGAGTTCGGAAGCGGCCGCCGCCTCGTGGCGAGCCATCTCCGGATCGGCAAAGGTACGTCGGATTTCTGCATCGCGGGCGGCTCGCTCGGCCACACCGGCCATCGCGTGCGCGCTCTCGACTTCGGCGCCTGACGAGACAATCCGCTTGGCGACCGGCAGCCGCTCGACCTCATATGTTTCGAGTAGATCCGGGCCTGACTCGCCACGGCAGACGAGGGCAAGCTTCCAGCCGAGATTGAACGCGTCCTGAAGGCCCGTATTCATTCCGTGACCCTCCGCAGGAGTACAGGCGTGGGCGGCGTCGCCGGCCAGCAGCACCCGGCCGGCTCGGTACTGAGTGGCAACACGGGAGTGACAGCGGAACCTGCTTGGATTCTCGACGGCGGCGAACCTGACCCCCGGCGCGTAATGCCCTAGGACCTCGCCGGCCTCGGCAACGAGGTCGCTTGTCTCGGAGAGCGGCCGGAGATAAATCCGCCACCGTTGTTCAGGCAGTGGCGTCATGATCACGGGCGGCTGGTCGAGATAGGCCAAGACGATGTCGTAGTCGTCGTCCCATCCCTCGAGTGATGCGTCGAATACGGCCCACGGCGCTTCGATGTCGGTTCCCGGGAAGTCGATCCCGGTCGCCCGACGAACAGCGCTGTGGTGTCCGTCGCATCCGACTACCCACTGCGCGACGACCTCGCGCCGCTGGCCATCAAGCTCGAGGTTCGCGATGACCCTGTTTTCTCTCGGCGCCAAGCCGATTAAGCGGGTCGAGCGGATGACCGCGCCGCCATATTTCTCCAGATAGTCGGTCAGGACGGACTCCGTGACTTCTTCGGAGATGCCGATTTGAAAGCCGTACCGGCTGCGGGTGAGATCCAGACCGAGTTCGGCGAGGATCCCACCATCGGAGTGAAACCGTGCAGCCCGGGTCATCACGCCCTCGGTGAGGAACCGCTCTGCGACCCCGAGCGACTCGAAGATCTCCAGCGACCGTTCGTGCACGACAGTAGCCCGATCCCATCCCCGGGGGGAATCGAGCGCGTCGATCAGCAGACACGACACGTCCCGGCGGACCAGCTCCGCGGCCAGCAGCAGCCCCGTCGGCCCGGCCCCGACCACGAGAACCTGCGGACTCTGCCCGATCGTCTCCTCCAGGTCTCGCTTCATCGGATCGCCCTCTCGTTCCGGCTCCTGTGCCGGCAGAGGCTACTCCGCAGCTCCCAGTGGCCGACCTCGATCCGGCCCCCTCGCGCTGTCCTGACCGGCTATTGGTCGCGTGACGCGCTTGGCATCCCCAGCCCGTCGAGCAGTAGGCCAAGGGTCGCGCCGAGGACGGAGGGGTCGACGGTGTCCGGGTCGGCGAGGTGCTCGATCGCGATGCCGTTGGAGAGCGCGAGCACGGCGACGGCGAGTTGATCGGCGGGTGCCGGGAGTTCGATCCCGAGTTGGGCGGCCTGCTGTTCGAGGAACTGGGCGATCAGCTCTCGCGCGACGCGTCGGTGGCGAGCGAATTCGTTCCGGATGCTTGGGTCGCGCACGGCTCGAGCCCAGAACTCGATGAACAACAGCTGCCATTCGGACTGGCTCGAGATCAGCTCGGCTAGGCCGGCTCCGGCGTCGCGGGTGGTGTCCTCGAGCGTGGTTTGGCGGGCCACCGCCGCGGCGACGAGCGCGAGTCGCTCGTCGATGCGCTCGCGCATCAGGGCATAGAACAGCTCGTCCTTGCTGGCAAAACTGGAGTACACGGCTCCCTTCGTCAAGCCTGCGGCCGCGGCGACGTCGTCAAGCGACGCGCGGTCGTAGCCCTGTTTGGCGAACACCTCGCTGGCGGCTTCCAGCAGCCGGGCGCGCGTTTGGTCGCGAGTCGGGCGGGTCCGCTTCTTCAGTCTGCTCTCTGATGCCACGAATACATGATACCATCCGGTATTGAATACTCATCAGTATCGAATCGAAGGTGAGTCGGGATGAATCCCAAGGCCCTATTGACCGAACCGGCCGGGATGCCACGACAAGCGCGGCACACCGAGCGTTGGGCTGCATTGGTGGTGCTGTGCGCCGCGGCCCTGATCATCAATGTCGATAACACGATCCTCAACGTGGCCCTTCCCACGCTCGTGCGCAAGCTGCACGCGACCTCGAGCGAACTGCAGTGGGTCGTCGACTCTTATGCGCTCGTATTTGCGGGCTTGCTGCTCGTCGGCGGCAGCCTGGCCGACCGGTTCGGGCGCAAGCGCTTCTTTCTGGGGGGCCTGACGGTCTTCGGCGCGGGATCGATCGGCGCTGCCCTCTCAGGGTCGGTGGACCTGTTGATCGCCTGGCGAGCCGTGATGGGTGCCGGTGCGGCGCTCACGATCCCCGCGTCGTTGTCGATCATCAACGACGTCTTCCGCGACCCGGCGCAGCGGGCCAAAGCGATCGGCGCCTGGGCCGCGACGATCGGGCTCGGGATCGCGGTCGGCCCGATCGCGGGCGGCTTGCTGCTGGCGAGGTTCTGGTGGGGCTCGATCTTCCTCGTCAACGTCCCGATCGTGATCGCCGCGTTCGCCGGAGCGATGGTGCTTCTGCCCGACTCAAAGAACCCGGCCGCCGACCGCCCCGATCCCGGTGGTGCCGCGCTCTCGATCGCCGGCCTGGGCTTGTTGCTGTGGGCGATCATCGAAGGTCCGACCGAGGGCTGGAGCTCGGCGAGCGTGGTCGCAGTCGGCGCCCTCAGCGTTGCCGCGCTCGCTGGTTTTATCGCCTGGGAAGCCCACAGCAGCCACCCGATGCTGAACCTGGCCTTCTTTCGGGATCGCAGATTCTCTATTGCCGCGGCGAGCGAGAGCCTCGGGATCTTCGGGCTGATGGGCGTGCTATTTCTGCAAACCCAATTCCTCCAGTTTGACCTCGGCTATTCGCCCCTCCAGGCCGGACTGCGGATCCTTCCCACCGCCGCGATGATCTGCATCAGCGCGCCGCTATCACCGATCATCGCCCGCCGCATCGGGATCAAGCTCACCGTCGCCGCCGGCCTGGCGGCAATCGCGGGCGGTTTGTGGCAGATCTCAGCGGTCTCCACGCCTGCCGCGACCTACGACGCCGTGGTTCCCGGCATGCTGCTGATCGGCTTGGGCGCCGGACTCTTACTGCCCACCGCGACCAACTCCGTCGTCGGCGCGGTCCCTCAGGGCGACTCCGGGATCGGATCGGCGACCAACACCGTCGCCCTTCAGGTCGGTGGCGCCCTCGGCGTCGCTGTAATCGGCAGCGCAATGCTGACCCGCTACCAGAGCCACATGACCGCAGCGCTCGCCGGCCGACACGTACCGATCGCTGCGACGCACACGATCATCGGCTCGCTCGGCGGTGCCCTCACCGTCGCCGGTAGCATCGGTGGCACCACTGGCGCCCTGCTCGCGCGCGCCGCGCGTAGCGCGTTCATGAGCGGCATGCAGATATCGCTGGAGGTCGGCGCGCTGGTCGCCCTCGCCGGTGCACTGCTCGTGCTGACCCGCCTACCGTCGGGAACCACGCAACCATCACCAGAGCCCCTCAAACGAGCAGGGACTGAGCCTATGACCGGCCGCGCGACCGGCAGTCTCCCATTGCGGTGGATCGATCCGAAGTCGGAACGGAGCAGGGCGGCAGTTCAGCGCGAGCCGTCGCGGTGCTGTAGGCGGCGACGATGATGCTGATGGGCTTGTCGACGGCGCTCAGCTGGAGGTACCTGGCCAAACACAAGCAATTGGTCGCCGAACCAGCGAGAGCAGCGATGCCGGCCGGCGGACGACGCGCGCTGCTCGGTGCGCTGGCCTACGTGCCCGCGATTGGCCTCGCGTTCCCGACGCCAGCGCTGTCGCTGGCTCTGGACGGCGCGATCGCGATCTACTTCGCTGTTTCGAGGACCGAGGTGCCGGGACTGATCCACAAAGCGGCGATCAACGATCTGACCTGAGCCGGCGTTCTTCGAGCGCGGAGGCAACCCTTCTAGCGGAATCGCTCGATTGAGGATCGGAGATTTGTCACAAGCGGGATCTCAGTCTTCGGGATACGGTCTCGACGCGGATCCACGATTCGCGCGAAGGGGGACAACACGCCGTGCTGGCCTCCTCGGCGATCCCGGTGCTGTTCCGTCCGGTCGAGATCGACGGCGCATACTACGTCGATGGCGGTGTGCGGCTGAACGCGCCGCTGGCGCCGGCCGTCGCGCTCGCCGCGAACCCCAACCCCACATTCATTCCCGCCGCGAACCGCGCGGCCCAGTGGCTGGCCGAGCGTATCGGCGGCATCCCGCAGAGCGGAACCACCGAGGCGCTGCTCAACGTGCCGTCGACCGCGCACATCCTCGGCGGCGCGGTCATCGCCGGCGACCCCTCACAGGGCGTCGTCGATGCCCGCGGCCAGGTATTCGGCTACGAGAACCTGCTGATTACTGACGGCTCCGCGCTGCCCGCCAACCCCGGTGTCAACCCGAGCCTAACGATCACCGCACTGGCCGAACACACAATCGCCCAAGTGCCCGCGACTCTCGCCGACCAGCGCCCAGCCCGTCGGAGCCCCGCAAACTGACTGACCTGCGCCCAGAACGGCCATCAGCAGGCGTAGAGTGCGCCGCATGGCCACGTTCGTCCTGCGCCTCATCGCTCCGCGCCCGAACTTCGCCCAGACCCTGACCGACTCCGAGCGCGCGATTATGAACAGCCACGCTACACACTGGCTCCCGTACCTCGAGCGTGGCGACATGGTCGTGTTCGGACCTGTCCTCACCGACGAGGACTCGTACGGCCTGGCGGTTGTCGAGACGGACGACGAGCAGGCGCTGCACGAGTTCGCCGCGCAGGACCCGGTCGTGACGACCGGAACTGCGAGCTTCGAGCTCGGGCGACTGGCCGCGGGTCACGTTCGCGGACGCTGACCGGGGTTCCTCTGGTCGGAGTGGGCGACCAAGAGGGCTTAACACACCGGCTGGCCGGCGTCGCTCAGAATGGCGCTTGAAATCCGTCCAATGAAGGGAGCGCATATGCGCAGAATCGCAATTTCGGCGAGCTGATCGGCCGGTATGCGAACCGGATCGCCAAGGGCACGTTCAAGCTGAACCAGCCCGGCGTCGGACCGGTGACCTACACGGTCCCGATCAACAACGGGGTCAACAGCCTGCACGGCGGGCTCGTCGGCTTCGGCAACCACATCTGGGCCGACCAGCCCGTCCAGGGGCCAGGCTACGTCGGCGTCCAGCTGACCCTGGTCAGCCCTAACGGCGACCAGGCGGGCGCGGCGGGATCACCGGGCTGCCCCAGCGGTTGCACCGGCTACCCGGGCGAGGTCCAGGTCGTCGTGACCTACACCCTGAACAACGACAACCAGCTCGGCATCCACTACCTGGCGACGGACGAGTCGTCGAACCTCAACACGGTCACCAACCTGACCAACCACAGCTACTTCAACCTCGCGGGCGAGGACTCCCCGGCGGGTTCGGCCTACGGCCAGTTCGTCCAGATCAACGCCAACGAGTACACGCCGACCGATACCACCCAGATCCCGCTCGGGACCGAGGTGCCGGTGGCCGGCACGCCGTTCGATTTCACCAGGCCGCACACGATCGGGTCGCGCATCGACGATGTCAGCGCTCCTGACAACGCCGCCACGCCGCCGAACCAGCTGCTGATCGCGCAGGGCTACGACCACAACTGGGTGCTGAACTCGCAGACGCCGGCCACAACCGGCCCCGGCGGGCTCAACCTTGCGGCCCGGGCCTTAGACCCGGTGAGCGGCCGAGCGCTGACCGTGTGGACCGATCAGCCGGGCGTTCAGCTGTACACCAGCAACTTCCTGACCGGCACGCTGGTCGGGATCAGCGGTCACACCTACCGGCAGGGCGCTGCCTACACGTTCGAGACCCAGCACTTCCCGAACTCACCCAACCAGCCGAACTTCCCGTCCACGGAACTCGCCGCAGGAAAGACATTCACCACCACGACCATCTTCCAGTTCTCCAAGTAACCGGCACCGCACAATCTCGAGTCCCGCTCCGCGAGCGCATTGCGCACAGCGGAGCGGGGCCGCGTGGTGCAACTGGCGTCGACGCCGTCGCTGTCAGGGCCCGGCGAGGGCCCGCACTCTCTCAGTCGCGCCCGCGCCGGCACAGGTCCGCCCACGTGCGCCGGACCGGGGTCCGGACCCGTGGAGCACCGGGCGCGAGCGGACGGCCCCGGCGGCATCGTTCTCGCTTCAACCCCTTTAGACCAGTGTTCTCACCAGGAGACAGCAAACTGTGGCATTGACGATCCCCGTCCGAGTTCAGCCAAGATGTCAGCGGTCTTTCGCGCCGATAAGCGCCGAGCAATCGATGGTCCCGCGCCCGCAGGGGCGATCTCAGGGCAGACCGCGCGGGCGGGGGCGTATCTGACAGACGAGGTCTTCCTTTACCGGGTCGTAGGCCCTGTCGCGAGCGTGGTGGACGAGCTGGTCGAGCTCGAGGATTGCTACTCGTTGGACGTCGTACGCGTTCCATTGAAAGACCTACGCGCGCGTCGGCTCCGAGTCGTGACGCCGGCGCACGCCCCGGGCTGAGGCCGGAGCGGACCCAACCTGGGGGCCAACGCCGAATCCGGCTGGTCGAGGTCTGAGTCGACGTCCTCAGCTAGGACCCCCACGGGGTCCCTGGTCGGCGGCACGGGTGCGGACCAGTGGAAACCCGGGCGCGATGCACGCTGTGCGGCTCTAAAGTGGGTGCGCTCAGCGCGTCCACGATGAAACGCAACCCGAGGAGGTAATCGTGGCGATCACTGAAGGCGTAAAGCCCAGCGGGAGTAATAACGCCGCAACGGTCCGGACCGAGCGCAGTCGCAGCGTGTTGCGCAATTCGCACCTGAATCGCGGGACCGCGTTCACCCGCGAGGAGCGGGCTGCGCTCGGGCTGGAGGGGCTGCTACCGGCCGGTGTGTCCTCGTTGGAGGAGCAGGCACGGCGGTCCTATGAGCAGTACAGCGCCCAGCCGACCGACCTGGCCAAGAACGACTTTCTCGCGGCGCTGCACGACCGCAACGAGGTCCTCTATTACAAGTTGCTGGAGGATCACCTGACGGAGATGCTGCCGGTTGTATACGACCCGGTGGTGGCACAGGCGATCGAGCGCTACAGCCACGAGTACCAGCGACCCAACGGCGTCTACCTGTCGATCGACGACATCGATGGGGTTGCGCGGGCTTTCGAGAACTATGGTCTCGGCGCCGACGACGTCGACCTGGTCGTGGCGACCGACGCCGAGGAGATCCTGGGGATCGGCGACTGGGGGTCGAACGGCATGGACATCTCGATCGGCAAGCTGGCCGTGTACACGGCCGCGGCCGGGATCCATCCGGACCGGGTGATCCCGGTGATGCTCGATGTCGGCACCGATCGGGAGTCGCTGCTGAACGACCCGTTGTATGTCGGCAACCGACATAGCCGTGTGCGGGGCGATCGCTACGACCAGCTGATCAAAGCCTATGTCGAGACGGCGAGCCGGCTGTTCCCGAACGCGCTGTTGCACTTCGAGGACTTCGGTCCGTCGAACGCGCGGCGGATCCTCGAGCAGTACCGCGGCAAGGCGCGGATCTTCAACGACGACATGCAGGGCACCGGTGCGATCACGCTGGCCGCGATCCTGGCCGGCTTGCGCGTCGCGGGGACACGGCCGAGCGAGCAGCGGGTGGTGATCTTCGGCGCGGGCACGGCCGGCGTGGGGATCGCCGATCAGATCCGCGCGGTGATCGCCCGGGACGGGCTCAGTGCAGATGAGGCGACGCGCCGGTTCTGGTGCGTGGACAAGCAGGGCCTGCTCGTCGACGACATGGATGACCTGCGCGACTTCCAGAAGGGCTACGCCCGCAGGCGCTCAGAGGTTGCCGATTGGGGTGCGGACGGCACGATCGGGCTGCTCGAGGTGGTCGAGAAGGTGCATCCGACGATCATCGTCGGGACCTCGACCGAGGGTGGGGCGTTCACGGAGCAGGTGATCCGCGCGATGGCGAAGGGGGTGGAGCGGCCGCTGATCTTCCCGCTGTCGAACCCGACCGAGCGGATCGAGGCCGTCCCCGCGGACGTGATCAAGTGGACCGACGGCCGCGGGCTGGTCGGGACCGGAACACCATGGTCGCCCGTGACCTACAAGGGAACCAAGTACCAGATCGGTCAGGCCAACAACGCGCTGATCTACCCCGGGATCGGCCTCGGGACGATCGTCTCGCGCGCCGAGCATGTGACCGACGGGATGCTGCTGGCCGCATCGGAGGCGATCGCCGGACTGGTCGACGCGAGCCGCCCGGGAGCCGGGCTTCTGCCGGAGGTCGAGAACCTGCGCGCGGTGTCCGCCACGGTCGCCGTCGCCGTCGCCAACCAGGCGGTGGCCGACGGTGCCGCAAAGCCGCTGCAGGACCCGGTTCAGGCCGTCCAGGACGGCATCTGGCAGGCGGCCTACCGGCCGCTGGAGGTGAAGTGATGACCGCCACAGAAAGCAAGCTCGCCTCGGTGCCGATCGGCGCCGGGGCGACCGGAACGCGTGTCGAGTCAGATTCGCACGCCGCCCCAGCTGAGCAAACTGATCGACTCGGTCTGGTCCAAGGCCGTGGACTGGCACGAGCCTGCGTGAAAGCGGCGCTCGCTCGGCGTCTCGGCGGCCGACTTCGATCGGATCGTCAGGCCAGAGACGATGGTCGGGAACCCGCGCCGCGATCTGGGCCTCGACGACGGGGGCAATGGTCAGCGGTGACGACGCCGTCAGCACCGGCCGCGCCGCGCGAAGCGCAGCACACGGACCTAGCGCGCTCGCGCGGTCCATAGCGTCGCGCTCGCGGCCGCGTGCTATGTCAGCTACCGGCTGACCGCTCGCGTTCTGGCGCCTGGACTCAGGCGCCGGCTCGGCAACGTTCGAGATCCACAATCCGAGCCCCGGAGGCTTTAATATGGGCGGCTGCTCATGCAGGCTCGATCTCCCGCACCGGGGCGGCAAGCGGCCCTGCTCGGGCGAGCCGGCGAATGTGCGCTGCTGGACGACTTGGTCTCGGCGCTCCGGGGCGGCGAGAGTCGACCGCTGGTGCTTCGCGGCGAGGCCGGGATCGGCAAGACGGCGCTGCTGGAGCATCTCGTCGAGTCGGCATCCGATCTGACTGTCATCCGGGCGGTTGGCGTGGAGTCCGAGATGGAACTCGGATACGCCAGCCTGCACCAGGTCTGCGCGCCACTCCTCAGCCACCTGGACAGGCTGCCGGCGCCGCAGCGCGCAGCGCTCCGAGTCGTGTTCGGCCTGAGCGAAGGGGCGCCGCCTGACCGGTTGCTGGTGGGGCTGGGCCTGCTGAGTCTGTTATCCGAGGCAGCCGAGGAGCGCCCGGTGCTGTGTGTCATCGACGACGCGCAGTGGCTCGATCAGGCGTCCGCGCTGACGCTCGCCTTCGTCGCCCGCCGCCTGCTGGCGGAGCGGGTGGGAGTCGTGTTCGCCGCGCGCGAGCCGGGCGAGGAGCTTCGTCACCTTCCCGAGCTGGAAGTGCGGGGGTTGCGCAACGGAGACGCCCGTGGCCTTCTGAGCTCGGCGGTCAGGCTCAAGCTGGACTCGCAAATACGCGAGCAGATCATCGTCGAGACTCATGGAAACCCGCTGGCGTTGCTCGAGCTGCCGCGGGGGCTGACGGCGACGCAGCTGGCGGGTGGCTTCGGGTTGCTCGGAGCGCACACGGTGTCGGCGGGACGGGTCGAGGACAGCTTCGCTGCGCGCGTGGAGTCGCTGTCGGAAGATGCGCGGCGCCTACTGCTGCTCGCGGCGGCGGAGCCGCTCGGCGATCCGCTGCTGTTGCTCGGCGCCGCGGAGCGACTCGGGATCACGGTCTCAGTCGTGTATCCCGAGACAGAAGGCCTGCTGTCGCTCGAAGCACGAGTGACCTTTCGCCACCCTCTGGTTCGCTCCGCTGTGTATCGGACAGCCGCCACCCAGGAACGTCGGGCGGCCCATCTTGCGTTGGCGGAGGCAACCGATCCCGTGGGCGACCCGGACCGCCGGGCGTGGCACCTGGCCGCCGCTGCGGCGGGACCCGACGAGCAGGTCGCCTTGGAGCTCGAGCGCTCGGCCGGCCGCGCGCAGGCGCGTGGCGGCCTCGCCGCCACCGCGGCCTTCCTGGAGCGCGCCGTCGCGCTGACGCGCGACCCGGCACGACGGGCTGATAGAGCCCTCGCGGCCGCCGAGGCGAACCTCCAGGCCGGAGCCTTTGACGCGGCTCTCGGGCTCTTGGCCACCGCGCAGGCTGGGCCGCTCGACGACTTCCAGCGCGCCCGCGTTGACTTGGTGCGCGGCCACGTCGCGTTCGCGTCGGGTCTCGGAAGCGATGCTCCATCGCTCCTGCTGAGGGCCGCCAGGAGGCTCGAGCCGTTCGACATGGAGCTCGCCCGCGAGACGTACCTGACCGCCTGGGGGGCGGCGATCTTCGCCGGTCCCACGGGCGGCGGCGCCCTGGAGGAGATCTGCCGCGCCGTCCAGGGACTCCCTCCGCCGGCGGCAACTCTGCGTCCGCTCGACGTCCTGCTGGATGGCCTTGCGCTGCTGACCACCGACGGACGCGCCGACGCCACGGTGGCCCTGCAGCAAGCAGTCAAGGCGCTCACCAGCATCCCTGTGGCGGACGTCCTTAGGTGGGGATGGGTGGCCACGGGAGCGAGCGATGCCGTGTGGGATGACGAGAGCACACGCGCGATCGCCGAGAGACACGTCCAGATCGTCCGTGACGCCGGCGCGCTTGCGGAGCTGCCGATCCACCTCGCCGCGTCGGGGCTGGCGAAGGTGTCGACTGGTGACTTCGCGGGCGCAGCTTCGCTGATCGCGGAGAGCGAAAGCGTGGCGGCGGCGACGGGGAGCCCGATCGCCCCGTACACCTTGCTGAGGCTCCGCGCCCTGCAAGGCAGCGAAGCCGACGCCTCCACTCCGATAGCGATCGCGATCGACCGAGCCGCGGCCGGAGAGCAGGGTCTGGCCGCGGCCTGGGCGCACTGGTCCGCGGCCGTTCTCTACAACGGTCTCGGCCGCTACGAGGAGGCCGCGTCCGCGGCCCGGCAAGCCACCTCGAACGCGTTCGAGCCATGGGTCTCGATGTGGGCGCTGCCGGAGCTCGTGGAGGCCACCGCGCACGCAGGCGACCCAGAGCTTGCGCGCCATGCGCTCGAGCGGCTGGAGCAGACGACCCAGCCCAGCGGCACCGACTTCGCGGTTGGGATCGAGGCGCGGTGCCGGGCGCTGGTGAGCGACGGCGCTGCCGCCGAAGATCTCTACCGCGAAGCCAGCGATCGGTTGAGCCGCACCCGGCTACGGCCCGAGCTCGCCCGCGCTCAGCTGCTCTACGGGGAGTGGTTGCGCCGCGAGCAGCGCCGAGTCGACGCCCGCGAGCAGCTGCGCGCCGCGCACATGCGGTTCAGGTCGATTGGGATGGAGGCGTTCGCCGAGCGCGCGCGTAAGGAGCTGTTGGCGACGGGCGAGACGGTGCGCAAGCGGACGGTCGAGACGCGCGATGATTTGACCGCGCAGGAGCGGCAGATCGCGCGGCTGGCCGGCGAGGGCCTGTCGAACGCGGAGATCGCGGCGCGGCTGTTCGTCAGCCCACGCACGGTCGAGTGGCACCTGCGCAAGGTCTTCACCAAGCTCGGAATCCGGTCGCGGCGGGAGCTGACGAGTGCGATCACAAGTTCCGACTCCGAGCTCGTGCCGACGTGAGCTGAGGCATCGCGAACGACCTGCCTACAACGCCTAAAGGAGCGCAGAACCGTTACCGAGCACACCCCATATATCGACTTCGAGAACCTGCCGGCCCCCAGCGAGGGCTTCCTCGTCACCCAGTTCATCACCGTACGAAGCGTTGCTCGCTCTCGCGCGTTCTACTCCGAGGTCCTCGGCGGCCAGGTGGTGCTGGAGGAGAACCCGTGCATGATCAAGCTCGCCAACTCGTGGCTGATCATGAACCCAGGCGGCGGCCCCACCCCCGACAAGCCCGACATCTCGGTCGTCAACTACGAGCCCGGGAACACGGTCTCTAGCTTCATGAACCTCCGCGTCGCCGACATTCAGGCGTGCTATGAGCAGTGGAGCTCGAAGGGGGCCGAGTTCGTGACGCCGCCAATCGATCGCGATGCTGAGATTCGCTGCTACATGCGGGACCCCGACGGCTACATGATCGAAGTCGGCCAGTCCACCGGCCTGCTCAAAGGCAGACTGGCCAAGAAGCGGCCCGAAGATCTGCCGGGCTGAGCCGATCGGACGGAGGCGTCCACGGCGATCCGTGGGCGCGTGCGCACTCGCTATCGAGCGTTGAGATCGCGGCGCACGGTGTCGCGGTCGAACCCTGCCGCCTCGAGCTGGCGCACGATCATGCCGACATGCTTCTGACTGAGGTTCTGTTTGCCGTGACCAGGAACCGTGATGACGACGCCGGATTCATGGCGAAAGCGCCGATGGCTCGTAGCCTTGCCGCCCAGTTCGGCAAAGCCGTGATCGGTCAGCCAGGCCGCAAGCGCTCTGCGGGTGACCGTGCTCATAACCTCGGGTCCGCCTCAGACACGTTCGCTGCGATGATCGCATCGTTGATCGTCGCCAGCCAGGTCGTCCCGGCCCGCTCAGAACCAGGGCGTAGTCGCCGCACGGACGCCCAGCGCCCGAATCGACTCAACGCGATCGGGCTTTGCCGAGCAGTCGGTCTGCCCGCAGGCGGCGATACAGGGTGGCTCGGGAAACCCCGAGGAGGTCGGCGGCGCGGGTGACGCTGCCCCCGACCTGTGCGAGCGCGCGGCGGATCGCGTCGCGCTCGATTTCCTCGAGCCGTATGCCGGGTAGGGACGACGAAGGCGGCGCTGCCGGCAGGTCGGCGGGATGGATCACGGGCCCGCGTCGGGCTAGGTTGGCCGCGTCGAGCAGGCTGTACAGCTCGGCGACGTTTCCCGGCAAATCGCGACCAGCGAGCTCAGCGATGGTCTCCGGAAGCACGCGCACCGCGGACGCCCGTTCGTGGGCGCGTGCCCGCGCCCACGCCGCGACGAGTAATTCCAGATCACCAGGGCGGTCGCGCAGAGGCGGCAGGTTGATCGCCCCGGCGTGCAGCCGGCTGGCGAGCTCTGGACGCAGCGCCGACACGCCCCCGGCAGCCACGCCGATCACGCGAGCCGCTCGCGGCCGGTCGAGCTTCGCCGCCAGCAGCAGCTGATCCGCGCTCGACAGCGCATCGACGTGCTCGATCACGACTGTGCCTGGGGCATCGAGTGCTGTCCGCCAATCGTCGGTGAGCACGTCGGCCGTGGACGCCGCCGGACCAGCCATCGCTCGAGCGAGATGCGTCTTGCCCGTGCCCGACTCGCCTGAGACGACCACGTGGGTCCCTGCATCGGCGATCTGACGTGCGCGGCGGACGGCCTCGAGGAACGCGGGCGACGCCCCGGCCATCCCGAGCGCCTGCGCGATCGCCTCCGTGGGCGAGTGTGAGCGGGGATGGGGACGAGACGGCTCGAGCACGACCATCGCGCCGACCGGCTCGCCGTCCGCATCCACAACGCTGATCTGAATGTCCCGAAGGGCGTGCTCCCACGCCGTGCGCAGCCGCCGGGCCGCGGCGTCCAGATCCGCAAGCACGCCAGGCTCGACTCGTCCGGCACGCACGTCTGGGCGCGCGAAGCTGACCACGAGCGCGATTCTGACACGGCCCGTCGCAGATATCGACGAGTTGTCTCAACTTGATACAGCGCTCTCTCAAGAGCTCGCCTAGCATCGCCAGCGAGGAAAGGAGCAGCGGCTCAATGCAGCACAACGGCACCCGCAACCCGCGCATCCTGGCGATCGACGCCGGCGGAACGATGACCGACACAATCATCATCGACGAGGCCGGTGAGTTCGTCGTGGGCAAGGCGCAAACGACCCCGCAAGACGAATCCGTGGGTTTCGTGAACTCGGCAAAAGATGCGGCCCGCTACTGGAGCGCGACGCTCGACGACACGCTGCCATCGGTTGTCTCGGGGATCTACTCCGGGACCGCGATGATCAACCGCCTGCTCGAGCGCAAGGGACGGCGGGTTGGGTGCATCGTGACCAAAGGCATGGAGGACTACCTGCGTCTCGAGCGCGGCATCCAGACGTATCTCGGATACTCGTACTCGGACCGGGTGCATGTCGTCACCCATCGCCACAACGAACCCTTGGTGCCGCGCTCGCGGATGCTGGGCGCGACGGAGCGGATCGACGTGTTCGGCGACGTCGTGATCCCGCTCTACGAGGACGAGGTCCGCGCGGCCGCGCACGAGCTGCTCAGGGCGGACGTCGAAGCGATCTGCATCTCGTTCATCTTCTCCTACCGCAACCCCGCTCACGAGGAGCGGGCGGAGGCGATCGTGCGCGAGGTGGTCGCCGAGACCGGCCGCCAGGTCGACGTCTACCGCGCGTCGGATCGCTATCCGCTGCGACCAGACTTCCCACGCCTGAACACGTTGCTGATCGAGGCGTACGCCGCCGAGCCGAGCCGTGCGCACCTCCAGAGGGTGCGGGGCGCGGCGGGCGAGCACGGCGCGCACTTCGATCTGCGGATCATGGCGTCGCACGGGGGCACGATCTCGATTGACGCACGCGAGCTGGCCAAGACTTTGATCTCGGGCCCGATCGGCGGCGTGATCGGCGGGCGCTACCTGGCCGAGCAGCTCGGCACCGGAAATGTCGTCTGCACCGACATCGGCGGCACCAGCTTCGACCTCGCGCTGATCACCGATGGCAACTACCACATCAAGAACATCCCCGACATCGGGCGGTTCCTGCTCAACATCCCGCTCGTGCAGATCGACTCGGTCGGGGCCGGCACCGGCTCGCTGGTCCGCGTCAACCCCACCAGCGGACGGATCGAGATCGGACCCGATTCGGCCGGCTCGCGGATTGGGACCTGCTATCCGGAGGGCGGCGTCGCGATCGTCTCGATCACCGATTGCGACCTGGTTCTCGGCTATCTAAACCCCGATTACTTCCTCGGCGGCGAGGTGACGCTCGACGTCGAGCGGGCGCGCGAGGCGATCCGGACGCAGATCGCCGAGCCGCTGGCGCTGTCGGTCGAACAGGCCGCCGCCGGCGTGGTCGAGCTGTTCGAGGACCATCTCAAGAACACGGTGCTCGGCCAGGTGCTGGGCAAGGGTTACGCGCCCGTCAACTACACGATGCTGTCGTACGGCGGCGGCGGTCCGCTGCACGCGGCGGGCTACACGCGGGGCTTGAATTTCGACGATGTGCTGGTGCCGGCGTGGGCGGCTGGGTTCTCGGCCTTCGGCTGCGCGTGCGGCGACTTCGAGTACCGCCACGACCGCACGGTCGACGTCCCGCTGCTGCCAGGCTCCGGCGACGAGGCGTGGCGGGTGGTGGCGGATGCCTTGAACGCCGCCTGGGACTCGCTCGAGGACAGGGTCGCCGGCGAATTCGCGCGGTCCGGCGTGGCGCGCGATGCGATCGCGTTCACGCCGCTGCTGCGTGCGCAGTACTTCGGCCAGCTCAACGACCTCGAGCTCGCGTCGCCCGTCTCGCGGCTGCGGTCGCGCGCAGACGTCGACGCGGTGCTGGAGGTGTTCGAGGAGCTATACGCGAAGATCTATCGCCGCTCTGCGCGCACGCCCGAATTCGGACACATGTTCACGAGCGCGATCTCGCGCGGCAGCGTCCAGGTCGAGAAGCCGCAACTTCCGGACGAGCAGCCCGAGGCGGAGATCCCCGCCGGCGCCCAGAAGGCCACTCGCGAGATCTGGCACCACGGTGGCTGGGTCAGCGCCCGGATCTTCGAGATGGAGCGCCTGCGCGCCGGCAACGTGATCGAGGGTCCGGCAGTGATCGAGGATCCCGCCACGACCTTCGTGCTCCCGCCGGGCACGTCCGCCGCGCTCGACCGCCACCGCATTTTCCATCTGCGCCAGGAGGCGCCCCCCGTTTCCGATGAGGCGCTGGCAGAGACGGCTGCCGCGAGCTGAGAGGAGAGAACGACATGGCCACGACTGTGAGCAAGCAACTAGCGGAACCGGGCGCCCCGATCGGGTGGGACCGCCGCACCGTCCGGCAGATGCTCGAGGAGTCCGAGCGGCTGTTTGCGGAGACCGGCCGCTATCACGGGATCGAACGACTCTCGATGCTCGCCGAAGATCCGATCCGCTACGAGAAGATCTTCTCGCGCCTGCGAGGTGGAATGGTCAACGCGCGCGAGACCGCGCTCAACATCTCCGCCTCGCCGATTGTCAAGGAGATCGGCGAGCTGTGCTTCGCGCTCTACACGCCCGAGGGCGACTCGATCACGCTCTCCACGGGGATCATGGTCCACGTTCACACGATGTCGGACGCGATCAAATGGATGATCCGGCACGACTACGAGGTCAATCCGGGCCTCGCATCCGGCGACATCTTCTGCAACAACGACGCGATGATCGGCGACGTCCACAACGCCGACGTCCAGACGATCCTGCCACTGTTCTGGAAGGACGTGCTGATCGGCTGGGCTGCCGGTGTCACGCACGTGCTCGACGTCGGTGCCGGCAAGCCGTCCGGGATGCCGATCGGCCCGGTCAACCGCTTCGAAGACGGATGGATCCTCTCCTGTCAGAAGATCGGTTCCCGGGACGAAGTGTTCCGCGACTACGAGCTTCGCTCGGAGACGGCGGTGCGGATGCCGTGGTACTGGCGGCTGGACGAGAAGACTCGGATCGCCGGCTGTCAGATGATCCGTGACTCAGTCCACCGCGTGATCGAGGAGGTGGGCCTCGACACCTACAAGCGCTTCGTGCGCGAGGTGATCGAGGAAGGGCGGCGCTCGTTCGAGACGCGCGTCAAGCAGCTGCTCGTGCCCGGCGTCTACCGCGCGCCCTCGTTCATGGACGTCCCGTTCGAGGGCGAGCGCGAGCTTCCGCCCGAGGCCGCCAAGGACATTCTCATGCACGCACCGATGCAGATCACCGTCGGCGCCGCCGGCGAGTTCGCGGTCTCCTTCGACGGCGCCTCCAAATGGGGCATGCACTCCTTCAACGCGCCCCCGAGCGCAATGCAGGGAGCGCTGTGGGTGCTCTTGACCCAGACGCTTGTGCCCAACGACAAAGTCAACGACGGCGCCTACTTCGCCACCAAGCTCGACCTCCCGTACGGATCCTGGACCAACCCCGACAACCCATTCGTCTCAACCACGATCTCGTGGGTGTTCCTGATCCCGTCGTTCACGGGGCTGTTCCGTTCGCTGTCGCAGGGATACGCGGCTCGCGGTTACCTCGAGGAGGTGATCGCGGGCTATCCGGGAACCTGGAACATGACCCAGGGTGGCGGCACCGACCACTACGGTCGCGCCGGCGCATGGACGAACTTCGAGCACTCGTGCGTTGGCACCAGCGCCGGGATGGTCAAGGACGGCGAGGCGGCCTGCGCGGCGATGTGGAACCCCGAGGGGGACATGGGCGACGTCGAGGCATGGGAGATCCTCGAACCGCTGGTCTACCTCACGCGCCGCATCCGTCCCAACACCGCCGGGCCCGGACGCCAGCGCGGCGGCGCGGGGTGGGAAACGATCCGCTTCGTCTGGAAGACGAACGACCAGGTCCTCTACAACCTCGGCGAGGGACACGTGTTCCACGGCGCGGGCCTGTTCGGCGGCTATCCGAGCTGCACCGGGTACCGCCTCAACGTCGAGGACAACGACCTCAAGCAGCTGATCGAACGCGGCGCTCCGATCCCGCACTCGGACTCGGACCCGGAAGACTCCGAGTTGCTGCGTTTACTGTCAGGACGTGTGGTCAAGGACAACCGCTGCGTGCATCTCCCGACGCCCGCCGGCGAGTACGACGTGTACGTGTCGCTGCTGCGCGGCGGGCATGGTCTCGGAGACGTCCTCGAGCGTGACCCGGCGGCCGTCGAGACCGACGTGGAGGAAGGTCATCTACTTCCCCGCTATGCCGAGCGCATCTACGGCGTCGTGCCCGGTGACCCGGCCGGCACTGAGCAGCAGCGCGCGGAGATCCGGCACCGGCGCGCCGAACGAGCGGTTCCGGTGTCGCAGTGGCGTGCGCAGACACGCGAGCGCGTGTTGGCGAAGGACTTCATCTACCCGGTCAAGGACATGTACAGGGAATCGATGACGCTCTCGCAGCGCTGGGCCGACGAGTTCCGCGCCTTCTGGGACCTTCCCGACGACTTCACCTTCTAGGAGACGACCATGGACTATCCCCGCCAGGTGATCGAGGACCTCGTCGACGGCACACTGCCGTGGCAGGAGCTCAAGGACATGATGTCGGCCTTCAAGGATCCGGGGCGGTTCGACACCTACGTGTCCGTGTTGCAGGAACGAGTCCCGTGGGATGACCGGATCGTGCTGCCGCTGTCGGACAACCTGTTCATCGTCCGTACCCCCGATGGGCGACTCGTGACCAAGTCGCGTGGCGGCTACGAGTTCGGTGACTACCGCCGCAACTGGAAGCTCGAGGCGCTGATCTTCGAGCGCGACTCCGACGAGCTGATGGACGAGCTGTACCCCCGCCTGATGGGCTCCGACCCGCGCTGGATGACGTTGCGCGAGTACTACTGTCCCGCCTCGCTGACGCTCCTAGAGGTCGAGGCCGTCCCGCCCGGTTATCCGATCGTCCACACCTTCCAGCCGGACGTCGAGACCTTCTACCGGGAGTGGCTGGGACGAGAGATACCTTGACGTCGACGCGGCTGGTGGTGGAATCGCTCGCGCTCCGCCAAGCTTGTGCTGGGATGCCACCGTGGGTAGAGTTGGGGAAGCTGGGGATATTGATGTCGCTACGAGGCGACACCCGGTTCGAGCTGGCGCGACTCCTATCGGAAGACCAACGTGGCGGACCCAGAAGATCCTCGAACGGCGCTCGGTCCGCTGCTCGCTGCCGTTGCCGCCGCCTGCGACCGAGGCGATTGGTCTTCGGCGCAAGCGATCGCCCAAGCCGCGGCTGCGCTTGATCCGGACGACCCCGGGGTCATTGCCGCGGTGGCTCGTGCCAGCGCCGGGGGCAGGGCCACGTCCGGCGCTCGTCGCCGGTTCACCGTTATGTTCTGCGATCTTGCCGGCTCAACTGAGCTCTCGAGCGTCCTTGACCCCGAGGACACCCGCGAGCTGCTGCACTCCTACCACGAGGCCTGCGCCGCGATCGTGCGGGAGCACGACGGCCACATCGCCCACCAGATGGGCGACGGGGTGCTGATCTACTTCGGGTATCCGCATGCTCACGAGGACGACGCGCTGCGCGCTGTGCTGACCGGGCTGGCCATATCGGACGCGGTGGGGCGGCTGCGCTCCCCGAGCACCGGGACCATCTGGAACCTCAGGGTCAGGACCGGCATCCACACTGGATTGGCTGTCGTTTCTGACCTCGGGAGCGGCTCCTGGGCTCGCCCCGGCGACATCGTCGGCGAGACACCGAACGTCGCGGCGCGCATCCAGGCCGCCGCCCCGACCGGCACGGTCTTGATCAGTGCCGACACCCTCGACCTGGTGCGCGACCGAATCGACGTCGAGCCGCTGGGACCTCACACGCTCAGAGGCATCGAGCGAGCGATCGATCTCTTCCGCGTCGTGTCAGTGCGTTCAGACGACGAGGTCGCCCCAGAGACGGTCGCGGTCGGTCGAGAGACTGAGCGCGCCATGCTCGAGCGGGCCTGGGCTGGCGTGTCCGAGCGCGGCGCTTATGTGGTGATCACCGGCGAGCCGGGCATCGGCAAGTCCCACCTCGTTCGTCACGCGCGGAGTCTCGTACGGGAAGGGCAACGCTCGCTCGTGCTTCGGTGCTCGGCGCTGCATTCGAACACTCCACTGCGTCCCGTCGCGCAGCTGGTACTTGCGTTTGCGGAGAGCTCAGCCGCGGCCGGCGCGGGCGACGACCTCGACCGGTTGGCCCGCGTTGCCGAGACCGCCGGCCTGGCGAGCGAGGAGAGCCTCTACCTGCTGGCGATGATGGCCTCGACCGCGTGGCCGGACGATCGCGCCGTGCCCGACCTGCTGCCCGAACAGGTTCGTGAACGCACGCTCACGCTGCTGTGCGCCTGGATCGACGCGCTAGCCGGTGAGGGACCGCTTCTGCTGGTGTTCGAGGACCTGCACTGGGCCGATCCAAGCACGGTTGACCTGCTGCGACGCTGCGTCACGGAACCTCGCCCCCACCCGATTCTCGTACTGGTGACCACCCGGCTTTCATCCGACACGGTCCCCGGCGAGCCGACGGCGGCGCTCTCGCTGCGGGCGCTTGAGCCCGCCGAATGTGACGAGCTGATCGATAAGCTCACCGGCGGACGGTTGGACCCGGGGATGCGCGCCCTGGTCAGCCAGCGGGGGGACGGCGTGCCGTTGTATATACGCGAGCTCGCCATGCTCGAAGCCACCGGCGACCCCGGGCCAGAGCAGTCCGCGCCGCCGGTTCCGCCCACGCTCACCGACTTGTTGGTGGCTCGCCTGGACTCGTTCCCGCGCGGGCGCGATGTGGTCGAAGCGCTCGCTGTGATCGGGCGCCCGGCCGCACCCGAGCTGGTCTCTGAAGTGGCCGGCCGGACCACCGGCGAGGTGCACCAGCAGCTGGACCTGCTCCAGCGAGCCGGCATCCTGCGCTTCTTTGCGACGCCGCCCCAGTACGACTTCCATCACACGCTTCTGCGCGATACAGCCTATGAAGTCCAGCTTCGAGCTCACCGCCGCTCGCTTCACCGCCGAGCCGCCGAGACACTAGGAGCCGCCTACTCCGCCACGCTCGACGACCATGCGGAGGAACTTGCCCACCACTACCGGCTGGCCGGAGGGCTCGAGGCGGCGGTCAGCCTGTTGATGCGTGCGGCCGTGCGACACGCGGGCTTTGCCGCGCACGTGGAGGCGATCCAGTCCTTCGAGCTGGTCCTGAGCGACGTTGGCCAGCTCGAGGGCGATCAGCGCGAGCTCGAGCTCCGAGCCCACAGCGGCCTCGCCGCCAGCCTGCTCGCGTCACGAGGCTACACCGCGCCTGAGGTCGCCGCCGCTTACTCCAAGGTGCGCGAGCTCTCGGCGGCGGGCGATGCTCACCTGGAGGTGTCGGGCTTGTACGGCTTGTGGGCCTACTACCACGTGACCGGCGAGGCGCGGGCGTCGCTGGAGACCGCCGAAACGGTGCTGGAGAGCGCTTTGCGATCGCACGATGATCAGGCCGCGCTCGCCGCCCGCGCGGTGCTCGGCTACCAGCTGCAGCGCCTGGGCCGGCCGACCGAGGCGAGGCCGCTGCTGGACCAGGGCTCTCGCTGGGATTCGCCCGAGCCGTTGTTCCCGCACCACCCCGGCATCGGGGCGGGCGCCAATCTCGCCATGACCCAATGGCTGATCGGCGAGTTTGCCGCGGCCCGGGAGTCGATCGAACGGGCGGTGAATGCAGCCGAGGCGCTCGATGGACCGACCGCGCACTTCACGCGCGCCTACGCTCACGCGTTCGCCGCCGAGCTGTTCCAGGTGGCCGGGCAACCGGAGGTTGCCCTCGGACATGCCGGCCGCGTCGTTCAGGTGTCCAGCGAGTTCGGGTTCACGAGTTGGCTCGCGGCGGGCATGACAAATCTCAAGATCGCCGAGGCGCTGACCGGAGATCTCGACGCCATCTCCACGATCGAGTACTGCCTGGACGCTTGGCGCGGGGCCGGTGCGACATCGAACCTCACGCAGTTCGGCCTCGGCCTGGCGCTGGCCTACCGGGCCTCGGGACGGACGGCCGACGCGTTGACGGCGATCGAGCGGGCGTTGGGAGACGCCTGCGACAGCCAGGAGCTCTACCTCGAGCCCGAGCTGCACCGGGTGAGAGGGGAGCTGCTCACCGACTTGCGGCCAGACGACGACGCCGGCGCGGCGGCGCTCGAACGGGCCCTCGCCGTCGCCGCGGCGGCCGGCGCTCGAGCTCTGGAGCTCCGAGCGCTCGTTTCACTCGAGCGTCGTCACCGACGCCACGGTAATGTGGCGAGCACGACCGAAGCGATCGAGCGTCTCCTCACCCGCCTGGATCCGACCTCTGAAGACCCCGAGCGCGTACTCGCACAGGCCCGCGCCGTCCTTTACCGGGAGATCTGACCATGATCAAGCCACCCGTGCCCGAACTGGTGATCCCGCCTTCGGGATGGGCTTCGAAGTCCGGCCTGCCGGAGTTTGTCGAGCACGGCGGTGAGATCGCCAACCGTCACCCCGCCGACGCGCTCGATTCTCGGATGTACGGCTTCGTGATCCGGGCCGACCGGGATCTGCTCGACGCGTACTGTGACCGGCTGTTCAACGATCCGAGCGGGGGCGAGCAGCACTGGCAGTCGGCCGCCGGCGAGGTGCTGTTGAACTTCGTTGACATCCCGGTCATGGCGTCTACGGACGTGCTCGACGGGCGCCTCGGGTTCACCAAGGAGCAGGAAGCCGCCATTTGGTTTCCCGTTGTCGACAAGGAACGTAAGAGGTTCGGCTGGGCTATCCCATACATGTTCGTCGACTCCGCGCTGGCGCTCGCGGGGGGTCGAGAGGTGTACGGTTTCCCCAAGCAGCTGGGGAAGCTGCAGATTCCCGAGGACAGGGCCCATGAGCCGGCGGAGTTGACGGTTAAGACAGTCACTCTGAAGGTTCACGAACCAGACTGCGAGGCGAAGGAGCACTGGGTGGTCAGCGTGAAGCGGTCCGGGCGGTCCGCGCCGATCGGCGCTGGGTCGAAGCGTCCGCGGCCGTTACTGAGCAAGGTCAAGCAGGGCGCTCGCTCGCAACCGAGAGACGGCGTCGGTGATAGTGGCGCCTTTGGCCGCGCGACAAGAGGCGCGCGCCGGCGTGCCGATACGTTGGCAGACGTGCTTTTCTTCGAGCACCTCGTGGAGGAGAACGTGCCGATGCTCCTGCTCAAGCAGTTCCGTGATGCCGAGGTGCAGGGGGCCGCGTGTTACCAGGCGGTCGTCCTGGCCAACATGGTGGTGAGCGAGTTCCGCGGCGGAGGCTTACTGCCCGGCGATTATCTCGTTCAAGTTAACGATCTCGCGGGGGAGCCGATCATGCGGGAGCTCGGGATCGAAGCCGCGTGCGGCCCGCTATTGGCGTTCTGGCTGAGCTTCGACTTCGTGGTTCGGCTCGGCGAAATCCTGTGGGAGGCGCGGGTTGACCGCCGCTGAGGCCGGTGACCGCCTTCCGCGCGTCGTCATCCTAGGCGGCGGCGTGGCCGGCATGACCGCGGCCATGGAGCTCAGCCAGCCAGGATGGAAGAGGAAGTACGAGAGCATCACCGTCTACCAATACGGCTGGCGGCTCGGAGGTAAGGGAGCGAGCGGTCGGGGCGAGCACGGTCGGATCGAGGAACACGGCCTGCACATCTGGCTCGGGTTCTACGAGAATGCCTTCCGGCTGATGCGCGAATGCTACGCCGAGTTGGGACGCGACCCGTCGTCACCGATCGCCTCGGTCGAGCAGGCGTTCGAGCGAGCCAGCCTGTTCATCGTGCAGGAGCCCCGCGGCGACGCATGGCTGCCGTGGATTTCGGAGTTCTCCGAGACCGGTGAGATGCCTGGTGGCGCGGACGCCGCCGAGCCCCCGTCGCTGTGGCAGCTGATGATTCGGGGGCTGAGGCTGGCGCTCGATTACAACCGCGCTGCCAGGGCGACCGCGTCGGACCTGGAGCCGGCTCCCGGTGTCTCGCTGCACCCGTTGGCTCAGGGGGCGTCGCGCTCAGGAGTGACGCTCTCGCCGGCGCCTGAAGCGGAGCTGCCCGCTCTGGCCGAAGAGGGCCGAGCGTTCTTCTCCAAGCTACGGTTGTTGCTCTGGGACGTCGTCCAGCTCGAGCGCGCGGTGGCCATGGCCGAAAGGCTGCCGCTGGATCCAGCCGACCACAGTCCCGCCGACCATGAGGTCCTTCGCCGGCGCGTGGACCGGGCGCTCGATCGACTGCGCGACATTCGTAGCGCTCGAGAGGACGAGTCTGACCAGGCGCGCCGGGAGTGGTACCTGACCGAGATCCTGCTGTCAGTCATTCGCGGGCTGCTGGCGGACGGAGTGCTGTGGCAACCGGACGGGCTCGACTCAATCGACCACTACGACTTCTCTAAGTGGTTGATCCGCCACGGCGCCAGCGAGGAGTCGGCGTATTGCGGGCTGGTGACCACGCTGATGTACGACCTCCCCTTCGCCTACGAGGACGGTGAACCGACCCAGCCTGCGATCGGCGCTGGCACCGCCTTGCGCGGTGTAATCCGGACCCTGTTCACCTACACCGGGGCGATTGCCTGGAAGATGCGGGCCGGGATGGGGGACATCGTCTTCGCGCCGATGTACCAGGTGCTCAAGGATCGCGAGGTCGACTTCAAGTTCTTCCACCGCGTCGCCAAGCTCCACCCCAGCGACGACGGCAAGCATGTGACCTCGATCGAGATCTCCCTGCAGGCGGACCTGAAAGACCCCGAGGCCGCCTACCAGCCGCTGATCCCGGTGAACCGACTGCCGTGCTGGCCCAACGCACCGCTGAACGACCAACTGGCCAAGCCAGTGGAAGCGGAGGACATGGAATCGTTCTGGTCGACCGCCGAGCCGGTGAAGAACATCGTCCTACGTGACGGGGTCGACTTCAACAAGGTGATCCTGGCCATACCGGTCGGCGCGCACCCAGCCCACTGTCAGGAGCTCATGAACAAGAACCCGCGCTGGCAGGCGATGGTCGACAAACTCGGGACGATCTACACCCAGGCCTTTCAGTTGTGGCTCAAGGCCGATATGCACGAGCTCGGCTGTGACTGGCCCCCCGGCACCACCGGCGGATACCTGGAGCCGTTTGACACCTACGCCGACATGCGCCAGCTGATCGAGCGCGAGCTGTGGATCGGGGATCAAGTGGGCGCGATCGCCTACTTCTGCAACGTCATGCCAACGCCCCGAGGATTCCCTTCACCCACGGATCGAGCGATACCCAAGGACGCCGCCGACCAGGTGAAAGCCAACGCCGTGACCTTCCTGCGTCATGCCATGGCTCCGCTGTGGCCCGGCGGCGTGTATCGATATCCGACCGAGTTCCGCTGGGATCTGCTGGTCGACGACGTTGAGCATCGCGAGGGCCCCGACCGGTTCAAGAGCCAGTTCTGGCGCGCCAACGTCGACCCGTCCGAGCGGTATGTGCAGTCGTTGCCCGGGACCTCGCGCTACCGCCTCGCGCCGGACGACACCGGCTTTGACAATCTCGTCTTCGCGGGCGACTGGACGCGCTGCGGCCTCAACAGCGGCTGTGTCGAGTCGGCAGTGATCTCTGGCCTGCTGGCGGCCGCGGCGGTGAGTGGTGAACCGCCGCGGCGACCAATCATCGGATTCGATCGAGAGGGGGCGCGCCATGTCTTCTGAGCAACCACGCGGTAAGCGGATCGTCGACGACGCCCGGCACCGGGGCGAGCGGGCGTTCCGTCGGGCCTACGGGAGCGTCAGCCATCAACTGGGCGCCGAGCCGGGCGTACGGGGACCGAGCTTCTTCGATCTGGTCGGCGAGGGCGGTCCCGGCGCGGCCGGCCGGGCCAGGGACATCGCGGTGGTGATGCTGCGCACCGCGTCGACGATCGCCGAGGGGTGCGTCGACGCGGCCGAAGAGCTGGAGTCGATCCTGACCGGACATCCGCTCGGCGGCCGGTCCGGCAGGGAGGCCAAGCCGAACGGCGAGCCGACGGTGGCTGTCGCACCGGCCGCGCTCGCGCTGCCGGGGGTCACTGCCGGCCGCAAGACGTCGGCGCCCTTCGAGGTCCGCAACGACAGCCGCGACATGATCGACGCCATGCGGCTGCGCTGCGGCGGTCTGTTCCGCGCCGATGACGTGCGCATCGCCTCCCGCGACATCACGTTCACACCCGCCACCCTTGACGTCCCCCCGCGCAGCAGGGTGAAGGTCACCTGCCAGGTGCACGTGCCCGCCTCGGCAAAGCTGGGGCACTACGTGGGGCTGATCGAGGCCAAAGGCCTGACCGGGGTGCAGTTGCTGGTGTCGCTCGATGTCATCTGAGCAGGCCGACGCTCACCGCCTCCGCGTCTCTCCGAAGAGCCGCCAGCTGCTCGGCCGGTTGCACGAGCGCGCTCACCGCGCCGTGATGCTCAGCCTTCCCTCCGAAGAGCCGCGGGACTATCTCTACGATCTCCTGCTGCAGTACCCACAGCGGTCCGGGAAGGGTCTACGTCCGGTACTCTGCCTAGCCGCGTGCGCGGCCTTCGGAGGCTCCTACGCCGAAGCCCTCCCGTTTGCGACCGCGCTCGAGCTGCTCCACAACGCGTTCCTCGTGCACGACGACATCCAGGACGGATCGAAACGTCGACGCGGCGGAAAGGCGCTGCACGCCGAGCACGGCACGCCGCTCGCGCTGAACGCCGGCGACGCGCTCGCCGCGATCGCGAACGCGACCTTCGTCCGAGCCGCGCAAGCCTTCCCGCCGCCGCTGGCCCGACCGCTCCTCGAGGGATGGGAGCGGATGATCCACGAGACGCTCGAGGGGCAGGCGACCGATCTGGGGTGGCAGCGCGACAACGTCGTCGGCATGTCGATCGCCGACTACCTCGACGTGTGCGGCAAGAAAACCGCGTGGTACACGTTCATCCAGCCGCTAGCGATCGGTGCAATCGTCGGTTCCGGCCAGCCGGCGCGCGAGCGTGACACATTCGGGTTCGGCTGGCTGCTCGGCCTGCTGTACCAGATCGTCAACGACCTCGACGGCGTGAGTGCGCCCGCCGGCGAGACGGATGTCGACGAGGGGAAGCGCACGATCCTTTTGATTCACCTCCTGGAAAACCTGAACGGCCCGGACCGCGAGCAGGTAATAAAGGTCATGGGACTGCCCCGCGACAAGCGAACTCGCGCGCAGGTCAACTGGGTGCTCGCTCAGATGCACCAGGCGGGCAGCATCGACCATGCTCGCTTGTGTGTCCTCGATCTGGCCTATGCGGCTCGGGACGAAGCCGACGAGGCGTTCGGCTCGCTCCCACCCAGCGACGCCCGGGACCTTCTGCTCTCGATCACAGGTCTGGTGCTCGAGCAGGGGCGGGGTTCTCCTTAGGCTGCCCGCCGCTTCCTTCAGACGGTCCTTTCCTCGGCGGTGCCCCTCCCTCCTTTTCTCTTTTCCCCTCCTGCCCTCATGTCGTCATCGTTGCGCTCGGTCGTATTCGGTGGTGCCTGAAGCGGACAGGCCGCATCTGCGCGAGCGCCGTTGGCGCGAGGCTCGCGGTGACCGCTGTCGTGCTCTGGCGTCTGGGAACGGTCGGCAGGGCAGGTACGACAGGACGAGTAGCAGTGCCGCGGCCGCGCCCCACACAAGCTCGGTCAGATGGTTGGCGGCAAAGATACCGAGCGCGCCATGCCCATTGACTAGCGCGTCAGGGCTCCGCGGCGAGCGCGACGCCGACGATCACCGACATGCCCTTGGCACTCCAGTGCAATGGCGCTCCAGCACAGCATCCCGCGGCACGTAGCAGGCCGCTCCAGCCGTTGACCTCCAGACCCAACCAGGTCTGCCGTGACAGTTCCATTCCACACGTGGTGGGCGACTGTGGCCGCCAAAGATCAAAGCGTGAGCCGTAACAGCAAGCCAGCCCGATCACTCCGACCGGCCCCTTCACCAGCGAGGTTCCCTTCGTTTTCTGTCTGCTGCCATCCTCGTCTCGTCTTCGTCAGGGTCGACCACTCGACCGGTTCCGGGCTCAGTGAGGGCCGGGCGCCCACCGCGTCGCCCGACCTACCCGCGAGCCTCCTCACGGATTCAATGGGCCGGGTGTGACGTCGGTCGTGCGGGGGTAGATGACTGAATGAGGGTTGTGGCGGGTGCCGGTAGTTGCCGAGGGTGAGATTCTCTCACCGAAATGACGATGGAGGCCAGTTAGATGAGTCGGTCTGACCAGAAGTAGTGCAGTACCTCGGCGAGGCGCACGCGAGCGAGATCGAGCTGGTGAGCGTTCTGCGTTCCCAGATCGCGATGACTCCGCGCGGCTCCTATCGAGACGGGTTGGAGAAGCATCTGGTAGAGACGCGCATGCCACACCCGCGCAGCATCGCGTGATCTCGCGCTCGGCAGCAACCCGATGCAGGTGTTTGTTGGCTTTACCGAGACGCTGATCGGTCAGGCGCTCGCGCTGAGCAAGACGCCGTTTGACGTCCTGCGCGAACGAGCGGCGAGGAAAAGGTGCTCAAGAACGCCAAGCGCGTGCGCGACGGAGGCGCTCGAGGTCGCGACCTACCCGCCCTGGAACGCCTCGCGACCAAGGTGGGGACCAGCGGACAGCCCAGCTCGCCTCCTCGATTCGCGGGAAGGCGCGCAGGATCGTGATCTCTTCGCGCTCGGCAACACGACAGGTAACGCCCCGATCAAAGGGGCCTTCCTACGACATCATGGAAACGGGTGCGGCAGACGCAGCCCGCGAGCTCGCGCACGAGGTCAAGCGGACCGCGCGCGCGACTGAGACGCGTGCGAGGCGCGCCGCACGGCAGGCGCGCAAGTTCCCGGCGTCGTGCAGGTCGAGGGACAGATCAAGGGTGCTGTGGCCTCCGAGGAGGATCTTGCGATCCCGCGCTACCACTCGCTCACCGCCGAGGAGATCGTCACCAAGCTGCCCGAACTCTCGCCGATCGATCTTGCCAGATCCACTCTTACGAGCGCAGGCAGCACAACCGCACGACGGTCCTCAGCCGCATAACCACGCTGCGGGGCGAGGAACCGTGGCCCGGGTATGACGAGCTCACGGTGCCGAGATCGAAGCGGTCCTCGGCGAGGGTGACAGTCGGCATCCCAGCCACCGCTGCGTAACCACCGCGCCCACAGAACCGCGCCGGCGTGCTCAGGAGCGCAGAGCGCGATACCGCCAACGCCTGAGCTGACGTAGCGTCCCGTGCGCGGGCGGAGCTGCATAGCTCCCGTCCGCGCACCGTCGATACACAGGCTGTCAGTCGACCTGATCGTCGGTTTGTGACTGCGTTACGTCGCTCAGCTTTGCGATCGCTCGGCGCAAGATGCGCGAGATCTGCATCTGTGAGACCCCGATCACCGCCGCGATCTCACTTTGCGTGCGATCTTCGAAGAATCGAAGCGTCACGACGCGTCGCTCGCGATCGGAGAGCAGACGCATTGCGGCGGCGAGGGTTGTGCTGTTCTCGACGAACTCAAAACCGGCATCCTCGACTCCGAAGGTGTCAGCCAGCGTGCCGGCTTCACCATCGCCGTCATCGCGCGCGACCTCGAGCGAGGCGGCGTGATGAGCTGCCGCAGCCTCGAGTCCCTCGAGCACTTGCTCGATGCTCAGTTCCATGTACTGGGCAAGCTCGTGCACAGTCGGTGAACGCCCACCACTCGTTGTCAGCTTGTCCTGGACCCTCTGGACACTCCAGCGCGAGCTCCTGCGCTCCACGCGGGACATGCACCGACCAGCCCAGATCACTGAAGTCGCGCTTCAGCTCGCCGACAATCGTCGGCACCGCGAACCACGAGAACGCGATCCCGCGGTCAGGGTCGAAGCGATCCACTGCCTTCAGGAGTCCATAGCTCGCTACTTGGAACAGATCCTCAAACGGCTCATGCGCTCCCGCGTAGCGTCGCGCGAGCTTCCGCGCCAGTGGCGGAACAGTTCGACAAGCTGGCTCGCGCCGCTTGATCCTCGTCCCGCTGCCACCGCAAGAACCGCTCGCGCTCCTCGACCGACGCCCGCCGGCTCGCCGGTGCATCCATGCGCAACTCATCGTCATTCCGCAAAGCTGTCTCAGAGCCTCTCGCCGCCGTCTATCCCCAATATTGACGATAGGGCCTGGCTGCGAGGGACCTGACGCTGCCGCAGGAGAACCGCCCAGAGCCGCTGTGAGCATGGACGACCGCGCCGGCGAGCAGTCACATCGCCGCCCGCCGAGTCGAGGCTGATCTCACCCGCACGTAACCGAGCGCGATCGCATTGGCCCGGTTCCGCGCCCCTAGCTTGTCCAAGCAATGGCGCACATGCGTCTCAACCGTCGACGGCGATACTCCAAGCTCCGCCGCGATCCATGAGCTGCCCATCCCCATCGCGACCATCCCCAACACCTCGCGCTCTCGTTCGGTGAGAAGCTCCCGTGCCGGCGAGCGCCCCGCGACCGTGCTCCCTGTTTCCCGGCGGACAGGAAGATCGACAGATGGCGACCCGGCTCGATGTTCGCAGTCGCGCTGTATTCGACTCTCACCCTCCGAGCATCGGCATCAGCAGTTCGAACGTCCGACGCTGTGCTCCGTCATCGCAACTCCTCTCATCAAAGGTGTCTGCGAGGATCCCGGTTGAGCCTGGTTTCAGCGCCAGAACCTCGTCCTCCGCAGTCGCAGCAGCAGCAAGCCGCGATTGGCAGCAACGTAACGGCGCTCGTCGTCAGCGATCAGGCACGAGGCTGCTGCGAAATGATGCGCTGCTCGAGCGTCGTGAGTCCGCAGAACTCCAGAACGCCCGACGCGGGCGCCTCGGACGCTCTGTTTCCGGAGCAGCTTTCATCGCGTTCAGACGGAGTGAGACCGCCACCGGAACTGGCCGATGCGCCACAACCTAGGGCGCAGAGGGCGTCTGATGCGCCGGGGCCACCGAGGACGAGTGGAGCGATCTTCGCGAGGCGGCCCAGTGCTGTCTCCTCCGCTCGGAGCAGGGCTGAGTTGAAGCTCGCTAAGACCGCGAGTGTCGGCCGGGTTGTCTTGGCGGTTTGGGTCAGCGTCAGATCCGCGTGTCGGCGCCGAGGAACAGGATCCGCCACCCGTGCGAGCGTAGGAGCAGGCCGAAGGCGAGCAGGCTGATGTCGTGTGCCTCTCCGGGTGGGCAGGCGAGCAACGCGAGCGGGCCACCGCCACGGCTCCGGAGCCGCGCGAGCGAGAGCAACCGGCCGCGGATCAGATTGCTGGCGAAGTGCTCCTGGCTGATCTCGAGTTTGCCTTGTTCCCAGCGCAGCCCGACTTCCTTGAGGGTTGGGAGGATCACGTCGCGCAGGACGGCTTCAAGCCCGAACGCTACGAAGCTCTCGTCGAGCATCGCGTGCACACCAGCCTCGTCGTAGCGTTCGATCGCGGCGAGCAGGCGGGTGGCGACGTCTCGGAGAATGCCGTCGGACGGTTGGGCGGTCCGGGATCCGTTGTCACGGCTGCTGACTATACACACCTTCAACAGACTCTTGACAGGATGCTGCGCATCGGTGTAATCTTGTCGAGAGTTCGTGCAGGCGATGTCGAAGGATCAAGGATTAGAGATGCAGTACCCGAGCCGCCGTGCCAACAGCCGGCAGCACGACCTTGTGATCAGCGCATGATCTGGCTGGCCGCACGCAGCCGGGAGCGCGGGGAGGGCGCGCGCGCAAGGATCGCCGAATCCTCCGGTAACGGCGACGTGCACGTGGGAATCTGCGACCTCAGCGAGCTCGAGTCGGTCCGCCAGTTCTCGAAGCTCATTACGGAAAAGGCTTCGCGCCTCGATGTGCTGGTCAACAACGCGGGAGTGCTGAGCGACCGCCGTGTGCTGTCGGCCGACGGCATCGAGCTCACGCTCGCGACCAATGTGGTCGGCCCGTTTCTGCTTACGAACCTGCTGATGCCGCTGCTTGAAAAAAGCGCCCCGGCGCGGATCATCAACGTTTCCTCTGGCGGCATGTACACGCAGAGGATCAAGGTCGACGATCTGCAGAGCGAGTACGGCGTGTACGACGGACCGAAGGTGTACGCGCGCACCAAGCGCGCGCAAGTCATTCTCACCGAGCTATGGGCGCAGCGGCTGGCGGACACCGGGGTCGTGGTCCACGCGATGCATCCGGGCTGGGCGGACACCCCCGGCGTGCGATCTTCGCTGCCGCGCTTCCACAGCGCGACACGACCGCTGCTCCGAACGCCTGCGGAGGGCGCCGACACGATCGTCTGGCTGGGAGCCGCCGCCGAACCGGGCCGCAGCTCGGGCCAGTTCTGGCATGACCGCCGGCGGCGCCCCACGCACCTGCTGCCGTGGACGAGAGAGACACGTCTCGAGCGCGAGCGGCTGTGGGAGCAGTGCGTCGATCTCAGTGGCTGGCGGGACCCCCAATCCGAACAGACTCCACTCACATCCAGGTAAGGAGGTTCGTCGGGATGGCCCACTATCGAGCGGCGCTCGACACCCCGCGACCACCACGCGCGGAGGGCGGTCTCAGGCGAACGCGCGAGGCCTCAACCGCGACATGAGCGAAAACGTGCTCGTCACCGGCGCCACCGGGTTCATCGGTGCTCGCCTCGCCGCTAGGCTGGCGAGCTCGGGCTGCGAGGTTCGCTGCCTGGTGCGCGACCGCAGCCGGACTCCCGCCCGCGCGCTCGAGCGCGAGGGCTTCCTCCTGCACGAGGGAGACGTGCTGCGCCCAGAAACACTGCGCGGAGCAGGCCGCGGAATGAACACGGCGTACTACCTGATCCACTCGATGGGTCGAGGCGGTCCCAAGGATTTCGCCGCCAGCGAGCGCGCCGCCGCCGCGGCCTTCGCCCACATGGCGCGCGCCGAGGGGATCGAGCGCATCATCTACCTCGGCGGCCTCGGTGACCGTCCGCACTCGCAGCACCTGCGCAGCCGGCACGAGACTGCGTTAGCGCTCCGCGAGGACGGCCCGCCGCTGACCTACTTCCGCGCCGGGATGGTCGTCGGGCCGCAGAGCGAGTCGTACCGCACCCTACGCTACCTCGTCCAGCGACTCCCGGCGATGATCGCACCAGCATGGCTTCAGAACCCGACCCAGCCGATCGCGATCGACGACACCTTGAGCTACCTGATCGACGCGCTGACGGTCGAGGAATCGATGGGCCAAGAGATTCAGATCGGCGGACCCGACGTGCTCACCTACGGAGAGATGCTGGACCGGATGGCAGAAGTCCTAGAGATCCCCCGGCGGCCGCGAATCCCCGTGCCACTGATCACACCGTGGCTTTCATCGCTCTGGATCGGGTTGGTCACACCCGTCGACTCCGGCGTTGCAAGACCGTTGATCGAAGGACTCGCCCTGCCAACAGTCGTCACCGTCTCCTCTGGAATGGGGCTGTTCCAGATCGAGCCAATGAGCTTCGACCAAGCGCTCCGGCGCGCCGTCGCAACAGACCCTGAGCTTGCGGTCACGTGAAAGCCCTGAAAGCTTGATCGCGCGTCGGTGAGTGCTCCGGCACGCCCGACGGCTTAGGTCGCCGCCGCGACCGATGCGACGAGCGGCGATCAGGTCGAGGGTTTGCGTCCGCGCCTCGGCTCGCGCTCGGTGCCGACGAACACCACCACGCGGCGCAGCAGGCGTTCGCGCCCGCCGACCTCGCGGGACCCCAGTTGTCCGCGTAGTCGCGAAGTGACGAGGGTCCAGACCAGAGTGTCGTGGCTAAGCCTCGCTTGACGACCCTCGGACCGTCTCCTCCGAAACCAACCTTTCTATGCCTGAGAATCAGGCAACCGGAGATCCTGCGCTCCACATGACCGCGCGTCATCCGTAGCGCCACTGATACGACCAAGTAGTTGGCCGTACGTGTCTGAGCCGCGGCAGCTCCGCCTCGGTTTTCGAGCTGCTGACAGGTGCAGCGTCAGCAACTGCAAGGTATGCCGCGGCGTGGGGGTGACCCTCGGTCACAGAGCATTGGCATCACGCCGGAGCTGGCGACGCTGGCGTTGCACAGGCGGCTGCTCATCTTGCCCCGCAGTTGGCCGCTGATGCTGCTTGTCCACCTTCCGCCGCCGCACCTTTCACAATTGCCGCGACACGGATTAGGAGGAAGGCGACGTGGCCACCCTGATTTACTCTGCGATCGTCTCGCTAGACGGCTACGTCGAGGACGAGCAGGGCACGTTCGATTGGGCTGCGCCGGATGATGAGGTGCTGGCCGCGGTTAACGACCTCGAGCGGGCGATCGGCACCTACCTCTACGGCCGCCGGATGTACGAAACTATGGTCTATTGGGAGACGTCCGGCACCGGTGCTGATCAGTCGGCGGGGGTACGGGACTTCGCCGAGCTCTGGCGGGTCGCCGAGAAGGTCGTCTACTCCCGGACGCTTCGTACGGCGACCAGCGCAAGGACGCGGATCGAGCGCGAGTTCGACCCCGGCGCGGTCCGGCGGCTCAAGGAGACGTCGGTATCCGACATCACCGTTGGTGGCGCGGAGCTCGCCAGCCAGGCAATCGCCGCGGGCCTCGTCGACGAGTGCCACTTGTTCCTCAACCCGATCCTCGTCGGTGGCGGGAAGCGTGCATTGCCGGACCAGGTGCGAGCTCGGCTTCAGCTTCTGGATGTGCGCCGATTTAGGAACGGCGTCGTCCACCTCCACTACCGCATCAGCGTCTGACGCACGCGGCAAGAAGATGCCCGGCACGCACCCCGGTGTCCTCATCGCCGATGCATTGGGATGGTTCTCCGCGACAGATCCTGGTCTTGGCGCTCGTCGATCACCTGTCGATCGGTCTGCTGAATCACCGTCGTGCCTCGATGGCGATCGAATGGGCTAGTTCACCGGCACGGTCGATCCGATCCAAGGCAGCCGCGATCTTGCGGCGGCCCGCACAAACCGACCAGGTCTCGAGCATCACCGGCCGGCCTCGGATCGCCCCCTCCAGCCGGTCGAGCTCGGCAGGCTCTAGCTCGACTGACCGCCGGCAGCGCGACACGACGACGTCGACCAGTCTCAGATTGCGGGCTCCGGCGGCCCAGGTCCTCAGCGCTGCCATGGCTTCAAGACCTATCGACATGTAGATAGTTGCCGGGAGAAACATTTTGTGACATCAAGCTTTTGCTAGAGTGTCCGACGGTGGCCGAACGACCCGAAATTACCGAACGACCCGTGGTGACCGCGCAGTCCGCGACGGCGGAGCGACCGGCGATCGAGGTGGAGAACCTTGTCCGCGAGTTCCGCAAGGGACCTCGCGCAGTCGACGGCATCGACTTGGCGGTCTCGCCGGGCGAGATCTACGGCTTTCTCGGGCCGAACGGCGCTGGAAAGTCGACCACGGTGCTCGTGCTGACCACGCTGCTGCCCCCGACCAGCGGCCGCGCTCGTGTGGGCGGCTACGACGTCGTGCGTCAGGGCGCGCAGGTGCGGGCGGTGATCGGGGCCGCGCTTCAGGAGGCGGCGCTCGACGCGATCCTCACTGGCCGCGAACATCTTCTCCTTCAGGGCACCCTGCAGGGTCTTTCCGGCGAGAACCGCCGGCGTCGCGCCCAGGCGCTTCTCGAGCGGGTCGGACTGACCGAGGCGGCTGACCGTCGGGTCGGCGGCTATTCGGGGGGAATGAAGCGCCGCCTGGATCTCGCCTTGGCTCTGATCCACTCGCCTCGGATCCTGTTCCTGGACGAGCCGACGACGGGGCTCGATCTGCAGAGCAGGGCGGCTCTCTGGGAGGAGGTGGCGCGGCTCGCCCACGATGAGGGCATGACCGTGTTTCTCACGACCCAGTACCTCGAGGAGGCCGACGCGCTTGCCGACCGGATCGGGATCATCGACCACGGGCGGATCGTCGCCGAGGGGACTCCGGCAAGGCTCAAGGCCGAGATCGGTAGCCCGAGCGTCGAGGTGACGCCCGGTGACGCCGAAGCCGGAGATCGGTTGGCGGAACTGCTCTCGGGCTTCGGCGAGATGCGTCGCAACGGCCGCGGTGCCGTGACCGTGCACCTGCCCGGCGGAGAGGCGCAACTGGCCGAGATCGTTCGGATCCTCGACCAGGCGAGTCTCAGAGTGGACACGCTACAGCTCCACCAGCCCTCGCTCGATGATGTTTTCCTGGCCAAGACCGGACGCAAGCTCGAGGGGTCGGGCGACGGCGATGTCGCCGAGGTCGCCGCCGATGCACCGGGACGGGGGCGGCGTGGCCATTGAGGCGGCTCTTCCACTGCCGGGGGCCGGGGCGGCGTCGCACGGCACGGGTCTCGTGGAGCAGACGCTCGCGGTGGCGCGACGGGCGGTCGTCCGGACCGTGCGTCAGCGCGGGCTGCTGATCTTCCCGATGGTCTTCCCGTTGATCCTGTTCGCGATCAACGGCTCGGCGCTCAGCCCGGCGACGCGGATCCCGCATTTCCCAACCCGCCACTACCGGGACTTCCTGATCGCCATGACGTTTGTGCAGGGCGCGATGTTCGTCTCCATCACCGCGGGCGTCGATCTTGCCCGTGACATCGAGAGCGGCTTCCTGAATCGGCTGGCGCTCACCCCGCTCCGGACTCAGGCACTGTTGATGGGTCAGCTGGGCGGGGCGCTCGTGCTCGGCGTTGTGCAGGCAGTGGCCTACCTGCTGGTCGGCCTGGCAACCGGTGTCACGCTGGTCAGCGGCGTCGGCGGCGCGTTCGTGCTGCTGAGCCTGTCGATCCTGATCGCGTTCGCGTTCGCGAGCCTCGGCGGGTTTCTCGCCCTGCGCTTCGGCACCGGGGAAGCAGTTCAAGGCATTTTCCCGCTGCTGTTCGTGACCTTGTTTCTGAGCTCCTCGAGCCTGCCTCGCAACCTGATCAAGACGACCTGGTTTCGGGACGTCGCCACCTACAACCCCGTGTCCTACCTGATCGAGGCGTTGCGCAGCCTGGTGATCAAGGGCTGGGATGTCCAGGCGCTGGCGCTGGGCTTCGGCTTTGCGCTGATCCTGCTCGTGATCACACTCGGTCTCTCCGAGGCGGCGATGAGGACGCGGCTGGCGCGGCGATGAGCGATCGGTGGGCAGAACCGTGAGGCGGTTCTTCGACGTAGCCCGGGGTGTCGCCTGGCGTTCGATCCACAACACGCTGGTCAATCCGGCGATCCTCGTGCCGTCGATCATCTTCCCGCTGTTCTTCCTGATTGCCTTCGCGGGTGGGCTGTCGCGGATCGCCGACATCCCGAACTTCCACTACCGCCCGGGCTACACGGCGTTTCAGTTTGTCTTTGTGTTCCTGCAGTCGGCTGCCTTCGGCGGCGTGTTCACCGGCTTTGCGATCGCTCGCGACTTCGACTCGGGATTTGCCCGCCGATTGCTGTTGAGCGCCCCGCGACGCAGCGGGATCATCGCCGGCTACACGATCGGCGCCTTGCTGCGCTGGGCAATGACCGGGACCGTGGTCACCGTCGCCGCGCTGATCGCGGGAATGAACGTCTACGGCAGCGGGATCGACCTCGTTGGACTACTCGGTCTCGGCGTGATCGTAAATCTCGTCTCAGCGCTGTGGGCGTGCGGGGTGGCTATGTTCCTGCGCACCGAGCAGGCAGGGGCGCTCATTCAGATGCCCGTCTTCGTGCTCCTGTTCCTCGCGCCCGTTTACGTGCCCCTTCCGCTGCTGACCGGCTGGATCCACGCGATCGCCAACATCAACCCGGCCACCGCGGTACTCGAGGCCGGCCGTGGCCTCCTCGCCGGCTCGCCGGTCAAGGTCGGGCTCGCTTTCCTCGGGCTCGCCGGCGGTGCGTTCGTGCTCGCGGCCTTCGCTCGGCGAGGCCTGGCCTCGGCCGAGCGCGCAGGCTAGGGCGGCACGCAAAGCGCATTCTTCAGAGCAGTCGAGACGTGATTCGCTCGCCGCCCTGCAGACGCGCTGACGTGTGCGCGCTGGGCATCTAGCGCTGGGCACTGTCACAGGCGGCGCCTCTATCTCGTCTCACGAGGGAATCATGAGACGAGAGGAGCGGTCATGAAGGTCTTCGTAGCCGGCGCCACAGGCGTTCTCGGCAGAGCGCTCGTCCCGCAGCTCGTGGCGCGAGACCACGAGGTGGTCGGGATGACCAGGAGCGCATCGAAGCAGGACTTGGTGCGCAGCCTGGGAGCGCGCCCGGTCGTGGCCGACGCGCTCGACCCCGACGCGGTCGCCCAAGCGGTGGCGTCCGCCGAGCCCGAGGTGATCGTGCATCAGCTCACGGCGCTGTCCGGGAAGCTGTCCGCGAGGGACATGCGGCACCCCGAGCGCTCGTCCGCGGCGATCATGACCAACCGACTGCGTACCGAGGCGACGGACCACCTCCTGGCCGCCGGCCGCGCCGTGGGGGCACGGCGGTTCGTGGCGCAGAGCTTCGCGGCGTTCCGATTTGCCCGCACGGGCGGGCCGGTGCAGACCGAGGCCGATCCCCTCGATCCCAACCCGCCGGCGGCGCTGCGGGCTCCGCTGGTGGGGATCCTCCATCTGGAGCGGGCGGTGACGACGATCGAGTGGGGCGAGGGTCTCGTGTTGCGTTATGGCGGTTTCTACGGTCCGGGAACCGCGGTCAGCCTGGCTCCGGACGCGCAGGTGGCGGCGCCGATCCGCAAGCGCCGGTTCCCGATCGTCGGCGACGGTGGTGGCGTCTGGTCGCACGTCCACATCGAAGACGCCGCCGCGGCGACCACGGTTGCGGTCGAGCGCGGCGAGCCGGGGATCTACAACATTGTCGACGACGAGCCCGCGCCGGTGCGGGAGTGGCTGCCGGTGCTGGCGAGCGCGCTGGATGCCAAGCCACCACGGCGTATCCCACGCTGGCTGGGGCGGCTGGTGGCCGGTGAGATGGCAACGGCCATGATGACCGACGCGCGTGGTGCCTCGAACGAGAAGGCCAAGCGCGAGCTCGGCTGGCAGCCGCGCTATGCGAGCTGGCGGCAGGGCTTCGCGCAGGGACTCGGGTGAGCGATATCAGTTGCCGCGCTTTTCGGGCGACCGCCTGACTGGGCTGAACACGGCAGGGCGGCGGCTCCACGCCGCCGCCCCCCGCGTTGCGCGTCAGCGGTTGATCCCGTGGCGCTCCATGTGGTGGTAACGGCCACCGATGCCGGGCAGGACCTGCGTGCCCTCGGTCTGCACAGCCCGCAGGGCGCCCGGGTCAAGCCCGAGCAGCCGCAGGATTGTTGGGGCGACCTGGGTCGTCCCGACCCAGCTGTCGGACTGCGATGGCCTCACAGCGCCTGGTGCGTACACCACGAGCGGCACATCGCGGTCGGCGGGATTGTCGCCGCCGTGCTCGGCGATCTTCGTGCCGGTCGTGTAGACGATGCCGATCTGCACACGACCGAACACGTCCGGGTGGCGCGGGTCTGAGACCGGGACCCCGAAGAAGTCGGCGGCCTGCCGGCCAGCGTAGATCTGCGCCAAGCCGGAGTGTTGCAGCGTCCGGGTGCCACCACTGTAGGTGACGCCGGTCGCCGGGTGAGTCCACAGGTAATGCTTGACGAAATCAGCCGCCGCCTGCGTCTTGACGGACAGGTAGCCCGATCTTCTGGGTCCGCTGATGGTTGTAGCCGTCGATCCAATTGAGCACGGCCTGGACCTTGTAGTCGTCGTACTGTTTGGTCGCGGCGTTGTTGTCAGTCCAGGAGATGTTTCCCGGATACGGGGTGCCGTTCGGCAGCAGCGCGATGCTGTCGATCTCAGGATCGAAGGAGTCGGTGATCCCGTTCCCCGACGGTCCGTTGAACGACGTGTAGACCGGGTGCTTGTCGGACCAAGCGGTCACGAGGCCGGCATCGTGCGCGACGTTCATGATCGTGTTGACCTTGAGGTACTGCCACGGCGGAATGCCCTTGCAGGTCGTCGGGTCGACCGGGAACCTCGAGGGAACGAGCAGGTCCTGCGGCGTGCTCGTCATCTGCAGGATGCTGCCCGGAAGGCCGGAGAGGCCCTGACCGGCGTCGAGGGAATTCGGGTCGATGTCCATCGGCGAGTCGTACTCGACCGGAGACCCGGGCGGCGTGCCTTTGCACGACGTGGTCCCGGGCGGGAAGAGGTCGTGGTTGTACTCGTCGTCGTAGTAGACGCCGGTTGCCCGAGGCTCGCCCCCGGTCATCAGCGCCGTGCCACCCGGATCCGAGTCCGAGGGATCGGACGTGTGCGAATTGGAGTACTCGGCACCGCCCGTGGCAAGCTTGGCGAGCTCGGAGTTCGGATGGTTCGCGATATACCAATCGACGTCTGACTGATGCAGTCCGTCGACCGAGATGAGCAGCACGTGCTTGATCTGATGCCCCTGCTGATGGTCCCAGCCAGAGCCGTGATCGGTGTGCCCTAAAGCCACAACCGGAACGCCGATTGCGACGGCGCCGGCCGTAAGGGCAGCGAATACGGCGCGGCTGAAACGTCCACGCATGTGCGTCAACTCCTTGTTAGGTTTGTTGCTCTTATACGGAGATGCGTGAGCGCGGAAGTTGCCGCCATGTTAATTTACGTCAACTCACGCCTGTTCTTCGGGTTTGCATCGCACCGCAAGCAGGGACTTTTCACTTCTTGAGCGGAGCCTTAGGTTGGCCGGAACACTTTCCGGCGTGGGGGTTCGATCGATGGCAGTGGCATTGGTGCGCCGGGGTGCGCCGAGAGTACCCGCGGTCACGGCGTATTTCTGGGTGATCAAGGCGCTTTCGACTGCGATGGGTGAGTCGACGTCGGACTGGAGCGTGCATGCGATCGACCAGGTGATCTGAGCCGGCGGACCGGGCGCTGAGGGCGCCCGGCGGCGTTCCCGCCGGAGTGCCGCTTGAGATCGACGCCTAGCGCACGATGGTGACCGTCCTATGCGGCAGATTGACGTAGTTCTCGCCGACGCAGTAGGGGAGGGGGGCGCACGCGGGGTCAGTAGACCCTGAAAGACATGCTCAACTTCCCAAACCGGACTGCGGGCCGGCGGTTTGGGAAACTGAGCATGACTATCGTGCTCAACTTCTCAAACCGGACTGCGGGCCGGCGGTTTGGGAAACTGAGCATGACCCTCTAACCCCACCCCGCAGTCTCCTGTGTCAACGGTCCGCGTCTGGTGTGTCTTTTGATCATGCGTGGCCGAAGGTGACGTCGGGCAGGACCCGCCGGGCCCAATTCGGCAGATACCAGGCGGAGCGTCCCATCAGCCTGAGCAGGACCGGGAGAAGCAGGAGCCTGACCAGGGCGGCGTCGAGTAGGACGCCGACGCCGAGGATGACGCCCATCTCTTTAGGGGGCAGCGGCCCGGAAAGGGCGAAGGTGAAGAACACCGCGACCATGACCGCGGCGGCGGCGAAGATCACGCGTCCGGAGTGGGCGACGCCGCCGACCATCGCGTGGTGCGGATCGTGGGTGTGGTCCCAGTGTTCCTTGGCGGCCGAGAGCAGGAACACGGTGTAGTCCATCGAGATCGCGAAGATCATCGCGAAGAAGAACACCGGTCCCCATGCGTCCAGGAACCCTTGGGGCTGGAACCCGAGCAGCGAGTGCAGCGCGCCGTCCCGGAAGATCCATGTCGCGACCCCGAACGCGGCGCCGGTGGCGAGCAGGTTGGTGAGCACGCCGAGGGCGGCGATCAGCGGCGCCTGCAGTGCGATCAGCAACAGCAGGAACCCGAGCGCCATGACGACGCCTGCCGCGGTTGCCCCGGCCGCGGACGCGACGATCTCCGATCGGGATCGCGAGCGCGACCACGCGGTAGCGCAGCGGCTGGCGCCAGAGCCGCTCGCCCCAGGCGGCGAACCGGGGCGATCGATGCTCCCCGGAATGCGCCCAGGGCAGCGCGAGCTTGTCGACCCTGGGGCCGAGTCTCGCGAGCACCGCCGGCAGCAGGGTGAGGGTCGCGGCGAGCACGAAGATCACCGCGAGCATGATCCCGAGGCCCATCGAGCGGAATGCCGGGCTGGGCACGAACATCACGGCGCTCAGCGAGATCAGCACCGTGCCCACGACGCTGCGGATGGCGCTGTCGGCGCGAAGAGTGCGCTCGACGTCCGCGACCGCCGTCCGGAACGCGACGTCGTTGATCGTCTGCGTCGGCGAGTAGATCACCTTCATCAGCGCGTAGCTCGATAACCCCTGGAAGTTCTTGTCGATCAGCTGCCTCGCCTGCACCGACTGCGAGCCGCTGGGCTCCCAACCAGCGCCCGAGAGGGCGGTCTCCACCCTCGGGGCGAAGGAGCCGAGTCCGATCGCGACGAGGAGCCAGCCGACCAGCACGACCCGGAAGTGAGTCATCGCTTGGCCCCTGACTTGGGAGGTTGCGGGAGCTTTCAGAGCGCCCGTCGCAGTGCACGCACCCGCGTTGCACGGGGGTCATCGGTAGACGTCTGCACAACTGTAAAGTGTTGTAGTGAGAAAGCCTAGCAGCCTCCCGATGGCGCGTCAACTAAACAACTACATGCTTGTGCTACGATCGCCGGAGCATGGGCCTTCCTCCGGTCCCCCATCCGCTTCCTGAGCCGCTGATCGAGCTCGTCGCGCAGCGCTTTCGCGTCCTCGGCGAGCCGATGCGGATCAGGCTCCTCGACCAGCTGCGTGAACGAGACGCCACCGTGGGAGAGCTGCAGCAGGCACTGGGCGCCTCGCAGCAGAACGTCTCAAAGCACCTCGGGATCCTGCACTCCGCCGGCATGGTAAGCCGCACGAAGGACGGCAACCACACCCGCTACGCGATCAGCGATCCAAGCGTGTTCGAACTCTGCGACCAGGTCTGCGGCCGCGTCCGTCGCCAACTCCAGGAGCTCGAGGCGATCCTCGAACCGACCTAAATGGGCGAGGTCAATCCAGACGAACAGCTCGAGATCGGTCGCGGCGTGTTCAAGCGACTCGGTGATTGCACCGGCTCGGAGATCGAGTCGGCTATCGGTTTGATCGTCAAGAAGCGGATCGAACGCGCCTGGATTGCGGAGCAAGCGGCAGGACCCGATGGGGGTGAGCTGATGATCGCCCGGCGCTTCTTCGCCAACGCGACGGATGCGGAGCGGAATCTCATCGCCTACTGGCAGATGGTCAAGCTCGTCGAGGAAGCACACGTGCGCTACGCGAGCGGGGGCGATGCTTGACGCCCGCCAAGCTCACGGGCACCGCATCGAGGTCAGGTCAGGCCGGGTGGTCGTGACGTCGGGTGGAAGGGCGTTGGGATTCTTCCGCTTGCTCATTACTCACGAGTAGGCCGCGGATGTCCTCGGCGCTGATCGCGCCGGCAAACAGATCGCCGTCGTCGAGCACCCCTTTGAATAGCTCGGCCTTGCGTTCGGCCAGGGCGCGCACCTTCTCCTCGATCGTGCCGTCGGCGATCAGGCGGTAGACCATCACCTTCCGGGTCTGGCCGATTCGGTGCGTGCGGTCGACCGCCTGCACCTCGGCGGCCGGGTTCCACCACGGGTCCAGCAGGAAGCAGTAGTCAGCCTCGGTCAGGTTGAGGCCGACACCGCCGGCCTTCAGGCTGATCAGAAACACCGGGTCCTCGCCCGTTCGGAACCGCTCGAGTACCTCGTCCCGACGACGGGTCTGGCCGTCAAGGTGGCAGAAGCCGACCCCGGCCGCGTGCAACCGGTCTCGGACGCGATCGAGAAACGTGGTGAACTGACTGAACACGAGGGCACGGTGGCCGCCGGCGATCACGCCGTCGAGCTGCTCGACGAGCGCGTCGAGCTTCGCACATGGGACCGCGTCGTGACACGCGTCGACGAGGGCAGGGTGGAGGCTGAGCTGGCGCAGCCGGGTGATCGATCGCAGGATCGTGATCCGGTTGCGATCAAAGTCATCGAGCAGCCGCAGCACGCGCTGGCGCTCACGCTGCAGGTGCGTGTCGTACAGCCTGCGGTGGCGGGGATGGAGCTCGACCTTGAGCGTCTGCTCCTGCTTGGGCGGAAGCTCGGCCGCGACAAGCTCCTTCGTACGCCGCTTGACGAGTGGCTTGATCCGCCTGCGCAGGCGCGGGAGCAGTGTGCTGTCACGCTCGCGCTCGATCGGCCGGGCGTAGTGCTCGGCGTACCGCTGCGGGTCAGGGAAGAGCCCCGGCGCGGTCAGCGACAGCAGCGCCCACAGCTCCATCAGGTTGTTCTCCATCGGCGTGCCGGTGATCGCGAGCTTGAACGGTGTGCTCAGCTCGCGTGCGCAGCGGTACGTCTTGCCGCGGTGATTCTTCACAAACTGAGCCTCGTCGAGGATCAGCCCGGCCCACGCAGTCGCTCGGTAGGCGTCGGCGTCCAGGCGAAAAACCGTGTACGTCGTGACCACGACGTTGGCGGTCGCAAGCTCGTCGATCGAGCGTCCCGACTTGGCCAGCGTGTCAAGTACCACGTCGACGCTCAGTTCGGGGGCGAATCGGGCTGCCTCGGTCGCCCAGTTCGGCGCCACGCTCGTCGGAGCCACGACCAGGAACGGTCCGACCGCCGGGTCGCGCTCGCGGGCGTGGCAGATCAGAGCGAGCGCTTGAAGAGTCTTGCCGAGCCCCATGTCGTCGGCCAGAATCCCGCCGAGCTCCAGGTCCCACAGGGCGGCCAGCCAGGTGAAGCCCTCCCGCTGGTAGGGACGGAGCTGCGCGTGAAGCGCCACGGGCTCATCGTGGAACGGCAGCGCGTCAAGCTCGAGGAGCGGCGCAACGGCGCGCTGCCACCGCTCGGCCTGCTCGGTGACGACGCCCAGCGCGGTGAGCTCCGACCACAGCTCGGCCTGATATCGGCTGATCCGCAGCCCCGACCCCCCGGAGTCGATCAGCGCGCGGGCTTCCTCGATCAGCGTTCTTAGCGACTGCAGCCTCGGATCCTCGAGCGAGAAGTAGCCGCCGTCGTCGAGCACCATCCGCGTGTCGCCGCGGGCCAGCGCGCTGAACACGTCGACGAACGGCACCTCGCGGCCGTCGACGCTGATCGTCACGCCGAGGTCGAACCAGTCCCGCTCCCCGGCGATCTCGGCTGTAGAGACACCGACCGCGAGCGATCCGCCGACGTCGCGATAGTCAAGTGGAGTCCCGCTGGTCTGCACCCGCAATCCCGGATCCTCTCCCAGGCGCGGCAGCACTGCGGTGACCATGCGGAGACTGTCGAGTCCAGAGAGCGTCACCGGCGGGCCCGCGACAGGCCGTCCAGCAGCGTCGAGCAGGCCGATCGACCGGAGCGCCGGCTCCTCAAGCGTGGCTCGCAGGATCTGCTCTCGCTCGGCCGCGGCGTCGCGGAAGCCCAGGTCATCGTCGCCGGCGCCGAGCGGCGCCCGAAGCGCCGCGTCCCCAATCTCGTACTCCCACTCCCACCCGAGCCTGACGAGCGAGCCGGGACCATGTCCCGCCTGCAGGACGAGCGCGGGTCCGGAGACGGTCGGCGGCACGAAGGATCCGTCGGACGAGATGACCGGCGCGACATGCCGGAGCGCCGGACAAAGCTCCTGCGCGAACCGCTCGACCTCCGCCTCGGGCATGGACAGCTCCTCGCCGGACAGCACCATCCGCGCGAGTTGCGGCACGGCCGGCCTGGCCAGCCGGACGAGCCGCAGCCGCCAGTGGTCGGGCTTGAGTCGCGCCTCAACGTCGGCGCGAGCCACGCAGACGATGCCGTGCCCGGGCTGGCCGATGAAGCACACCGGCACCAGATCGTCAACGAGAACGTCGCCAACCCGCAGGGCAACTCGCAACCCGAAGTTGCCGCCCCCGTCGCGCGCGACGTCGAGGACGAGTTCGCCGTTCAGGTAGGGCTGGACCTCACCGAGCGCTGCACGCGCATGGATCAGCGGTAGACCGAGACGCTCCGTCTCGTCCAACAGCGCCCAAAACTGTGAGCTCTCGCAACTCGACAGGTCGATGGTTCGCTCGCTGCGGTAGCCGTAGTAGTCGCTGCCGTACTCCTCGCGCAGTCGGTACAGGCCATACAGCTCGCGGAGGAGCGCCAGATGGTCGTCCCGGTACCCATCGGCTCCGAGCTCCCAGGAATCCAATCGACGCCAGTCGAGCGAGCCGTTCACCCACCCGCCGCGCGCGCCCGGACGCATCAGCCGGGCCATGAGCCCCGTCGCACGCCGATCGGGATAGCGCGCATCGCCCAAGCGCAACTCGATCGCCAGCGGGCTGCCGACCGCCTGCGTGAGGCCGGCGGCGACGAGCTCGAGCAATGACTGCTCCCAGCCGCTCGGCCTTGCCGCCGGCGCCGGTGCCGGCGCTAGGCCCACCCCCTGTTCCGCGACATCGGGGGCGACGGCTTCGGGCGTCTGTTGTGCCACCGGCCCCGCTGTCGCCGACAGCACGACCGCCACGACGTGCTTGCAGTTGTAGCCGACCGGACACGTGCACTCGCCCTCGGCAAATGTCAACCCACGCGCATCATCGTCGTCGAAGTAGGCCGTCGTCTCGTACAGCGCGCCTTGCCCGACGACGGAGGCGCTGAGCGCCTGGTCGTCCTCATCCCAGCTCACCGACAGCACGCGCTGCTCACGCGCGTAGCTTGCGCCGCGGCTGAGAGCGTTTGCGGTGAAGTTAGACGCGAACTCGGTCCGCTCGAAATCGCTCAGGTCCGCCACAGTCGTGACCACGAGCCGGAGGCTAGGAGGCGCACCGGACGGGTCGGGCGGTCTACGGGCTAAGTTCCCGCAGGCGGCGCACCGACGAGGACGCGAGCCGTTGTGTCTGCGGACTAATGCGGTGTCTCGGCGCCGCGCCGCGCCTCGGCCCGCCGTTCCTGCAGACGGGCGCGCTCGGTCTCGCCGCGGAGCCTGGCTTGGCGCAGTGCGTCGGCCGCGGAGGGAATCTCTCGCTCGAGGTCGAGATCGACGGGTTGGCCATCGGGCTGTGGGCCCTCGTCGATGGCGTCGGTGCCCAGTCGCATCGCCAGATAGGGCGCCAGGTAGCGCCCCGCGATCTTGGTCGGCGGCCACCACAGGGCGCGGCGGGCGGTGGTTCCCTCGCCGACGCTGGCGGGTTCGTTGCGCATCCAGGCTTTGCCGCGTCCGGTGAGCACCATGCCCCGCAGCACCGGGTGAAACGGCTGGGGGTCGACGTCGGCGCCGGCCGCGGCTGCGATCGCCTCGGCCGCCGCGTCAGCCTGCTGGGCGGCGAGGCCGCCCTGTTTGACAGGGAAGGCGATCGCGTCCCCGGCCGCCCACACGGCTTCGATGTCGGGGACCCTGCCGTGGAGGTCGGTGGGCACGAACCCGCGGGCGTCGGCGGGAAGCCCGCGAACTGCTCGGCCGACCGCCCGGGGCAGGGCGACGACGCGCTGGGCGTCGAGCGGTCGCTCGCCGGGTAGCAGAAGCAGCCGGCTGGGCTCCTGCGGATCCTCGGTCACGTAGACGCCGGTCTCGGCTTGGACCCCGGCCTCCTCCAGGTCGTCGCGCAACGCCGCCGTCGCCTGGGTGCCGAATAGGCCTAGTGGGGCGTCCTCGGGGGTATAGACCGTCACCTCGACGTCGTCGTGGCCCATTCCGAATGCCTGCCAGGCGGTCATCATCGCCAGCTCGTAGGCAGGCAGCGCCCAGGCGACGCCGGGCGGCACGACGAACGCCACGCGTTTGACGTAACCCTCGTCAAGGTCGCGCAGCAGGCCGCCGAACAGCTGAGCGTCAGTCTCCGGTGTCCAGGTGAGCGCCCGGCGCAGCGCCGGCTCGCTGCCGGCGCCGACCGCGACCAGGAGCGCGTCGTAGGACAGACGCGGTCCTGCGCTCGTGAGCGCGGAACGGCCGCTCGGGTCGACCTCGACGAGCGCCGACTGGATCAACTCGGCCTCCAGCTGGGAAGCGATGTCGGCGAGCGCGTGGCGGTCCGCGTGCCCGCGCCCGAACGGCTCGGCGACCGCCATCGGACGGTAGACGAACTCGGCCTCGGGGGAGAGCAGCGTCAGCTCGACGCGGGCGCCGGCCAGGTCGCGTAACGCCAGCAGTGCCTCCAGACCCGCCACCCCACCGCCCGCAATCAGCACGCGAAAACGACCAGAACTCATTGTCTCGGACTGTATCCGACGAGACTGGCTTCCCGCGGGGCACCGTCGTCACATAGGATCCGAAGGCGATGACAACGCCCCTTTTGCTGATCGATGAGCCCCTGGGGCACGTCCGCCGCATGACCCTGAACCGCCCGGATCAGCTGAACGCGATGACGGCGGACCTGTGCCAGGCGCTGCACGACGCCGTGCGCCAGATAGCCGACGACCGAAACTGCCGCGTTGTGATCCTGACCGGCGCGGGGCGCGCGTTCTGTGCGGGGCTGGACCTCAGCGGGTATGGCGACCCCCCTGGCGCCGACGGCACCGATCAGGCGCGCGACAGGCTCGCGGTCCAGCAGCACATGTCGAGGCTGGTGCTCGCGATCCGCCGTCTTCCGCAGCCCGTGATCGCGGCGGTGAATGGAGCCGCGGCGGGTTTTGGTTTGGCGCTGGCGTTGGCGAGTGATATCCGGTTCGCGAGCCAGGCGGCGGTGTTTCGCGTCGCGTTCATCAACATCGGCGTGTCCAACTGCGACATGGGCACCAGCTGGCTGTTGCCGCGGCTGATCGGGGCGGCGCGCGCCCACGAACTGATGCTCACGGGGCGGCGGTTTGACGCCGATGAGGCGCTGCGGATCGGGCTGGTCGCGGATGTGCTCGATCAGGACGCGCTGTCAGAGCGGGCACTGCAAGCCGCGGTTCAGATCGCCGGGCTTGCGCCTTTTGGGGTGCGGCTGACCAAGCAGGGCATGTGGACAGCGCTCGAGATCCCCTCCGAACAGGCCGCGATCGAGTATGAGGACCGCCATCAGATCATGAGCACCTTCGGTGCGGCGCCGGGCGAAGCGGTCGCGGCGTTCCTCGAGAAGCGCGAGCCTCACTTCCCTGACTGATTGGCAGCCGCGAAGCTATGAGCTCGGGGCAGCGAGCGGCAACTACTTGCCGATCATCGCTCAGGCCCGGTGGCCGCCGTTGGCGCTGCGGTTGCCGCGGCGCGTCCGTCGGAGATCGAGTCGGCGAGGCCGGCGTACTGCTCGCGAAGCTCGCGCTTGAGCAGTTTCCCGCTCGGGTTCTTCGGCAGGCTGTCGACCAGCGCGAACGCCTTCGGGACCTTGAAGCTGGCGAGTCGTTCGCGCGCGTGCGCCTTGAGCTCCGCGGGCGTGGGTTCAGTGCCCGGCTTGGGGATCACGATCGCGACGACCGCCTCGATCCAGACGGGATGGGAGATCCCGACCACGGCGACCTCCGCGACAGCATCATGGGTATAGAGGACTTCCTCGACCTCGCGGCTGGCGACGTTCTCGCCGCCGGTCTTGATCATGTCCTTGATTCGATCGACGACGGTGAGGTAACCCTCGTCGTCGAGGACCCCGAGATCGCCGGAGTGAAACCAGCCGCCACGGAACGCCTCGGCGGTCTTGGCGTCGTCGTCGAGGTACTCGAGGATCGCATGTGGGCCCCGGTGGACGATCTCGCCGACCTCGCCGACGGGGACGTCGTCACCTTCGGGGTCGACGACGCGTGTCTCGACGTTCAGGCACGCCCGGCCCGCGGCGCCGGCCTTGCGGATCTGATCCTCGGGTTGGAGCATCACCGCGACGGGAGCCATCTCGGTCTGGCCGTAGAAGTTCCACAGTCGCACGTTCGGCAGGCGCTCGGTGATCTCGAGCAGGATCTCGACGGGCATGATCGCGGCGCCGTAGTAGCCCTTGCGCAGACTCGCGAGATCGTGCCGATCGAAGTCGGGATGGCGGAGCATCCCGATCCAGACGGTCGGCGGGGCGAAGAACTTCGTGACCTGGTGGCGTTCGATCATGTCCAACAGCAGCCCGGGCTCGGGCGCCGCCACGATCACGCTGCGCGCCCCGAGGTAGAGGTCGGGAACCAGGAAGCAGTGCTGCTGGGCGCAGTGAAACAGCGGCAGCGCGTGCAGCTCGATGTCGTTGCCGTCCATCCCTCCATCCACGATGCAGCTCGTGTACTGAGCGATCAGCGCGCTGTGAGCGAGCACGGCGCCCTTGGGAAGCGACTCCGTTCCGGACGTGTACAGCACCTGCGCCGGGTCATCGGACCGGATCAGAACCTCGGGCTCGGACGCGTCCGGATGGTCGAGCAACCTTGCCAGCGGCTCCCACCCGTCGCGCTCGGCGCCGAGGCCGATGCGCGCGCGAACGGACGCTTGCGCCTCCGTGATCGCCTGCTCGGCGACCTCCACCAGCGCGTCCTGGACGATCACCGCCTGGCTTGCGGAGTGGCGCAGGATGTAGGCGATCTCGCTCGCGCCGAGCATGAAGTTGACCGGCACGAGCACCGCGCCGCTGCGGGCGACGCCGAACACCACCTGCGCGTACTCGAGCGAGTTGCGCGACAGCAGCGCAACGCGGTCGCCCGACCCCAGGCCCCGGTCGTGGAGCGCGTTCGCGATCCGACTCGCGTCGTCATCGAGCTCCGCGAAGGTGCGGGCGCGCTCCCCGTCGATAATCGCGCTGCGGTCGCCGTGTCGCGCGGCCGATCGGCGCAGCAAGTCGGCCAAGGTGTGGCGGCGCGCGAGCGCCACCGTGTCTTGCAGGGTCATGCGGTCACCTCCGAGCCCACCGGGACGGGTCTTGTTGGGAGAAGCCGCGGAACACCCCCCGGACAAAGCTTGAGCCTGAACAGTTCCTCGGCCACCAGCGGAAATGTATTACGGGGGCGGCGGTCCGTGGACTTGGCTACCGTTGGGTCATGGCTGAGCCACGAAGCGCGCGCGACGAGGCGCCGGGTCCGCGGCACCTCGCGGCAACCACGTTCATCGACGCTGATCACCCGAACGTCCACGAGTTCGCGCACCGGGCGACCGATGGCGCGGCGACGGAGCGCGAGCGGATCTCGCGGCTGTTCACCGCCGTGCGCGACCAGATCCGCTACGACCCCTACAGGCTTTCCCACGAACCGCGCGACTACGTCGCAAGCAACGTGATCAGCCGCGCTGTGGCCTATTGCATTCCCAAGGCGGTTGTCCTCACCGCCGGCGCCCGCTCGCTCGGCGTTCCGGCGCGGCTCGGCTTCTCAGACGTCAAGAACCATCTTCAATCACCGAAGCTTGCTCAGCGGATGGGCACCGACGTGTTCGTGTTCCACGGTTGGAGCGAGCTGTACATTGACGGCGCCTGGAGAAAGGCGACCCCGGCCTTCAACGCCGAATTGTGCGCGCGGTTTGGTGTGCCGCCGCTGACGTTCGACGGATCCGCCGATGCTCTCCTTCACCCCTTCGCCGCGGACGGGAGCGCCTACATGGAGTATGTCCGCGAGCGTGGCGTCTACGACGACCTTCCCCTGGGGTCGATTCTGAAGGTGTTCGCGGTCGCCTATCCCGGGTTCGGGATCGCTGAGGCGACGGGCGACGATCCCGCCTTCTCCGCCTGACGGGCCGGCGCATCCGCTGGGTCGTAGCTGTGAAAGAGCCGCTGCTCGAGCAGCGGCTCTTTCCACGGAATCGATCGGCGAGGGGTCATCACGCCGCATCGGCGCCCCCGTCCGTGTCAGCCTCCGATCGTGAAGGTCTCCCTGAAGACGTTCGAGATCGGCTTCTGGGCGCCGGTCACGATTCCCGGCGCGGTGCCCTTGACGACGTACGCGGTCAGGGTCGTCTGAGAGTTCTCGCCGAACGCCCCCGCCTTACCGACCTCCCAATCGCCGAAGACCTGCGCGAGGCCGCCGCTGCGCGCGACGTCGGTGAGCTGGAACACTCCCGCGAGGTTTGCGTGGGGGCCGCCTGCCCCCTGCGGTGTCGTGGACAGAGTGACGACGAGACCTGGTGCGTCAGGGTCGGGCTTTCCAATCCCGACCGTCGCCGCCGGCGGGAGGTTCACTCCCGGCTTATAGCCGTTCGCTGCGGACAGCTCCGCGTTTCCCTGGCCGTTACGCGCGAGCAACGCGAGGTCCACGTTGAATACACCACCCGCGCCGGCCGTATCACCGGGCCCCGGGGTGATCGCGACCAGCTCGATCGCGGGCTTGCGGTGAGCGTTCGCGCGGGAGCCGCCGTCGCTCGAGGCCAGGGCCGGCGTAGCGGCGGCAAGAGCAATCGCTGCGATGCCCGCCAGCCCGGTCCCGGCGCGCGCGAGCACTCCTCGCGTCTTGCTCGGCCCGGCGCCGCGACGGAGGTCGATTCTCTTCGACATGACAGTCCTTTCGATTGAGTTCGTATCGGATCGTGTTGCCGCCGCGTCTGCCGTGGCGACAGTTATCGCGTCTGAAGACCGATACGGCCAACCTCGCCGAGCGGTTCGCGGCGAGCTGTTGCCGGCGCCGGTGTCGAAGGCAAGAAGTGGCTACGCGAGTCCTGAGCCGCTGTAGGCGGGTGGGGTCGAGGTGGTCGCTTTGGCCGAGGCGATCTGCGCCAGTAATTGAGAAGGGCTGGTGCCCGCCGCCACGACCAGGCGTGGCAGGAGGAAACGGTCCTGCTGCGGACTCGCCCATCCAGGGTTGACCGTGGTCGCGCCGATGTAACCGGCCGCGCGGACCGCGGCGATGACGGTCGCGTCGTAGTCGCCATCGGGATAGCTGAACCAATTGACCCCTACGTCGTAGCGGCTGCGGAGCGTCTGGCGGGCCGTTGAGACCTCGTCGGTCAGCTGTGCCGCACCGACGCTGGTCAGATCGGTGTGGGTCATGCCCTGCGTGTCGAGCTCCCAGCCCGCGGCGAGCAAGCCGCGAATCTGTTCGTCGGTGAGGCCGCCATCCGACGGCGGCAGGCCGGTCACCTGAAGGTTCACGATCCCAACCCAGCCGAGTCCCTTCAGGACCGGCAGCGCGTTGGTGTACTGGGACGCGTAGCCGTTGTCGAAGCTGATCACGATCGGCTCGCCGGATCCGAGCGGGACGCCGCGCGTCCAGTACGCCTCGAGCTGGTCGAGCGTCACCGCGTGCCAGCCGCCTGCCTTCAGCGCCTGCATTTGACTGGCGAACTCGTCGGCGGGTACGTACAGCGCCGGAAGCGCCGAGCTGCCGGCCGGCTGGTTGTTGATCACGTGGTAGACGAGGATCGGGACGCTCGCCGTGCCCACCGCGGCGGCGCCGGATGCCGACCCGCTCCTGCCGCCGTGGGCTGACTTGGATCCGCCTCGACGCGAGCCCCCGCCGCCGGCGGAGCCGAGCACGATCACGACCACCACCGCCGCCACCACGATCAACGATCCAAGCGCGACGATCCGTCCGTGGATGTGTCGCTCCTGCCGCTCGCGCGCCCGTGGGGTGCGACCGCGCTGGCCATCGCGGAAGCTCATCCGCCGCCACCTTACACCCGGTGACGGAAGGCGAGACGGGTCTTGCTAGATCAGCACCTTCTCCAACCAGCGGTCCGCGAACGGCTCGTCGTTGAACGCCGCTACCTCGACCCAGCCCGTCGAGCGGTACAGGGCAAGCGCCTCGCTGAGGACCGTGCTGGTCTCGATGCGCCCGACCCTCGCCCCACCCGCCAACGCGCATGTCTCGAGCTTCTCCAGAAACCGGCGGCCGAGCCCGAGCCCGCGCGCCCGGGGTGCGATCCACATGCGCTTGATCTCCGCCGGCGCGTCGGCATGATGCTTGACCGCGCCGCAGCCGATCGGCTCTGCGTGGAGATAGGCGACGAAGAACTCGCCGGCGGGCGGCCGGACCTCGTGCGGCAGGGCGGTAGCGCCGACCGAGGGATCGAAGCCGCGGGTCGAGCGCCGGTTCAGTTCATCGACGTATTCCGCCAGGCAGTAGTGCGCATCGCTGTGTTCGGGGTCGACGGGTTTGATCTCGACGCTCGCCGCGATCAGCAGCCGCTCGACCTCGTGCATTGCTGCCACCAGCCGCTCCCGCTGCTGCGGCGTCAGCGGCGCCAGCAGCGATTGGGCGAGCGCATCGGAGCGTCTGTCGAGCGTCGCGCGCTCACGGCGCCCCGCGGCGGTCAGGCTCGCGACCCGAATCCGCCGGTCGCTGCGGCTGGGCGACACCTGGATCAGACCGGCGGACTCGAGCGAGCGCAGCAGCCGGCTCACGTAGCCGGAGTCGAGGCTCAAGCGGGAGCGCAGCAAGCGCACCTCACAGCCAGCGGGGCCGATCTCCCACAGCACCCGAGCCTCGCCCAGCGGGCGCGTGCGCCCGAGGAATCGCTCGTTCAGCGCTCCGAGGCGCTCGGTTACGACGCGGTTGAAGCGGCGGACCTGATCGACCATCGCGTCGGAGATTCTCTGACCTTAGTCAGCGAAGTACCGATCGTCAAGGTGCCCTCGAGCGAGCTCCTCTACAACCTCAACGCCATCGCCCTCAATGTCGGCTCGGACGGGCTCGGCGCGCTCAGCGACCGATCGGAGGCGCCGCCACGACAAACGGATGGTGACCGCAGCTCAGATCAGAGGTCGAGGGGGATCCGGTCGGCGACCGCGTCGGCCTCTGACTGTGCGACGTTCGGCGCGCGGGTGAGCTCATCCGAATGTGCGCGGTTCGCCGCATCGACCCCGCGTCGTATCGCCTCCGCGAGGGTCGGTGCCTCGCGATCCTCGATACCGTCGAGCACGATCTCGTCTCCTTGCACGAGCTCATCTGCGTTGAGCCGCAGGTGCGCGACGCCGGGGTGGCCGACCAGTTCCCTGGTCAGCCTGGCGGCAAGATCTCGCGACCACCTTCGGCTCGGATGGCCGGAGAGTTGCAGGCGGACACGAACGCCGATGTCGCCTCGAGAGCGCGGCTCCCCGCGAGGGGCGCTGATGATGCAGTAGTGCTCGGACATAGGTACCTCCGTATAGGCCGACGGTACCCAAACGACAGGGGTCGCAACCACAACTTTCGGCGGCGGGGTAACAACGGCTGCGCCGGCGGGGCGGGCGCGCGAGTGGCTGGAGAAACCCGTACAGGGTCGCCGGCCGCCGGCGCGTGATCGTGGTTCCCCGCGATCGGCAACGAGTTGCCGCGCCCGGACCTCGCTGCCGGTTGTCGTCAACCACTCCCATTCCCTGCCTTTAACTACCGCACCATTTTGCGGTGTACCCCAGCCCTAGGCGGTGTGCAGCGGGGCCGCGGCACGCTTGGCCGTCAGTCGCCACCCGCGGCGCGGCAGCGGCTGAGTACAGCGCTGCCGTCGGCTCTCATTAAGGCTTCGAACGGAGTCTCGTTTAGCGTCGCGGTGCGAATGACGGCTTCCCTGAACCCTAGGTGGGTATCGGTGTGATCGACACATGGCGCCTCGCCGATCCAGTCGTAGAGGCGGTGCCACAGGCCGGCACGCATGTTCGCAAATATGTTGCCCGTACTGCACGGTGACGGGCCGTTGAAGAAAAGTGCGATCACGAGGGTCCGCCTGGAGCCGCTTACGTGTGACACGTCGCGATTCATTACCCCGAGCTCGTTGCCTAGCTCCCCCTCCGTCAGCCCCGAATATGCGACTTTGTCACTTGTCCGGGCGGCAGGCGAATGCCACGTATCAGGGGGAGGGGATCTGGCTCAATAAGGCAGAGCGCTGGTCCAAATGATGACCCGACGATGATCCTAACGCCGAGCGTTGGTTTGCCCCGTCGAGATCCGCTTGTCATGGCAGAAGCGTCGCGATTCGGAGGACAAATGCGCGCCCTTCGTCGAAGGGAATGCGTCGCGCACCGGCAGCTCGGATCTGGCCCCGCGCTCCCTCCAGCCCGGCCTGATTCGCCGACGCGGAGATGTTTGGTCCCGCGTGGAGATAGGCGCTGGAAAGCATCAAGTCAAGGACCAAAGCGCTGGCAGGCACGCGCCTGTGAGCCGGTTCTCGACGCCGTCAATCGTCGAGAAGACCCTGCGCTGTTACGAGGCTCGACATGAGTGCCTTCCACGCGAGCTGAGCGTGTATCTGGTTTTGGGGCAGATCGTCTACGTCGAGCAATTCGAACAGTTTGCGAATGTGCGTCTTCACGGTGTCGATACTCAGCGACGGCTCGTGCGCTATCGCTTTGTTGGTCGCTCGAGGAGCGATCTCGACTTTGTATCAATGACGCCGCGCGCGCCTCTCTCGAGTAGCCAACCTCAGCCAAGGAGCAGACCGCATGAGCGCCATTCATCAGTGCCTACCCGCGCGGGTGGCCGTACGCGGGCACCGGCGGTCGTGATTGCTCATGGGCTGGAGGACGCCACCTGATTTGTTGGCGTGGGCATGGCGCACGTGCATCGTTGTCGAGCAAACCCCACCGGCAGAAGCGGACGAGCCACACCGGGATCTGGGCGCGGACATCGACCGCGGACGGTCGGAGAGCGCCAAGGAGTCAAGTCGCGATGGTGAGGGGATCACGAGCAGATGATCTGTTCCGCGGCCACCGAGCAAACGGTTTGTCTGCTGTTCACCGACGTGGTCGAGTCGACGGCGCTGGCGTCTCGCGTCGGACCCGAAGTCGCCGAGCTGCTGCGGCGGGAGCACTTTCGGCTGCTCCGTGAGGCGATCGCCGCGGGGGGCGGGCGAGAGGTCAAGAGCCGGGGTGATGGCCTGATGGCGGCGTTCGCGAGCGCGGTGGCGGCGAGCCGCTGCGCGGTCACGATGCAACAGGCGCTCGAGCGGCGCAACCGGCGCGCCGAGCACCCGCTCGAGGCGCGGATCGGGATCAGCCTGGGGGACGTTGTCGCCGACGGAGGCGACTACTACGGGTGGGCCGTGGTGGAGGGCGCGCGACTATGCGACGAGGCGGCGCGTGGACAGATCCTGGCGACCGAGGTCGTTCGGCTGACCGCCGGCGGGCGCGACGACTATTCGTTCCAAGTCATCGGCGAGCTCGAGCTGAAGGGCTTTCCGGCGCCCGTGCTCGTCTCGGAGGTGGTCTGGCAGCCGCTTCCGCGTGCCACGAGCGCGGCCCCGCTCCCGGCTCGGATCCGCGGCGCCACGGGAACGGGGCGCGAACGGGAGCATGCCCAAATCCAGGGGCTCTGGCAGCAGGTGCTCGTCGGCGAGCGAAACCCGTCGTGCTCGTGCTCGATGACCTTCAGTGGTTCGATCCGGCCAGTCTCTCGCTCCTGAGTATTTTCGTCTCCATCTTGTGATCAGCTCCAATTCTTACTTATCCTTACCACTCCTTTTTACGGTCTCGCATTTTCTAAGAATTACAGGGTTACGACTGCGGTCTTCTGTGAAAGTGATTGCTTGACAACGAGGTTTCGCATCTCATAGGGTTCCCGCCCACCATGGGGTCTACTGCCGTTCGGGGAGGGTTGGGTATGTACAGCGCCTGGCTGTCGCGATCACTTCGGATTTGGGTCGCATTCGTAGCGTCACTGACGGTGTTGCTGGTGGGCGTGACTCCCCAGATCGCGTCGGCGTCAGGGACGCCCGCTGCAGCCAAGATCGCGCAGGCGTGTGTACCAGAGGTCCAATTCCAGCTGGTCGACGCGACCAGCGCCTGCTTCACCCAGACATCCCCAGGCGTATACACGTCAACGGACACGGTCACCTTAAACGGGCTGCCGCTCCCGGTGGTGCCCGGGACGAAGTTGGTCCTGACCGAACCCACGAGCGCCAATCCGGGCGGTCAGCTCTCGGTCAACACCAACATAACCGTGGCCGGGGTCACGTTCGACAAGGGAGTGATCAACGTTCCGCTCCCGGCAGGGGGCAAGGGGGATGAGGGGTCGGTCGTCAAGTCGCCGACGCTGAACGGTCAGAAGCTGTTCGGCTTCGACATATCCGGGTCGGTGGAGATCCGGATCGGCTGGGACGCCAGCAACAACCTGCATTACGTCAAGTTCATCGGCAATCTGGCGCTGCCGAGCATCTTCAAGAATGGCCCGCAGCAGAACGCAGGCGGGCTGACCGCGACCGTCTCGCTGAGAGTCGACCCAGCGGGCGTGCACGCGGATGCGGTTAAGGCGCAGATCACGAACGCGTACATCGGCCCGCTGCAGGTCAAGAACCTATGCCTCTCATACCTGGCGGCCGGCAGCACCGCCGCTGAGCCATGCTCGCCGCCGCCGTTTGGGGCTGCACCGCTACTGACGTGCCAGAACCCCGGCAACGTCAGCCGCTGGGATGGGACCGCGGAAATCGTGCTGCCGACCTCGAGCAGGCCGGAGGTGGGCGTGTACGCGGGCGTGCAGAACGGCATGTTCAGCTATGCCGGCGGACAGGTGAGCAACCTCGGCAACTCGGTACCGATCGCGACGGGCGTATACCTGGACAAGGTCGCCTTGGCGGTGTGCGTGACGCCACCACCGCTTGCGTTCAAGGGCGGGGCCACGGTCAACTTCGGACCGACGACCAACGGCGTCACGCCGCTGCAGGTCACCGGCACCTTGGCGTTCACGAACAGCAATCCGTGGGTGATCGAGGCAAGCGGCCACGTCGAGGTGCTCGGGAAGCAGATCGCGGACGGATTCTTCCGGTACAAGTCCGACAACACGATCGACTTCGCCTTCCACCTGAACCTGGACTTCAAGATCGCGAGCGTGGCCGCGGGTCTTGACGGATGGATCGAGGCTCGCACGCCGGTCCGCTTCAACGTCGACGGGAATGGGTCGGTCTGCCTGGCCGGCAAGGCGTGCATCAGCGGTCAGGTGACGGCGTCCTCGGTCGGCGTCGCCGGCTGCGTAACGCTCGTCGACTTCAACTATCCGGCGATCGTCAAGAACGGCGATTGGGTCTGGTACGCACCATGGAGAGTGCACACCGAGACTCGAAGGTTCACGCTGCGCGGCGGTATCGGCTACAAGTGGGGAGGAAGCGCGAGCCTGATGGGAGACTCGTGCGACGTTGGCCCGTACCGGGCGATGCGGACGGCGCGGGATGCGGCAACCGGCGGCTTCCTGCTGAACGTGCCCGCCGGCACCCCGGCGCTGTCGCTGCAGGCCCAGGGCCTCCTCGCCGCCCCCGGCGTGCAGGTGATCGCTCCTAACGGAACCACCTACACCTCGCCGAATACGCCGGCCAGGATCATCCCGTTCCGCGAGGTCTTCGCGAAGGACTCGCTGAACAAGACGACCTCGATTCTGATCGCTAACCCGGTGGCTGGCACCTGGCAGGTTCGGGCGCTGTCCGGATCGATCCTGACCGCGATTCGCCAGTCGCCGATCACCCGGCCGCTGACGCTGACGGCCGGGGTCGCGGGCACCGGCTTCAATCGCGTGCTGAGCTACAGCTACCAGAGTGAGTCGCTGCACTCGACGCGGTTCGTCGAGCAGGGCTCCAACTACGAGCAGGAGCTCGGTCCCGCCGCCGGCAAGCCGTGCCGCGCGTCGCCGGGCGACACGCTGCACCCGTTCTGTGGCGAGATCCACTTCACGCCGGCCCCCGGGCCCGCGGGCGTGCGCCACATCTTCGCGGTGACGACGATGAACGGCGACATCACGAGCATGCAGGAGGTCGCGACCTACGTGGTGGCCTCCGAGCCTGAGCCGTCGAAGGTGCCGCTCCTGAAGGTTGACCGCGTCGGTAGCTCCGTCACGGTCACGTGGCGCGGCAGCGCCAGCACGGACAAGTTCGCCAAGCCGATCGACTACAACGTCGACGTCAACGTGAGCGACGGCCGTGAGCTGCTGGATGTGGAGCCGGGCGGCGACCACACGGTGACCGTCCCGAACGTCGATCCGTCGACCTCGGTCACGGTCAAGGTGGCGGCGATGCGCGAGGACGACACCGACGGCTCGATGCGGACGGTGACGCTGGCGGCGAACGCGACCTCGGCCGCCAACAGCTGAGATCGTTTGGGTCTAGCGGTAATGGGTTGCCTTCTGGCAGCCTTTTACCGCTAGCCCGCCGACATCGAGCGGCGCCTGGGCGGCATGCAGCAGGTGCGTTCGGTGGTGGTCCATATTCCTGCGGCAACGTCGAGTGACCGCTCCTCGCGTCGCCGGGAGAAGAGCGCCAGACAGGCGCCCATTCGCGCTCATCACCCGTAAGGAGCTGGAGCTCGCGCTCGTCGTGATTCGTCGGTGCGACGACGGTCCCGGCCGGAAAAGGGCAACGCGAGTTCGCGCCGTTAGCGCTCCTCCGTTCGGATACCCCACGCGCTCGGTCCTCGCCGCCCGGGAGCTTTCGGCTAGTGATCCGATTTCGCGAGGCGCAGGTTTGACTACCGCGATGCCTGTTTTCCGACCGTCTGCGACTCACAGCGACGTGGTTCATCCGGCCGATTGTGCTGATCACCTCTAAGGAGGCGGAGCTCGTCCTCCTGATACGTCGGTCCTAAGAGGGTCCCGGCCGGAACAGGGCAACGCGAGTTCGCGCCGTTAGCGCTCCTCCGTTGGGATACCGCACGCGCTCGGTCCTCGCCGCCCGGGAGCTTTCGGCTGGTGATCCGATTTCGTGAGGCGCGGGTTTGACTACCGCGATGCCTGTTTCCGACCGTCTACGACTCATACCGACATAGTCCACCCCGACACGCGCCTCGGCCAGCCACCCTAGGGGTGGAGTGGTTCACCCCCGTCAGAGGGTGGAGATACCGTGCAGCGCCGCGACCATCCCCACCGCCACGATCACCAGCCCGGCGATCGCGACCGTCCAGCGGAGGACCTCCGAGCGGCTCGCCTTGGCGCGGTCCGCGCAGCCGAGCGCGGGCGGCGCCGTCCACGGCTGCGCCCGGCCCGTCGGCCGCCGGGGCTCCGGCGCCTGCCGGTGCACGCGGGTCGGCGGGGGCGGCCGCGATGTCGGCACCGGCAGAGCCGGCGCGTGCCGCCGCGGCGGCCGCCACCAGTGGCGCCGCCTCGCCGGTGGCGACCATCGACCAGGGACTTGCCTTGCGCAGCCCGCCGGCGGCCACGAGCGCCGCCTGTCCGAGATCGCCGGCCGACGGGTAGCGGTCGCTGGGATCCTTGGCCATCGCGCGGTGCACGACATCGTCGAACTCGTGCGGGAGGCCGGGAACGAGCTCGGCCGGCGAGGGTGGCGGCGCCTCGACGTGGGCGAGGACCTGCGGGCCCTTGTTCCAGTGGGCGAACGGGGGCTCACCGGTGAGGGCCTCGTACAGCAGGCAGCCCAGCGCATAGACATCAGCGCGGGCGTCGACACGCTCGTTCATGATCTGCTCCGGCGCCACGTACTCGGCTCGCGCGACGATCGATCCCTGCCGCGTCAACCCGCTTCCGGATGCCTCTTCCTTGGCGAGCCCGAAGTCGCTGAGATACACGTGGTCCTGGCGGCCGAGCAGGACATTGGAGGGCTTGACGTCACGGTGCACCATCCCACGAGCGTGAGCCGCGTCGAGCGCCGCGCCGACCTGGCGGAGGATGTGTGCTGCGCGGAGCGGCTGAAGGTGCCCCTCGGCTGCGATCAGCTCACGCAGGTCGGTCCCCTCGACGAGACGCATCGTGATGTACAGCACTCCGTCCTCGTCGCCGGCGTCGAAGATCGGAATCACGTTCTGGTGGTCGATCGCGGCGGCGACCCGCGACTCGCGGCGAAAGCGCTCGCGGAACCGCTCGTCGCGAGAGAACTCGGGGAGGATCAGCTTGAGGGCGACGCGGCGCTGGAGCGCGAGCTCCTCGGCTCCGTAGACGACTCCCATGTCGCCGTGGCCGATCACGTCCTCAACTCGACAGCCGGCGAACACCGAGCCGACCGGCAGTTGTGGCGTCGGCAGCTCGGGTGGCGGCTGCTCGCGGGGGGCTTCGCGGGGCGGGGGCGGGGGCGTGGCGGGTAGCGGGGTCTTGGCGCGGACCGGAGGCGGGCTTGGGGGACCTGGTTCGGCAGGGGCCGCCGCGGCGGCGGGTCGCGCTGGCGCGGGTGGCGCTGGCGCGGGTGGCGCTGGCGCGGGTGGCGCTGGCGCGGGTGGCGCTGGCGCGGGTGGCGCTGGCGCGGGTGGGCGCTGGCGCGGATGGCGCGGGCGAGGGTGCGGGTACGGCAGCAGCGGGTGCGGCGGCCGCGGGTGGGGCGGCGGCGGGTGGGGCGAGCGCGGCTGGGGCGGGCGCCGCTGCGCGCGGCGCGGCGCCTTCGGCAACCCGCAGCGTCGTGGAGCCGATCACGACCTCGTCGCCGACCTTCAACACCCGACGGTCGCGAATGCGCTCGCCGTTCACGTATGTCCCGTTCGCCGACCCGAGGTCCTCGATCGTGAGCTGTCCGTCCGCATCCCGCGAAACCGAGGCGTGGCGGCGCGAGAGCTTCTGATCGTCGTCGAACCGTCCCTCGCCGGTCACCGACCGTCCGATCAGCAGCTCATAGGCGATCGTGAACCGCCGCCCCTGAGCGCTGCCGACGATCACTACCAGCTCTCCGGCCGCCTCTGCGGACTCGTCCTCGGCGAGCTCCGCCGGCGTGCTCGACTTCTCGGTCGCGACCGGCTCGGGCGGGGGCGGCGACGGCACGGCGCCGGAGCCGTCGGTGACCTGGAGGACCGTCCTGCCAACCCTGACGGTGTCGCCGGGCTCGAGCGGGCGCCGGGAGTCGATCCGCTCGTCGTTGAGGAAGGTGCCGTTCGCGGAGCCGAGGTCCTCGATCGTGAGCTGTCCGTCCGGACCCCGCGAAAGGTGTGCGTGACGGCGGGAGATCTCGGGGTCGTCGCCGAGCCGTCCGTCGGGGTTTGGGGAAGAGCGGCCGATCAGAAGCTCGCCTTCCAGGCTCAGGCGCTTGCCCCGCTCCTTACCTTCGATCACCCGCAGCTGCTCGTCGGCCATCAGCGTCGAACCCTACGATAGATAATGTTGCGCGTGTCTGCGAACCCTCCGGCCGACGCCCAGTCGATCTCGGATCAGAAGGCTCGCTCGGAGGCCGAGCGCGCGGGCGAGCCATTTCTCCTGTTCAGGGACGGTGACGGCCGGCAACAGGTCTTTCTGTTCGCGGCTGACGTGGCGCGGGCCTCGGTCGGGCGCCGGCCGTCGTCCGATCTGCTGCTCGACTGGGACGATCAGGTGTCGCGCATGCACGCGCGCTTCGAGCGTGTGCCGGATGGCTGGGAGCTGGTCGACGACGGCTTTTCGCGTAACGGCACGTTCGTCAATGAGGAGCGCCTCAGCGGGCGATGCCGGTTGAAGGACGGCGACACGGTCAGATTTGGGGCCACTGCTGCAACTTTCCATTCACCGAGGCGGGGACCGGTGCCCCCCGCGGAGGTGAGCCAGACGCCGGGCGGGGTGGTTCTCTCCTCGACGCAGCGCCGCGTGCTCGCGTCGCTGTGCCGTCCGTACAAAGGCCGGAGCGGGTTCGCGAGCCCGGCCAGCGACCAGCAGATCGCTGACGACCTGGTCGTCGCGGTCGGTGAAGTGAGGACTCATCTCAGGGTCCTGTACGCGAAGCTCGACGTGAGCCCGGTGCCGCGGAGCGATGCGCGCGTTCGCCTGGTCGAGCGGGCCTTCTCCGCCGGTCTGATCTCCGAGCGCGATCTCTAGGCCAATGCTTTCCCGGGGCTCCACATTCGCCGGATACGAGGTCGAGAGCGTCGTCGGAGCCGGCGGGCTCGGGATCCTGTACCACGCTCGGCAGCTGCGGCTCGACCGGCCGGTGGCGCTCAAGTTGGTCGAGGCCGAGGTGGCCCGTGATCCCATCGTCCGTGAGCGCCTGCGCCGCGAAGCCCGTGCAGTCGCCGCGCTCGACCACCCCAACGTCGTGCCGCTGTACGAGGCGGGCGAGGAGGATGGAACCGTCTATATCGTCACGCGGTGGGTGGACGGCACTGAGCTCGGAACGCTGATCCAGACGCGCGGTCCGCTCGATCCCGACCGGGCCGCGCGGATCGCGGCGCAGATCGCCTCGGGACTCGAGGTCGCTCACGAGAAGGGGCTGATTCACCGGGATGTCAAGCCGTCCAACGTGATTGTCACGCCCGAGGATCACGTCTACCTGACGGATTTCGGACTCGCGAAACGAGCCGGGACAGCTCCGGGCCTGACTGCGGTGGACCAAATGCTGGGCACGGTCGACTACGTTGCCCCCGAGCTGATCGAGGGCAGCGAACCCGACGCGCGCAGCGACATCTACAGCCTCGGCTGCGTGCTGCTCGAGATGCTGACCGGGGAGCCCCCGTACGGGGACCAGAAGGGCGGGATGGCGAAGATGTGGGCCCACGTCAACGCCGAGCCGCCCTCCGCGCGCGATCTGCGGCCCGACGTTCCCGCGGCGCTGGAGGCGGTGATCAGCAGCGCGATGGCGAAGACGCCCGAGACGAGGCCGACGGCGGCGGCGTTCCGGGCGGCTGTGCTCCAGGCTGTCGGTCAGCCAGCCGCGTGAGTTCTCGGGTCACGGCGACCTCGGCGATTTCTACGGTCGCACGCGGGGAGCGCGTCGGCCGTCGGCTTTCAGCCGCCGCCGGCCCCGCGACCCGCTACGTGCAGGCGTCGAGCAGGTTCGTCGTCAGCATGATCCGGCCGAGCGCCACCCACGCGGCGCCGTAGTAAGTCGGCGATCGCCGGTCGAGGGCCTCGGCCTCGCCGAGTAGGCCGTCGCGGGCGGCGTACTGGCCGGCCGCGTCGGCCGCGCCGGCCGCGGCGACGAGCACGACCGGGTGGAGGATGTTGCCGATCGGCTGGCCCGTGAGGGTGTGCTGGACGACGAGCTTGGTCGGGTTGGTGCCGGAGAACACGGGCCAGGCTCGGGCGGCGATCTGGCGGCTGGCCGGGTTGGGATCCTCGGCCATCCGGACCAGCGTGCGGACGGCGTCGAAGCTGAACTCGGGCATCGACTGGGGGTCGCTGGGCGAGCCGATCGGCACCGGCTTGCCGCTGTCGAGTCGTGCCCAGTCCGGGGGTAGGCGGTTGGCGCCGGACATCAAGGTGCTCGTGATCGAGCGCGAGCTTGCGGCGAGGCTGTTCCAGCCGGCGTTGCCAGACTCGGCCTGGAGCAAGGCGAAGCTGGCGGGCGAGAAGTAGCTGGGGTCGATCGTGATCGGCGGGGTGACCGCCCAGGGACCGGCGGTCAGCACCGGTTGGCCCTGCGACTGTGCGACCTCGACGTTCATGATCGCGTTCCCCAGATGGAGTCCCTGCTGTTTGAGGGTGGGGTTGTGGAAGCGACAGGAGGCGACCAGGAGGGCGCGGGCGGCGTCGAGGTCCGCGTCGGACGCTGCCTGTGGATCGACCACGTGTCCGTTCTGCCAGTGGAACGAGATCAGCCCGTCGGGGCGCATGAGGTTCTTCTGAGTCCAGGACCAGATCGTGTTGAAGCGCTGTGAGTCGCCGATCGCCGCGGCCATCAACATCCCGTATGCCTGTCCCTCGCCGACCGTATCGCCGCCCTGATCGATCCGGACGACGCGTCCGTCGGGGGTGACGTAGCGGTTGAGGAAGTACTGAGCGGCGGTGACGGCGCTTGCGCCCGGCTGGGGCGGTGCGGGCTTTGGCGTGCTCGAGCTACCGCAGCCGGCAACGCCGAACAGCGCGATCCCGCCCAGCGCGAGCGCGACGATCACGACTCGGGCGTCTCGAACCGACCGGCTCATGCCGCGACCTCGACGGGCTCCAAGGCTCCCGGGGCGGGGGCGGGCGGTTTCTGGAGCGCCGCCCAGCATCCGGTCATCAGGATCGAGACGTGGACGGCGGCGAAAGAGACGTTGTTGATCGTGGCGGCGTCCGGGTTGCGAAGCAGACCGTAGAGGCTAGCTGCGACCAACGCGCCGACGGCCGCCAGCGCCGGCATCACGGTCCGCGGCTGACGGGCCCCGGCGCCCTTCTTGGGGGTCACGACGAATGACCCCTTCTTGCGCAGGACGGTGTAGATCGTGGAGAGCACGTGGATCCAGTAGTTTGCGGCCGACAGCGCGAAGGCGGCGAACGTGTAGGAACCCGCGCCGGCAACCGCCGCCATCGTCAGGGCCACAGCGTAGTAGGGCACGAAGTGCAGCAGGAACACGGGAGCGTTGATGCCGCCGATCGGCTGACCGCCGCCGAGCAGCCGGATCACCGGGAAGCACATGTAGATCAGCACCGTCCAACCAGACAGGAAGTACAGGCCGGAGAGCAGGTACTGGGCCTTCAGGCGCAGCGGGAGTTTGGCTCGGAGCGCGCGGGGTATACCCGACAGGCAGCCTCGCGCCCAGCGCTGTTGCTGGGAGACGTAGGAGGCGGTGTCCTCGGGGCCGAGACCGCGAGCCAGCACGTCGGGGATGTAGGCCGAGCTCCAGCCCCGTTCGTGGAGGTGGATCGAGAGCTCGAAGTCCTCGGTCAGTGAGTTCGTGGGGAACCCGCCGACGCTCTCGAACGCCTCGCGGCGGAACAACACGTTGGTGCCGCAGCAGAACACGGCGTTGAGTCCGTCCTTGCCGCGGGCGATCGCGCCGAAGAACAACGCCTGCTGGGCCCAGGACGCCGCCGCGATCCGGTTGCCCTCCGTGTTGGCGTAGTACTGCGGCGTCTGCACGAAGGCGATCTTGGGGTCGTCCATCCACCCGAGCGTCGCCTCGAGAAAGCCCGGATCCGCGACGTGGTCGGAGTCGAATACGGCGATGAACGGGGCGGAGGTCTTGGTCAGGGCGTGGTTGATGTTGCCCGCCTTCGCGCCGGTGTGTTCCGCCCGGCGGATGTAGCCCACGCCGTAACGGGCCGCGAGGTCGCGCATCGCGTCGTCGTTGCCGTCGTCCAGCACGTGGACCCTGACCTCGGCACCTCGCAACCCGACGGCGGCGGCGACCGTCAGGTCGACGATCTCGACCGGCTCCTTGTAGACGGGGATGAACACATCGACTGCCACGCGTCGGCTCGGTGCCCGCTTCTCGCGCACGCGCTCGTTGGCGGTCGTCCACCAGAAGCCCAGCGCCTGCATCAGGTTGAACAGCTCGGCCGCGATCAGAATCCCGTACAGGTACGGCGTGCCCACCCGCGCCGGTTGCAGCAACCAGCCGAAATACCACACGGCGCACGGCACCCCCAGGACGATCAGGAAGCGCACCCGCCGGCGAACGCTCCAGCCGGTCGGCACCGGCTGCCAGGTCACCCGGCGAAGCCGGACGTCCCAGGGCTGGCTGCTCATTGAAACTCCCAGACGAGCACTTGCGGTGTCTTGAAGCGGCGCACCAGCGTGCGGAAGAAAGTGAGCTGCCCGACCACCTGGTTTGTCTGATTGAAGAACGTGTTGTTGTTCTGGAACGAAGCCAGAACGAACACCGGGCTCGCCTCCTTCGCCGCCGTGATCGGCTCGGTCAGTGGCTGGCTGCGGAGGCGGGGCGCGTAGTAGTCGAGCACGTAGCTCAAGTCGGCAGGCTCAACCAGGACGAGACTGGTCGGTCCCGCATCCGCTTTGATGTCCTGGATCGCACCGCGGAAGTCGTACAGCCGGGGATTGTTCTTGTTCAGCTGCTCATCGGCCAGGCCGATGAGCAGGGTCACGGCGACGCCGGCGGCGACGAGTAACCGTGCCCTTGGTTGGCGGATCCAGCCGGTGATCAGCCGCGCGACCAACAACAGCACCAGCGGCACGAGGATCAGGAAGTTGCGGACCTCGAAATATGAGCGGTCGAACACTGAAACGATGATCAGGAGCCCGACGAGGACGATCGAGGCGACGGCGAGGCTCATCGTCTGGCGCGATCCGCCGCGGCCGAGCAGGACCAGCGAGCCGAGCAGGAACAGCGGCCACAACGCCGACAGGAGAACGGTCGTCGCGTTGGGCTGGTAGCCCCACAGGGTCCAGGCCATGTTCGACAGAACCGAGTAGAACGATAGGTAGGAGTAGCTGCCGCTGGGCGAGCCGGCCGCGCCCGAGGTGACCTCGTACTGGTGGTGGGCAAACACCAGCAGCGGTATCAGCTGCATCACGAGGATCGCCGCCGAGTAGGCAAACCCCAACGCCAGCGGCTTGACCGGCTCCCCGTTGCGCTTGCGCTGGACGAGCACGGCGACGAATATCAGTTGCTGCACGGCGATCAGCAGCAGACCGAAGTAATGCGACCACAGCAGCGCGGCGGTCGCGAGGATGTAGGCCGCCCAGTTGAGCATCGTGCCGTTGCGGATCGCTCGCAGCTGGGTCAGCAGCGCGAGCAGCCCGAACAGAGCGATGAACTCGTACATCCGGACCTCTTGCGAGTACCAGATGAGCAGCGGCGAGACGGCCGCGAACCCCGCCGCGATCAGGCCGGTGAGGCGGTCGTAGAGCTCGCGCCCGAGCTCGTAGAGCACGGGAATCACGAGCGTGCCGGTGATCAGCGACGGAAGGCGGACCGCGAACTCGCTGTCGCCGAACAACCGGATCGTCAACCACAGCGTCAGGTGGTAGAGCGGGGGCTGGCGGTCGCCGTTGTACAGGTTGCGGAACAGGCCCTCCAGGGAGAGGCGCGCTTGGTGGATGCTGATCGCCTCGTCGAGCCAGATGCCGCGCGGGACGGCGACGCGCAACACCAAGCCAATCACGATCAACCCGCCGAGGATCAGCAGCGCCGTCTTGTGGCTCGTGTCGGGCTCGCCCCGCCGGGGCAGACGGCCGCGCGGACCGAAGAGCTCAGCCTCATGTGCGCCACGTAGACGCTGAAAGACCGTTCCGACCGAATTAGCTTCTAGCGGCTTGACCGTGCGCACAACACGTGCCCCCTCGACGGGACTGACTCCTGCGGCACTCTAACCGAGGCCGCCCCGATGTTGGGGTCCGGCCACGTGAGAAATGTCACGACTGCTTGACACCCGGGGTCGCACCGATAAGCTCCGGGCACTGGGCGGGGCGCGCTAGTGCGTCCCAGGGAAACACCGCTCCACCCAGGCGGGCGACGCTCTCGAGAGGAATGCACCGATGTCGATGATGAGTGGCGATCAGCTGCAACGCGGAGACATCATCGGCGGCTATCGAATCGACGAGCTGATCAGCCGCGGCGGCATGGGAGTCGTGTATCGCGCGCGGCACATCGCGCTCAACCGGGTCTATGCGCTCAAGGTACTCGCGCCGGAGCTGGCCCAGGATGAGCAGTTCCAAGAGCGGTTCAAGCGAGAGATGCGGATCGCTGCGTCGCTGCATCACCGCAACATCGTTGAAATCCATTACGCGGGGGACCAGGACGGGCTGCTGTTCTTCGTGATGGATTTCGTCACCGGCACCGACCTGCGGCAGATCCTGCTCAAGTACGGCGCGCTGGATCCAACCCGCGCCGTCGACATCCTTCAGCAGTGCGCGTCGGCGCTCGACGCCGCGCATCACCGCGGGCTTGTGCATAGAGACGTCAAGCCGGGAAACATCCTGATCACCGTCCAGAGTGGCGAGGAGCACGCGTACCTCACCGACTTCGGCCTGGCACGCCGGTTCGATTCGGTCTCGGCGTTGACCAAGCAGGGGCTGGTCGTCGGCACCGTCGACTACATGGCACCGGAGCAGATCACCGGCGAGCATACCGACGCGCGCACGGATATCTACGGCTTGGGCTGCGTCTTCTACCAGATGCTCACCGGCTCGGTGCCCTATGAGCGCAAGAATTCGGTCGCGACCCTGTTCGCTCAGGTGCACGATCCGCCGCCGCCACTTGCGGGGGAAATCGCGGACTCGCATCCGGCCTTCGAATCGGTGCTGGAGAAGGCGATGGCGAAGGACCCGAGCGATCGCTACCTGTCGGCCGGCGACTTCGCCTCCGACGCCGAGGCAGCGTTGCAGGGGGAGCGGTACACCGGCTCTCCGACGATCGTCGGCACCGGCGAAGCGACACCGATGCGTCGCGCGGCGGCGACCGAGGACGTGAACGTTCCCGAGGACATTCCAGCGGAGGAACTGGACTCGAAGGAAGAATCCGCCCAGCCAACGGTGCTACCCGATCGAACCGACATCGAGCCGGCGCCGACGCTCGACGCGGCCGCTGCCGGCTATACCGCCGAATCGCAGGAGACCGCGCAATCGGAGGTCCCGGAGTCGCCCTCGGGGGTGCCAGATTCGGCGCCGTCGGCGGTCCCGCAGTCGCCCTCGGGGGTGCCAGATTCGGCGCCGTCGGCGGTCCCGCAGTCGCCCTCGGGGGTGCCAGATTCGGCGCCGTCGGCGGTCCCGGAGTCGCCCCCGGCGGTCCCGGATTCAGCGCCGTCGGCGGTGCCAGATTCCGCCACCCGGATCCCTCCGGCCGGGGAGCGTGAAGCGCCGGCCGCATCGGTGGCCGCCGCGAGCCAGGCCGGCCGTGGAGGCGGCGACGGCGGCTCCGCGGTGCCGGTCGCATCGAGCGCGGCTGATCGCCCATCGGGTGGTGGCGACGGCTCGGGGAAGCGCAACCGGGTCCCGATATTCGCCGGCGTGGCAGCGCTGATCGTCGCCGCGGCAGTGGTCGTGATCTTGGTGAGCACGGGTGGTTCGTCCTCGTCCAAATCGACGACAGCGGCCAACTCGCAGCAGTTCCTGTCGACGGCGCAGCCGGTGCCGACGAACCACGTCACCGGTAGCGGCGCCGCGACCGTGGTGCTGCATGGCGACCAGGCGACGGTGACCGTCGATACGAACGGGCTGCTGAACGGCTCGCCGCACGCGATGCACATCCATGCCGGTGGGCTGGGTGTCTGCCCACCCGCGTCGGCCGCGCGCAAGCACAACGGTCATCTTGCGATCGACACCGGGGATGGGCTGCACTGGTACGGACCGCCACAGGTGTCGTTGACGACTTCCGGTGACACCAGCGCGGCGACGATACAACACAGCATTCTCGCGTTCTCCCGCTATCCGGATGTGGGCGACATCCGCTACACGCGGACGATCACGATTGCGCCGGGGATCATCCAGGCGATCAAGGCGAACAACGCGGTGATCGTCGTGCACGGCATCAACTACGACGGCAGCGGCATCTATGACGACGTGCTCGGGCAGAGCGATTTGAACCCAGGCATACCGAGCACCGCGACGGCGCCGGCGCTGTGCGGCCCGCTGGTCGCGTCGACCTCAGCGTCGACGAAACAGCAAGGCGGGACGGGGACAACCGTGTTTGTCGCGACGTTGCGCAAGCCGCTTCTGACCACGGTCGCGCAGGAGATCAACTTCGCGCTTCTGTGTCACCTGCTCGGAGTGCCGACAACAGGGCCGGCAACCGATCCGCGGGCGTCGCTCGGCGCGACCTGATCGGACACTGTGCCGGTCACGGGGAGACGACGATCGTCGCCTGCATCCACGGATGGATCGTGCAGTAGTAGTGGACCGTCCCCGCCTGGGTGAGTGTGATCGAGAACTTCGCGCCGGGATTCAGGACGGGGCGTGAGGACTTGAATCGCGGCCCGCTCTCGTAGGTCACGTTGTGCGCGACGTTGTCTTCGTTGATCCACTCGAGCCGCTGCCCGACGGTCACGTGGACGACATCGGGATTGAAGGCGAGAGTCTTCATCACGACGGGGCCGCCCTGGGACCCGCCGGCCGAGGTCGTCGTACCTGCATCGGAGCCCGAGGCGGTGCTGGACGCCGAGCCGCAGCCCGCGGCGGCGAGAACGAGAACGAGAAGGGCGGGAAGCCCCCGTGCGATCATACCCATGGCCTTAACCCCCGATTTCACGGCTTCGTCAAGCTACCACGCGATGAGTTACAAGGCAGCAGGCTCGGGCGCCGAGGCTCGGATCGGAAGCAGCATCGGCCCGTACCGTCTCGAATCCGTGCTCGGCACCGGCGGAATGAGCGCGGTCTACGGAACCCGAGATGCCGGTGGCAGGCGGCTTGCCCTGAAGCTCATCAGGGAGGACTTCGGACATGACGAGCGACTTCGCGGTCGGGTCAGGCGCGAGATTCGAATCGCTCAGACGATCGTCAATCCCCACGTCGTCCCGGTGCTCGACACGGGCGAGCACGATGGGCTCCAATACCTCGTCACGCCATTCATGGAGGGCGGGTCACTGGCAGACAAGCTGGATCGCGGTGGCGCACTCGGCGTTGCGACCGTCCTGCGCATCTGTGCCAACCTCGCGGACGGGCTCGAGTCGCTGTCGGACGCCGGCATGGTACACCGCGATGTCAAACCGGCGAACGTGCTGCTCGACCGCAGGGGTGTCGCATATATCACCGACTTCGGGCTCGCCAAAGACAGTCAGGGAACTCGCCTGACCGTCGCCGGCGGGGCCCTGGGGTCGATGGACTACACGGCGCCCGAACAGATCCGCGGCGATGAGGTGACTCCGGCAACCGACATATACGCGCTCGGGTGTGTCATGTTCGAATGCTTGGAAGGCCACCCACCGTTTGCGGATCGGGAGGGCCTGCGGGTCCTGACCGCGCATCTCCAGGACGAGCCCCCGGAGCTCACGCGCGCCGGTCTGCCGCCCGGGCTTGGCGAGGCGGTGAAGGTCGCGCTGCGCAAGGACCCGTCCGAGCGGCCGCAGACGAGCCGGGAGTACGCGCGCTCACTGTTCGGCGCCGCCGGAATCCGGATGCCGTGACGCGGCTGGACAGCCGGCCCGACGCCGCTAGCGCCAGGAGACCGAATAGACGAGGTGCTCGCCGACGAGGCCCTTGAAGTGGTGCTCGCCCCGTGGCTCGAACAGGAACCTCGGGTCGCGCTCCGTGTACTGCTTCAGCGACGAGGAAACCAGGATCTCTCCGCCCTTGGCGCGCGCCGCGATCCGGGCGGCGAGGACGACGTTGCGGCCCTGAGGCTCTTCGGGAGCGGCAATCACGAAGCCCGAATGTGCGCCGATCCGGAGGCTCGCGGCGGGCTCGCCGGCGGTGCCCGCCAGTTCGGTGAACGCCCGTTGCAGCTCGACCGCGGCCAGCAGACCGGCATGGGCGCTGTTGAAGGACGCGAAGAAGCCGTCGCGCTCGAACCTGGCGACCTGCCCGTGGTGGTTCGCGAACACCTGATCGACCAGCGCATGGTGATCGCCGAGCAACTGCTCCCAGCGGTCGGCGTCGAGCCGTTCCTCGATCGAGGCTGCATCGGCGATGTCGCTGAGCATCAGCGTGATCGCGCCATCGGGTGATGTGAGGCCGCGGAAGTCGGGGATCACCGGCTCCGACGCCAAGGCGATGCGGTCGATCGACGTGTCCTGTGTCTCCGGTTCCATGTGGTCCCTGCCCGGACCGCGAGGATAGCTTGACACCGCTTCGGCCCAGCACCAGAATCGAACCATGAAGGGGGCTCCCGACCACTCGACGCGCGTCAGCGCGTTTCCGCCGATCGCGGATTACGCCTTCCTGTCCGATTGCGAGACGACGGCGCTGGTGGCGCCAAACGGCAACGTCGAGTGGATGTGCCTGCCCCGGATGGACTCGCCGAGCGTGTTCGGCTCGATCCTCGATCGGGACGCCGGGAGCTTCAGGCTGAGCCCGGCGGATGTCAACGTGCCGGCCGGCCGGCGCTACATACCCGGGACGATGGTGCTCGAGACCAGCTGGGAGACCCGGATGGGCTGGGTGATCGTGCGGGACGCGCTGTCGATCGGGCCATGGCACCACGAGGAGGAGCGATCGCAGAGCCATCGCCGTTCACCGACCGACTACGACGCCGACCACGTACTGCTGCGGCTGGTCAAGTGCGTGCAGGGGTCGGCGGAGATCAACCTCGAGTGCGAGCCGGCGTTCGACTACGGCGGCCTGTCCGCCGATTGGGCCTATTCGGGCCCCGGCTACCACGAGGCGATCGCGGGCTCGGAGGGAGTCGATCTGCGACTGCGCCTGGTGACCGATCTACGGCTCGGGATCGAGGGGCCGCGGGCTCGAGCTCGCACGATCTTGCACGAAGGAGAAGTGGCGTTCGCGGCGCTCGCCTGGTCACACCACCCCGTGCCGCGCGACTACGACGAGGCCGCTGGCTGGCTCACGCGCACGGCCCGGCACTGGCAGGAGTGGCTCAAGCACGGCACCTTTCCCGACCATCCGTGGCGCTCTCACCTTCAGCGCAGCGCACTGACCCTCAAGGGCCTGACCTTCCGGCCGACCGGCGCGATGGTCGCGGCCGCGACCGCCTCGCTGCCCGAGACCCCCGGCGGCGACCGCAACTGGGATTACCGCTACAGCTGGATCCGCGATTCGACGTTCATGCTCTGGGGCCTTTACACGCTCGGGTTCGACGACGAGGCGAACGACTTCTTCTACTTTGTCGCCGACGTCGCCGAGGCCGAGGAGGGCGAGTTGCAGATCATGTACGGGATCGGCGGCGAGAGCAAGCTCGAGGAACAGGAGCTCGAGCACCTGTCGGGCTACGAAGAGGCGAGGCCGGTGCGGATCGGCAACGGTGCCTACAAGCAGAACCAGCACGACGTGTGGGGCGCGGTGCTGGATTCGATCTATCTCCACACCAAGTCCCGCGATCAGCTCCCTGACCGCTTGTGGCCGATCATCAAGCGTCAGGTCGAGACGGCGCTCCACCGCTGGACCGAGCCCGATCACGGTATCTGGGAGGTCCGCGGCGAACCCAAGCACTTCACGTCGTCAAAATTGATGTGCTGGGTGGCCCTCGACCGCGGGGCGCGGCTGGCGCGGCTGCGCCATGACGAGCGGATGACGGAGCGCTGGTCGGAGGCGGCCGCCGAGATCCACGCGGACATCTGCGAGCGGGCGCTCGACGAGCGCGGCGTGTTCGTCCAGCACTACGAGACCAGCGCGCTCGATGCGTCGCTGCTGATGATGCCGCTGGTGCGCTTCCTGCCCGCGTCGGATCCACGGATCCGCAACACGGTGCTGGCGATCGCGGACGAGCTCACGCACGAAGGGCTGGTCCTCCGCTACCGCGTCGAGGAGACCGACGACGGCTTCACCGGCGAGGAGGGGACGTTCACGATCTGCTCCTTCTGGCTCGTGTCGGCGCTGTGCGAGATCGGCGAGGTGCAGCGGGCGACGAGGCTGTGCGAGAAGCTCCTCTCACATGCGAGTCCGCTCCAGCTCTACGCAGAGGAGCTCGATCCCGAGACCGGCAGGCATCTCGGCAACTTCCCCCAGGCCTTCACGCATCTCGCGCTGATCAACGCTGTCATGCACGTGATCCGAGCGGGTAGGCAGCTCGAGCTGAGTCAGCTGCCGAGCCTGGGCGATTTTGCGAGCCTTCGTACCGTGATGTGACCTCGTCGGTTTCCGCTGCGACCGATCAGCGTCGCTTGTGAGGCTGTGTGCGGAGGGCCGCGCGGGCCGGGTCCTAGCGCGGCGCCGGCTTCATCAGACCGATGGACTCGACGACGTCGCCCGTGCTCACAGCAGCAGCTCGCGGTCTGGGCTGTCAGGGAGGAGGCCGAAGGTGTCCTCTGGGCAACGCATCGTCAGAGCGGGGGGCCGATGCTCGAGGACGCAACGAAGGCGTCCGAGCACGTGCGGGCTCGGCGGCCTAGGTTGGCGGCCTCTGGGCGACCTTCGACGCCCACTACCTGACCGCGCCGTACGCCGAAGCCGACGGCCAACGGCGCCACAGCAGCAATCCGTCCTGTCTGGCGAGCGAGACCGGGGACCACGACACCCGCCCGAGGACCACGACACCCGCCCTTCGACAGGCCGAAGCCGTGATGACGGCGTGGGCCGGCGGTCCTTGTCTTTTGAGTTGACCTGTATCACCGCGACAGCTGGCGGCTCTGTAAACGTGGGATGCCCGCGAGAAACGAATCAACGGAGTGGGCTCAGGGGACAGACGGAAGTGGGGGCGCCCGATCCGTCGGTCATCACGCACGCCGAGCCACGGGGCAGGCGTCGGGGAGGCCCGAGCCTCCCCGACGCCTCGGGCGGGGCCTCGCGGGTCGTTAGGACTCTCCAGCGAATCGCGCCGGAGTCCGCGTGCAACGGCGGCACACGCGGTCCGTGCACAATCACGGAGGCGCGTTCGTCGCAGCGCTCGGCGCCGAGCTGATATTGGTGTTCGGCCTTCCGCTTACCTACGAAGCCGATGCACTGCGAGCGCATCGTGCCGCCGACGGGCTGCGTGAGCATTTGGCCGCCCCGACGTCCTAGAACGCGGGGCGTACTCGAGCGGCGGTTGTGGCAGCTCGAGGTCTGAATCCAGGTGGGTCAGCAGCGCGGCGAGGAATCCGCCGGCGCCGATCACACGTACCATTCTCATTCTTGCAACGGCCATGACCCCGCTTGCGACTGCTCTTCCTTAGAGCTGCGGAGAGACGCCTTGGCCGAACCTCTGGACGTTCTCGGGAGTAACCACCGTGATGTTCGACTGCTGCGCCGCGGGCTGCCATAGGCGCTTGGGAATAGTCCGACCAGATCGTCCCCGATTGGCACTCGTGACGGGTGCCATCGGCTCGGACTCCGCGCGGATCCGAGCATTCGCCGCAGGCGGGAGACGAACACCTGCACCGTGTGCAGGGCCGTTGCCGGCGAATCCTCTCCCCACAGCTGATCGATCAGCCAGTCCGTGGAGACCACTTCATTGGGATGCAACGCAAGGATCACCAGCAACGCGCATTGCCGGGGTCCGCCGAGGGGTACGGGCTCGACGCGGTCGATCCTCAATTCGAACGGGCCGAGGACCCCCAGCTCCATTGCGGACCCCACGGGAGAACGGTACCAGGCGAATTCTCCGCAACAGAGCGGCGTTGAGCGATCGGTGAGCGGCTCGTGACCGTCCGCTGACCGGGCTGGTGCATGGTTGCCTCCACGCCACTACGTGGAGGGACCGATGAGCATCACCAGTCAAAACACCGATCTGACCGACAACGGCGAGGGGATAGCCGGCCTCGTCCAGGTAGCCGCATCAGGGGACCACGCCAGCTGGGAGGCGCTCGTACGGGAGTTCGAGGGCTTGGTGGCGGCGATCGCACGGGCTCACCGGCTGTCCGACGCGGATGCGGCCGACGTCGCGCAGGCGACCTGGATGAGGCTGTTCGAGCACCTCGACCGGCTCAACGATCCCGCTCGCGTCGGGGCCTGGCTGGCGACGACGGCGCGCCGCGAGTGCCTCAGGGTCTTACGCCAGGGCCAGCGACTGGTGTTCTTCGGCGAGGACGGGCCGGAACCGAAGGCGCTCGAAAGCTGGCTGGGCGAGAACCTGTTGCTGCTCGAGCGCGATCGGGCGCTGTGGCGGAGCTTCGCCCGCATGCGCGCGAGCGATCAAGCATTGCTGGCACTCCTGATGGCGGACCCCCGTCCTGCCTACGGGGAAATCGCGGCCGAACTGAAGATGCCGATCGGGAGCATCGGCCCGAACCGGGCACGGGCACTCGACCGGCTTCGAGGGCTACTGGAGACGGAGGGCGAGCTCTCCCTCCTGACCGCTTGAAAGGAGCGGGTGAGGAGATGACAGTAGAAAACGCCAACGAGGTCGCCGAGATCGGCGTCCGGCTTATCGATGACGCGCAGATGACATGGCTCGCCGCAGAGCGAGAGTGTGACCAAGCGCTGCGCCACTGGTTCGCCACCAACCGGGAGCAGCGCGCACGCGGCGTATTGCGCGGCGCTGGATCGGGAGGAAGCCGCGGCGCGCGATCTCCAGCGCCTGTGGGAGCTGGCGCGTCCGTGCCACGGGGCGCTCGCGGATCGCGATCCGGAGCCGACGGTTTGATCGCTGATGGGCTGGAGAAATCCACCTGATTTCTCTCCTTGTGTGGTACGCGGCACCGGCCGACGGCGACACGGCGGGCCAAAACTGGTCACCACTACCCTCGGAAGGGTCGTGTTGACCTTCTCGGGAATGGCGCTCGACCGCGCCCCAACGTTGCGCACCGATCCGCGGTGGCTCGCGGAGCGGCTCGCTGACCCGCGCAGCCGCGCGGTTGGCGCGGGTGCCGCCGGGGTGCTGGTCAGCGACGGAGCCCAGCCGATGCTGCTTCGCCGATCGCTCGCGGCCGACCTCGATCCGGTCGATCCGGTCGACGCGGTGTTGCTGGGGCTCGAGCAGGGCGCCGCGCTGTTCGCCGTCGACCTCGACTCGCTGGCGCCCGAAGCCCAGGCCCGCTTCACCGACGACGGCAGGATCGCGGGGCTTCGAGACGCGGGCGCGATCCTTCCTCACCGGGAGGCCGGGCTCGCGGCATACGTGGCTGCGCTGCTCAACTGGCACCGGCGGCATCGCTTCTGCTCCAACTGCGGCGCTGCCACCGACCCTTCGGAGGGTGGCATCTCGCGGCGCTGTCCGAGCTGCGGCGGGCTGCACTTTCCGCGCACCGATCCCGTCGTGATCGTGGTCGTCGAGCACGACCGGCGGGTCCTGCTCGGGCGGCAGGCGGTCTGGCCGGAGGGGCAATATTCGGCCCTCGCCGGATTCGTCGCCCCGGGCGAAACGGTAGAGGAGGCGGTCGCCCGAGAGGTGGAGGAGGAGTCCGGGATCCGTGCCCACCGGCCGATGTTCGTGGCCTCTCAGCCGTGGCCGTTCCCGTCCTCGCTGATGCTCGGGTTCGAGGCGCGCTCGGACGGCGGCGACCCGGTCGCCAAGGACGGCGAGCTCGAGGACGTGAGGTGGTTCGGGATCAGCGAGGTGGGCGCCGCGCTGGCCGGTGACGGCGGCGGTCTTCGCCTCCCCCCGACCGTCTCGATCGCCCGGTTTCTGATCGAGCGCTGGTGGCGCACGCGCAGCTGAGCCGGCGCTCCACTAGTCGCCGCCTCTCTAGGCGGGAGATATCTCCCAGGACTGCTGCCGGGGGGGGCGAGTGGCCGGCCGGCGGCGGACGCTTGAAAACCTGCTCAATTTCCCAAACCCGATCGCCGGGAGACCGTTCGGGAAGTTGAGCACGATATTCATGTTCGATTTCCCAAACCGTCGGCGCAGAGTCGGGTTCGGGAAGTTGAGCATGTTTTTCGGGTCTCCCGACCCCGCGTCCGCCCCTCACCTCGTGCCCGGAGGTCGGGCGCACCCGCACCCCGGCGCCCGACCTCCCCAGCCCAGAGCGCGGCCGGCGGCGGCTGAAAAGCCGACGGCGGACGTGCTACCTCGCCGCACCGTTGCGGGTCAGAACAACAGCCTGTCGAGGCTCGCCGGTGGGCCTAGCCGTTGGGCGCCAGCCCCAGCGCCTCGTAGGTGATCCACTCGTAGGTCGAGAAGCAGTCGTCTAGAGCATGGCGGGCAGGATCAGGACCGACGGGTGGCGCGGCCCGCGCAGCAGCTCGATCTCCACCGGTTGAAGTGTGGTGGCGGTGAACACGTCCTCGCCTGTCCCGGGGTTACGGGCGTAGCGCGGATGGGCTCCGGAGGAGACCTGTAGGCGCACGCGGTGCCCGGCGGCGAAGCGGTGGCCGAGCGGCCACAGATTGAACGCGACCCGCCAGCTGCCGTCGTCTGCCCGCTGGTAGCGATCGGGAGCGACGCGGGCGATCGCGTCGCACACATTCCACGAGGCGCCGTCAGGATCGACGTCGCACACGCGCGCGAACACGTCGAAGAACGGCGAGCTCGAGCGAACCCAGAGTTCGACTCGCACCGGGCCGATCGCCTCGAACACGGCCGGCAGCGGTTCGGTCGTGTAGGTGAGCACGTCGGCTCGTGCCTCGAGCGGGCGGTTGTCGACCACCGGCGTGCGCGTGAGCAGGATCGGGCCGCCGAGCGACGGCGTCGGGTCCATCGGGTCGTAGCGGTAACGATCGCCGGGGCCGGACTCCGCGGACGGCTGAACATCGACCAGGCGACCGTCCTCGGCCACCCACAGCCGCCGCTCGACCGTCTTCGGTGGCGGCCAGTGCGACAGCTCGCGCCAGCCGCCGCCGGTGCGCTCACCGGTGACGAACACGTACACGCGGCCTGGCCGCGCGAGCCGTCGGTCGCCCAGCAGACCGCGCCGCAGCCAACCGACGCCGTCCTTCAAGCTGGCAACGAGCAGACCCTCGGAGGTGTGCGTCCAGGGGCCGATCTCTACCTGCACGTCACGCCCGGCCGCCTGGAGCACGGCGAAGTCCTCGAGCATCCAGGGCAACAGGATGTCCTGCCAGCCGCTGATCATCTGCACGGGCGCGGTCACCTTCTCGACGCCCGGCGCGTAGTCCCGCGCGACCCAGTAGGGGTCTCCACGCCGCTGGCTCGTGAGCGCGTCGCGAAACCATGCGACCGCCGCGCCGGTGGCGCGTTCGTCCAGGTTGCCGAGCGGCAGCTCCGAAACCTGGGTCGGGAGCCGGCGCATCGCCCGCAGCGTCCACAGCGGCGCCAGCCGCCGCTCCTGCTCGGAGACCAGCACGAGCCACGAGGCGAGCGTCTGAAGCGCGAGGCCGCCGCCGGCGTAGGTCTGCCCGTGAAACTGCGACGCGCTGACCTGGATCGCCAGCGCGGCCAGGTCGTCGCCGGCCTCCGGGGCGACCGCCCACTGCACAAGCCCCAGGTAACTGGGTCCCATCATCCCGATCCGGCCCAGATGCCACGACTGCGCGCGCAGCCAGCGCAGCGTGGCGAGGCCGTCGGCGCGCTCCTCGAACGGGCTGAACTGACCCGCGGAGCCAAACGTCCCCCGGACGCTCTGGATCACGACCTGAAGACCGCGCTCGGCCAGCAGCCGCCCGAACAGCAGCCCCACCAGCCGCCGGCGCCCGTATGGCGAGCGCACCAGCACGGTGGGCTGGGGGCGGTAGCGGCTGTGCAGCGCCACCCAGCGGTCGGCCAGCAGCACCGCGCCGTCATCCATCACGACACGCAGATCGCGCTCGCAGACCACCTTCCTGGTCTCGGCGCGAGCGAGATGGATCCGCCTGGCCAGGATCGCGCTCGTCAGACTCATCTCTAACGATGCTAGGCGCCCGGGCGGTCCAGCGCCTCAAGCCCGACCAGATGTGGTCGAATAGGTGGTCAGCCATGACCTCGAACCGGCTCAGGCGCTGTGCGCGCGCCGTCGCGGCGCTCGGTGCCGCGACGCTGACGGCCGTCGCGGTGCTCGGCTGCGGGTCGACCACGGACCACAGCGCGACGCAGGTCGCCGGCACGGTGACGCATGCGACTGGGACCCCGACACGTGTGGCGATGACCACGACGCATGCGGCCGGGACCGCGACACGAGTGACGATGACCACGACGCATGCGGCCGGGATCGCGCAGTACCGAGCGCGACCGGATCCGGCTCGGCAGGTCGCCGCGCCGGTGCCGATGCCCCGGATCGTGCGGGATCCGATCCCGTTCGGTGCCCGGCGGAAGGCCGAGATGGCCGCCTACGTCGCCCGCCACTACGGCAGCTTCATGCGGCCGACCTGGAGGCTGATCGATCCCCACGTGATCGTGATCCACTACACCGACAGCCCCGACTTCCAGTCGACCTACAACACGTTCGCGGCCGACACACCCGACAGCGAGCTGCACGAGCTGCCGAACACCTGCGCTCATTTCGTGATCGATGCCCAGGGCGTCATCCACCAGCTCGTGCCGCTCGAGATCATGTGCAGGCACACGGTCGGTTTGAACTGGACCGCGATCGGGATCGAGCACGTCGGCTACAGCGACCAGCAGGTGCTGGACGACCCCCGCCAGATTGCGGCGAGCCTGCACCTGGTTCGCTGGCTGCGCTGCCGCTTCCATATCTCGATCGCCAACGTGATCGGACACAACGAGAGCCTCGGCAGCCCGTACCACCGCGAGGACGTCGCGGCGCTGCGGACCCAGACCCACGGCGACTTCGTCCACGCGGACATGCAGATCTATCGCGCGCGCCTGCGGGCGCTCGGCCCCTGCCCTGCTTGAAAGCACCCGCGCGTTGTCGCCGGGGTCTCATCCACCCCAGAGGCGCTCGCGCAACCCCGAAGCCCGCGCCACCGGCCGCGCGACCGCGGTCCGCACCATCTCCTCGGTGCCGACCAGGATCAGCCGCTCGCGTGCCCGGGTCACGGCCGTGTACAGCAGCTCCCGCGTGAGGATCCGCGAGCCCGGGTCGGGGAGCAGGACCACGGCGGTGGTGAACTGGGAGCCCTGGCTCTTGTGGATCGTCATCGCGTGGACGGTCTCGACCGGGCCCAGGCGCGCCGGCGTGAACGAGACCAGCCCGCCGCCGCGCTCGAACACAGCGCCAACACGGTCGGGGGCGGAGCGGACGATCACGCCGGTATCACCGTTGTACAGCCGCAGCTCGTAGTCGTTCTGGGTGACCAGCAACGGCCGCCCGACGTAGTCGCGCTCGGCGGCCTCGAATCCGTCGATTTCGTCGGCGAGCCACTGTTCGATCTGCCCGGTCCAACTCGCCACCCCGTGGGGCCCGCGGCGGTGAGCGCACAGCACCCTGAATCCGCTCAGGGCCTCGAGCGCGGCCAGGCCATCGCCGGAACGAGCGGCCGAGATCATCGCGCGGCCGGCGCCGAGTGCGCCGTCGCGGACCGGCGCGAGCGTGTCCCGAGGGCCGCTCTGATCGACGCCCGCATCGACCTCGATCCACTGCACCTCCGATGCCGGTGCCGCGCGCAGCGCCGCCACCGCCCGGTCACCGTCACCGCGCCGGATCGCATCGGCGATCGCCGCGATCCCCGCGCCGAACCGGTGCACGCGCTCCAGAACCACGATCCCGTCAGCGATCGTCACCCCGGACGGCGGCTCGGACGCCGCGACCGGAGCGCCGAGGATCGCACTCAGGGTATCGCGCATCGCCTGGCTCATCCGCGGCCCGTCCGCCGCGGGTCCGACGATGTCGCGCAGCACGGCGCCGGCCTCGATCGCGGTCAGCTGGCCCGGGTCGCCGACCAGCACGACCCGTGCGTCGGCGCGGATCGCCTCCAGCAGGCGCGCCATCAGCGACAGCGACACCATCGACGTCTCATCGACGATCACGACGTTGTGTGGCAGCGAGTTGGACCGGTTGTGGCGGAAGTGGCTGTGGCTCCCGGGCTGGGAGCCAAGCAGCCGGTGGATCGTGGTCGCGCGCAGCTCCAACAGCGTCCCGCGAACCGTGTCGCCGATCGGCAGTCGCGCCGCCTCGTCGCGGACGGACTCCTGCAGCCGCGCCGCCGCCTTGCCGGTCGGCGCCGCGAGCGCGATCAACGGCTCGCGGCCGCCGTCGGCGGCGGCCTGCTCGTACAGCAGCGCCGCGATCCGCGCGACCGTGGTCGTCTTCCCCGTGCCGGGTCCGCCGCCGATCACGCTCAGCCGCCGGAGCACGGCACAGGCGGCGGCACACCGCTGGAGATGATCGCCGGCGCCGGCGAACAGCCGGTTGACGCCGGCGCCGAGAACGGTGGCGTCCACATCGGGGTCGCGTCCGCCGAGCAGGTCCGCGGCCACCTGGCGCTCCTCGCGCCAGTAGCGGTCGAGGTACAGACGCGTGCCGATCAGTCGCAGCGGCCGCGGTGACTGAACCTCCTCGGAGCCGACCGCGACCAGCGCAGCGTTGCGGCCGACCGCCGCGGTCCAGTCGGCAGCCTCTGGCCACGCCAACGCCGACAGGTCGACGACCTCCTCGGACTCGACCGCCACCGTGTCGATCACGGTCGCGAGGTCGACGAACACGTGACCGAGCCGCGGCGCGCGGACCGCGAGCGCCGTGGCCAGCTGGACCGATGGGTCAGCCACGCCGGCGAGCTCCGTCAGCGCCAGCGCGACGTGCACGTCGGCGGCGGCCAGCACGCCGATCGCGTTGAAGCTCCGGAGCGGCTCGGGGGCGCGGAGCGCGCGGGCGGCGCCGCGCTCGTCGATCACCGGGGCGGCGACGTCGGCGCTCATCCGGACTCGGTCGAACCGTCGAGCACGTCACTGAGCGCCTCCACCAGCGGTGGCGGTGGATGCCAGCTGAACACTCCGCACCGCGCGCCGTCGATGAGTGGTGTGTCGGGTCCGGACATCCCGCGCACGAACAGGTAGTGGACCCCGGCCAGATTGCGCTCGGCCGCGTAGCCGGGCAGCCGCCAACGCAGGTAGCGGTGCAGCGCAGCCGTGTACAGCAGCGCCTGCAGGCCGTAGTGAGCGCGCTGCATCTCGGCGCTCAGGGCCTCCGGCCGGTAGTGCCAGGCGGTCAGCGGCTCGTCGGCCCCGCCGAGCCAGTTGGTCTTGTAGTCGACGATCGCGAACTGTGGCCCGCGATCACGGTCGAGGCGCAACACCAGGTCGATGCTGCCGGTCAGGTAGCCGCGGACATCGCGCCGGAGCATCGGATCGGCGAGCCGCTCCGCGTAGCCGGCCAGGGGGTCGCGGGGGGCCGGGTGCCGGCGCAGGACTGCGGCGATCGCCTCGACGGTCAGGCGACCGCTGGGCTCGTCGCCGCCCGCGACCGGCAGCTCGAACTCGAGCTCATCGAGCCGATCGGCCCGGCCGATGTCGCGCAACCGCAGCTCTCGAACGAATGGCGTCTCGATCGCGGCCGCGAGTCCGGTCGCGGCCAGCTCGTGGTCGCCGATCTCGACCGCGCCGCGCGCCTGCTCGGCCGCGATCTGGTGGCTGAGCTCGGCGAGCAGGTCGGAGGCGGTGAAGTCGGTCGCCTCCAGCACGTTGTGGACGAACGTCCCGACTCGCGCGCCGACCGGCATCTGCTCCAGCAGCGACGGCGGGCCGCCATCGGCGGCGGCGATCGAGACCGGAACCGGCGGTTCGTCGGAGACGACCTCGTGCTCGGGCTCGCTGCCGACGAGGACCGCGTCGTGGGCGCTCGCGGTGATGTCGCTGTACGACGTCCGCCGCCAGCGGGCGTCGAGCTGGCGGTCGAACTCGGCCGCCGCCAGCTCCTCGAGCGCGACCGGGACGCCGCTCCAGCCAGCCGGCATCCCGAGCGCCGAGCGCTCGACGCCGATCGCGCCGCCGGACTGCCCGGCAAGTTCCTGGAGCCGCCCGACCAGCGCCGGAACGGTCGGCCTGACCGAACCGCTCGCACGGACGTTGCCGTCCGGCTCGCGCGCGAACAGCAGCCGGCCGAGGGGCGAGTCGCGGCTGTAGTAGGAGCTCACCCACCAGGCCACCGCCTGGTGCTTGGCGCGGGTAAGCGCGACATACATCAGCCGCAGGTCCTCGCCCCGCTCCTCGATCCAGTGCTGCTGCCGGTGACGGACGAACTCGGGGCCCTCGAGGCCGACATCGATTGCGCGCTGGTCACCTGCGTCGGGGTCGTGGAAGTAGACCGGCCGGGCGCCCTCGGGGATCCACCCGGGCTCCCACAGGAACGGGCAGTACACGACCGGGAACTCGAGCCCCTTGCTGCGGTGGATCGTGAGCACCTGGACCGCGTCCGCGTCGGACTCCAGCCGGCGGGTCAGCTCGTCGCGGTTGCCCTCCTCGAGCGCCGAGGCGATTCGCTGGCGCAGCCACGAGCTCAGCGCCGCGGTCCCGAGCTGCTCCGTGGTCGCGACCCCGTGCAGCAGTTGCGCGACGTGCTCCAGGTCGGTGAGCTCCCGCTCCCCGTCGACGAAGCCCAGCACCCGCTGGGCGGTGTGTTCGCTGAGTGCGATCGTCTCCGCCAGCGCCGCCACGCCACGGACCCTCAGCACGCGAGCCCATGCATGCAGCCGCTGGTGCAGCTGCTCGAGCCCGTCCTCGTCAGCCAGCGCCACCCGCTCCGCCGACCATCCGATTAGCGGCGTCAGCGCGGCCGACCGTGCTCGGGCCGAGTGCTCCGGCCGTTCGAGCGCCTGGAGCAGCCGCAGCCAGTCGCGCGCGGCCTGCGTTCCGAACACGCTGCCGGCACCGTTGATCACGGCGGGGACCCCGGCAGCTGACAGCTCCGCCTGCACGAGACCGGCGTTGCGGTGCGACTGGACGAGCACGGCGATGTCGCCGGGCCCGATCGGTTCGCGCCGCTGCGGCGTGCCGTCGTCGCCGCGGCTCTCGATCTCGGCGTCCGAGGACAGCAGCGAGACGATGTCGGCGCCCAGGTCCTTGGCGATGTATTCCCGCGCCGACTGGGCCTCCGGGTAGCCGCCGCGGGTGAGCCTGATCGAGGGCTGGTCGCGGTCGACGACGCGGATCCGCAGCGCTGCCGGCGCCGGCGCGCCGAGCAGCCGGGGCCGCTGGTTGGCCGGCGCCGCGCGGACCCTTCGGTACGCGATCCCCTCGTGGCCGAGCTTCGCATCGCCGAACAGCGCGTCATGGGCGTCGATCAGCGCCTGGTCGCTGCGCCAGTTGATCTGCAAGGTCGACCGTGTCCCGGCGGTCCTGACCGCCTCCAGGTACGCGTACACGTCCGCGCCGCGGAACGCGTAGATCGCCTGCTTCGGGTCCGCGATCAGAACGAGTGTCACCCCGCCGCCACCGAACGCCCGCTCGACGATCTCCCACTGCACCGGATCGGTGTCCTGGAACTCGTCGATCAACACAACCCGGTAGCGACGCCGCAGACGGGTAACGGCCGCGGTCCCGCCGGCGGCTCTCAACGCGTCCCGCAGGCGGGTCAACAGATCGTCGTAGGTCATGACCGCCAGCCGGCGCTTGCGCCGCTCGAGCTCCTCGGCAGCGCGGACCGCGAGCCGCCGGCGCATCGCGGGAGTGCTGTCGGGATCGGCCGCCAGCGGATGGACCGCGGCACCGGGGTTCGCGATCGCCATCCGCGCGATCAATCCGGCCTCGGCGCGATCGAACCGTGCGTCTCCATGACGGGCGAAGCGACGGACGTAGAAGTCATCGATCACCTCCTCGACGAGATCGTCGACGTCCTCCGTGAACGCCACGTCCGGTTCCAGATCGCCGAGCGTCCCGAGCTCGCCCAGGACCTCCTGACAGAACCCGTGCGTGGTCGCGATCGTGGCGGCGTCGAAGTTCGAGATCGCATGTGCGAGGCGATCGCGGCGCAGCTCGACGTCGGCTCGGGAGCCGTCGGCGAGCAGGCTGACGATCTCGTCGGCGCCACTCGGCGGTGCGCCCGCGAGCAGTCGCGAGAGCTCCTGCTCGGTGCTGACGAGCCGCGCGCGAACGCGCTCGCGCAGCTCGCCGGTCGCCATCCGCGTGAACGTGACCAGCAGCAGCTCGTGCAGCTCCCGGCCCTCGGCGATGAACCGGGCCGCGAGCGCCGCGATCGTGAACGTCTTGCCGGTCCCGGCGCTCGCCTCGAGCACCGTCACGCCCGCCGGCAATGGACCCTTGAGATCGAACGGGCGCTCGTCGGTCACTCGTCGCTCACCGTCACTCGTCGCTCACCGTCTCCCGCGCGAGCAGCGGATCCCACAGGCGTCTCGCGTACCGGCCGAACCGCGACTGCTCGCTCCCGGCCCAGCCCTGGCCGTGCTCGTCGGCGCGCGGTCGGGCCTCGAGCAGCGCCGCGAACGGCCTGACGCCGCCGAACGCGCGCTGGCAATCCGGGTCGACGTCCTCGCGTTCGAACCTGAACCCCGATGTCCATTCGGCGGCCGCGGCGGCCTCGGGATCCTCGCCGACCGCGGTGGCGTGGGCGTACGCGGCGCTCGTCAGCGCCGGGATCGGTAGCGGCTCGCGCATCCCGCGGTCGCGGAGCTCGATGAGCGTCTCCAGCTCGGCCAGCGCAACGTGCCGTCGCGTGAGTGGATCGGGACCGAGCGGCCCGATCCGGGCGATCGCGAGATCCGCGTCGGTGCCGTACCGCGCCTTGCCGACGGCGACGGCCTCGAACGGCTGATCGGGTTCCGCCGCGCACAGTGCCAGCAGTCGAACCCACGACGCGAGGCGCTGGCGCGGGTTGAGTCGCGAGTAGCTGACGGTCAGCAGCACGGGCCCGCGGACGCCGGAGACCGAACCGGTGAGGATCCTCCCGTCGCTCAGCGCGGTGTTGATCGCGATCGATCTCGGCGGTTCGGTGGCGCAGGTTCGCGCCCGCGCGGCGATCGCGTCGACCAGCGGCCAGATTCCGCGGACGATCGGCAGTCCGAGCTGACCCGGCGGCAGCGCCCCCCTCGCGATCTCGGCCTTGATGCCGGCGTTCGGGTCGACGCCGGCCAGCACCCCCTCGAGCAGACGCTGCCCGATCCGCCACCGCTCGAGCCCGTCGAGGTCGACCGGCAAGCTGTCCTCGGGTTCCTGTTCGGAGTCGCTCAGGTAGATCCCCAGCCGCTGGCGCAGGAACGCGCGGACCGGACGCTCGGCGAAGTGGACGAGGTCGTCGAGCGCCAGGCGCGGGGCGGCGATCGCCGGCAGCGGCGCCGCCAGGAACGGAGGCGGCTCCGACCGCCGGCCGCTGAGCGCGATCGCGCCTTCCAGGGATGTGCGGTCAAACCCCCACACCGCGTCCGGGATCAGCTGCCCGAGGACGAAGTTGCGTCGGTCGAACGGCTGCAGAGGGTGACGCACGGTGATCCGCTCGCGGGCGAGGCCGTACTCGGTCCGAGCGGTGCGGTCGACGACGTCGAGCAGCTCACCGACCGGGACCGCCGGCGGCCGCGGCGCGTTGGTGCGCTCGTCGTTACCGCTGAACAGGATGATCAGCCGCTCCTGCGCGGCGAGCAGGGCGTCGAGCAGCATCTGGCGGTCCTCGGCCCGCGGGTCGCGGTCGCCGACATGTGGGCTGTCCAGCAACAGGTCGTCGCCGTCGCGCGGCGACTTGCGCGGAAAGGCTCCGTCGTCGAGCCCGAGCAGGCACACGACCCGGTGTGGCACCGAGCGCATCGGCACCAGCGTGCAGACCGAGAGGTGGCCGGTGCGGAAGTTGGCCCGTGTCGGCCGGCCCTTCAGGCGGTGTCCCAGCAGTGCCCGGATCTCGGTCAGGCCGAGGCTCGTGGCGGCCGCGGCCGGACCCGCCTCGGCGACGATCTCCGCGAGCAGCCGTTGCAGCTCGTAGCGCTGCCAGGACTGGCGCTCGCTGGTGGCGGTGAGCGCCTCGGCTGCCTCGGCGAGCGCGCTCGCCCAGCCGTCGACCGTGTTCGGTCCCTGGAGCGCGTCGAGCGAGATTCCGACTCGATCGACGAACTCCGCGAACCGTCCGGCAAGATCGATGACGCCGCTCTCGACGTCGTCGAGCGGAAGCACCCCCTGATAGAGGTGACGACCGGATCCGCTGATCGCGACGCCGAGCAGGATCCGCTTGAGGCCCGTCCGCCAGGTGCCCGCGGGGATCGCCTCGAGCCTGTACTCCTGGCGATGGGCGGCGTCGAAGCCCCAGCGGATGCCGCTCTCGACGACCCAGTCCTGAATCCGCGCGAGATCGTCGTCGTCGAACCCGAACCGGCGCCGGACCGGTTCGCTGCCTGCCAGGTCGAGCATCTGCGACGCCGTCAGCCGCCGCTCAGGCAGCTCGATCAGCTGCGCGACCACGGCCAGGACCGGATTCGTCTGGCGCAGCGACCGATCCGCGAGTCTGACCCTCAGATCGGTTCGCCGGACGTCCGACGGGGCCACCTGCTGCTCGTCGCCGTCGAGCGCCTCGATCGACCCGAAGGTGGCCTGGATCAGTGGCGCGAACGTCTCGATGTCGGGGCACATCACGATGATGTCCCGCGGCTCGAGCGTGTCGTCGGACTCGAGCAGATGCAGGATTGCCTCACGCAGCACCTCGACCTGGCGGGCCGGTCCGTGGCACGCGTGGATCCAGACGCTGCGGTCGTCTTGCGCCAGCGGCAGCCGTCGGTCGGGCTGGTCCGGGAGCGGGACGCCGGGTGGGGCCTTGTTCGCGCGGACGTCAGCCTGGATCCGTTCCAGCAGCGTCGCGGCGCTCGCGTCGCCGAGCGGGTGGTGGCGGTCGATGTGCTCGCCCGTGGTCTCGAGCACGAGCTGGAGCTCGCGCGAGTCCACGCCCCACGAGGCAAGCAGCCGGTTCACGGCGAGGTCCGCCGTCACGTCCTGGGAGCGGGCGACGATCGGGACGGTTCTGGCGGCGGCGTGGTCGCTGATCGCTCGCCACAGCGCCGGCGAGGGGTGCAGCAGAAACAGGTAGACCTCGCGGCCGCACGCGAGCGCCGTCAGCGCCTGGAGGTAGCTGGCGGGTAACCGGGTCAGGCCGAACAGCGACAGCCGCGCCGGCAGCTCGACGATCTCGGGCTGCTCGCGCAGGCGTGCGCAGGCCGGGTCAAGCCGTTCGGCCGGGCTCGGTACCGCGATCGTGGCGCGCAGTCGCCGCCACAGCTCGGCCTGCCATGTGGCGCCGGCGGCGAGGCGATCGCCGTCGCTGTTCGTGTCCTCACCGCGCGCCCAGGCCTGGAGCATCGCCGGGCGCCGGACCCCGTAGTGGTCGTAGAGGTCGGCGATCAGGCGCAGCCGGCCGAAGCGGCGGGTCGACGCGTCCGAGGCGGGTGTCGCGCCGTTGCCGGCGCCGAGGTGTAGGGCGAGCCGCTCGAGCCACCGCTCGCCGAGGCACTCGTCGACGAGTCCGAGCAGTGGCCACACCGACCGCTCCGGCGGCCACGGATCGTCGTCCGGCTCGATCCCGGAGGCGATCGCCAACGCGCCGCCGATCAGCCTGCCCGGGAACGGGAACTCGATGTTGGCGCAGACGCCGTCGCGCCGTCCCGGCGTCGCGCCCAGCCGTGCCGAGATCCGCTGCGTCAGCCACCGCTCCATCCCCCGCGTCGGGACCGCGATCGCCTCCGGCGTGAACGGATCGGCCGGAGGCTCGTTCAGGATCGCGGCGAGCGCGTCCGCGAGTCGGTCGGCCTGTTCGGCTCGGTGGATGTGTAACACGCGCCTACGTCGCGGACGCGAGCGGTGAAACGGGGCGGGCGGCGGTCACGGATCCATCGTGCCACGCGGGGCGGCGATCGCACGCCTCACCCCGCCTTGAGGCTGACGAACGCCTTGACGGTCTCGCCGCGGTACTCGTCGGGGACGCCGATCACGGCGACCTCGCGGACGGCGTCGTGGCCGTAGAGGACGTCCTCCACGTCGCGGGGCCAGATCTTGTAGCCGGCGGCGTTGATCTGGTCCTTCGTGCGGTCGACGAGGTAGAACCAGCCCTGCTCGTCCATGAAGCCGACGTCGCCGGTGTGGAGGGCGCCGCCGGGAATCGCGTGCTCGCTCTCCTCGGGTTTGTGCCAGTAGCCGGATACAACCTGGGGTCCGGAGGTGATGAACTCGCCGATCTCGCCCGGCGGCAGGTCGTTGCCCTGTTCGTCGGCGACCCGGACGATCGTGTTGAAGATCGGGACGCCGACCGACAGCGCGCCGGAGTCGGGATCGACGGGCGCCCGCACGCCGATCGGCACGCAGTGGGAGGGAGAGGTCGTCTCGGTCACCCCGTAGATGTTGTGGAGATAGGCGCCGAACAGGATGCACCCCCTTGGCCGCCAGCCCCGAGGCGAGGGCGTCGGTCTGCTGATCCAGTTCCCCGTAACTGATCGCGGTGTCGAAGTACTGCAGCGCGGTCCTGTCGGGGCCGCGGCTGACCGTCGGCGCGAACGCGGACAGCATCGTGTCGTGCTCGGGCTCGATCTCCGCCGGTATCCCGGGCGCGTACAGATCGAGCCAGGGCCGCTGGTCGTAGACGCTCATTTAGTCATACGCTTCCGGAACGTGCTTGAACTTCGGCCACGCATCGGGATCGTGACCGGTAACGACGGTCGCGCCGCTGCGCCGCGCGATCCGGTGGAGCTTCCTGACCGAATGGACCGTGTCGACCGCTGAGGCGAGGAAGCCAGGCAGCGCTTTCTCCTCCCAGTGATCCATCGTGTACGCGGCATCGATCGTCAGCAGCATCGTTCCCGAGTGCGCCAGCGTGATCTCGAATGACTGGTGACCGGGCGCGTGTCCCGGCGTGCGCCAGCAGCGGATCGTGCCGTCGCCGAATACGTCGTAGCCATCCTCGTTCTCCTCAAGCAGCGACCACGGGACGTCGGGCTTGTTGAAGTCGGCCTGGATGTAGCCGCCGGCCGCGAACCAGTCGGGCGCGAACGCGTACTGGTACTCGCTGCGGGTCGCGATCACCTCGGCCTGAGGGAATGCGTCGATCACGCCGAGGGCACCAGTGTGGTCGAGGTGCAGGTGGGACTGCAACACGTAGCGCACGTCGGCGGGATCGAAGCCGGCCGCCCTCATCGCCGGCACGCACGCCTGCTCGGGCGTCATCTCGGGCCAGTAGACGTCGGAGATCGCGCCCCAGTGGGCGACTGGATCGGTCGCGCACTCGGCGGCGTTGCCGCCGTCGATCATCACCAGTCCGCGGGGATGCTCGACCACGAACCACGGCACCGGGATCTCGTACTCCTCGCCTAGGCCCTGGTTCATCTTGATGTTCTCGACGTGACACCTCAGCGTCCCGCACTCGAACATGTGCAGCTTCACGCCGTCGGGAACCGTGGACGCCCCCGACCCTCGCTGAGTATCGACTCCAGTAGTAGACATAAAACCCTCTCCTCTCGAACTTCGGACTGCCGAAGGAACTACCAGTTGGTCATCGACGCGGTGATGATGTGCCGCAGGTCCTCCTCTCCCACGTCCTTCGGCGCGATCACGAGCAGCCGCTGCTGCTTGAGCGCACCGTCCACCAGCATCGGAATGTCATCCTCGGTGTACCCGAACTCGGCGACGCCGCGGGGCGCGTCGATGTCTTGCATCAGCCGGCGCAACACGTCGGGCAGCGTGTCGGGGCCCGGGTCCGCGATCGGCTCGCCGGCCAGCAGCTCCGCGACCGCGTGGTGGCGCTCGGGCATCGCGTCGTAGGTGAAGCGGAAGGCCGCCGGCGCGGTGACGATCACGGAGTGCCCGTGGGGGACGAACGGGTGATCATCGGGGTAACCCGCGGGTTGGTACTCGTGCTTCGCCGACGCGATCGGGTACGCGCACGAATGGGGGATGTGCACCCCGGCCGATCCGAACCCGACGCCCGCCATCGTCGCCGCCAGCATCATCCGGCCGCGCGCCTCGACGTCGTCACCGTCAGCGACCGCACGCCGCAGATAGCGGCCGCCGAACTCGAGTGCCTTGGCGGACCACACGTCGGCGACCACGTTCGATCCCTGATACGGCGGGCGTTCGTCGGGCGAGGCGGGGCGCGGGCGGGTGTCGAACGGCTTGGACAGGAACGACTCGGCGGCGTGGCAGACGACGTCGAGCCCGGTCGAGGAAGTCACCTCGGCCGGCAGCGAGCGGGTCAGATCGGGGTCGACGATCGCCTGGGTCGCGCGCATGTACCGGTGCGAGATCCCGGTCTTGACCTTGATCTCCGGGATGTCGAGCACCGCTACCGTGGTCGCCTCCGAGCCCGTCCCGGATGTGGTCGGGATCGCCAGGTGCGGCTTCAGCGGCGACGGGGGTTTCCTGCCCGCCCCGACCGGCGGGTTGACGTAGTCCATCACCGGCGCGGGGTGGGTCGAGATCAGGTTCGCGACCTTGGCGGTGTCCATGCTCGAGCCCCCCCGACCGACACGAAGCTGTCAACCCCGTGCTCGAGCGCGAAGTCGGCGGCGTGCTGGAGCGATTCGATCGTCGGCTCGATCCGGCTGCGGTCGTACAGCACCACGTCGATCCCCTCGGCCTCGATCAGCCCCTTGATCCGCTCGGGATGTCCGAGCGCCGCGACGCCGGGATCTGTCACGAGCATCGCCCGCTTGACCCCGAGGCGCTTGAGCTCCCACCCGGCATCCCCGGAAGCCCCGGTGCCGAACTTGATCGGCGTGGCCTCCATCGTGAAGATCGTTTCGTGGTCGGAAGCCATGTGTCTCTCCTCCTGTTCCCGTCGATCTCGCTGTGCGCAATGCTTACCCGCGATGGATCTCGAGCACGCACTGGGCGAGATGGTCGGGTCCAAGCACGTACTGAGCGACCCAGAGCTGAAAGCGTCGTACGAGCGAGACTACTCTGGCCGTTACGAAGGCGCAGCCCGGCTCGTCGTGCGCCCGGGCGACAGCGCGGAGGTGGCCGGCGTGGTCGCCACCTGCGCCCGCCACCGGGCGGCCGTCGTGCCGCAAGGGGGCAATACGGGCCTCGTCGGCGCGAGCACTCCGCGGGCCGGCGAGGTCGTGATCTCGCTCGCGCGGCTGAGCCAGATCGGCGAGGTCGACACCGCCGTCGGACAGGTCACCCTCGGTGCGGGCGCGACGCTGGCGGCGCTTCAGCAGGCCGCTCGCGCGGCCGGCCAGGACGCCGGGCTCGACTTCGCCGCCCGCGAGGTGTGCACGATCGGCGGCGTCGTCGCCTGCGACGCGGGCGGCGCCCGGGCCCTGCGCCACGGTACCGCCCGGGCCCACGTCGCCGGGCTCGAGGCGGTGTTGGCCGACGGCTCGATCGTCTCCCGGCTGGCCGGGCTGACGAAGGACAACGCCGGCTACGACCTGCCGGCGCTGCTGGTTGGCTCGGAGGGGACGCTCGGGATCATCACGCGCGTGCGCTGGAGGCTCACCGCTTTGCTGCGCTCGAGGGTGGCAGTGCTCGTGCCGCTCCGCTCGGCTCGCGAGGCCTCCGGGCTGCTGGCCGCGCTGCGCGCGAACGCGCCGTCGCTCGAGAGCTGCGACTTCTTCCTCGACGACGGCCTGCAACTGGTGCTCGAGCACCAGCGCCGCGAATCGCCGCTGCGCGCACGCGCGCCGTTCTACGTGTTGGCCGAATGCGCGGCCCGCTCCGATCCGACCGAGGAGCTCGCCGAAGCGCTCGAGCAGGCGGGGATCGAGGACGCGCTCGTCGCCGACGACACCGTCGGCCGGGAGGGCCTGTGGGCCCTGCGAGAGGGCCACACCGACGCGATCGGCGCGGCCGGAATCCCGCATAAGCTCGACGTCGGCGTGCCGCTCGAGCAGCTTGACCGGTTCCTCACCGAGGTCCCCGATGTGGTCATCGGGGCCGGGGGCGAGCGCGTGATCCTGTTCGGTCACCTCGGCGACGGCAATGTCCACGTGAACGTGCTGGGGGCCGATCCGGCCGACGAGCGGGTAGACGACGCCGTGTTGGAGCTGACGTTACGCTGCGGCGGGACGATCAGCGCCGAGCACGGGGTCGGGATCGCGAAGGCACGGTGGCTCGAGCGGGCCCGCGGTGCCGAGGAAGTCGCGGCGATGCGCTCGATTAAGCGCGCGCTCGATCCGGAGAACCTATTCAATCCCGGTGCCGTGCTCGTAAACCACGACCGGAACTCGACCCCGACGGTAAACTGATCGTTCCAGGCCGGAAGCAGAGGGAAGCGGTCGATAAGGGAGGGTCGAGATGGTCGAGGTACGTGGGCGTGGCCTGCTCGTGACCACGGTGCTGGTGTTGCTTGCGTTGGCGGTGCTCGCGGCGACCTGCTCGCAGGCGTCTGCCGCGTCACTCCGACCGCAACTACTGCCGCCGCCGCCACCGCCGTGCCCCAGCGTGACGTTCATCGGTGCACGTGGCTCGGGTGAATCGTTCAACGGCTTCAATGGAATGGGTCCGGCGGTCGAGGACATCGCCGGGACACTGACCGCGGGGCTTGCAAGGCACGGGATGTCGGTCTCCCAGGTCCCGGACCCGTATCCGGCTGACTCTGTCAGTGACCTCGACCCGTCCAGCTACGAACTTTTCCTGTTGTTGGTGGATCCTCCCGCGGCCGCGATCGACTATGTCCAGCACCACCTCGACAAGTACCTGGCCAGCATCAACACCGGGATCGCGGACGCGGTCTCGCTGGCGGAGCAGAGTGTCGCCGCGTGCCCGCAGACGAAACTCGTGATGGCGGGTTACTCTCAGGGCGCGATGGTCATGCACCAGGCGGAGTTGCGGCTCGCGGCCCACAGGTCCGTGCTGCGGCGGATCGACGGCACCCTGTTGCTCGGTGACGGCGACCGTGTCCCATACACACGTGCGCACGAGTTCGGATCCTCGCTGGCGCGGGCGGAGGGCATCCGCACATACCTGCACGGGATCGCGGCGCACGATGTCGAGTTGCCGGCGACCACGGCGAACATCTGCAATGCCGGCGACATCGTGTGCGACTTCAACCTCGAGCGGCTGGTGGATTTCAGTCAGGCGGCGAAGGTACACACGAGCTATGCCGTGCAGACGAGCCACGGCTACAAATACAGCCCGTTGCTCGCCGAGGCGGCAAACTGGCTCGCCGGCAAGATCGGCTGATCAAATCGACGTCACTGCACCGCGGGTAACTGGAACACCCCGTCCGGCGCGATCTGGAAATGGTCGGCGGAGAAGTCCTGGCGTGAGAGCGTCGCGACCAGCCGTGCGCTGGCGTTGGTCGGGTCGGGATACGGCAGCCCGTCGACGAGCTGGAGCGAGATCCACCGGGCCGCGTACACGCGGCCACCGCTTCCGAGCGTGACCTGGAGGATCGCGCTGTCGGACAGCAAGCCGCCGCCGGCGAGCGTGTGGTAGCCGACGAAGTTGCCGAGCGAGTACGCAATCAGGTGGCCTCGATAGCGCTCGACGCCGCGGATCACGTGCGGTCCGGAACCGAGCACGATCGAGGCGCCGGCGTCGATCACCGCGTGTGCGAACGCGCGCGCGTTGCCTCGGTCCTCGCCGAGGTAGTACTCCTCGCCGTACGGCACGTGGAGCGCGCCGACGCCCTCGGCGCCGGCATGGATGATCACCACGACCAGCGAGGCATGCGCCCGCGCCGTCCTCACCATCGCCTGCGCGGTCGGGATGTCGAGCAGGTTGGAGTCGTACGTGTACGGCGCGAAGCCGAGGAACGCGATCCGTGTGCCGGCAACGGTTAGGTACGTGATCTCGCCGGGCAGGCCGGTGTGGGCGATCCCGGCGGCATCTAACGCCCCGAGCGTCTGCACGCGCCCCGACTCGCCGTAGTCGAGCGAGTGATTGTTGGCCTGGTTGACCAGGCCGAAGCCGAGCGCGTGCAGCTGGCCGGCGTACACCGGCGGCGCCTGGAACGCGAAGCAGTTGCCGCTGCCGATGCCTCCGCACTTCGACACGCCGCCGACCGACAATGTCCCCTCCAGGTTGCCGAGGGTGAGATCGGAATGGTGCAGATAGCCGGCGACCGGCGCGAGCGCCTCCTGGAGCGTGCCGGGTGGCAGCCCGCGCTCGGTGCTGAGCGCCATGTCCCCGACCCATTCGAGCGTCACCGACCACGGGATCGGCGCGTTCTGGGTGACCTCGCCCGGAGCCACGGCCACGGCTCGGCCGACCCATCCGAGGCACGCCGCCAGCACCGCAGCGAGGGCAATCGTCCTCCTCATCGCGCCGTCACCCGAACTCCACTCCCTGGGCCAGCGGCAGCTCGTCGGAGTAGTTGATCGTGTTCGTCGCGCGGCGCATGTAGGCGCGCCACGCATCGGAGCCCGACTCGCGACCGCCGCCGGTCGATTTCTCGCCCCCGAACGCGCCGCCGATCTCGGCTCCCGAGGTCCCGATGTTGACGTTGACGATCCCGCAGTCGGAGCCGTCAGCGGCCAGGAAGCGCTCGGCCTCGCGCTGGTCGCGGGTGAAGATGCTCGATGACAGCCCCTGGGGCACATCGTTGTGGAGCGCGATCGCCTCGTCCAGCGACCGGTAACTGATCACGTACAGGATCGGCGCGAACGTCTCGCGGCGGACGAGCGCCGTCTGCGCGGGCATCCGGACGAGCGCCGGCTCCACGTAGTAGGCATCGGGGGCGGCCGCGAGATCGCGTCGACCGCCGCCGACGAGCAGCTCGCCGCCCTCGACCCGCGCCTGTTCGAGCGCCTGCACCATGCCGCGGTAGGCGTGCCCGTTGATCAGCGGACCGACCAGCGTTCCGTCGGCCAGCGGGTCGCCGATCGGCAACCGTCCGAACGCCGTCTGCAGACCCGTGAGGAGCTCGTCGACCACGTCTTCGTGGACGATCAGCCGTCGCAGCGTCGTGCACCGTTGCCCGGCCGTCCCCGCCGCCGCGAACACGACCGCGCGGGTAGCGAGCTTCAGGTCGGCGGAGGGGGCGACGACGGCCGCGTTGTTGCCGCCGAGCTCGAGCAGGCAGCGCCCCAGGCGGGCCGCCACGCGGGGCGCGATCTGCGCTCCCATCCGTTCGGATCCGGTGGCGCTCACGAGCGCCACGTCGGGGTTGTCGATCAGCGCTTGGGCCGCCTCGGTGTCGGCGATCGCGAGCTGGTGGAGGTCCGGCGGTGCCCCGCAGTCCGCCGCGGCGCGGTCCACCAGGGCCGAACACGCGAGCGCCGTGAGCGGCGTCATCGGCGAGGGCTTCCAGATCACCGTGTCGCCGCAGACAAGCGCCACGGCGGTGTTCCACGACCACACCGCGGCGGGAAAGTTGAACGCCGAGATCACCGCCACCACGCCCAGCGGGTGCCAGGTCTCCATCAGTCGATGGCTCGCCCGCTCCGATGGCATCGTGCGGCCGTCGAGCTGGCGCGAGAGCCCGACCGCGAAGTCGCAGATGTCGATCATCTCCTGGACCTCGCCGAGGGCCTCGGACGGGATCTTGCCGGCCTCGATCGTGACCAGCTCGGCGATCTCGGCCTTGTGCTGATCGAGCAGCGTCCCGACCCGCTTGACGAGCGCGCCCCGGAGCGGCGCGGGCACTGAGCGCCAGATCGCGAACGCGGCGCTGGACGCGGCGATCGCGGCCTGTACCTCCCCGCCGTCGGCGGCGGGGACCTCGAACAGGTCCTCACCGGTGATCGGCGAGCGGGCGCTGATCCGCGGTCCGCTCCCGGCCGACAGCTCGACCCAGCAGCGCTCGAGACTGAGGCGAGCCCGCGTGCGCAGCTCATCGGTCGATGAGATCGGCGCCGTCACGGCGTGCGCCGGTACCACCGGGGGGACGTCGTCACGGGCGGCTTCAGGGCGGCGCGCACGACGATCATCTGAGGCTGCTGGCCGGCGACCGAGCGCCGCAGCGCGGCCTCGAACGGAGCGCCGAACCGATCGACGGTGGTTGCCGAGATCCCGAACGACGCCGCCAGCGCCGCGAACTCCGGTCGCACCAGGTCAACGCCGAACGGCTCCTCGCCGACGCGCGCCTGGTCGAACCGGAGCATCCCGTACCCGCCGTCGTCGACCAGCACGATCGTCACCGGAATCCGTTCCTGCACGACCGTCGCGAGCTCGCCGCACGCGTACAGGAAGCCGCCGTCGCCGGTCACACAGACGGTCGGGCCGGCGTCGGCGAGCGCGGCGCCGAGCGAAGCCGGGAAGCCGAACCCGAGCGTCCCCCAGCCGAGCGGGTAGGCGAGCTTGCGCGGGCTCGGCACCTGCCGGTAGCCGCCGATCCAGTAGCCGGCGATGCACATGTCGACGACCACGACGGTGTCCGCCGGCAGCGCCCGCTCCATGATCTCGAGAAACGTTCGCGCCTGTTCATCGTCGGCGGCGACCGCGGCATCGACCTGCTCGGCGATCCCCGTCAGTCGCTGCTCGAGCGCCGCGAGCCGATCTCGTGGCGCGGTCTGGGGCAGAAGCTGCGCGAGCACCTCGCGGGCGTCGCCGACCAGCGTCAGCTCCGGCGGGTAGTTCTTGCCGGCGTCCGCCTCGTCGACGTTGATCGCGATCAGCGTCGGCGGCGCCGGCATCAGCCAGTTCTGCGTCATCGTGCCGTCGAGGTCGGTGCCGATCGCGACCACCACATCCGCCTCGTCCCACAGGGCCCCGACTTCCGGTGCGTGGACCGGACCCGGAACGTGACACGGGTGCCCGGGCGGGAGCAGCCCCCTGCCCATGTAGGTCGTAATCACGGGCGCCGCGAGTCTCCGCGCCAGCTGCCCCACGAGCGGCCCGGCGCCGGCGCGCAGCGCGCCGCCACCCGCCCAGATCAGCGGCCGCTCGGCGCTGGAGAGCAGCTTGCCGGCGCGGGCGATCGCGCCGCCCGGCGGCCCGCGGCGGACCGCTGCCGGCGGCGGGCCCGATCGGGCCGCGGCGGCCGGTGCCGAGAGCAGATCAGTGGGCACGCCGAGATATACCGGGCCGCTCGGCGCCGCAAGCGCACTCGCGCCGCACTCGAGCACGGCGGCCGCGATCTGATCGGGCCCGTCAACCATCCCCGCTGCCTTGGTGACCGGACCGAACATCGCCGTCTGATCCCGCGTTTCGTGCAGGACGCCGCGGTATACGCCCGGACGGCGAAGCGCGGCCGGGATATCGGTCGCGATCACGACCACCGGGGAGCCCGAGGCCATCGCCTCGCCGGTCGCGGCGAGCGTGTTCGCGGCACCCGGTCCGGTGGTCACGAGCGCGACGCCGAGCCGGCCCGTCGCCCGCGCGTACCCGTCGGCGGCGTAGACCGCGGTCTGCTCGTGACGGACCCCAACGAGCCGGATGTCCGATTCGGACAGGGCCTTCCAGATCAACAGGTTGTGGACCCCGGGCAGCCCGAAGACGAGCCCCACCCCGAGCTGCTCGAGCATTTCGACCAGCCGTCTGGCTCCGGTCGCGGTGGCTGTCACTGTGTCGGTCACGGGCGTGTTCTAGACGACGTTGTACTCGGGGCGCAGAGCGGCGGCGTCGAAGCGCTCGACGCTCAACGGGGCGATGTCGACGAACGTCGGGCGCCGCAGGACCATGTCGCGCAGGATCTCACCGACAGCCGGGGCCTGCAGGAACCCGTGCCCCGAGAACCCGGTGGCGTACAGGAACCGCGAGACGCCCGCGGCCTCGCCGATGATCGCGTTATGGTCGGGCGTCATCTCGTACAGCCCCGCCCAGCCGCCGCGAATCCCGACGTCGGCGATCCGGGGCGCGCGGCGGCGCACGACCTCGATCAGATCGGGGATCCAGTCCTCCGAGGTCTCGATGCTGAAGCCCGGCTGCTCGCCGGCATCGGACATGCCCATCAGCAGGCCGGGGCCCTCGCGGTGGAAGTAGAAGCTCGACTCGAAGTCGATCGTCATCGGCAGCTGCACCGGCAGTCCGTCGATCGGCTCGGTGAACAGGATCTGGCGCCGCAACGGGGTCACGGGAAGGTCGACGCCGACCATCGCGCCGCAACTCCGCGACCACGCGCCCGCGGCGCAGATCACGGTGTCGGTGGCGATCGAGCCGCGATCGGTGACCACCTCGGTGATCTCGCCGCCGTGCCGGTTGATCGCGAGCGCCTCGCAGCCGACGCGAATCTGCGCGCCGTGGGCGCGCGCGGCGAACGCATACCCCTGGACGACGCCCTCGGGGGTGGCGTGGCCGTCGCCGGGCGAGAACGCGGCGGCGAGCAGGTCGTCCCCTTCCAGCAGCGGGCACAGCTCGCGAGCCTCGCCCGTCGTCAGCAGCCGGGTGTCGAGCCCGTGCTCGTGTTGCAGCGCGATGCTGCGCTCGAACGCCTGCACGTCGGACGCGCGAGTGAGCACGAACAGGTAGCCGACCCGCTTGAGGTCGATCTCCCAGCCCGGGCGGCGGTTGAAGTCGACGAACGCGGCCAGGCTGCGTTTCGCGAGCTCGATGTTGAGCACGTCCGAGAACTGCGTCCGAACACCCCCCGCGGCTCGGCAGGTGGAACCGCTTCCAAGCTGGGCTCGCTCGATCAGCATGACGTCGACGCCCGCCTCGGCAAGATGGAAGGCGGCGCTCGTGCCGATCACGCCGCCGCCGACGATGACCACGGCCGCGGAGTCAGGGAGTGGTGAAACGAGACGCGGCATTCAACGATCGTCACTGGGTCAGAAGTCTCTTCGGAGCCTTCCGTTCCCACGCGTCGGCCAGCAGGTCGGCGAGCAGCTCACGCTCGGCATGGTCGAGAGCGACGTGCACAAGGGGCGACCGTGATGGTCCGCCTCGGTCGCTTCGGGCAGCGCGAGCGCGAGCCCGCGCGCCTGTTCGGGCGAGATCATCTCCGCTCCCAGAATATCCGCGGGACGACAATCAGGGCCTAACGCGGACGCCGTAAGGTTGCGCCGCGCTATGTCGTCGAGGCTGCGGTTGATCCTTGCCCTCGCCGCAGCGACTGTCCTCGCCGGCGGCCTGATCTACGCGCTCAGCTCCAGCAGCAGCAAGCGCCGGCACCCGGTCGCGCCGCCGCCGGCCCCGCCGCACCTGGCAGCCGTGCCCCGCGGCGCGGCCACCGTGACCGTCGGTCCGGGCATGCGCGGACGCCCGATCCCGGCCGGGTTCCTCGGCCTCTCGCTCGAGTTCCCCGCGGTCGAGGCATACGCCGGCAGCGATCCGGCGCTGCTCGAGCAGCTGATCCGCAACCTCGCACCCGATCAGGCGCCGGTGCTGCGGATCGGCGGCGACAGCACCGACTGGACCTGGTGGCCGGTGGCGGGCGTGCCGAAGCCGCCGGGCGTCACCTACACGCTCGGCAGACGGTGGCTGGCGGTGACGCACGAGATCGCGCAGGCGCTCGGTGCTCGCCTGATCCTGGGCGTCAACCTCGAGGCGAACAGCTCCGCGGTGGCGGCGACCGAGGCCCGGGAGATGATCGCCGGGATCGGCAGCCAGCGGATCGAGGGGCTCGAGCTGGGCAACGAGCCGGAGCTGTACTCCAACCGCGTGTTGGGCTGGTACCGGGCGCCGGACGGAGCCGAGGTGCCCGGCCGGCCGCCGGACTACGACTTCACGGCGTTCAAGCAGAACTTCGCGGGCATCGCCGCCGCGGCGCTGCCGGGGCTGCCGGTCGCGGGTCCCGCGATCGGGGCGCCCAAGTGGATGGCTGGGCTCGACCAGCTGATCGCGGACGGCCCGCGGCTGTCGGTCGTCACGCTGCACCGCTATCCGCTCCAGCGGTGCTTCGTCTCGCCGAGGGCACCGACCTACCCGACGATCCCCAACCTGTTCTCAGCCGCCGCTTCGGAGGGGCTCGCGAACAGCGTCCTACGGTACGTTGCGCTCGCGCACCGGAACGGTCTGCAGCTGCGGATCGACGAGATGAACTCGGTCTCGTGCGGGCCCGGTACCGGCGTCAGCAATGTGTTCGCGTCGGCGCTGTGGGCGCTCGACGCGAGCTTTCAGATGGCTCGCGTCGGCGTCGACGGAGTCAACTTCCACACCTACCCGCAATGCCACCTACCAGCTGTTCAACTTCCGGCGGGTGCAGGGGAGCTGGCAGGCATTCGTGTATCCGGAGTATTACGGGCTGCTGATGTTCGCGCGGGCGGCCCCGGCGGGGTCGCGACTGCTGCCGGTGTCGGGAGCGGGCCTCGGCAAGGTCAGGGTCTGGGCGACGTGCGATCTGAACGGGCGGATCCGGGTCGTGTTGATCAACGATTCGACCTCGCACGCCCGGGTGCTCGCGATCCGGCTGCCAAGCGCGTCCGACGACGCGACGCTCGAGCGGCTGACCGCTCCGAGCGTCGGTGCGACGGTCGGCGTCAAGCTCGGGCGCCAGACGTTCGGCACCGAGACGGCGACGGGCACGCTCGCCGGGGCTGCGCGGACCGAGCCGGTCCAGCCCGCGATCGGCGGTGAAGAGGTCGTCCGGCTGCCGGCGGCGAGCGCCGCGCTCGTGACCGTCACCTGAGCCGCAAACCTACGTTGCTCCTACACCGCTCCGCGCTCCGGCTTACAGCCGGCAGGCACGGTGTCGGTCATGAGCACGATCACCGAGCCGCTGGGGCGCCTCGGCGCGAGCCCGCCGGCGCGCCGCGGGGCGCTGGCAGCGCGGGAGCTGCGGTCGCGCGTCACGCCGGCGCGCGTTGCTCTCGCCACGCTGCTGCTGTGCACCGCCGGCGCTTACCTGTGGGACCTGAGCGCCTCCGGATACGCGAACAGCTTCTACGCCGCCGCCGTCCAGGCGGGGACGAAGAGCTGGAAGGCGCTGTTCTTCGGCTCGCTCGACGCCTCGAACTTCATCACCGTCGATAAGCCGCCCGCCTCGCTGTGGGTGATGGCGCTGTCGGGCCGGATCTTCGGCTTCAGCAGCTGGAGCATGCTCGTGCCGCAGGCGCTCGAAGGGGTCGCGGCCGCGTGGCTGCTGTACGCGGCCGTGAGGCGCTGGTTCGGCGACTGGGCGGGCCTGGCCGCCGGCGCGGTGTTCGCGCTGACGCCGGTTGCGGCGCTGATGTTCCGCTTCAACAATCCCGACGCGCTGCTCGTGCTGCTGCTGGTCGCGGGCGCGTACTGCCTCACGCGCGCGCTCGAACGCGCCGGCACGCGCTGGATCGTGGCCGCGGGGACGATGATCGGGCTCGCCTTCCTCGCGAAGATGCTGCAGGCATTCCTGGTCCTGCCGGCGTTCGCGGGCGTGTACCTGATCGCCGCGCCGACCGGCTTGCGGCGGCGGCTGTGGCAGCTGCTGGCGGGCGGCGGCGCGGTGCTCGTGAGCGCCGGCTGGTGGGTCGCGATCGTTGCCCTGTGGCCGGCCGGCTCGCGACCGTTCATCGATGGCTCGCCGGACAACAACATCTTCAACCTGATCACCGGCTACAACGGCCTCGAGCGGATCTTGGCCGGCGGTGGTGCCGGCGGCGGCGGCGGTGGTGGCAACTTCAGCGGCGCGACCGGGCTGCTGCGACTGTTCAACGACGCGATGGGCGGCCAGGCGTCGTGGCTGTTGCCGGCCGCGCTGGTGGCGCTGGTGTTCGGGCTGTGGGCCCGACGGCGCACCCCGCGCACCGACCGCGTCCGCGCCGCCCTGCTGCTGTGGGGCGGCTGGCTGTTCGTCACCGCGGTCGTGTTCAGCTTCGGCCAGGGCGTGATCCACACCTACTACACGGTCGCGCTCGCGCCGGCGATCGGCGCGCTGGTGGCGATCGGCGGGGCGCTGCTGTGGCCGCACCGCGAGTCGCTCGCTGCCCGCGGGCTGGCGGCGGCGGTGGTCGCGGGCAGCGCCGCTTGGTCGTATGCACTGCTGTCGCGCACGCCCTCGTGGGAGCCGTGGCTGCGGCCCCTGATTGCGGCGAGCGCGACGCTGGCGGTGCTCGGGCTGCTGGCGGCGCCGGCCCTGGCGCGGTCCTCGCTCGGGGGCCTGCGGCGCCGGGTGGCGGCGGCAGCGGTGGTGCTCGGCGCGCTGGCGATGGTGGCGGGACCGGTCGCGTATGCGGCTGAGACGGTCACGACGCCCCACACCGGGTCGGTGCCGTCGGCCGGCCCGGTCAGCGCGGGTGCGTTCGGTGGCGGGCCGGGCGGCGCGCCGGGTGTCGGTGGCGGCCAGGCCAGCAGCGCGCTCGTCGCAGCGCTGCGGCAGAACGCGAGCGATTACCGGTGGGTGGCGGCGACCTCGGGTTCTGAGAGCGCCGCGAGCCTCGAGCTCGTGACCGGCGATCCGGTGATGGCGATCGGCGGCTTCAACGGCAACGGAGGCAACCTCAGCCTGTCCGCATTCGAGCAGTACGTGGCCAAGGGCGAGATCCATTACTACATCGCGTCGGGTGGCGGCGGCGGACCTGGACCGGGCGGCACGACCGGGTCGCGCACCAGCACGATCACGAGCTGGGTCGAGACACACTTCAAGTCGGTCAGCGTCGGCGGCCAAACGGTCTACGACCTGACTCAGCACACGTCGTGACGAGACGCCGCCGGCGGGGTCCTACGACCAATTCCCGATCGCGACTCGGGCCGGTGCCGGCGTACGCTTGATCGAGATGACAACTTCGCAACAAACAGGCACCGCGGAGCGGATTACCGCGACCGTCGGTTCGTGGCCCGACGTCGAGGTCGCGCCGCATCGATTCGGCGGCGTCGAGTTCCGGGTCGGGCGGCGCGAGCTCGGACACCTGCACGGCGACCGGATCGCCGATCTCCCGTTCCCCCGGCGCGTGCGCGACGAGCTGATCGCCGCCGGCCGTGCGCGCCCGCACCACGTGCTCCCCGACTCGGGGTGGGTGACGGTCTCGATCGGCACGGGAGACGACGTCGATCGCGTGATCGAGCTGTTCCGCCTCGGCTACGAGCGCGCCCGGGATGCCCGGCGCGCAACCCGCGACTGACCGTCAGGCCTTCTGCACCGCCTGCACGCTCAGGTAGACGGGTCCGCTGCGCGAGCATGCCCAGAACGGGAACGGGACGTACTTCGCCGCGGTGACCCCCGGCGTGTAGACGCGGAAGCCGGCGGACATCGTTCGGCGGCAGCTGGAAGGCGTGAAATTGCCGGCATCGACGATCCGCAGCGCGGAGGTCGCGGTCGCGCCGGGCGCGAGCCTGATTACGTGCGGCGTCCGCGAGGTGTCTCGCCCGCGGTGGACGCGGTTGCAGCGGCTGCGGCGAGCCCCGCGCCGAGGACCGCGAGCGTTGCGGTCAGCGCAACGGCGACTCTCGCGGCGCGACTCCCAAGTGATGCAGCCAGTGATTGCATGGTTCGTCCTTGTGTTGTCGGCCGTGATCGGCGGCGATTATGTCCGCGCCACCGGACGGCGCCCGGGCAGGCCGGCCGCCGCCTTGCCAAGTACTCTTCGCCAGGTTTCAGATGTCCATAATGTGGAAGCTGCAGGCGTCCGCGGGGCCGCGCTGCGTGTTTGCGATGCCCCCGTGGCGGGACGCATGGCAGGGTCTTCGTCAAACGATGACCTCGTAAGCGGCGGCTAGGCATGCCGCCCCCCGTTCAACGCGATCGAGCATACGTCCCTGGTCTCGACGGGATCCGGGCCTTGGCCGTGCTGGCCGTGATCGCCTACCACATCAACGTCCCCGGCGCTCAGGGAGGGATGCTCGGCGTCGGTGTGTTCTTCACCCTCTCGGGCTACCTGATCACCGATCTGCTGCTGGCGCACTGGGACCGGTTCGGAAGCATGGGGCTCGGGACCTTCTGGCTGCGGCGCGCGCGGCGGCTGCTGCCCGCCCTGTTCCTGATGCTGATCGTGGTCAGCGTGTGGGTGGCGGTGTTCGACGCCGGTCAGCTCGCCCAGGTTCGCCGGCAGGTGATCGCGGCCGCGCTGTACGTCGGCAACTGGTCGACGATCGCGCAGCACGGCTCGTACTTCGCGCGGTTCGCCGCCCCGCTGCCGCTTGACCATCTGTGGTCGCTGGCGATCGAGGAGCAGTTCTACCTCATCTGGCCGTGGGTGCTGCTGCTCGGCGTCCGCGCCGTGCGCAACCGCCGCCGACTCGCCCTCCTGGCGCTGCTCGGAGCCGCGGCGTCGGCGTTCGTCATGGGTCAGCTCTACCACTCCGGGTACGACCCGACCCGGGCCTACGAGGGGACCGACACGCGCGCGTTCGCGCTGCTGATCGGTGCCGCACTGGCGATGGTGCGTCCCAGTCGGACCGCCGGCGGCGCCGCCGGTCTGTCGATCGCGAACATCCTCGATGGCCTCGGAATCGCCGGCCTGGTCGCGATCGCGGTCCTGATCTGGAGGACGAACGCGTTCTCGACATTCCTCTACCCCTGGGGGTTCGTGCTGCTCTCGGTCGCGACCGCGCTCGTTGTCGCGGCGGTCGTGAACCCCGCCAGCCGCTTGGGCGAGATCCTCGGCTGGAGCCCGTTGCGGTGGCTCGGCGTCCGCTCCTACGGCATCTATCTGTGGCAGTGGCCGATCATCGTGCTCGCGAACCCGAACGCGACCGGGTTCAACATCCTCCGGGCCGTGCCGGAGGTCGCGGGCACGCTGCTGATCGCGAGCCTGTCCTGGAAGTACGTCGAGGAGCCGATCCGTCAGGGTGCGCTCGGGCGGTTGTGGCGACAGTTTCGCTCGCATCAGCTCGGCTTCAATCTCCGCCGGCGCGCGGAGACGTTCGTGGGCATCGCCGTCGCGGCGGTGTTCCTCGCGGTGCTCGGCCTGGGCGGCGTCCTCCCCGTCGCCTCGGCCGGCGTCGGCGTCAGCAAGACCGACGCGCCGCCACCCTCGCTATCCGCGTCGGTCAGGTCGCGTCCGTCGCACAAGGCGGACCCGGTCACCACCCACATGACCAAGAAGACGGTTGCGGCCGCGGTCGCGACGCCGCCGCGGCCGCTCAAATCGTCATGTCGGTCGGTCGTCTACATCGGCGACTCGACCTCCGAGGGAGAGATCTCAACCGACTACATCCCGAATCCGAGGCAACGCCTGCAGGCGCAGCTCGCCGACGTCGGCGTGACGACGGTCGATCCGGAGATCTCGGGCGCCCGCTCGATCGTCGAGACATTCGAGGGCTTGCCTAACGCCGCCACGGTCGCCCTCGACCACGTCCAGTCAGGGTTCCACGGCTGCTGGATCCTCGCGATGGGCACCAACGACGTCGACAACGTCGCCGGGGGCGGCGTCCCCGGACTGGACGGCCGGATCCAGCGGATGATGTCGATCATCGGCAATCAGCCGGTGATGTGGGTTGACCTGATCACGCTGCTCAACTCCGGCCCCTACCAGGAGTCCTCGATGCAGGTCTGGAACAAGGACCTGCTCAGCCAGTGCTCGCGCTACCCCAACATGCGGGTGTACGACTGGGCCGTCCACGCGAAGACGAAATGGTTTATCCCAGACGGCATTCACTACTACTCGCCCGGCTACGTGGCGCGGACCCATGACATCGCGCAGGGTCTGGCGAAGGCCTTCCACGCCGGGGGTCCGCCGAGCGCGAGCTGCGTAGTCAGCTGAGACGTGTCGGGCGCTTATCGCCGGGCTTCGCCCAGCGCGGCGCTTTGCGCCGCAGCGGCGTCCGCTCGCATGGATGCGAGCGGAAACCGGCGTCGGGCTTGCAGTCCGCCGCCGTCCGGTCGCTTTTATGGACTGAGCCCGAGCCTCCGGCTGGACGCCGCGAAGCGGCCCCGTAAACCGGGCAGCCCTCGCGCTACTGCACCAGCTCCGCAAACAGCTGATCGAGCGTCGCCGCGGGGTCGCCGGTCAGCCCGGTGTGGACCTCGGATGGCTGGATGATCGTGCTTGCCGGCGCCACCAGCCACCCGAACCGCTCCGACGGCGGCAGCCGGGCGATCGGGCCCGCGTCTGAATCGCCGCTCGCGACCCGGACCAGCGCCTCGAGGTGGGCGCTGAGAAGATCGGCCGGCAGGTCGGGAGCCAGCGCCGCCAGTCGCAACGCGTCGAGCGCCACGCGCGCGCCGAGGAAGTCGCGCTGGCGGCAGTAGACGACCACGCCGGCGTTGAATCGCTCGCCGCGCTCGATCCGCGGGACCACGCGGAGCACCGCGTAGGAGAACTGGCTACGCGGCGAGTCGAGCACGCTCGGCCTCCTCGGCGAAGTCGGCGCGCTCCAGGCGGAGCAGCAGGTAGTCGACGTAGGTCTCGGCCGAGTCGTCGGCGAACCAGTCGTCCGGTACGAGCGCCACGACTTGTTCGAGCACCGAACGCGCGAGCAGCGGCGCGAGCCGTGCGTGGGCGTCCAAGACCGAATCCGCCCCCGGCAGCAGCACGTGCTCGGCGATCAACGGGAACGGCCTGAGGGCATGCTCCTGCGGGACCAGTCCCTGGTGCTGGAGGTACAGCGCGGCGCCGTGGTCGATCAGCCACAGGCGTCCGTGCCAGACCAACAGGTTCGGGTTGCGGGCCGTGCGGTCGACGTTGGTGGTCAGCGCGTCGAGCCAGACGATCTCGGCGGCGAGGGGCGGCTCCGGCGGCCACGGGTCGGCCGGCGAGTACTGCATGGAGCCCGGCAGGTAGTCGACGCCGAGGTTCGAGCCGCCGCTGGCGGTGATCAGGTCCTGGATCTCGGGGTCGGGCTCGGCGGCCCCGAGGACCGGATCGATCCCGACCGTGACGAGCTCGGGCACCAGCAGGCCCAGCCGGCGCGCCAGCTCGCCGACGATCACCTCCGCCACGAGCGCGCGCAGGCCCTGGCCGGCGCCGCGGAACTTGGCGACGTAGAGCCCGTCGTCATCTGCCTCCACCAGCCCCGGCAGGGAGCCGCCCTCGCGCATGGCGGTGACATAGCGGGTCGCGGTGACGCGGCGCAGGGCGGTGGTCGTGGCCATCGGCAGGACCGTACCCGCTGGCAGGGCTCTTAAGAAGCTCTCACCATGGCCCCGTACCTTCCGGCCCATATATGACTCCACCGAAGCATCTGTGGTCCGGCGACTGGCGGCAGGAGTCGGCGGACGCCGCCGAGGAGCTGGCTAAGCGGCGCGGCGAGCCCGCCGATCCGAAGCAGGCGGCGGCGCCTGCGCCAACACCGTCGCCGCCAACGCAACCGACGCTTCTGAAGCCGCGGAGCCCGGAGCCGGCGACGCAGCGCCTGCCGCGGATCGCGCCACCCACCCGCGCCGCCGCCCCGGCCTCCACGCCACCCACTCGGGCGGCCGCCCCGGCCTCCACGCAACCGCCGCGAGCGACGCGGCGGATCGCGGTGCTCGCCGCGCTCGCGGCGCTGTTGATCGCGGGAGCCGCCTACGGGCTGACCGCTCTGCTCAGCTCGGGGGGCTCGACCTTCACCACCACCACCACCACCACCACCGCCCGACCGCGCCGAACAGCGGCAACACGGGTGCGCCGAGCACCGGCAGCACGGGGCTGCCGAACACGGGCAGCACGGGGACCCCACGCGCCGGCAACACGGGAACGCCCAATGCGGGCAACACGGGCTCCGGCAACACGGGCTCCGGCAACACGGGCTCCGGCAACACGGGCTCCGGCAACACGGGCTCCGGCAACGCGGGAGCCGGCAGCACGGGCTCCGGCAACACCGGCGCCGGCAGCACGGGCGCGCCGAATACGGGCACGAGCCCGAACGCGGGCAGCACCACCACGCCGAGCGCCGGCACGAGCCCGCCGAGCGCGGGTCCGCCCGTCGGCTGGCTCGGGATGGAGCTCCAGGGGCTCCCTCTCGGCGGCGTCGTGGTCGTGACCGTGGCCCCGGGCAGCGCGGCCGAGCAGGCGGGGCTCGAGCCGGGAGACGAGTTCGTGCAGGTCAACGGTCACTCGATCAACGCTCCCGCGGACATCACCGCCGCGGTCTCGGGGCTGCATCCTGGCGACCGGGTGCAGGTCGAGATCAGCCGAGGGTCGGCGTTCTACAACACGCAGTTGACGTTGGGCGCGCGGCCGTCGCCATCGCCGTGAAGTAGCAGATGACGTTCGCATCACCGCTTGTCCTGCTCGGGTTGCTCGCGATCCCGGTGCTCGTGATCTGGTACCGCGGCCAGCAGCGCCGCCGTGAACGTGTCGCGTCCGCGTTCGTCACGCAGCCGCTGATCCCGTCGGTCGCTCCGAGCCGCCCCCGGTGGCGCCGACACGCACCGATGCTCGCGTTCGCGGTCGCGGTGGCGGTGCTGATCGTCGCCGCGGCGCGGCCGCAGCGGAGCGTGGCGGTGCCGGTCGGGGACTCCGCGATCATGCTCGCCCAGGACGTGAGCAGCTCGATGGTGGCCACGGACGTCCGCCCGTCGCGCCTGGCCGCCGCCCAGAAGGCCGCTTCGCAGTTCATCGACGGCGTGCCGGGCACGGTCAAGGTCGGACTGCTCGAGTTCGCGAGTTTGCCGATCGTGCTGCAGTCGCCGACCAGCGATCATGCGCTGACCAAGGCCGCGATCTACCAGGAGCGCACCCGCGGCGGCACTGCGATCGGCGAGGCGCTGCAGACCGCCCTGCGGCTGCTGACCAGCCTGCCGCGAGAGAACGGCAAGCGCCCCCCGGCGGCGATCCTCCTGACCTCGGACGGCGCCAACAACGTCGGCATCGATCCGGAGATCGTGGCGCGCCAGGCGGCCGCGGACCACATCCCGATCTACACGGTCGCGCTTGGCACCCCCAACGGCACAATCACTGTCAAGCGCGGCAAGCAAACCGTGACCGTGACCGCCCCTCCCAGCCCGGCGGCGATGGCACAGATCGCGCTGGCGTCCGGCGGCCGCACGTTCACAGCCTCCGATCCGGCCGCGCTGCGCGCGATCTACAACCACCTGGCCGGGCAGCTGACCCACAAGAAAGCCAAACAAGAGATCACCTCGAGCTTCGTCGGCGCGGGACTGGTACTGCTGCTGCTCGGCAGCATCCTGTCACTGCTCTGGTTCGGCCGCCTCACCTGACGACCCACGATGGAGGAACCCGGAACATGACTGACACTGAGCGAACCGCCGACGAGCGGATCCAGGCGCGAGATGCGCTACAGGAGGCGCTGTATGAGATCAAGCGCGTGATCGTCGGCCAGGATGCGATGCTCGAGCGCCTGCTCGTGAGCCTGCTCGCCGGCGGCCACGTGCTGCTCGAGGGGGTGCCGGGTCTCGCCAAGACGCTGACCGTGAAGACGCTGGCGGCGGTCCTTGGCGGCTCCTACAACCGGGTCCAGTTCACGCCCGACCTGGTCCCCGCGGACCTGGTCGGCACCCGCGTGTACCGGCCCGACACCGGCAGCTTCGACACCGAGCTCGGGCCGGTGTTCACCAACTTCCTGCTCGCGGACGAGATCAACCGGGCGCCGGCAAAGGTCCAGTCGGCGCTGCTGGAGGTGATGCAGGAACAGCAGGTGACGATCGGCGGCAAGACGTACCCGGTGCCGACGCCGTTCATCGTGATGGCGACCCAGAATCCGATCGAATCCGAGGGCACCTACCCGCTGCCCGAGGCGCAGGTCGACCGGTTCCTGATGAAGATCCTCGTCGGCTATCCGACCGTGGGCGAGGAAGCGGCGGTCGTCGGGCGCAGCCTGGTCGATCCAGCGGCGGTGCGGGAGTGCCTCGCGCTCGAGGACCTGCGCCGCTACGCCCACGCGGCCCAGACGGTGATGGTCGACCGCGACGCGATCGGCTACGCGGTCGCGCTCGCCGACGCGACCCGGCACCCCGCGAACCACGGGCTCGCGGAGATCGGTCCGCTGATCGAGTTCGGCTCCAGCCCCCGCGGCCCGATCGGCCTCGTCCAGTCGGCCCGGGTGCTGGCGCTGCTGCGCGGTCGCGGCCACGTGGTGCCGGACGACATCCGCGACCTGGCGGCGGACGTTCTGCGCCACCGCCTCGTCCTCTCCTACGACGCGCTCAGCGAGGGCGTGACCCCGGACGAGGTGCTCGACGGGGTGCTGGCGGCGGTCCCGGAGCCACGCGGCGATAACCTGATGCGCGAATCGCCGAACGTGTTCCGCGCGGCGGGCTGAGCCCTCGTGCCCGACTCGCTGCTCACCCCGCCGGCGGCCCGCCAGGGGCCGGGACCGATCCCCCAGCCGCTGGTCGAGGCGCTCGACGTGGCTGTCAACCGGCTGGTGGCGCGGACGCTGCCGGGCGATCGGCGGGCCGCCGGCGTCGGCCTCGGCACCGAGCTGGCGCAGCTGCGCCCGTACGAGGTTGGCGACGATGTGCGGCACATCGACCCGGCCGCGACCGCGCGCACAGCCCAGCCACACATCCGCATGCACGTGCCCGAGCGGGCGCTGACGACCTGGATCGTGCTCGATGTCTCGCCGTCGATGGCGTTCGGCACCGCGCGGCGCCTGAAGGCGGATGTCGCCGAAGGGGTCGCGCTCGTGTTCGGGCGGCTCGGCGTGCGGCGGGCGGGCAGCGTCGGGCTGGTCGCGTTCGGCGCCGAGGCGCCGCGGGTGCTGCCGCCGCGCGGATCGAAGCCGGGGATCGTGGCGCTCCGGCGGATGCTGGCCGAGGGGGTCGCGCCCGACGGCCGGCACGATCCCGACAGTCTCGCCGGCGCGATCCGCCGGGTCGCGCGCCTGGCCCGGCAGCCGGGGCTGGTCGTGGTGCTGTCCGACTTCCGCGATCAGCACGCCTGGGAGCGGCCACTCGGATCGCTGCGCGTGCGCCACGGGGTGCTCGCGGTCGAGATCACCGATCCGCGCGAGCTCGAGGTGCCGGCCGTCGGGCACCTGGCGCTGATCGACCCCGAGACGGGGGTCCGGATCGAGGTCGACACCTCGCGCCGGCGCGTGCGGCGGCGGTTCGCAGAGCTCGAGCGGGAGCGGCGTGAGACCCTCGCCCGCGAGCTGCGCCGCCTGCGGGTCGACCACGTGGCACTGTCGACCGAGGACAACTGGCTGCTGGAGCTGGGGCGCTACCTGCGATGAGCTTCGCCTCGCCGCTGTGGCTGTTCGCGCTCGCGCTGATCCCGCTCGCGGTGCTGGCGTACGTGCGCGCGCGGCGGCGGGCGAGACGCTACGCGGTGCGCTTCACGGCGGTCTCGACGCTCCGGCTGGCGGCCGTCTCGACGCCCTCGTGGCAGCGGTATCTCCCCACCGCGCTGCTGCTTGCGGCGATCGCGGCGCTGGCGCTCGCGCTCGCCCGCCCGCACGTGAACACCAAGGTTCCGGTGCAGGAGGCCTCGATGATGCTGGTCACCGACCACTCCGGCTCGATGGCGTCGACCGACGTCGCGCCGACCCGGCTGCAGGCGGCCGAGAACGCCGCGAACACGTTCATCAGCGAGCTGCCCAGCACCGTCCGCGTCGGCGCGGTCGCGTTCGGGAGCACCCCGGACGCGGCGCAGGCGCCGATCGCGCACAAGTCCGCCGCACGGGCGATCATCGATGGCCAGACCGCCAACGGCGCGACCGCCACCGGCGACGCGCTCGCGCTCGCGCTGCAGCTGCTCCACGGCTCGGACCGCAAGCATCCGCCGTCGGCGATTGTGCTGCTCTCGGACGGCGCCGCCAACGCCGGCGAGAACGTGATCACGGTCGCGCAGCTGGCGAAGCAGGAGAAGATCCCGATCTACACGGTCGCGCTCGGCACCCCCGACGGGACGCTGCCGAACCCGGACCCGCTCGGCCCGCCGGTGCCGGTGCCCCCCGATCCGCAGCTGATGGCGCAGATCGCGCAGACCTCCGGCGGGAGGTCGTTCAACGCGCAGAGCGCGGACGAGCTGAGCTCGATCTACAAGCATCTCGGCAGCGAGCTCGCTAGCGTCACCCGCAAGCACGACGTGACGGCCGACTTCGCGATCGGCGGCCTCGTGTTGCTGCTCGGCGCCGCTGTAGCCTCGACGGTGTGGTCGGGAATACTGCCTTGAAATGACGAGTAGAGACGCGGCCGCACGCGCGGGACGCGCGTCGTGGCGCGCGACTCGGCAGACCAGCCAGCTCCTCCGTGGCGAGGTGTCGAGGCGGGTCGGCGGTCCCGCCCGCGCTCGCGTGATCGTGCTGTTTGGGGCGGTGCTGGCGTTGAACGGTGCCGACATGGCGACGGTCGGCGCGGTCGCGCCCCAGCTCGAACGGGCGCTCCACATCGGCAACACCAAGATCGGGCTGCTGAGCTCGGTGGCGCTGCTGGTGGGGGCGGTGTTCACGATTCCGGTCGGTCTGCTCGTCGACCGGATCAGCCGGATCCCGATGCTGTCGATCAGCGTCCTGCTGTGGAGCATCGCGTCGATCTTCAGCGCGTTCTCGGCCAACTACTCGAGCCTGCTGCTCACGCGCCTGGTGCTGGGGGCGGTCACGGCGACCGCGGGCCCCGCGATCGCGTCGCTCACGGGCGACTACTTCCCCGCCCGGGAGCGAGGCCGGGTGTACGCCTACATCCTCGGCGGGGAGATCGCCGGCACCGCGGCCGGGTTCATCGTCTGCGGCACCGTCGCGAGCGTGTTCACGTGGCGGGCGGCGTTCCTGCTGCTGGGGATCCCGGGGTTCTTCCTGGCCCGGGAGCTGTACCGCACCGTCCCCGAGCCGCTGCGCGGTGGGCAGAGCAGGCTCGAGCCGGGCGTGATCGACCTCGACGAGGCGGTGCAGGCGGCTGCGTCGCGGCCGCCCCGGCAGGCGGTCGGGGACGACGAGCCGGCCGCTGACGACGAGGATCTCGCCCAGGAGACGGTCCGCAAGCTCGGCGTCGAGCCCGATCCGGCGCTGGTGCTGAAGCGCGATCCGCGCACGATGGGGCTGGTCGACGCGATCAGCTACATCCTCTCGATCCCGACCAACCTGCTGCTGATCGTCAGCTCGTCGCTGGGGTACTTCTTCTTCTCCGGTCTGTCGACGTTCGCGCTGCTGTTCGTGCGCGGGCACTACCACGCCAGCCAGGCGACCTCGGAGCTCGTTCTCGGTCTGCTGGTCGCGGGTGCGCTGGCGGGGACGCTGATCAGCGGCCGGGTGACGGATGAGATGCTCCGGCGCGGGAACATCGAGGTACGCGTGTGGGTGCCGGCGCTGTGCTATCTCGGCGCCGCGGTGCTGTTGGTGCCGGGGATTCTCGGCAGCCACCTGTCGCCGTCGATGTGGTTCGACATCGGCGGCGCGACGCTGCTCTCGGCCGCCAACCCACCGCTCGATGCGGCGCGGCTGGACATCATGCCGTCCGGACTGTGGGGACGGGCGGAGAGCACGCGCACGGTGCTGCGTTCGCTCGCGCAGGCGCTCGCGCCGCTCGTGTTCGGCGGTCTCGCCGACGGGATCGCCGGAATCTTCCCCAAGCAGGCCCCGATCGGGACCCACCCGGGGATCGTCTCGCCTGGAGCCGCGAGGGGCCTCGAGATCTCGTTCCTGATCCTGATCTCGGCGCTGGTCGCCGCCGGCCTGTTCCTGCTGCGCGCACGGTTCACGTACCCGCGGGACGTGGCCACGGCCGGCGCATCGTTCCAGCCGGCCGATCAGGCTGCGCCCCGGCAGCCCGACGAACGGGGAGACCCGTCGGCGCCCGCGTAGCGACCCGTTCGGGCCAAGCTAACGTTGAGGGACATGTTCCGCCGGTGCACGAAGATCGTCGCCACGCTCGGCCCTGCGACCGACGCTCCCGGAGTGCTCGACGCGCTCGTCTCGGCGGGGATAGACTGCGCGCGCCTGAACTGCTCGCACGGAACGGCCGACGAGCTGCGCAGTCGCGCCGCGGAGGTGAGGATGGCCGCCGAGCGGGCCGGACGCCCGGTCGGGGTGCTGTTCGACCTCCAGGGGCCGAAGCTGAGGCTTTCCGGTGCGACCCGCGCGCGCTTGGTGCAGGCCGGCCAGGCGGTCGTGTTCACGGGCGCCGCGGAGCCAGGTGACGACCGGGTCGGCGTCGATTACCACGACTTCCAGCACCTGGTCAGCGACCGTTCGGAGCTAGTGATCGGCGACGGCGTGCCGCGCTTCTCGATCGACTCGACCGGTCCCGGCGAGATCGTCGGGCGAGCGATGTCGACCGGAGAGATCGCGCCGCGCAAGGGGATCAACGTCACCTACGCGCGCCCGGAGCTGCCGGCGATCACCGACAAGGACCAGGAGGACCTCGCGATCGCCGCGGAGCTGGCCGCCGACTTCGTCGCGCTGTCGTTCGTGCGCTCGGCGGCGGACATCGACCAGCTGCGGAGCCGGCTGACTGCGCTCGGGTGGCGTGGACGGACGATCGCGAAGATCGAGAAGATCGAGGCGTACGAGCACCTGGACGAGATCATCGCCGCCGCCGACGGGGTGATGGTCGCCCGTGGCGACTACGGGGTCGAGGCCGGCGTCGCCCGCGTGCCGCTGATGCAGAAGGACACGATCTTCCGCACGACCCAGGCGGGCAAGGTGGTGATCACCGCGACGCAGATGCTCGAGTCGATGATCCACGCGCCCGAGCCCACCCGCGCCGAGGCGACCGATGTCGCCAACGCCGTGATCGACGGCACCTCGGCCGTGATGCTGTCGGCCGAGACCAGCGTCGGCGAGTACCCGGTCGAAGCGGTGCGGTCGATGTCGCAGCTGGCCGAGGCGGCCGAGGAGGCGCCGGTCATCCACGGCCGCGCCAAGACCGAGCCGGCGACCGCGGCGGCGGCGGTGATGCACGCCGCCGTCGAGCTAGCGGAGGAGCTCGACGCGGTTGCGCTGATCGTCCCCACGTCGCTCGGCGGCTCGCCGCGGGCGTGCGCGAAGTACCGCCGCCGGCGACCGATCATCGCGCTGCCGGACACCGACGAGGTCGCCAACCAGCTCGCGCTCGAATGGGGCGTGTACCCGTGGCGGATGACCGGCAGCGGCTCGGTCGACGAGTTGATCGACTCGGCCCTGGTGGCCGCGCGCGATCTGGCCGGAATCCCGACCGGCGCGCGCGTGGTGATCACCGCCGGACGGCAGACGGGGGCCCCGGGGGCGACGAACCTGATCACGGTGCGCAGGATCCTCTGACCTGACCGCCGGAGCCGCGTGAACAGCCTGCGTCCGCGCGCATCCGATCTCGCCATTGCGCGCGCCGTCCGTGGACGGGTGCGGGGCGCGGCTATAGCGTCCGGCACCCGCACCCTTGACGGCCCCCGCGAAGGCCGCGAAGGCCCGCGAAGGCCCGCGAAGGAGGAGACACCGTGGCCACGATCGTTCCACCGGCGGTATCGCAGCGCGCGCTCGCGTCCGCGCTCAAGGAGTTCACCGGTCTGCTCGGCGCCGACCGGGTGCTGACCTCGGCGCAGGAGCTGCACGAGTTCCGCGACCCGTTCCAGTACGAGACCTGGGATCAGTACACCGGTTCGGCGGTGCTGCAGCCGACGACGGTCGAGGAGATCCAGGAGATCGTGGGGATCGCAAACCGCCACCGGGTACCACTGTGGACTCACGGTCAGGGACGCAACAACGGCTACGGCGGCCCGGCGCCGCGGGTGCGCGGCTCGGTGCTGGTCTCGCTACGCCAGATGAACCGGGTCCTGGAGATCAACGACGAATGCGCGTACGCGGTCGTCGAGCCGGGGGTGCGCTGGTTCGATCTGTACGAGGCGATCAAGGCCCGCGGCCACGAGCTGATGCTGTCGGTCGCCGACGTCGGCTGGGGGAGCGTGGTCGGCAACACGCTCCGATCACGGGATCACATATCTGCCCTACGGCGTCGACATGGGGATGCAGTGCGGGATGGAGGTGGTGCTCGCGAACGGAGAGGTGATGCGCACCGGGATGGGCGCGATGCCGGGCAACCGGGCCTGGCACGTGTACAAGCGCGGCCTCGGCCCGACCCCGGACCAGCTGTTCATGCAGTCCAACTTCGGGATCGTGACGAAGATGGGCGTGTGGCTGATGCCCTACCCCGAGGTGTACATGCCGCTGTGGCTGCGCGTCTGGGACGACGACGATCTCGCGGCGGTCGTCGAGACGCTGCGGCGGCTGATGCTCGACGACACGATCCGGATGGTCCCGCAGATCATGAACACATTGCTGCTCGGCTCGGTGATGACCAACCGTGCGCAGTGGTGGCAGGGCCAGGGCCCGATCCCCGACGAGGTGATCGACAAGCTCGGCCGCGAGCTCGAGATCGGTCGCTGGATGATGCGCTTCGCCCTGTATGGGGACGAGGCGGTCGTGGACCACCGGTTCGCGAAGATCGCCGCAGCGTTCGGGCGCATCCCGGGCGCCGACGTGTGGGGCAGCAGATGCGCGCCGGAGGAGATCCCGATGCTCGATCACCCGATCGAGCGGGTGCAGGGCGGCGTGCCGAACCTCGACCTCAACCAGATGACCGCCTGGTACGGCGGCGAGGAAGGTGGCCATATCGGCTTCTCGCCGGTCGCGCCGCTGACCGGCGGCGACGCGGTCGCGCTGCGCGATCTGTTGCGGGGCATGGTCAACGCGGCCGGGCTCGACTACATCGTCGCGATGATCCCCGTCAACGCCCGCAGCTTCGTGCACGTCACCCTGATCATCTTCGACACCAAGAACGAAGCCCAGTCGCGCGCCGCGTACGACGTGGCGAAGCGGCTCGTCCGTGACGCGGCCGCGCTCGGCTACGGCGAGTACCGCGCCCACCTGGACTTCATGGACCTCGCCGCCGACCAGTACTCGTTCGGCGATCACGCCTACCGGCGCTTCTGCGAGACGATCAAGGACGCGGTCGATCCGAACGGGATCCTGGCGCCGGGCAAGCAGGGGATCTGGCCGCGGGGGATGCGGGAGGCGAGTGACTGAGGCTCAGGCCTTGGCCACCAGGTCGCCGACCGTCACCACCCCGGCGGCGATGACCTTGGCGTTCACGCCGCGCATGTGGAGCTCGCGGCCGACGGTGGAATTGACGAACTTCATCGCGTCGACGCCGAACCGCTTCGTGAACTTGCTGCAGCCGGTGTGTGGCTTGTCGGTGATCTCGATCAGCGCCGAGGGGCCGATCGCGAGCTGAGTGCCCGGCGGCAGGTTGCGGATGCTGAGGTCGAAGTCGACGTACAGCTGATCGCCGGCGAGCTGCCAGCGGTCCGGAGTCTGTGCGATGAGCGCGGTGACGCGGGCATTCATCAGCGTGAGCTGGAGATCGGGATGCGGGCCGCGGTTGCCGGTGAGGCTGCTGGGGCGGAGCTTCCAGGTGTCGCCGACGAGGCCGTCGATGGTGTCGAGAGTTGCCTCGTGGAGGACCTCGCGCTCGTTCTCGGCCGGTCGGCGGACGATCAGCTCGATCCGGCCGCGGTCGAACGGCGAGGCGCGGACGTGGTCGAGACCGGCTTGCAGCTCGGTAAGCGAGCGGGGCTTCACGGGCGGCACGCTACCACCGTACTTTGGGGTGGCGATGGTGAAACGGAGCGACACAATCGGTCCGATGGAGATCAAGACGTTCGGTTCGGTCGACGAGCGCAGCTTGCGGCAGTTGAAGACCTGCATGCAGGCGGGCGAGGCCGAGTTCGGCGTGCTCTGTGCCGACCATCACCCGGGGTACAGCCAGCCGATCGGGGGTGCGGTCGCGTATGAGCGCCACGTGTCGCCGTCCGGCGTCGGGTTCGACATCGGATGTGGCAACAAGGCTGTCTGCACCGAGCTGACGCGGGCCGATCTCGCAAGCCTCGGTGGCGTCGAGCGGATCATGCGCGAGGTCACGCGGCGGGTGTCGTTCGGCGTCGGCGTGCCGGCGCGGGAGCGAGCCGACCACCCGGTGCTCGACAAGATCCGAGTGGCCGACTTCTGTCCGCAGCGCAAGCTGGCGTCGCTCGCGGAATCGCAGCTCGGCACGGTCGGCTCGGGGAACCACTACGTGAACCTGATGGCGGACGAGCAGGGACGCGTGTGGGTCGGGGTCCACTTCGGCTCGCGCGGCTTCGGCCACAGGACCGCGTCGGGCTTCCTCGCGCTGGCGCAGGGCCTGGCGTTTGACGCTCGCGCCGCGGAGGGTGCAATGGACTCGCCGCCGGTGCTGCTGGACGCCGACAGCGAGCTCGGCGGCTCGTACATCGCGGCGATGGAGCTCGCCGGTGAGTACGCATACGCAGGCCGCGATCTGGTCGTCGCCAAGGTGCTCGAGATCCTCTCGGCCGAGGTCCGGCACGAGGTTCACAACCACCACAACTTCGCCTGGAGGGAGTCACACCACGGGCGCGCTTACTGGGTGATCCGCAAGGGCTGCACGCCGGCGCGTCCGGGCCAGGAGGGGTTCGTCGGCGGCTCGATGGGCGACGAGTCGGTGATCCTCGAGGGGGTCGAGAGCGGGGAGGCGGAAGCGGCGCTGCACTCGACCGTGCATGGCGCGGGCCGGGTGATGAGCCGCACCCAGGCGGCGGGAAGGGTTCGGCGAGGCAAGCAGATCAAGCCCGGGCTGGTCGACTGGCCGGCGGTCCAGGCGCGTCTGCGCGGGCGCGGGATCGTGCTCGTGGGCGGCGGTGCGGACGAGGCGCCGGAGGTCTACAAGCGGCTCCCGGACGTGCTCGCCGCCCACGCCGGCTCGATCCGGGTCAAGCACACGCTGCGCCCGCTCGGAGTCGCGATGGCCGGACGCGACGTTCACGACCCATACAGGGATTGAGGGGCGCAGGCGAGTGACCCCTCATTCGCGTTGACGAGCGCTTGTGGCAATCGATGCGCGGATCAGGTTCCCTCCGCCGCCAGCAGGCCGACGCCGACCGCGACCACGATCAGCCCCGCCAGCTGTAGCTTCGTCAGCCGTTCGCCGAACGCGAAGTAGGCACCGACGGCGGCGAGCGCCGCGAACTGCGACGCGATCACGGCGGCGACCGCGAGCTGGTGGCGGGCCCCGAGTGCGTAGCTGAGCACACCCAGCACCTCGGCGGCGGCGGCGGCCGTCACGAGCCCGAGCGTCGATCCGGGCGGCTCGAGCCGGCCGCGGAGCGCGAGCGGGGCGGTGATCAGCGCGGCCCCGACCAGTCGCGCGGGCAGCAGCACCCAGAGGACGGAGATCTCTTTGCCGACACGTCCGGTCGTGTACAGCGTGATCCCGAACAGCAGCGCCACCGGGATCGCGAGCACGGCTGAACGCACCCCGGTGGCCTGGTTGGAGGGATCGGGAGGGTCTGGGTGCGCGGCGGCGAGCACCACGCCGGCGGTGATCAGCACCAACAGCTCGGCCGTGTGGGAAGAGACGTGCAGCCCCGCGACCACGGCGATCAGCGCGGCGATCGCGCCCTCGGAGGACGCGATCGGCGTGATCACGCCGACCTTGCCGCGGCGGAACGCGACGTACTCGATCAGCAGGCCGGCGACGTTCGAGACGCCGATGATCACCAGCAGGCCGAGTCTGCCGAGCGTCACCGGGCCCGCGTCCGCGAGCAGCGCGGTCGGGACGATCACCAGCACGAGGCCGAGCCCCATCACCCAGCCGAGCGTCGACGCGGCGCCGATCTTCCGGCTGGCCGCCGACGCGCACAGCGCCGACACGGCCCAGCAGACCGCCGCTCCGAGGCCACCGAGGATCGCGATCATGCCCGGCCACCGAGGATCATGCGCGGCCACCGAGGATCGCGATCATGCCCGGCTCCCGCTGCTGCCCGTCAGTGGAGCACGACCTTCAGGAGGATGATCGCGAGCCCGAGCGCGGCCCCCATCAGGACCTGGCCGACCAGCTCGCGTCCGGACAGATCGGCGTTCAGGCCGATGCCGATCTCGATCCCGGTGATCATCAGCGCCGCGGCCCACGTTGCCAGCGTCACGGCTTGGTTGAGGGTGGCGCCGCTGATCCAGGAGATCAGGACGACGATCAGTGGCAGCATGGCCCCCAGCACGATCCACAGCTCCCGCAACATCATCCGTCCCAGTCCGCCGAGCTTAATTCGCTCCCCGGTCAGGAATCGCTCACCCGCGTACTCGGCGTACGAGTGCGCCAGCCAGTAGAGCAGCAACGTGATCGCGACCGCTCCGACCGTCCGCGGGTAGGTCTCCTCCCGCGGGCTCTCGGCGGCCAGCAGCGCCGCGACTGCCAACACTCCGTACACAGCGCCGGCGGGGTTGGACTGCATCAGCCCATTGTCGTAGCTGTCACGGATCGGCGGTGCCCGATGTCCGGCCGCCACTAGTAGTCTCGGGTTCGTGCGCGACGCAAGCTTCAGCCCCGCGCATCGCGGCGGGCGCGGCTCGCGCCTGGCGTGCCTGCATGACTTCACCGCCACGTGGCAGGCCTGCGAGCTGGTCTTGCCGGCGCTCGAGCGGGATCACGAGGTGGTGGGATTCACGAGTCGTTAGGCCACAATGAGCAACCGCGTGGCGGAGATTCGCGGGCTATGAGGGGGTGTGGTCGATTTGTCCTCATATCGGGGACAAATCGACCACGGCCTGCGGCGGGCGCGACCCCGGACGCCGGCGGGCGCGACCTGCGGCGGGCGCGACCCCGGACGGCGGCGGGGTGCGGCGCGACCCCGGACGCCGTCGCCACCGGCGGTACGCCGAGCACGCCGCGCATCGCCAGGTCACGTGCTACGACCTGCGCGTGCTTCGCCTCCCGGACCCGTGTCTCGTGATTCTTGTCGGGGCCAGCGGCGCCGGGAAATCGACCTGGGCCGGCGAGTGGTTCAACCCCGACCAGATCGTATCCTCGGACCGGCTGCGGGCGGCGGTCGGGACTGGGGAGCGCGACCAGCGAGCGAGCAGGGACGCGTTCGAGGTCCTCGACCTGATCGTTGCCAAGCGCCTGCGGCGCCGGCTCACGACCGTGATCGACTCGACCGGGCTCGATCCGAAGCGGCGCCGCAAGTGGCGCGAGGTCGCTGCCGAGCACGGTGTGCCGGCGTACGTTGTGGTGTTCGACGAGCGCCCGGAGGTGGTACACCAGCGCAACCGCGCCCGCGGCCAACCGGTGCCGCGCAAGGTGGTCGTCTCGCAACTCGAGGCGGTCAGCCGCGCCGGCGGGGAGCTCGCCGACGAGGGCTTCGCCGGTGTCCACGGCGCCGATACGGTCCAGCTCGTGGCGCCCGAATTCGCGACCGCACTGGCTGCGGCCGCGCGCCAACAGGAGGATCCGATGAAGCTCGAGTTCGGCCTGCAGCTGTCCCGGTTCGACTGGCCCGACCATCCAGCGGCGACGCGTGCGACGCTGGCGGAGGTCGCGCTCGCCGCAGAGGAGGCCGGCTTCACGAGTCTCTGGGTGATGGACCACTTCGTCCAGATCCCGCAGGTCGGGCGCGAGTGGGAGGACATGCTCGAGAGCTACACGACGCTCGCCTACCTCGCCGGGGTCACCGCGCGGATCCGCCTCGGCACGCTCGTGACCGGGGTCACCTACCGGAACATCGCCCACCTGGCAAAGGTGATCGCGACCCTCGACGTGCTGTCCGGCGGCCGGGCGATGTGCGGGATCGGGGCCGCATGGTTCGAGCGCGAGCACCGGCTCTACGGCTGGGAGTTCCCGCCGCTACGCGAGCGCTTCGACAGACTCGAGGACGCGCTCGAGCTGCTGCCGCTGATGTGGGGTCCGGGGTCGCCGAGCTTCAAGGGGCGCACGCTCGAGGTCTTCGAGGCGATCTGCTACCCGCGCCCGCTGCAGGAGCGGATCCCGATCCTGGTCGGCGGCTCGGGTGAGCGCCGCACGTTGCGCCTGGTAGCGCGCCACGCGGACGCGTGCAACCTGTTCGGCGACCCCGACACCGTGGCCCACAAGCTGGCCGTGCTGCGCGACCACTGCGCCGCCGAGGGGCGCGATCCGGCGACGGTCGAGGTCACGCACACCGCGCCGGCGCGGGTGGTCGCGTCCGAGGACGCGGACCGTTCCGGACAGGGAGCCGCGACCGTGCTCGAGCAGATCGGCCGCTACCGCGAGCTGGCCGAGGCCGGCGTGCAGACCGAGATCGTCGCCCTGTCGGATGCCGCCGGCCCGGCGTCGGTGAGCGCGTTTGCGGACGTGATCGCCGCGTTCGCCGCCGCGTAGCCGTCGCGGCTAGGCTGAGCCCATGGCCGCGCCGCGGATCGGGGTCGTCGGACACGTCGAGTGGGTGGACTTCCTGCCGGTCGACCGGTTCCCCCGGCACGGCGAGATCGTCAACGCCCACGACTCCTTCAGGCGCGCGGCCGGCGGCGGCGGCGTGGTCGCGGTGGTGCTCGCCGAACTCGGCGCCGAGGTCGACTTCTTCTGCGCGCTCGGCGATGACGCCGACGGGCACGCGGCAGCCAAGCAGCTGACCGCGCGCGGTGTGCGGCCGCAGGTCGCGTGGCGCGAGCAGCCGACGCGCCGGGCGATGACGTTGCTGGAGCCGACCGGCGAGCGGACGATCGTGACGCTCGGCGAGCGCCTGCAGCCGCGCGCGGCCGACGTGCTCGAGTGGAACCGGCTCGAGGGCGCGGACGGCGTCTTTTTCACCGCCGGTGACGCCGACGCGCTCGGTTACGCCCGCGCCGCCCGCGTCCTGGTCGCCTCGCCGCGGGCGCGTTCGGCGCTCGCCGACGCTGCCACCGCGATCGACGCGCTCGTGTTCAGCAGCCGGGATCGGGGCGAGAGCGAGTGGGCGCAGCGGCTCGCGGCCTGGACGCGAATGCTGGTCGAGACCGCCGGCGGCCAGGGTGGCCGCTGGTGGGGCGAGTCGTCCGGCAGCTGGTCAGCCGCGGAGCTGCCGGGGAGGCCGCACGACGCGTACGGCTGCGGTGACTCGTTCGCGGCCGGGCTGACGTTCGGGCTCGCGACCGGGCTGCCGGTCGCCGAGGCGGCGGCGCTCGGCGCCCGCTGCGGCGCCCGGTGCCTGACCCGCGCCGGCGCACCGTGACCGACGACGGCCACGGTTCGCTCGGAGCCGGCCTGCTGCTCGACGGCCACGAGGTCCTGACCGGCAGCTGTTCGTGGACCGATCGGACACTGGTGGGCGAATCCGACTGGTACCCGAAGCGGACGATGAGCGCCGAGCAGCGGCTGCGCTACTACGCGGCCCAGTTTCCGCTCGCCGAGATCGACTCGACCTACTACGCGCCCCCCGCCGCGCAGCAGGCCCGGCTATGGGCGGAGCGGACTCCCGACGGCTTCCGCTTCGACGTCAAGGCGTACTCGCTGCTGACCGGCCATCCCACGCGGCCCGGAAGCCTGTGGAAGGACCTGCGGGAGGACCTACCCGCTGATGTCGCGGAGAAGCGCAACCTCTACGCCTACCACCTGGATCCGGAGGCGGTGGATGAGGCGTGGCGGCGGTTCGAGTCCGCGCTGCGGCCGCTGCACGACGCGGGACGGATGGGGGCGGTGCTGTTCCAGTACCCGCCCTGGTTCGTGCCTCGGCGCGAGAACCGCGCCGAGGTCGAGTCGCTGCGCGAGCGCCTGCCCGACTATCGGATCAGCGTCGAGTTCCGTTCGCCGATGTGGACCGCCGAGCAGCGCGACCGCGAGCGGACGCTGAAGATGCTCGCCGCGCACGGGCTCGTGTTCGTGTGCGTCGACGCCCCGGTGGTGTCCGAGCTGCCGCGGGTGTTCGCGGCGACGAGCGATGAGCTCGCGATGGTGCGCTTCCACGGCCGCTCGGACAGCACCTGGAAGGGAACCTCGCGAACCGCGGCGGAGCGGTTTCGCTACCTGTACTCCAAGCAGGAGCTCGAGCAGCTCACGCCGGCGATCCGCGAGCTGAGCGGCGAGGCGCGCGAGACCCACCTGCTGATGAACAACTGCTACCGGGACTACTCGGTTCGCAACGCGGCCGAGCTGCGCGACCTGCTCGCCCGCTACACGGCCGACTGAGCTCGGCGCAGCGGCTCCGAGCGACGGCCGGCGGTGCCGCGCGCGAACACCCAGGTGCGCAGCGCGATGTACCGGCTGACGGTCGCGAACACGCTCGCGATCACGAGCACCAGCACCTCGAGCATCCGGGGCGGATGCGGATCGAGACCCTGGAGGACGTCGAGCGCGCCGGCGGTCAGCCCCAGCGCGAGCAGGTACACGAGCCCGCCGGCGAGTTGCTGGCGGAGGAGCCCCGCGCGGCCGCGCAGGCCGAACGTGAAGTATCGGTTCGCCTGCGTGTTGCCGATCGCGGTGAGGGCCAGCGCGAGCGCGTTGGCGCCCTCCGCGCCCAGTCCCCCGCGTAGCATCAGGTACAGGACGGCGTACGCGATCGTCGACAGCACACCGATCGCCAGGAACCGGCCCACCGGCGTCTGCAGCGTGAGCCGGGTGACCCCGCGCAGGTCCTCGGCCGCGGTCCGGGCGATGTCGACGCGCGAGTCGGGATCGTCGACCCAGTCGACCGGTACCTCGTGGATCCGCAGCCCCTGGCGCTGCGCGAGCACCAGCAGCTCGGTGTCGAAGAACCAGCCCTGGTCGCGGACCGCCGGCAACAGCTTCTGCGCGGCGTCGGCGCGGATCGCCTTGAAGCCGCACTGGGCATCGGAGAACCGGGCACGGAGCGCGAGCCGCAGCAGCGTGTTGTAGGTGCGCGAGATCAACTCGCGCTTGGGTCCGCGGACGGTCCGCGAACCGGCCGCCAGCCGGGTCCCGATCGCGACGTCGCTGTGACCGGAGATCAGACCGGCGACCAGCGGCAGCAGCGCGCGCAGGTCGGTCGAGAGGTCGACGTCCATGTAGCAGAGGACGTCGGCGTCGCTGGCCGACCACGCCGCGCGCAGTGCCCGGCCGCGGCCCTTGGCGTCGAGATGGAGGACCGTGACGCCGGGCAGCTCGATCGCCAGCGTCCGTCCGATCGCGAGGGTCGCGTCGGTGCTGGCGTTGTCGGCGATCACGATTCGCCACGCGAACGGCATCTGCTCGGAGAGGAACTCGTGCAGGCGACGGATCGAGTGCTCGAGCGTGCACTGCTCGTTGTAGACCGGGACCACGATCTCGATCACCGGTTGGTCGAGGTCGCGGCGGCCGTCCTCGGTGGTTGGTGTGGGGGTGGGTGCGTAGGTGGCCATCGGTGTCAGTGATCAAGGATTCCCGACCACTCGAAGCAGGCCCGATGAAAGTCATAAGACCGACGTCAGAAACGTTCCTGGTTGAATCCCGGGCTCGCATGCGCATCGTGATCGTCGGCGGGGGGATTCTCGGTCTGGCCACGGCTCGTCTGCTGGCCACTTCGGTGGACGGTGCCGAGGTCGTGGTTGTCGAGAAGGAGGACGCAATTGCACGTCACCAGACGGGCCGCAACAGCGGCGTCGTGCACGCCGGCATCTACTATGCGCCCGGATCGCTGAAGGCGACCCTGTGCCGGCGCGGGCTGGTCATGCTGCGCGACTTCTGTGCCGTGCACGAGATCCCCTATGACGAGTGCGGCAAGGTGGTCGTGGCGACCGAGCCGAGCGAGCTTGAGCCGCTGCGGCGGCTGGCCGAGCGCGCGGCCGCCAACAGCGTCCCCGGCCTGCGCTGGCTGGAGCCGGCCGAGCTCGCCGAGGTCGAGCCCCACGCTCGCGGAATCGCGGGGCTGCATTCGCCGCAGACCGCGATCGTCGATTTCGTCGCGGTGGCGCACGCGCTCGCGGGCGAGCTGGCGCTACGCGGCGGCGAGATCCACACGGGCGAGGAGGTGGCGCGCGTGGAGCGGTCGGGGCGCAAGCCCGCGGTCGAGCTGACCGACGGCAGCTGGCTGGAGGCGGATCGCGTGATCGTCTGCGCGGGCCTGTACGCCGACCGGCTGGCGCGCACCTCCGGCGAGCCGGCGGAGCCCCGGATCGTCCCGTTCCGGGGCGAGTACTGGATGCTGCGTCCGGAGCGCTCGGACCTGGTCCGCGGGCTGATCTATCCGGTTCCGGATCCGCGGCTGCCGTTCCTTGGTATCCACCTCACCCGCAAGTTCGACGGCACCGTGTGGCTCGGTCCCAACGCGGTCCTGGCGCTCGCGCGCGAGGGCTACACCCGTCGGCAGGTGCGGCTCCGAGACGTGTATGAGACGGTCACCTGGCCCGGGACGGGGCGGATGATGCACAAGTACTGGCGGGTGGGGATCTCAGAGCTGGCGCGTTCGGCTAGCAAGCGGGTTTTCGTTCGCGACGCCCGCCGCTACGTTCCCGCTGTCGCCGACGACGACGTCGTCAGGGCGCCCGCGGGCGTGCGCGCGCAGGCACTCGACCGCGACGGATCGCTCGTCGACGACTTTCGCCTCAGCGTCGCGGACAACGTCGTCTGGGTGCGCAACGCGCCCTCGCCGGCTGCGACCTCGTCGCTGGCGATTGCCGAGGAGCTGGTGGCGCGGGCTGGTGTCGGGTAGGCGGGCCTGGGCTCGGGCCGGCGGGGGGCGTGGGGCGGCGGGGGAGGGGTGGCCGGCGGAGGGAGAGCGTGGGTCGGCGGGGCGGGTTCAAGCTGTGCCGAGGAACCTGCGCAGGGCCCGACGGCCCGCCGGCAGCCGCCGTCCTGCGTCGAACTCGCGGATCGCGAGCTCGGCCGTCATCGCCGCGAACAGCTGCGAGGCCGCCGTCGCGTCGCGCCAGCCCATCGCCTTGAATGCGGGCGCGGCCGCCGCGGCGGCCCGGTCGTGCCGCGCTCCCATCGACGCCCTGAGGCGGGGATCGGATCGGGCCTCGAGCGCCAGCGCCTTGACTGCGCGGTTCGACAGCGAGACGTCGAGATACGCCTCGGCCGCGCGCACGATCTGCTCGGCGCCGGGCTCGATCCCGGCCGTCGCCGCCGCGACGGCTTCCTGCACCTGGGCGTGAAAGCGCTCGTGCAGCGCGTCGATGAACGAGGCGCGGTCGTGGAAGTGGACGTAGAAGGTGCCCTTGGCGACGCCGCCGGCGGCGACGACGCGGTTGACGCTCAGGCCGGCGAGTCCGTGTTCGGCGGCGACCGCCACGCCGGCGTCGAGCAGGGCCTCGCGGGTGTGGTGGGCGGGGGCGGCGGCCTTCGACGGCATTGCGGCGAGCGTAGCTGAATCGGAGAATGACCGACCGGTCGGTCATCGATCGTGGTAAGGTGCGGAGAATGCAGCTGTTCGAGACCACGACCGGCCCGGTCGCGTACGACCAGCTCGGGGAGGGCGATCCGATCGTGCTGCTGACCGGCGGCGCGCACGACCGCCACGACTACGACGAGCTCCGCGCGATGCTGCCGCCCCGCTTCCGTTCGATCTCGCTCGACTGGCCCGGCCACGGATGCTCGCCTCCGGGGAGCGGGCCGGTGAGCGCAATGCGGTACGCCGACATCGCCGAGCAGCTCGTGGCGGCGCTGGCGCCGGACGGAGCGGTCGTGGTCGGCAACTCGGTCGGGGGCTTTGCCGCGGCCCGGCTGGCGATCCGCCGGCCCGAGCTCGTCAGGGGCCTGGTGGTGATCGCCGGCGGTGGCTTCGACGGGCGGCCGTTGCAGTTGCGGGCGTTCTGCGGGCTGATGGCTCGTCCGTGGTTCCTGCGCCGCATCTACCCGTGGTTCTCGGCGCTGTACGTCCGCCCGCGCACCGACGGCGACCGCCGGTCTCGCGCCACCAGCATCGCGACCACCAGGCGCGATCCGGGGCTGCGGGCGGTCAGTGAGCTGTGGGGCAGCTTTGCCTCGCCGGAGCACGACCTCCGCGTGCAGGCGCGCGGAATCACCGCACCAACGCTGCTGCTGTGGGGACGGCGCGACCCGGTGATCCCGCTGCGGACCGGGAGGCGGGTGCAGCGCACGATCCCGGGCGCACGGCTGGTCGTGTTCGACAGCGGTCACGTTCCGCAGACGACCGATCCGGCCGGGGTGGCGGCGGCGCTCGTACCGTTCGCCTCGGCGGCATTTGCCGGGCGCCGGGCGCAAGCGGCCTGACGACGGCGCCGGCCGCCGGGCGCAAGCGGCTTAACGACGGCGCCGGCCGCGCCGGCAATCGGCAACATCCCTCGCGATGCACGAGCTGACCGATCTGGTGGCGCCGCCGGAACACGGGCGCCGTTTCACGGGCGCGATGCGACCCGGCCTTGCCGACTGCGCCCCGTCGGGGCGGATCCGCCTCGACGCGCTGGCGCGATGGCTGCAGGACGTCGCGTTCGCCGATGTCGAGGACGCGGGGCTGGCGCAGACGGCTGTGTGGGTCGTGCGGCGGATGCGGATCCGCGTCAACCGGTTCCCGCGCTTCGGCGAGCACCTCAGTCTGGTCACGTTCTGCAGCGGGCTGGGGCGGGCATGGGCCGAGCGCCGGACTACGGTGGCGGGCGAAGGGGATGGCTCGGGCGATGTCGAGGCGGTCGCGCTCTGGGTTCATCTCGATCCGAACAGCGGGCGCCCGGCTCCGTTCAGCGAGCTCGAGGTGGCGCGCTGGGGCGACGCGGCCGCCGGGCGGCGCGTGACCGCGCGCCTTCGCCATCCGGGCTTGCCGGCGCCACGAGAGCACGGGACTCCATGGCGCTTTCGCGCCACCGAGTGCGACATCGCCGATCACATCAACAACGCCGCCTACTGGCAGCCGCTCGAAGAGGAGCTACTCGCCGGCCCCGAGCCACAGCGGATCGACGTCGAGATGGAGTTCAAGACGCCGGCGCAGCCCGGCGAGAAGTCGATCGTCCGCGCCGGCTCGCGGCGGTGGATCGTGAACGGGGACGGCGAGGCGCACGCGTCGCTGGTGATCGCGGAGCTGGGGTAGTGGGTGGGTGTTCCCGTGGGGCGCGGGCGCGGTTTGGGGCGCCTCCCGGATTCCTGTCGCGGGGTAGCGCGCCCGTCGTCGGCTTTGAAGCCGCCGCCGGTCGTGCGGTGGGCTGGGGAGGTCGTGGCGCAGGGGTGCGCCCCGACCTCCGGGCAGGCGGGCGAGGTGGCGCACGCGGGTCAGGAGAGCCCGAAAGACATGCTCAACTTCCCAAACCCGATTCCGCGCACGGGGTTTGGGACATCGAGCATGACTATCGTGCTCAACTTCCCGAACCCGGCGCCCGGCGATCGGTGTGGGAAGTTGAGCAGGTCCGGGCGGGTCTGCCGGCGTGATCGAGCGCATCCGGCGAAGCACGCCGCCACGCCGCCGCCGCCACGCCGCCGCCGCCACGCCGCCGCTACGGCGTGAAGACCACCTTGCCGACGACCTCACCGGCGAACAGCGCCTCGAACCCGATTCGCGCCTCGGTCAGCGGCAGCGTCATGTGGATCGTGGGCCGGATGCCCTTCTCGACGCAGAACCGGATCAGGCGCTCGAGCTCGTCGCGGGTCCCCATCGTCGAGCCGATCACGGAGAGTTGGAGGAAGAAGATGCGGGTGAGCTCGGCGGGCGATGGATCGCCGGTGGTGGCGCCCGACACCACCAGCGTGCCTCCGGGCTTGAGCGAGCGGATCGAGTGGCCCCAGGTCGCGGCGCCGATCGTCTCCATCACCGCGTCCACCCGTTCGGGTAGGCGCGCTCCCGACTCGAACGCCTGCTCGGCGCCGAGCTCCAACGCCTGGGCGCGCCCGCGTTCGGAGCGGCCGGTCGCCCACACGCGCACGCCGGCTGCGCTCGCGAGCACCACCAGGGCGGTGGCCACGCCGCCGGCGGCGCCCTGGACCAGGACCGTCATGCCAGGCACCACGTGTGCGCGGGTGAACAGCATCCGGTAGGCGGTCAGCCACGCGGTCGGGAGGCACGACGCCTGCTCGAACGACAGCTCGGCCGGCTTGCGGATCAGGTTGCGACGGGGCACCGCGACGCGATTGGCGAACGTGCCCTGGTGCTTCTCGGAGAGCAGCGAGCGCCGCGGGTCGAAGGTCTCGTCACCACGCCAGGAATCGTCGCTGATGACGGAGTGGACGACGACCGCGTTGCCGTCCTCGTCGAGGCCGGCGGCGTCGCAGCCGAGGATCATCGGCAGCCGGTCCTTGGGGAGTCCGACCCCGCGCAGCGACCACAAATCGTGGTGGTTCAGCGATGTGGCCTTGACGGTGACGGTCGTCCAGCCGTCGAGGATCTCGGGTTCGGGACGCTCCCCGATTGTGAGCGCCCGGAGTGGGTCCTCGGGGGCGATCTCGGATGCGTACGCGGCGAGCACGCATGGAATCATGCCCCAGATGGCGCGCGGTCGTGATTCGTGAACCCGGAGGGCCCGAGGTCCTGGCGGTCGCCGACCGCCCGGTCACCGAGCCGGAAGCGGGCGCGGTGCGGACCGCGGTCAAGGCCCCCGCGCGGTCAAATCCGACCGACATCAGCCTGCGGGCGGCGCGGGGCCGGCGATGGACGCCGGGGGGCTCCGAACCGCGCCGTGATCCGGTTCTGATGTAACGGGGCGGAGCGGGCCGATGAAGGAGTTCAGGGGACGCGCCGCCGCGATCGTGACCGCTTCGGTGGAGGAATCGTTCAGGCTGCTGGCCGCGGTCGACCGATACCCGAGCTGGAACGCCGACCTGTTCCGCGAGGTGGAGGTGTTCGAGCGCGGCGGCGACGGCCAACCGCTGCGCGCCCGCGCGCGCCTGCGGATCCCGCGCAGTCCGCTGTCGAGGGAGTTCGAGCTGGTCGTGGCCGTCCGGACGCAGTGGCCGCAGGCGGTGTACCTGACGCGGATCCCGTACGAGCCGTCCGACGAGGAGCGGATGCAGCTGGCGTGGCGGCTGTGGGATGCGGGCGGCACCCGGATCGAGTTGGAGTTCGAGGCGGCGGTGTCGTTCGTGCCCGGCTTCCTGCCGCTCGGCGGCGCCGGCGACAAGATCGCCCAGACGGTGCTGCGCGGGGCGGCGACCACGCTCGGCGCCGCCTAAAGTAGTTGCGGAGCCGATGTTCACGAGCGAGCGAGTCAGCCGGTGAGCGGCACCGAATGGGGTCTTGCGATCTCGGTGTTCCTGGCCTGCGCGGTCGAAGCGGTCGAAGCCCTGACGATCGTGCTGGCGGTCGGAACCACGCGGAGCTGGCGGTCCACCTTCACGGGCGTCGGTGCCGCGGTGGTCGTGCTCGCGGTGCTGACGGCTGCGCTCGGACCCGCGCTGACCGCGCTGCCGATCAATGTGCTGCGGGTCGTGGTCGGCGGGTTGCTGCTGGTGTTCGGCCTGCAGTGGCTGCGCAAGGCGATCCTGCGGGCGGCGGGATTGAAGGCACTGCACGACGAGAGCGAGGCGTACGCGGAGGAGCTCGAGGCGGCGCGCGAGGCGGGCACGGTCGGGTCCGGGTTCGACCCGTACTCGTTCACGATCGCGTTCAAGGGCGTGCTGCTGGAGGGCCTCGAGGTCGTGTTCATCGTGCTCACGTTCGGCGCCAATCAGCATCGCGTCGGCCTCGCGGCCGCGGCCGCGGGCGTGGCCGTGCTGGTCGTGGTCCTGGCCGGGATGGCGGTGCACGCGCCGCTGGCGCGGGTGCCCGAGAACACGCTCAAGTTCGCGGTCGGCGTGATGCTGACCTCGTTCGGGATGTTCTGGGGCGGGGAGGGCGCCGGTGCGCACTGGCCAGGGTCCGACGCCGCGCTGCTGGTGATCATCCCGGCGACGCTCGCGTTCGCGGCCTCGCTCGTGGCGATGCTGCGCCGTGCCGGCCGTCGGCGAGCCAAGGCGGCGCCGAGCGAGGTGATGGTCCGCACATGAGCCGGCTCGAGGCCTTGCTGCGGTTTATCTGGGAGTTCGTCGTCGGCGATGACTGGCGGATCGCTGCCGGCGTGGTGGTGACGCTCGCGGTCACGGCGGTCGTCGCCGGGACCGGCGTCGCCGCCTGGTGGATCCTTCCCGTGGCGGTCGCCGGTCTGCTGGCGGCGTCGGTCTGGCGTGCGGCGCGCCCCTAGACCGCCAGCGTCCCTAGACCGCCAGCGCCCCTAGACCGCCAGCGCCCCTAGACCGCCAGCGTCCCTAGACCGCCAGCGACCGTAACCCGCCAGCGACCCTGGACCGCCAGCGGCAGCACGCCGGCTTCGAGATCGAGCAGCAACCGCTTGCGCTCGAGACCGCCGCCGTAGCCGGTGAGCGAGCCGTCCGCGCCGATAACCCGGTGGCAGGGAACGATCACCGCGATCGGATTGCGGCCGTTGGCGAGGCCGACCGCCCTGGCCGCGCTCGGCTCTCCGATCCGGGCCGCGATCTCGCCGTAGCTGGCCGTCTCCCCGTAGGGGATCTCGCGCAGCGCGCCCCAGACCCGGAGCTCAAACCGGTTGCCGACGAGCTCGAGCGGAAGCTGGAACTCGCGCCGACCTCCATCGAAGTACTCGCTCAGCTGTGTCCGCACGTCCCCGAACGCGTAGTCGTCCCGGCGCCAGCTCGGATCGATCTTGACCGGGCGCCGGCCGCCGCGCATGTCGAGTCGGTGCAGCGACCGGCCATCGCCGGCGAGCAGCAGCTCGCCGAGTGGGCTGTCGATGATGGTGTAGATCATGTGGATGAAACGCTCGCCGCGGCCGGAGCGTGAGGGAGGTCGATCGCGTCCGCGATCAGCTCGTACGAGCGACGCCGCGCCTGGTGGTCGTGCGTGATCGTGACGATGATCACCTCGTCGGCGCCGTACTCGGCGGCGAGCTGGTCGATCCCGGCACGGACCCTGTCGGGCGAGCCGATGATCCCCCGCCGGCCGGGGAGCGAGCCGTCGACAGACTTGCCCTCGCGGGCCAGGAACGCGACCGCCTTGTCCGGGGGCGGCACCGGGATCAGCCGCCCGCGCCGCAGCAGGCTGAGCGTCATCCGGCTGCTGGACGCGAGGTGGTTGGCCTCCTCGTCGGTGGGCGCGCACAGCACCCACGCCGCAACGGCGGTGCGCGGGGCCTGCAGCTCGCGCACGGGCTCGAACCGCGCGCGATAGGACGCCGCGATCTCGCTGCCGCCGGGATTGATGAAGTCCGCGAACGCGTATGGCAAGCCGAGCTGGGCCGCCCAGACCGCACTCTGCGGCGAGGAGCCGAGCATCCACGTAGCCGGCAGCTGGGGTCGCCCGGGAAGCGTCGCTGCCAGCCGCCGGAACGGATGGTCCTCCGGGAGGTTGTCCTCGAAGTAAGCCAGCAGCTCGGTCAGCTGCTGGGGGAAGTCATCGGGTGCGGCGTCGCGCCGGTCGCGCTGCAGGGCATAGGTCGTGACCGGGTCGGTGCCGGCGGCCCGGCCGAGGCCGAGGTCGATCCGTCCCGGATACAGCGCCGCCAGGATCGTGAACGTCTCCGCCACCTTGAACGGGCTGTAGTGCGGCAGCATCACGCCGCCGCTGCCGACCCGGATTCGGCTCGTGGCCGCGGCGATCGGGCCGATCAGGACCTCGGGACTCGCGCTCGCCAGCATCGGTCCGCCGTGGTGCTCGGCCACCCAGTAGCGGTGGTAGCCGAGCCGGTCGGTCAGGCGCGCCAGGTCGAGCGTGTTGTGGAGCGCGTTGGCGCCGCTCGATCCCTCGGAGATCGGCGACTGGTCGAGGACCGATACGAGCATGCTCCTGATGGTAGGAACCCAGCGCGTTACAGCTGATCGGGCGGGGCCATCCGGTAGAAGAACGGTCCCCCGAACCCGCTCTGGGCGATCGCGAACACGAGCTGCACAAATCTCTCTTGCAAGATTGCGTTCTCGAGTCCACCCGCGTACACGGGGTCGTAGCCCGCGTCGACGTTCAGCCGTTCGACGACCTCACGCGCTCCCTTGTCGCCGCACCAGATGTTCGACGGCCGCACCCGGGTCTCACCGAGCTTGCCGAACAGCGCCGCGAAGTTGATGTTGAACGACTTCGCGGTCGGGCCGCCGGTCTTGGACTTCACGAACTCCGCATTGGAGGCGAAGCCGCCGGGCGGCTGTGTCCCGATCAGGTTGGTCGCGTCGATCACGGTCTTGCCCACGAGCCCGGCGACCGTCTCGAACGGCTCGGCGATCGCGGGGCCCGGGATCGCGATCAAAACTGCGTCCGCATCGGAGGCGTCGCCACCCTCGCGCCCGATCCAGGTCACGTCGTGCCCGGCCGCCTGCCAGATGCTCCCGAGTCCACCGCCGATATTGCCCTTCCCGACGACCGCGATCTTCATCTTCAAAGCTCCTCGTTTCGGTTACGGACCCCTGTTCGGCGCACCGTACCTCACCCGCGCCGCATCAGCCGACCGACCGCGGCCATCAGCTCGGCGGTCTTCTCGTCACGCTCGCGTTCGGTGGCGGCGCCGATCACGCAGTGGTGGGCGTGGTCGTCGAGCAGGCCGAGCGCGACCTTGTCGAGCGCCGCCTGGGCAGCGCTGATCTGGGTCAGCACATCGATGCAGTAGCGATCCTCCTCGACCATTCCCTCGATCCCGCGGATCTGACCCTCGATCCGCTTCAGGCGCGCGAGCAGCTGGTCCTTCGTGGCCGTGTATCCGCGCGTGGTTGCAGTTGCGTTTGTCATACCGAGAATCATAACAATACCCCCCAGGGGTATGCTACGGTATCCGTGTGTTGAACGTCATCTGGCATGGCCTGCGCGATTCGTTCCTGATGGCCTGGGAGGTCTGGTGGGCGCTCGTCCTCGGGTTCACGATCTCCGCTGTGGTCCAGGCGTGGGTCCCGCGCGACCGCATTCAGCAAGCTCTGAGCGGGAGCGGCGCGCGCCCCGTGGGGGTCGCGACCGGCCTCGGGGCTGCATCATCCTCCTGCTCGTATGCGGCGGTGGCGATCGCCAAGTCGCTGTTCGCGAAGGGCGCCAGCGCCGCCAGCTCGCTGGCGTTCCAGTTCGCCTCGACCAACCTCGTGTGGGAGCTGGGGCTGGTGCTCTGGGTGTTGATCGGATGGCAGTTCACGGTCGCCGAGTACCTCGGCGGAATCGTGATGATCGTCGTGATGACCATGGCGCTACGGCTGTTCGTCGGCCGCCGGCTGGAGGAGCAGGCGCGAGCGCACGCCCAGGCGGCGGACTCCGGCCATCACCACCATGGTTCCGCGCCGGACCGGCCGTGGCGCGAGCGGCTCACGTCGATCGACGCGTGGACGGATGTCGCCAACAACTTCCGCGCGGATTGGAAGATGCTGTGGAAGGAGGTCACGATCGGCTTTCTGCTCGCGGGGTTCATCGCGCAGTTCGGCAACGGCTTCTTCGAGTCGCTGTTCCTCAAGCACGCACCGCAGCCGATCCCGACGCTCGAGAACGTCCTGATCGGGCCGGTGATCGCGGTGCTGAGCTTTGTCTGCTCGGTGGGGAACGTCCCGCTCGCGGCGGTGCTTTGGTCAGGTGGGATCAGCTTTGCGGGCGTGCTCGCGTTCTTGTTTGCGGACCTGATCGTGTTGACGATCGTCGCGATCTACGTCAAGTACTACGGGCGGTCCTATGCGCTGCGGATCACGGCCCTGATGTTCATCACGATGGTGATCGCGGCGCTGCTCGTGAACGGGCTGTTCAGCTTGCTGGGCCTGATCCCGACCGGACCGCGGCCGACGCGGGCCGACATCTTCGGGACGATCACGGTCAACTACAAGCTGTTCCTGAACCTGCTCGGGATTGTTATCTTCGCGACCCTGATGTGGCTGACGACCCGCCGCGGCGCGACCGACGCGATGGCGTCGATGCACGTCGAGCACGCCGAGGCCGGTGCGCACCACTAGCCGGCCACCGCAGCCGGCTCCAGGTGGGTGCGTTCGCCGGCCTGCGAGCCGACGAAGTCCCGTTGGCGGATCAGCACCGTCGTGAGCGCGGCGGCCGCGATCGCGATGATCGCGCCGATCAGCAGAATCGAATTGAGTCCGTCAACGTATCCCGACGTGGCCGCGTTGACGACGAGCCCGCGGAGGTGAGGCGGGGTCGCCTGGACCGCGCCCGCGATCTCGCCGCTCGCGACGGTGTGCGCGAGCTCATGGGCTCGCGCCGCCAGTGGACCGCCGCTCAGAGCCGAGACGACCGAGCTGTGCAGACGGCTTGCGAGGATCGTTCCGAGCGCCGCCACGCCGGTCGCGATCCCGACCTGTCGCAGCGTGGAGTTGATCCCCGACGCCATTCCCGCGCGCGCGGGCTCGACCACGCCGACCGCGGTCGAGGCGAGCGGCACGTTGATCAGCCCGGCGCCGACACCCGCGACGATCAGCCCCGGCAGCAGATGTGTCCAGGCGTCGGCCGGCGTGATCCCGCGCGTCAACAACAGGCCGATCCCGACAAGCGCGAACCCGGGCCCGATCAACCAGCGCGTCGGCACGTGACCGGTGAGCCGGCCCGCGACCCCGGCGGTCAGGAAGATCGCCCCGGTCAGCGGCAGCAACTCGAGGCCGGTACGGATCGCCGAGGTCCCGAGGATGTTCTGCAGGTACAGGACCACGTAGGTGAGCAGCGAGAAGATCGACCCCGAGACCGCCCACGCCGCGATCAGCCCGCCGTCGAACGTCGGCACCCGCAGCAGGCCGAGGTCGAGCATCGGTGCCCGCGAGCGCAGCTCGACGCCAAGGAACACCGCCAGCAGCAGCACCGCGGTGACCAGCGAGCCGACGACCGTGCGCGATCCCCAACCGTCGGGCTGGCTGCGAATCAACCCGTACACAAGCGCCGTCAGCGCGCCGGTGAAGGTCACGAATCCGAGCCAGTCGGGGCGCCTAGCGGCGGGCGCCCGCGACTCCCTGACCCGCTTCAGTGTGACCACGAAGGCACCGACCCCGATCGGCACGTTGACGAAGAAGATCCAGCGCCACGTCAGCCCGCTGGTGATCGCGCCGCCGAGCACCGGTCCGACGGCGATCGCGACGCCGGTGACGGCGCCGAAGATGCCGAACGCGGTCCCGCGCTCGCGCGGCTCGAACGCGTCTGCCAGCAGCGCCAGCGAGGTCGCGAACATGATCGCGCCACCGACTCCCTGAAGCGCGCGTGAGAGTGCCAGGAAGGTGGCGTCGGGCGCCAGCCCGCACAGCACCGAGCCGAACGTGAAGATCACGATTCCGGTCGCGAACACGACTCGCCGGCCGACCAGATCCGCGATCGACCCAGCCGTCAGCAGCAGCGCAGCCAGCGTCAGCGCGTAGGCGTCGATCACCCATTGCAGGTCGGACAGCGGGGCCTTAAACGCGTGCTCGATGTCGGGTAGCGCGACGTTCACGATCGTGATGTCGAGCAGCAGCATGAAGACTCCGGTGCAGACCGCACCGAGCGTCCAATATTTTTGATTCATCAGTCTTCCCTCCTTTACTGAGTTCACACTCAGGATATAATGTGGACATCCTGAGTGTCAACTCAGAAAGATTGATCTAGAGTGACTGCCCGCGACGAATACGCTTCCCTGCCAATGGCGGAAGATCCCGTCAAGCGGCGAGGACGGCCTCCGGCGGGCGGGCGCGAGGCGATCCTGGATGCGGCCCTGCAGCTCATGCGCGAACGCGGCATCGCCCGACTGACCACACGTGAGGTGGCACAGCTCGCGGCCGTCTCGGAGGCGAGCCTCTTCTACCACTACCGTGATCGGGCGGGGCTGTTGAAGGCGGTGTTCGAGCAAGGAATACGGCCACTGCAGGGGATGTCCGAATCGATCTCGGGCGCAGACCGCCGCGCGGTGCTGACCGAGCTCGGCTTCGCGATCGAGCGGTTCCTCGACCAGGCGCTGCCGGTGATCAGCGCCGCCCAGGCGGACACGGCGCTGCGCGACGAGCTCGCCGACTACATGAGCGCGGAGAACCTCGGCCCTCACAGAGGGGTCGAGGCGCTCGGGGCCTACCTCGCGGAGGAGCAGGCCGCAGGTCGCGTGCGGGCGGATGTCGACCCGGACGCGGTCGCGCTGATGTTCGTCGGCACGTGCTACACGCGTGCCGCGCAGAGGCAGATGCCGGGTCATGTTCCGGTCACGCTCCCGCCGCTGGAGGCGGCGATTGCGGCGCTTGATGTGATGCTGGCGCCTGGTGGGGCGGGGCAGTCCGGGTCGGAGGGGCGGCCTGGGTCGGAGGGGCGGCCGGGTCGGGGGGCGGCCTGGGTCGGCGGGGCGGCCTGGGTCGGCGGGGCGGCCTGGGTCGGCGGGGCGGTCCGGGTCGGCGGGGCGGTCCGGGTCGGCGGGGCGGTCTGCGCGGCCGGGCCGCCGGCGGGCGGATCGCTGAGCCCATCGCGGAAGCCCTCGCGGTAGCTGCGGTATCGCGGCTGCCAGCTGAGCTCGCGCTTGGCCTTGGCGTTCGAGATCCCGCGGATCTTGGTCATGATCGACACGCCAACCTCGCCCGCCGCCAGTCGGCCGAGCCAGGTCGGAACGTGGCGGGGCGGCTTGGCGCCGAGCGCGCGTGCAAGCTCCGGGATCCATTGCGCGGCGGCCGCCGGCTCGTCGTCGCCGATGTTGTAGACACCCGGCTCGCCGCGCTCGATCGCGGCGACGGTCGCCGACGCCGCATCGTCGAGGTGCACGAACGACCACACGCCGGCGCCGCTGCCGACGACCGGCAGGCGCCGCTTGCGGACGAGCTCGCTGATCTCCCCGTTATGGGCAATGCTGGTGCCGGGGCCGTAGAAGTTCGCGTAGCGCAACACGATCCCGTCGATGTCCGGCGCGTTGACGACCTGTTGCTCCAGGTAGCGGAGCGCCTCGAGCGACTGGGTTTGCTCGGCTGGCGGGCTGGGATCGAACGGCTCTCCTTCGCGCGCCAGCCCGGTCCCGGGCCCGTACGTCCAGCCGGCGTAGCTCTGAGCGATGAAGCGCCGCGCGCCTGCCGTGCGCGCCGCCTCCAGCAGCATGTCCGTGCCCTGCATCCGGAGCCGGTTGGTGAGCTCGAACGAGCGGTCGAAATGCTTGAGGTCGGACACGCCGGCAAGGCCGGTGAGCTCGTTGATGACGACCTCGGGCTCTGCCCTCATCGCGGCCTGGATGACGGCGCCGCGGTCGAGCGCATCGGCGATCGCAGGCTCGGCACCGAGTTGCCGCAGCCCGGCCTCCCTCGTCGCGGAGCGGGTCAGCGCCGTGACGTGGTGGCCGCCGGCGACGAGCTGCGGGATCAGCCGCTTGCCGATCGCGCCGGTGGCGCCTGCGAGAAACACTCTCATGATCGTCTCCCTTGGCTTGGGGTTTTGTCGCTTCTCTATCTGAGACGATCAGGAGAGCGCGGTTGTGACAGTGGGCCGGGCTGTGGTGGGTCTGCCGTGTGGCGCCGCCGCCGGGCTGTAAAAGTGCGTTGCCTAGTCTTTGCCCGGGCCCTCGCGCTCGTCCGCGCCCATGCGCGCGAATGCGACCTGCTCAATTTCCCAAACCGAAGCAAGGTCAGGCGATTTGGGAAACTGAGCACCTCAGTCATGCTCAATTTCCCGGGTCGCGCGCCGGCGATTCAATTTGGGAAATTGAGCAGGTCTTGCCGGTCAGACTGCTGACGCGACCGTGTCACGGCGGTGTGAACGCAATCGCGCGCCACTGCGGCTGTGACATCATCCGTACCGTGCCCGGTTGACGTTAGAACGAGGCGCACCCTCACCGCCCCCCCAGACCGTGCGCGGACCGCGGACGGCGAGGTGTGGTGCGGCCCGCTCTCGAGGCGCGCCCCGCCGTCGGAGCACTCGGTCCCGAGTGGCGCGGTGGCGGTGCGCGAGCCCCGCCTTGCCGGCGCTTTAGGCGCCGTCAAGTCCTAGGACCAATTGACGCTGGTGACCGCGACTGGGTGCGCACTAGCGTCCGTCACGATGCAGATCGGGATCATCGGCGCCGGGAGGATGGGGACGGCACTCGCGCGCCTGTTCATCGGCGCCGGCCACGAGGTGCTGCTCGCAAACTCGCGCGGCCCGGCCTCGCTCTGCGCGCTCGTAGCGGAGCTTGGGCCGATGGCGGACGCGGTGAAGACCACCGACCTCGTGAACAGGGCCGATGTGCTTGTACTAGCCACGCGGTGGAACCAGACCGCCGCCGCGGTCGCGAGCGCCGGCCCGTACGACGGCAAGATCGTGATCGACACGACCAACAACCGTTTCGGCCCCGGCCCAAATGACGTCGCGGATCTGGGCGATAAGACCTCCAGTGAGGTCGTGGCGGCGCTGGTGCCCGGCGCGCGGCTGGTGAAGGCGTTCAACCATCAGCCGATCGCATCGCTGACCGAGGAGCTCGGGCCGGAGCAGAGCGAGCGCAACGCGCTGTTTCTTGCCGGCGACGACGCCGACGCCAGGCGTGTGGTCGCGGAGCTGATCCGCGACATCGGTGGCGAGCCGTTCGATAACGGCCCGCTGCGCGACGGCGGCCGGTTGCAGGCCACAGGCGAAGGCCCGCTCGCCGGCCACGGGAGACTGCTCACGCCGGCGGAGGCGGGTGCACTGCTGGCCGGCGCCGCAGGCCGACGCCCGCAGAGCTGAGCGCGTCGGCGGCACGACTCGACACGGGCGCCCGTTCGCGCTCCTGCTCGTCGCAGTGAACGACGAGTACGGGGACCGGGCAGTGATGCAGCGCGTGGTGAGAGACGCTGCCGAACAGCGAGGCGGTGATCGCCCCGCGACCGCGCGAGCCAACCACGAGCAGATCGTGATCGCCGCCCTTGATCTGCTCGGTCAGGGCATCGCGGATCGGCTTGTGGGTGAGGATCTTCGTCACCGGAATCTCGTTCGGGACGCGGTCGACTGCGGCGCGGAGGATCGCGGCGGCCTCGCGCTCGAGGTCCTGGCCGAGCTGCTCGGCGGCGACGGCGGTGGCGGGTGTGCTCGCCCAGCCGGGAGGCCGGGGCACAGAGGTGAGGATCGTCAGGCGCGCCCGAGTGCACGATGCGAGGTCAACCGCCTCGGCGAGAGCTTTCTCGGCGTGGGGGGACCCGTCGACGCTGACGAGGATGTTTCGGAACATAACGAGCTCCGGGGTTCTTACGAAATTAGCTTGCTAAACATTAGCATGCACGGTAGTGATACGCTAGGTCGGGTGAGGATCGCGCCGCTCAGCCACGCCCACGAGCTGGGCGCCGACGATTTCCTAGTCGCGTTCGAGGCACTGGCACAGGCGGTCCGGCGGGCACGCGGCGCCGCCGTTCAGACCGGCGACCAGGATCTGACGTGGTCTCAGTACACGCTCCTGCGGCCGCTCGCAAACCGCGATCGCGCCCAGGTGCGGGAGCTGGCGCTCGACGCGGGCATCGCGGCGCCGACCGCGACACGAATCCTCGATGGACTCGAGCGCCGCGAGCTCGTGACGCGGACCCGCTCGGCCGAGGACCGACGGGCCGTGAACGTCAGCTTGACGTCGGCCGGCAACGATGCGCTCACGCGCCAGACACGGTGGATGCGCGGCCGTCAGCGTGATTTCTATGCGTCGCTCCCGGAGATCGAGCGGGAGCTCGCGCCGGATCTGCTGCTGCGGCTCGCCGGGCTTATCGACGAGCTCGCCTCCGGCCCCGAGTAGGAAGACCGCGCCCCGCGACCCGGTGCGAACGGGCTGAGGTCGCCTCCGGCCCCGAGTAGGAAGACCGTGCCCCGCGTGCCGGTGCGAACGGGCTGAGGAACCCCCGCGCCGCCGGCCGTTGACAACCGCGCAACGTTCAACAGACGGCGCCCACTAAGGTCCCGCGCCTCACGTCTAAGGAGTCGCGACAGATGCGCACACGCTTGAAGCTCGGGCCGGTCGCGGGTGCTGCGATCGCTGCACTCGCGATCGCGGTCCCGGCGGCGACCGTCTCCGCACGTTCCTCCCACGCAAACGCCGACGCAAACAGCTATCGCCACGTGACCGTCTCGCACGTGCTGCTGATCTCGGTCGACGGCATGCACCAGTCCGATCTCGCGTGGTACGTCAGGAACCATCCACGGTCGTTGCTCGCGCAGCTCACCTACCACGGTCTCGAGTACGCCAATGCGCGTACGCCGATCCCGTCTGACTCGTTCCCCGGCATCGTCGCGCAGGTGACCGGTGGGGATCCGCGCGTCACCGGGGTCTACTACGACGCCGAGTACAACCACGATCTGCTCGCGCCGGGCGCGGCCGTCTGCCGCCCGGGGATGCCGCTCGGGGCGCTGGCGCACTACGACGAGACGATCGACAAGAACTCCAACTCGATCGACGCCGGCCAGGGCCTTCCCGGCCTTCCGGGCACGATCCTGCGGATGACCGGGCAGCCGCAGAAGCTGATCGACCCCAACACGCTCCCGATCGATCCGAACACCTGCAAGCCCGTTTCTCCGCACCAGTACCTGAAGGTCAACACGATCTTCAACGTGGTGCGGGCGGCTGGGCTGCGCACGGCCTGGTCGGACAAGCACCCCGCCTACGACATCCTGAACGGACCGTCAGGCGACGGCATTCAGGACCTGTTCACGCCGGAGATCAACAGCGAGGCGCTGGAGCCGAACGGGAAGCCGTATCCGGGCGGCGGCGACTGGACCAGCGACAACGCCGCGACGATGCAGTACGACTCGTACAAGGTCCAGGCGGTGATCAACGAGATCGATGGCTACGACCACAGCCGTACGCACAAGGTCGGGGTGCCGGCGATCTTCGGGCTGAACTTCCAGACCGTCTCGACGGCCGAGAAGCTGCTGACCTCGGATGGGCTCGCGGGCGGCTATCTGGCGGGCACGGACACCCCTGGCCCGCTGCTGGCCCGCGCGCTCGACTACATCAACACCGAGGTCGGCGCGATGGTCAGCGAGCTGCGCTCGCAGGGGCTCGCCGGCTCGACCGCGATCATCATCTCGGCCAAGCACGGTCAGTCGCCGATCGATCCGAACGACCTGACCCGGATCGACGACACCCCGATCATCAACGGGATCAACGCCGCCTGGCAGGCGGCGCACCCCAGCGCCGGTGATCTGATCGCCGACGCGACCGACGACGACGCGATCATGATGTGGCTGGCCGATCGCTCCGACGCCGCCGGCGCGTTCGTCACGCAGTACCTGTGGAGCCACCCCGCCACCGGCACGACGATCAGCGGCGGCACGAGGACGCTGCTGCACTCCGGCCTGGTGAGGGTGTTCACCGGGCCTGCCGCGGCGCGGTACTTCGGCGTGCCGCGATTCGATCCGCGGCATCCGGAGGTCTGGGGCGTCGTCCAGGAGGGGGTCGTGTACACCGGCGGCAGCAAGATCGCCGAGCACGGCGGCTCCGGGGTCGAGAACCGCGATGTGCCGATCCTCGTCGATGCCCCCGGGCTGTACCGCGGGACGATCCGCCAGCGCGTCTACACGAGGCAGATCGCGCCCACGATCCTGCGCCTGCTGGGGCTGAACCCGTTCGCGCTCGACGCCGTCCGGATCGAGGGCACACGGGCCTTGCCCGGTACCTGAGTAGCGGGACCGCGCCGGGGTCGTCGGCTTTCAGCCGCCGCCGGCCGCGCTTGGTGCTGTGGAGGTCGGGCACGGGGTGCCCGACCTCGGGGGAGTGGCGCGGGCTGCGGGGGCGGGCCGGTGGGTGGCCCGGCGGCCCCGGCGGACGCCTGAAAACCTGCTCAACTTTGCAAAATCCAATCGCGGGCTGCGGTGGCGGGCCGGTGTGTGGCCGGGGGGGCGCCGGAGGACGCCTGAAAACCTGCTCAACTTCCCAAACCCGATCGACGGGAGACCGTTCGGGAAGTTGAGCACGATAGTCATGCTCACTTTCCCAAACCGCCGGCGCGAAGTTGGCTTTGGGAAGTGGAGCATGACTTTTGGGGTCTCCGGCCCCGCGAATGCGCCCCTCCCTCCTGCCCGGAGGTCGGGCGCACCCCTGCGCCCGACCTCCCCAGCCCAAAGCGCGGCCGGCGGCGGCTGATAAGCCGACGACGGGCGCGCTACCCAGCGACAGGCCCTCACCCAGGCGCCCACGGAACAAGCAGAAGCGCCCTAAAGGGGGGTTTGGCTTCGGAGGGTTTGCGCTTAGCCGCAGTTTTTTCTAGCCTTGGACACATTCGCATAGGCCGCCTCGTGGCATGAGAGAGGAGAGGAGGTGATTGGTTTGCGAAAGCATCATGGCCGCCTGACCCAGCCGATGGTGCGCGAGAACGGAGCGCTCCGTCCCGCGAGTTGGGAGGAGGCGCTCGATTGCGCGGCGGCGGGTCTGGACCGTGCCCGGACGCAGGACGCGACGTGTTCGTTCGGCATGTTCAGCTGTTCGAAGGCGTCGAACGAGGTCAATTTCCTGGCTCAGAAGTTCGTGCGTTCCGTGATGGGGTCGAACAACATCGACTCGTGCAACCGCACTTGACACGCTCCCAGCGTCGTCGGTCTGGCGACGGTGTTCGGTGCGGGCGGCGGTACGTCGTCCTATAGAGAGGTTGAGGAGACGGATCTGCTGATCCTGTGGGGATCGAACGCGCGCGAGACGCATCCGATCCTCTTCCACCACGTGCTCAAGGCGGTCAACCGCGGTGCTTCGCTGTACGTCGTCGACCCGCGGCGGACGGGCTCGGCGCAGTGGGCCGACACCTGGCTGGGACTCGATGTCGGCACCGATATCGCGCTCGCGAGCACGATCGCCCGGGAGATCATCCACGCGGGGCTCGCCAATGAGACATTTATCGCGAGGGCGACGACCGGGTTCGAGGAGTTCCGCGCGTCGGTCGAGCCGTGGACGCTCGAGCAGGGGGAGCGGGTGACGGGCGTGCCGGCGCAAACGATCCGCGAGCTGGCGCACGCGTACGCGCGCGCCGACCGGGCGATCCTCTGCTGGACGCTCGGGATCACCGAGCACGTGACCGCGGTCGACAACGTGCTGTCGCTGATCAACCTGGCCCTGCTGTGCGGCCATGTCGGCCGCTACGGCTCGGGTCTGAACCCGTTGCGGGGTCAGAACAACGTGCAGGGCGGCGGCGACATGGGCGCGATCCCGAACAAGCTGCCGGGATTTCAGGATGTGCAGGACGACCTTGAGGCGCGCGCCCGGTTCGAGGCTGCGTGGGGTGTTCAACTCGCGCCCAAGCGCGGCTGGCATCTATCGCAGATGTTCGAGGGGATGGAGCGTGGCGAGCTGCGCACGCTGTACGTGATGGGGGAGAACCCGGCGCAGTCCGAGGCCGATTCGAAGCGGGCGCTCGAGCTGCTCGAGGGTCTGGATTTCCTGATCGCTGAGGACATCCTGATGACCAGGACGTGCGAGATGGCGGATGTGGTGCTGCCGTCGTCGGCGTCGTGGTGTGAGGCCGACGGGGGGACCGTGACGAACAGCGAGCGGCGCGTGCAGCGGATGCGCAAGGCGCTCGACCCGCCCGGCGACGCCCGCGACGATCACTGGATCATCTCCGAGCTGGCGCGCCGCCTCGGCCACGACTGGGGGCAGCCGACGCTCGAGCAGGCGTGGGAGGAGCTGCGGTCGCTGAGCCCGATGCATCGCGGGATGAGCTACGAACGGCTGGAAGCGCTTGGCGGGATCCAGTGGCCGTGTCCGAGCGAAGACCATCCGGGCTCGCCGTTTCTGCACGGGCGGCTGTGGGAGGAGGGACCTGCCAGGGGCCCCGCGGCGCCGTTCTCGGTCTGCGAGTGGGTGCCGCCGATCGACGAGCTCACCGACGAGTTCCCGATCCGGTTGACGACCGGCCGGCGGCTGGACTCGTACAACACCGGCGTGCAGTCAAACCTCTACAGCTCCCCGCTGCGGCGCGGGGAGACGCTCGACCTGTGTCCCGAGGACGCGGCGCGGCTCGAGCTCGAAGCCGGCGAGGTCGCGCTGATCAGCTCCCGACGCGGGTCGATCGAAGCGCCGGTGCGACTCGATCCGGGCCTGCGGCCCGGGCTCGCGTTCATGACCTTCCACTTCGCCGATCAGGCCGACGTCAACCTGCTGACGATCGACGCCACCGATCCCAAATCGGGAACCGCCGAGTTCAAGGCCACGGCGGTGCGGGTCGAGAAGGCGAACGGCGGATCTCGTCAGGCGGCCGGAATGCTCAGCGGGGAGGCCGACAGCTAGTCGTGGACGTCCACCTCCTCGACGCCGAGCCGACGAGCGCCGAGCGCGACGCGATCGACGCGTTCCTCGGCCCGCCGATGTCGAGCTGGGTCGGGGCCGAACGCGGCGCCGACGGGCACTTCGCCCACGGCGGTCATGCCGCGCGCGCCGACCGCCAGCGGCTGCTGCCGACGTTGCACGCCCTCCATCAGCGCGCCGGTTGGATCAGCCCCGGCGCGCTGAACTACATCGCCCGGCGGCTGACGGTTCCACCCGCGGACGTGTACGGGGTCGCGACCTTCTACGCCCTGTTCTCGGTCGAGCCACGGGCTCCGCGCGCACTTCATGTCTGTGACGACGTCGTGTGCCGCTGCGCCGGTTCGGACACGCTGATCGCCACCTTGGAGGAGCAGATCGGGCCGGAGGGAGTCGACGTTGACGGCGCCTGCTGGATCAGGAGCCCTTGCCTCGGACAGTGCGACCGCTCGCCGGCGGCGCTGCTCGTCCAGTCGGGAGATGGGCCGCTCGAGCGGGAGCTGGCCACGGTCGACGCGGACGGGCTGCTGGCGGCGATCGGCGGTGCGGGGCTCGAGCACCGCGAGTCGGCCGTGCCGGCGCAGGCAGGCGCGCCTGAGCTGCGCCTGCTCCGCCGGATCGGCGTCGTCGATCCCGAGAGCCTCGACGACTACCGCGCGGAGGGTGGCTACGAGGCGCTCCGTCGCGCGTTCGAGCTGGAGCCTGAGGGCGTGCTACGCGAAGTTCTGGAATCCAAGCTGCTGGGGCGCGGCGGCGCCGCGTTCCCGATGGGCCGCAAGTGGGAGGCTGTCGCCCGCCAGCCGCGGCGTCCGCACTATCTGATCTGCAACGCCGACGAGTCCGAGCCGGGCACGTTCAAGGATCGCGTGATCCTCGAGGGCGATCCGTTCTCGTTGATCGAGGCGATGACGATCGCCGCCTTCGCGACCGGCTGCCAGTACGGCTACATCTACCTGCGGGGCGAGTATCCGGTCGCGCTGGGGCGGCTCGAGAACGCGGTTGCGCAGGCGCGCGATCGCGGATTCCTCGGACCGGACATCCTCGGACGGGATCTCACGTTCGAGATCGAGCTTCGCAAGGGTGCCGGCGCGTACATCTGCGGTGAGGAGACGGCGGTGTTCGGCTCGATCGAGGGCTACCGCGGCGAGCCACGCAACAAGCCGCCATTCCCGGTCGATCGGGGGCTGTTCGGCCAACCCACGGTCGTCAACAACGTCGAGACGCTCGTCAACGTCCCGTGGATCGTGCTCGAGGGCGGGCGGGCGTTCGCCGCGATCGGGACCGATCGCTCGACCGGGCCGAAGCTGTTCTGCGTGTCCGGAGCGGTGCAGACCCCGGGCACCTACGAGGTGCCGTTCGGGACGACGCTACGGCAGGTGCTCGAGCTCGCCGGCGGCGTGTCCCCCGGCCGCACGCTGCGGGCGGTGCTGCTCGGCGGCGCCGCGGGAACGTTCGTCACGCCCCAGGACCTCGACCTGCCGCTCACATTCGAGGATGCCCGCGTCGCCGGCGCGACGCTCGGCTCGGGCGTCGTCGTCGCGATCGACGAAACCGTCGACCTCCAGGAGTTGCTGATGGTGATCGCGGCGTTCTTCCGCGACGAGAGCTGCGGCCAGTGCGTGCCGTGCCGGGTCGGGACCGTGCGCCAGGAGGAGGCGCTTGCGAGGTTGCAGTCGGGCCGCACGCGCGGGACGGTCCAGGACGAGCTCGAGCTGATCGCAGAGATCGGGCAGGCGATGCGCGACTCGTCGATCTGCGGTCTCGGGCAGACAGCCTCGGCCGCGATCGAGTCGGCGATCGACCGTCTCGGCGTGTACAACGGGAGGGCGTGATGATCGAGCTGCCGATCAGCGAACAGCACCCCCAGGCGCGCATGATCGCCCTGACGATCGACGGGGTGCCGGTCGAAGTGCCCGAGGGGTCGACGATCCTGGATGCGTCCAACAAGCTCGAGATCGACACGCCTACCCTGTGCTACGGCGAGACGCTGACCCCCGCGAACGCCTGCCGGGTCTGTGTGGTCGAGCTCGAGGGAGCGCGGACGCTCGTGCCCGCATGCTCGCGTAAGGTCGAGCCCGACATGGTGATCCAGACCAACTCGCCGCGTGTGCGCCTCAGCCGCAAGATGGTGATCGAGTTCCTGGGCTCGTCCGTCGACCTCTCGATCACCCCGGCCGCGCAGGACTACGAGCGGCGCTACAACGCCCACCCCGAGCGCTATGGCCCGCCGGCGGCCCCCGATCCGGCTCGCGACCGCAAGCGCACCGGCCACCACGAGCGACCCGACGGGCAGACCGCGGCGACCGTCCACGCGCCGGCGAAGGTCGACAACGACCTGTACGTACGCGACTACTCGAAGTGCATCCTGTGTTACAAGTGCGTCGACGCCTGCGGCGAGCAGTACCAGAACACGTTCGCGATCGCCGTCGCCGGCCGGGGCTTCGACGCCCGCATCTCCACCGAGTACGCCAATCCGCTGCCCGACTCCGCCTGCGTCTACTGCGGCAACTGCATCGCGGTCTGCCCGACCGGCGCGCTGATGTTCGCCTCCGAGCACGAACTCCGCGAGGCCGCGGCGTGGGACGAATCAAGCCAGACCCAGACCGACACGATCTGTCCCTACTGCGGCGTCGGCTGCAACCTCACCCTCCACGTCCAGGACAACGAGATCGTCAAGGTCACCTCGCCCAACGACCACGACATCACCCGCGGCAACCTGTGCATCAAGGGCCGGTTCGGCTTCCAATACGTCGCCCCCAAACCGCGCTCGCCCGGCGAGACGTGAACGACCGCCGCGTCGAGGCGCCCGCGGCGCAGATGATCGTCACGGTCAGTCACGATGGCGATCGCGACGAGGTGGTCGTCGAGGAGCCGCTGGAGATTCGCGTCGACGGCGCACCGCTGGTCGTCACGATGCGAACACCCGGCCACGACGAGGAGCTCGCGCTGGGCTTCCTCTACGGAGAGGGACTGATCGGCGAGCCCCGGCCCGCCGGGCTGACCGATGACTTTGCCGCCAACACCGTCGAGATACAGGGACCGCTGGCACGCGACCCCGGTGCGCGGAGCTTCTACACGACCTCCTCCTGCGGGGTGTGCGGCAAAGGCGCAATCGAGGAGGTCGCGGTCCACGCGGAGCCCGCCAAACCGGGCCCCGAGGTCGATCGCGCATTGCTGGCAGCGCTCCCCGAGCACCTGCGCCAGCCCACCTTCGAGCGCACCGGGGGACTGCACGCCACCGGCCTGTTCACCGCCACAGGTGAGCTGCTGATCGTCCGTGAAGACGTCGGGCGCCACAACGCGATGGACAAAGTCGTGGGCCGCGCGTTGCTCGACGGCCTCGTGCCGCTCGCCGGCACGATCCTGTGCGTGAGCGGGCGGCTGTCGTTCGAGCTTGTCCAGAAGGCCGCCGTGGCCGGCGCGCCGATCCTCGTCGGCGTCGGCGCCCCCAGCTCGCTCGCGATCACCCTGGCGGCCGATCGTGGCATGACCCTCGCGGGCTTCGCCCGCCAGGGAAACGTGAACATCTACACCGATGCCGAGCGGGTTCGGGGTTGACCTCCAGCCCGGGTGTCGAAATCGGCCACGCTGCGGCGTCGTAGGAGAATGAGGCCGCAAAACTCCGCGGCCGCACCCATCCACCAAGGAGGCTCGATGCCCCAGTACATGCTGTTGATCTTCGGTCCCGCGCAGGGCGGCCCCTCGCCCGAAGAGCTACAAGCCGAGATGCCGAGGTGGGGCCAGTACACCGAAGAGCTCAAGCAGGCCGGCCTGTTCGTCGCCGGCGACCCGCTTCAGGGCGTCGACGCCGCGACGACCGTGCGCGTGCGTGACGGCGAGACCCAGATCACCGATGGGCCGTTCGCGGAGACGAAGGAGTTCCTCGGCGGCTACTACCAGATCGAGGCCCCGGACCTGGACACGGCGCTCGAGTGGGCGGCGCGGATGCCCAATATCCACTACGGATCGGTCGAGGTGCGCCCGGTCTGGGATATCGCCGCGCTCCAGTCGCAGCCGGCCCAGGCCCAGGCCAGCGGCTGACCCGATGGGCAACGTCGCCGAGGCGGTCGAGCGCGCCTTCCGCGAGGAGCGCCCGGCCGTCTTGGCGACGCTGATCCGCCTCCTCGGCGACTTCCAGCTCGCCGAGGACGCGGTTCAGGACGCGTTCGCGTCCGCGGTCGCGGCGTGGCCGCAGGAAGGCGTGCCTGACAGGCCCGGCGCGTGGATCATGGTCACCGCCCGGCGCAAGGCGATCGATCGCCTGCGCCGCGAGCGCGCGACCGCCGACCGCGCGCACCGGCTCGGCGAGCTGGCGCGCCTCGACGCCCAGGAGCACCATCCCGACGCGCAGGACAGCGCCGTCACCGACGACCGGCTGCGGCTGATCTTCACCTGCTGCCACCCGGCGCTGGCGATCTCCGCGCGGGTGGCGCTGACCCTGAAGCTGCTGGGCGGGCTGACGACCGCCGAGGTCGCGCGCGCGTTCCTGGTCAGCGAAGCGACGATGGCGCAGCGGCTGGTGCGGGCCAAGCGCAAGATCGCCGACGCGCACATCCCGTACCGGGTGCCCGGCGACGACGCGCTTCCCGACCGGATCGCGGGCGCGCTGTCGGTCATCTACCTGATCTTCAACGAGGGCTATGAGGCGGCCGGGGGCGAGCGGTTGGTGCGCGGCGAGCTGTGCAGCGAGGCGATCCGCCTAGGTCGGCTGCTTGCGAGGCTGATGCCCGACGACGCCGAGGTCAAGGGTCTGCTCGCGTTGATGCTGCTGCACGACGCCCGACGTGACGCGCGCGTCGACGCCCGGGGGCGCTACGTGGCGCTCGACGAGCAAGACCGATCGAAGTGGGATCGGGGACGGATCCGCGAGGGGCTGCGCGCGCTGGAGGGCGCGCTGACCCTGCGCCGGCCCGGCCAGTACCAGCTGCAGGCGGCGATCGCGGCCCTGCACGTGCAGGCACCGAGCGCCGCCGACACCGACTGGTGCCAGATCGCGGAGCTGTATCTGGCGCTCGGTCAGCTGGCACCATCGCCGGTCGTGGAGCTGAACCGTGCGGTCGCGGTCGCGTTCGCGCACGGGCCCGAGGCGGGGCTCGAGATCCTCGAACCTTTGCTCGGCGATTCCGCCCTCGAGCGCTACCAGCCGCTGTACGCCGCGCACGCCGAGCTGCTGCGACGCAGCGGCGACCCGGCCGGCGCCGCGCACGCGTACGAGCGGGGGATCGCGCTGTCCGGCAACGCGGTCGAGCGGGCCGAGCTCGAGCGCCGCCTGGCGGCGCTCGCCGCCGGCCCTCGGTCGTCCTAGCCGCCGGCCCTCAGTCGCCCTAGCGGCGGCACTCGGTCGCCCTACCGGCGGCGCAGGCCGGTCACTGGCAGTGGTCGCAGACGCCGACGATCGGGAAGTGGGTGAAGTGGGCCGTGTACCCGAACTGCCCCTTGATCCGCTCACGCACGGGGTCGAGTCGATCCGGCGTCACCGCGGTGACCTTGGCGCAGCGCTCGCAGTAGAGGTATTCGATCTCAGTGGCGCCGGCGAGGACGTACAGGCCGGGCGAGTGGCCGAGGTGGACATGGCGAACCAGTCCACGCTGCTCGAGCACTTCGAGGTTGCGGTAGACCGATGACTCGTCGATCGACAGCTGGCGTGCGAGGTCGGCGGCGGCGACCGGCGCTTCCGCGGCGAACAGCGCCTCGAGCACCAGGCGTCGCGGCGTCGAGAGTCGCAGCCCCGACTCGCGCAGCGCACGGATCGCGTCGGCGAGATCGTCGAACTCGAGCGGCGGGACATCAGGCGCGATCGTCATCGCCCTGCGGATTGTCGCGCAGGTTCCGCACCCGCGCGGCACCCACCCGGTCGCGGCGTGGCGACTACGCGACCGGCTCGGTCTCGGCCAGGTTCGCCGACCAGCGTTCCTCGATCCGTCCGTACCGCCAGACGGACAGCGCGATCGCCCAGGTGGCGATGAACATGCCGACGATCACGAACCCGAGGAAATTGATGTCGATGTTCTCGAACCAGTTCCAGAACGAGCCCGACAGGTTCAGCTCCGACGCGAGTAGCCCGCCGAGCTCGATCGTGCCGATCACGACCGCGACCGCGACCGACAGGCCGGTGATGGTGATGTTGTAGAAGACCTTGCGGACCGGCTTGGAGAACGCCCACCCGTAGGCGAAGTTCATGAACGACCCGTCGATCGAGTCCATCAGCGACATCCCGGCGGCGAACAGGATCGGCAGGCAGAGGATCGCGTACCACGGCAGCCCCGCACCCGCCGCGCCGCCCGCGAGCACCAGCAACGCGACCTCGGTCGCGGTGTCGAATCCGAGCCCGAACAGCACCCCGATCGGATACATCTGCGCGGGCTTGGTGACGGTCTTGGTCAGCTTGCCCAGGAACCGGTTCATCAGCCCGCGCTTTTGCAGTTGCTCCTCGAGCTGCTGCTCGTCATAGCGCCCGGTGCGCATCTCGCGGAACACCTTGATGATCCCGAACAGGATCACAACGTTGATCGCGGCGATCGCGTACAGGAACGTGCCCGAGACGAGCGTGCCGATCCCGTTGGTCACCTGGTGTAGGTTGGAGTTGTCGTTCTTGACGGGCCCATCCAGCGCCCGCACCCCGACGGAGATCAGGAACGCGAGCGCGAACACGATCGACGAATGGCCCAGCGAGAACCAGAACCCGACGCTCAGCGGGCGCTTGCCCTCGCCCATCAGCTTGCGCGTCGTATTGTCGATCGCCGAGATGTGATCGGCGTCGAACGCGTGGCGCAACCCCAGCGTGTAGGCGGTGACCCCAATTCCGACCGTGAACGCTCCCGCAGTTCCGAGGTGGTAGTGGCGCGGCACAACCAGCGCGATCAACATCAAGAACCCCGACACGTGCAGGCCGCCGACGACCACCACCATCATCACCAGCGTCCGCCTCTGGGTTGGCGTCAGAGAGCCCCAGAACGCCCGGATACTCGGCCGCTGCCTCGTCTCAATCCTGGCGTCCTGCATGTTCTCCTCCTTCACCGGGGGGCTCGCGGAACGACTGCTATCCGCAATACGACCGTCGCACGACTCTGGATCAAAAACACGCCACCACGGCTCGGCAGCGGCTCGGCGATCGCGACACTACTGCCGCCCGAGCGACTAATGCAAGGCGCTGGTAATTGGGATCACATCCCACCAGATCGCGGCCACGGCTCGGCGCGAGCAACCGAGCCCACCCCCCGTTTGTCGGGTAAGCGGTGCCCGCGACTTTGCGACCGGGGCCGGGTTCTGGACCGTGTCGATCAATGATTCCGTCAGGACGTATGGATAAGGGGGCAGTTCTACTTACGGGCGCCACGGGGTTCGTCGGGATGGAACTGCTCACGCGCTACCTCGAGCGCAGCGAGCGCCCCGTGGTCGCGCTGGTCCGGGCTCCCGACGACGCCGCGGCCCGCGCGCGGATCGACGCCGTGCTGGCGAACCTGTTCGGACCGGGCGCCGGGCGCTACGGGCGCCGCGTCGACGCCGTCGCCTGCGAGCTGACCGCGCCGCGGCTGGGCCTCACGCAGCAGCGCTGGGACGGGCTCGCCTGCACCGTGACCACGATCGTCCACAGCGCCGCGTCGGTGTCGTTCGCGCTGCCGCTGACCGAGGCCCGCGCGACCAACGTCGCCGGCACTCAGCGGATGCTGGAGCTGGCCGAGGCTTGCAGCGGCCTGGAGCGCTACGGGCATGTCTCGACCGCATACGTGGCGGGCACCCATCCGGGCCGCTTCTGCGAGCACGACCTCGATCTCGGGCAGCGGTTCCGGAACTCCTACGAGCAGTCGAAGTTCGAGGCCGAGCAACTGGTCCGCTCGCAGCCGGATCTGCCGTTCACGATCCTGCGCCCCAGCATCGTCGTCGGCGACCGGCGCAGCGGCTGGACGTCCGCGTTCAACGTGCTCTACTGGCCGCTGCGCGCGTTCGCGCGGGGGCTGTTCGAGGCGGTCCCGGCCGACGAGTCCGCGCCGGTCGACGTCGTCTCGGTCGACTACGTGGCCGACGCGATCTACGAGCTGTGCGAGTCCTCGGGCGGGGTCGGCGAGTGCTACCACCTCACCGCCGGCGCCGACGCGAGCACGATCGGCGAAATCGCGCAGCTCGCGAGCCGCTACTTCCACCGTCCGGTGCCGAAGGTGCTCCCGCCCGGCGAGTTCGACACGCTGCCCGCGAGCTCCGCGCTCGAGGGCAGCAGGGTGTACTTCCCGTATTTCGCGGTCGGCACCGTGTTCGACAACCTGCTCACGCGCGCGCGGCTGGAGCCGCTCGGGATCGGTGCCTCACCGCTGCGCGAGTACATGGAACGGCTGCTGGACTTCGCGACCCGCTCGCGCTGGGGCAAGCGCCCGATCGCGCGGGTCGAGGCGCTGACCACCTAGGCATAGGCTCCGCCCGCCCGGGGGTTGGCAGTTCCCCCCACCCGGGGGGTTGGCGATCGCCGCGGCTTGTCGAGCAGGCACGAGCAGGGCATGCTCAACCTGTATGGGTACGCTCGCGGATACAGCCCGCTTTCGCATGGACGATCCCAACCAGCTCGTGCTGGCATCGCTTGCCTGTCCGATCTGCGTCGGCATCGAGAGTGTCGAGTGGGACCTGCACGAGGACGGGTACGACCCGTCCGTCGCATGCACATGCAATCGCTGCGAGCAGTCGTGGCGGGTGTACCTCACCCCGTCCCAGGCGCTGCGCCTCGGCCTGATCGCAGTCCGCGCCTCGTAGCGGTTACCGTCTAACCGACATGAGCACTGCCACGTCGAGCACGGGCGGCGTGAGCGTCGAGGCGCTCGAGCTGTTCGTCGAGGTCCTCTCGCAATCCGAGCGGGCCGCCGGAGAGGACTTCTACGACCGCCTGTGCGAGGCCGTGTGCCGGCTGGCGCGGATGCGCCGCGCGGTCATCTTCCGGTACGACAACGCGGTCCACCGGGTGCGGGCGGCGGGCGCGCACGGGGTCGAGCTGGAGCAGTTTGCGAGCGCGCACGTGACCGTCGAGTCCTCGCGGATCGCCGCGACGGCACTCAGTGAGGACCGCATCGTTGAGGCCGCGGGCGACGTGCGCGGCGAGTTCCCGCCGGAATTCCACGACCTGTTCGCCGAGCCCGTCCGCCTCGTCTGCGCGCCGATGGCGGCCGCCGGCCGCGCGATCGGCGTGATCCTCGCCGACCGGCTGCTGAACGCGGCGCCGCTCGACGACGCCGAGCGGCATCTGCTGTGGACGCTGGGCAAGGCCGCCGCGATGGCATCGGTCGCGCGGTTCGTCGCCACCGAGGCCGAGAAGGCGCAGCAGCTCCAGCAGCGGATCGATCTCGCCCGCGAGATCCACGAGGGCGTGATCCAGCGTCTGTTCGGGATCTCGATGGCGCTCGACGGGGATGGTGATCTGTCGGCGGCGACGCGCGCCCGGTGCGCAACCGAGATCCAGATCGCGCTGAGCGATCTGCGCAGCGCGCTGCAACGGCCGCTCGGCCGCCCGCCGCGGGTGACGCGGACCACGTTCGTGGCCGAGGTCGAACGGCTCGCTCGGATCCATCCCGAGCTCGGCGTCACGCTCGAGTCGGGCTCCGAGTCCGATGTCCCCGCGAAGCTCGAGCCGCTCGCGCAGTCGGTGCTGGCCGAGGCGGTCCGCAACGCGCACAAGCACGCGAACCCGACGCACGTGACGGTCAGGCTCGGGCGGCTCGGCGACACATTCGTGCTGGAGATCGCCAACGACGGCGTGCGCGACCGCCACCGCCACGCCGGGATGGGTCTGCGGCTGGCCGCGTTCGAGGCGCTTCAGAGCGGCGGCGTGGTCGAGTTCGGCGAGCGCGAAGCCGGTACGTGGCAGGTTCGCCTCGTGGTCCCTCACAATGGGGATGGACAATGATCGATGAGACCGAGCTCGACGCCGAGACCCCGGACGGCCTGCGCAGCCCCGAGCGCCTGACGGTGCTGGTGGTGGACGACCACGATGTCGTTCACTGGGGCTTTCGCCTGATGCTGAACGAGCAGCCGTGGGTCCAGCGGTGCCTCAGTGCGCACTCCGGCAAGGAGGCGCTGAGGCTCGCGGCCCGTTACCGCCCGCACGTGGCGCTCGTCGACCTGTTCATCGGCGAGGAGTCGGGCGCCGAGGTGTGCGAGCAGCTGCGGGCGACCGAGCCGATCACTCGCGTGCTGCTGTTCTCCGGGGCGGGCGAGATCTCCCCGCAGGCGGCTCGCGCCGCGGGCGCGTCGGGGTTCGCGTACAAGGACTGGCCGGCCCGCCGGATCGCGAGCGCCGTGCGGATGGTCGGTCTCGGGCGGACCGTGTTCGAGCGCCACGCCCGCACCGGAGCGCTCGGTCTGTCCGATCGCGAGCGCTCCGTGCTCGAGCTGATGGCGGGCGGCTCGACCAACCCCGAGATCGCCGGCGAGCTGCATCTCTCCAAGCACACGGTCAAGGAGCACACGAGCGCGGTGTTCCGCAAACTCGGCGTGCGCAACCGGACCGAGGCCGTGCAGCGCGCACAGCGGTTGGGCTTGCTGGCCTAGGAAGGCTCGACGCCGGAGCGCCTGCGGCAGCGGCGGCCGAGAGCGTCCTCAGCGACCGCGACGCACAGACGCTGATCGACGCGTTCGAGCTCGCGATCGAGCTGCGCGTGGCCCACCACATGCAGCAGCTGGCGAGCGGTTCGCGGCCCGACGACCGGATCGAGCCGGGGGACATCAGCCCGCTCACGCGTGACCACCTCCGCGACGTGTTCCGCGCCGTCGCCGGCGTTCAGCTGAGGTTGCGCAAATGAGGGCGCTCGCGGGGCTGCTCGGGAACCGCGAGGGGGCCGCCGCGGAGTTCGCCAAGGCCGGCCGGCCCGCCGCGAGGACCCCGTGGCGGGAAGCGGGCTGGTGCGCGCTCGACCTCGAGCTGACGGGACTCGATCCGCGCCGCGACGACATCATCGCGGTCGGCGCCGTCCCGATCGAGCGCGGGCGCGTGATCCTCGGCAAGGCGGCGTACACGCTGGTCCGCACCTCCGAGCGCTCGGAGGTCGCGGCCGTGCTCGTGCACAAGCTCCGGGTGGCGGACCTGGCGGACGCTCCCTCGCTGGAGCACGCGACCGAGCTCGTGCTCGGCGCGTTCACCGGCCGCGTGCCGGTGTTCCACACGGCGGCGGTCGAGCGCGCGTTCCTGCGCCGCCCGTTCGCGGAGCGGCGGGTCCGGCTGCCGGCCGCCGCCGATACGGAAGTGCTCGGGCGCGGGTGGCTGCGGGCACGCGACGGCGTCACCCCGGCCGGGATCTCGCTCGCGCGGCTCACGAACGCGCTCGGGTTGCCCGCGGAGCCACCCCATCACGCGCTCGGTGACGCGCTCACGACCGCCAAGGCGTTCATCGCGCTGGCGACCCATCTCGACGCGGTGGCGCCGCAGACAGTCGGATCGTTGTTGAACGTCACCGAGCACTGGGGCAGGGGGGCGCTAGCCTGACGCCTGGGGCTGCGCGGCGCCGATCACGGCCGGCTGCTCCTCGCCCGCGGGCGCCGTTTCCCCGCGCGTGTTGGTGGCGCGCAGGCCGATGATCGCGGCCGCGAGGATGAAGATGCTGCCGACCAGCAGCGCGCGCTGAAAGCCGGAGGTCAGCGCCTGCGCGACCGGGGTGTGGCTTGCCAGCAGGTCATTGGTGTGGCTCGTGGCGAGCGCGGTCAGGATCGCCAGGCCGAGCGCCCCGCCGAGCTGCTGCGAGGCGTTGACCAGCGAGGCCGCGAGCCCGGCCTTGTCGGGCGGCACGCCGGCGTTGGCGGCGGTCGTGTTGGCGACGAACACCGGGCCGAAGCCGATCGACATCACGACCATCCCCGGCAGCAGGTCCGACACGTACGAGCCGTGGACCGGGATCCGCGAGATCCAGTAGACGCCTCCGGCCGCGATCAGGGCGCCGACGACGACCACCGGGCGCGTGCCGGTACGCGAGATCAGCTGCGAGGCGACGCCCGCCGAGATGCCGGTGACGAAGCAGACCGGCAGGTACGCGGCGCCTGTCTGGATCGGCGAGTAGCCGAGCACGTTCTGCATGTACAGCGTGAGGAAGAAGAACATCGCCAGGAAGCCGGCGAACGCGATCAACTGCGTCACGTCGGCGTACGCGAGGCCGTTGATCTTGAAGATCGACAGCGGCGCGAGCGGGTTGCGATGGCGCTGCTCGTTGATCACGAATGCGACCAGCAGCGCGAGTGCGCCCGCCAGCAGGCCGATCGTGCGGGCCGTTCCCCAGCCGACGGTCGGCGCCTTCACCAGCGTGTAGACGAGCAGCAGCATCCCGCCGGTCGCGAGGATCGCGCCGAGGAAGTCGAAGTTCTCAAGCCGGGCGCGGTGGCGCTCGCCGCTGATCAGCCGGAAGATCGCGCCGAGCACGAGCACGCATGCGAGCGGGTTGACGAACATCACCCAGCGCCACCCGGGTCCCTGCGTGAGCAGCCCGCCGAGCAGCACGCCGGCGGCCGACGCGAGCCCGCCGACGCCACCCCAGACCCCGAGCGCGGTGTTGCGGTCCCTGCCCTCCTTGAACGTCGTGGTCAGGATCGAGAGCGCGGCGGGGAGCATCATCGCGGCGCCGAGACCCTGGGACAGGCGCGCGCCGATCAGCACGGCCGAGCTCTGCGCGAGCCCGCCGATCAGCGACGAGACGCCGAGCAGCACGGTCCCGGCGACGAGGATCCGGCGCCGGCCGAGCAGGTCGGCGGCGCGGCCGCCGAGCAGCATGAAGCCGCCGTAGGTGAGCAGGTAGGCGCTCGGCACCCAAAGCAGGCTCTGGACCGAGAAATGCAATGCCTGACGGATCGAGGGAAGCGCGATGTTGACGATCGGGGCGTCGACGAAATCGAGAAACGCGACCGAGCACAGCAGCGCCAGGATCAGCTTGCCGCGGCGCGTCGCGAGGATTGATTGTTCAGGGGTTGTGGTCGTCATCTCCGAGACCTCCGGTGTTCGATGTCTGCTTCGATGACGGACCCGGGCGTGCGAACGTGACCGCCGCTGCCGGCGCCTTTAGTCGTTCAGCATCGCGAGGTCGAGGGCGCGCAGCCGCTCGGGATCCGCGAGCACGTCGATCTCGACGATCTTGCCGCCTCTGATCGTGAACGCCATCACCGAGAACGGCCGTTCGTCGAGCCACGCGACCAGGCCCGCGGTGCCGTTGACGAGCGCCGGTTGCGCGGTTGCCGCGACCCGCCGGAAGCCGATCGCTCCCTTCGCCACCGCCCGAGCGCCATGGACCAGCCTCGACGCGGGTGCGGGCAGCGCGCCGGCGTCGGCCCGCAGCACGACGTCGGGGTCGAGCACCGCCAGCAGTCCCTCGAAATCGCCGCCGCGAGCGGCGGCGAGGAACGCGTCGACGATCTCTCGCTGGCGGCTCAGGTCCACGTCCGGGGTCGTGTCCGCCGTCTGCACGCGCCGGCGCGCGCGGCTCGCGAGCTGGCGCGCAGCGGTCGGCGAGCGACCCACGATTGGCGCGATCTCCTCGAACGGCACCGCGAACATGTCATGCAGCACGAACGCAAGCCGCTCGGCCGGAGCGAGCGTCTCGAGCACGACCAGCAGCGCCAGCCCGACCGCGTCGGCGAGCAGCGCCTGCTGCTCGGGATCGACCCCGTCCGCGGAGCTGACGATCGGCTCCGGGACGTGCACGCCGAGCGGCTCCTCGCGCCGCGATCTGCGCGAGCGCAGCATGTCCAGGCACACGCGCGCGACGACCGTGGTCAGCCACCCGCCGAGGTTCTCGACCTCGGTGGTGTCGGCGTGGCTGAGCCGGATCCAGGCTTCCTGGATCGCATCGTCGGCCTCGCTCAGCGACCCGAGCATCCGGTAGGCGACGGCCCGCAGGTGGGTGCGGTAGTGCTCGAACTGCTCGGCCAGCAAATCGGCTTCGTTCATCGGTCACCTTCCTTCGTTGCCACATGACTGACGGATGAAACCGTCTCGATGTGACCGCTGGTCTTGACGAGACCGCCCGGCGCTCCTTAAGCTTCCGCACCCGTTCAGAGGTGGGAGGAAGAGATGAAGGGTTCCGTGTTTGGCGCGTTCGCGGCCGCCTGCGCGCTTATCGTCCTGGCAATCGCCGGCGCGTCGTCTGCGCTCGCCGCCACCGCGCCCGGCTCGCCGGGCTCCGAGAGCTACTTCGACCTGGCCCGCAAGGACTGCGTCGGGACGGCGCGCAACACGACCTCCAAGGTCTGGTTCACGGTCGCCGACGGCGCCCTCTCGGACACCTACTGGCCGACCGTCGACGCGACCAACGTCAGCACGCTCCAGTATCTGGTCACCGACGGGACCACCTTCACCGACCTCCAGACCAGGGACATGACCTACAGCGTCGTGCCCGACCCGACCGGGATGTCGTGCACGATCGTCGCGCAGAGCAAGACTCACGGCTACCGGATCACGACCACCTACATCACCGATCCATCGCGCAACGCGGTGCTGATGAGCGTCCGCTTCCAGGGCCCGCCGGCCGACAAGCTGTACGTGCGCCTCGACCCGCTCGCCGGTGGCACCGGCGGCGGCGGCTCGCAGAACGCCGGCGGCAACAGCGCCGTGATCGCCACCGACCGCGGCCAGACGGTCCCGGTCGCGTTCAACACGAACACCACCACCAACGCCGTCAACCGCGACTACGCGGTCCCGACGTACGAGGCACTGCGCGCGTCGAGCGGGTTCACGAGCGCGAGCGTCGGCTACGCCGGCAGCGCCAGCGACGGCCTGACGATGCTCGACAGCTCACACCAGCTGACCTCCTACAGCTCGGCGCCGGACGGCCACGTCACGCTGACCGCGGAGCTGGGGCTGGGTCGCCGCCGCAGCGCGACGCTCGCGCTCGGCTTCGGCACCACCCAGGCCCAGGCGCTGTGGGTGGCCGCCGCCGCGGACGCGCAGCGGTTCGGCCCCGTCTGGGACCGCTACGAGCGCGGCTGGTACCGCTACGACGCGGGCCTGCGCCGGCCCTCGCCGGCCCTCGGCCGGGCGGCCGTGCGCGAGTACTACGAGTCCGTCAACGTGGTCAAGGCGAGCGAGGACAAGACCTTCCCCGGCGCGATCGCGGCCGGGCTCGCCTCGCCGTGGGGCCAGTCGGTGCCGGCCGGCAACCTCACCAACGGGGAGCCGACCTACTTCGGCTCCTACCGGGAGGTGTTCGCGCGCGATCTGTACGAGGCGTTCACGGGGCTGCTGGTCGCGGGCGACGTTCAGACCGCGCAGGCCGCCACCTTGTTCCTGTTCGAGCGCCAGCAGCAGCCCGACGGCTCGATGCCGCGCAACTCGCTCGAGAACGGCAAGGCGGCCCCCGACACCGGCGGGCTACAGCTCGACGAGTGCTCGTATCCGATCCTGATGGACTGGCAGTCGGGGCTCGCCGGCGACGCGAGCCTGTACCGCAACCACGTGATCCCGGCTGCCGACTTCATCGTCGCGCACGGCCCGTCCGACGGCTCGGAGCGCTGGGAGGAGCAGAGCGGCTACTCGCCGTCGACGATCGCGGCCGAGATCGCGGGGCTGACGGCGGCGGCGCGGATCGCGCTCGTCAACCACGACCCGGCCCACGCCCGGCTCTACCAGGCGACCGCCGATGACTTCGCCCGCAACATCAACGCGTGGACCGTGACCACCAACGGCCCGTTCATCAGCTCGTCGGTGCCGGCGTACTTCATCCGGATCGCCAAGGCGGCCGATCCGAACTCGGGCGATACGGTCAACCTCGGCAACGGGAGCGAGACCGTCGACCAGCGCTCGCTGATCGACGCCGGCTTCCTCGAGCTGGTGCGGCTCGGCGTGCTGCCGGCCAGCGACCCGACCGTCCAGTCATCGTTGACGGTCGTCGATGACACGATCGAGCGCCAGACCCCGAACGGCCCCGGCTTCTACCGCTACGGGACCACGCCGACGGAATCGGTCGACGGCTATGGCGACTGCTACCAGCCGAGCGGCTCGAGCTGCAAGCCGACCGGCGCCCCGTGGCCGCCGACCGACACCGGCACCGGCCACCTGTGGCCGGTCCTGTCCGGCGAGCGCGGCGAGTACGACCTCGCCAGCGGTGATCCGTCGGGAGCGTTGACGCTGCTGAGCGCGATGCGCGAGATGACCTCGGGGCAGGGGCTCGAGCCCGAGCAGGTCTGGGAGGATCAGGCGCTGGCGCCGTCGCCGTTCGGAACCGACCCGGCGACGGCGTCGATCGGGTTCACGCCCGGCGAGCCGGCCGGGTCCGCCAGCCCGCTGACCTGGGCGCAGGCGCAGTACGCGCGCCTCGCGCTCGACCTGAGCGCCGGCCGTAACCTCGAGACGCCGAGGATCGTCACCGACCGCTACGTCACGCACGGGATGCCGGGTCACGCTGCCGCTGACGATCACCTCGCCGGCCAACGGCGCGAGCGTCGGCTCGGGGACGGTGACCGTCACCGGCACCACGGCGCCCGGCGCGCGCGTCGACGCCGAGGGTTACTCGGCGATCGCCGGGTCGGCCACGATCACATCCACGACCGCGGATCCCACCACCGGCGCGTTCACGCTCCAGCTGACGGCGTCGTTCGGCTCGACCACGATCACCGTCGCGGCGAACAAGGATCGCAGCAGCGCTTACAGCCAGCTGACGGTCGTGAACGTCACGCTCCCCGGCACGACCGTGCTGAGCGCGAGCGACCCGTCGGGCGATGACAGCGGCCCGGGGACCTACCAGTACCCGACCGACTCGAGCTTCGCGGCGGGTGCGTTCGACCTGCTCGGGATGAAGGTCAGCCAGACGGCCACCAACGTCTACATCCAGGTCCAGATCCGCAACCTCGCGCCGACGTTCGGGTCCTCGTTCGGCGCCCAGATGCTCGACGTGTACGTGCGCGACCCGTCGCAGAGCACGTTCTCAACCGCGGCGCCGGGCTCGGCGTACAACTACTCGATCGCGCCGCCGGACGGATGGAGCGAACGGGTCGAGGCGCAGGGCTTTGCGCCCGTGCAGTGGGTGAACGCGTCCGGCACGTCGCTGGGATCTGGGCAGCTGGTCGCCGATCAGACGAGCGGCACCGCGACGCTCGTCCTGCCGGCGGCGCAGTTCGGCACGATCAAGTCGGGCTGGGTGTTCACGGTCGCGCTGACCGGCCAGGACGGCTTCGGCGCCGACAACCTGCGGGCGTTCACCGCGACGCCGGGGCAGTTCACGTTCGGCGTCTGCGCGCCCGGCGGCACCAGCCCGATCTGCTCGTTCGATCCGACCAAGGTGCCGAAGGTGATGGACACGATCACGCCGAGCGGCGTCTCCCAGGACACCGAGCTCAATCCGACGCTCGGAGGGGTCGAGCTGCAGGGAGTCACAGTGCCGTAGCCGGCGGCGCATGCGCCGCCGGCCCGACCGGCGCATGCGCCGGTCGGCGGGGGCGCGCATGCGCGCCCCCGGACAAGCCATTTGTTAGAACAGCTGCAGGTAGCGCTCGAGCTCGCGGCGGTCGCGATCAAGCGCGCGGAGCTGATCGAGGGACTGACCAACGCCAACATCGTCAAGGATCTGTTCGAGGCGCTCGCGGCGGGTGTGACGGCGTTCGCGGCCGCCAAGGCCGCGGAGGTCCGGTGCGAGCTGACCGAGCCGTACCTGATGGTCTGCGCCGAGCCCGCCGGCGGTCGCGAGCAGGCCTCGGGGGAGTGGCGCGCCTGCGCCGGGGTGGTCGGGCGCGGACTCGCGGAGGCGGCGCCACGGGCGGCAATCGAGGCCGGTCCGGCAAGGGGGGCGCGATCGCCTACTCGGAGCTCGGCGCCTACCGCTACCTCGTGCACATCGCGGCCGAGAACGCGCCCCAGGATCGGATGCGCGCCGCCGTCGACGGCCTGATCGCGTACGACAACAAGCGCCGCACCGCGCTGCTTGACACACTCGAGCGCTATCTGGCTGAGCGGCGCAGCGTGATCGAGAGCGCCCGGGCGCTGTTCATCCATCCGAACACGCTGCGCCAGCGGCTGGCCCGGATCGAGGAGCTCACGGGGCTGCGGTTGGACGAGGACGATCTGCTGTCGCTGGAGCTGGCGATCAAGCTGGCGCGGTTGCATGGGAGGCCGGGGCGGAGTGGCGGCGGTTGAGGCGGGGCAGCACCCCAGCCGGCGCCTTACAGCACGCCGGCGAGCACGAGCGCTCCGATCACGAGCAGGGTCACCGCCGTGATCGTGTTGCCCCAGCGCTCGAGCCACTGGCCGCGGACCCTGTAGCCGCCGAACGTCGCCGCCAGTGTCAGGCCGACGATCGTCCCGATCGTCACCGCGGCGAAGGCGATCACGGAGCCGATCGCGGTGGCGGCGCCGGCGGCGGTGGCGGCGAGGAACACCGGCAGGATCGTGAGATCGGGGGAGGCGGCGGCGCCGAACGGGACCATGATCGCCGCCAGCCCCCGCAGGCGGCCGTCGGCGTGATCGAGGTCGGGGTGGGGCGCGTGATCGAGGTCGGGGTGAGGCGCGTGATGCGGCGGTCGCGGTGAGGCGCGTGATCGTCGTGGTCGTCGTGCTCGCGCGCGTGGCCGTGACCGTGATCGTGCGTGTGCGTGTGCGCGTGGCCGCGCCCGCTCAGTTCCACGATCACGAACGCCAGACCGGTGGCGATCAGCAGTGCGCCGACGATCGTGTCCTGGGCGCTCTGGACGGTCGACCGCAGCTGCAGGCCGACCAGCACGATCACCGCGCCCAGCACCACCGACACGAGCACGTGGGCGACGCCGGCGAGCCCGGACAGCCGGGCGACGCGAGACAGCGGGTAGCGGCGCGTGCGACCGACGACCGCGAGCGGCACCCAGTGGTCGGGCAGGATCGCGTGGCCGAAGCCGACGCCGGCGGCCGCGAGGATCAGGGCCGGAGTGGCGCCGCTCATCGGGCTCCCGTGGATGTCATCATATGAGCGGTCATTCAATGAACGCGTGCTCATGTTAACGAGTCATACGCACGGCGGCGGCGTCGACTGGGGCGTGGCCGAACGGGTCGCGGAGACGATGCAGGCGCTGTCGACGCCGAGCCGGGTGTTGATCCTGGCCCGGCTGCGGGAGCGCTCACAGTCGGTGTCGGAACTGGTGGCCGCGGTCGGGATGTCGCAGTCGGCTGTCTCGCACCAGTTGCGGCTGCTGCGTGAGATCGGTCTGGTGAGTGGCGAACGTCGGGGACGCCGGGTCGTGTACTCGCTGTACGACCATCACGTGGCGTGGCTGATCGACCAGGCGGTCGGGCACGTCGAGCATCTGGAGCCGGGCGCGGGGGCGCGGCGGGCGGTGTCCTGAGTCAGTCCTGCTCGACGACCAGGAACACCGGCACGGCCGCCTTGCGGCGCACGCGCTGGGGCTCCTGGGACCAGACGAAGTCGCCGACGATCCGGCCGCGGTCGGGGTCGGCGGCCATCACGATCGCCTCGCAGCCCTCGATCTTCGCCTCCTGGACGATCCGCTTGGTGGCGTTGCGGGTGCCGACCACGTGACCATCGGCATCCAGGCCCTTGCGGCGCAGGCGGGAGACGGCCTTGCGCACCATCGCGCGCTGCTCGTCCCACTCGCGCTTGGTCGGCATCGGGCCGGGGTTGGGGAGCCCGAACGCGACGCCGTGGACGCGGGCGATCGACAGCACGTGCACGCTCGCCTGCCGGCGGGAGGCCAGCTCGACGACACGGCAGAGCGCCGCTTCGGAGATCGGTCGTCCCTCAGAGGCGAGCATGATCCGCTCGAAGGGGCCGGTTTCGAGAGGATCATGCTCGCGCACGGAGCCTCCGGCGGCGCTCAAGGGCTGCTACCTGTGGCCGCCAACGCACTTGTGTGCTCGGCGGACGGGGGTGCGGCGCGTTTGTCCTCCACGTACTTGCGATACCAGTACAGCGGCAGGTAGGACAGCAGTGTCGCGATCCCGATGAAGTAGTACGGGAGCGTCGACTTGCCCGCCTGTGAGCACGTACAGGACGCGTACACGGGGCCGCCCCAGACGTTGAACGCGATCGAGATCGTCAGCCACCCATGGCCGTAGATCGGCGAGAAGAAGCCGCTGCCGTTCGTGTGGCGGAAGTGGGACAGCTGCGAGAAGTCGACGACCGAGGGGTTGAAGATCCACGAGATCGCCAGGAACGTCAGCGGGATCATCGACAGCATCGCGAGCGTGGTCGCGAACACCGTCCCGAACCGCAGGCCCCGGTAGGAGGGGATGAACAGCAGCACGATCCCCAGGGCCGCGATCCCGATCGTCCACCAGGCGATGTTCGTGCCGAGCAGCGAGATCCCGCTGGTGGTGTTGAGCTTGAACAGGTCGGCGAGATAGAACGAGGCGAGGATCATGTTCAGCGGCGCGACCGGGAACCATCCCAGCCAGTAGCCCCAGGCGGTGATCCCGTTGAGGTGGCCGGCGAACTTGGCCCATCGGTCCTTGAACGCGACGTACGCGTGGGAGCCTCCGGAGCGGTCGGGCATCATCGCGGCGAGCTCGGCCAGGAACATGCACAACAGCCAACCGCTGACGGTGGCGAGGAAGGTGATCGGGATCGCCGCCGCACCCAGCGACGTGACCATCGTCGGCGCGATGCCGGTTATGAGGATCGTCCCCGCCAGGCCGATCACGAACGCGCTCCACCAGCGTGACATGGAGCACTTGGACACATTCCTAGCCAAGCACCCGCCGTTCGACGGAATCGGTGTGGACGAGCTGCGCGCGCTTGCGTCAGAGGCACAGCTGCAGCGCTACGCCGCCGGCCAGACGACGCGGCGACCGGGCGCCGCGTGCTCGGCACGCCGGCCGGCGCGGCATACGTCGCGCGCTCGATGCGCAAGCGGTTGACTCGCGCCGGGCACACGGCGCCGCCGACGAGGACGGCTTGGTGCGCTCGGTGCAGAGCCTGCCGAAGATGTTCCGGCTACTCGTCCGCGTGGGGGTCCCGCCGCGCGACATCGGACGCGTGCTGAGCCTGCAGCACGATGCGGTGGTCGCGAAGCTGATCGACTTCTCGATCTGGCGGACCGCGCCGGCGCCGGTCCCGTGGGCGTGGCTGGACCTCGGCAGCGCCGCGCGGCGGGAATTCACGCTCGCGTCCGATCAGGACACGCGCTCGCCTACGCGACCCCCGAGCCCGGCCAGGAGGCCGGGATCGACGCCTACTTCGAGCGGCTCGGCACGGACGTCGAGATCGACGGTCATGTCGGCTACTACTGCGCCGGGATGAACCAGCACGCGACCGTCCGCGTGCGCGGGAACTGCGGCGTCGGAGTCGCGGAGAACATGATGTCCGGGACGGTGATCGTCGAGGGCAGCGCGTCGCAGTCGGCCGGCGCCACCGCCCGCGGCGGGCTGCTCGTGGTCCACGGCGACGCGTCGGCGCGGTGTGGGATCTCGCTGAAGGGGCGGACATCGTCGTGCGCGGATCGGTCGGCCATCTGAGTGCGTTCATGGCGCAGAAGGGATGCCTGGTGGTGTGTGGCGACGCCGGCGACGCGCTCGGCGATTCGCTGTACGAGGCGCGGCTGTACGTGCGCCGCTCGGTCGCCGGCCTCGGGGGGGACTGCGTCGAGAAGGAGATGCGCTCCGAGCACCGTTCGCAGCTGCGCGAACTGCTGGACGCGGCCGGCTTCGAGGACGTCGATCCGGACGCTTCCACCACTACGGCTCGGCCCGGCAGCTGTACAACTTCCACGTTGACAACCTGGGGAGCTACTAGCAATGGCCGCGGTCGGCGACAGCTGGCGCCCGGGTCTGCGCGAGTCGGCCACGTTCGACCGAAACACGATCGCGGAGATTCAGCGCGCCGCCCGCGAGGGACTGTACTCGATCAAGGGATTCGGCGCCAAGCGGCGCGTGCCGGACTTCGACGATCTGCTGTTCCTGGGGGCTTCGGTCTCCCGCTATCCGCTCGAGGGTTACCGCGAGCGCTGCGACACCGACGTGACGATCGGAACCAGGTTCGCGCGCGAACCGATCCACCTACAGATCCCGATCACGATTGCGGGGATGAGCGTTGGGGCGCTGAGCGGGCCGGCCAAGGAGGCGCTCGGGCGCGGCGCGACCGAGGTCGGGACCTCGACGACCACCGGCGATGGCGGGATGACACCCGAGGAGCGCGAGCACTCACGCACGCTGATCTACCAGCTGCTGCCGTCGAGGTACGGAATGAACCCGGATGATCTTCGCCGCGCCGACGCGATCGAGGTGGTGATCGGCCAGGGTGCCAAGCCGGGCGGCGGCGGCATGCTGCTCGGCCACAAAATCTCCGACCGGGTCGCGGAGATGCGCGACCTCCCGGTCGGGATCGATCAGCGCAGCGCCTGCCGGCATCCGGACTGGACCGGCCCGGACGACCTCGAGATCAAGATCGAGGAACTGCGCGAGATCACCGACTGGCGGATCCCGATCTACGTCAAGATCGGCGCCAGCCGCACCTACGACGACGTCGCGCTGGCGGTCAAGGCCGGCGCCGACGCGATCGTCCTCGACGGCATGCAGGGCGGCACCGCCGCCACCCAGGAGGTGTTCATCGAGCACGTCAGGATCCCGATCCTGGCCGCGATCCCGCAGGCGGTCGAGTCGCTGGTCGAGCTCGGGATGCACCGGCGGGTGCAGCTGATCGTCTCCGGCGGCATCCGGACCGGGGCCGACGTCGCCAAGGCGCTGGCGCTCGGCGCCGACGCCGTCTCGGTCGGGGTCGCGGCGCTGGTTGCGCTCGGCGACAACGCGCCCGAGCACGAGGAGGGCTACCGGGCGCTCGGCTCGGCCGCGGGCTACTACGACGACTGCCAGGCGGGCCGCGACCCGGCCGGGATCTCGACCCAGGAATCGCAGCTCGCCGCGCGCCTGGATCCGATCGAGGGGGGCCGGCGGCTGGCCAACTACCTGCGGGTGCTGACGCTCGAGGCGCAGACGCTGGCCCGCGCATGTGGCAAGTCCCACCTGCACAACCTCGAGCCGGAGGACCTCGTGGCGCTGACGATCGAGGCGGCGGCGATGGCCCGCGTGCCGCTCGCCGGAACGAGTTGGATACCGGGTACGATGCCCGGGACATGACTTATGTGATCGCGGAACCATGTATCGACCTCAAGGACCTCTCGTGTGTCGAGGTCTGCCCGGTCGACTGCATCCATCCGACTGAGGACGAGCCGGGGTTCGGTGACGTCAACCAGCTGTTCATCGATCCGGAGGAGTGCATCGACTGCGACGCCTGCGTCGAGGCCTGCCCGGTCGATGCGATCTTCGCCGAGGATCAGCTTCCCGAGGAGTGGAAGCACTTCACGAAGATCAACGCGGACTACTACGTTCGCAGCTAGTCGGGCGCGCCGGCCGGTCCTCCCAACGCTCGCGTCAGCGTGGCGGTGGCGCGTAGCAGCACATCCAGCAGCTGGCTTGGGTCCTCGAGCCGGCTGGCTGGGCCCTGCAGGCCGAGGATCGCAGCGAGCGCGCCGGCGCGGTCGAACACCGGCGCCGCGATCGCGTTGACGTCGACGTCGCGCTCGCCGAACACGGTCGCGTAGCCGCGCTGTCTGACCGCGACGACCGCCGCCGCCAGCTCGGCGCGGTCGGTGATCGTGCGGTCGGTGAGCGCCGTCAGGTCGCGCTCGCGGGGAAGCGGGCCGTCGCCGAACGCGAGCATCACCTTGCCGACCGCGGTCGCGTGGGCGATGCTGGGGCGGCCGAGGCGGGCCATCGAGACGACGCTCGAGCGCGATGGGGCGGAGTCGACCGTGATCGCCTCCCGGTCGCCGGGGAGCGACAGCGTGGCGGTCTCCCCGGTCGACTGCATCAGCTCGACGAGCACCGGTCGTGCGAGGGCCTGGAGGTCGAGTCTCGAAAGCACGCGGTCGGCGAGCGTCACAAGCGCCAGGCCGAGGCGGTACGGGCCCTGGTCGGGCTCTCGCTGCACGAGCCCGCTCTGTTCGAGGGTCGCGAGCAGGCGGGACGCCGTGCTCGGGTTGACGTCGATGCGGCGCGCGAGCTCGTTGACGCCGAGGGATTGCTCTGAGTCCCGCAGCTCCTCGAGGATCCGGATCGCCCGGGCGACCGACGCGACCGGCGGCTTGTGCTCGTGCTGGTCGAGAAACGTCCTATATACGGACGTTTCTCGACCAGCTCCAGGAGGGCGTTGCGTCATGCGCAATAGTATTGCGTGTGGCGCTATGGATGTCTAGGATTTCCGCGGATGTCTTTCGTGCTCGAGTGTCCGCATTGTGGTGTGCGCGAGGTGGCGGATTTTGCGTTTGGGGGGGAGGTGACGAGCCGGCCACGGACCGACCCGTCATTTCGCGAACTCAATCGCTACAACTACTTCCGCCGCAATGTCGCCGGCGTCCAGCGCGAGTGGTGGTATCACCGCTCGGGGTGCCGGACGTGGTTCCTGGCCGACCGCGACACGACCACCAACGAGGTGCTGCGCGTCGGGCTGCCGGGGGAGCTCTCGTGAGCTGGCTTCCGCCGCTGCCGGGGGAGCTCTCGTGAGCCGGCTTCCGCCGCAGCCGGGGGAGGTCGTGCAGCGCCACAAGCTCGTCACGTTCACGTTCGACGGCAAGCCCGTGACCGCGCTGGCAGGCGACACGATCGGCTCGGCGCTGTACGCCGCCGGCCGGCGGACGTTCTCGCGCAGCTTCAAGTACCACCGCCGGCGCGGGCTGATGTGCTGCGCCGGTCACTGCCCCAACTGCCTGGTGGCGGTCGACGGCGCGCCCGGGATCCGCGCCTGCACCGAGCCGGTCCGTGAAGGGGCCAGAGTCGAGCACCTGAACGCGGTCCCGAGCCTCGAGCACGACGCGATGTCGGTCACGGACGCGGTCGGCGGCCCGTTCACGCCCCCCGGCTTCTACTACAAGACCTTCATCCGCCCCCGCCGGCTGTGGCCGCTGTACGAGAAGGTCTTGCGCAACGTCGCGGGCCTCGGTCGGCTGCCGAAGGCCCAGCCCGAGCGGACCTGGCGCACCGAGTACCGGCGCCGCCACGCGGACGTGCTGGTTGTCGGCGGCGGCGTCGCGGGACTTGCGGCCGCGCTCGCCGCAGCCGAGCTCGGGGCCGACGTCGTGCTGGCCGACGACGGCCCCGAGCCGGGCGGCCGGCTGCTGTGGGAGGGCGGCCATGAACAGGCTCGCGCGCTCGCCGCCAAGGCCCGCGAGGCGGGCGTCGAGATCCTGAGCAGTGCCCCGGCGCTCGGGCACTTCGACGGTCTGGCAGCGGTCTGGCAGCAGGACACGCTGCACCAGATCCGCGCCCGCCATCACATCTACGCGACCGGCGCGATCGAGCAACCGCTCGTGTTCACCGGCAACGACCTGCCGGGTGTGATGCTGTCGGGCGGCGCCCGCCGGCTCGCGGCGCTGTACGCGGTCAGGCCCGGGACCCGGGCCGTGGTCGCGACGACCTCGGACCGCGGCGTGCGTGCGGCGCTGGCGCTGAAGGTGGCGAACGTCGACGTCGCAAGCGCTACACGACCGTGACGATGGGGCCATGCCAGGGTCGCATGTGCCAGCTGACCTCGATCCGGTTGATGGCGCGGGAGACGGGCCAGGGGCTGGAACAGGTCGGGACCACCACCGCCCGGCCGCCGTGGTCGACGGTGCCGATGGCGGCGCTGGCCGGACGGCCGATCGAGCCCGCCAAGCGCTCCTCGATCCACCCCCGCCACCGCGAGCTGGGAGCCCGGGTCCGGTGGGCCGGCGACTGGCGGCGCCCGTATGACTACGGTGACCCGGAGGGCGAGGCCCTCGCGGTCCACTCCTCGGCCGGACTGATCGACGTCTCGACGCTCGGCAAGCTGCTGGTACAGGGGCCGGAGGCGGGCGAGTTCCTCGACCGCCTGTATCCGAACCGGATCTCGACGCTGAACCCCGGCCGCGTCCGCTACGGGGTGATCACCTCCGACGCGGGCCGGATCCTGGACGACGGCACGCTCAGCCGGATCGACGAGCAGAGCTTCTACGTGACGACGACCTCGAGTGGCGCCGGCGCGGTCGAGCAGTGGTTCTCGTGGTGGTTGGCCGACTGGCGGATGGACGTCCACCTGAGCGACATCACGCAGGCTCTGTCGGCGGTCAATCTCGCGGGGCCGAACGCGCGCTCGATCCTGCAGCGCCTGACGGATCTCGACTGCTCGCCGGAGGCGTTCACGTACCTCGACGCCAAGCACGGCCAGGTGGCGGGGGTGGCCTGCATGCTGATGCGGATCGGGTTCGTCGGCGAGCTCGGGTACGAGATCCACTTCTCGGCCGCATACGGCCAGGACCTGTGGGACGCGCTGCTCGAGGCGGGCAAGCCGGAAGGGATCCGTCCGTTCGGGCTCGAGCCGCAGCGGATCCTCCGGCTCCAGAAGCAGCACATCATCGTCGGCCAGGACACCGACTCCGAGTCGACGCCGTACGGCGCCGCGATGCCGTGGGCGGTCAAGCTCGACAAGGACGAGGACTTCATCGGCAAGTGGGCGCTGGCGCGGGTCGCCGAGTACCCGGCCGAGACGGCGCTGGTCGGCTTCACGCTGTCGAACGGCCAGGTGCCGACCGAGGGCGCCGTCGTGCTCGACGAGCGCGGCACCCCCGCCGGCCAGGTGACGAGCGCGCGACGCTCGCTCAGGCTCGGGCGCGTGATCGGGATGGCGTGGGTGCCGGCGGCGCTGGCGAGCGACGGCGCCACGATCACGATCGCCGACGACGACAGCAGGCTGAGCGCCGCGGTGACGACGGCGCCGTTCTACGACCCCCAGGGAGCGCTGCTGCGGTCGTGACCGGCCCGCTCGAGTTCTTGACCCCGGTGGCCCGGAGCGACGCGGTGTGCGCGCGCTCGCCGATGGAGAGCCTCGCGCGTGCCGCCGGCGGCCGGTTGGAGCGCCGCGACGGGTGGAGCGTCGCCGTCGGCTTCGACGGGCTCGACGCCGAGCGCGCGCGGCTGGAGGATCGGGTCGCGTTCGCCGACCGCTCGAGCATCTGCAAGCTCGAGCTGCAGGCCGAGCCCGCCGTGCTCGCGTCGGTGATCGGCGCGGCGGGCGGAGGACCGCGGCTGGAGCCTGGAATCGCCGCCCGCGGGGCCGACGGGGCGTGGTGGTGCCCGGTGACGCCCGCGCGGGTGGTGGTCCTGGCCGAGCCCGCGGACGCTGGTGTGTTGCGCGATGCGGTCGCTGGCGCGGTCGCCGGCACGGCGCCGGAGGCGACCATCACCGTGGTCGACGCAACCTGCGCACTGGCGGCGCTGGCGCTGATCGGACCCGGATGCCGCGAGCTGTTGGCGCGGTTCTGCGCGATCGACGTGCGTCCGGCGGTGACGCCGGTCGCCGGCTTCCGTCCGGGCTCGATCGCGCGCACGCCCGGGTACCTGCTGTGCGAGGAGGAGAACCGGCTGCTGATCATGGTTGGCTGGGCGCTCGGCGAGTACCTCTGGCGGGTGGTGGCCGATGCCGCCGAGCACCTCGGCGGCGGACCGGTCGGAGCCGACGCGATCGTCTCCACGGAGGTCCAGCGTGCGTGAGATCTTCCGGCCGCGGCGGATGTGGCGCCGGCGGGGCGAGCTGAAGCCCAGCTACGACGTCGTGATCGTCGGTGGCGGCGCCCATGGCCTCGCGACCGCCTACTACCTGGGGCAGCTCGGGATCCGCAACGTCGCGGTGCTGGAGCAGAACTACATCGGCTCCGGGGCCGCCGGACGCAACACGACGATCCTGCGCTCCAACTACAAGACCCCCGAGGGGGTCCGGTTCTACGACGAGAGCGTGCGCATGTACGAGCGCCTGTCGGCCGAGCTCGACTTCAACCTGCTGTTCTCGCAGTGCGGGCACTTGACGCTCGCGCATTCGGACCGGGCGATGTTCGTGATGGCCAACCGGGCCGAGGTCAACCGCCTGAACGGGATCGACTCGCGGCTCGTGGACGCCGCCGAGGTGGGGCGCCTGTGCCCGCCGCTGAACGTCTCCGACGACGTGACTTACCCGATCATGGGCGCCCTGTACCACCCACCCGGCGGGATCATCCGCCATGACGCGGTCGTCTGGGGCTACGCCCGCGGCGCCGATCGCGCCGGCGTCGAGATCCACCCGTACACGAGGGTCGAGGGGTTCGAGCGCGCAGGCGGCCGGATCGACGCGGTCCGCACCAACCGGGGGACCGTACGGGCCGGGCAGGTGATCAGCGCCACCGCCGGCTGGAGCACGCTGGTGTGCCAGATGGCGGGGGTCGAGCTCCCGATCACGACCCATATCCTCCAGGCGTGCGTGACCGAGGCCGTCAAGCCGCTGCTCGATGTGGTGATCGTCTCCTCGCAGATGCACGTCTACATCTCGCAATCGGATCGGGGTGAGTTCGTGATGGGATCGGAGATCGAGCCCTGGACCACGTACCGGATGCAGGGAACGCTGAACTTCCTCCAGGACCTCACGCGGCACACGCTCGAGCTGTTCCCGCAGCTCGAGCACGCCCGGCTGCTGCGCAGCTGGGCGGGGCTGTGCGACCTGTCGCCCGACTACAGCCCGATCCTCGGCAAGACCGAGGTCGAGAACTTCCACGTCAGCGCCGGCTGGGGGACGTACGGGTTCAAGGCCGCGCCAATCGTCGGCCGGACGCTCGCGGAGCTGGTCCGCGACGGGCGGCCGCCGGAGCTGATCGAGCCGTTCGCGCTCGAGCGCTTCTACGAGGACAAGCTGGTGTCAGAGCTCGCCGCGGCCGCCGTCAGCCACTAACGATGGCGTACGCGTCCGCCAACACCGCCCGCGGCGCTGACCACACGGCCCGGCTGCTGATCTCATGCCCGGACGGACCCGGGATCGTCGCCGCGGTGTCGAGCTTCCTGTTCGAGCGCGGCGCCAACATCGTCTCCTCCGATCAGTACTCGACCCACCCCGAGCACGGGACGTTCTTCATGCGAGTGGCGTTCTGGTTACCGTCACTCGAGCATGACCGCGGCACGTTCGAGGCCGATTTCTCCGGGCTTGCGGAGCGGTTCTCGATGGACTGGCGGATCGCCTACGCCCACCATCGCAAGCGCGCGGCACTGATGGCCTCGCGCGAGGACCACTGCCTACTCGATCTGCTCTGGCGCCACCGGCGTGGCGAGCTCGATGTCGACGTGACCTGCGTGATCTCCAACCACGAGCTGCTGCGGGACGAGGTCGAGGCGCTGGGCGTCAGCTATTACTACATGCCGGTCACGCGCGAGACCAAGCCGGAAGTGGAGGCCGCTCAGCTCGAGCTGCTCTCGGGCCAGGTCGAGCTGATCGTACTCGCCCGCTACATGCAGATCCTCAGCGGCGAGTTCCTCGAGCGGATCGGCTGCCCGGTGCTCAACATCCACCACTCGTTCCTGCCGGCGTTCGCCGGCGCCGACCCTTACGGGCGCGCGTACGAACGCGGCGTGAAGCTGATCGGCGCCACCGCCCACTACGTGACCGAAGAGCTCGACGCCGGGCCGATCGTCGACCAGGACGTCCAGCGGGTCGGGCACGGGTACACGGTCGAGGATCTCGTGCGGGTCGGCCGCGACCTCGAGCGGGTGGTGCTGGCGCGGGCTCTGCGCAGCCATCTCGATGATCGCGTGCTCGTGCACGAGGGGCGCACGATCGTCTTCTGAGGCGGCTGGCCGGGGCCTGCTAGGTCGTGGGGCCCGTCGGCTAGTCGTGGACTAGCGCCACCACGGCCGTGCCCGGACGGCGGCGACGTGCTCGGCGGGGGCGAGCAGGTCGGCCAGGTGGTCGCTCAGATGGCCGAGCAGCTCCTGCACCCAGATCGCGTAGCAGGCGTGGTCGGGGCGGGTCACGTAGTCGAGGCCGGGGGCGGTGCTGCTTGGGAGCTCGGGCCAGTCCGAGCCGTCGTCAGGAGCTCTGGCCCCACGTAGCGGCGCGCGGCCGAGATGGACCACGAGCCGGTCGAACCAGGCGCCGAGGCGCTCGGTCCAATCGGAGAAGGCCGACTCGTCCTCGGGCGGGCCGGCGACGCCTTCGGGCAGGCCGGCGAGCGCGTGAGCGGTGAGCCGTAACCGCAGCGAGCCGCCGATCAGCCGCCACAGGTCGACCTTGCGTACGCGCTTGCTGCCCTGCTCGGAGAGATAGCCGCGGATCGCGTCGTCGAGGCGCAGGGCGGCGGTCGTCGTCGGCCCGCCGCCGTCGGGCTTGGACGGGCGCAGCCCGACCGCCCAGTCGACCCCCTGGAGCAGGTACGAGGACCCGCGGCCGAACACGTCGGCGAGATCGTCGCCGACGACCGTCGAGACGCCGTGAGGCCAGAACAGGATGCCGACGGCGATGCTGACCCCGCAGCCGATCGCGACGTCCTCGACCCGTATCACCCCGACCCGCCAGCCGACCGGGACGATCAGGTTGAACAGGACCGCGATCACGATCGTGAACGCCGCCTGCCCGACCGCGAATGGCGCCGCCCCTGGGGCGTAGGCGGCAACGCTGACCGCGATCGGGAGCGCGATCCACAGGGCCGTGGTGCTGGTCCCGATCGCGAGCAGCAGCGGCGCCCCGATCACGAACCCGAGCCCGGTGCCGCCGACCGCCCGCAGTGCGGTGGCGCCGGTCCCGGCAGCGTTGGTGCGCAGCACCGAGAGGGTTCCGAGCACGACCCAGAACGCGTGCTGGACGCCGGTCAGATCGGCGACGGCGACGGCCGCGGCGATCGCCAGCGCCGCCCGGGCGCTGTTGACGAACCACACCGAGCGGACGCTCGTGTGCCGCAGGACCACGTTCGCGGCCCCGGCAAAGCCGGACAGGCGGCGGCCCCGCGGTTCGATCGCCGCCCCGCCGCCGTACCACGACCGGCGCTGCATCGCGATCGTCTCGAGGTCGGCGCGCCCGCACGCCACGAGCGTGTCGGCGGACAGTGAGCGGACCGCGAGCGCGATCGCGTGGGCATGGAACGACAGCTCGACTTGCGATCGAAACGCCGGGTCATCGGCCGTCAGCTTGCCGAGATGTGCCGAGCTCGCGGCGCGGAGGCGCTCGAGCTCCTCGAGATCCGGCTCGGTGTCACCACCGAGCAGCAAGGATCCGTCGTCGCGCAGCGCTGTCGCGGCGGCCGCGAGCAGCTCCCGGTCGGCGGGCGCGGCGCGGCTCAAGTGCTGGTGCTCGTGGAGGCCGTCGATGATCAGCTGGCCACACCACTCCAGCAGCTGCACGATGTTCGCGAGCGCCTGGTCCCGGGTCGCGAGTCCGGTCGGCCGGTACGGCGTGCCGGTGAACGCGTCCAGCAACTCGTGCTTGGCGGCGATGCCCGCGGCGATGCTCGCGTGGGGGTCGGCGCCCGCGAGGGCCGCATCGAGCTTGTCGGCGAGCACGCCCGCGAACTTCGCGGCGCTCGCGCGCAGCCTGTCGCCGGGCGCGGGGGGCGAGAACAACAGCACCGCGGCGGTGCCGGCGACCGACACCAGCCACCAGCCGGCGAGGCGATCGGGGACCATCGAGATCGTTCCCGGTGAGGCCGCCGGCAGCACGTATGCAAGCAGCGCCGCGGTGGCCCCGGAGGCGGCGTTGGGACCGGCCACGCCGGCGAAGAACACGAGGAACACGACCGGCAGGGTCACGATCGCGGCCACCGCCGTGGAGCCGTTGACCGCGGTCCCGATCGTCAGCAGGACACTGCCCGCGAGCGCGAGCAGGATGTGTGCAACGAGCTTGTCGCGCCGGCTACCCCCGAACGACGCCAGCACCAGGGTCGCAAACCCGCCGAACGCGCAGAACGTGGCGACCTGGCGATTGCCGAGGACCTCCATCGCGAACGCGAACATTCCCGGCATCACGACGGTCGCGCGGACGGCGCGCATCGCCGCGGGCTTGGACCACACCGGCAGCCACGTCCGCCAGTGGGCCACCGGAAGTCTCAAGCGAGAGGCTGCAGGACCACTGACCGCGGCGTCGCTGGGCACGACGGCGAGTCTATACGCGCCGGCCGGCCGGACTCGAGGGTCGTCTCACTCGTCCAAGGCCAGCAATTCAACGCCTTCTGAACATACGTGCACAAACACCTCGCAGCGCTCACGTGGGGTACGCGCACATCGGGCTCAGGCGGACCGTCATCGGCTCGGAGACGCGCAGCGTTTGCGTGGCGCGGCAGCCGTCGATCGTTACCACGTAGCTGCCTGGGGACAGCAGGACCGAGAACCTGCCGTGGACGGTGAGCCGCGCGCCTGCGCGCTGCAGGACGGCCGAGTTCGCGCACCGCGCCACAACCCCCGGACGCAGGGGTCCGGAGCAGACACGCTCGACCGTGCCCGTCAGGCGCACGGGCGCCTGACGGCCGACGGACGATGACCCGCAGCGGCCGCCGAACGCCAGCGCCAGCAGCACGGTCAGAGCACTGACACGGACCATCGACCCACTGTACGGGCAGCTCGGTCGTCGTGGGTACGGTTCGAGCTATGAACCTACGCACGCTCGGCAGGACCGGAGTCAAAGTCAGCCCCCTCTGTCTCGGCGCGATGATGTTCGGCGGCTGGGGGAACACCGACCAGGAGGAGAGCATCAGGATCATCCACCGCGCGCTCGACGCGGGGATCAACTTCATCGACACCGCCGACGTGTATTCGCGCGGCGGATCCGAGGAGATCGTCGGCAAGGCGCTCGCCGGCGGGCGGCGCGACAACGTGATCCTCGCGACCAAGGTGCACGGCACGATGGGCGATGACCCGAACGAGTTCGGCAACTCGCGCCGGTGGATCGTCAGGGAGGTGGAGAACAGCCTCAGGCGTCTGCAGACCGACTGGATCGACCTGTACCAGATCCACCGGCCCGAGGACGACACCGACATCGACGACACGCTCGGGGCGCTGACCGACCTGGTCCGCGCCGGCAAGGTGCGCTATATCGGCTCCTCGACGTTCCCTGCGAGCCGGATCGTCGACGCGCAGTGGGTCGCCCAGCGACGCGGCCGGGAGCGGTTCGTCTGCGAGCAACCGCCGTACTCGATCCTCGTCCGCGGGGTCGAGGCGGATGTGCTGCCGACCGCGCGACGCTACGGGATGGGAGTGATTCCCTGGAGCCCGCTCGCCGGCGGTTGGCTGAGCGGCCGCTACCGGCTCGGGTCTGAGCTGCCGCGCTCGCACCGAGCCGACCGGATCCCAGCCCGCTATGACATGTCGCTTTCGGGCAATCAGCGCAAGCTCGAGGCGGCCGATGCGCTCGCGCGGCTCGCCGAGCAGGCGGGGATCACGCTGATCGAGATGGCGCTCGCGTTCGTGATCCGTCACCCAGCGGTGACCGCGGCGATCATCGGGCCGCGGACGATGGAGCATCTGGAATCGCAGCTAACCGCGGTCGCCGTGGAGCTGTCGGACGAGGTGCTCGATCGGATCGACGAGATCGTCCCGCCCGGGGTCAATTTCAATCCCAGCGACGGGGGCTGGCAGAACCCGGCGCTGGAGCGTTCGGCGCGCCGGCGGTGAGCTGGCCGGCGGGTTGGTCGGTGGTGAGGCGGCCGGCGGGCTGGTCGGTGGTGAAGCGGCCGGCGGGCTGGTCGGTGGTGAGGGTGCGGGCGAGGGCTTCGCGTCCGACGCGCTGAAGGCGGCGCAGGTAATCGAGATGCACCTCCCATCCAAACGCTCCGGCCCCATCCTGCGCCAGCTGCATCGTGTCCTGGTGGGCATCGAGCAACTCGTAGACCAGGTCCACGAGGTGGACGCTGGGCATGTCCTTGGGTGTGGCGTCCCAGATCTCCATGCGAACCCATGATGGTCGCGGCGTCCGATCTTAAGGCGCCCTCCGGCGGCAAACTGTGATGATGGCCCGTGCGGCTGACAACGCGGCGTGGACGGCGCACCTCCCGCCCGGGGTCGCCCTCGAGGAGGTCGACCTGCTCGCGGACCGCAGCCTGCCCGGCCGGTGGATCCGCCGCTGGCGCGAGCGTTCCGAGTGGCCGCAGCTGCGGGACGTGGACGGTGCGTGGATCGGCAGCGACGAGCTCGAGGAACGCAGCCGGGGCGCCGCGCTCGGCCTGCTCGGCCGGGGGCTCGAGCCGGGCGATCGGTTCGTCATCTGCGCGCCGACCTCCGCCGCGCTCGTGATCGCGATACTTGCGGCTCTGCGCGCCGGGCTGGTCGTGGTGCCGGTCAACGAGGGCTACACCGAGACCGAGGTGCGGCGGATCGTGAGCGACGCCCGCCCCGCCGGCGCCGCAGTCGATGACCCCGAGCGGGGCCGATGGATCAGCTCGGCCGCGACCGGGTCGGTCGAGCTGCTGGCGGTCGCCGAGCTGCCGATGCGCTCGGCGTTGGCGGCCGGGATCGACGGCGCCGGCAGCGACGATCCCGCGCTGCTGATCTACACCTCGGGGACGACCGGCAAGCCCAAGGGCGTGCCGCTGACGCACGGCAACCTACTCTCGAGCGCCAGCGCCCTGAACCTGGCGTGGCGGTGGCAGCCCGACGACCGGCTGCTGCTGTCGCTGCCGCTGTTCCACGTCCACGGCCTCGGCGCGGGGGTGTTCGGCAGTCTCTGCGCCGGCGCGTCGGTGGCGCTACGGCCCAGGTTCGAGGTCGGGGACGTGGTCGCGTCGTGCGCCGAGGGCGGGGTCAGCCTGTTCTTCGGCGTGCCCGCGATGTATCGGCGACTGGCCGAGGCCGGTCGCGCGGACGCCCTCAGCGGCTTGCGGCTGCTGGTCTCAGGTTCGGCGCCGCTGCCGGCCGAGCTGTCGGACGAGATCGCGCAGCAGGCGGGACAGGTGCCGCTCGAGCGCTACGGGATGACCGAGACCGTGATGCTGACGTCGAATCCGTACGACGGCCCGCGCAAGCCCGGCACGGTCGGCTTCCCGCTGCCGGGCGTGTCGATGCGCCTCGCGGCCGACGGCGAGGTGCAGGTCCGCGGTCCGAATGTGATCGACCGCTACTACGAGCGGCCCGACGCCGATGCCGAGGCGTTTACCGACGACCACTGGTTCCGGACCGGAGACCTGGGCGAGCTCGACGCCGACGGCTACCTGCGGCTGGTCGGGCGCAGCAAGGAGCTGATCATCTCCGGCGGCTTCAACGTGTATCCGCGTGAGGTCGAGGAGGCGATCGCCACCCACCCCGACGTGCGCGAGGTCGCGGTCGTCGGCCGGCCGAGCCGCCGGTGGGGGGAGGAGGTGACCGCGGTCGTCGTCGCCGAGCGACCGGTCGACGAGGAGCAGCTCCGCGTCCACGCGGCCGGCCGGCTGGCTCCGTACAAGGTGCCCAAGCGGATCGAGTTCGTCTCGGAGCTGCCGCGCAACGCGCTCGGCAAGGTCGTGCGCGGGGAGTTGTGAGCGGCTCGGTAGAGTGCCCGCGATGTCGACCCGCGCCGCAATCGTCACCGGCGCCTCGCGGGGGATCGGACTCGCGATCGCCGAGGCGCTGGCCGAGGAAGGGTTCGGCCTGACGATCACCGCGCGCAAGCCCGAGACGCTGGAGCGGACCGCCCATGAACTACGGGGCAAGGGCTACGAGATCGAGCACCTGGCGGCGAACATGGCCGATGAGGCGGCGATTCAGGAGGTCGTGAGGCTCCATCGCGAACGGTTCGGCCGCCTCGACGTGCTCGTCAACAACGCCGGCGTGGGGATCGGCGCACCCGCGGCCGAGCATCAGACCAAGTACATCGACCTGCAGCTCGACGTCAACCTGCGGGCGATCGTCCTGTTCTACCGCGAGTGCGCCGAGTTGCTGCGCGCGGCGGGCGCCGAGCACCGCAACGCGCTGGTGATCAACCTGGCCTCGATCGCCGGCAAGGTGCCGGCGCCGTGGCTGTCGGTCTACTCGGCCACCAAGGCGGCCGTGATCGGCTACACGCAGGCGATGAACAAGGAGCTCAACAGCGACGGTGTCAAGTCGGTCGCGTTCTGCCCCGGGTTCGTCAACACCGACATGGCTGACTTCGTCAAGGGCACGATCGCGCCGGAGGAGATGCTGACGACCGCCGATCTGGCCGAGGCAGTGCGCTTTCTGCTGCGCGTCTCGCCGGCGTGCGTGATCCCGGAGATCGTGTTCCAGCGTCCAGGGGAGACGATGTAGCACGGCCTTGCGGCCTTACAATCGGTGATCAGTGGCGCTCACCGACTACATCCCCGCGAACGAGGCCGAGTGGCGCGCGGCGTACGGGCTCTCGCCGGAGCGCGACTCACCGTTCACGACGCTGTCGGCCGAGCCGGTCAGGCCGCTCTACACCGAGCGTGATCTGCCGGTCGATCGCGAGTCGTCGATCGGGATGCCGGGCCAGTTCCCGTTCACCCGCGGCGTGTATCCGTCGATGTACCGGGGACGGCTGTGGACAATGCGACAGTTCGCCGGCTTCGGCACCGCGGAGGAGACCAACGAGCGGTTCCGATACCTGCTCGAGCATGGCCAGACGGGGCTCTCGACGGCGTTCGACATGCCGTCGTTGATGGGTCACGACTCCGATCATCCGCGCTCGTTCGGGGAGGTCGGGCGCGAGGGTGTGGCAATCGACACGGTTGATGACATGGAGACGCTGTTCGGCGGGATCCCGCTGGACGAGGTGACCGTGTCGATGACGATCAACGCGCCGGCGTCGATCATGCTGGCGTTCTACGTGGTCGCGGCGGAGCGGCAGGGGATCGCCTCCGAGCGGCTGGGCGGGACGATCCAGACCGACATCCTGAAGGAGTACATCGCCCAGAAAGAGTGGTGCTTCCCGGTCGATCCGGCGATGCGGCTGGTGGGCGACATGATCGAGTGGTGCTCGGAGCAGATGCCGCGCTGGCACCCGGTCTCGATCAGCGGCTACCACATTCGCGAGGCGGGCTCGACGGCGGCGCAGGAGCTCGCGTTCACGCTCAAGGATGGATTGACGTACGTCGAGCAGGCGGTGGCGCGCGGGCTCGACGTCGATGACTTCGCGCCGCGGCTGAGCTTCTTCTTCAACGCCCAGATCGACTTCTTCGAGGAGATCGCCAAGTACCGGGCGGCGCGCCGGATCTGGGCCCGGGAGCTGCGCGACACGTTCGGGGCGCGCCAGCCGGAGTCGTGGCGGATGCGGTTCCACACCCAGACCGCGGGCGTGTCGCTGACCGCGCAGCAGCCGTTGAACAATGTCGTGCGGACGGCGATCGAGGCGCTCGCCGGAGTGCTCGGCGGCACGCAGTCGCTGCACACGAACTCATACGACGAGGCGCTGGCGCTGCCAACCGAGGAGGCGGTCCGGATCGCCCTGCGCACGCAGCAGGTGATCGCGCACGAGACCGGGGTCGCGAACACGATCGACCCGCTCGGGGGCTCGTACTTCGTCGAGGCACTGACCGACCGGATGGAGGAGCAGTGCTACGACTACTTCCGCAAGATCGACGCGATCGGGGGGATGGTCGAGGCGGTCAAGGACGGCTTCCCGCAGCGCGAAATCGCGGACGCGGCGTTCGCCCTGCAGCAGGAGATCGATTCGGGCCGGCGCCTCGTCGTCGGGGTCAACGCCTTCACCGAGGGCGATGACGGCGAGACCCACATCCTGCGGATCGACCCGACGCTCGAGCGCAAGCAGATCGAGCGACTTCAGGCTGCCCGCGCTGTCCGTGACAGCGCGAAGCTGGAGGGTGTGCTGGCGGAGCTCGCCGGCGCCGCCGCCGGCAAGCGCAACCTGATGCCGCTGCTGCTCGAGGCGGCGCGTGCCGGCGTGTCCGAGGGCGAGATCGTGGCGGCGCTGCAGCGGGTTTGGGGCGACTACCGCGAACGCCCGTTCTTCTGATCTTCGGGGGGCTTTCGGGACGGTCGGAGGGCGTTCCGGACGGTCGGGGGGCGTTCCGGACGGTCGGGGGGCGTTCCGGACGGTCGGAGGGCGTTCCGGGGGGTCGGGGAGGGCTTCCCGGGGGGCGGCCGGCTATTGAGAGGCGCCAGCGACGAACGTGGCGACCTGCTGAATCTGGGTCGCGCTCAGCGTGTCGCTGAAACTGGGCATGCCGTCGCCGCCGTTCTGCACGTAGTGCTCGACGGTCGCGGCCGTCAGGTGCGTGCCGTTCAGGACTGGGCCGACTGAGCCGGTCGAGCCGGCGGCCTTCAGCGTGTGGCAGCTGCCGCAGCTCGCCTGTACGAACACCTTCTGGCCGGGGCTGGCGTTGGCGGGCACGGTCCCAGAGCTGCCGCCGCAGGCGCTGAGCGTGGCGACGGCGCCCGCGATCGCGGCCGCGGTTGCGGGCGCCGACCGTGCTCGTTTGAGGCCGAGCTCAGAGCGGTTCACGAGAGCTCCTCAGATCGGTTGACGGCGCGGCGGCCACCAGGCGCACGCCAGCAGGGTCAGGATCGCCACAAAGGCAGTTATCGACAGCACCGGGATCGTGATGTAGCCGAACTTGTCGATCCACTCGGTCGCGCACGACGTGCCGCCGACCTTGCACGCGGACGGTTCCGCGCTCGGGTTGGCTTCGATGTAGATGTGGTAGGCCGCGATCAGGATCCCGATGATCGGCAGCGCAAACGCATACTGAACGCCCCTGCGGGCGTCCTTGCGCAGCGCCGCGACCAGCAGGATCACGGTCAGCGGATACATGCAGATGCGCTGATACCAGCACAGCTCGCACGGGACAAAGTTCGCAATCTGCGAGAAGAACAGGCTGCCCAGCGTGGCGGCGAGCGCGAACACCCACGCCACCCACAGCTCGTTGCCGAACACCGCCTGGCGCAGATCGAGCAGCGCCCGGCGCGGACCGTCGAATGCCAGCGACGCCAGCGCCAGCAGTGCGAGCAGCCCGAGCATCGCCTGCACGACGACGGCGATCGTCGACAGGCCGCTTGTGACGGTCGATGTGAGGCTTGCGATCGGCACCAAGGGCCGGTTTTAACGCATCCGCTGAATAGTTGGGTAAGGGCCTCGTTGCAGCGTTGCCGGCGACGGCGCGGTCACGCGACGGCCGCGGCCTCGTTCAGCGCGGCGGCGGTGCTCGCGTCGGCGGGGAAGAACGCCTCGATCGACAGCTCGGAGATCGTGATGTCGACCGCGGTTCCAAACGTCGTGATCGTGCTGAAAAACGACAGGCGCCCGCCGTCGTCGGTGGCGATCTTCAGCGCCACCATCAGGTCGCCCGACGGCGGTACCGGCTGGCGGGCGGGAGCGTTCGGATAGGAGAGCAGCTCCTCGCGCAGGTCCAGCAGCCGATCGTCGCCGGTCATCGCGAGCTGACGCTCGAGCCGATGCAACAGGTGCCCGCGCCACTCGCCCAGGTTGATCACCCGCGGCGCGAGCCCGTCCGGATGCAGCGCGATCCGCATGCAGTTGGCGGGCGGTTGCAGCAGCTCCGGCGCGACGCCGTCGAGCAGCGGGTCGAGCGCACCGTTGGACGCGACCAGATTCCAGCCCGCGTCGACCGCGAGCGCCGGGTACGGCTCGTGGCCGGCGAGGACGTGACCAAGCGCGTCGCGGATCGGCGCCAGCTCCGGGTCGTCCAGCGAGCGGGCGCTGTACTGCGGCGCGTAACCGGCGGCGAGCAGGAGCTGGTTGCGCTCACGCAGCGGCACCTGCAGCTGGTCGGCGAGATGGACGACCATCTCCGGGCTGGGACGCGACCGCCCGGTCTCGACGAAGCTCAGATGCCTCGTCGAGACCCCGGCCTCGAGCGCCAGGTCGAGCTGGCTGAGCCGGCGGCGCTGGCGCCAGTCGCGCAACATCGTCCCCACCCGGTTCTCGTTCACGCGTACAAGCGTAGCCATGGTCGATCACGCCCTCGCCGGCACCGACTCTGCGGCATGATCTGAGGCGGGCGCCCGGTGATCTGAGGCGGGCGCTCGGGCCGGTGCCGGGGCGGTTGCGCGGGCTGGTGCCGGGGCGGGCGGCGGCAGCAGCCGCGTGAGCGCCGCCGCCGCCAGCAGGATCGCCGCGAGCGCCCCGAGGCTGAGCTCGAACGCATGCGCGTACCCCGAATGCAGCGCGCCGAAGAAGATCACGCCGATGATCGCCACGCCGAGCGCGTTGCCAACGTTCTGCATCGTCGACAGCGCCCCGGATGCGGCGCCCGCCTGCTCGGGCCGCATCGAGGACATGATGATCGTCGCCAGTGGCGTGATCCCGAGGCCCATCCCGGCCCCGATCAGCGTCAGCCCCGGCACCAACGCCGCGACCGAGCCGCCCGTACCGATTTCGGCGACCGTCGCGAGCAGCAGCGCGTGGCCCGCCGCCAGCGTCAGGGCGCCGGTGGCGAGGACGCGCCGGCCGTGGCGCTCGGTCAACGCCGGCGCCATCAACGACGCCACCAGGTAGGACGCCGCCAGGATCGTGAACACCAGTCCCGCATTGAGCGCGCTCAGGCCGCGACCCCGCTGGAGGTACAGGGCCAGGATCAGGAAGAACGACGCCTGCCCACACCAGAACACGAGCTGCGCGAGCAGCCCGGCGCTGAACGTGCGCTGCGAGAACAGGCTCAGCTCGAGCAGCGGCGCGCCGCCGATCCTGCTCAGCCGGCGCTGATGGGCAACAAAGCCGGCCAGGATCACGGGCGCCGCCGCCAGCGACAGCCACGTCCACAGCGGCCATCCGTGCTGCCTGCCCTCGACCAGCGGCAGGACAATCGCGGTCAGGCCGGCCGTGATCAGAGCGGTGCCGGCGATGTCGATCCGGTTCGAGTTCGGGACGCTCGACTCCGGCACCATCCGCGGCGTCAGCAGCAGCGCCACAGCTCCGATCGGGACATTGATCAGAAAGCAGCTGCGCCAACCGAGGCCGGCCATGTTCGCCTGCACGAGCACGCCGCCGATCAGCTGACCGCAGACGGCGGCCAGCCCCATCGACATCCCGTATGCGGCGAACGCCCGCGCGCGGTCCGCGCCGGTGTAAGTGACGCCGATGATTGACAGCACGTTCGGCATCAGCAGCGCGCCGGCGACGCCCTGGCACAACCGCGCGGCGATCAGGATCTCCGGATTCGGCGCCGCGCCGCACGCGGCGGAGCTGACCGTGAACAGCGCCAGCGGGTCCGACGCCCACGCGCCATTACCCCCCGCGTAATCGACACCGCGCCACCCCCTCGCGACCGTCCCCGTTCAGCGGGGCTTTCGCTCGGATGAACCTCGTCGCCCGGGCGGGTTCTCGGATGAACCCGTCGCTCGGGGCGCGTTCTCGGATGAACGTCGTCGTCCGGGGCGGGTTATGGGCGGTTGCGGTCAGCGACCGTGGGGTCGCGAACTGCCGGGGCGTCTGCGGGAGTCCGGCGGCGCGGGCGAGGCCGCGTCTATGTGGCGCCTGGCTTGGGAGGTTCGGCCACCGCCGGCCCAGCTCCCCGGTCGGGAGAGCGCTGCGCGACCGAGCCCGCCTCCTCGGGTCCGTCCCCGTAGCTCACCCCGATCCAACCCCGCCCATTCGGCTCGAAGCTCCAGTCCAGCTTGAGGCTGTGGCTGCGGAAGGTGGCCTGGAGGTCGGCGAGCCGCTCGGAGTCGTCCGCTGCGATCGCGCGCTCGGCGGCGGCCAGCAAACGCCGGATCTCGTCCTGGTTGAGCATCACGGCGCCCAATTATGGGCCGTAGCTGTGGTCGTGGCGTGGACTGGCGGTGCCAGCGTCGGCGCGTGGCTCGGCGGGGTGGGTCTTCCCGCTCGCGCACACCAACGGCATGTCAGCGTTCTGACGGAAAAACATGCCGAAAAGCCCAAATCCGATTGCGGTCGTCTGTTGGGGGAAGTTGAGCACGACAGTCATGCTGAACTTCCCAAACCGGATCGGTTGGATCTGATTCGGGAAGTTGAGCAGGTCCAGATTCAGGGGCATCTTGATGTGGGGTCCGCGTGGGGGGAGGCCGGCGGCCGATGGCCGCGGGGGCTCGGCTCGCGGCGGTTGGAGGGGCCGGCGCCATCGCGGAACCCCGCCACTCCTCTTCGACAACTCTTACCCGCCTGCTACGCCACTCCGACGCCGCGCGGCGATCGTCTGAGTGGATCGAACGCAAAGGAGGTGATCAATCTCGATGCGACTCAGACCCATACTCGCCAGCCTCGCGGTGACCGGCGTGCTCGCCGGTGGCGGCGCTGCGCTGGCGAGTGCGGCGACGTCATCCGGCTCGTCCACGGCGGCGAGCCCGGCGACAACCACGACCACCTCGACGCAGGGCAACCATGCGCCGGGGACCAGCACGGCGCCGAGTGGCAGTAAGGCGCCCGCCCCGGGCAGGAGAGGCCCAGCTAACGGCTCGCACAACTGTCCCAACATGTGAGTGCCGTTTCGATGACCCGGCCCGGCCGGCGTCCGCGCTCGCGGGCGATCGGTCGGGTCGTGTCGCCGCGCTCGCGGCACCGTTGGGTCGAGTCGCCGCGCTCGCGGGCGACCGGTTGAGTCGAGTCGCCGCGCGCGCGGGCGACCGGTCGGGTCGAGTCGCCGCGCTCGACGACCCAACCCCCCGCCCGCCCGCCCGCCCGCCGCCCATCCGTCCAACCCCGCGACCTTCCGACCGCCCGCCTCGATCCGCCGCCGCGTTGACGACCCTGACCAGCATCTGATATATCAGGCCTGAATGGCGGCGACAGCGGACTCCTCCCGGCAGCTGCCGGCCTCTCAGAGCGTGGTCGTCATCGGCGCGGGGATCGTCGGCAACAGCCTCGCGTACCACCTCATGCGATTGGGCGTCAGCGATGTGACCCTGATCGACAAGGGGCCGATGCCGAATCCCGGTGGCTCGACGGGCCACGCGTCGAACTTCATCTTCCCGGTGGATCACTCGAAGGAGATGACGTCGCTGACGCTCGAGAGCATGCGCCAGTACAAGGACCTGGGCGTGTTCGTCGAGAGCGGCGGGATCGAGATCGCCCGCAACGATGACCGGATGCAGGAGCTGACGCGGCGAATCTCGTCGGCGACCGCGTGGGGGATCGAGCCGGTCTCGCTGCTGACGCCGGACGAGGTCAAGGAGTTGGTGCCGTACATCAATCAGACGCTGATCCTGGGCGGCTTCTTCACGCCCGGCGCCGGCGTGGTCGACTCGCTGCGCGCCGGCACGATCATGCGCGACCGGGCGGTCGAGGCGGGCATGACGGTGGCGGCGAACACCGAGGTGCTCGGGTTCGACGTCGAGGGTGGCCGGGTGAGGCGCGTGCGCACGACCCGGGGCGAGATCGAGGCCGGGCGGGTGGTGATCGCGTGCGGCGCCTGGAGCCCGCGGATCGCGCGGATGGTCGGCGCGACGATCCCGCTGACGCCGATGATCCACCAGATGATCGACATCGGTCCGGCGCCGCGATTCGCTGACACCAAGGGGATGATCGAGTACCCGATCATCCGCGACATGGACACGAACATGTACGAGCGCCAGGAGGGAACCGGACTCGAGATCGGCTCGTATGCGCACCGCCCGATCACGCTGGAGGCGGACGAGATCCCGTCGATCGACGAGGCGGCGCTGACGCCGACCGAGATGCCGTTCACGCAGCAGGACTTCGATCCGCAGATGGAGCTCGCGCTGGAGCTGATGCCGGAGATCGTCGGCGACGAGAGCGTCGGCGTGAAGTACGCGATCAACGGCGTGCTGTCGGTCACCTACGACGGGATGCCGCTGCTGGGCGAGACGCCCGAGGTCAGGGGCCTGTGGTCGGCGGCCGCGATCTGGATCAAGGAGGGACCCGGGGCCGGCAAGACGGTCGCCGAGCTGATGGTCCATGGCGAATCCGAGATCGACGTGTACGAGTCCAACGTGGCGCGCGCGTATCCGTGCCAGCGAACCCGGACCAACATCACCGCCCGCGCGTCGGAGGGCTTCATCAAGATGTACGGGATCGTCCACCCCGCGGAGCAGTGGGCGTCGAACCGCAATGTCCGCTTGTCGCCGTTCCACGAGCAGGAGCAGCGGCTCGGTGCGGTGTTCTACGAGACCGCCGGCTGGGAACGCCCGCACTGGTACGAGTCCAACCGCACCCTCCTCGACGAGTACGGCGATCGGATCACGCGCCGCGAGGCCGAGTGGGAGTCGCGGTGGTGGTCGCCGATCATCAACGCCGAGCACCTGGCCCTGCGCGACCGCGCGGCGATGATCGATCTGACCGCGTTCGCGATCTTCGACGTGACCGGTCCGGGGGCGCTCGACGCGGTACAGAACGCTCGCGATGCGGCAGATGGATGTCCCGATCGGCAGGGTCGTCTACACCCCGATCCTCACTCCGAGCGGCGGCTTCAAGCAGGACTTGACGATCATGCGCGTGGCCGATGACGGCTTCCGGGTGGTGACCGGCGGTGCATACGGAATGTCGGACCTGAAGTGGTTCGACGACCACATGCCGGCGGACGGATCCGCTCAGGTCCACGACCTGACCAGCTCGTGGTGCACGCTCGGACTGTGGGGTCCGCGTGCGCGGGAGATCCTCGGCGGCGTCAGCTCCCTCCGACGTGTCGCACCAGGGGTTCCCGTTCGCGACCTGTCGCACGATCGAGGTCGGACCGCTGCTTGTGCTGGCGTCGCGCATCTCGTACGTCGGCGACCTCGGCTGGGAGCTGTACGTGCCGGTCGAGCAGGGCGCGCGGCTGTGGGAGATCATCGCCGAGGCGGGCGGGCCACACGGGATCGTGCCGGCCGGCATCGGCGTCTACGGCACCACCGGCCGGCTGGAGAAGTGCTACCGCGCGTACGGCGCCGAGCTCGAGGGGGACTACAACGTGGTCGAGGCGGGGATGGCGTGGGGCAAGGCCAAGGACCAGGAGTTCGTCGGCAAGGAGGCCCACATGCGCCATCGCGAAGAGGTGCCGGCCGCGGTGATGTGCACGCTGACCGTCGATGACCACATGTCGAAGTCGGGGGTCAAGCGATACATGATGGGTGGTGAGCCGATCCTGACGGCCGCCGGCGAGCCGATCACGGACCGCAAGGGGCGGCGCTCGTATGTGACCAGTGCAGGCGCTGGCCCGTCGCTCGGCAAGCACATCCTGATGGGCTACCTGCCGCCGGAGCATGCCGTCGTCGACAACAAGCTGACCGTGCTCTACATGGGTGAGCATTATCCGGTGACGGTCGCAGACGAACGACTCGACCCCGGTGTTCGACCCGAACAACGAGCGGATCCGGTCCTGACGGCGAGATGAACATCCTCGTCTGTGTCAAGCGCGTGCCGCTGACCGGGGGCAAGATCGTGCTGACCGAAGACGAGCGAGCGATCTCGACTCGCCATCTCGGATTCACGATCAGCCCGCACGAGGAGTGCGGCGCCGAGGAGGCGGTGCGACTGGTCGAGCAGCACGGCGGCTCCTCGACCGTGCTCACACTCGGCCCGCCTGAGGCGGAGGAGCAGCTGCGCGACATGATGGCGATCGGCGTCGATCGCGCAGTCCACCTGATCAGCGACGGGAGCGAGTGGGATCCGCAGGCGACCGCGTCGGCGATCGTCGAGGCGATCAGAGCTGACACCGAGCAGCCGGATCTGATCCTGTTCGGCAACGAATCCGCGGACGCGGGCAACTACCAGGTCGCGATCCGGGTCGCGCACGCACTGAACCTTCCGTGCGTGACCGGCGTCAAGGGAATCGGCCTGCAAGCGGACGGACGCTCCGCTGCGAGCAGGAGGTCGCCGGCGGGCGAGACGTGTACGTGGTCCCGCCGCCGGCGGTGGTGACCGTCAAGGAAGGGCTGAACCTGCCGCGCTACCCGTCGGTTCCCGGCCGGCTGCGTGCCAAGCGCAAGCCCCTCTACGAGCGTGACGCCGGCGCGGCCGGATCCGCGACTGGAAATGGTCCGGCTGGTGCTTCCGCCGGGATCCGGCAAGCAGGTGCAGGTGCTCGGCAATGGCGCCGAGGCGGCACCCGCGGTGGTCGGCGTGCTCGAGCGAGCTCGGGGTGCTCTAGCGATGAGTGCTCGCGTTCGTCGAGGATCCGCAGGACGAGCTCTCCCAGCAGGCGGTGGCGTTCGCGCACGCGCTGTAGCTTCGGACGTGGATCGTGGTCACACATCCACGGTCGCATAAGCGCCCGCGGCATGGGGGCAGACGCTCGCCGATCCGGATCACCGCTCGGCTCGCCCGAGACCGTCGTCGGCCCTGGAAGCGACCGCGGCAACGAGCTGCTCGCCCACGTCGAGCGCGATCCTCGACCAGCCGACTGGCCGCCAACTGCGTCGCGGTCACCCCGGGTGATCCGTCCGCTCGTGACCCGGATGCGGTGGGGCGGGAGCCTGCTGGAGGAGGCGCAAGTGCACGGGTTTCTCCTCTGCTCCTGACGGTTGCGCCGCATGCTGTCGCGGCGGAGCCGATCGCCGCCGAGATCGCCGCGCTGAGCCCGGCGCTCGACGGCGGCGCCAAGGTCTTCCGAACGCGTCAGCACCGCGACCGGCGGCGTGTCGCTGGCCGACGCCGAGGTGGTCGTGTCCGGCGGACGTGGCGTCGGCTCGGCCGAGGGCTTCGCGGTGATCGAGGAGCTGGCGGAACTGCTCGGCGGCGCCGTCGGCTGCTCGCGCGCGGTCACCAGCGCCGGCTGGCGGCCGCACACCGACCAGGTCGGGCAGACCGGAACCAAGATCTCACCGGAGATCTACATCGCCTGCGGGATCAGCGGCGCCACCCAGCACATGGCGGGGTGCAAGGGCGCCAAGAAGCTGCTCGCGATCAACCCCGACGGCGAGGCCTCGATCTTCGCGAGCGCCGACTACGCGGTGATCGGGGACCTGCACGAGGTCGTGCCGGCAATCTCCGCGGAGATCAGGAAGGCGAGAGGGACATAGCGCGTCGCCGGCGGTCTTGCTTGCCGCTGCGATCGTGATCAGCGGCACGCTGTTCACACGTCGCGGGTCCGGCAGCTTGGTGGCGCTGCTTGCGCGCGGCGCAACCGGCGACGCGCTCCGGGCGCGGCGCCGGCGGCTGCGCAACGAGACGACGATCGTGCTCGGACAGCGCAAGCTGCTGCAGCGGTTCGGCCCCGGTCTGATCCATGCGTTCATCTTCTGGGGCTTCCTGGTGCTCGTTGCCGACGATCCTGATCGCGATGATCGGCGTCGTCGACAAGCACTCGACGCTGCCGTGGCTCGGGCCACCAGGGGTGGTTCGCGCTGCTGAGTCGACATCTTCGCGACGCTGGTGCTGATCGGCGTGCTCGTCGGCGCTGTGGATCCGCAAGGTGCAGAGGCCGCGGCGGTTCGAGGGCAGCCACCTCGGCGAAGCCGACCTGATCCTCGCCCTGATCGCGACGATCGTGACCTCACTGCTGTTGTGGCAGGCGACGCGGATCGCGCTCGGGCTGAACGAGTGGCCGGCCGGTTGGGCGCCGGTGTCGGACCTGCTCTCGCATCTGTTCGCCGACAACCAGGCGACGCGCGTGCTCGAGCGCGTGTTCGTGTGGGTTCACGTGCTCACGATCCTCACGCTTCCTCGCGTACCTGCCGCGTTCCAAGCACCTGCACATCGCGACCGCGGCGTTCAACGTCTGGTTCGGCCGCACGCGGCGCGGGCGGGCGGCTCGAGCCGCTGCGCTTCGACGATCCCGACGTGCCCGAGGAGGAGATCCGGTTCGGCGCCGGCAAGGCCGCCGATCTCACCTGGAAGCAGGTGCTCGACACGTTCTCCTGCACCGAATGCGGCCGCTGCCAGGATGTGTGCCCGGCGTTCGCGACCGGCAAGACGCTGTCACCGAAGCTCGTGATCATGGGTCTGCGCGACCACGTGTTCGCGCACGGCGACGCGCCGCTGGTACCCGACGGCGGTCCCGGAGGAGTCGGTCTGGGACTGCGTCACCTGCGGCGCCTGCGTGCAGGCGTGCCCGGTGTCGATCGAGCACATCGATCACATCGTCGATCTGCGCCGCCACCTGGTGATGGTCGACTCGAGCTTCCCGGCCGAGGCGGAGCCGATGCTGCGCGACGTCGAGCGCGCCTCGAACCCGTGGGGGCAAGGCGCAGTCCGAGCGTGCCGACTGGGCCGCCGAGCTCGGCGTGCGCGTGCTCGAGCCGGGCGATCCCGCGCCCGAGTACCTGTACTGGGTCGGCTGCGCGGCGTCGTTCGACGAGCGCGCGCGCCGGACCGCCGAATCGACCGCCAAGCTGCTGCAGGCGGCGGGCGTCGACTTCGCGATCCTCGGGCCGCGCGAGAGCTGCACCGGCGACCCCGCGCGGCGGATCGGCAACGAGTACGTGTTCCAGGCGTTCGCCGAGCAGAACGTCGCGACGCTCAACGAGGCCGGGCGTGACGAAGATCGTCGCCAACTGCCCGCACTGCTTCAACACGCTCGCCAACGAGTACCCCGACTTCGGCGGCCGCTACGAGGTCATCCACCACTCCGAGTTGCTGGCGCAGCTGGTGCGCGACGGCCGGCTGGCGCCGAGCGCGGTCCGGCGATCAGAAGATCACCTACCACGACTCGTGCTACCTCGCGCGGCACAACGACGTGCTCGACGAGTCCGCGCGAGCTCGTCTCCGCAGTCGGGAACGCCGGTCGAGATGGCGCGCACCGGCAAGACGACGTTCTGCTGCGGCGCCGGCGGCGCGCACATGTGGATGGAGGAGCGCGGCAGGCCGATCAACGTGGAGCGCGTGCGGGAGGCGGCCGCGACCGGCGCCGACACGCTCGCGGTCGCGTGCCCGTTCTGCACGGTGATGCTCGACGACGGGGTGCAGAGTGCTGGCGAGGAGTTGCGCGTGGTCGACGTGGCGACGCTGCTGGCAGAGGCGATCGAGGACCGCCTGAGCGCCGGCCAGTGAGTCGTCGTTGTCTGGCAGGGTGCACAGATGGTGACGGAGGGGTGTTCAGCCAACCCTGTACGTGTAGGGGATAGCGGTCAGCTCGTCACCGCTGAACGAAGCCAGGTTGAAGGTGTCGACTGCGACTAAGCCACGTAGACAGTCCTTTGGGCGCCGTCGGGATGATCGTGAGTGTGATCGTGCCCTAGCCGCCGGGGCCGAGGCTCAGCGGCGTGTAGGGCGCCGCGTTGCGTTCACGGTCTGCGCCCAGAGGTCGCCGGTGCTGGCTGACACCGCGGAGTCGAACGCGTAGCTGTTCGCGATCGCGGCCAGGTTCACGGTTGCGCCGCTGCCGACGCCGTCGGTCGCGAACAGTCCGGTGCCTTCGGGGAGGGCGAAGAAGATCCCGGGAGCGACCTCGGGGGCTGTGAGTCTCGGACGGCTGCGTTGCCGAACGATACGGCGCCGACGTCGGGGTCTCCGAACCGAACGAGGCGTCCATCGTGATCGGCACCGTTCCCTGGGCGAGCACAGTGAGAGAATCGGTGCCCGTCGGCACCAGCCAGTTCGGCTGCGCGGTTAGCGACAGCGGCAGCGCGACGTTGTTCACGTCCGAGCCCAGCAGCGCTTGCGGGACGCGCTCGTTCAGTCGCGCGTCGGCGAAGTAGTCCTTCCTGATGTTGCCGGTGTTCTTCACTTTGATCGTCGACGTGACCGGCTGCCCGGCCGCCAGCACCGTGCTCGGCGAGTTCGGGACGTCGGTGCTGGGGATCTGCGGCGGCGCGAAGGAGATCGCACCGGTGAACGGCTCGCTCAGGCGTGTCCCGGCGACCGGGCCATAGACCAGGAGAGTCAGAGTCCACAGGCCGCTTGCCGGGTTGCCACGGAAGAACTGCATCGTGCGGCCGATACCCGAGGAGGTTGTCTCTCGCATCGAATTGGGCGTTCGACTGCATATCAATTGGCTCACCATAGGGGTCGACGAGGAAGCCTATCAATTGATAGTTGGGATCTGTCAGCTGAATGCCGAGGTTCAGAGACGGCATGCCGGGCGGCAGCCTGAACTGGTAGGTGAACGACTGTCCGGCGGTGCACGGCGAGTCTCCGCCGGTCAACCTGCCGGCGAACGAGCCGCCGCTCGAGCCGAGCAGTACAAGCGAGCGGAGGACGATCGGGATGCTCCCGTCGCTGCTGCTGCTGCCGGTGCCCAGGTGCAGTCTGAGTCTCTCGTCCCCGGCCTGGCCGGCGGTGACGGTCACGTCGAAGTTCCCGACTGTCCGGGCGCGAGCGTCAGCGACGCAGGCGAGATCGAGCCCGTGGAGTGGAACGTCTCGGTGGAGTACGAGAATTTCACCGTCCCGCTGTAGACCGCCGCGTTGTTGACGGTGAAGATCACCGCGGTCCACGTGCCTGCGCTGGGTTGTCGCACCTCTACGTGGCCGAAGCCGCTCTGGTCGGTCCCGATCAGCGAGTACGCAGCGACCTGGCCCTGCGGTTCGAACAGTGTCTCGAACACCGACGTGCCGCTCGATGCCGCGTTCCAGGTGATGTCGCCGTTCAGGTAATCGGCTCCCGTCCGCACCGTGAACGTATGGATCGCGTAGAAATCGGTGTTCCCTTCGCCGTCGATGTAGGTTGGCGACGTGGTAGCTCAGGGCGACGCTGCCGCTGTTTGCGGAGCGCGCGTCGGGAGTCCGGAGACGGTCGGGGTGACGTCTGAGACCGCTGCCCTGATTGGTGACGTCGACGTCGAACGTCTGGGACTGACCGGCGTCGACGGTCGCGCTCAGAGCCGGCTCGTGGACCAGCAAAGTGCTGCCTTGCCGGTTGCCGTTGTCGATCGACTCCGCGAGCTCGCACGGCCTTGAACGCGTTCACGAGCCCGGCACCTTGGTGATCAGCCGGGAGCGCCCAGGTCGGTCAGCGGTGCTGACGATGATCTGCTTGACGGAGAGCCGGTGATGGCATCGTCCCGCCGTGCGTCTTGGCGTATGCGTCGATCACGAGCGCGGCGGTGCCGAGGTCTCCGGCGCGGGGCGCTGGTACCTCCTGCTGCCCAGATCGGCGGCGGATCAGTGCCGTGTCGATGTCGGCGCAGCCGTTACTCGGTGGTGTTGCTGCTGCAGAACGACCAGCCACGTCAGCAGGCGCGACCACGCTCACTGTGCTCGGGTTGAACTCGGTCGTGCCGGCGAACTCAGCGCGGTGATGTTGTTGTCCTGCCAGCCGCCGGGCACTAGTTGCGTCCCTTATCGGTCGTCTGGCGATAGACCTGGTAGTCGTCGTGCCGCCAGCTGCGATCAGCGCCCGGGGTCGTCGCCGGCGAGCCTATGTTGTTGAAGGGGCCTGAGTCGCCGCTGCTCGCCACGACCGTGACGCCGGCGGCCATCGCGGCCTGGTCGGCGAGCGCCACCGGGTCATCCTCCGTGTTGGGGAGCGGGTTTGCGCCGATCGACTCGTTGAGCACGTTGACGTGATCGTGGGTCACCGCCCATTGGATCGCCTGAATGATCTGCGAGTTGAAGAACCCGGCATTGCTGCCGGCACGTTGAGCACCGCCAGGCTCGCACCGGGCGCGATGCCTTCGATCTTGATGTTGCAGCCAGGCGGCAGCGGGTGAGCCGTTTGACGAAGCCGGACAGGTCGTAGGTCTCATTACCCTGCGAGCGATCGTGCCCGCGTCCAGGAACGCCTCTCGGCCTTCGGTGTGCGCGGTGGGACCGAACCCGCTGAAGTCTTCATAGTCGAAGATCACGTGTTGGCCGTCGGCGCGGATCAGGTCCGGGTTGTTCGGTCGATGCCGTCGGCGATGATCCCGACCTTGACGCCGGTGCCGTCCGCGAGCTGCTGCGCGGCGGCCACGTTCATCACGGTCCTCGCCTCGGGCTCGATCAACGGCTGTGCCGGGTTGCTCGGACAGATCTGCTGCGTCGCCGTGGACGGGTCCCCGGAGCCCAGCGCCGGCAGTGCCGGGCCGGGTCCACTGCCAAAGACGCGAACCGGCGGAACGCGTCGGGGACCACAGCCTGACTGAGGGATTGCCCTGAGACGCTTGACCTCGGCCGAGGAGATCGTCGCCGAGATCGCGTTGATGATCTGGAAGCTGCGGACGTGCGTCGCGTGGACCTGTGCCAGCTCGGCCCGAACGCCCGCCTGCGCGGCGCCGGCCGCGCTGGCCCGCGCGACTGCGGTGCGGCCTCGCGCAGGGAGGTTGGGGAACTGGTTCCTGAAGATGATGATCGAGTGCTCGGTCGCGTCGGCGGACAGTCTGCGGATCTCGGCCGCGGTCAAGACGGATCGTGGCCGCGGAAACGCGGTGCCCGCGGCGTGCCGAACGCGCGTTCGCGGCGATGCTGCCGATCGCCAGCGGTAACAGCGCGGCGAGTGCGAGGATCGCGACCAGCCGACAGCAAGAGCGAAAGCTCATGATCCCTCCCTAAACCGTGCGGCGTCGATTCAAAAATAATCACGCCGCAAACAGATCCCGACCCGGCCGACAGTCTGCGCATCACGGGCAGCGCTGTCAAGATTTTCGGGCAAACCAAATACTTACAGCCAGCGGGAAATCGATCGCTGGCAGCCGTCGAAGCTGCGCTACTCGAGCGCCACCAGTGAATCCTCAGTGTGAGCGCCGGCGTCGATCAGCTGTTCGAGCTGACGCTCGAGGCCCGCGTTGCCGACGACGCGGACCTCGAGCGGAAGCCCGATCCGGTCGGCGGCGCGCTCGCGCCGCCGCCCGCGTCATCGGCGGTCGGCCGCTGCGCCAGCCACACCACCCGGCGTGTAGTGGCGGAAGTAGTCGTCGCGGAGCTCGGGGTGGCGGTCGAGGCCGAGCTCGCGCACGACTGTGTGCTCGAACGTGCGCGCGAGGAAGTCGGTCAGGAAGTAGGTCCCCGGCTGCTCGGCCAGCGCCTCGCGCACCTCCTCGCGCGCGAACACGTCGTAGCAGTGCTCGCCGTCCAGCCGCGCGCACCCGCCGGGCCGAGCACCTCGTCGATCGCGCCGTAGCTGCCGCAGTCGCCGTAGGCGACCGCGACCACGTCGTAGCGGCCCCGCAGCCGCGTCAGCTCGCGGCCAGCGCCGGCGCGATCCGCTCGGGCCGGTTGTGGAGCAGCGCCGGTAACGGGTGCACGTCGAGCTGCCAGTCGCGCCGGCGGGCGATCGACCGGACCTCGGCCGCCAGCGCCCCGCAGGCGATCACCGGCGAGTGCTCATCCCGGCAACGCCAGCTGGTCGATGAACAGGTCGTTGAAGTCCGCGCGGCCCGAGAGCTCGACGTAGCTCGACCTCGGCAGCGATCGAGTACGCCTCGGCCCGCTCGCGCGCCGACAGCGCGGCGATCTTCGCGCCCTCGCCGGCGACGTTGCCGGCGGACACGATCCGCGGCAGCGCGAGCTTCGGCACGAGCCCGATCCGAACCGCGCTGAGCGGCGTCAGGTAGGCCCCGAAGCTGCCGGCGAGCAGCACCTGCGTGATCTCGTCGGCGCCGGCGCCCAGCTCCCGCAGCAGGATGCTCCAGCCGGTCGCGATCGAGGCCTTCGCGAACTGGAGCTCGCGCACGTCGCGCTGGGAGAGGAACACAGAGTCCTGTGGATCGCTGCCGCGCCAGTGCAGGACGAACACGCGCTCCTTGCCGATCGCGGTCAGGCGCGGCGCGAGCGCGGGGTGCTTCAGCGCAGCCGTCCTCGTCGGTCATGAACCGTCCGGAGTGGTCGAGCAGGCCCGTGTGGACCAGTTCCGCGACCGCGTCGACCAGCCCCGAGCCGCAGATCCCGGCCGGCTCGGCGTCGCCGATCACCTCCAGCTCGAGCTGATCGCCTTCGATCCTGACCCCCTCGATCGCGCCCTCTGCGGCTCGCATCCCGCATCTTGATCTGCGCCGCCTCGAACGCGGGCCCGCCGGCGCGCGGTCGCCAGCACCCGCTCCCCGGAGCCGAGCGCGATCTCGCTGTTGGTGCCGACGTCGATGAACAGCCTCAGCCGGCGGTCGCGGGTCAGGCCCGTCGCGAGCATCCCGGCAACGATGTCGCCGCCGACGTAGGCCCCGAGCGACGGGAACACGAACGCCGGCGCGCGCGGATGGATCTCGACCCCGAACTCGCTTGCCTTGACCGGCGGGAACGAATGCGTGGAGACGGTGAACGGCGCCATCGACAGCGGCTCGGGGTCGATCCCGAGCGCCAGCTGCATCATCGTCACGTTTCCGCACACGGTGATCTCATACACCTCGCGCGGCTCGAGCTCGCCCTCGGCGCAGACCTCCCCGGTCAGGGCTGCCAGCGTCTCCTGCGCCCGCTCGCGCAGCCGCCCGAGTGCCGCCGGGTCCATCATCGTCGCCGAGATCCGCGTGATCACGTCGGCGCCGTGGGGTTGCTGGCGGTTGAGCATCGAGCGCACCGCGACCGGCTGACCGCTGTCGAGGTCGAGCAGGTCGCGACCACGGTCGTGGTGCCCAGGTCAAACGCGATCGCGAACCGCCGGACGGTCGTGTCGCCGGGCTCGATCGCGATCAGCTCCTCGTCGCAGACGACCGCCGTGACGTCGAAGTTCGACGACCGCAGGACTCCGCCGAGCTCGCGTAACAGCTCGACCGACGCGTGCGGCTCGAGGTCGTCGAGGCCGTCGAGCACGCGCTGGAGGTCCGAGCGCTGATCCTCGAGTGTGGGCTCCGCGAGCACGAGATGGCGCTTCTGGACCGACGGCCGCAGGATCACGTGGCGCCCGACGCCGGCCAGTGCCGCCTTCGGACGGGTCTGCAGCGGCGGCACCTCGACCACCAGGTCGGCCCTCGCTCCCGCCCGGCACGCGAGCCGCCACCCGTCGCGCAGCTCGTCGGTAGTGAACGCGCGGGGTCGAGATCGCCGACCGGCACCTCGCCGGCCACGATCCTGACCTTGCGCTTCTTGCCCGTGCCGTGGCCGCCGCAGGTGGAGTCGATCGCGATCCCGTTCCAGCTCGCGGCGTCGAACACCGGCGTACCGCTCGGCACCCGAACTTCGGCGCCGTCCGGGAGGAAGCGCAGCCGCACGCGCTCGGCGCCGTCGGCCGGTTGGGGGGGCCCGCAGGCACCGCCTGCGGGACGCTGCGCGGCTCGGTCCTGCGGTTCGATCGACGCTGAGCCGGGACGCTCATCGCGCGGCGGTCGCCTCCTCGTTGGCAGCCTCAGCTGCCTGGCGCGCCCGGTGCGCCGCGATCCAGCTCGCTCCCCACGGATCGTGGCCGAGCAGCAGGTCGGAGGCCCGCACGCTCTCGACGCACACCGGCGCCGTGTTCATGATCGCGCTGGTCAGGCCCCGCCGCCATCGCCATCGGCAGGAAGGCGGCATTAAGGACGTGGCGCTGGGGCAGGCCGAACGAGACGTTCGAGGCGCCGAGGCACATGTTTACGCCGAGCTCGTCGCGGATCAGGGTGATCGTGCGGAGCGTCGTGGTGACGGCCTAGTTGTCGGCGCCGACCGTCATCGCGAGTGGGTCGATCACGACGTCCTCGGGCGCGATCCCATGATCGCCCGCCACCGCGACGATCTTGCGCGCACACTCGAGTCGTTGCTCCGGCGTCTCGGGGATCCCGGTCTCGTCGTTGGCGAGCCCGATCACGGTGGCGCGGTGCCTGGCGACCAGCGGCAGGATCTCGGTCAGGCGCTCGTCCTCCGCCGTGACCGAGTTGACCAGCGCGCGGCCCTCGTAGACGGACAGCCCCGCCTCGAGCGCCTCGATCACGCTCGGGTCGATGCAGATCGGCACGTCGACCGCGTCCTGCACGGTGCGCAGCATCGACTTCAGCAGCTCAGGCTCGTCGACCAGAGGAATCCCGGCATTGACGTCGAGCACGTCGGCGCCCGCCTCCACCTGCCCTACCGCGTCGACCGTCACGGTCGAGAGGTCGCCTCCTCGCAGCTGCTCGGCGAACGCCTTGCGCCCGGTCGGATTGATGCGCTCGCCGATGATGCAGAAGGGCTGCTCGGCCCCGATCGTCACGGTCTTAGACCGCGACCGTAGAACTGTATCCATGGGTCTCTCTTTCGATTCGGGGCGGGATGCCCAGGCGGGTGCACAGCTTCGCGATGCCGGCGTCCTTGCGGAACGAGATGAAGTGGAGGCCGGCGACGCCCGGCTGCGAGAGCGCGTGGGAGGCCAGCTCGTGGGCCAGCTCGAAGCACTCGTGCTCGGCGTCGGCGGCGGTCTCGATCCGCTTCAGCGTCGCCGCCGGGACGTCGATTCCGGGAACCCGGTTGGCGACGAACCGTATCCCGCCGACGGTGCGCAGGATGCAGATCGAGGGGATCATCGCCAGCCGCCGGCTGAGGCCCATCTCCTGCGCCGCGCGCATGAACCGCTCGAGCAGCTCCGGGCGGTAGCAGATCTGGAGCTGGAGAAACCGCGCGCCGGCGAGCGCCTTCATAGCGGCGCGGCGGACGCGGTACTCGTACGGGGGCGTGCCCGGGTTCTCGACCGCACCGATCAGGAACCGCGGCGCGGGGACGAGCGGCCGGCCCGAGAGGTAGCGGCCGCTTGCCAGCGTGCGTGCCAGCGCGATCAGCTGTGGGGAATCGAGGTCGAACACGCGCCGTGCCTCCGGCTCATCGCCGGCCGTCACGTCGTCACCGGTCATGCAGGAGATGTTCTGGATCCCGTGCATCGAGGCGCCGACCAGATCGGCCTCGAGCGCGATCCGGTTGCGGTCCCGGCACGCCAGCTGCATGATCGGCTCGACGCCCTCCTGGAGCAGCGCGAGCGAGACCGCCAGCGAGGACGCATGCGCGTGCCCCGAGGGGTTGTCGGTCGCGTTGAACGCGTCGACGAACGCCTCCATCGGCGCCAGCTGGCGGCGGATCTCAGCGTGGCCGCCGCTGTCTATGACCGGCAGCTCGGCGGTGACGACGAACTGGCGCGCCTCGAGCTTGCGCTCAAGATGCGACATCCGTCCATCCGGCCGGCACCTGGCGGTCGCGGCCGCTGATCAGATTGATCCACGCCGAGCTGCCCTGGAGCTGGTTGTCCACCGGCGGCCGTAGATGGTCGATGTGGCCCTTGAACACCGGTAGGCGCTCGGAGCGCTCGTAGGCCTTCAGCCACACGCACCGCATCTCCGGCTTGACCTCGCAGCTGCCGTCGGCCCTGACCCCGCCGCATGGACCGTTGCGCAGCGTCTTCGGGCATCTCATCGGACACGTGAGGCCGGTCGAGTGCAGCACGCACTGCCCGCACATCTTGCATCCCCACACCGGTCCCTTGACCGCGTGCTCGAGGCGGGCGACGACGCCGGCCGCGTTCATGCGGGAACGCGCTCCCGCCGCAGCTCGATCAGCTGCTTGGCCTTCTTGACCGCCGAGGAGGCGTCCGCCGAGTAGCCGTCCGCGCCGACCGCGTCGGCGTACTCCTGCGTCACCGGCGCTCCCCCGACCATCACGATCACCTTGTCGCGCACGCCGGCCTTCTCGAGCGCGTTGATGTTGGCCTTGAACATCGGCATCGTCGTGGTCAGGAACGCGGAGAACCCGACGATGTCCGGGCTGTGCTCCTCGATCTGCTCGACGAACCTCTCCGGCGGTACGTTGACGCCGAGATCGATCACTGTGAACCCGGCTCCCCCGAGCATGATGTTGCAGAGGTTCTTACCGATGTCGTGGACGTCGCCCTTGACCGTTCCCATCAGGAACTTGCCGACCTGGGCGCTATCGGTGTCAGCCAGCAGCGGCCGCAGGATGTCGAGCGCGCCCTGCATCGCGCGCGCGGCGATCAGCATCTCGGGGACGAAGAAATCGCCGCGCTCGAATCGCGCGCCGACCTCCTCCAAAGACGGGATCAGCGCGTCGTAGAGCATCCGCTCGGGTTCCAGGCCCTGCTCGAGCCCTTCGGTGACGCCCTCGCTGACGGCCGGCGCGTTGCCGACCAGGGTCTCGTCGTACAGGAGTTGGAGGATCTCCTCGTGAGTCATGCCGCGTGCTCTCCTTGGTCGCGGTGGCCGAGGCGACGGCTCAGCGCATGCGCCTCGCTGATCAGGATCGGGTGCAGCTCTGCGATCCGGGGCGGGGTCATCCGCACCGTCGGCCCGGAGATGCTGAGCGCGGCGACGACGTCGCCCTCGGCCCCCCGCACCGGCGCCGCCATCGCCGCCAGGCCCGGCTCCAGCTCGTCGATCGCGGTCGCCCAGCCCTGGCCGCGCACGACCTCGAGCTCGGCCCGCAGCATGTGCGGATCGGTGATCGTGCTCTCGGCGTACCTGGTCAGCGGCGGCGCCGGCAGCGCCGCGCGTCCGAACGCCATGAACACCTTCCCGACCGCCGTGCAGTGGTACTCGACCGTGCGGCCGAGCCACTGACCGGTGCCGAGGAAGTGGCGGCTGTCGACCTGGGCGATGTGCTCGACTCCCTGCGTGCCGGGGACCGCGAGGTTGATCGTCTCGCCGCTGGCCTCCGCCAGCACATCGAGCGATGGGCGCGCCAGCTCGACCACGTTGCGCTCGAGCATTCCGCGCTCCGCGACCCGCAGGATCGCGGGACCGGGGCGCAGCCGTCCACGCTGACCGTCCTGCTCGACGAGGCCGCGGCGCTCGAGCGCGCTCAGCAGCCGTGATGCGGTGCTCTTCGGGATCCCGGTCGCGGACGCGAGCTCGGACAGCGCGACCGGCTCCTCACTCTCGAGCACCCGGAGCAGCAGATCCGCCCCGCGGTCGACGGCGGTCGAGGCGGCGCGGGCCTTGAAACTCTTGTTCCACGCGCCGTATATTTACGGACCCGAGCGGTCCCGTCAAGTCACTTCGATCGACAGGAGTTCCACGTGTTCGTCAACGCGATGCCCCGCTACGAGATCCTCAGGAGGACGCGATGGAGGTGCTCGACCGCGGCTGGCGGCGGATCGTGTCCGAGCTCGGGATCGAGTTCCTGCTGCCCGAGGCGGTCGAGCTGCTGCGCGGCGCCGGCCAGATCGTCGAGGACGAGAACCGGGTCCGGTTCGACCCCGAGTGCGATCCTCGAGCAGGTCGCGAAGGCGCCGCGCGAGTTCGAGCTGCAGGCGCGCAACCCGGCGCAGACGGCGCACATCGGCGGCGACCACATGGTCTTCGCGCCCGTCTACGGTTGCCCGTTCATCCGCGAGGGCGACGTCCGCCGCGACGCGAAGATGGCCGACTTCGAGAACCTCGTCAAGCTGTCGCAGTCGTTCGCCGGAGCTCGATTCGCCCGGCGGCACGATCTGCGAGCCCGAGGACCGGCCGCTCGACTCGCGCCACCTCGACATGGTGTTCGCGCTGCAGACGCTGTCCGACAAGCCCTACATGGGCTCGGTGACCTCGGGTCCGAACGCGGCCGACACGATCACGGATGGGGGAGATCCTGTTCGGCGGCCGCGAGGCGATCGAGCGAGCGCCGGTCTCGATCTCGCTGATCAACGTCAATTCGCCGCTGCGCTACGACGACCGGATGCTCGGCGGCGATGCTCGAGTACGTGCCGCGCCGACCAGGCGGTCGTGATCACGCCGTTCCTGCTGATGGGCGCGATGTCGCCGGTGTCGCTGCCGGCGACGCTCGTGCAGCAGATCGCGGAGGCGCTGGCCGGGATCGCGCTCTCGCAGCTGATCCGGCCCGGCGCGCCGGTCGTGTTCGGCTCGTTCCTGTCGAACACCGACATGCAGTCCGGCTCGCCGTCGTTCGGCACGCCCGAGTCGGGCATCGGCGTGCTCTGCACGGGACAGATCGCGCGCCGGTTCGGGCTGCCGTGGCGCGGCGGCGGGGCGCTGAACGCCTCGCAGACCGTCGATGCCCAGGCCGCGTATGAGTCGCTGATGACGTTGCTGCCGACGTTCCTTGCCGGCGCCAACTTCGTCATGCACTCGGCCGGCTGGCTCGAGGGCGGGCTCGTCTCCTGCTATGAGAAGTTCATCGTCGACATCGAGCTGCTGCGCGAGCTGCGCCACGAGTTCACGCCGCTGGAGATCGACGAGGCGTCGCTGGCGTTCGACGCGCACGTCGAGGTCGGCGCCGGCGGCCACTTCCTCGGCGCCGCCCACACGCTCGAGCGCTTCCGGGACTGCTTCTACCGGCCGCTGCTGTCCTCGACCGAGAACTTCGACCGCTGGACCAAGCGCGGCGCCCGCGACACGACCGCCCGCGCCGGCGAGATCTGGCGCGCGACGCTGGAGGCGTACCAGCCGCCGCCGCTGGACGACGCGACCCGCGTTGAGCTCGAGGAGTTCGTTGCCCGGCGACGGGCCGAGCTCGGCGACTAGCTCGATCCCGGGATACTCACCCCATAACTTCGGGTGTGACATCCCCGCGGCCCGAGCGGCTGCACCGGCGGATTGCGGCCTGGGTCAGCCGGATGCTGGCGCATCCGCGGGCGCCGGCGGTGGTGCTGGCGCTGGTGTGCGCGCTCGGCATCGGCGCGCGCAGCTACCGCCTCGGCACGCCGGCGCCGCAGAACGGGCAGGGCGGGACGGTGTTCGACGAGAGCTACTACGCGAACGCGGCGCGGGTGATCGCCGGCGTCCCGATGAACCCGAGCGACCGCTATTACGGGGCGGCACCGTCCGGTTCGGACCCCAACGGCGAGCACCCGCAGCTGGCAAAGGTGCTGATCGCCCTGTCGATCGACATCGGCGGCGACACGCCGGTCGCCTGGCGGATCTCCGCGGTCGTGTTCAGCCTCGCGGCTCTGCTGACGCTGTACTGGTTGGTCCGCTGCGCCGGCGGCGGGCCCTGGCTGGCGGTCGGCGCGACCGCGATCGCCAGCTTCGAGAACCTCTGGGTGGTGAGCGGGCGGATCGCCGTGCTCGACATCTACTGCGTGCCGTTCATGCTCGCGGGGGCTGCGTTCTACTTACGCCGGCGGCCGGTGATCGCGGGCTTCCTGCTGGGGATCGGCGCGTGCTTCAAGGAGGTCGCCCTGTTCGGGGTGCTGGTCCTGCTGCTGCTCGAGGCGATGCGCGGCATCGCCTGGCTCGCGTCCGAGTACGAGGGCGCGCCCGAGGGCTGGCGCAGCCTCGGCCGGTCGGGTTGGCGGCGAGTCGCGCGACCCGAATGGCGCCGGGTGGCGCGTCCGTTCGGGATGGTGCTGGTCACGATCGTGACGTTCGCCAGTGCCCTGGCGATCCTCGACTCCGCGGTCCCGCCGTATAACGGCGGCCATCGCGTGACCCGCAACGAGGCGGCGATCTGCAGCGACCTCTGGCTGTGGCGCGACTCGTGCAACCACATCGCGTTCATCATCAAGTACGCCGAGCTGCTCACGAGCCCCAACGGGCCACAGGGGATCGCGAGCTACCCCTGGCAGTTCTGGGGAGACGTCAAGAACATCCCCTACTTCACCCAGACCGTGACCGTGCGCGTCAACGGCAAGGTCACCCACGTCACGACCACGATCAACTTCCAGGGCCTGATCAGCCGCGTGCTCCTGTTCACCAGCTGGATCGCGATCCTGATGAACATCTGGTGGGCGATCCGGCGCCGCGACGACCTGTCCTTCGTGGTGATCGCCTGGATCCTCGGCACCTGGCTCCCGATCGAGTTCGGGAGCCTGTTCGAGCAGCGCACGACCTACATCTACTACATGGTGATCACGATGCCGGCCCTGTACATCGCGGTCGTGCGGCTGCTGGCGTGGCGGCGGGTGCCGAAGCTGGTCGACGCGGCGTGGTGGGTGGCGTTCCTGGTCGAGTTCGCGGCGCTGTATCCATTTCGCACGTTTGGGTGAGTCGGGGTTCTACCGTGCGCCGTCGGGCCGGCGATCGGAGTGCGCGGGCAGGGGGTGGGAGATAACGAACGCATGCGTGTCGAAATATCCCAGGGGTCCTGCCACCACCACCCGCCCCACCCACGCCACCCCAAGGGCGTCCCATTAGCCACCAAAGGCGGTCCTACTGGACACGGTCGCGATCAAGTCCACCCTGATCGAACGGGCCAACGGTCGCCGTCCGAGTTGTACGATTCCTAGCCGATGACTCATATATCACGGGCCGTTGGGCGATTCGGGTCGTGATGGCTGAGTTTGCGCATGCCCGCGGTGCGCTGCTGGCTGATCGGGCGTATGTGGCGCTGCGGGACCGGATCGTGACGCTTTCGATCCCGCCGGGGTCGCCGATCGACGAGGACGTGGTCGGTGGGGAGCTCGAGATGGGGCGGACGCCGGTGCGGGAGGCGATCAAGCGGCTGGCGCTCGAGAACCTCGTGACCGTGTTTCCCAGAAGGGGGACGTTCGCGTCGGAGATCAACATCACCGACCTCGCTCAGATCTCGGATGTGCGGTTGGTGCTGGAGGCGCACGCGGCGCGGCGCGCCGCCGAGCGGATCACCGACGCTCAGCGCGCGGAGCTGGACGGGCTGCTCGTGGAGTTGGGCCGATCTGAGGGCAGCGATGACGGAGTGGCGCTGATGGCACTCGATGCGCGCGTGCACCGGTTCATCTACCGCTGTGCGGGCAACCAGTATCTGGAGGAGACCCTGGGCCGGTACCTGAATCTGTCGCTGCGGATCTGGCACCTGGTGCTGGACCGGCTGCCGCACCTGTTCGCGAACGTGCACGAGCACGTCGCCGTGCTGCACGCGATCGCCGCCGGCGACGGGGCCCGCGCGCACGACCTGCTGGCCGAGCACATCACGACATTCGAGCGCGAGGTCCGCGCGGTCCTCTGAGGCGCCCGCGCTGCCCGCTAACGTGGCCGCGCCGCCGGCGTCATCACCACCGTCTGCAGCTCGGTGAACGAGTGCATCACGTGCGCGCCGACGACCCGCCCGATCCCGCTGTCGCTGCCGGCGCGGCCACCGAACGGCAGATGCGGCTCCCAGTAGTTGGTCGATTCGTTGATGTTCACCCACCCGGTCCGGACCCGGTCGGCGAACTCGAGCCCGCGCTGCAGGTCGCCGGTGAAGATCGCCGCCAGCAACCCGTACGGGTACGCGTTCGTCAGCGAGATCGCCTCGTCGAGCGACTCGACCGTGACCACGGGCGCAATCGGCCCGAACGTCTCCTCGACTGCGACCCGGGCGTCGGGCGGCACGCGCGCGAGCACGGTCGGCTCCCAGTACAGGGCGGTGGGGTACCCGACCCGCGGCGCCGCCGATCACCACCGTCGCGCCGCGCACGACCGCGTCCTCGACGTGCTCGTCCATCTTCGCCGCGACCGGCTCGTTGTTGAGCGGCCCCATCGTGGTCGCGTCGCTGAACGGATCGCCGAGCAGCACCCGCTCGGTCACGTGACTCGCGAGCAGCTCGATGTACTCGTCGAACGCGCGGCGATGAACGAGGATCCGCTCGCCGGCGGTGCAGCTCTGGCCCGCGCACAGATAGCAGGCGGTCAGCGTCGCCTCGACCGCGGCCGGGATGTCGGCGTCGTCCATCACCACCAGCGGTCCGTTGCCACCCATCTCGAGCAGCGTCGCCTTGCCAGCGGCGGCCGCGGCCACCAGCCGGCCGGTGGCGGTCGAGCCGATGAACGCGACCCCGTCGGTGCCGGGATTGCGCGCGATCTCATCCCCGACGACCGGACCCGGTCCGGTCACGAGGTTGAACACGCCCGGCGGCAGGTCGGCGTCGGCGATGCACTGCGCGAGCGCGACCGCGCAGACCGCGGTGCTCGGCGCCGGCGTCCAGACGACGGCGTTGCCGCACGCCAGCGCCGGCGCGATCAGCTCGGCGGGCATCGTGTACGGCCAGTTCCAGGGGCTGATCACGCCGACCACACCGCGCGGCCGGCGGACGAGCATCACGCGCTTGCCGGGGGAGAACGAGTTCGGCAGCTCGCCGCCGAGGCGCTTGCAGTCCTCGGCCGCCATCCGCCAGTACTCGACCAGCTCGTCGACCTCGCCGTAGGCCTCGGCGTGTAGCGGCTTGCCCTGATCGAGTGTCAGCGTGCGGGCGAGCTGGTCGCGCCGCGACTCGATGATGTCGCCGATCGCGTGCATCTTCGCGGCGCGCCCGAACGCGGTCGTCCGCGCCCACCCGTCGGCCGCCTCGCGGGCGGCCGCGATCGCGCGGCGGGCGTCGTCGCGGTCACCTTCGGGAACGGCCGCGATCACCTCGCCGGTCGCGGGACTGGTGGCGTCGAAGGTGGCACCGCTCGCGCTCGATTGCCACGCTCCGCCGACGAACATCTGCTGGCTGCTGGTCGTTGCCATCATCCATCCAGGCCGCGTTGACACAGTTAGACAACTGATATATAACAGCCCGATCAGGCTTGGGTCAATTTGTTCAAACAGTGGTGGCGCGCCGGGGGCGTGGCGCTTCGCCAAGCTGGCTTCACCTGGCGTCACCTGGCGATGTGTTAGACGAGCCGCGTCGCGCGGACTGGGAGGTTTTGAGGAATGGCAACCACTGAGGCAACCCCAGCGGCTTCGGACAGTCGCGAGCTTGCCGAGTTCGGGTACAAGCAGGAGCTGGATCGCTCGCTCGGCAGCTTCTCCGCGTTCGCGGCGGGGTTCAGCTACATCTCGATCCTGACCGGGCGTGCCCGAGGAGCGCGTGCGTCCACATCTGCACACGATCGCGCAGCGGGTCGTGGAGGGGCTCGCGGCCTGCGGGCTGTCCGCTGACTCCCATGGGGCGACGGCCTCCGAGCTGCGGTTCGTGCGCTCGCTCGAGTCCTGGCAGCGTGTGGTCGCGAGCTGGATCGCCGACCCGACCCAGGAGAAGGCGCTGATCCTCACCTCCGTGCTCGTCGATAGCCGGCCCGTGCGGGGCATTCACAAGGGGACGCCGGTGGCCGACTGGTTCCGCCGGCGCCGGGCAATCCAGCGCTGCTGCGGCTGCTGGCGCGGTTCGCGCTCTCGCACCGGCCGCCGACCGGGTTCTTCCGCGGGCTCGTCGTCGAGCACGCGGCGAGCACCGCGGGCTGCTCGATCTGAAGCACGGCGGCGTGATCCCGATCGTCGACCTGGCCCGGTGGGCCGGGATCGCGGCCGGGGTGACGAGCGCGTCGACGGTCGAACGGCTGCGCGTCGCGGGCGAGGCCGGCACGCTGTCGAGCGGCGACGCGCACACGCTCGAGGAGGCGTTCGATCTGGTCACGGGCCTGCGGCTCGCGCACCAGGTGCAGCAGCTGCGCGAGGGTCAGGAGCCCGACGACTACGTCGATCCGGCCCGGCTCAGCAAGTGACCAGGACCCATCTGCGCGAGGCATTCCGGGCGATCGCGTCGATTCAGAAGCGGATCTCGGCCGAGCTCGGCGGGGCGGCGTCGTGGGGGGCGATTGGCGCGACTTCAGGCCGGCGATCTGGCTCGCGATGCTCGGAATCGCGGTCGGTCTGGTGGTAAACCCGCCGTACTGGGGGGCGGTGTTCCTGGGCGCGGCGATCGGGGTCGCGATCAGGATCGTCCAGCGCCGGCGGGCGCTGAGCGATCGACGATCCGAACCTCGGCGCCGGGGACGCGGCTGAGCGCCGCCGGGCGTGCCTCCACCTCGGTCGCAGCAACCCGCGGCGCGCCGGCAGCAGGATCAGCTCGTAACCGCCGGCGGCTGCGAACGCCGCCAGCGACGGGTCGGACCCGTCCGCCAGCAGCTCGAACTCAGCCCGTGCTCCGACTGCCCAGACGAGCTCGCGCGCGCGGTCCAGGTCCCTAGCGGCATCCTCTCGCACGATCTCGTTGAACTCCCGCGCCGACCCACCGCAGCGCGAGCCGCTCGGCGCCTGCGGCGCCACGCGGACGACGGTGAATTCCTCCCGTTCCTCGCGTGCGAGCTGCGCGCCGAGCTCGACCGCCGCGTCGCCGGCGCGGCCCGGCTCGTATAGCACCAGGATCCGCTTGCGCACGCACACATGATGGCGCGAAGAGGCGCGGCGGCGGCCGACAAGCAGCCCGAAGGCGCGGCGAACCTCGACCGCGTCGCTAGGCGGCCCTGGCTTCGCACGCCCAGCCGGAGAGCGGGGCGCTCACGAAGTGGGCCTCGGGCTCGCCGAGAGAGAAGCCCTCCGGAGCGCCACTGGCAACGTCGAGAAGGAACTCGGGCCGGCCCCAGCGCTCGTACTGCTCGGCGTCGATGTAGAACGGGGCGCCGCCGACATGCCCGAGCAGCACGTCGTTGGGGCTGGGCGGCATCTCGCTCGCGAGCAGACACAGGGGCAGGGAACCGTCGCAGCATCCGCCCGACTGGAAGATGGCGAGGGGTCCGTGCTTGCGGGCAAGCCGCGAGACCATGGCTGTTGCCTGTGGGGTGGCGGTGGAGGCGCTGAGTTCTTGTGTGGCACGCATTGTCGATCCCTCTCCTCGTCGGTTCAGCAGATTACGACCAGCGTAGGCCGCGGAGGGCGCCCCGACATCCGGGCCGAGCCGTGACTCGATCATGGTTTGCCGCGTGCCCGTCGGTCACGGTTTGCCGCGCCGCCGTCCGTAGTTTTCCGCGGTGAACAACGCAACCTGCGCGGATGGCAGGCAGACGCCTCCCTGTTGGAATTTCACGCCTAACCCCTGGTTCCCCGTAATGGAGAGGTTGCTGTGTCAACTGTAGAGTCTGCTGCGTTTGCAGCGCCGGGTGAGTCCGGCAGTCCGGTCGAGCTGACGGATCGCTACGACAATTTCATTGGCGGCGAGTGGGTCGCTCCTACGACTGGTGAGTACAGGGAGAACCTGACGCCGTCGACCGGCGAGCCGTTCTGCGATGTCGCGCACTCGGGCGACGCGGATATCGAGCTCGCGCTGGATGCCGCGCATGCGGCTAAGGATGATTGGGGGGGGCGTTCGCCGGCGGAGCGGGCGGCGGTGCTGAACGCGGCTGCGGATGCGATCGAGGAGAACCTCGAGACGCTGGCGGTGGCGGAGAGCTATGAGAATGGCAAGCCGGTACGTGAGACGTTGGCGGCCGATATTCCGTTGTCGGTCGATCACTTCCGTTATTTCGCTGGTGCGATTCGTTCTGAGGAGGGGCGGATCTCGGAGATCGACGATCAGACGTACGCGTACCACTTCCATGAGCCGTTGGGCGTGGTTGGTCAGATCATTCCGTTCAACTTCCCGTTGTTGATGGCGGCGTGGAAGATCGCGCCGGCGTTGGCGGCTGGCAACTGCACGGTGATCAAGCCCGCGACCCCGACGCCGTGGTCGATCCTGAAGTTGATGGAGGTGATCGGCGAGATCATTCCGCCGGGTGTGATCAATGTCGTCAATGGTCCGGGTGCGCAGATCGGTAAGGCGCTGGCGGCGAATAGGCGGATCGCGAAGATCGGGTTCACGGGCGAGACGGTGACCGGTCGGTTGATCATGTCCTACGCGGCTCAGAATCTGATCCCGTCGACGACCGAGCTGGGCGGCAAGTCGCCGAACATCTTCTTTGAGGATGTGCTGGCTGCTGATGACGCCTTCCTCGACAAGGCGGTTGAGGGGCTTGTGTTGTACGCGTTTAACAAGGGCGAGGTGTGCACGTGCCCGTCGCGGGCGTTGATCCATGAGTCGATCTACGATGAGTTCATTGGTCGGTGTCTGGAGCGGATCGGTCAGATCAAGCAGGGCGATCCGCTTGATCGCGAGACGATGATCGGCCCGCAGGTGTCGGTCAGCCAGCGTGAGAAGATCGAGAGCTATGTGAAGATCGGTCGCGAGGAGGGCGCTGAGGTGCTGATCGGCGGGGAGCGGCCGGCGCTCAACGGGCGTCTGGCGGGCGGCTATTACTTCCAGCCGACGGTGCTCAAGGGCCACAACAAGATGCGTGTCTTCCAAGAGGAGATCTTCGGCCCGGTGCTGGCGGTCACGACCTTCAAGGACGAGGCTGAGGCGCTGGAGATCGCGAACGACACGCTGTACGGGCTTGGGGCTGGCGTGTGGACCCGCGACGGTAGTCGCGCGTTCCGGATGGGTCGCGCGATCAAGGCCGGGCGGGTCTGGACGAACTGCTATCACCAGTATCCGGCGCACGCGGCGTTCGGCGGCTATAAGGCCTCTGGCGTGGGTCGGGAGAATCATCGGATGATGCTCGACCACTACACGCAGACGAAGTGTCTGCTGGTCAGCTACGACCCCAACCCGCTCGGGTTCTTCTGAGAATGACCGATCCGGCTCATCTGCACCGAGCCGCGGTTACGGCGACGGGGGCGGCGCTCGAGGCGATCACTCGTCTCGAGGCCGCCCACGGGCCGCTGATGTTCTTCCAGTCGGCGGGGTGCTGCGACGGCGGCTCTCCGCTGTGCCTGAAGGACGGCGAGCTTCCACTGAGCCCCGACGACGTGCGCCTGGGCGAGATCGGCGGCGCGCCGTTCTACATCGGCGCGCAGCAGTACGAGCGCCTCGGCAAGCCGCCGATCGTGATCGACGTCTCGCCGGGAGCGGCAGACGGGTTCTCACTCGAAGCCCTCGACGGCGTCCACTTCGTGAGCCTGACCCCGTAGCCCGGAAATCTGCAGCGGCGGCCCCTTCCCTGCTGGCCAGCCAGCCAGTACCATCCATCGCCACCGCGAACGAGCGAGGTGATCAGATGACAGCGGCCAGGAGCGAACTCGAGCACATCCTCGTCGGCGAGCGTGAGTTGTGGCTCGATGGGCCTCCGCACGAGACGTTCCGGCAACTGCGCCGCGAGTGTCCGGTGCATTGGACCTCACACATCACGGAGTTCCCCAATGAGGCCGGGTACTGGTCGGTGACGAGGGCCGAGGACATCCATGCGGTGAGCCGTGACTGGCGCACGTTCTCGTCGGAGCTGGGAGGGATCACGTCGGTCACGGACGTGTTTCCGATCGAGTTGATGCGGGCGATGTTCATCGGCATGGATCCGCCGAAGCACGACCGGCTGAAGATGTTGTTCCAGGCCGGCTTCACGCCGCGGCGGATCGCGGCGCATGAGCCGGCGATCCGGGCGATCGTGGTTGACGTGCTCGACCGGCTCGAGGGACGGGAGCGGTGCGATCTGGTCACCGACGTCGCGCAGCCGGCGGTGTCGCGGGTGATCGGCAGCTTCATGGGGATCCCGCCGGAGGACGACGAGGTGTGGGCGGCGCTGATGAACTCGGCGCTCGGGGCCGGCGATCCGGACCTGAACCCGGACGGGATCGAGAGCGTGGTGGCGAAGGGCATCCCCGAGATCTTCGCCCGCTGCGGACGGATGATCGCGGAACGGCGGGAGTGCCCGACCGACGACCTCACGAGCGTGCTCGTGCATGCCGAGATCGATGGGCAAAGGCTCGAGGAGCACGAGATCGTGATGGGCTTCTTCCTGCTCGTCGCGGCCGGCAATGACAGCACCAAGGCGACGTACTGCAGCGCCATGCGGGCGTTGATCGAGCACCCTGACCAGCGCCGGCTGCTGCTGGATGATCCGTCGCTGATCCAGAGTGCGGTCGAGGAGTCGTTGCGGATGTTCCCCGCGTTCGCGCACTTCCGGCGCACCGCGACCTGTGACACCGAGCTCGGTGGGCGCCAGATCCGAAAGGGCGACAAGGTGGTGATGTGGTACGTCTCGTCGAACCGCGACGAGTCGCTGCACGAGGACGGCGATCGGTTCGACGTCCGGCGCAACCCCGAGCACCAGGCGTTCGGAGCCGGCGGCCGCCACTTCTGCCTCGGGGCCGCGCTGGCGCGGCTCGAGCTCAAGATCCTGATCGAGGAGACACTCCGCCGCTACCCGGCGATGGAGCTCGCCGGCGTGCCGACATCGGTCGAGTCGGGATTCATCAACCAGCTGAAGACGCTGCCGGTGCGATTGGGGTGAGCGCTCACGCTCGCGGTTAGCGCACCGCAAAAGTGAGCGTTTCGGGAGGACCGTTGACTACTCAAATCTTTGTGTAGCAGACGATTCGCTGGTAAAATTATCTGCGGAGAGTGTTCCGTCCACAAAGGGTTGCCAAAGTGGAACCGCAGCCGCCAACCGATCAGCTCGCGAGCAGTCCGGATCGTGATGCCCATCGGCTTCGCAACGGGCTGATCTGGACGTGCGCGCTGTTGTTGCTGCTGCTCGGAATCGGGCTCGCGGTGCCGGATCTGCGCGGGGTGCTCTCGCGCGCCGCGCACGCAACCGTGGCCTGGCTCGTGATCGGCGTCGCGCTGGAGATCTTGTCGTGCCTTGGCTACGTCGCGACCGTGCGCCTGGTCCTCTCGCGCGGCCCCAAGCGTGAGATCCGCTGGCTCGCGTGGGCGGAGATGGCGTTCGGGGCGGTGGTCCCGGTTGGCGGCGCCGGCGGCCTGGCGGTTGGAGCGTGGGCGATGCGGGCCTGGGGGATCCCGTGGTCGCGGGTCGCGAATCGGTCGGCCGTGATCTTCCTGCTGACGAGCGCGGTCAACGCGGCCGGGCTGGCCCTGGCTGGGTTCGGCGTCGCGTTCGGGCTCGGGGGCGTCGACGTCAGCATCTGGTACGGCCTCGTGCCGGGCGCCGTGTCGCTCGTCGGGCTGGTGCTGTTCATGGTCTCGCCGCTGGTGATGAAGGACGATCCGTCGATCAAGCGAGGGCCGATCGGGCAGGCGCTGAAGCGCGGCGCCGACTGGGTGGCGGACACCGAGAAGGTCGCGTTCAAGCCCAACTGGCGGCTGCTCGGCACGGTCGGCTATCTGGTGCTCGACATCGGTGTGCTGTGGGTGTGCCTGCGCGCGGTTGGGGTTTCCGCACCGCTGGTAGCGGTCGTCGCCGGCTACCAGATCGGGTACCTGGCGAACCTGATCCCGATTCCCGGCGGTGTTGGCGTGCTGGAGGGCGGCCTGCTGGCGGCGCTGCTGCTGTACGGGCTGCCGGCGGCGCCGACCGCCGCGGCGGTGATCCTCTACCACGCAATCGCGCTGTGGGTGCCGTCGATCGGCGGTCTGATCGGGTTCGCGCGGCTTCGCGGCGCGGTCGCGGCCGGTCCGCGCTACGCCGCCCGGGCGGTCGGACCGCAGACCGATCGTGTGCCGGCGTCAGACGACGCGGCCAAGCCGGAGGCGACCGGGCGCGACGACCAGTCCGCGCACCGGATCTCGGGCCTTGCGGCCTGAGTGCCGGCGCCGCCGGCGAGCGCGGCTATAGCATCGCGGCGATGAGCCAGCCGCCAGGACGTGACCGCTCGGCCTACGGCGCCGCCGGCGTCGACTATGACGCGCTCGACGCCGGCAAGCGCGGCGCGCTGACAGAGGCGCTGGCGACGTCCGGACTGCTGGGCGCCCGCGGCGGACGGGCCGTCGATCGGTCGCGGGGCGAGCCGGCGTTCGTGTTCGAGCTCGGCGAGCGCACGCTTGCGTTCGTGCTCGAGGGTCTGGGGACGAAGTCGATCATCGCGCGCAAGGTCCAGGAGCAACTCGGATTCGACGGGTTCGAGCAGGTTGCCTACGACACGGTCGCCGCGATCGTCAACGATCTCTGCTGCGTCGGGGCGCTGCCGCTGGTAGTCAACGCGTACTTCGCCACCGGCAGCTCCGCCTGGTACAGCGACGGCGCTCGACACGCCGCACTGCTACGGGGCTGGCAGCGTGCGTGTGTCGTTGCCGGCGCCACCTGGGGCGGCGGCGAGTCGCCGTCACTGCCCGAGCTCGTCTCGAGCGAAGAGATCGAGCTGGCGGGCAGCGCCGTCGGCCTCGTTCCCGAGGGCCGCTCGCCGGTACTGGGGCAGGAGCTTGGCCCAGGGGACGAGATCGTGCTCGTCGGGTCGAGCGGGCTGCACGCGAACGGGTCCTCACTGGCGCGGATGGTCGCCGACCGGCTGCCGGGTCGCTACGGCACCGAGCTGCCGAGCGGCAGGGCGCTCGGCGAGGCCTTGCTCGATCCGACTGTGATCTACGTGCCGCTGGTCGCGGCGCTGCTGGCGAGCGACATCGGAGTTCACTACCTGAGTCACATCACCGGCCATGGCCTGCTGAAGCTGATGCGGCCGCGCCGCGACCTGAGCTACCGCATACGCCGATTGCCCACCGTTCCGGAAACCCTCGAGTTTCTGGTCGAGCGCGCAGAGATGTCGCCGGCGGCCGCCTACCGCACCTTCAACATGGGATCCGGGTTTGCGGTCTACTGCGCGGCCGGGAGCGGCGAGAGCGTCGTGCTGCGCGCGCGGCAACTAGGGTACTTCGCGCATGTGGCCGGGCAAGTGGAGGACGGTCCCCGGAGGGTGATCCTGGAGGAGGCGGGCGTCGTCTACGAGGGCAGCGAGTTCGACCTGACTCCGATCCGCGGCGCGTAGCCCCGTGTGACACCTATTCTGTGGCAAGGATGGCTGTTGCGCTCAGGACGCCCGATTCGCCGCCCGCGGCTCCCGAGTCCTCCAAGGGGAGAGGACCGCGAGCAAGGACGCTGTGGCTGCTCGGCGCGATCATCCTGCTCGGCGCCGCCGTGCGTTTCACGACGGTCAGCGAGCAGAGCTTCTGGGGCGACGAGGCTTCCACCTGGCTGGTCGTCTCGCGCGGGTTCGGCCACGTGTGGAGCACCGTCCCGAAGACCGAATCGACGCCGCCGCTGTATTACGTCCTGCTGTGGCTGTGGTCACGGCTGTTCGGCATCCGCGAGGCCGGGCTACGATCGTTCTCGGCGCTGTGCGGCACCCTCACGATCCCGGTCATGTGGGCGATCGGACGGCGGCTGGTTTCGGAGCGCGTTGGCCTCATCGCCGCGCTGTTGACCGCAGTCAACCCGTTGCTCTTCTGGTACTCGCAGGAAAGCCGCACTTACTCGATGCTGGTCCTGACGAGCGCAACGTCGCTGCTCGCACTGCTGTGGGCGCTCGAGCAACCTAGCCGCGGCCGGCTGTTGACCTGGGGACTGGCGGCGGCGCTCGCGATCCTCTCGCACTACTTCGCCGCGGTGATCGTGGTGCCGGAGGCCATATGGCTGGCGCTTTCCCTGCGCGGTCGGGGGCAACTCGGGTCGGGTGACATCGCGATCAGCTTCGGACCCCCGGTGGTGATCAGTGCCGCACTGGTGCCGCTCCTGATCCAGCAGAACGACGGCCGGGCCGGCTTCATCGCCGACGACAGCGGCTCGCTCCCTTACCGCGTCGGACAGCTCGTCAAGCAGGACCTGCTCGGTGACGGCCAGCCGGAGAAGGTGCTGCTGTTGGTCCTGGGGCTGTGCCTGGTGCTCGCGGCTTTGGCGCTTCTGTGGAAACGTGGCGTCCCCAGCGAGCGCGCGGCCGCGCGGCTGCCGCTCGTCATTGGCGGGGCGGGTGTGGTGCTCGCGTTGGTGATCTCCGCGACGGTGACCGACTATTTCAACACTCGCAACCTGCTCGAAACCTGGCCGGCGCTGGCGCTAGTGGTGGCGATCGGGCTGGGCTGCGCCAAAGCGCGTCAGTGGGGTCTGCTGTGTACGGCGGGGTTAGCGGTGCTTGGCCTGTTCTGCGTAGCGAACGTCATTCGCGATCCGAACTTCCAGCGAGACAACTGGCGTGGCGCTGTCCGGGCGGCCGGGCCAGTGACGGCTCCGCGGGCGATCGTGATCGACCAATCCGATTCGCTGGAGCTGCGGCCATACACGAACTACGCCTGGTACCCCTCGGCCGGCACGCCGGTCCGCGAGGTCGATCTGCTGTGGTTACAGCGGAACGGCGGGTTCGGTCACCCGATCATCCCGATCACGCCCGTGCCGCTGCCGGGGTTCCAGCTGCAAGTGGTCCGCAGCAGCTCATACATCGTGGTTCGCTACCGCTCCGCCGGGCCGGTGACCGAGCCGGCCGCTGCGCTGGAGCGGCTGTACCCGCCGCCCGGCGGGGCGATCACGGTCCTGCAGCAGCCCTGACACCCAGATCAGTTGCATCACGAAACTTGCAACCGATACACTTTCGTCGTGCTTGGCGCCGACTACAGCGATCAGAACTGCTCGATCGCCCGCACGCTGGAGCTGATCGGGGAACGGTGGACGATCCTGATCATCCGCGAGGCGTTTCTCGGCACGCGGCGCTTCGACGACTTCCAGCGGCGGCTCGGGATCGCGCGCAATGTGCTGCAGACCCGGCTCGAGCGGCTGGTCGAGGCCGGGTTGTTCAAGCGCGTCCAGTACCAGGAGCGACCGCCGCGCAACGAATACCGGCTGACGCGCAAGGGCACCGACATCTGGCCGGTGGTGGTCGCGCTGCTGAAGTGGGGCGACCGGCACGCGGCGCCCGACGGACCCCCGGTGGTGCTCGCGCACAAGGGTTGCGGCGGCGAGGTCGACGATCGGCGCCGCTGCGATCGCTGCGGCGCCGACCTCGACCCCTGGGATGTGGAGGCGCGGCCCGGGCCGGGGGGCGGTGCGACGCCCGAGCCGCGCCAGGCGGTCGCTTAGCCGAGCCGCCGTTGCGCGCCGTCCGCTGCGCGCGCCAGCGCTTCGAGCTCGGCGAAGAACGCCGCCGATTGGTTCTTGAACAGCCCGTCCGCGGTCAGGCCCTTGACGGCCGCCATCGCGCCCGCGAGGGAGTCGATCGTCGGACGCACGACCGAGCAGTCCGGCAGACCGGGGATGAACTCACAGGGCTCCGGCAGGATCAGGTTGGCCTGCGTGGCTTCGCTGTTTTGTGCGTTGAGGTTCGGGAAGAACAGACCGGTCTCAGGGTCGGTGACCACTCCCCCGAGCGGCGGCGACACGGCGTTGCCGCACTTGTCATGCCACAGCGAGAAGTGATTGGTCTCGACGCCCCCGATCGCGACCACGATCCGCAGCACCTCGAGGCTCGTCACCTTGAGCGCCATCGTCGTGTACAGGCTGGAGCCGCCCTGCTCGATCATCGCGAAGTGAAACCCGGCCGTGTTCGCGATCGCCTGGATCCGCTGCTGTGCGCGCGTGATCGGTGGCACGGGCGCCGTCCCGTTCGGCGGCGTGTCCGTATCGCTGATCGGAATCGCCGGCTGGTCCTTGATCGTCACCGCCTGTCCGAACTTGGCCCCGAAGTCCGGGTTGGTGGTGGCGCGGTAGCGCAGATAGAAGCTGGTGTCGACGTTCAGTGACATCAGGTTCGTCAGCCGCTTGCGGGTTCCACCGCCGGTGGCCGGGCTCGGAGCCAGCCTCCGGAACCGTTCCAGGCTGACCTCCTTCTGACGCTTCGAACGCAGGTAGGCGTTGATGAACGCCTGATGGCTTTCCTCGTCGTCGGTGTTGTCGGCGACGTACTGGGGCATGTCGGAGTCGAGGTTCTCCAGCGCGGCGATATAGGCCGGGTTGCCGCCGTCGACGCCTCCGAAGCCGCGGTATTGCTCCCACAGATCGCTCTCGAGGATCTCGGCGGCGCAGAGGAAACGCAGGATCGCGAAGTCCCCGGCGGTCGGTTCGTCGGCGTTCCGTGCCTTGGCGGACGCGGACGACGCGGCGATCGCGGTCGCGGGAACCGCGGCGGCGCCGGCGAGGCCGGCCTGGCGCAGGAACGACCGGCGCCCGACGACCCTGTTCCACAGTCCCTGCAGGTCCTCGGGCGTCGGTTCCGAGGCAGTATCAAGCGTTCGCGCCGGGGCGCGATCGTCTGTAACAGTCAAGATGTCACTCCCTATTCAGTTGATGTCAGTGAACGGCAAACGAACCGGTGCTGCTGTGCGCAGGCGACACCGCGAGAGTCACTCTCATCCAGCCGGTTGGACGCTTGACCGGCGTTATCTGCTGAAGACGCCGGGCGGTGGCCGTTCCTTCCCGGGTGCGGACTGCACTACGATCACGGGCTTGGCAGCGACGGACCGAGTCCGCGACGGCGCCGCCGTCGCGATCCCCACGGTTCTGGCAGCAGTCCTTTGTTGCTATCAGATCACGGACCGGAGCCTGGGGTTCGACGAGGGTGCGAGCGTGACGATCGCGGCGCAGCACGGCAGCGCGCTCGGCTCGGCGATCGCGCATGACGGCGGCAACATGTCGGGCTATTACCTGCTGCTGCACGTGATCATCGCCGTGTTCGGCAACGGGCTGTTCGCCGTGCGTCTGCTGTCGGTGCTGGCGACCGCCGGCGGCGTGGCGGCCGTGTGCCTGCTCGGGCTGCGGCTGTTCGACCGGCGGGTCGCGCTGGCGGCTGGACTGCTGGCGGCGGTCAGCCTGCCGCTCGTGTTCTGGGGCCAGTCGGCACGCGGGTACGCGCTGATGGTCGCGTCGGTGACGGCCTCGTTCGTCGCGCTCGCGGCGCTGGTGGGGCGGACCGCCGAGGGCCGGTCCGGCGCGGGCCCGTGGGTCGCGTACGTCGCGTTCAACGTGATCGCGTTGTACGCCAGCTTCGTGGCGGTGCTTGCGATCCCAGCTCAGCTCGTCGTGCTGTGCTTCGACCGCCGCCCGGCCCGGCGCGTGGGCGCGGCGCTGGTCGCGATCGTGGCCTGCTGCGTGCCGCTGGTGGTGCTCGCGCTCAGTCGCGGCTCGGGCCAGCTGTTCTGGGTACCGCGCCCGAACGGCTCCGGCACCCTGGACGGGCTGTACGCGCTTGCCTCCGCGGGGCTGCGGCCGAGCTTTCCGCTGACCGCCACCAGCGGCGTCCTGCTCGCATTGACCGGGGCCGTGGTGGTGATCGTCGCGGTCGCGATCGTGCGCGGGCTGTCGGGCCCCGACCGCCCCCGTGGCGCGTGGGCGCCCGCGGTCGTGCTCGCGTGGGCGGTCGTGCCGTTCGTGCTCGCGCTGGTGGAGTCCTTCGTCGGTCAGTCGATCTACCTGCCGCGCAACCTGCTGATGTCGCTACCAGCAGTGGCGCTGCTGCTGGCGCTGGGACTGGTGGGCCGTCGAGTGCCGGCGCTGCTGGGAGTCGGTGCCGTGGCGGCGCTGATCGTGCTGCGGGCGCTCCAGCTGGCGCCGAGCTACGGGGTTTCGCCGGAGGACTGGCGCTCCGCGACCGCGTATGTCGTCGCGCATTCGCAGCCGGGTGACTGCCTGGTGTTCTACCCCCAGGACGGGAGGATGGGGTTTCGCTACTACCTCGACCGGGGACCACGCCCGGCCCCGGGACTGCGCCCGATTCTGCCGTCGGCGCCGCTGAGCGAGGTCAAGACGTTCGTCGAGCAGTACCGCACGCTGTCCCCGCAGGCGCTGTCGGCGTTGCCCTTGCGGTGCCCGCGAGTGTGGTTCATCTCCAGCCACCAGGGCCAGCCGAACGGCCCCGCCGGATCGAAGGCCAACCTCGCGCGTTACCTGGCGCTGCAGTCGGCGCTCGAGCGAGAGTACCCGCAGCACCGGACCGTCTCGTTTGGTTATGCAGCTCCGGTCCGGATCGAGCTGCTCACGGGCGCAGCGTGACGCTCACGAACGTGAGCGCGCTCAGAAATACGAGCAGCGAGCCGTTGACCGCCGCCAGCAGCACGAACCGGCGACCCCGGACGTAGCGCGCGAACACGACCACGGCCGGAAACGCGGTCAGCAGCAGGCGCGGATTCGGGGGCACGAACTCCGAGGTCGTCGCGAGAAACGCGATCCCCAGCGTCCACGCCATCGCCTCGACCGACACGCGGCCGCGCCGGCGCACCAGCAGCACGATCCCGGCCACGAGCACGACAACCCCGAGCAGACCGACCACGAGGTTGAGGTTGACCGTCGGATGGTTGAAGTGGGTGAATGAGAGTTCGCGCAACAGCGACGCGGCCTGGTGCACGAGCGCGAACGGATCGCTGCGCTCGCCCCAGCCGGACCGCTGTGCCTGCAGCGAGGCGAACGGGCTTCCGGTCCAGGCCCACAGGAAGAGCGCGAAGGCGAGGACCCCCGTTGCCGAGAGCAGGGGCGCGAACAGGCTTCGCCGCGCCGCGCGCGAGTGCCAGCCGCGCCGGCGCAACTCGATTCCCGCGGAGATCGCGCACACCACGATCAGCGGCAGCGCATCCGGCCCGGCGGCGGTCGCGAGACCGGCGAGGCAGCCGGCGAGTACCCAGCGACGGCGCTCGAGCGCGTAGATGCACCCGGCCGCCAAAGGAATCAGGAGTCCCTCCGAGTACATCATCGAAAACACGACCGACCCCGGGAACAGGGAGAACAGGATCGCCGCCCGCTGCCCGCTGCGCTCGCCCCACCAACCACTCGCGAGCCGCTCGACGATCACCGTCGCGGCGAGGCCCCCGAGCATCGACACGATCAGGCCGGCGGCGTCGGTGCTGACCGACAACCCATGCGCCACCAGCCAGATCGAGATCGGGTACAACGGGAAGAAGCCGAGCGTCGTGCGTCCGTACGAGACGAATGCCGGGTAGCCGTGGTTGGCGAGCTCCCGGTACCACAGGCCGTCCCAGTTCGCGAGCTCGGTGTCGAATGCGTGGTGGCGGAGCGCTCCGTTGACCAACGCGACGACGATCAGCAGCAGGCGAGTGCCCGCGTACGCCGCCAGGACCCACCGCAGGCGCCGTAGCTCGGCCGCGATCCGGGTCGCCGCGGGAGCGCGCGGCAGCACGGCAGTTGGACTGACCAAGTGGTCAAGTTCCTCTTCGAGTGAGGCCGCGGGAAGTCCTGGGGGCGGCGCGGTCCGTTCTGAGGCCGTCTCCACGCGGCGAAGTGTAGGGGAACCGACACCTGTCAGTCTCACCTTAGCTCGAGTTCGACGCTCTCAGCGAGACCCGAGTAGCCGTCCTCGCTCGAGACGGTATCTTGCCGACGGTGGCGGTGACGCGAGTGCGCAAGCGAGAGACCGCTGGCGCAAGGCGCTGGTTGGGCGGGGACCTGTGGCCGGGTCCACCCGCAAGCGGGGTGCATCCGGATTGGCTCCCCGTCCTGCTCTCCGGCCTGGGGCTGGGCGCGGTGGCTTTGGTTGCCGTACATGTACTGCTGTACAACACCTACTGGGACTACAGCGAAGGCGTATACGCACTCAGCGCACACTTGATGCTGCACGGAGACGGGCTGTACACGAGCATCGTGGGCGCTCAACCGCCGGGTGTATTCCTGGTAGGGGTGGTGCTGCTGGCGGTCCACGACACGTTGGAATGGCTGCGCTTCGGAGTTGCCTGCCTGCAGCTCGTGGCGGGGCTCATCGCAGGCCAGATTGTCCTGCGGATCACCGCCAACCGGCTCGCGAGCGTCCTGACTACGGCAGGAACACTGTTGACCCCGTGGGCTGTGCACGAGCACGGGGCGCTGACCCCAGAGCTCGTCGCCCTACCGCTACTGATGGGCGCCGCACTGCTCAGTGCCGACGAGCGGCATGCCCGTGTGACCGGTGTCCTGTGCGGACTGCTCCCGATGATCAAGGTCCCGTTTGTGATACCCGCGCTCGTCCTCGTCACATTGTCGGCCGATCCTCGCCGTAGCGCGCGCTGGGGACTTGCGACGCTTGTCCTGGCGCTCGCGAGCACAACCTTGGTTGCGGGCGGGAGTTTCTGGCGCGACGTGTTCGTCGCGCAGACGCAGACCGGGTACCGGTCGCTCGGAGTGCTCAAAGGTTTTTGGGCACAGGCAGGTTGGAACGTCCTCGGACTGCTGGTGTGTGCGGCCCTGGCTGTACGCTATTTCGGCCTCGCGCGGGACAAACGGATACTGCGCACGACGCTGGGGCTGGCGGTCGCGTTGATCGTCACCTTGATGACCAACTTCAAACAGGGAACGGGGTTGAACATCACTGTTCCGGTCGAGGCGGCGCTCGTGCCGTTGGCCGCGTGCGGAACCGTGTTCGCGTTCCGCGCGGCTCGCTCTCCCTGGGTTCCAATTATCTGCTGCTGCGCGTTGGCGTTCACGCTTGCGCAGAGTATCTCTCTGATTGCCTCGCCCCGGCATTCAGTGCCTTTCCTACGCGCCGGCTCGCGGCCCGCGTGGGGTGTTGCAATGACCGCTTCGCAGCTGCGGGCAGCCGTTGCCACGGCGCGGACGTGTCCATCCGGGGTTCCGTACAGCGGACCCCCACTGATCGCGTTCGTCGCGGGTCGTCAGATGCCAGCTGGCCAGCCCGACCAGTTCATCGTCCCCCGAGCTAGCGCGCTGGCATCTGTTCGCGCAAAGGTCGCGGCGGTCAAGCATGTCTGCCCATAGCGTGGCCACAATCGCCCCAAGCGGGCGCCCGCAGGGCTAGAACCGAGTGTTGTGGCGGCGCGGGGATAACGACGGAATGACGGACGAGAAGGTCGCCGCCTGACTCATCGATCGTGACCGCCGCACGCGTGCGTCATCATGGGTGCAAATGAGTTTTTCTGGTGGTCGCGGATTTGGTGCAGCACACGGCGCGTCGGGGCCCGGCGCGATGCGGTCGCTGCGTGGTCCTGACCGCAAGCCGCCACCGTTGATGGATCCGACTCGAGAGCGGGACCGCCGCCGGATCCTGCGGCTGTTCAAGCCCTACCGTGTGCGGCTCGCCGCGGTGCTGGCGCTGATCGTGTTCTCCGCCGGCCTCGCGATGCTGCAGCCGTTCCTGCTGCGGGGCGTGCTGGACAAGGGGATCTTCGGCCATAACGAGAAACTGCTGACCGAGCTGGTGCTGGCGATGATCGCGATCGCGATCGCGAACGCCGCCTTCAGCGTCTGGCAGACGTACATGTCGAACGTGATCGGTCAGCGGGTGATGCACGACCTCCGGGCGGCGGTCTACGAACGCCTGCAGCGGATGTCGCTGGCGTTCTTCACGCGCACGCGCACCGGCGAGGTGCAGTCGCGGATCTCCAACGACATCGGCGGGCTCGACAACGTCGTCACCACGACCGCGACGACGATCGCGCAGAACGCGACCACGGTGATCGCGTCGATCATCGCGATGTGCCTGCTCGACTGGCGGCTGGCGGCAATCTCGCTCGTGTTCGTGCCGCTGTTCGTGTACTTGACACGGCGGGTCGGGAAAATGCGGCGGAAGATCACGACCGAGCAGCAGCGGCGGCTGGCCGACCTGAGCGCTTTGGTAGCGGAGTCGCTGTCGGTGTCGGGGATCATGCTCGGCAAGACGATGGGTCGCGGCCAGGACCTGGCGGACCGCTTCACCGGCGACTCGCAGGACATCGCCGAGCTCGAGGTCCGCTCGCGGATGGCGGGGCGGTGGCTGATGTCGACGATCCAGATGACGTTCGCGATCCAGCCGGCGATCATCTACTGGCTCGCGGGCCAGAGCTTCATCGGCCACTCGATCTCGATCGGCACCGTGGTCGCGTTCACGACGCTCCAGACCCGGCTGCTGTTCCCGATCCAGAGCCTGCTCGGCGTCGGCGCCGACGTGGAGTCGTCGATGGCGCTGTTCGACCGCATCTTCGAGTACCTGGATCTGCCGATCGACATCGTCGAGGCCGAGCACCCGGCCGAGTTGCGCCCCGAGCAGGTGCTGGGCGAGGTGAGGTTCGACGGCGTCTCGTTCCGCTACGGCGCAAACGGGGATGACACGTGGACGCTGCACGGGATCGACCTCGACGTCCCGGCTGGGACGCGAACGGCGATCGTCGGCGAGACGGGCGCCGGCAAGACGACGCTCGGGTATCTGGTCGCGCGGCTGTACGAGCCGCAGGCCGGGCGGGTGACGATCGACGGGGTCGATGTCCGCGACGCCTCGCTGGCATCGCTGGCGGCGACCGTCGGGGTCGTCTCGCAGGAGACGTACCTATTCCACGCGACGGTTCGCGAGAACCTGCGCTTCGCGCGCCCGAGCGCGACCGACGAGGAGATCGAGGATGCCGCCCGGACGGCTCGCATCCACGAGCTGATCGCGTCGCTCCCGGACGGCTACGACACGATCGTCGGCGAGCGCGGCTATCGCTTCTCGGGTGGCGAGAAGCAGCGGATGGCGATTGCGCGGACGGTCCTTCGCAACCCGCCGGTGCTGGTGCTCGACGAGGCCACGAGCTCGCTGGACACGCAGACGGAGGCGGCGGTCCAGGCCGAGCTCGAGCGGCTGTCGGAGGGGCGCACGACGATCACGATCGCGCACCGGCTCTCGACCGTTCGTGACGCCGATCAGATCGTGGTCCTCGATCAAGGTCAGGTCGTCGAGCGCGGCACGCACGAGGAGCTGCTCGATCGCGGCGGGCTGTACGCGGCGCTGGTCGCCCGTGACCTGACCGAGGAGCCGGTCGAGCGCTAGCGCCGGCTCAGCGGACCTCGACGTACTGCACTACGAGCGACGCGACGGTGATCATGTCGCCGTTGCGGATGTTGGTCGCCACGACCCGCCGGTCGTTCAGGTAAGTGCCGTTGGCGCTGCGGTTGTCCAGCAGCCGTGCGAAACGGCCGTGACGGACGATGATCGCGTGGCTGCGCGAGACCCGCTGGTCCTCGAACCGGACCTGCGAGCTGACGCTGCGTCCGATGTGAGTGACCTTCGATGACAACGGCAGCAGCCGGGTCTCGTCTCCATCTCGCAACGACAGGTAGGCGCCGCGGGGGGCGAGCCGGATCGGGATCGTCCTGCTGCGGGTGCGGTGATCGAGGAGGGGCAACGAGTCGGTGATCTGCTGGCTCTGGGCGACGGCGATCGCTGCCGTGTCGCCGGTGTCGGGCAGTGCGGTGTCGTGCTGATCGTGTGTCTTGGAAGGGGCTGCGGTGGTCATGGCGCAACTCCATCACGGCTCCGCGAGAGCGACGTGAAAGCGGGTGAAGAACAGTCGAAGAGTCGGCCTCTACGCGCGCAGCTCGGCGAGCGCCGCCTCGAGCTCGGTCACCCGCTCGACGGCCTGCTCGGCGCGGCTGGTGGCGCGTTCGAGCCGCGCCTGCGCACGCGCGAGCGCAGTGTTCGCGCGGGATGCGTCGTCGCGAGCGACCCGCGCCCCGCGCTGCGCTTCGTCGAGCGCCTGCTCGAGCTCGAGCCGGTCGGTCCGCGCACGCTCCAGCTGCTGCTCGATCCTGCGTGCCTTGCGCATGGTGGCCGGATCGCGGACCGGCGCAGGCGCCGAGTCCTCGGTGGCCGGTGCCGGCGATGCAAGCGGGATGCTCGCCGCCAGCGACCCGAGGCCGAGATCGCTCGCCTGGTAGTCGCGCACCAGCGCTCCGCGCGCCAGCAACTCGCGCGCCTCGTCGTCGGTCGCGACCGCGTGGAGCGTCGCGGACACCTTGCTCTCGGTCGCCGGTCCGGCCGCGTGATCGGCGTCCGCGAGCCGGCGCGCGGCGGCTGCCGCCAGCTGATCGACAAGCGTCCGTTCCTGCGCCGCCGCCTCCCGCAGCGCGTCGCGCCCGCCGTGCGCGAGCAATTGCTGCTGCGCCTCGCGGAGGCGGTCGCCGGCGGCGATCAGCGCCCTCACGGATTCGCGATCGCGCCGCTGGAGCTGGTTCAGCGCCCACGCGGCGACGGTCGGCTTGCGAAGTTGCTTGACCTCGTCGGCCGCGGCTCGGTCCCCGGCGCGGCGCAGCCCGCGCGCGAGCTCGTCGCGGGCGCTGGTGAACTGCTCCAGCGGCAGCCCGTAGAGGCGCTCGATCTCGCTCTCCGCCATCGCCGCCACACGTTAGCCGCGGGCGCCGGCTCAGGACGCGACCGGCTCGGGCTCGCGCTCGGGCTGGGGCTCGGGCTGCGGCTCGGGCTGGGGCTCGGGCTGCGGCTCGGGCTGCGGCTCGATCGGCAGCAGTTGCTCGAGCACCGGCTCGCGGGCCGCCTTGCCCTCGACGTTGAGGTGCAGCAGGCGCCGGTCGATCCAGCCGGGCAGCGCCCAGTTGCTCTCCCCCGCGAGCAGCATCAGCCCCGGGACCAGCACCGAGCGCACGATCAGCGCGTCGAGCAGGACCGCGCTCGACAGACCGATCCCGAACTCCTTGATCACGCGCTCGCCGCCGAGCACGAACGCGCCGAACACCAGCACCATGATCGTCGCCGCGGCGGTGATCGTGCGTCCGGTCGCGGCGAGGCCGTGCGCGACCGCCTCGCGGTTGTCCCGACGGCGATGCCACTCCTCGTAGATGCGCGTGACCAGGAACACCTCGTAGTCCATCGACAGGCCGAACAAGATCGCGAACATGATCACCGGCACGAACGCCTCGATCGGGCCCGTCTTGTCGATCCCGAACAGCGACGCGCCGAGGCCGTTCTGGAACACCGCGGTGACGACGCCGAAAGCGGCCGCGGCCGACAGCAGGTTCATGATCGCCGCGATCAGCGGGATCAGAAGGCTGCGGAACACCGCCATCAGCAGCAGGAAGCTGAGCAGGACCACGACTCCGAAGAACAACGGCAGCTTGCCCGACAACACGTTCGCGAAGTCATCGAAGATCGCCGTCTGGCCACCGACCAGCACCGTCACGCCGGTGCCGCGGGTCGCGGCCGGGATCACCCGGTCGCGCACCGTGTGCAGTAGATCGGAGGTCGAGGCGGCCTGCGGCGAGCCGCGCGGATAGACCTCCGTGAGAGCGACCCCGGGCTGGCCGGGTGAGCTGCCGGGGAGGAACCGCGGCCTGGTCGCGCTGACGACGTCCGGCGTCGCCGCGACCGCCCGCTCGACGCGGATGAACGCCGCCTGCTGCGCCGGCCCCGATACCTGCGCCAGCAGCTGGAGCGGACCGTTGTAGCCGGGGCCGAAGCCCTCGGCGAGCAAGTCATATGCCTTGCGGGTGGTCGAGCCGGCGGGATCCGAACCGGAGTCGGCGGAGCCGAGCCGCATCGAGAAGAACGGAACCGCGATCAGCACCATGACGGCGGCCGCGACACCGGCGAACAGAGCCGGCCGGCGTAGCATCCACTCCATCCAGTGCGCCCACGCGGGTGACTCGTCGGTGGTTCGCAGGCGGCCCTGACCGATCGCCCGGCGCTCGCGGCGACGGAGCACGTGCGGCCCGAAGAAGCCGAGCAGCGCCGGCAGCAGCGTGAGCGCCGCGATCACCGTGAAACCGATCGCGATCGCGGCCGCGACCGCAACCCCGTACAGGAAGCTGACCCCCAGCAGCAGCATTCCCAGCACCGCGATGCAGACGATGATCCCCGCGAACAGCACCGCCCGTCCGGACGTGTCGACCGCCTCGATCACCGCCTGTTCGACGGTCAGGCCGCGCAGTAGCCCCTGGCGATGGCGGGTGAGGATGAACAGGGCGTAGTCGATGCCCACGCCGAGGCCGATCAGCAGCGAGAGCTGGGAGCTGAACGATGCCATCGGGATCACGTTCGACAGCAGTCCATCGAGCGCGATCCCGGTGCCGAGCGCGAACGCCGTCGTCAGCAGGGGCAGCACGGTCGCCAGCAACGTGCCGAACACCAGGAGCAGGACCACGGCCGCGGCCGCGAAGCCGATCCCGATCCCGCCGGTGCCGTTGCCCTCGGCGGACTTCGCGACCTGTCCCTCGACCTCGATCTCGACGCCGCCGCCGGCGGCGGCGCGGGCCGTGTTCACGAACGTCGTCTCCTGGCGGCCCGGCAGCGAGCTCTCGCGTACGTCGAAGGTCACGTTGGCGAACGCGATCTGACCCGAAGGCGAGATCTGGTTGCCGGCGCGCCGGCCGTACGGTGAGGCGATCTCGGACACGTGCGGGAGCCGGCGCAGCTTGCCCAGCATCGCGTTCACCCGCGCGACCACGGCGGGGTCCGTCACTCGACCGTTGGTGACCGCGATCACGATCTGCTCGGTGTCGCCCGACGCCTTGGGAGCGTTGCGCTGCAGCAGCGCGACCGCATCGAAGCTCTGGGTGCCCTTGAGCGAGAAGTTGTCGTTGTAGGACGTGCCGACGCCCGACTCGATCGCGGTCATCGCGACCAGGGCGACGATCCACCCGAGCAGCACCAGCCGCCGGTGGTGAAAGCACCCAGTGGCAAGCGATCTCAAAGCATGGTCCTTGGCGATGTAACGGTCGAGCGGCGCGGCCCCGCGAGCCCAGATGCGACCGGTTGCTGCTCCCAGGCAACCGGGTCGGCGCCTCACATTGTTGCGGACTTAGCCAGCGGATGCGTCGCTATGCGCTGGGTGCGTCGCGATGCGCGGCGTCAGCCGCGAGCAACCGTGCGAGCTTGGCTGACGTGTCGTGCTCGGCCAGCGGCGTGTACAGCACCAGGCGCTGGTCCGGGGCCTCGGCTGGATTGAAGACCGCGTGCTCGAACACCAGCAGCCCCTCGTCGGGATGGTGGATCTCCTTGCGGCTGGGGCCGGCGCCGGCCACCTCGTGGCGCTTCCACTCCTTGCAGAACTCGGGACTCGACTGGCGCAGCGCGTGGATCAGCTGCTCGAACGACGGGTCTCCGAGGTACCGGGCGGTGTCGGCGCGGAACTTGGCGACCAGCAGCCGCGAGCTCCGCTCCCAGTCGGTGAAGATCTCCCGCCGGGCCGGGTCCATGAAGTGCAGCCACACGTGGTTGCGGGTCGCGCGCGGAATCCGGTCGAGGCCGAACAGGATCGCGTTCGTGGCGCGATTCCAGGCCAGGTAGTCCCACCGCCGGCCGAGGATGAACGCCGGGTTGGCGCCGAGGTTCTCGACCACTCGCCGCAGCGACGGCGAGACCTTCTCGGCGAGCGTCTTGCATGGCGGCGGCTCTTCGCCGCGGCCCAGCAGCACCAGGTGGGTCCGTTCCGCCGGCGTCAGCCGCATCGCGCGAGCCAGGGCCTCCAGCACCTCGAGGGACGCACGCACGTCACGTCCCTGCTCGAGCCACGTGTACCAGGTCGTTCCGACCCCCGCGATCTGCGCGACCTCCTCGCGCCGCAGCCCGGGCGTCCGCCGCCGGCCGCCGTTCTGAAGCCCGACATCCTCGGGCTTGAGGCTCTCCCGGCGCTTGCGCAGGAAGTCCGCGAGCTCCGTCCGCCGGCGCTCGGCCCCCGCGTCCGCGGAGCCGCCGTCGCCGGTCTCGGCGCCATTGCCTGTGATCTTGGGGGGTGTCTCGACTACCAGGATAACTACCTCTCTTGTACCTGGATAGGAAGTGTCGCACACTTCACCACGTGAACGCAACAAAGACGATACTCCCGCGTCGGATCAGCTCCACCAACGCGCTGCTGTTCGTGGTCTGCCTGGCGCAATTCATGGTCATCCTCGACGTTTCGGTGGTCAACGTCGCGCTCCCCGAGATGCGCACCGGCCTGCACTTCTCGACCACCGGCCTGCAGTGGATCGTGAATGCGTACACGATCACCTTCGCGGGCTTCATGATGCTCGGCGCGCGGGCCGCCGACCTGCTCGGCCGCCGGCGCGTGTTCATCGTCGGGACGGCCCTGTTCTCGCTCGCCTCGCTCGCCTGCGCGGTCGCCGAATCGCGCGGCATGCTGATCGGACTGCGGGCGGTGCAGGGGTTCGCGGGCGGGATCGTGTCGCCGGCGACGCTCTCGATCATCACCTCGTCGCTGCCCGAGGGGCGCGAGCGCAACCGCGGGCTCGGGCTGTGGGGTGCGATCGGCGGGCTCGGAGCTTCCTCGGGCGTGCTGCTCGGCGGAGCGCTGACGCAGGTGTTCTCGTGGCCGGCGATCTTCGCGATCAACGTCCCGCTGGGGATGCTCGTGGTCGCGCTCGCACCGCGAGTGATTCCGGGCGATCTGCGCAGCGACGGGCCGCGGCGCTTCGACGTCGCCGGAGCGTTGCTCGTCACCTCGGGGCTGGTGGCGCTCACGTACGGGATCGTGCGCAGCGACGCGCTCGGGTGGGGCTCGTCCGGCGTCCTGATCCCGCTCGCGGTGGCGGTGCTCCTGCTCGTCACGTTCGTGTTCGTCGAGGGCCGCGTGGCGCGGTCGCCGCTTGTGCCGCTGTCGATCTTCAAGCTGCCAACGCTGCGGGCCGCGAACACCGTCGTGATCCTCATGTACGCAGCGCTGTTCTCGATGTTCTTCTTCATCACGCTGTACCTGCAGCAGGTGCTCGGAGACAACGCGCTCGAGGCGGGACTGTCGTTCCTGCCGATCACGCTGTCGGTGTTCACCGGCTCGTCGCTGGCGCCACGGCTGGTCGCGCGCTTCGGCGTTCGCACCGTAGTTACGGGCGGGATGCTGGCGGCGATGACCGGCCTGCTGCTACTGGCCGACGTCAGGCCCGGCGGGAGCTACTTCGCACTCGTGATGCCCGGGGGGATCCTGTCCGGACTCGGCATGGGCGTCTCGCTCGTGACCTCGACGATCGCGGCGACCCAGGGCGTGCCCCGCAACCAGAGCGGGCTGGCGTCCGGGCTGCTGAACATGTCGCGGCTGTTCGGCGGCGCGCTCGGCCTGGCGGTGCTGAGCACGGTCGCGGCGTCGAACTCGCACCGGGTCGCCGGGATCAGCGCCGCGACCGCGCTGACCAACGGCTTCACGGTCGCGTTCCAGGTCGGAGCGGGGATCCTGATCGTCGCGGCGGCGGTGGCGGCTGTGGGGCTGCGTCCACGGCCGAGCGCGGAGGTGGCCGGCCCGGTTGTGGTCGAGTCGGCGGCGATCGATGAGCCGAAGGAGGCGCTCGCCGCCTAACGGGTCAGCCGCCGCCGCTGGTGCGCGGCGGCGCGAGCGGAGCCGGCGCGCACTCGTTGAGCGGCGGCTCCGCCGCGCACTCGCTGCGCAGCGGCGAACTCCACGAAGGCACGCGCCGCGGGCGACAGCCTCCGGCCGCGGCGCCACCACAGGACGACCGGCATCCGCAGGGCGGGGGAGAGAGGGCGAAACGAGATCGCAGGCCCGGGCCGCTGGAGGAACGAGCGCGGCAGGATCGCCAGCCCGACTCCCTGGGCAACCAGCGAGCGGACGAGCGCGAAGTCGTTGGCCTCGAGCGAGATCCGGGGGCGCACGCCGGCCTGCGCGAGCGCCCTGTCGAGGAGCCGGCGCGTCGATGATCCGTGCTGGAAGGCGATCAGCGGCTGTCCGGCGAGCGCCGTGACCGGCAGCGGCCCGTCGCCCGCCAGCGGGTGGCCCGGGCTGGTCGCGAGCGCCAGGCTCTCACGGGAGAGCGCGAGCCGCTCGATTCCGTCAGGCGGATCGACCTCGAGCGCGAACGTGACGTCGAGGCTGCCGTCGTGGAGCATCTCCAGCATCCGCTGGGCGGTGCCCTCTCTGAGCCCGATCTCGATCCCCGGGTAGCACAGCGTGAAGCTCGCGAGAATCGCGGGAATGTCCAATTCGCCTCCGAACAGCATCGCGCCGACCGACACCTGGCCGCGCAGCAACCCGCGCAGGTCGTCGATCTCGCCGCGGAGCGCGTCGGTCTCCGCGAGCACCGCGCGTGCCCGCGCCGCCACCAGCCGCCCCGCCTCGGTCAGCTCCACCGACCGGGTCGTGCGGCGCAGCAGCTCGACGCCGAGCTCGAGCTCGAGCCTGCGGACCCTGTCAATTCATTCTCATCTTCATGTTGCGACGATGAATCTGTGGGCGCACAATCGGCCGGTCGAATGCCCAGCGAAATGCTCATGACCCCCATACGCCGGTCGCTCGCGGACGGCGACGCCGCGGCGATCGTCGACCTCCACGACCGTGTCTACCGGACCGAGCACGGCGTCGACTCGCGGTTCGCGGCGTCCGTCGCGGCGTCGATCGAGGCGGCGGTGGGGCGCGGTTGGCCGCGATCGGGCGGCGCCGTCTGGCTGGTTGACCTTGATGAAGGCCGTCGGCTTGGCGGGGCCCTCGGTCTGACCGACGAGGGCGCGGGCGCCGGGCGCGTGCGCTGGTTCGTACTGGCGCCGGAGCTGCGCGGCGAGGGGCTCGGGCGGGCGATGCTCGGCGAGCTGCTCGACGCGGCGCGCACGGCTGGGATGCACACGCTGACGCTCGAGACGTTCAGCGCCTTGACGGCGGCGGCGCACCTGTACCGGAGCGTCGGCTTTCGGCTGTGCTGGGAGGAGGCGACCGACAAGTGGGGGCCGGAGATCGTCTACCAGGGGTATGAATTGCGGCGTTGAGGTGGCGGGGCGGGGCGTCGCGACATGGACATGCTCAACTTCCCCGGGGGTCTGGTGGCGGGTTCGGCCACCGCGACCAGCTCCCGCGCCGCCACCCAAAGGCGCCCCGTTAGCCACCAGAAGCGGTCCTACTGAACGCGAGCGGGACCAAGTCCAAAATCAAAACCGGTCTCGAATCGGGGCTCGCTAGGTTGTTGGGAATGCCCCCGCGAGCGAGCGCCGGCATCCTGCTGCACCGCCGCACCGCCAGCGGTCTCGAGGTCCTGCTCGTGCACCCCGGCGGGCCGATCTGGGCGCGGCGGGACGCCGGCGCGTGGTCGATCCCGAAGGGCGAGTACGAGCCGGGAGAGGATGCGGTCGCCGCCGCGAGGCGAGAGTTCGCCGAAGAGCTGGGCACGCCGGCGCCGGACGGACCGATGCGGGAGCTGGGGGAGGTCAAGCAGAAGTCGGGCAAGATCGTGCGGGCTTGGGCGGTGGCGGGGGACCTCGATGCCGGCGCGATCGCCAGCAACACGTTGACGCTCGAGTGGCCGCCGCGGTCGGGGCGGATGCAGCAGTTCCCGGAGGTGGACCGGGCGGAATGGTTCACGATCGCCGCGGCGCGGGAGCGGATCAACCCGGCGCAGGTCGCGCTGCTGGATCGGCTCGAGGAGGCTGCGCGATGAGCTCGTCGGGGCGGGCGGGGCAGCGAGCCGTCGCATATACTTGAGGCATCAATCGAATGATCTCGGTCACGATGTACAGCGATCCTGCGTGTCCGTGGGCTTACTCCGAGAGTCCCGCGTTGAGGGTGATCGAGTGGCGGTACGAGTCGCAGCTGGACTGGCGGCTGGTGCTGGTCGGATTGACCGAGACCGCATCGCAGTACGAGCGCCGTGGCTACACGCCGCTGCGCGGCGCACTGGGCCAGCTTCGGTTCCGCGGCCGGTACGGGATGCCGTTCGCGCCGGCGCCGAAGCCGCGGCTGAGTGCCACGGCGCGGGCGTGCCGCGCGGTGATCGCGGCGCGGATCGAGTTGCCCGGCAGCGAGTGGCGCGTGTTCCGGGCGCTGCAGCTCGCGAACTTCACCCGGCCGATGCTGCTCGACGACGACGGCGACCTGGCGCAGGCGCTGACGGCGCTGCCCGGGATCGACGGCCAGAGGATCGTCGCGCGGATCGACGACCCCGAGATCGTCGAGGCTTACCAGCGCGACCGCGACGAGACCCGCAGCGCGGCCGGCTCGGCTGCCGAGCTGCAGGGCAAGACCGCCACCACCGACGGCCCGGTGCGGTTCACGGCCCCGTCGCTCGTGTTCGAGACCAACGGCATGCGGCTGGTGGCGGGCGGATTCCAGCCGGTCGAGGCGTATGACGTGCTGGTCGCGAACCTCGACCCGACGCTGCACCGCCAGTCGCCGGCGGACACGCCGGCGCCGCTGCTCGAGCGGTTCCCCGACGGTCTCACGACGCAGGAGGTGGCGGCGCTGATGACCCGCGGCAACGACGCGCCGGACCGCGCGGGCGCCGAGGCGCAGTTGCTGGAACTGGTCGGCAGCGGCAAGGCTGTGCGCGTGCCGCTTGGCGACGACGCGCTGTGGCAGCCCGCACCCGCGAGCTCATAGCGCTTGCGCCGTCAGGTCCAGCTGCGCGAGCTGCTCGTGGGAATCGAGGGGCTGGCGCTGCTCCGGCACCTGTATGACGGCACTGACGAGGACGCACAGCAGCGGCTGGCGGAGGTCAGGCGGCTGCTCGAGTCGCCGGCGCCGGGCAGAGCGCTCGACGCGGCGTGCGGGACCGGGCGGCACGCGCGGCGGCTGATCGAGCTGGGACACGAGGTTCGCGGGCTACCTGGACCTGCCGGCGGTGCTCGTCTGGGAGCTCGAGAAGGAGCCCAACCGCTAGCGCTGATCGAGCTCGATCCGTAGCGGCAGCGACTCGAGCCCGTAGATCCCCGACGGCGTTCCGAACGTGGGCTCGCCGTCGAGCTCGATCCGGCGCGCGCGCTCGGCGAGCGTCGCGAGCCCCTCTTCCATCTCCGCGCGGGCGAGGTTGGCGCCGACGCAGTAGTGGATCCCGGCGCCGAACGTCAGCACCCTGGCCCTGGGGCGATCGGCGGTGATGTCGAACGCGTCGGGTTCGATCCCGTCGCGGTTTGCGTGCCAGGCGGAGATCAGCACGATCGTGTTCGGGGCGAACGTGATACCCCGGTACTCGATCTCGTTGACCGTGATCCGGGCGGTGAACGGTGTGATCGGCTCGTAGCGGAGCGCCTCGTCGACGGCCGCCAGCGCGAGCGCGCGCGGATCGGCGCGCAGCAGCTCCCACTGGTCCGGATGCTCGGCCAGCAGGCGGATGACGTGGGCCAGCTGGCTCTGGCTGGTGTCGACGCCGCCGACGAGGATGTTGAGGATCAGGTTGCGCAGCTCGTGGTCGCTCAGGCGGTCGCCCGCCTCCTCGGCCTGGATCAGGGCCGAGATCAGATCGTCGCCCGGGTCCGGGCGGCGGCGGGCGATCAGCTCGTCCCCGTAGGCGTAGAACTCGGCCACCGCCTGCTCGATCAGCCCGCGCTCGGAGATCAGGCTCTGGGCGTCGAACTGGCGCTGGATCCAGTTCGACCAGTGGTGCAGACGCGGCGCGTCCGACAGCGGCGCGCCCATCACCTCGGCGATCACGAGCGATGGGTACGGCTTCGCGATCGCGGCGATGAACTCGCAGCGGCCGTCCGCCGGGATCCCGTCGAGCAACTGCCCAAGGAACGCGCGCATCGCGGGCCGGTAGCGGTCCACGGCCCGCGGCGACAGCGCCGGGTTGATCAGGTTTCGCAACCGCCGGTGGTGATCGCCGTTGATGTTGATGATGTTGCTGACGATCTCCTCGTGCAGCGGCCCGTCGGTGATCCCGAACAACTGGCCGATCGTGAGACCTGGAAACACGGCGTCCTTCGTGCGCAGGAAGAACTCGCCGGCTTCGCGGTCGAGCACCGTGACGCCGAACGGATTCGCGGCCAGCCAGCCGTCGTGACCGCGGAGGCTCGCCATCGCGTCGCGGTAGCCGATCCCCCGCATCGCCGGGTCGGTGTGGTCGAAGCCCGGCAGCTCGAGCTCGGTGACGGCCGGCATCGCGGCTACCGGCCCACCCACGGGTTGGTCGCGAGCTCACGCGCGACCGCCGCGGTCAGGGTGAGCGCCTGCGCGACCGTCGTGTAATCGACGTTCTGCGGCGTGTCGGTCATCTGGTGGTAGTTGGACAGCGCCTTGTAGCGGTCCATCGAGGTGATCGTGGTGGTCGGGTAGCTGGCGCGGCTGGGGACGACGGCGTCGGTCGAAGCGCGTGAGCGCATGCCGCGGCGCAGCGGCACGCCGGCGCCCGCCGCGGCGCGGCCGACGAGGTCGCGGAAGCAGCGGTCGTGGTAGTCCTCCATCACGAGCGGGCCCTCGCCCTCGAGCAGCACCAGCTTCGGCGAGCCGACGGTCTCGAGGTTCAGAAACCAGGTGCGGTCGCGATCGAGCGCCGGGAAGTGGCGCGCCGCGAAGCCGTGGATGCCGCCCTGGAGAACCTCCTCGGCGCCGCACGAGACGAGCAGCACCCGCACGCCCGGGATCGGCTCGGCCCGGAGGCGCTCCGCGATGGCCACCTGGACCGCGACCGCCGTGAGGTTGTCGTTCGCTCCGGGCGCGACCGGCCGGTGGTAGACATCGGCGAACACCGCCGCCCCGACCAGCGAGCCGGCGGTGCCGACGCGGAGCAGCCCCCGCCGGCCGGTGGCGGCGCCGAGCGCGACCAGCGTCGGCGCCGACAGCAGCGCCCACCACAGCGGCAGCGAGGTGTCGATCCGCTCCAGGATCCCCGGAAACTGCTCCCCGACCCAGTGCTGGGCGCGATCGTCGAAGATCAAACCGGTGGGGGCGGCATCGTGGTGGGCGAGCACGACGAGCGTCCGGTCCGCCTGCTGATCGCCGCAGCGGGCGACCACGTTCCAGGTCGTGCGCGGCCTCACCGTCGCCCGCCGGTAGAGGCGGGGACCGTTGGAGACGTCATCGGCGATCGCGGCGACGATCGCGGCGGCCGCCGCCGCGGCCGGCCGTCGGAACCGGCGCGAGTGAGCCGCGAGACCGGCGCCCGCGCCCGCCGCGGCGAGCGTCCCGATCACGCGCGCGTAGCCGTCGAGGAACTGCTCCTCGTCGATCTGCGCGACGCAGCCGGCCTCGCGCAGCCGCGCGTGGATCCAGCGCGCGGCCTCTTGCTCGCCGGGTGAGCCGGCGCGGCGCTCGAGCGGCGCGAGCGCATCGATCACCTCGTGCAGCACCGCGTCATCGGTGGCGCCCGGCGACGGTGAAATCGTTGCGTTCAAGTGGGGGATGCTAGGTCACCGTGGGCGCGCGGACCATCGTCAGGCGCCTGGTGCGAGCCGCGCGGACAGCCACGACGTGGCGCGCGGGATGTCCGCGGGGTCGATCTGGTGGCCGGCCTCGGACTCGCGATAGTCGACGTTGAAGCCGGCGTTGTCGAGCAGATCGCGGGCGGAGCGCGCGAACTCGACGCCGATCACCGGGTCGCGGCGGCCGTGGGCGATCAGCACGGCGGTAGCGGCGCTTCGGTCGAGCTCGGGCTGCCAGCCCTCGACCGTCGGGATGAAGCCCGAGAACGCGAGGATCCCGGCGGGTGCCGGCCGGTCGGGACCGAGGCCGAGCGCGTAGCTCATCACGGTTCCCATCGAGAAGCCGCCGAGGACCGTGCGCGCCGGCGTCACGCCGGTCGTCTCCCAGAGGTGGTCGTGGAACGCCGCGAGCTCGGCGTATGCGGCCGCGAACGTGGCCGGATCGGGATACCCGACCCGCGGCACCCGGTACCAGTGGAAGCCCGGCGAACCGGGCAGCTGCAGTGGCGCACGCGGCGCGGCCACGTGCAGCCGCCGGGACGGATCGAGCACGTCGGCGAGCGGCAGCAGGTCGTGCTCGCTGGTGCCGCGGCCGTGGTGCAGGACGAGCAGACCCTCGGGGTCGGTCGTGGCCGGTCGCTGCTGGAAGCTCAGCATCGGTCAGGCGAGGTAGCTGACGATGTCGGCGGGCGGCAGGCGCTCCGGTGGCGCCTTCTCCTGGCGCGGCCAGCCAAGATGGATCAGCGCCACGAACCGTTCATCGGCGGGGATACCGAGCGCGGCGCGGCCCTGATCGGTCCGCAGCACGCCGGGCGTCCGCCAGTACCCGGCCAGCCCGCGGCCGTGCGCCGCGAGCAGCACCGCGTAGGTGGCGCAGGCGGTCGCACACAGATCCTCCTCGTCCTGCACGGGGTCCTCGGAGCGCTTGGTGGTAGCGGCGATCAGCGTCGGCGCGCGGTCGAGCTTGGTCGCGGCCTCGGGGCCGGCGGCGTGCTTGAGCCGGTCGAGCGCCACCGGGCCGAGCACCCGGAACCGCCACGGGTTGGTCAGATGGTGGTTCGGTGCCCACCGGGCGAGTGACAGCAGTTCGTCGAGCAGCTCGCGCGGCAAGGGTTCGGGCGCGAACGCCTTGTGCGTGCGGCGGCTGCGGATTGCTTGCTCGATGTCCATCGATCGCGGCGGTGGGCGGGCGCTAGGCAGTGATCGGGATGTGTCCCGGCTGGGATGCGACGCGCTCCAGCCAGGCCCGGATCGCCGGGTAGGGCTCGAGTGAGAAGCCGCCCTCGGGCGCGACGTGGGTGTACGCGTAGAGCGCGATGTCGGCGATCGAGTAGCGCTCGCCGACGAAGAACTGGTGGTCGGTCAGGTGAGCTTCCATCGCGTTCAGCGCGGCGTCGCCGCTGCGCTGGGTGTGCTCGAGCGCCTCGGGGGTCGGGCGCGGCGTCATGATCGCGGCGATTCCTCGGGGCCGGGGCGGCGCCGGCTCGGTGCTCGATTCGGGGGTCATGATCCCGGTGATGCTCCGGAACCGCGCCGTTGCGATGTGCGGCTCGTGGCTGTACTGCTCGAAGAACATCCACTGGAGCACCTTCGCGCGCTCGAACTTGTCCTCGGACAGGTACTGGGTGCCGTCCGCGAAGTAGTAGAGGATCGCGTCGGACTCCGCCAGCGCGCGGCCGTCGTCGAGCACCAGCGTGGGAACGCGCAGCCCCGGGTTCAGTTTGCCGAGCAGCTCGGCGCGGTCTGAACGGTCGATCACCGAGACCTCCTGGCGCTCGTACTGGATCCCGAGGTGGGCGAACAGGAGGCGAACCTTGTAGCAGTTACCCGAGGTAGCGGAGTCGTAGAGGAGCATTTCTGAGTTCTATCCGATCGGCGCGGCGTGCTCGCGTCGCTCGGGGCTCCGAGCGACGCGAGCTTGTCCGTCCTGGGCGCTCAGGCTTCGAGCCCTACCAGGCCGCTAGGACTTCACGTCGGCGCTGAGCAGTAGGTGGAGCATCGGCGCGATCTGCTTGGGCGCGCCGGTCCAGCCGTTGCTGAGCGGAGTGTTGAAGTACCGCACGCAGGTCCCGGACGGTGCGGTGGACATGTAGATGCCGCTGGTGTCGTTGCTGAGCGCCAGCACGTCGCCGCTGTGGACGTTGATCGACGCCGCGAACTTGTTGATCCCGATGTTGTTGATGGTCTCGACGGGGCTGGTGTGAACCACCTTGTACTTACCGTTGCCGATCGGACGCAGGACCCGCAGCTGCACCTGCCCGTCGACGCTGCCCGCATTCACCGACCAGTCGACGATCTTGCCGGCGTGGGCGACTACGTCGGTCGGCTTCGTTGTGGCGAAACCTTCTCGCGAGATCGCGGCGGTGCGCAGGGACCCAAGGGGTGGTCCGCACAACACCTCGCTAACCTCGGGTTAGTGACCAGGGGATCCGTCACGGCAGGAGGTATGCGAGGCACGGACGTCCCCGCGGTTGCGGTACGCGACCTCGTCAAGCGCTATCCCAAGTCGCCTGTCAACGCGGTCGACGGGATCACGTTCGCGGTCCCTGCTGGTGAGGTGTTCGGTCTGCTCGGCCCGAACGGCGCCGGCAAGACAACCACCGTCGGGATGCTCACGACCAGGGTCAGGCCGACCAGCGGCGAGGCGACGGTCGGGGGCGTCGATGTCGTCTCAAACCCGGTCGGTGCACGTGCCCGGCTGGCGGTGGTGCCGCAGCGGAGCAACCTCGATCGCTCGATCTCGGTCCGCCGGAACCTGACCTTGAAGCCGTGGAGCCCCTCCACGACCACGTCGTCGACGGGCAGCAGGCGCAGCTGCGCCTAAGGCTGTACGTCTCCGGCGAGGCGCCGCAGCTGGTGGCGCCGGCGGCGGCCCTGCTGGCGGACCGGGGCCTGAGCCTGACCGGAGTGGAGCTCGGGGCGCCCACGCTCGAGGACGTGTTCATTCACCTCACCGGGAGGACGCTCCGATGAGCGCTCTCGCCGCCCCACCAACCGTCTCCCAATCCCGCGCCTTCCGCGCCGTGCTCCGCCGCGACGTCTACGTCACCTGGTCCGAGCTGCTCGTCTTCCTGGCGCAGGTGATCCTGCAGCCGCTGTTCCTGCTGTTCGTGTTCGGCAAGGTCCTCGGCGCGCTCGGGTACACCCAGCACGGCTATACCGATCTGCTGTTCCCGGGCCTGCTGGCGCTGACGGCCGTGATCACCGGGATGCAGACGCTCGCGTTCCCCCTGGTGGTGGAGTTCGGGTGGACGAAGGAGATCGAGGATCGCCTGCTGGCGCCGATGGCGACCGGGCTGGTAGCGGCCGAGAAGGTCCTGTTCGCGTCGATGCGCGCGATCATCGCGACCACGATCATGATCCCGGTCGGGATACTCGTGCTGGGGTCGATCCCGTGGCGGTGGAGCGGAGTGCCGCTGCTGGTGCTGGCGCTCGTGCTGGGGAGCGCGCTCGGAGCTGGGCTGGGGCTGGTGATGGGCACGCTGGTGACGCCGAACCGGATCAACATCGTGTTCTCGCTGGTGTTCACGCCGCTGCTGTTCACCGGCTGCAGTCAGTACCCGTGGCCGTCGCTGAGCCGGCTGCCGTGGTTCCAGGTCGTGCCGGGCGCGGCGCGCTGACCTGCACGACCCGGACCCCGCTCCGCGGCGCCAGCGTGATCCCCCGGAACTGGATCTTGTCCGGCTCGCGCGCCGCCGGGACCAGGGTGGCCCGCTCGAGGATCCGCCCCAGCACGATCCGCATCTCCATCAGCGCGAAGCTCGCACCCAGGCACCGCCGGGTGCCGCCGCCGAACGGAATCCAGGTGTAGGTGTCGGGCGCGTGATCGCCGTGGAACCGCTCGGGCCTGAACTCGTTCGGCTGCGGGTACAGATCGGCGCGCCGGTGGATCATGCGAATCGATGGGTTGATCTCCCACCCGGGCGGGACCGCGTAGCCGTTCAACGGGAACGGCTCGCCGCGCACGACCCGCCCGACGCCGGGAATCACCGGACGCAGGCGCAGTGCCTCCTTGACGACCGCGTCCAGATACGCGTCTTCGCCGGCCTTGGCGCGCTCGAGCACGCGGGCTGAGCGGAGCAACAGGTCGAAGGTCCACGCCAGCCCGGTGGCGGTCGTCTCGTGCCCGGCGAGCAGCAGCGTCACCAGCTCATCGCGCACCTCGCGATCGCTGAGCCGCCGGCCCTGATCGTCCTCGGCCAGCAGCAGCGCCGAAAAGACGTCGTCGCGCTGCTCGAGCTCCGGGTCAGAGCGCCGGCGCGCGATCTCGGCATACAGCAGTTCATCGACGGCGCGGCGGCTCGCCTCGAACCGCTCCGCCCCGGTTCGATTGCCCGTCAGCCGCGTCAGGATCATCATCAGCGGCAGGCCACGCGGACTCGAGATCGGCGCGATCATCTGCCGCAGGCGCTCGCGCAGTTCGTCATCGGCGGCGCCCGGCTGGAAGCCGAACACCGCGCGCATGATCACCCGCAGCGTCAGCGATTGCATGCTTGGCAGCAGCGCGAACGGCTCGCCGACCGGCCAGGAGTCGACCTCGAGGTCCGTGGACTCGCGCATCGAGTCGGCGTGGACCTGCATCCGCTGGCCGTGGAACGGGGGCAGCATCAGTCGCCGGTGGCGCAGGTGATCGGAGCCGTCCAGCAGCAGCACCGACCGCTCGCCCAGGATCGGCCCCAGCAGCACGTTCGCCTCGCCCGCCCGCAACTGCTCGCCCGGGCCCTGGAAGACCTCCTTGACCAGCGCCGGATCGAACAGGATCACGAAATGGGGGTCGAACAGCGTGCTGAACGTGACCGCGCCGCCGTAGCGGCGCCGGCAGGCCTCCAGGAACCGGGGGCCGCCGAAAATGAAGCCGATCGTCTGCAGGATGCGCGGCAGGCCGGGCCCGGGCGGGAGCGGGGCGGTGGGTGCGCTCGAGGTGGGTTCGCTCGAGGTGGGTTCGCTCACGGCACCATCGATGGTCGCACACCGCGGTTACAAGCTCTCTTAACCAGACGTCCGCATCCCGTTTACGCTTTGCTTAGCGGGGCCGGGAGCCTTGCGAATGCCCGCATTACCTGACGGCCGGCGGGACACAGGGAGTCACAGCAGGCGCATGCGGGACAGTTTTCTGATCTTTGGTAGCCCCTTGATCGGCGAGGAGGAGATCGCCGAAGTCGTCGACTCGCTGCGCTCGGGATGGGTCGGGACCGGCCCCAAGGTGCAGCGGTTCGAGTCGATGCTGGCCGAGTACGTCAGCGTGCCGTACTGCCGCTGCGTGTCGTCATGCACGGCCGCGCTGATCCTCGCGATGCAGGTGCTCGGCGTCGGACCCGGGGACGAGGTGCTGGTTCCGGCGATGACGTTTGTGGCATCCGCCAACGCGGTCGAACACGCGGGCGCGACGCCCGTGCTGGTGGACTCGGTGCCGGGCACGGGTCTGCTCGACCTGGACGCCGCGGAGGCGGCGATCACGCCGCGCACGCGAGCGATCATGCCGGTCCACTTCGCCGGCCGCCCGGTCGACATGGACCGCCTCGGCAAGCTGCGCGACGACCACGGCCTGCTCGTGGTCGAGGACGCGGCGCACGCAATCGGCGCCGAGTGGAGGGGCCGTCGGATCGGCGCCTTCGGCAACCTGACCGCGTTCTCGTTCTACGTGACCAAGAACATCTCGACGATCGAGGGCGGCGCGCTGATGACCGAGGATCCCGAGATCGCGGCGCAGGTCGAGCGGCTGGCGCTCCACGGTCTCAGCCTGGGCGCGTGGCAGCGGTTCTCGGACACCGGGTTCCGCCACTACGAGGTCGTGCGCCCGGGCTTCAAGTACAACATGACCGACGTCCAGGCCGCGGTCGGGATCCACCAGTTGCCCCACCTCGATCGCTGGATCCAGCGCCGGGCGGAGCTGTGGGAGCGCTATGACAGGCTTCTTGCAGGATTACCGGTGCAGACGCCGCCGCTGCCGGAGCCGGATACGGTCCATGCCCGCCACCTGTATCAGGTGCTACTCGACCCCGCGGCTCCGCTCAGCCGCGATCAGCTGCTCGATCGCCTGACCGCGATGAAGATCGGCACCGGCGTGCACTACCGGGGCGTGCACATGCATCCGTTCTACCGCGACAAGTACGGCCTAACCGACGATCAGTTCCCGGTCGCAACCGCGATCTCGGATCGGACCCTCAGCCTGCCGCTGAGCCCGAAGGTGACGGACGCCGATCAGGACGACGTGGTCGAAGCCTTAACAGAGCTCTTACGGTGCTGAATCACTGCATACGCATACAATTTCCGGCGCTGGCGAAGGCGGTCGGGTTGGCGCACCCCCGGCGCGCGCTTGTTTACGGCTGTTCGGGCGCAGGTCGAGACCCACGATGAGCACCTCCGAATATCCCGCCGCGGAACCTCTGGGCGAACGGAGGCTGCCGCGACTGCGAGCGACGGCCTCGGCACGCACGATCTCCGCCGACGTGTGGATCGTCGGCGGGCTGTTCGTGCTCGCGGCGGTGATCCGCTTCGCGACGATCCGCAGCCAGAGCTACTGGGCCGACGAGTCGCTGACCGTGTACGAGGCCGGGCTGCCGTTCGGGGCGATGATCAACACGGTCGTCCACCTGGAGACGACACCGCCGCTGTACTTCCTGCTGATCTGGGGATGGGCGAAGCTGTTCGGCACCGGCGAGATCGCGCTGCGCTCGGTCTCGGCGCTGGCGGGGCTGGCGCTCGTGCCGATCGCGTATCTGTGCGGGCGCGAGTTGATCTCGCGCTGGACGGGCGTGATCGCGGCCGCGTTCGTGACCGTCAACCCGTTCCTGATCTGGTACTCGCAGGAGGCCCGTGCGTACATGCTGCTGGCGGCCCTGTGTGGTGCGTCACTGCTGTGGTTCATCCGGGCGCGCGAGGATCCCTCGCGCCGCAACCTCACCTGGTGGGCGGTCTTCTCCTCGCTCGCGCTGATGACACACTTCTTCGCCGGGTTCGTGATCGCGCCCGAGGTGTTGTGGCTGCTCTGGATCCACCGCATGCGAGCGGTCCTGATCGCATCGGCGGTGATCGCGGCGGCGCAAGCGGTGATGCTGCCGTTCGCGTTCATCGACAGCTCGCACGGGGTCCAGTGGATCGCGCTGACGCCCAAGTACTACCGGATCGGTCAGGTCCCGCTCGAGTTCGGCGTGAACACGCTCTACCGCCAGTACACCCCCACGGAGGGGTTGATCGGGGGCTGCGTAGTGCTCGGGATCGCGGTGCTGATGCTGGCGTTCGGCGGCGATCGGCGCACGCGGCGCGGCGCGGCCTTGGTGGGCGCGATCGCCGCAGTCGGGGTGTTGCTGCCATTGGCGCTCAGCTTCGTCGGGCAGGACTACTTCCTGACCCGCAACCTGATCGCCGCCTGGCTGCCGCTCGCGATCGTGATCGCGGCGGCCTGCGCGCTGCCGGGGATGCGCCCGATCGGCGCGGGACTGGCGGCCGGGCTGATCGCGATCTTCGTCGCCGCCGACTATCAGATCCAGACCAATCAGTACCTGCAGCGCCCGGATTGGCGTGGCCTGTCGCACACGATCGGGCCAGCCCCCGTCACCAGGGGCATCCTGATCGCCGGCGGGACGACCGCCGACCCACTGCGGATCTACCTGCCGGGCGTGACCTGGGTGCAGCCGGCCACGCGCTGGGCGTGGGTCGACGAGATCGACCTGGTCGGGACGCGGCACAAGGAGAGCCTGCTCGTCACCGGCCCCGCCTCGATCGCGGTCGCCGACGGGCTCAAGCCGGCGCCGTCGGGCGCCTCGCTGCCCCGCTCGATCTCGGTCCGCGGCACCAGGATCCTGACGCGCTTCAGCTACGACGACTGGGTGGTCGCCAAGTGGCGGCTCAAGCACCCGGTGTGGGCCGACACGACCACGCTCGCGAAGATGGCGCGGAGGTTCTTCCGCCGGACGCCGACCGCGCTGCTGGTCCTGTTGCAAAACCCCACCAACAAGTAGCCGACCGCGGCGGGATCGTCGAAAATAGTGCGCTGATGGCAGCCGAGGATCCAGCCGCGCGAAGCCAGGACGAAATCGAGCTGAGCGTCGTCGTGCCGGTGTACGGGTGCGCCGACTGCCTGCTCGCGCTCCACGACCGGCTGACGACCAGCGTCGCGCAGGTCACGGATCGCTACGAGCTCGTGTTCATCGATGACCGCAGCGTCGATGACGGGTGGGCCGTGCTCCAGCGCCTGGCGGTCAGGGATCCCCACGTGCGGGCGTTCCGGCTGAGCCGCAACTTCGGGCAGGATGCCGCGATCACGGCCGGACTGGGGCAGGCGCGCGGCGCCTGGGCGGTGGTGATGGACTGCGATCTGCAGGAGGCGCCCGAGGACATCCCGCGGATGTGGGCCGCCGCCGGCGAGGGGTACGACATCGTCCGCACGGTCCGTCGCGGCTGGCGGCACTCCGCCTTCCGCCGCGCCACCAGCCGGCTCTACCGCCGGCTGACGCTGGAGACCGACATGCGACCGGACTACAGCAACCTCAGCCTGCTCTCGCGGCGGGTCATCGACGCGTTCCTGCGCCTCCGCGACCGCGACCGCGAGTACATGATCGCGCTGGACTGGCTCGGGTTCGACTCGACCGCGATCGAGATCGAGCACCACGAGCGCCATGCCGGCGAGAGCGGCTACACGTTCGAGCGCCTCGTGCGGGTGGCGCTCGACGGGATGTTCTTTCGCAGCACGGTGCTACTGCGACTGGTGGTGCTGATCGGATTCGTGATCGCGCTGGTCGGGATCGTGGTGGCGGCGTTCGAGATCTGCGACTACTTCCTGGAGCCGGACAAGACGGTGCCCGGCTACACCAGCCTCGCGGTGCTGTTGCTGCTGCTGGCCGGCGTGATCATCGCGAGCGTCGGGGTCGTCGGACTGTACGTCGGGCGGATCTTCGAGCAGGTCAAGGACAGGCCGCTGTATCTGATCGACGAGCAGGCCGATGGACCGGAACAGGGGCTCGAGCGCGCCGAGGTGGCCGAGGCGCTTCAGACCCCGCCCGCCAGCACGTAGACCAGCTCGCGCCCTCCGGGGATCGCGAACACGGTCAGGATCCGCTGACGGTAGCGGGCCATCAGCTCCCCGAGCGTCTCCTCGGTGAACCGATCTCCGTGCGAGCCGGCGCCGGGATCGGCCGCGCGGCGACCGAGCGCACCGACGATCGGAAGCTCACTGGACGCGAGGTTGCGAACCGGCTCGGAGATGATCACCCGGTCGCTCGCGGCGGCGAGCATCCGGTCGACGATCGCGTTCGCGTCCGGCAGGAAGTGGTACAGGCTCGCCTGCATGATCACCACGTCGGCGGGTGGTAGGGGGTCGGCGTCGGCGGCCAGATCGAGCCGGCGCGCGTCGATCCCGCGGCGCCGCAGCCGCTCTACGAACCCCTCGTTGAGATCGAGCCCGACATACGAGCCGACCCGGCCGTGCAGGTATCGGAGGTACAGCGATCCCGGCCCACAGCACAGCTCGACCACCGTGGCGCCGGCCGGCACCTGGTCGGCAACCGCCCGCATCCGGCTGCCGTAGTGGCGGCCGTACAGGACCCGCATCAGCAGCTCGTAGCCGCCCGCGCTGCGGTAGATCAGGCTGGTGCTCACCGCGGCGCCGCTATGCCAGCAGTCCCTTGAGCTTGTGCAGCGACTCGAGCAGACCCTGCTTCGCCGACCGCGCGACGGTCTCGCCGATCGGGCCCGCCAGCGGGCCGCCGTCGAAGCTGATCTGGATGCTGACCGCGGTGCCTTCTGCGACCGCTACCAGCTCGAGCCTGGTGCCGAGCCTGATCCCCATCGGCCCCTCGCCGTCCCACACGCTGCGGGTCGGGGCGGCCCGCTCGGTGACGGTCCAGCTGGCCTCCCCGGGCATGCCCATGATCGTGATCCGCTCCTTGAACTTGCCGCCCGGGTCCGCCGGTGGCAGCCCGTCCGGAAACCCGGTGTGGGTCGCGTTCCACTCGCCGTAACGGCTCCAATCCGTCGCGACCTCCCAGACTCGCTCCTGCGAAGCGGGGATGTCGAGGGTCTCCACAACGGTAGGCATCTGCAATCTCCCGGTAGCTCGAAGTCATCGCGCATGATCGCAAGAGGCGCCCACGCGGCTCGGTGCGTTCCCGGCGGCCCCGTCCGTATCATGCGCCCGGTGCTTGTCGGCCTCGAGCCCATCGCAGGGGCTAATTCGCGTCCCCGTACACCGCTGAGCGGTTGAGCGCGACCAGCGCTCCACCCCGGCGTCCGGACGCGCCGTCCTATCCGCCGCCCGATTGGGGCCCGCCTGAGCCGCGCCGGCGACCCAGCGCCAAGCGCATCCTGCTCGGAGCGGCGCTGGTGTTCGTGCTCAGCGCGATCGCCGGCGGCGTGCTCGTGTGGGGCCAGATCATCCACCTGCGCAACGCGCTCAGCCAGAACAAGGCGCTCACGATCGGCGCCGGGGCGCTGACGCCGACCGCCTGGGGAGGGCCGGAGACGCTGCTGCTGGTCGGCGACGACGAGCGCGCGCAGACCAAGTACTACCACCGCGCCGTCCCGCCGCTCGCGAACGAGATGCTGCTCGTCCGCCTCGACCCCAGCAAGCCGTACATCTCGATGATGTCGATCCCGCGTGAGCTGTGGGTGACTGTCTACCCGCCCGGCGGCCAGGCGCCGTACACGAACCGCCTCAACTCGGCCTACACGTTCGGCATCGGCACGCTCGTCTCGACGATCAAGCGGGTGCTCGGGCTCCAGGTCAATCACGTGGCGGTTGTCACGTTCGCCCACTTCGAGGACGCCGTGAACGCGATCGGGTGCGTGTACTCGACGGTCGACCAGCGCTACTACCACGTCAACGTCCCCGGCGGTGATCAGTACCAGGAGATCAACCTCCAGCCCGGCTACCAGAACATGTGCGGGTCGCAGGCGCTCCAGTTCGTCTCCTATCGCCACACCGACACATCGCTGGTGCGCGACGCCCGCGACCAGAGCTTCCTGCTCGACGTCAAGAGGCAATACGGGTCGACGCTCGTCGACAACATCGGCAAGTTCGAGCAGATCTTCGGCAAGCTGGTGCAGACCGACCCCGGTCTGCACTCCTACAGCGGTGTCACCAACCTGCTCGGAACGCTGATCAACTCCTCCGGCCTGCGCGTGCGTCAGGTGCCGTTCCAGGCGACGCTGCTACCGACCTACGACGTCGCCACCCCCCAGCAGATCGCCGCGAGCGTGCACGCATTCCTGTACGGCGGCTCGCCGATCCCGAAGCAGAACACCGCCTCGGTGGCGCGCGCGGTCCACAACCGTGCGGCGGTCGCGCACCTGCCCCTGGTGCCGGTCTCGCAGTCGGAGCTCGCCCAGGCCCGGTCCTACGCCGCCGGAATGCCGTTCCCGTACGAGTACCCGCGCGTCCGCGACGCGGGCGGGAGCGGGGTACCGGTGTTCTTCCGCGACTACGAGATCCATGACGAGAACGGCAACCCGTATCCGGTGTACGTCGCGGCCGTGCCGGCCGGGCAGCTCGGCCAGTACTACGACGTCCAGGGGATGGACTGGCTGACCGCGCCGCAATTCAACGATCCCGACCAGATCGTGCGGGTCGGCGGCCGGACCTACAGCCTCTACTACGAGGGCAGCAACGTCAAGATGGTCGCCTGGCGCGAGCACGGCGCCATGTACTGGATCCGCAACTCGCTGACGGACGCGATCGGCAACGGCGAGCTGCTCGCGATCGCCGAGCAGATGTATCCCGTCGCCGGCGCCGCCCCCGCCAGCACGCCGGCCGGACGGGCCCGGCTAAAAGCCGCCGCGATCCCCCAGCGCACCGCTTCGACTGAGACCAGCAGCGTCGGCGAGGTGCTCGGCTCGCTCGGGGGTCTGCTGGCGCTGGTGGCGCTGCCGGTGCTGGCGTTCCTGATGTACAAGCGCCGGCGGGAACTCGTCGAGCTGCGCGGCCAGGTCGGGATGGCGCTCAGCGGCGAGGACCGACTCGAGGCAGCCGCCAACACCTACGGCCTGCCGCTGGTGAGCGTGCCCGCCGTTCGCGCCGCCGCCCGCGCCGGCGCCGGCCCCCCGGCCCGCGGGGACCGGGTCGCCGCAGCGGCGGACGACCGCCGGCGCCGCGGCCCGGTGATCGCCGGGCTGCTGGTGGCGGTGGTCGCGATCGGCGCCGGCGTGTACGCGCTGGAGCAGGGCGGTGGCGCCAAGCACGCGGCGGCGCGCCACCCCCAGGCACGGCCGACCGTCACCGCCGCGCCGGTCGTCGCGGCGGGGCCGCCGACCGTGCCGGTCGCGGTGCTCAACGCCGGCAACACCGCCGGCGCGGCCGGGGACATGGCACAGCAGCTCCACTCGCTCGGGATCACGACCGGCACGATCGGCAACCTCAGCGAGTCGGTGTCGCCGTCGCTCGAGATCGCGTACGCGCCGGGCGCGCAGATGCAGGCGCAGCGGCTCGCGAAGCTGCTCGCTTCGAAGTCGCCGTCGGTGGCGCCGATGAATTCGGCGACGCAGGCCGCGGCGGGCAGCGGGGCCGAGCTGGCGGTCGTGATCGGGTAGCCCGCGCCGCCACGCCCATCTGTCAAAGTAATTTCAAGCTTCTCGCCTACTGTGACCCTGTCACTAGAAAGGTGGAGTCATGAAGTTCTTGCGCACAGTTTCGACTCGACGGTTGCTGGCGATGATCGCCGGCCTCGTGGCGGCGATCGCGGCCGGAACCGCGATTGCGGTCGCGGCCGCCGGTCCGGGCCCCGTGCCGGCGCGCGAGCCGCTCGCGCGGGCGATCCATGACGCCCTGGCGGCGCCGGCGGTGACCGGCTTCTACGCGCGGATCAGCTTCACGAACCACCTGGTCGATGCATCCAACATCCAGGGCACCGATCCGATCCTGCAGGGCGCCAGTGGCCGGATCTGGGTCTCGACGAGCCCGACCCACCGCCAGCTGCGGCTCGAGCTCCAGGGCAACAACGGCGACGCCCAGGTCGTCGTCGACAACCAGTCGTTCTGGATCTACGATCCGACCTCCAACACGGTCTACGAGGCCACGATCCCGGCGCAGTCGGCCGACAAGTCGACGGCCGGCAAGAGTAAGAAGCATGAGGACGCCGGAGCGCTGCCGTCCGTCGCGCAGATCCAGGCCGGCCTCAACCAGCTCGTCAAGCGCGTGAACGTGTCCGGCGCGATCCCGAGCGATGTCGGTGGCCAGCCGACCTACACCGTGCGCGTCTCGCCGCAGCACGACGCCGGCCTACTCGGCGCGGTCGAGCTGGCGTGGGATTCGCAGCACGGGATTCCGCTGCGGATCGCCGTCTACGCGCGCGGCGATGGCTCGCCGGTGCTGGAGCTGAAGGCGACGGACGTCTCATACGGGCCGGTGCCCGAGGGCGTGTTCGAGATCAACCCGCCGGCCGGCGCCAAGGTCGTCAAGGTCTCGAGCCCCGCGGCGGCCGCTCCCGCTGCCGCGGCGGCCGCCGTCCGCGCCCACGCCAAGCACCACAACGGCAAGCCGGTCACCGGGCCGGCGGCGGTCGCGCGCGACCTCTCGTTCAAGCTGGCAGCGCCGGCGTCGCTGGTCGGGCTGCCACGGCAATCGGTGCAGCTGCTCGATTCGGGCGGGAGCCCGGCGGCGCTCGTGACCTACGGGCAGAACCTCGGCGGGATTGCGGTGATCGAGGAGCCCGCCAGCACGGCCGGCGCCGCCGACAGCCAGAGCCAGAGCAACGGCGGCGATCAGCAGGGCCTCAGCCTGCCGTCGATCTCGATCAACGGCGCCACCGGCCACGAGCTCGACACCGCGCTCGGGACGATGGTCCAGTTCACGCGAGCGGGCGTGTCCTACACCGTGATCGGCTCGGTCACCCCGTGGGCGGCGGAGCTCGCGGCGCGCCGCCTATGAATCCAGACGCACTCGCCCCGCCACCGCCCGTCGAGGTGCGGGGCCTCGTCAAGCGGTATGGACAGCTGACCGCCGTCGCCGGCGTTGACCTCACCGTCAGCGTCGGCGACGTGTACGGCTACCTGGGTCCAAACGGCGCCGGCAAGACGACGTCGCTGCGGATGATGCTGGGGCTGATCCGCCCGACCGAGGGGACCGTCCGTCTGTTCGGTCGCGACCCGCTCGAGAGCGTCCACGCCCTCCAGGGCGTCGCCGGGTTCGTCGAGGCGCCGACCTTCTATCCGTACCTGAACGGGCGGCGCAATCTGGAGCTGCTGGCGGCGTTCGATGGCGGCCCCGCTCGCGACCGGATCGACGATGCGCTCGAGACAGTCGAGCTCGCCGACCGTGCCCGCGACCGCGTCGGCGGCTACTCGCACGGGATGAAGCAGCGGCTCGGGATCGCCGCCGCGCTGCTGCGCGAGCCGAAGCTGCTGGTCCTCGACGAGCCCGCCACCGGGCTCGACCCCGCCGGGATGCGAGACATGCGGCTGCTGATCCGGCGGCTCGCGGACCAGGGGATCACGGTCGTGCTCTCCAGCCACCTGCTGGCCGAGGTGGAGGAGCTGTGCAACAAGGTGGCGATCGTCCGCTCCGGCAGGATCGTCTACGAGGGGGAGATCGCGGCTTTGAAGCGCGACGCCGGCGCGACCTACCGCCTCGCGACGACCGACGACGACCGCGCGCTCGCCGTCTGCCGCGCACAACCCGGGATCGCCGAGGTCCGCATCAGTCACGGACGGATCTGCTTCACCGCCGAGGAGAGCGCGGTCGCCGAGCTGTCCCAGGCGCTGGTCGAGGCGGGCGCCCTGATCCGGGTGCTGACCCCGGAGACGGTCACGCTCGAGGACCTGTTCTTCTCGCTCACCGAGGGCGCCGAAGACGGAACGCCGCCGGCCGCCTACCCGCAGAGCCAGACCGAGACGCAGACGCTCGAGGCCACCCCGTGAAGACGAACGTGCTGACCGTCTACCGGTGGGAGCTGACCAAGCTGCGCTATCAGAAGCGCACCTACCTCGGGCTCGGGGCGGCGGCGCTCGTTCCGATTCTGTTCGTGATCGCGGTTCACTTCCGCCACGACCGCCACGGCGGCGACTTCGCGTTCTCCTCGTACCTGACTCGCAGCGGGCTGGCGGTGCCGCTGGTGATCCTGCTGTTCGGGGCGGTCTGGATGTTCCCGCTGATCACGGCGCTGGTGGCGGGCGACATCGTCGCCTCGGAGGATCACAACGGGACGCTGAAGACGATCTTCACGCGCTCGCTCGAGCGCGGCCAGATCTTCGGCGGCAAGCTGATGGCGGCGGCCACTTACGCGGTCGCGGCGATCCTGCTGGACGGCACCGTGGCGGTCGTCGCCGGCAGCATCCAGTCGGGCTTCAATTCGCTCCAGAGCCTGTCGGGAACGATCGTCTCGGCACCGAAGGCACTCGAGCTGGTGTACGTCAGCCTGCTCGTCTACCTGATGCCGATCGCCGCGATCGTCTGCATCGGTCTGCTGCTGTCGTCGGTCACGCGCAACAGCGCCGCGGCCGTGGTCGGGACGCTGATGATCTCGCTGCTGATCCAGCTGATCGGGATCCTGCCCGGCCTCGGCGCGGTCCAGCCGTACCTGCTCAGCACCCAGTTCAACGCCTGGCAGGGCCTGCTGCGCACGCCGATCGACTGGGAGCCGATCACTCGCGCGGCCTGGGTCTGCGCGCTCTACGGGCTGCCCGCCCTCGCCGCCGGCTACCTGGTGTTCCTGCGCCGCGACGTCGCCGGTGGGTGAGCAGCGCGAGCGGATCCTGGTCGTCGACGACGACCCGCCGCTGCGGCGGATGCTCGAGCGGACGCTGGTCGCCGAGGGCTTCGAGGTCACGAGCGCCGCGGACGGCGGCACCGCGCTCGTGTCGATCGAGCGCTCGCCCCCGGATGTGATCGTGCTCGACGTGGCGATGCCGGCGCTCGATGGACTCGCGGTCTGCCGCCGGCTGCGCGGCAAGGGGCTGCCCACTCCGATCCTGATGCTGACGGCGCGCGACGCTGTAGTCGACCGGGTCGCCGGGCTTGAGGCCGGTGCCGACGACTACCTGGTCAAGCCATTCGCGGTCCAGGAGCTGGTCGCGCGGCTGCGGGCGCTGCTGCGCCGCGGCGCTGACGCGACTCCGTTGCTCTCCTACGGCGACCTCACGTTCGATCTCGAGGCCCGCACCGCGACCCGGGCCACGACCCCGATCGAGCTGACCGGAAGGGAGGCCGCGCTGCTCGAGCTGCTGCTCCGCGAGCAGGGTCGCACGGTGACCCGCGACCGTGCGCTCGACGAGATCTGGGACGGTGGCGCCGAGGCCAACGTCGTCGACCGCTATGTGACCCGGCTGCGGCGCAAGCTCGGGTCCCCGCCGCTGATCAGAACCGTGCGCGGCGCCGGTTTCTCGCTGCGGGCGTGAGCCACCACCTAAACGGACAGCAGCGACGCGACCTGGTCCTCGGGCAGGGGCCGGCCGAGCAGGAAGCCCGACGCCCCGTCGCATCCGGCTGCGCGCAACTCGGCCAGCTGCTCGGCGGTCTCGACGCCCTCGGCGACCACGCTGGCCCCGAGCGCATGCCCGAGCTTCACCAGCGCCGCCACGATCGCGCGATCCTCCGACGACGACGACGGCCCGAGGCCGGCGATGAAGCTGGGGTGGATCTTCAGCATGTCGATCGGCAGTCGGCGCAGAGCCTGCAGCGACGAGCTGCCGATCCCGAAGTCGTCGATCGCGACCTTGACCCCGATCGCCTTGACGGCGCGCAGGGCCCGCATTGCCGCGGCCTCGTTGTGCGTCAGCGCGCTCTCCGCGACCTCGAGCCGGATCGCGCCGGGATCGAGCCCGCTCGCCTTGATCACTCCCGCGAGCACCGTCACGAGCCCCGGATCCTCCAGCTCGCGCGCCGACAGATTGATCGAGATCGTCATATCCGGCCTCGCGCAGCGCCACCGGGCGAGCTGGCCGAGCGCGCGCTCGAGCACGTACTCGCCGATCGTCAGCACGAGCCCGGTCTGCGCGGCCAGCGGGATGAAATCGACCGGCGGGATCAGGCCGCGCTCGGGATGCTCCCAGCGCACCAACGCCTCGAACCCGATCAGGCCACCGTCCACGCCGAGCGAGATGTTGGGCTGGTAGTGGACGTGCAGCTCGGAGCGATCGACCGCGCGGCGCAGCGCCGTCTCCAGCTCGAGCCGTTCGACCGCCCGCCGGCGGGAGTCCTCGTCGAACAGCTCGAATCTGCGACCGCCGAGCTCCTTGGCCCGGTACATGGCGGTATCCGCCTCGCGGATCACGGTCTCGGGCGAGACCCCCGGGTCGGTGACCATCGCGATCCCGATGCTGACCCTGATCGAGCTCTCTCCCTCCTCGAGCCGGATCGGCAACTCGGCGATCCGACTGATCCGCTCGGCGATCAGCACCACCTCTCGCTCGCTGGCGAGATCCTCGAACAGGAACGTGAACTCGTCGCCGCCGAAGCGCGCCACCGTGTCCATCGGGCGCAGCATCGTGTTCATCCGCGCCGCCAGCCCGACCAGCAGCCGGTCGCCGGCGGCGTGTCCGAGCGAGTCGTTGACCTGTTTGAAGCCGTCGACGTCGAGGAACAGGACCGCGACCGAGCCGCTCCTGCGCCGCGAACGGTCCAGGGCGACGCCGAGGCGGTCGAGGAACAGGGCCCGGTTCGGGAGGCCGGTCAGGGGGTCGTGAAGCGCCTGGTGGGAAAGCTGGACCTCGAACCGCTTGCGCTCGATCGCGTGGCGGAGCGAGCGCGCCAGGGGCGCCGGCCGCAGCTCGGATTTGATCAGGTAGTCCTGCGCTCCGGCCCGGATCGCCCGCAGCGGGCTGTCGTCGTCGGCGCTGTCGGTGAGCACGACGATCGGCACATCCGGCGCCGCCGTGCGGATCTGCTCGATCCCGCTGAGCTCGGCGCTCCCGAGCTGCGCGATCTCGACCAGCACGCAGGTGGTGCCGTTTTCGAGCAGCTCTGCCGCGGCATCGCTGAGCCGCGGCGCATGCGACAGCATGAGCCGCTCGACCCATTGCGATCGGAGCATCTCGCCGATCTCGCCGGCGCTCCGCGGCCCGAGCTGCACGAGCAGAATCCGCGTCGGAGCAGGCACGACCGGCGGCTCCACGGCCGAGCCCAGCGCCCGAGTCTCGATCAAACGCTCCAACGGTGCCCCCGCAGTAATCAAGTTGTGAATAGGGATTCCTAGGGTTAACGGTTCTGTGAGTCATTTCTTCGTGCCGCGTACGCTTCGCGGCCGACTCGTGCTCGCGGCTGGCGGCTCGATCGTCGCGGCGGTGGTGCTGTTCGGCATCGCCAGCGTCGTGTTGGTGAACCGCGAGCTGCGCGGCTCGCTGGACAGTGCGCTGCGCCAGCGCGCGCTCCAGGTGAGCGAGCTGGCGGTCTCGACGCCGGCGGTGCTGAACGAGCCCGGCGCGCTCGAGGGCACCGTCTCCGGTCGCCAGATCGTCGTCGAGGTGCTGGGCGCGGACGGCCGCCTCCTGTCGCGCTCGCTCGCGCTGGGAGCAAGCCTGCTGCCCGAAGACCGGCTCGCCCGTGCGGCGATCGGCGCCGGCCGCACCGGGTTCGAAGACGTGTCAATCGAGGGCCGCGAGTTCAGGATGTACGCGGCGCCGATCGCGCAGGCGGGCGGGATCGCAGCGGGGGGTGCGGTCCTGGTCGCGTCGGACACGACCGACATCTCCCAGACCGTCGACCACCTGGAGTTCGTCCTGGCGCTGGCCGGCGTCGGCGCCGCGCTGGTCGCGGTTCTGGCGGCCGCGGCTCTGACCCGCCGGGGCCTGCGGCCGCTACGTCAACTGGCCGGCGCGGCGGGGGAGATCGAGCGCACGGCGGATCCATCGCGGCGGCTGCCCGAGCCCGCCGCCGCGGACGAGATCGGCCGTCTGACCGGCGTGCTGAACCGGATGCTCGGCTCGCTCGAGCAGGCCCGTACGAGCGAGCGGCGGTTCCTCGCCGACGCGTCGCACGAGCTCCGGACCCCGGTCACGACGCTGCTCGGCAACGTCGAATACGCCGCTCGGCACGGGACCGATCCCGGGGTGCTGGCCGATCTGAGGCGGGACGCCACCCGACTGGCACGGCTGGTCGACGATCTGCTCGTTCTGGAGCGGGCCGGCGTGGCGGCGCAGGAGCCGGTCCCGGTCGAGCTCGATCAGCTGGCTCGCGATTCGATCCGGGCGCACGACGGGCAGGTGCGCGCGGCGCGGATCGAGCCGGTGACCGTCGAGGCCGAGGAGGCCGCGCTGCGCCGGGTGCTCGACAACCTGATCGAGAACGCGCTCGTCCACGGTCCTCCGGGCGGGGCCGTCGAGGTCACGCTCGTGCGGCGCGAGGGCCGGGCGCTGCTCACGGTCCGCGATCAGGGCGAAGGCCCGGATCCCGCCAACCGGGAGCGTCTGTTCGAGCGCTTCTGGCGGGGCGCGGACGCCTCAGACCGCCCGGGGTCGGGCCTCGGTCTGTCGATCGCCGCCGCGATCGTGGAGCGGCACGGCGGCCGGATCGCGGTCGACGGGTCGGCATTCACGGTCGAGCTGCCGGCCAGGCCCGGTTAACGGGGCAATGGGCGAATTCTCATGCTGTTCTTAGTGAAACGTGATCGACTGAACCAGTATTGATGGCGATGAGCGGCCAACAACACGATCCCTCGGGAGCTCAGCGCGAGCGCGAGCGCGACGCGGCGCTCAGCCGGCTGTCGCGCGCACGCCTGTGGGTGTTCGCCGGCGCCACCGGGCTGACGGCCGGACTCGCGGGGCTGGTCGCGGCGGTCGCACCGGGTCGCACTACCCACAGTACGGCCGCTGCGGCCGCGACCGCGAGTCCCGCCTCCAGCGCCAAGAACCCCAGGCAACTGCCGCCGCTGGCGAGGCCTAGCCAGCTCGGGCTCCAGGGCCCCGCTCAGGCGCCCTCGCCGTCCTCGCCGCCGCAGTCGGGCGCGACCGGCTCGGCTGGCGCTGGTGGCTCGTCGTCTGTCCCGGCCGGTTCCTCCGGCGCCACCGGTTCCTCGGGGACGCCATCCGGGCCCTCGCAATCGGCGCCGGCGCCGTCGCCGTCGCCCGCCCCCGCCCCGGTCTCGGGCGGATCGTGACCGCCCGGGGGTAGCGCGGGATGACAGTTCACGAAGCTTGCGCCACATTTCCGGCGTTGGGTACGACCGCGTTCGTGGCGGTGTCGGTGGAGGGGAGACTCGAAGCAGCCACCGAAGCGGTCGAGCAGGTCGTCGCGGCGTTCGACCTCGCGTGCTCGCGGTTCCGAGACGACTCCGAGCTGTCCGCGTTGAACGCGGCCGCCGGCTCGCCAATGAGCGTCAGCCCGCTGCTGCTCGAAGCGGTCGGCGCCGCGCTCCGGGCCGCGCGCCTGACCGATGGCGATGTCGACCCGACCGTCGGCGAGGCGCTCGTCGCGCTCGGTTACAACCGCGATTTCGACGCGGTCGCCGGGTGCCCGCGGCCGACGATCCGGATCGCCGCCGTCCCCGGCTGGCGCGCGGTGTGGGTCGACCCCGCGGCGTCAACGGTCACGCTGTCGCCGGGCGTGCAGCTCGACCTGGGGGCGACCGCCAAGGCACTGGCGGCCGACCACGCCGCCCGCTGCGCCCGTGACGCCGCCGGGTGCGGCGTGCTGGTCGGCCTGGGGGGCGACTTCTCGATCGCCGGCGACCCGCCAACCGGCGGCTGGCGGGTGCGCGTGACCGACGATCATCGTGCCGGCGTGGAGGCGCCGGGGCAGTGGATCAAGCTGGGATCGGGAGGACTTGCGACCTCGAGCACGACCGTGCGGCGATGGCGGGCCGGTGGCGAGAGCGTTCACCATCTGCTCGATCCGGCGACCGGAACGCCGGCCGCCGTGGTCTGGCGAACCGTCAGCGTCACCGCCGCCTCCTGCCTCGATGCGAACATCGCCAGCACCGCCGCGATCGTGCGCGGCGAACGGGCCTTGTCGTGGCTCGACGGGCTCGGCCTGCCGAGCCGGCTGGTCGCGGCGGACGGCACCGTCCGGCACCTCGCCGGCTGGCCCGCCGACGGAGACGATCTCGCGTGACGTTCGCGCTCGTCAGCTCCACCGCGTACTGGTACCTCGTCCGTGGCACGGGCGTCGTCGCACTGCTGCTGCTGACCGCGAGCGTCGTGATCGGGATCCTCGGCTCGCTCCGGTTCGCGTCCGCGCCGCGCTGGCCGCGGTTCGCGATCGACACCCTGCACCGCGACATCTCGCTGCTGGTGATCCTGCTGCTCGTGGTCCACATCGTCACCAGCGTGCTCGACAGCTTCGCGCCGATCAGGCTGATCGATGCGGTGATCCCGTTCGTCTCCAAGTACCGCCCCCTGTGGCTCGGACTGGGGGCGCTGGCGTTCGACATCCTGGTCGCGCTCGTCCTCACCAGCCTCGCCCGGCGCCGCCTCGGGTATCGCACCTGGCGGGTGGTTCACTGGCTCGCCTACGTGAGCTGGCCGATCGCGGTGCTCCACGGCCTGGGCACCGGCTCGGACACGAAGGCGTGGTGGATGCTCGCGATCACCGCCGCCTGCGTCGGCGCCGTGACCTGGGCGACGGTCGTGCGCATCGGCCGCTCCCGGTCCGAGGACGACGGCGAGGGCGTCCGGGGATCGGCGCTGGCGCTGACGATCGCGACCCCGGTCGCGCTCGCGATCTTCACGCTCCTCGGTCCGCTCCACAGCGGTTGGGCCCGGCGCGCCGGCACCCCGACCGCCCTGCTCGCAAAGCCCGCCAGCGCGACGGTCGCGCCGATACCGGTCAGCGGCGGCGTCGGCGGCGGTACCCCCGCGGTACAGACGCTGAAGCCGCCCTGGAACGCGCGGCTGTCCGGCATGATCAAGCAGACCCAGGAGCCGGGTGGCGCGATCGTCGACCTCGCGCTCCAGTTGAGCGGCGGCGCCCGCGGCAAGCTCCGGGTCCGGCTCGCAGGCACCCCCGACGCCGGCGGCGGCCTGGCGATGACCGGCAGCCAGGTGGACCTGCTCGCCAACGGAATCCCGTCGGTCATGCAGGGGCAGGTCGTCAACCTCCAGGGGCAGGAGTTGATCGCCCGAGTCTCCGGCGCCGCCGGTACGGCGCTGGACCTGCGGGCCAACCTCAATATCGACAACAACACCGGTTCGGTGAGCGGCACGCTGTCGGCCGCGCCGACGGGGAACGGCGGGTGAGCGCGAGATGACCGGACCACAGGGACTGCCGCGACTGCTCGCGGGGCTCGATTCCAGCGGCGCGACGATGACGCTCGCCGATCACGCGAGCGTCCATGGTTCGCTGCCCCGCCCCGCGGCGAGCGAGCTGATCGAGGCCGTCCAGCGGAGCGGACTCCGCGGCCGCGGCGGCGCCGACTTTCCGACCGCGATCAAGCTCCAGGCCGTGGCCGGCCGGCGAAAGCGGGCCGTGTTGGTCGTGAACGGCTCCGAGACCGAGCCCGCGAGCGCCAAGGACCGGTTGCTGCTCACGCGCCTCCCGCACCTCGTGCTCGACGGCGCGGTCCTGGCAGCCGGCGCAATCGGGGCCGACCAGGTGTACGTCAAGGTCGGCGAGCGCGCGGCCGGCGCGCTACGCGCGCTGCAGGACGCGATCTCGCAGCGCTCTGACCCGGTCATGACCCAGCTCATCCCCGGACCCGAGGGGTATGTCGCCGGCGAGGAGAGCGCGGTCGTCCACTTCCTCAACAGCGGCATCCCGAGGCCCACGTTAGTGCCCCCGCGCCCGTACGAGCGGGGCCTCGACGGCCGGCCGACGCTGATCCAGAATCCCGAGACGCTTGCCCAGATCGCGCTCGTCGCACGTTACGGCGCCGGCTGGTACCGCGAGCTCGGAACCGACGCCGACCCCGGCTCGGCGCTGGTCACGATCTCGGGCGCCGTCGACGCCCCCGGCGTCTACGAGCTCGCGTTCGGCACGCCGATGATCGATCTGCTCGCCGCCGCCGGCGGCTCCACCGAACCGCTCCAGGCGCTTCTGGTCGGTGGCTATTTCGGCACCTGGGTCGACTCCTCGCGCGCGTTCCGGCTTCGCCTCGCCCGCGAGGACCTGCGTTCGGTCGGCTGCTCGCTCGGGTCCGGGGTTCTGGTCGCGCTCGGCGAGAGCGCGTGCGGGCTGCACGAGACCGCGCGGGTGATCGACTACCTCGCGGCGCAGTCGGCCGGGCAGTGCGGACCGTGCGTATACGGCCTGCGCGCGATCGCCGAGTCGGTCGGAGCGCTCGCCGACGGCGTCGCAACGTCCCGCGAGCGCGAGCGCGTCCTTCGCTGGACCGCCGAGGTGCGGGGGCGGGGCGCCTGTCACCATCCCGACGGCGCCGCGCGGTTCGTGGAGAGCGCCCTGACCGTGTTCGCCGCCGAGATCGACGGCCATCGCGGCCGGCGCTGCACGGCCGCGCCGGCCGGTCTGCCGGTCGGGGACGGCCGACACCGGACCGTCCGCCGGATCGCGAGGGACGCCCGATGAGTCGCGCTCGCCTACGAGTCAACCCGATCATGTGCGAGGCCCACGGCCTGTGCGCGGAGCTGCTGCCCGAGCTGATCCGCCTCGACGACTGGGGCTACCCGATCATCGACGAGCCCGACGTTCCCGCGGAGCTGATGGGACTCGCGCGACGGGCGGCGGACGCGTGCCCGACGCTGGCCCTGCTCTTGGAGAAGGCGCGGGATTAGGCCAACCTCACCGGCGGTCCCGGCTCGTCCGGCTCTCCCTCCGCCTCCGGCGCGAGCTGCAGCTGCCACCAGCCCACGTCCCACCAGATGCCGGACTTCCACGCGACCCCGCGATACACGCCCACCGGCGTGAAGCCGAGCGCCTCGTGCAGCCCGACGCTCGCCTCGTTCGGCAGCGTGACGCCGGCGCAGGCGACGTAGTAGCCCTGGTCGGCCAGCAGCTCGAACAGCGCGAGGTACAGCGAGCTCCCGATCCCGCGCCGGTGGTGGCGTGAGTCGACGTACACGGTCACGTCGGCCGCCCAGCGATATGCGGCGCGCTCGCGATGGCGCGAGCCATATGCGTACCCGACGACCTGGCCGGTGTCCACCGCCACCAGCCACGGGTAGCCGCGCAGCACGGTCGTCATCCGCGCGCTGAACTCGCGCTCGTCTGGCGCCACCTCCTCCAACGAGATCACTGTGTCGCGCACGTAGGGCGCGTAGATCTCCGCGCAGGCGGCGGCGTCGCGAGTGGCGTCGGCATCTCGGATCAGCATCCGCGCCGCACTCTATGTGCCGGCTGCGCGACCCGCGACGCGGCGCCCCGATCCCAGCGCCCGGTGGGATGGGCGACCTGGAGCAGCAGCGGGTACAGCATCACCAGGTACAGGCGCGCATCGCTCGTGTAGCGCCAGGAGACCGATTCGGGGCCGACGAGCAGCCCGCCGAGCTCGGACTCAGCGGGGAACAGGGAGCTGGGCATCGGGTCCCACGAAAAGTAACCCACGTATGATCGGACGGGCCGGCGCCGACCGAAGGGAGTGATCACGATCCAGAATCTGACCGACGAGCAGCGTGCGTTCGTCGAGGCGATCCGCGATTTCGCGGCCCGCGAGTGCGGCACGCGCGAGCAGCGCGACGCGCTCACCGACCACGGCCGCGACCCGCACAATCAGGAGATTTGCCAGCGGATCGCCGACCTCGGGTGGCTCGGCGTCGCGATCCCCGAGGAATATGGCGGCGCGGGCGGTGGCGCGGTCGACATGTGCCTGCTGTTCGAGGAGCACGTCCGCAACCAGATCCCGATCGCGTTCTTCGGCGTCAGTATGATCACCGCGGGCGCGGTCGAGCGGTTCGGCACCGAGGAGCTCAAGCGGGAGATCCTCGGTGGCGTCGCGGGCGGCCGCGTCGAGGCGATCGCGATGTCGGAGCCGGAGGCGGGCTCGGACGTCGGCAACCTGAGCTGCCGGGCTGAGCGCGTCGATGGCGGCTACGTGCTCAACGGCCAGAAGACGTGGATCACCGCCGCTCACGCCGCCGACCACATTCTGGTCGTCTGCCGCACCAACCGCACCGCGAACAAGCACGAAGGGTTGAGCATGATCTCGGTGCCGACCGGAATCGACGGCCTCGACGTGCGCGGGATCGAGACGATGGGTGGGCGCGAGGTCAACGATGTGTTCCTCACCGACTGCCACGTGCCCGCCGATCGCCTCCTCGGCCGCCAGGACGAGGGCTGGATGCAGCTGATGGCGGGGCTCAACCACGAGCGGCTGATCCTCGCCGCGCAGGCGCTGGGGCTGGCGCAGTGCGCGTTCGACGACGTCGTCGCCTACGTCAAGGAGCGCAAGCAGTTCGGCAAGCCGATCGGCTCGTTCCAGGCACTCAAGCATCGGCTCGCGGACCTCGCGACCGAGATCGAGTGCGCGCGGCTGCTGGTCTACGACGTCGCCGCGCGTGTCGACGCCAGCCCGCATGCGATGTTCCCGCGCGAGGCCTCGATGGCGAAGCTGAAGGCGACCGAGATCGCCAAGCGGGTCACGCTCGAGGGGATGCAGATGATGGGCGGCTACGGCTACGCGGTCGAGTACGACATGGAGCGCCAGGTCCGCACCGCGCTGGTCACCACGATCTACGGCGGCACGAGCGAGATCCAGCGCGACATCATCGCCAAGACCTACGGGCTCTGATGGCTGACCGGTCCGCCGAGAGGTCGCAGTACGCTCAGGGCATACCCAAGGAGGTCGGATGAGCACGGCGGAGTGGAACCAGACCGCGTGCATTCTGTGCGAGTGCAACTGCGGGATCGAGGTGCAGCTCGACGGCCGCCGCCTGGCTCGGATCCGCGGCGACAAGGCCAGCCCGGCCTCGCAGGGCTACACCTGCAACAAGGCGCTCCGGCTCGACCACTACCAGAACGGCCGCGACCGCCTGACCACGCCGCTTAGGCGCCGCCCCGATGGCAGCTTCGAGGAGATCGACTGGGACACGGCGATCGCGGAGGTCGGGCAGCGGTTCTCGGCCGTCAGCGATACCTACGGCGGCGAGACGATCCTGTACTACGGCGGCGGCGGTCAGGGCAACCACCTCGGCGGCGCCTACAGCGGCGCCTTCCTGCGCGCGCTCGGCGCCCGGTATCGCTCGAGCGCGCTGGCGCAGGAGAAGATGGGCGAGGGGTACGTCGACGCGCACCTTTACGGCGGGCACACCCGGGGCGACTTCGAGCACGCCGAGGTGGCGGTGTTCATCGGCAAGAACCCGTGGCAGTCGCAGAGCTTCCCCCGCGCCAGGGTGACGCTCAAGGAGATCGCGCGCGATCCCGGGCGGTCGCTGATCGTGCTCGACCCGGTCCGAACCGAGACCGCCGAGCTGGCCGACATCCACCTCCGCGTCCGCCCCGGCACCGACGCCTGGTGCCTGGCGGCGCTCGCCGCAACGATCGTGCAGGAGGGCCTCGTCGACGCCGACTTCCTCGCCGAGCAGACGAACGGCTCGGGGAGCGTCATCGATGCGCTCCGGGAGACGCCGGTCGCCGAATGCGCCGAACGGTGCGGCGTCCCCGAGGAGCTGATCCGCGCGGCCGCCCGCCGGATCGCGACCGCGCAGAGCGTCTCGACATTCGAGGATCTCGGGATTCAGCAGGGCCCGCACAGCCCCCTCTGCTCCTACCTGAACAAGCTCCTGTGGCTGTTGACCGGAAACTTCGGCAGGCCGGGAGCGATGCACCTGCACTCCTGGGTCGTGCCGATCGCGCGCTACGACCTGGCCGATCGCCGCACCCCGGTGACCGGCTCGCGGATCATCGGCGGCCTCGTGCCATGCAACGCGATCGCCGAGGAGATCCTCACCGAGCACCCGTCGAGGTTGCGGGCGATGCTGATCGAGAGCGCCAACCCCGCCCACTCGCTGGCGGACTCCAAGCGCTTGCGTCAGGCGCTCGACGCGCTCGACCTGGTGGTGACGGTCGATGTCGCGATGACCGAGACCGCGCGCCACTCCGACTACGTGCTGCCGGCCGCGAGCCAGTTCGAGAAGTGGGAGGCGACGTTCTTCAACCTCGAGTTCCCGCGCAACCACTTCCACCTGCGGGCGCCGCTGCTCGATCCGCTCCCCGGCACACTGCCCGAGCCGGAGATCTACGCCCGGCTGATGCGGGCGCTCGGCGTGGTCGGCGAACAGCAGCTCGAGCCGCTGCGCGCCGCCGCGCAACACGGGCGGGCGCAGTTCGCGCAGGCGTTCGGGGAATCGGTGGCGGCGGATTCGAGCTTGCTCGGCCTGGCGCCGTACGTGCTCTACGAGACGCTCGGGCCGGCGCTGCCGGACGGGGCGGCGGCCGCGGCGGCGCTATGGGGCCTCGCCCACCGGGCGGCGCTGAAGTACCCGGACGCGCTCCGCCGCGCCGGCCACAGCGACGGCGAGTCACTGTTCGACGCGATGCTCGCCGGCCGCTCCGGGATCACGTTCACGCTCGACGACTACGAGGACGTGTGGACCTACGTCGCTCACCCCGACCGGCGGATCGCACTCGAGATCCCCGCGCTGCTCGCCGAGCTGCGAACGCTGCCGCAGGAGCGCGCCCAGTACACGACCGAGCGGCTGCCGTTCGTGCTCTCGGCCGGCGAGCGTCGCTCGAGCACCGCCAACACGATCATCCGCGACCCTGCGTGGCGCAAGCGCGACGCCGACGGGGCGCTGCGAGTCAGCCCCGCCGATGCGGCGGCGCTCGGGCTCCTCGCCGGCGGCCGGGCGCGGATCGTGACCGCCGCCGGCGCCGCCGAGGCGGTCGTCGAGATCACCGACACGATGCTCCCGGGCCACATCTCGCTGCCCAACGGCCAGGGCCTCGAGTACCCCGCCGAGGACGGCCGGGCCGTGCGGACCGGCGTGCCCACCAACGAGCTGACCTCGCTCGAGTGGCGCGACCCACTGGCCGGAACGCCGTGGCACAAGCACGTGCCGGCGCGGGTCGAGGCGCTCAGTCGCGACCCGGTGCCCGCGGCGGTTCCGCGACCAGCTCAGGATCGATAGCGCAACTAGCTCAGGACGGGTAGCGCGTCCGTCGTCGGCTTTCAGCCGCCGCCGGCCGCGCCTTGGGCTGGGGAGGTCGGGCACGGGGTGCCCGACCTCGGGGGAGTGGCGCGTGGGTGCGGGATGTTTCTGGCCGTCCGCGGGAGATATCTTCCAGGACTGCTGCGGGCGGGCCCGGTTGGTGGCCGGCGGGCGCCGGCGGCGGCAAAAACCTGCTCAACGCCCCAAACCGATCGCCGGGCACCGGGTTCGGGAAGTTGAGCATGATAGTCATGCTCACTTTCCCAAACCGCCGGCACGCAGTCGGGTTTGGGAAGTTGAGCATGTTTTTCGGGGTCTCCTGACCCGCGAATACGCTCCTCCCTCTTGCCCGCGGGTCGGGCGCACCCCTGCGCCCGACCTCCCCGACGCCGATCACGTCCGTCCGCCGGCCCCGCTACGCCTCCAGTCGGCCCGCTGCACCGCCGGGAGGACGTCGCGGACGATCGCCAGGAAGCCGTGCACGAGCATCGCCGTGACCTGCTCGCGGGACAGGCGGCGGCGCTCGAGCCACTCGACGCTGGCGGCCTCGGCGAACCCGGAGTAGGCGCGGATCAGCGCCCGCAGCTCGGGCGGCGCCTGCGCTGCCTCGTAGGTCTGAAGCGCCTCGATCAGCCGGTCGGCGGCCTGCTCGCGGGCCTGCTCGAGTATCGCCTCGACCTCGTGATCGCGCCCCAGCCCGCGGGCGCCGATCGCCGCCAGCCAGGTACCGCGGTTGCGCTCGAGCATCTGCAGCCAGCGGTCGACGCTCTCCTCGAGCACGAGCTCGATCCCGCGCCCGGGAGCCTGGAGCGGGACCGGACCCGCGGGCATCCGGACGAGCGACCGCACCACCTCCAGGTACAGGTCGCGCTTAGTGCCGAAGTAGTGGTGCAGCAGGCCGCGCGCGACGCCGGCCTCGCGCGCGATCTCGGCGGTCGACACCGCCGCGTAGTTGCGCTCGGAGAACAGCCGGCGGGCGCAGGCGAGGATCTGGGCGCGACGCTCGTCGTGGTCGAGGCGCTGCCAGCGAGGGCCCGGAGTGCTCGCCGTCACCGGCGCGAGCCTAGCAACAATTGGCATCATGCCAATAAGGGTGTGGACCGGGGCGCATGCGCCCCGGTCTCGGGGCGCGCATGCGCGCCCCGACGGATCCGCGCATGCGCGGATCCGAACTGCCTACATGGTCATGCCGCCGAACTGGCCACCGGTGACGCTCAGCACCTGGCCGTGCACGTAGTTCGACCATGGCGAGCAGAGGAAGAAGACGCCGCCGGCGGCCTCCTCGGCGGTGCCGCGGCGGCCGAGCGGGATGAACATCGCCGCCATCGCCCGCATCTGGTCGGGAATCCCGAGCTGGATCGTCTCGCCGTTGATCTGCATCGTGTTCGACTCTTCCTTCGAGGCCGTCAGGCGAGTCTCGATGAAGCCGAACGCGACCGCGTTGACGTTGATCTTGAACTGACCCCACTCCTTCGCGAGCGTCTTCGTCAGGCCGACGACGGCCGCCTTGCCGGACGCGTAGTTCGCCTGACCGGCGTTGCCCATCGTGCCCGAGATCGAGGAGGTGTTGACGATCTTGCGGAACACCTCGCGACCCTCCTCGCGCTCCTTCTTGGCCGGCTCGCGCATATACGGGGCGACCGCGCGGCACATCCGGAACGGGACCACCGAGTGGATCTCGAGCATCCGCTGGAACCAATCGTCGCTGAGCTTATGGACCGGCGCGTCGAGCGTGTAGCCGGCGTTGTTGACCAGGATGTCGACCTTCCCCCACTCGTCGATCACCTTCTGGACGAGCTCGTCGGGCACGCCCGGCGTGGTCAGGTCGCCGGCGAACACGAGCGTCTCGCCGGGGATCTCGGAGGCGGTCTGCTCGGCGACATCGCCGTCGAGGTCGTTGATCAGGACCTTCGCGCCCTGCTCGGACAGCAGCTCTGCGGTCGCGCGCCCGATCCCGCGCGCCGAGCCGGTGACGATCGCCACCTTGCCGTCGAGAACCGTCATATCGCATTGCCTTTCGTTCGTGGCCTGAGGGCGCGGGATGATGCCAGCGGCGATCCGGCCACCGCGGTGTCGGGCCGAGATGTTGGCATTGTGCCAACAACCGCGTGCGGGTAGAGTTGCCGCTACGGGCATGAACGCACGCGAGTGGCTCAACGCTTTCGCCGAGAAGCTCGGCACCGACCCCCCCACGACGCAGGAGTTCAAGACCCTGCTCGACCTGGCCGGCGAGGCCGCGCATGGGTCGGAGCGGGTGGCGGCACCGGTCGCGTGCTGGGTTGCGGCCAAGGCGGGCGTCGACCCGGCTCAGGCGCTCGAGCGGGCGCGCGAGCTGGGCGCCGATGGCTGAGCGCCCGCACGACATCGTCCTGTTCGGCGCCACCGGATTCACGGGCGCGCTGACCGCCGAGTACCTCGCGGCCCACGCATCCGCGGACACCCGCTGGGCGCTGGCGGGGCGTAACCGCGCCAAGCTCGAGCAGCTCCGGCACCGGCTCGCGGCGATCAACCCCGCCTGCGCGGAGCTGCCGCTGCTGCACGGCGACGTCGACGACGCGGGCTCGATCCGGGTGCTGGCCGAATCGACCAAGGTCGTGATCACGACCGTCGGTCCCTACATCCTCTACGGCGAGCCGTTGGTGGCGGCCTGCGCGGCGGCGGGCACCGACTACGTCGACCTCACCGGCGAGCCCGAGTTCGTCGATCTGATGTGGTTGCGCTATCACGAGCAGGCACGGCAGAGCGGTGCGCGGCTCGTGCACTCGTGCGGGTTCGACTCGATCCCCTACGACCTCGGCGCGCTGTTCACGGTCGGTCAGCTCCCGGAGGGGGTCTCGATCCGGCTCGACGGGTTCGTGCGGGTCGGCGGCACCTTCTCGGGCGGGACCCTTCACTCGGCGATCCACATCCTGAGCCGCCTGCGTCAGGGCAGGCAGGCCGCACGGGAGCGGCGCGAGCGCGAGCCGCGTCCGGCGGGACGCACCGTGCGCGGGATCCCGGGCAGACCGCACCATGATGGCGGCGCCGGCGGCTGGGTCGTCCCGCTCCCGACGATCGACCCGCAGACGGTGCTGCGCTCGGCGCGCGCGCTCGACCGCTACGGCCCCGACTTCGGCTACAGCCACTACCTGGTGGTCAAGCAGCTGCCGGTGCTGGCGGGGATGACGGTTGGCGCGGGGACGGCGGCGGTGCTGGCGCAGCTCGAGCCGACGCGCAAGCTGCTGCTGAAGCTCAAGGAACCGGGCAACGGTCCGTCGGCGTCGCAACGCGAGCGCGGCTGGTTCAACGTTCGGTTCGTGGCGCGGGCGGACGGCGACCGAACCGTGGCCGAGGTCTCGGGTGGCGACCCGGGCTATGGCGAGACCTCGAAGATGCTGGCCGAGTCGGCGCTGTGCCTGGCCCACGATCAGCTGCCTGCGCGCGCCGGACAGCTGACGCCGGCGGTCGCGATGGGCCAGGCCCTGATCGACAGGCTGACGCGGGCCGGGATCAGGTTCGCCGTGGTCGATTAGGGTTCGCGCGTGGCGATCACCCCGGAGCGCGCGATCGATACCGCGAACGCGGTCTACGGCGCAGACGCCGGCTACCGCGCGCTGCACGCCAAGGGCACGCTGTTTCGGGGCACGTTCACCGCCACCGCGGCCGCCGCCGAGTTCACCCGGGCGGCGCATATGCAGGGGGCCCGGATTCCCGCCACGTTCCGGTTCTCGAACGGCAGCGGCGATCCCGACTTCCCCGACTATCTCCCCGATCCCCGCGGCCTCGCGGTCAAGCTGTACCTGCCGGACGGTTCGCGGACCGACGTGATGACGGTCTCCTCGCCACGCTTTCCAGTCCGCACCCCGGATGCGTTCCTCGAGCTGATGAAGGCGCAAGGCGGGGGCCTCGCCGCCGCGTGGAGGTTGCCGCCGTTCCTGGCGGCGCACCCCGAGACGGTCCGCGCGCTGCCGGTGATCGCGCCCACGTTGCTGCCGCCGGAGGGCTACGCGCTGATCCGCTACTACGGGCTGCACGCGTTCAAGTGGATCGACGGTTCGGGGGGCGAGCGCCACGTGCGCTACACGCTCGTGCCGGAGCGCACCGGCAAACGGCTCGCGCCGCTGCGGGCGCGGCGTCTGGGCCGGAACTACCTGCAGGATGAGATCCGCGACCGGGTGCGGAGCGGACCGGTGCGGTTCGAGTTCGAGGTCCAGGTGGCGAGCACCGGCGATCCGGTCAGCGATCCGAACGCGGTCTGGCCCGCGGGACGCCGGCGGGTGCACGTCGGCACGCTGGAGATCGACGGGCCGGAGACCGAGCGCGAGCGGGACGGCGACGTGCTGGTGTTCGACCCGACTCGCGTGACCGACGGGATCGAGTGCCCCGACGATCCCGTGCTCCGGTTCCGCCCGCGGGCGTACTCCGAGTCGGTGCGTCGCAGGACCGGCGGCTGATGGCCGGCTGGACGGCCGCCGAGATCCCCGGCCAGCGCGGGAAGGTCGCGGTCGTGACCGGAGCCAACAGCGGCCTCGGGTTCGTCACCGCGCGGGAGCTGGCACGCGCCGGCGCGGCCGTCGTGCTCGCGTGCCGGAACGCGGTCAAGGGCGAGCGCGCGGTGTCGGCGATCGTCGCCGAGCTGCCGGCCGCCGATGCCCGGGTCGCGGAGCTCGATCTGGCGTCGCTGGCGTCGGTGCGGGCGTTCTCGGATTGGTTCGCCGGCGAGCACGGGCGGCTCGATCTGCTGGTCAACAACGCCGGCGTGATGGCGCCGCCGAGGCGGCTGACCGAGGATGGGTTCGAGACCCAGTTCGGCACCAACCATCTGGGGCACTTCGCGCTGACGGGGCTGCTGCTGGCGCGGCTGCTCGCGGCGCCGCTGCCGCGCGTGGTGACGCTGTCGAGCGGCATGCACCGCGGCGGCACGATCGAGTTCGCCGATCTTCAGCGCACGCGCAGCTACAACGGCTGGCGTGCTTACTCGCAGTCGAAGCTCGCCAACCTGCTGTTCTGCTTCGAGCTCGGCCGGCGGGCCGCCGCCGCCGACACGTCGCTGACGAGCGTCGCCGCGCACCCCGGCTACGCCGCCACCAATCTCCAGTTCGCGGGGCCGAGCCGGGTCTACGAGCGCGTCGCGATGGCGGTGTCGAACAAGGTGATCGCGCAGAGCGCGGAGATGGGCGCGCTGCCGACCCTGTACGCCGCGACGGTGCCGGATCTCCCGAGCGGGGCGTTCGTCGGTCCGGACGGGTTGTTCGAGGGTCGCGGGCACCCGCGGATCGTGACCGCCGCCGGCAAAGCCTATGACCCGGTGACGGCGCGGCGGCTGTGGGAGGCCTCAGAGGAGCTGACCGGCGTCCGATACGAGTTCCGGTCGTGACCGACTTCCGTCGCGACGGGATCGCCGCGATCGAGTGGGCTGCCGACTACCTGGCGCGGGTGGGCGAGCTGCCGGTGCTCGCGCAGGTCGCGCCCGGTGAGATCCGCTCGCGGCTGCCTCGATCGGCGCCCGAGGACCCGGAACCGTTCTCGGCCGTGCTGCGAGACCTCGACGAGGTGCTGATGGACGGCGTCACGCACTGGCAGCACCCGCGCTACTTCGCGTACTTCGCGACCAGCTCGTCGGAGCCGGCGATCCTCGCCGAGCTGTTGGCCGCGACGCTCAACTCGATCGCGATCCTGTGGCGCACCGCGCCGGCGGCGACCGAGCTCGAGGGTGTGGTGCTCGACTGGGCGGCGGACCTGCTCGGCCTGCCGTCCGGCTGGCACGGCCACATCGAGGACACCGCCTCGACATCGACGCTGGCGGCGATCATCGCCGCGCGCCGCGCGACCGGCCGGGGCGTGATCGTGTGCTCCGAGCAGGCGCACTCTTCGGTCGCGAAGGCGGCCCAGATGCTGGAGATGGAGCTGCGCAAGGTTCCCTGCGACGAGCAGTTCCGGCTGCAGCCGGACGAGATCGGGGACCTGAGCGACGCGGCGGTGGTGGTCGCGACCGTCGGCACCACCGCCACCACCTCGGTCGACCCGGTGCCGGTGCTCGCCCAGGCGTGCTCGCGGTCGGGTACCTGGCTGCACGTCGACGCCGCCTACGCCGGCGCCGCGATGGTCTGCCCCGAGTGCCGCTGGGCGTTCGCCGGCGTCGAGCGCGCCGACTCGATGGTCGTCAACGCGCACAAGTGGATGCTGACGACGATGGACTGCTCGCTGCTGTGGACGCGGCGGCCGGCTGACTTCCGTGCCGCGTTCAGCTTGGTCCCGGACTACCTGCGCACGCCGGATGCCGAGGACGCGCTGTCGCTGAGCGAGTACGGGCCGGCGCTGGGGCGGCGCTTCCGCGCGCTGAAGCTATGGGCGGTGCTGCGGTGCTACGGCCGACGCGGGCTCCAGGCCCAGATCCGCGGCGGGATCGAGCTCGCGGCCCAGTTCGAGCAGTGGGTGGGGGCCGAGCCGGGCTGGGAGCTGGCGGCGCCGCGTCCGTTCTCGGTCGTGTGCTTCCGGCTGGCCGGCGACGACGAGCGCAACCGGCTGCTGTTAGAGCGCGTGAACGCGAGCGGCGAGATCTTCATCTCGCATGCGGTGCTGCACGGGCGATACGTACTCCGGCTGGCGGTCGGACAGATGCACACCACGCCCGAGGATGTGGCGAGGGCGTGGGAGGTGCTGCGGCGGGAGGCGGCGCGGGTGTAGGCGCGGTGCTGGCGGGGGTGTAGCCGTAGCACGCGGTGGCGGGGGTGTAGCTGCAGCGCGCGGTGGCGGCCCGCGACGCTCCGGCCGCCCGCGACGCTCCGGCCGGGCAAAATCCTTGCTCTTACGAAGTTCTTATCCAGCGATCGTCATGCTGGGACGCGACGTATGCGCGTGTTGATCGCAGAAGATGAGCAGCGACTGGCTGATGCGATCGCGCGTGGGCTGCGCCGCGAGGGGATGGCCGTCGACCTGGCCCCGGACGGCGCGGACGCGCTGGTCAAGGCGCGGGTGGTCCGTTACGACGTGCTGGTCCTGGACCGCGACCTGCCCGGGGTGCACGGCGACGACGTGTGCCGGGCGGTGCGCGGCGAGCGGCCCGAGACCGGGATTCTGATGCTGACGGCGGCGGGCACGCTCGAGGATCTGGTCGAGGGTCTGTCGCTGGGCGCCGACGACTACCTGCCGAAGCCGTTCCGGTTCGCTGAGCTGGTGGCGCGGATCCATGCGCTGGCGCGGCGGGCGACGCCGAGCCGTCCGCCGGTGCTGGTCCACGATGACATCGAGCTTGATCCCGCGCGCCGCCAGGTGATGCGCAGCAGCACGTCGATCGAGCTGGCCCGCAAGGAGTTCGCGGTACTCGAGGCGCTGATGTCGGCCGACGGCGCGGCCGTGTCCGCCGAGGAGCTGCTCGAGCGGGTCTGGGACGAGAACACCGATCCGTTCACAAACGTGGTCCGAATGACGATCATGACGCTGCGCCGAAAGCTCGGCGAGCCGGCGGTGATCGAGACCGTGATCGGCGTCGGCTACAAGATGGTGTAATGAGAGGCCGGTTGGGACTCCCACGCGTGAAGTTGGAGGGACCGGCGCCGACGATCCGGTTGCGCCTGACGGTGCTCTACGGCCTGGTGTTCCTGATCACGGGAGCCGTGCTACTGACGATCGGCTATGCGCTCGTCCGCCACAACCTCAGTAATCACGATGACGTCCGCTCAGAGCTCCAGCGGCTCGGCCTGCTCCCCGCGGGCTCGACATTCCTCGGGCGCCCGTTGGCGTTCGGTCCCGGCTCGCCGGAGGCGACGTTCGCGGCCGAGATTCGCGCGCAGGTGCGCAGCGACGCGCTGCACCAGCTGGTGATCGAGTACGTGCTGGCACTGGGCGTGATGACGATGATCTCGGTCGTCGCCGGCTGGCTGCTGGCCGGCCGCGCGCTGCGGCCGCTGCGCGACATCACCGCCACGGCGCGACGGGTGTCGGGCGAGAACCTGGGCGAGCGGATCGGCCTGGCAGGCCCGGCCGACGAGCTGAAGGAGCTCGCCGACACGTTCGATGGCATGCTCGGGCGCCTCGACGCCGCGTTCGGCTCGCAGCGCCACTTCGTCGCCAACGCCTCGCACGAGCTCCGAACGCCGCTCGCGATCATGCGCACCGAGGTCGACGTCGCGCTCGCCGATCCCGCCGCCGACGTCGCCGATCTGCGCGCGATGGGCGACGCCGTGCGCGAGACCATCGACCGCTGCGAACGGCTGATCGAGAGCTTGCTGATGCTGGCCCGCAGCGAGGCGGGGTCCGTGCGGGGCGCGCCGGTCGACCTGGCGCCGCTCGCGGCCGATTGCATCACCGACCTGCACGCGCGGGCCGAGGAGGTGGGGATCCGTATCTTCGCCGACCTGACGCCCGCGTGGGCGCGGGGGGAAGCAGGGCTGATCGAGCGGATGATCGCGAACCTGGTCGACAACGGAATCCGGCACAACGAGCGGGGCGGGTTCCTGGACGTCTCCACCAGCGTCGCCGACGGCCGCGTCACGCTCCGGGTTCGCAACGGCGGGCAGCGGATCGATCCCGAGGACGCGCGGACGCTGACCGAGCCGTTTCGACGTCTGGACCGCTCGTTTGGCGGGTTCGGGCTCGGCCTGTCGATCGTTCGGTCGGTGGCCGCCGCGCATGGCGGCACGACGCAGGTGGGCGCGCCCGCCAGTGGAGGGCTCGAGGTGCGCGTACAGTTGCCATCGGTCTCTGCGCCTGAGAGCAGGACAGGTAAGGGAACCCCAAGAGTGCTTACGCAGAGCTGACGGGGTGGGCGCTAGAACGATGTCGCAACCAATCTCAGGAGTCGCCGAGCCATGAAGTACCGAAACCGATCCGTTATCCCTGTCCGCGCCGTGGCCTCGTGCCTGGCCGTCGGCGTGTTCGGGCTGGGGGTTGCCGCATGCGGATCCTCGTCTTCCTCGAGCACGAGCTCGGCGGCCGTTGCCGGGACCAGCGTCGCGAGCAGCAACGCCCGCTATCAGGCGCGGCTGAACCTCGCCAAGTGCCTGCGGTCGCACAACCTGAACGTGCCCGACCCATCGCCGAACGGCGGCGTGGCGGGCGGCGGCGGCGGGATCTTCCGCTCGCTGTCCGGCGTCCCGCGCACCCAGGTGCAGGCGGCGATAACGGCCTGCCAGCGGTACGTCAAGCAGGCGTTCCCGGCGGCGAACCTGACCCCGGCGCAGCAGGAGCAGTTCCGTCAGGCGTTCGTCAAGTACGCCGACTGCATGCGCTCGCACGGCATCAACGTCCCCGATCCCGGGAGCACCGGCAGCACCACTGGCGGCGGCTTCGGCTTCCGCGGTGCGATCAGCTCGGCCCAGCGCAACAGCCCGGCGTTCCAGTCCGCTAACCAGGCGTGCGCTAGCCTGAGGCCGCGGTTCGGTCGTGGCGGAGGTGGGACCACGGGTGCCTAGGTCACCGTTCGGCGGCCTCCGCACGCGACTGGCCGGGGCGCCGGCACTGAGCCGCTGGTCCTGGAGCTGGCGGCGGGTGACCGCGGCGGCGCTCGCGATCGCGGCGGTGGCGCTCGCGGTTGGGATCATCCTGGGCGCGGACCTGCCGGGCTCGAGCCAGGGCGCAAGCACCAACACGGCCGTCCAGAACGCGGCGACCGTGCAGCGCCGCGACCTGGTCGAGACCGACACCGAGTCCGGCACGCTCGGCTACACCGACCCGGCGACCGTGTTCAACCGCCTCAGCGGCACGATCACCTCGCTTCCCCAGGTGGGCGCGGTGATCAAGCCCGGGCAGGCGTTGTATGACGTCGACGGCGCGCCGGTGACCCTGTTCGACGGCACGACGCCCGCATATCGCGACCTGACCTCCGGCGACAGCAACGGCGCCGATCTCCAGGAGCTGAACCAGAACCTCGTGAACCTCGGGTTCGCCGACGGCGAGATCACGGTCAACAACAACTGGCAGCAGGGCACGACCGACGCGGTCGAACGCTGGCAGGCGTCGATCGGCCAGAGCCAGACCGGCACGATCTCGCTCGGGCAGGTGGTGTTCCTCCCCGGACCGCAGCGGATCACGTCCGTCAACGCGGCGCTTGGCGGCACCGGCTCATCGTCCTCGGGGTCCGGGTCGGGCTCCGGAGCGACCTCGACGGCCGACAACTCGGCCGGCTCGGGTAGCGCGGTCGGCGCGAGCCTGAGCCCTGTGCCCTCGCACACCGAGTTCGTCAGCCTGACGACCACCTCGGCGGGGTCCACGGGATCGCCGGCGACTGGCAACTCGGGGTCCGGATCGGTGTCGAACGACTCCTCCTCGAGCCAGACGAGCACGACCACGACGTCCAGCTCGTCGACCAGCAGCAACTCGAACCCGTGTCAGGGCTCCTCGTCCGCATCCGGGAACACGACCGAGAACGGGAATGTTCCCTCGGGCTCTGACCCCGGCGGCTCGAGTCAATCGTGTAACAACAACTCCTCGAGCGGCAACTCCTCGGGCGGCAACTCGAACTCGACCGCCTCCCAGACCCTGGCCGCGCTCGAGGCCCTGTTGAAGGCGGAGACGCTCGAGCTGCAGAAGAGCCGGACCTCGTCGGGCGCCAGCGGTGGCAGCGGCGGCAGTGGCGGCAGTGGCGGCTTCTCCGGTGGCGGTGGCGGTGCCGGTGGCGGTGGCGGCAGCGCCGTCAGCGGTGGCCGCGGCGGTGGCGGTGGTGGCGCCAGCACCGGCGCTTCGGCGGCCTCGTTCTCCGGCGGTGGCAGCGGTGGCGGCTTTTCCGGCAACACTGGTGGCGGCAGTGGCGGTGGCGGCGGTGGTTCGGCCGGCGGCGGCTCCAGCTCCGCGGGCTCGAGCTCCAGCTCGAGTGCCGCAGCTGCCGACCCGATCATCGACACCACCTCCAACAATCTCGTGGTGACCGTCGATCTGGACGCGACCAAGCAGGAAGAGGCCGTGGTCGGCGAGCCGGTCACGGTCGAGCTTCCCGATGGCAGCACCGTGAACGGCAAGATCACAGCGGTCAGCTCGGTCGCCCAGAGCTCGAGCAGCTCATCCAGCAGCAGCAGCAGCTCCGGCGCTAGCGGTAGTTCCTCGAGCACCCCATCGGCGACGATCCCGGTCACGATCGAGGTCCTCGGGCATCAGCATCTGACGGGGCTAGATCAGGCCGCGGTGAGCGTGAACTTCCAGCAGCAGACGGCGAACAACGTGCTGTCGGTGCCGGTGACGGCGTTGCTGGCGACGCAAGGCGGTGGTTACGCCGTGCAGGAGGCAGCCCCGCCGCACACGATGATCCCCGTGACCCCCGGCCTGTTCGCGGCCGGTTACGTGCAGATCTCGGGCCCGAGCATATATGAGGGTCTACAGGTCACCGATTCCCAGGGATGAGCGCGGAGGCACATCCGCCGCACCGAGCGAACGGAGCGTCGGCGCCGGACCTGGGCGGCATCGCGCTCCGGCTGCGCGAGGTAACGAAGGAGTACCCAGGCGGCGTGCACGCGCTGCGAGGCGTGAGCGTGGAGATACCCACCGGCGACCGAGTCGCGGTCGTCGGCCCATCCGGATCCGGCAAGACGACGATGCTTACTGTGCTCGGCACCCTGGAGCGTCCGAGCAGCGGTGTCGTCGAAGTTGCCGGCCGGGACGTGGTCGCGGCGTCGGACATTGAGCTGGCGGGGCTGCGGGCGCACGAGATCGGTTTCGTGTTCCAGGGCTTCCATCTCCAGGACACGATGACGGCGCTCGACAACGTCGCCAACGGGATGCTGTACACCGGCGCGCCGTCACGCGAGCGGCGCGAGGCGGCGGCGGTGGCGCTCGAGCGAGTCGGCCTCGGCCACCGCCTCGGTCACCGCCCGCCGCAACTCTCCGGCGGCGAACGCCAGCGGGTTGCGATCGCCCGGGCGATCGCCAAGCGGCCGCTGATCGTGCTCGCCGACGAGCCGACCGGCAACCTGGACTCCAAGTCCGGACAGGAGGTGCTCGCGCTGCTGCACGAGCTCGCCACGGATGGAGCAACGCTCGCACTGATCACCCATGACGAACACATCGCCGACACGTTCCCGCGCCGGCTGTTGATGCGCGACGGCGAGATCGTCGGAGACGAGCGCAAGTGAGCATCGCGGTCCCGAAGCCGGGTCTCCGGTGGCGGCGCAAGCCCCCGGCCGCCAGCAGCGGCGAGGGCTCGCGGATGCCGCCGCACGAGTTGTTCCAGGTCGCGCTTCAGGGGCTTCGCACACGCAAGCTCCGGGCGGCGCTGTCGGCGCTGGGGATCGCGATCGGGATCGGCGCGATGGTGGCGGTCGTCGGCGTCTCCGCCTCGAGTCAGGCCAACCTGCTGTCGCTGATCGACAGCCTCGGCACGAACCTGCTGACGGTCACTCCCGGGCAGACGTTCCTCGGCGCCAACGAGCAGCTCCCGAACACGGCCGTGGGCTCGATACTGCACCAGCCCGGCGTGCAGGGCGCGTCGGCCGTGTACCAGGTCTCGAATGCGAGCGTGTTGCGAACTCCGTACGTGCCGTCCGAGCAGACGGGCGGAATCGGCGTCGACGCGACCGACCCCGGGTTGCTGAACGCGGTCAGCGACAAGCTTGCCTCGGGTCAGTTCCTGAACGCCTCCAACCAGAACCTGCCGGTGGTCGTGCTCGGGGCGCAGGCCGCGGCCACGCTCCAGATCCCTGCCGCCACCGGCCACATCCAGCTCTACCTCGGAAACACGTGGTTCACGGTGATCGGGATCATGCGACCGGTCGTGCTGGACCCGACCCTCGACAGCACCGTGTTCATCGGTCTGCCGGTGGCCGGGCATATGTTCCAGACGCTCAACAGCCCGTCGGAGATCTACGTGCGCGCGAACGTCAACGACGTCAACCAGGTGTCGAACATCCTCGCTGCGACCGCCGACCCGCAGAACTCGGACGGCGTCCAGGTCAGCCGTCCGTCGGACGTGCTCGAGGCCCGCGCTCAGGCCAAGGGCCAGTTCACGACGCTGCTGCTGGGCCTCGGCGCGGTGGCGCTGCTCGTCGGCGCGATCGGGATCGCCAACATCATGGTGATCTCGGTCCTCGAGCGCCGCGGTGAGATCGGCCTGCGCCGCGCGCTCGGTGCGACCCGCCGCCACATCAGCAGCCAGTTCCTCGCCGAGTCGGCGCTGCTCGCGGTGCTCGGCGGGATCGCGGGGCTGTTGCTCGGCGCGGTCGCGACGTGGATCTACTCGCTCGCGCAGAACCAGCCGATGGTGATCCCTGCCTACGCCCTGGTCGCGGCGCCGGCGGCCGGGTTCCTGATCGGCGCGATCGCGGGCCTGTATCCCGCCGCGAAGGCGGCGCGCCTCAGCCCGACCGAGGCCCTGCGCGCGACCTGAACCGGAGTCAATCCGCTCTGGGTCAGCTTTTACGGAGAGCTGACACCCCGAGGCATAGGCTCCGACAATGCCGAGCGGGTGTCGTGGTAACAGAGGAGTTGGCGAGAAGAACGATGCATCCCCGCGCTTCGTTCCGTCCGCCGCCGTCTCTCAGGGCGCCTATCGGCTGCGACGAAGTGCGCCTCGTCGCTAGCGGGAGTATCCCCTCCCCGCACCTGGGGAACCGGCGGCGGCCCGGACCGCGACTCCCATCCGGCGCCGCTCGCCGGTCCCTCGGCCTCTACTAGGTCGGCCGGCCTACCACGTGTCGACGTGCGGGCGCTTCTTGCCTGAGCGCCTGGACCAGTCGGGACGGGCGTGGATGTCGGCGTTGCGATCCCGGTCGCGGTCGCGGTCGCGGTCGCGGTTGGGGTCCGGGTCGGGGTCGAACAGGGTCGAGATCCATCGGGGCGTGTCCGCCGGGTCGATCACGTCGTCGACCTCGAAGTAGGCGGCCATGTTGATGCCCTTGCCGCGCTCGTAAGCGGCGGCGACCGCGGCGTCGAACGCGCGCTCGCGCTCGGACGGATCCTCGATTCCCTCGAGCTCGCGGCGCATGCCGAGGCGGACCGCCCCCTCGAGCCCCATCCCGCCGAACTCGCTCGTCGGCCACGCGACCGTGAACAGCGGCGCCTTGAAGCTGCCACCCGCCATCGCCTGCGCCCCGAGGCCGTAGCCCTTGCGCAGCACGACCGTGCCGGTCGGCACCGTGAGGTTGGCGCCGGTGACGAACATCCGCGCAAAATGGCGCACGGTCGCGGTCCGTTCCGCCGCCGGCCCGACCATGAATCCCGGCGTGTCGCACAGGAACAGCAGCGGCAGCTCGAACGCGTCGCACAGCTGCATGAACCGGGCCGCCTTGTCGGCGCCGTGAGCGTCGATCGCGCCGCCCAGGTGCGAGGGGTCGTTGGCGATCACCCCGAGCGGCCGGCCGCGATGGCGCGCCAGTGCGGTCACGATCCCGAGGCCGAAGCCGCGCCGCAGCTCCAGCACGTCGTCAACGAGCGCGTCGATCACCGCCCGGACGTCGTAGATCCGCTTGCGATTGGTCGGGATCAGGTGGCGCAGGATCGTGTGGTCTCGGTCCGGGGCGGGCGCCGGAGCGCCGCTGAAGTAGCGCAGGTAGCGCTTCGCGGCGGCGACCGCCTGCGAGTCGTCCTTGACGCGCAGATCGACGACCCCGTTCGCGTACTGGACATCGATCGGACCGACCTCGTCGGGCTCGAAGCTGCCCAGCCCGCCGCCCTCGATCATCGCCGGGCCGCCCATCCCAATGCTCGCGTCCTCGGTCGCGATCACGAGATCGCAGCAGCCCAGCAGCGCGGCGTTGCCGGCGAAGCAGAACCCGGATGCGATTCCGATCAGCGGCACGAGGCCGCTGAGGCGGGCGAACAGGTGAAACGCGCGGCAGTCGAGACCCGCGACGATCGGCCAGTCGACGTCGCCCGGCCGTCCGCCGCCGCCCTCGGCGAACAGCACGACCGGCAGCCGGCGGCGCTCGGCGAGCTCGAACAGGCGGTCCTTCTTCATGTGGTTTCGCATTCCCTGCGTGCCCGCCAGCACCGTGTAGTCGTAGGACATCACCACGCACGGCCTGCCTTCGACCTCGCCGGCACCGCCGACGAGCCCGTCGGCGGGCGTGCGGGCGATCAGCTCGTCCTTGGGCCGGCGGCGCTCCTGGGCGGCGAACATCAGCGGGCCGTACTCCACGAACGTGCCGGCGTCGACGAGCTCGCTGAGATTCTCGCGGGCCGTGCGGTGCCCGCGCTCGTGGCGCTTGGCGACAGCATCGGGACGGGCGGCGTCGAGACCGATCGCGTGGCGCTCCTGGACTGCCTGCAGATCCTCGCGCGTCTGCGCCAGATCCGCCGGCGGTTGCGGTCGACCGTCGGTGGAGGTCGGTGCGGCCGCGCTCAGCACCGCCAGCAGCTGCCCCTCATTGACCGCGTCGCCAACCTTCACCTCGACTCGCTGCACGACCGCGTCGCGTTCGGCGATCACCTCGTGCTCCATTTTCATCGCCTCGAGCACCAGCACGGCGGCGCCTTTCGGCACCTGCTCCGCGGGGCCGCGGGCGATCGCGATCACGGTCGCCGCGAACGGGGCGGTCAGGATCGTGCTTTCCGAATCGCCGGCCATCGAAGGAGGATATTCGGCGATACTGTCGCTCATGAGCGAGCCGGAATTGCTGTGGACGCCGTCGCCTGAGCGGGTCGCACGCACAAACTTGACGCGTTATCAGGCCTGGCTGCAGGAGACCCGAGGCCACCATTTCGACGACTACGAAGCGCTGTGGCGATGGTCGGTCGAGGACGTCGAGGGCTTCTGGCAGTCGATCGTCGAGTTCTTCGATATCCGCTTCGAGCAGCCGACATCGACCGTGCTCGGCAGCTCGCAGATGCCCGGGGCCGAGTGGTTCCCGGACAGCCGATTGAGCTACGCGGAGCACATCTTCGCCGGCAAGGATCCCGCCAGCGTCGCCTTGCACCACACCTCGGAGCTACGACCGCTCGAGGAGTGGACTTGGGAGCGGCTGCGGGCGGAGACCGCCGCGATCGCGGCCGGACTGCGTGCGCGCGGGGTCGGTCCGGGCGATCGGGTGTGCGCGTACATGCCGAATATCGCCGAGACGGTGGCGGCGTTCCTGGCGTGCGCCTCGATCGGCGCGGTCTGGTCCTCGGCGGCGCCCGAGTTCGGGGCGCGGAGCGTGATCGACCGCTTCAGCCAGATCGAGCCCAAGGTCCTGCTCACGATCGACGGGTACGGGTATGGAGGCAAGGAGTTCGATCGCCGGGCCAACGTGCAGGCGATTGCCGCCGAGATCCCATCGCTGGCGCACACCCTCACGCTCGGCTACCTCGACGGCTCCGGATGGGAGCCCGGATTCCTCGGCTCGCCGGACTCGCTGGAGTTCGAGCACGTCCCGTTCGACCATCCGCTGTGGGTGCTCTACAGCTCGGGCACGACCGGGCTGCCGAAGCCGATTGTCCACGGGCAGGGCGGAGTGCTGCTGGAGCAGATGAAGATGACCCAGCTGCACCTGGACGCCCAGCCCGGCGAACGGTACTTCTGGTTCTCGACGACCGGCTGGATGATGTGGAACTTCCTCGTCGGCGTGCTGCTCAGCGACGCCTCGATCGTGCTCTACGACGGGAACCCGGGATATCCGGACCTGGGCCGGCTGTGGGATCTCGCCGCGGACTCGAAGATGAACTGCTTCGGCACCAGCGCCGCGTTCATCGCCTCGTGCATGAAGGCCGGCGTGGAGCCGCGTAGCGGGCGGGATCTGAGCGCGCTGAAATCGGTCGGCTCGACCGGGTCGCCGCTGTCGCCGGAGGGCTTCCGCTGGATCTACGACTCGCTGGGGGCCGATACGTGGCTGTTCTCGACCTCGGGTGGGACGGACGTCGTGACCGCGTTCGTGGGCGGCGTGCCGACGCTGCCGGTGTACCTGGGCGAGCTGCAGGCGCGGGCGCTCGGCGCCGCGGTCGAGTCGTGGGACCCCGACGGCAAGCCGCACGTGGACGAGGTCGGCGAGCTGGTGATCACCAAGCCGATGCCGTCGATGCCGATCTACCTATGGAACGACCCGACCGGGCAGCGGTACCTGGACAGCTACTTCTCGATGTACCCCGGGATCTGGCGCCACGGCGACTGGATCAAGATCACCCCCCGCGGGACCGCGATCATCTACGGACGCTCGGACTCGACGATCAACCGCGGTGGCGTGCGGATGGGAACGAGCGAGATCTATCGGGCCGTGCTGTCCGTTCCCGAGGTCCTCGACGCGCTCGTGATCGACCTGCCGCGGGAGGGGACCGACGGCTGGATGCCGCTGTTCGTGGTGCTGCGAGAGGACGCGTCGCTGAACGACGAGCTGATCGGCACGATCCGCCGGCGGATCCGGGAGGACTGCTCGCCGCGCCACGTGCCGGACGAGGTCCGGCAGATCCTCGAGGTGCCGCGGACGTTGAGCGGCAAGGTGCTGGAGGTGCCGGTCAAGCGGATCCTGTCGGGTGTGCCGCCGGAGCAGGCGGCGTCCCGGGAGTCGCTGGCCAACCCGGCGGCGCTCGATTACTTCGTGGAGCTTGCAGAAGCGGAACAAAGCGTGCGGGGCGCGTAGAGAATCGTGCCGGGCGCGTAGGGAATCGTGCCGGGCGCGTAGGGAATCGTGCCGGGCGCGTAAAGAATCGTGCCGGGGGTGTAGAGACTTGGCCGGGGGCGAAGTTGCGCGTGCCACGCTCCCGGGAGGAGGCTGTGGTCGATTTGTCCTCGTGGAGGGGACAAATCGACCACGGCCCTCCCGAGCCGACCCGTGTCCGAGTCCATCGACCTGACGATCGCCGCCCTGGCCTCGCGCCAGCAGGGCAACGTGGCCTACTGGCAGCTGGTCGATCTGCACATCGGTCGGAAGGCGATCGCGCACCGCGTGAGGGCCGGGCGCCTGCACCCCTCTCACCATGGCGTCTACGGCGTCGGCCGGCCTTCGACCACGCCGCTCGAGCGCGCCGCGGCGGCGGTCCTCGCCTGCGGCCGGGACGCGCTGCTCAGCCACGGCTCCGCCGCGACCCTGTGGGGGTTCGCCAAGGAGTGGCGGACCCCGTTCGAGGTGACGGTGCCGTCCAAGCGGCGCCCGCACGGGATCACCGTCCACCGTTCATCGACGTTGACCCGCAAGGACCGAACGCGCCAGCACGGAATCCCCGTGACGAGCCCCGCGCGCACGCTCCTCGACCATGCCCCGTCGCTGGACGACCGCCGCCTGCGCCGCACGTTCAACGACGCGCTGCTGTCGAACTATCTGCGGCTGGGCGATCTCGACGAGCTGCTCCGGCGCTCGCCCAACCACCCGGGGACCCGCCGGCTGTGGCCGCTGGTCCGGGGGAAGGGCAACCCGACGCGCTCTGAGCTCGAGGACGCGTTCCTGGACTTCTGCGACCGGTTTGGGCTGCCACGGCCGGAGATCAATACCGGGAGGACCGGGAACGAAGTTGACGCGCTGTTCCGCCGCGAGCAGCTGATCGTCGAGCTCGACGGCTATACGTTTCACTCCGGTCGGGCCGCGTTCGAGCGCGACCGCGACCGCGATGCCGAGAAGCTGGCGGCGGGCCTCGTCACCGTTCGCATCACCTGGGAGCGCCTGATGGGCGGGCCGGAGCGGGAGGCGGCGCGTCTCCACGCGATCCTCGCGCGCCGGCGCCGGCGCGCGAGCTAGTGCCCCCTCTGCGAACCTCGGCCGTCTCTGGCGGCTGCAAACCTTCGCCCAGTGGCGTCCGCGGCACTTGCTTTAGCGCTGCGCTACACCCCCGCGCCTGCGTCCTTGCTGGACTCGGCTCGCTCGCCAAGCAGGGCAAACGTTGTTCGGCAGGCACAGATCGGCCGGCGAGCGGGCTTCTTACGTTCCTCTCAAACTCCGCTGAAATGATCGCGCCCACGGGCGCGCTGGAGTCCGACGCGCCCGGCCAACTGCAAGGAGCCATCGGTGCGGCTGAACGTCAAGCGCAAGCTCGCGATCGGGACCACGGCAATCGCCGCCGCCGCATTTGCGGGCGGCGCTTATGCGGCGACGCAGGAGTTGGGCACGAGTGCGCGGCAGGCGTTCCTGAACGACGTCGCCAAGCGTCTGAACGTGACGCCCCAGCAGCTCTCAGCGGCGCTCGATGGTGCGTATCTCGACCAGCTGCAAGCGGCCGTCAAGTCCGGTAGGTTGACGCAGGCGCAGGCAAACGCGCTCAAGCAGCGCCTGCAAAAGAGTGGGACCATGCCGCCGCTCGGCGGCTACTGGTTCGGGCCGCTCGGCGGCGGCCGCTTCTTCGGGCCACGACGCGGCGGGCCCAACTCGGGCCCGCCCAGCCTGCCCGCCCCTGGAACCTCCGGCGCCCAGAGAGCCCCTGGCGCCCCGGGAACCTCCGGCGCCCAGAGAACTCCTGGCGCCCCGGGAACCTCCGGCGCCCCGGGAACCCCCGGCGCCCCCGGCCCCGGATTCCACGGTTTCCGTCGCGGCTTCGGACCGGCGGGTGCCTTGGCCGCGGCCGCCACCTATCTGGAGATCAGCGACACGCAGCTATTCGATCAGCTCCGGTCGGGCAAGTCGCTGGCCCAGATCACCAAAAATCAGAACGGGAAGACGGTCGCCGGGCTCGAGGCCGCACTGACGGACGCGGTCCGATCGCGGCTCGACAAGCTGGTGTCGGCGAAGATGATCACGGCGGCGCAGGAGCAGCGGATCCTGTCCGAGCTGTCGGCGCGGCTCGACAGTGAGATCAACGCGACCGCCGTGTGGCCCAGATGGGGACAGCGAGCCCGGCCCGGGTCGCGCGGCCCGGCGCTGCTGACGCCCAGCCAGTCCCCGCAGCAGGTGTCGGCGGACTGACCCGCGACGGCCGGACCCGCTCACACCGCTCTTACGGTGTTCTTCACGCGCTCTGAAAGGTTTCTCAAAGGCCGGTGCTGTACTGCGATCAGACACAGATGATCTCGACCAGGAGAGCTTTGAAAACATGCGCAACCTCAGCCGGCTGATCCCGGTCGTCGGCGGTGCCGTGGCCGGAGGCGTGATCGCGCTGATCGTGGCCAGCGGCAGCACGACGACGCACACGGTCACGACGACCGTCGTCAACCAGTCCTCCGCGTCGTCAACGATCCCAACCTCCCTCACGGGGGGCGCCGGATCGTCCCGTGGACTGACCGTCAACCAGATCTACCGTGACGCAAGCCCCGGCGTCGTCGACATCCTGGTGACCGAGCAGTCAAGCGGCGGCGGCGGGTTCGGCCTGTTCGGCGGCGGCGGGTCCGGCGGCGGCGGCTCCGGCGGCGGCGGCTCCGGCGGCGGCGGCTCCGGCGGCGGCGGCTCCGGCGGCGGCGGCTCCGGCGGCGGCGGCCAGGAGACCCAGGGTGAGGGCGCCGGCGTGGTCTACGACACGAAGGGCGACATCCTCACCGACGAGCACGTCGTCTCGGGCGCCACATCCGTGAAGGTGACGTTCGAGGATGGAGTCACGGCCAACGCCACGGTGGTCGGCACCGATCCCTCGACCGACGTCGCGGTGATCCACGTCAACGCGCCGACGTCCGAGCTTCACCCGATCGCGTTCGCCGACTCCTCCAACGCGCAGGTCGGCGATCCGGTGGTGGCGATCGGCAGTCCGTTCAGCCTCCCGGAGACCGCGACCGCCGGGATCGTCAGCCAGACCGGCCGGAGCATCACGGCGCCGAACAACTACACGATTCCGGGCGCGATCCAGACCGACGCGGCGATCAACCCCGGCAACTCCGGCGGCCCGCTGCTCGACGCCGACGCGCAGGTGCTCGGCCTGAACGATCAGATCCAGACCAACTCCGGTTCCAGCTCCGGTGTCGGGTTCGCGATTCCGTCCAACACGGTCGCGAGGATCGCCAATGCGATCATCAGCGGCCATCCGGTCAAGCACGCGTACGTCGGCGTTGAGCTCAACGGCAAGTCGACCGGCGGCGCCCAGGTGACGGCGACCACGCCGGGCTCGCCCGCGGCGGCCGACGGAATTCAGCCCAATGACCTCGTCACCGCGATCAACGGTACGGCGATCACCTCGACCGATCAGTTCATCGCCACCGTCGACCAGTTCTCCGCTGGCGACACGATCACGCTGACGATCAAGCGAGGCGGCCAGACGCTCCACATCCAGCTGAAGCTGGGCACGCGTCCGGCCACCTCCCCGACGGGCGGCTAGGCCCCCGTCGACGCAAGCGGCCAGCCCCCCGCCGATCCCGACCCCAGGCGGGGGGCTGAGCCGCTCACCTCGGCGCACCAGCCCTGCTGGGCTTCAGGGCCGCTCGACCGTCGCAAGCCGAGTCTCGGACTCGTGACCCGAAGCCAGCCCACTGCGCCGCGACGCAAACCCGAGCGCGATCCCGCCCAGCGCGACCACCGTGATCAGCAGCGGGCCGAGCGCACCGTTGCCAAATGCGATCGCGACGCCGTACGCGCCGGCTCCCAGCAGCCCGGCGCACGGAAGCGTCAGCAACCAGGCGGTGGCGATGTTGCCGGCAACGCCCCAACGCACGGCGGACAGACGCTTGGCCGCGCCGGCGCCGACGACCCCACCCGAGATCACCTGCGTCGTCGACAGCGGGTAGCCGAGATACGACGAGACCATGATCACGGCTGCGCCGGCGCTCTCGGACGCGAATCCCTGGGCGTTGTCCATCTTGATGATCCGCGTGCTGACCGTGCGCATGATCCGCCAGCCCCCCGCGTAGGTCCCGAGCGCGATCGCCGTCGCGGCTGCGATCACGACCCACTCGGGAACATGAAAGTGCGTCACGCTGATGTTGCCGTGGGCAATCAGCGCCAGGCTGATCACGCCCATCGTCTTCTGGGCGTCGTTGGTCCCGTGGGCGACCGAGAGCACCGATCCGGATAGCACCTGCGCGAGCCGGAAGCCCCTGACCACCGACCCGGGGCGCCGGCGCGCCACCAGCCTGTAGATCGCGACAATCGCCACGCCCGCCAGGACGAACGCCGCGACCGGCGCGATCAGGGCCGGCAGCACAACCTTGGTGATCACGGCGCCTCCCTTGACGGCGCCGGCGCCCGAGGCCGCGATCGTCGCTCCGACCACCCCGCCGATCAGCGCGTGGGAGGAGCTCGACGGCAGGCCCGCCGACCAGGTGACCATGTTCCATACGATCGCGCCGATCAGCGCCGCGAACACGATCGTCTCGGTCACCCGGGCCGGGTCGACGATCCCTGTCGCGATCGTCGCCGCGACCTTAAGCGAGATGAACGCGCCGGCGAAGTTCAGGACCGCCGCGAGCCCGACGGCGACGCGCGGCGACAGCGCCCGGGTCGAGACCGACGACGCGACCACGTGGGCGGTGTCGTGGAAGCCGTTGGTGACGTCAAACGCGAGCGCACCGGCGACGACGATCACTAACAGGAGGTCGTTGTGCACGAGGCGCGCCGCGTCGGCTAGCTCGAAGCACTCGCTGCCTGTGCCAGTGTCCGCTCCATCAGCTCGCGATGGACCGCGCGGGTGTCGCCTTGGCGACGGGTCCAGTGACCGTCGGCGTCCAGGATCCAGGAGAACGTGTCATCGGCGAGGCACCGCTCGAGTGTGTCCTCCAGCTCCGCCTGGAGCTCCGGATCCTCGATCGGGGTGAGCAACTCGACGCGAGTGTCGAGATTCCGCGGCATCAGATCCGCCGAGCCGATGTAGTACCTGTGCTCGTCCCCGCGATTGAACGAGTAGATCCGAGAGTGCTCCAGGAAGCGGCCGACGACCGAGACGACGTTGATCGTCTCGCTGACGCCGGGGATGCCCGGGATCAGGCAGCAGATGCCCCGGACGTTGAGATCGATCGGCACGCCGGCCTGCGAGGCCCGGTAGAGAGCCTCGATGCAGCGCCAGTCGACGAGCGAGTTCATCTTCATCACGATCCGCGCGTTCTCGCCGGCCTGGTGTGCGGCGATCGTCTGGTCGATCTCCTCGATCAGCGGGATGCGCATCCAGGTCGGCGCGACCAGCACCTTCTGCTGGCGCGGCGGGTGCCCGTAGCCGGTCAGCGTGTTGAACAGATTCGCGACCTCCTCGCCGAGCTCGCGGTCGGTCGTGAACAGGCCGAAGTCCTCGTACAGGCGAGCGGTCTTGGCGTGGAAGTTGCCGGTCCCGATCATCACGTAGTGGCGCACGCCGTCGCGTTCGCGGCGGACCACGAGGATCGTCTTGGCGTGCGTCTTGAGACCGGGGATGCCGTGCACGACGTGAGCCCCGACCTCTTCCAGCGCCCGTGACCAACGGATGTTCAGACGCTCGTCGAAGCGGGCCTTCAGCTCCACCAGGCAGACCGCCTGCTTGCCCTTCTCCGCCGCCTCGATCAGCGACGGCACCAGCGCCGAATCGTCCGAGGTCCGGTACACGGTCATCTTGATCGCGAGCACGTTCGGATCGTCGACCGCCTGCTTGACGAACCGCTCGACGCTGCTTGCAAACGAGTGATACGGGTAGTGGACCAGCACGTCGTGCAATCGCATCGGCGCGAACACGTCCGGGGGCTCGTCGCTGTCGCCGGGCGGGGGACCGAACGCCGGATGCGTGACCGGAGTCCACGGTGGCTGACGCAGCTCCGGGTGCCCTTCGAGCCCGGCGATCTGCCACAGGTCGCTGAGGTCGAGCATGCCCTCGACGTCGTAGACCTGGTGCTCGTCGACACCGAGCCATTCGATCAGACGGTTGCGCATCGCCGGGTCCATGCCGGCGGTGACCTCGAGCCGGACAACCTCGCCGAACCGGCGCCGGCGCAGCTCGTCCTCGACCGCCTGCAGCAGATCGTCGGCCTCGTCGGAGACCTCGAAGTCGGCGTCGCGGGTGACCCGGAAGAGGTCATGGCTGATGATCTCCAACCCGGGAAACAGGACCGCGAGATGCTCGGCAATGATGTCCTCGAGCGGCACGAACGTCTCGCTCGAGATCTCGACGAACCGCGGCAGGACCTCCCTCGGCACCTTCACGCGCGCGAACACGTCGTGATCGAGCTCGGGATCGTGCAGCCGGACGATCAGGCTCAGAGACAGGTTCGAGATGTACGGGAATGGACGCCCGGGTCCGACCGCCAGCGGTGTCAGGACCGGGAAGATCAGCTCGCGGAAGCGGCGCTCGAGCACGTTCGCGGAGGCGGCGGAGTCAGCGCAGGAGACGATCCGGATCCCGTTCTCGGCCAGCGCCGGCCGGATCACATCGCTGAACTCCCTGGCGTGGCGCACGTCCTGCTCCCGCACCTTCGCGGCGATCCCCTTCAGCGTGTCCATCGGCGACAGGCCGTCGGCGCCGCGGGCATCGATCCGCGCGTCGATCTGATCGTGCAGGCCGGCGACGCGGATCATGAAGAACTCGTCGAGGTTGGTCACGAAGATCGCGAGGAACTTCACCCGTTCCATCAGCGGCAGCTTCTCGTCCTCGGCGAGCTGGAGCACACGGTCGTTGAAGTCGAGCCAGGACAGCTCCCGGTTGATGTACAGGGACGAATCGCGGAGATCGATCGCCGCCGCCGCCGCGTCGTCCGCGACGGCCGCCGCCCGCTCACCAGATTCGATCATTTGGTCGCTCATCCGACCCTCTCATCCGCGAACGCGATCGCGATCAGCTCCGCGGGGCGGAGCAAGGACACCAACTCTCCCTTGGCGACCCCGGCCAGGCCGCCCTTCTTCATCCTCGCCTGGGTGCCCGTGAGGTCGTGCAGCGTCAGCGAGAACGACGGATCGTGTCCGACCAGCAGCACGTCGCCGAGCCCCGCGGTCAACGCGTGGACGTCGAACGGCTCGCCCGCCAGCGCGGCCTCGATCGTCACCGGGAGCCCGAGCGGCTCGCACGCCCGTTCCGCGGTTTGGACCGCCCGGAGCTTGGGCGAGCTCAGGCAATTGTCGATCCTGGTTCCAAGCCGCGCAAGCGCGAGCCCCGCCGCCTCGGCGTGCCGAGCACCGCGCTCGGTCAGCGCACGCTCGTCGTCCGGAAGGCCATCCGCGGCCTCCGCGTGTCGCAGCAACCAAAGCATGCAGACACTCTAACGCTGCGCCGCTAGTCCGCATCTAAATGAACAGCCGTTGAGTGATCCCCGAGCCTCCGCCGTCGATGCGCCGCCAGCGCAGCCATTCACAGCGCCGTGGCAGCCTGCCGACGATCTGCTCGACATTATCGAGCAGATTGACGGCGCGGTGGCGCTCACCCCAACGATCTTCGGCTGCTGCCATCACCAGCAGCGCGTCAATCGCGTCTCGATGTCCGGGTCCGACGGCCACCTAGAGTTGCGGAGTGCCCTGCTCACTCGCACCACACGGTAGGCGCGGAACGGCGCCAAAGTGTGACGGTTCGGCTAACGCCCGCGGGTCGATTGGGACAGTCCGGGCCCGGGCCTCGCTAGCCGATCAGCAGCCGGCGACCAAACACCCGCTGGAACACCTCGCCGTCCCCGTAGCGCTCGACGCTCCAGCGGGGAAGGATCAGGTTCTCGCCGGCCGCCTCCAGGTGCAGGTCGACGCCATGGCCGTTGGGACGCAGCCGCGCCTCGGACACCGACTGGTCGCGCCCCCGCTCGAGGTGCTCGGCCAACCGCAGGATCACCGCACAGCGATCGAGCAGCTCCTCGTCCCCGGGCTGCGAGAGCACCGACATCTCGCCGAGCTTCGGCGCGCCCTTCCGGTGGTAGCGGCTGATCTGGGCGATCAGCGCCCGCTCGCGCGGATCGAACCCGGGCAGCTCGGCCGACACGATCAGGTAACGCGAGTGTTTGTGGTGATCGTCGTAGGAGATCGTCATCCCGACGTCGTGGAGCATCGACGCGGCCCACAGCAGTTCACGCTCGCCGGGCTTGGGCTCGAACAGGCCCCCGTCGACGACTGAGTCGAACATCTGCAACGCCAGCCTGGCGACGTGCTCCACGTGCTTCATGTCGGACTCGTACTGGATCGCGAGGTTGAGGACCGCTGCCTCGCGGACGTTGTCGAACAGCGGCTCGCCGGGCGCGAGCAGCGTGCGGGCGAAGAACACGCCCTCGCGCAACCCTGCCTCGGTCGCTTCGATGCCGTCGAACCTGCCCAGCTGGAGCACGGTCTCCAGCGTGATCGCGGCGGCCAGGATGATGTCGCCGCGCTCGGGCTTGATCCCGGGGACGCTGCCGCGTTCGGACGGCGGCAGCGCCGCGAGCTTCTGCACGAGCTCGCTCATCGCCGCGCGCGTGATCACGAACCCCTGGACACCGATGTCGATCTGCTCGACCTCGGGCTCCGCGGCGGCGGCGAGGTTCCGCACCGCGCCGCCGAGGCCGACGATCCGCCTGTTCGCGGGCCACCGCCAGCCGGCACCGCAGAGCGTCTCGCGAATGTGCGCACGCACGCGCTGGAGGTCCTTCTTCTTGGCCGGACCCGGGCCGGGGAGGAACTGCTCGGTCAGCCTGACCGCGCCCAGCGGGAACGACGCCATCTGCTGCGCCTGCCGTCCCGCGACGGTGATCAGCTGCATGCTGCCGCCGCCCAGCTCGAGCACGACCCCGTCGGTCAGGGTGGAGGTGTTGATCGCCGCGACGTATCCGTAGCGGGCCTCGTCCTCGTCCGAGAGCACCTCGATCTTCAACCCGGTGGCGGCCTCGCCGCGGGCCACGAACTCGTCCCGGTTGGAGGCGTCGCGGATCGCGCTGGTGGCGATCGCGAGAACGTCGTCGGCCGCGAGTTCGTTGGCGTCGCAGAAGTGCTCGAACACCGTCAGCGTCTCGATCCCCCGCTGCATCGCCTCCTCGCTCAGACGGCCCGACGCCGCCAATCCGGCACCGATGCGGACCGTCTCGAACAGCTCGTCGGTGCGCTTCCACCACGCTCCCTTGGAGAACGTGAACACCACCAGCCGCCACGTGTTCGAGCCGAGATCGATGACTGCCACCTGGCGGGCTTGCTGCGCCGCGAGCGCTGCCGCTCGAGTTGATCGCCAGCTCACGGGTGGATCATGCGCCCCGGGGCGGACGGGTGCCCGGTCTCGATCCCGGACTGTGCGAGAAGATCGACGATCAGGGTCGAGAAGCCGAAACCGCTGGCGGCCAGGCCGCGTCCGGTGAGCGGGTTGTAGTACTCGCGCGCACCGTAGCGGTCGATCGCCCCAGAGCACGATCCGCTCGGCCTCCTGCACATACCCGAGCTCCCGCATCGGCGGGACGAGCAGCCACGCCGTGTTGACCCACGATGGCCCGCGCCAGCACTGCCAGAACGCGAATCCGGGCTTGAACGTCGGCTCCTCGCGCGCAACCGAGGGGATCCCGCACTTCGTCAGGTAGCGGCGGGGGTGCAGCAGGTGCTCCTCGACCAGGCGCCGGCGCACGTCGTCGGGCATCGCGGCGAGCGCCAGCGGCGCCAGCGAGGACCAGGTCGAAACCTTCACCTGGCGCTCGCTACCTCCATGCAAGGTCGTAGAACAATCCCGTCTGCTCGTCGTAGCAGCGCTCGAGCAGGGCCGCCTCCGCACGTTCGGCGCGCGCCTCGTAGACCGCGCCGTGCTCGCTGTCGAGCCGCGCCAGCGCTCGCAGCGCGAGCACGTAGAAGACGTTCACGAGCACATCCTCGACGTGCTCCTCGTAGCGCTCGACGATCCGCCCGGCGTCGTAGGACAGCCGGCGGCAGCGTTCGATCAGCCAGAAGTAGCCCGGACGGAAGTGGCGCATCCAGCCGAACACCTCGTCGTACTTGGGAGAGTCATCGAGCCCCGACTCGTCCGGGTGGATGATCGTGAGCAGTCCGTCGCGGTCGGGGTCACGCTCGCGCGCGAGCCAGTCGTAGTGCAGCCGTAGCTGTGCCAGCGCCTCGCTCGCGAATCCCGGCTCGTCTGCCGATGCCGCCGCGACGCGCTCCCACGCGAGCGCGATCAGCGGCGTCTGGATCGTGGAGGTGGCGGTCGCCCCGAACACCGTGTGGGTGCCGTAGAACGGCGCCCGGCGCCAGTACGCGGGGCGGTCCCAGAACGCGGTGTGCGGGATGAAGCCGTCGAGCCGCCCCGAGCGGATCAGCGTCCGTAACTCGGCCCGGGCGCGGGCGGGGTCGAAGTGGCGTCCACGCGATCGCGTGAAAGCACGAGTCCCAGTACCACTGGTGGCGGTAGCGGGGGGTGGCCGGGCAGGTGAACGCGTACGGCACGCCATCGACGCGGCGATCGCCCTCGCGCCAGTTCTCGTGCAGCACGCGCTCGGCCGCGGCCCGTACCCGGGTGTGAATCGATTCGTCCGCCGCATTCCCGGGACGGCGGATGCGCCGCCGAAGGTCAGTCAAGGATCTCGTCGTAGGTCACGGCGTCGCGTCCGGCTGCCCTCGCGAGCAGCGCCTTGAGCGTCGCGACGTGGCCGGGCGGATCGAAGTCGGCCGGATGGATGTCGACCCGCATCACGCTGCCGGGGGCGTGGCTCGCCGCGCGCACCAGCGGCGGCGACAGATCGCGCTTCAACCGAGTCGACGTTCCCAGGCACAGCGCGGTGGATCGCACGCTGCCGTGCGAGCGACTGCGGACCGCGCGCAGATCCGCGAACCACTCGAACGAGTCGTCGAGGATCCCGCGCAGCGCGCGCGTATAGGCGTAGGCGGGGGCGACGAACCCGCGCGGATCCAACTCGATCTCGCGTAGCAGGCGGCGGCCGGTTTGAACCCGCCGCGCCGCCTCCTCGGGGCCGAGACCGGGGAACTCCGCCGCTTGACCGCCCTGCCAGTTGGCGAGCGTGCACCGCGGCCAGCGCGGACTGGCGCTCGTCTTGTGCGCCAGTCCGTGCTGGGCGACGCTGTCACCGCAGGCCACCTGTCCGCGGAGCCACGTCGCCAGGGCGGGCGCTCGGGCGCCGATCGGGTGCAGGTCGGCGCGCCGGGATCACGAGCAGCGTGATCCGGCCGACGTCGCGGCGAAACAGCCATTCCCGGATCTCCTTGCGTGCGCGCGAACGACCGTGGCTCGACGTCATGCAGCGCGACCGCGAGCTTGCCGCTCATCTGGCGCTCACGAACCGTTCCAGGTCGGCCAGCTCGGCGGCCAGGGCGGCGTCCCAGTTGTGGCGGGCCGCGAGCGCCGCGGCGGCCCGCGGATCTGGCTCGCGGCGGCGGGCGCGCTCGATCGCGCGCAACAGCTCACCGGCGCTGCCGGCGCGGAATTTGTCGACGAACCCGTCCAGCAGCGTCGCGGAGGGAGTGCACGCGGCGGTCACGACGGCGGCTCCGCAGGCCGCCGCCTCCAGCGCCGCCAGGCCGAACGTCTCGTGAGCCCCCGGCAGCGCGACCACGCGTGCGCGGGCGTACTCCCGTGCGAGCCGGTCCCGATCCTGGATGAAGGGCGCGAACCGGATCCGCGGGCCGAGCCCCAGCTGCCGCGCGCGCTCGCGCAGCGCGTCGCCCGCCGGGCCGGTGCCGAGCAGCACGAGCGGCCATTTGTCGCGGGCGGCGGCCGCCGCCTCCAGCAGCTCGCGTACCCCCTTCTCGCGCGATAGCCGCCCCACGTACAGGACGTGGCCGCCACGCGCGACCTCGGGACGCGGCCCGAAGGCCGGGTCGAGGCCGAGCCGCAGGCACAGTGTGGACGGCCGGCGGGCATCGATGTCGGAGTCGACGACCGACATGACGGCGTCGACGTCGAGGTACGCGCGGCGATACCAGCGCCGCAGCGCCCGCCGATAGACGCCTTGGGGGCCGGGCAGGCCGGCCGCGTGCAGCGCCACCGATGAGTGGTGGACGGCGATCACGGCGGCGCCGAGCTCGTGCGCGGTGCGGCTCGCGAGGCGCGGCGTCCAGTACGGGTCGTGGAGCAGCACGAGGTCGGGCTCGAGGGCACGCAGCGTCGCCTGCAGCCCGGCGCTTCCGAGCGGGATCCGGTAGCCGTTGGATGCCGCGAGCCGTAGCGAGCGCTGTTCGTGGCGGCCGTCGGCCACGCACGCGGCGGGCCGGCCGGGGACCACCAGGTGGTGCTCGAACGCGCCCGTGCGCCGCGCGTAGTCGGCCTTCGCCTCGAGGTAGGTGCGGATCCCACCGCCGCGCTCGCCGTAGAACATCGCGACGTCGGCGATGCGCAGCGGGCGGGAGACGCCCGGCGGTGGCGGCGCCGGTGCGGGGGCGCGGCGGGTCGCGAGTGCGGATTCAGGCGGCACGGGCGACCTCCGGCGTGGTCGTGGCGGCGGCCTTTGCGGGCGTCGCTGCTGGTCGGCGATCGTCGATCGCGGCCGTCCAGCTGCTCGCGAGCTGCACCAGTGAGCGATCCCAGCTCCGCTCGCGAACCGCGATCAACCCACCGGTGGCGAGCCGGTCGCGAAGCGCGGCGCGGCGCGCGAGTCCGCGCAGGGCGCCGGCGAGCGCCTCGGGTTCGGCCGGCACCAGGCACCCGGTGCGTCCGGTCTCGATCAGCTCCGCGGCGCCGCCACCGTCGACGGCCAGGACCGGCAGCCCGCTCGCCTGCGCCTCGAGGATCGCCCGGCCGAAGGTGTCGGTCGTGCTCGGGAACACGAACAGGTCCGCGCTCGCGTACACGTGCGCGAGCGCATCCCCTTCGATCCAACCCAGGAACGCGGCCGCCCGGCCCAGTCGCGCCCGCAGACGCTCGAGCTCGGGGCCGGCGCCGGCGAGCACGAGATGCAGGCGGGGATCGCGGTCGCGCGCGACCAGGAACGCTTCGCCGAGCAGGTCGAGACCCTTCTCGTGCCCCAGCCGCCCTGTGTACAGGACGTTGAACCGGTCGGACGGCAGGACGTCGGGCGTGAAGCGGGCGGGGTTGAACCGGTCGAGATCGACCCCGCGCTGCCAGCGGTGCAGCCGCTCGGCTTCGACACCGAGCTTGCCCAGTGCGTGATCGGCGGCGCGGCTCGGCGAGAGCACGACCTGGCAGTGAGCGTAGAACGCCTCCAGCACGGCCGCGACGCTCGGCCCGATCTCGGGATCCTCGGAGCGCAGCCGCGCCAGGCTCAGGAAGTCGGTGTCGTAGCTGCCGGCGATCGGGATCCCCATGACGCGAGCGACCAGCTGCGCCGCGACCGCCGCGGGTCCGGGGGCGCACAGGTGGACGAGGTCATAGCGGCGGTCGGTCAGCGCCTCGGCGACGGCGAACAGGCTCGGCACGCCGAACTGGAATCCCGGATAGAACGGGAGCTCGATCTCGTTCACCGCGGTCAGGCGGCGGTCGACCGTCGCGTCGGTCCCGATCACATCGATTTCGTGCCCGGCGATGCCGCGCTCGCGCAAGACCGCGAGTGTCTGCGTCAGACCGTGCGCGGATCCGGCGCCGTCGGCGATCACGGCGACCCGCCTCGGCTCGTCCTCGGGCGCCGCGAGCCTCGTCTGCTCGCGCGCGGCGCTCGGGTCGGTGACGGTCGGGTCCGTGGTCGCCGGGCGACCGTCGCCGGTGGTTGCGAGCGACCGGGCGGCAAGCGCAAGCGCGCTGTGGGCCCAGCTGGCAGCGGTGCCGTGGTTGCCGCGCGGCGCGAGCTTGCCGGCGCGGATGTGTGCCAGCAGTTCGGCGGGGGTTGCGGCCGACGGGGCCTCGGTGTAGGTGCGGCCGAGATCAACGCCGGCGTGGTCATCCGAGCCGCCGATCGCGATCCCGCCGTGGGTCTCGATATAGACCGCGGCGGGCGCGTTCAGATCTGCAGGCCGCGATCCGTTGCGCGTCTCCCAGACCGGAAACAGTTCCGCCAGCGTGCGCCGGTGGGAGGGCGTGAGCGGCGCCGCAACGTGTGAGAACGGGTGCGCCAGCGCGCACGCGATCCCCTGCGCGTGCAGGTACTCGCCGGCGCCCATCATCCCTCTCATCGCTCATGACCCGACAGAATCGCCCGCAAAGTGGGCGAATTAGTGACCGATCGGGCAAGTTCCTGTAATCAATTAGTGTGAACGCTGGATGGGTTCGCACACCCCTGGGAATCCGTGGGTGGGCGACATCGACCGGGCCGTTGACCCGCGCTCCGAAGCGCCCCGTTAGCCACCAGAGGCGGTCCTACTGGACGCGAGCGCGCTCAAGTCCATCACCCAAACGCCGGCCCGCACCAGCGCCCCGGGGACTACGACACCTGGCTGATCGCCTGCTGTAGCTGCTGATAGGTGGGAACGCCGGAGCTCGGCGAGGCCTTGCCCTTCGGGCCCTGGAAGATCAGCGTCGGCGTGCCGGTGACGCCGAGCGCGTTGCCGGACTGGACGTCGGCCTGGACCTGGGCGACGAGGGCGGTGTTCTGGCGCGCGGTCTGCCACTTGGCGACGTCGAAGTTCGGGATCTGCTTGGCGAGGCTGGTCAGGTAGGCGTCGGTGACGTAGTTGGTGTCCTCCTGACCCTGCTCGTGGTAGAAGAGCTCGGCGTAGTCCCAGAAGCGGTTCTGCTCGCCCGCCGCCAGTGCGGCGGCCTGCTGGGTCTGGAACACCGTCGGGTCCTGGGTGGCGGTCTGGAAGGCCTTGTACTCGATCTTGACCTTGCCCTGGCGGACCTCGTTTTCGATCAGCTGAGACAAACCGCCCTGGAGGGTGAAGTCGCGGCAGATCGGGCACTCGAGGTCGCCGTAGTAGGTCATCGTGATCGGCGCCTTCGGGTTGCCGACGGTGGCGCCCGACTGCGGGATGCCGGTCAGCAGGGACTCGACGCCGCCGACGGTTGCGGTCGCCTGGGTACCGGTCTTCAGCCCGCCGCTGCTGCCGCCGCTGGAGACCGCGATGATCACCGCCGCGACCGCGATCGCGGCGACCACGATGCCGCCGAAGATCCGCAGCTGGCGGGTGCGCTGCTGCTGAGCCAGTCGCTCCCGCTCGGCGGCCAACCGCCGCTCACGGGCTTCTTCTTTCTGCTTGGTCCGAGAGGCCATTGCTCACATCCGGGGTCCGTTGCTGTCGCTATCCAAGGACGCCCCGCACCAGGAGAATAGCGACGACGACCGCCGCAATCCCGAGTCCGAGCGCGACAATCGCCGCCAGAAGGCGAATTCTTATCTCGTTCTCACGCATCAGCCGTCTGCCTGGTCGACGATCAGGGCGGTGAAGGGTGGTCCGGCCGGCGGGGTGATGTTGAACCCCAGTCCCCACGGCCCGACCATCACCAGCGCGGGTGCGGCGCGGGAATAGACGCCTGGTTGGGTTTCAGTCAACTGATACTCCTGTTGTGGCATCTCCATCGCGAGATGGTTGAAGGTCAGGGTGACGTTCGCGCCGCGCACCGGCTTGCCGCCCTTGGTCAGCCGCAACGTGAACGAGTCCGGCGCCGCGGCCTGGTTCGGCGTGACCAGCACCTGGAGCTCGTAGCTGCCGCGGTAGACGGTCTTGACGACGCGGCCCGGTCCGACGTGGGCGAGCGCTGAGTTCTCGAGCGCGAACGCCGGCGGGGGTGGGGCGAGGCTGGAGAGCACGGCGGCGGCGAACACCGCGCCGGCGACGATCACCGCCTCAGCGCTCACCAGCGTGCGCAGCAACCCGGCCGCCGGCGGCCCGAGCTCCGGCCGGTCGCGGGCCGCCACGAGGCGCGGCTTGGAGCGCAGCAGGTTGCCGGACGCGATCAACACCGCGGCCCCCAGCAGCCCGACCTTGACCAGGATCGCGACCCCATAGCCGGTGTCCCACAGTGCGTTGACGGCGGGCAGATGGTCGTACGCCTCACCGATCCCGCTCGCCGCCAGGACCACGACCGAGCCGAGCGCGACGTTCGAGAACCGGGGCACGACGACCGCCAGCCCGCGGACCCGGTGGCGCTCGGGGAGCGTGCGCCCAGATGACCAGCAGCCCGACCAGCCCGCCGAACCAGATCGAGCCGGCGGCGAGGTGCAGCCAGTCGAAGCCGAGCGTCAGCCCGCGCGGAGAGGTCTGGGCGGCGTGCCCGGCGGCGCCGGGGATGATCAGCACCGCCGCGGCGGCCAGCCCGGCGCCCCAGCCGGCCGCCAGCTCGGCCACCGATCGCAGCCGGCGCTCGGGGCGATCGATCCGCAGCGCGATCCAGCCGGCAACGCAGAACAGCGCGAAGCACAGCTCCAGATCGAGGATCGCGCGCCCGAACGCGGTCACCCGATAGAGCGGCACGAGCGCGCTCAGATCGAACACCGAGCGCAGCGAGTCGTTGGCGGTCGAGAAGTCGAGGTACACCGGGATCGCGATCAGGCCGATCACCGACGCGACCACGAACGCGATCGACAGCGGCCGGAGGCTCGCACCCGGCACGCGGCGGATCAGCGGTCGCGCGATCAACAACCGCAGCGCCAGCAGGCCGATCGCGCCCATCACCGACAGAAACATCACCCAGCGCGCGATCAGCAGCTGCGGGGTGGTCGCGGTGGCGGAGATGTTCGGGACCTGGAACTGGGGCGCCGGCCCCGGATCCGGTCCGACGGCGTACGTGAACGCGCCGGACACGGGGTGGCCGTCGACCGAGATCGCGCGCCAGTAGATCAGGTACCACCCCTGCGGCAGATGCGGCCGCAGCGGCACGACCAGCGTGTCGGGATCCGCCGGTGAGCGCGACACGGGGGCGGTCGTCTCCTGCTGCCCCGCGGCGTTCGTGACCGAGATGATCGCGAACCGGGGCTCGACCGCCTCGTCGTAGGTGAGCTGGATGTTGGCCGGAGGACTCGTCAGCACGACGCTCGCGGCCGGCACCGTCTTGACCAGGTAGGCGTGCGCCGAGGCGGCGCTCGGCACCGCCAGCCCCACCGCCGCCGCGGCGAGCGCCACCGCGAGTGTCGCGCGCCGTCTCATGCCAGCGCGCGGTCGCCGGAGCCGCTGATCAGCGCGAACCCGCCCGCCAGCAGCCCGAGCACGCCCACGATCAGCGCGATCAGCGTCAAGACGGAGACGCCCCCGCCGCCACCGCCGAGCGAGTTGGCGACGTCGATCGTCGGGGCCGGCGCGGCCGAGGACTCCGACCCCGCCCAGTTGACGATCGAGCCGTCGGAGTAGGTCTGCTGGACCTGGAAGGTGTACGTCTGCGCGGCCGCCGGCTGGGCGAGGAACTGGAACAGGGAGTCCTCGCCGGTCGGCGTCCGGCCACCCGTCCAGGTGACACGGGTGACGACGGCGTTGTCACCGGAGCCGGTCTGCGAGACCTGCATCGTCCATCCCGGGGGAGGGGGAGCGAATGAGTCGATCCCGAACCCGGTCGGCACGGTCAACACGATCTTGCTCGTGGTCACCCCGCTCTTTTCGGTCGGCACCGCGAGGCTGTAGAGCTGAAGCTTGCCGGCGACCGACACCGCGGGGCTGATCCGGGCGTGGGCGGACGCGCCCGCGGCGGCCGCGAGCATCGCGGCGAGCACCCACGCGGCTGCCGCCAGTCGTCGTCTCATGTTCACGAACGTGGTCCTCCTTACAGATCGGGGATCGAAACGGGTCACGACGCCTCGGGACACGGCCCGGGCGGACGTCGAACGCGTCGCGCAGCTGAATCGGCTTTCTTCAGCTAGTAGGGAGGGCCGCGCAGCGACCAGCCCGCCGCGAGCGCGGCGGATTTCCGGAGGACCGCGTCGCGCGGGCGGAGCGCGGCCGGCACCCGCACCCGCGCCGCCGCAGCACGCGCCGCGCACCGCGCGGCGACCTTGTCGAGATCCCAGCGAGCGCCGTGGAAGATCGTCGCCAGGACCGGGCCGACCCGCGCGATCATCGTCGGGGGAAGATACCTCGCGGCGTGGTCAGGACGTCACGTTCAGCGTGTAGGGCGCGGTGACGATCTTCCCGCCCAGCTTCATCTGCAGGAACAGCTCCCACGTGCCCGGCACCGGCAGCAGCACCCCGATCGTCATCTTGCCCGGCGCCGTTGAGTGCCCGGTGATCCGGGTCGAGGGCACACCCGGGAGGCTTCCGCAGTTGGGCGCGTTGGGCGCGCAGATGTGCGTGTGGAAGTAGTCGAGCGAACCCTTCTGGAAGAAGATCGCGTGCGCCAGCGCCCCGAACCAGGGCACGAACGTGACCGGATTGCCTTGCGGGTCGGTGACCGCGACGTGGACGAACTGGGCCTGGATCGCGTGGATCGAGGGGTGCCCCCGCATGTCGATGTGGTAGCCGTCGACGACCTGGTCGGCGGCGAACGGCGGCAACGGCTGCGGCTTGTAGGCGCCGGCGACGTTCACGGACGTGAACAGCTGGAAGTTCGGCTGCCCGCCGGGGATGTTCGGGTAGACATCGACGAGCACGTGGTAGGGGCCGGGCGCCGGGAACATCACGACCTGCTTCAGCTGCCCGTCGGGGCCGATCGGCGGATGCTGGTGGATGATGTAGTGGAGATCGTCGCGGACGATGATCAGGTGCACGCCGGTGTGGGGGCCGGAGCCGGTCTTGTAGGTCGTCAACGGCTTGCCGCTCGGCAGATCGACGGTGAACGAAACCGTGACCGGCTGTCCCGGTTGCACCGTGCCGCTGGGCTGGAAGCCGCCCAGCGTGAACTCCTTGGCAGGCGCGACCTTGGGGATCGTGACCGCGCCTCCGGAGCTCGAGCCGCAGCCGCTCGCAGCGAGCGCCGCCGCGAGCGCAAGCACGACTGCGCCGAGTGCTGTGGCCGGCCGCCTGCTCACAGCGCCGACTCCAACGCCTGCCTGAACCCGTTGCGCCCGAACGCCCCCTCGAGCCGCGCCGTGATGATCCCGTTTCGGTTGACCACGAACAGCCACGGTTCGGTCTCGAGGTGGAATGCCTTCAGCTGCGGGCGCAGCCCCTTGCTCGGGTTGTTGTCCACGTAGACCTCCTCGTGGATGAACGTGATCCGGTTGGCGAATTCCTTCTGGTAGGAGACCGCGATGTCGGTGACCGGGCCGCAGACCCGCGAGGTGCACAGCTGCGGGGTCGAGAACAGGAGCGCGACCGGGCGCTTGCCGAGCACCTGGTTGAACGACACCGAGTGCATGTCCTCGGGTGGGATCCGGGTCGTGAGCAGGGCGAGGTCGCCGTGGACGGTGGCCGGCGTGTCGGTGGCGATGTCAGGGGGCCGCTGGCCGACATTCGGGATCGGCGACGACGCGGCGATCGCGACCTCGCCAGCGGCGCCGATCAGGCCGCCGCTGGTCCGGGTGAGCGCCAGCACATCGACGGTCCCGGGATGCGCAAGCGGCACCTGCGTCGCGTAGATCGCCTTGATCCCGCCCGGGCCCGAGTTCTGCTGGCTGCGGTACTGCGGCGCGACGCTCATCGGATCGGCGGGGGCGAGGAACGGACCCTGTGCGGGGGCGCCGGCGGTGGTGGCGATGTAGATCGCGGTCGGGGCGTAGATGAACGCTCCGGAGCTAGTCGTGAGCCCGAACGCGAGCCGGCGGGTGCCGGGCGTGAAGGTGCCGGTGGCGGCCCCGAACTGGGCCGTCTTGTGGACCTCGGAGGCGAGCTGCTGAAGCGACTTGCCGTGCGCGGAGGGGAACTGGCCCGGCTGCGGGTCCTGGGCGGCGGTCAGCTCGTCGACGGCGGGAGGCAGGACCGGGCCCGACTGCGTGGCGGTCGCGGAGGTCGTCTGGGTGGCCGCCGACGAGGAGCTGCGGCTGGTCGTCGAGGAGGAGCTCGACGAGCCGCAGGCCGCGATCGCGAGCGCCGTTGCGAGGGCGATCAAGTACGCGAAGGCTTGTCTAGTCGGTCTGGTCATGGGCGTCCGAGATCCCCCGTGTCCGCGGCGTGAACTGGCGCGCGTCCGGGCACGATGCCGCATAGAGCGTACAAGCGCGAGCGCGCGTAACGACGCGCTAACGGAGGACGGGGCGCTCAGGCGAGGCGCTCGGGCGAGGACCGGTAGACCCGGCCAGGGGCCGCGCTGTCGAGGCGGGACCGGATCGGTCGCCGGGACCTCGTTTGGCCGCTGATTGCGTGTAAAGATGCTGTGATCGGGCTCCGACCGGCACGGCTTCCCGCGGGCCGTGCTTTAGAGTGCGCCGCATGTCGCCCGAGAGGAGCGACGCGCAAGCGGGGAGTCAGGCCGCCCCGCAGCGCTCGCACAACCGGCTCCGGCTTGCGGTCATCGACCGCGACCCGGGGTTCATGCAAGTACTCGCCAACCGACTCGACGCGCTTGGCTGGGATCATCGTTCACTGTCGAGCCCGGTGACCGGCGACGCGCTCGTCGCGATGCGCCTAAACGCGCTGGTGTTCGACGTCACCGTGCTCGGGCCCGGCAGCTGGGAGTACCTGGAGCGGGTCTGCGCCCGGCTGCCCGGCCTCGCGGTGATCATCTGCACCGGTCCGTCATCGGTCGCCCAGCGGGTCCGCGGGCTGCGACTCGGGGCCGATGCGTGGATGACGAAGCCGTGCCACGCGGAGGAGCTGATCTGCGTGATCGAGGCGGCGATCCGCCGTCACCGGCGCAACGAGATGCCCGAGCTGGAGGCCGCGATCGCGGTCGGGGAGATCTCGATCCGCCCGGACCTCTACCAGGCGTACGCCGGCGATCTCAGCCTGGAGCTGACCGCCCGCGAGTTCGAGATCCTGCACCTGCTGTCGCAGTCGGACCGGGTCCTGCGCCGCGAGGAGATCTACGAGCGGGTGTGGGGCTACGCGATGGCCCACGGGGACCGATCGGTCGACGTGTTCGTGCGCAAGCTGCGCCAGAAGCTCCGCAGCGCGTCGCCGAGCTGGAGCTACATCCACACCCACTTCGGCGTCGGCTACCGGTTCGCGCCAGAGCGGGAGGGCAAGGGCGCCGAGCTGGACCGGGAGCCTGTCGGGACCGCGCTCGAGCCCGACCCCGAGTTCGATCCGGCGTTCATCCGCTAGTCCTGGCTGACAGCACTCTGGGCGGGTGCCGCATGGCGCCGCAGCCTGCCCGGACAGCAGCCGCGATCACAGGTTGTTCACATCTCGGTTACGACCCGGTAACGCTGAGCTGGGGACGTGACAGCAGCATCATCCCCCATGTCCGCCACCGCTCCATCGCGACGGGAGATGCTGGAGATCGGACCGCTCGAGATCGTCCCCGAGGAGCACCTTGCACGGGTCAACGGCCGTGCGCTGATGCTCTCGATTCGCGAGCTGCGACTGCTGACCGAGCTGGCACGCCGGGCGGATCGGATCATGTCGCGCGAGGAGCTGTTCAGCCTCGTCTGGGGAAAGGACATGAGACCCGGCGATCGGTCGGTCGATGTCTACGTCCGCAAGCTGCGCGTCAAGCTGGAGCAGGCGCTCCCAAACTGGCGCTTCATCCACACGCATTTCGGCTTCGGCTACCGGCTGAGCGCGGAGCACACACAGAGCGCCAACGACCGGTTTACAAGTGGTTAACACCCTGCGATGCAGTTCCGCAGAGACTCTGGGCGACATCTAGTGACGAAGGAGAATGACTTTGAGTACTAGTCGCATCAGTGCGCTCGGGCTTTTCATTGCGGCGATCCTGGGAGTCGCCGCGTGCGGCTCGAGCAGCTCCAGCAGCAGCTCGAGCGCCAGCAGCGCGGCGACCTCCGGCTCGGCCTCGACCGCGGGCGCCGGCTCGATCGCCAAGGGCACGATCAACGGCGCCGGGTCGACGCTCGCGGCGCCGATCTACCAGCAGTGGAACTCGACCCTGAGCGGGAAGGGCCTGACCGTGAACTTCAACCCCGTCGGGTCGGGCGCAGGAATCGCCCAGCTCCAGGCAGGGACGGTCGACTTCGCCGGCAGCGACCCGGCCCTGAAGCCGGCCGACATCTCCAAGGCCAAGGGCCCCGTGCTGCAGTTCCCGGTGGCGATGGGCGCGATCACCGTGTCCTACAACCTGCCGGGCGTCAAGACCGGCCTGAAGCTAGACGGCCCCACGATCGCGGATATCTTCCTCGGCAAGATCAAGACCTGGAATGATTCCGCGATCAAGTCGCTGAACCCCGGAATCAGCCTTCCCAGCACGGCGATCACGGTCGTGCATCGGTCGGACTCATCCGGCACCACCAACGGGTTCACGACCTTCTTGTCGGACGTGAGCCCGACGTGGAAGTCCTCGGTCGGCGCCGGCAAGGACGTCAAGTGGCCGGTCGGCACCGGCGCGGCGAAGAACTCCGGCGTCGCGGCGGCGGTCAAGCAGACAACCGGTGCGGTCGGCTACGTGGAGCAGGCCTACGCGCTGCAGTCGAACTTCACGTTCGCGGCGGTGAAGAACAGCGTCGGCACGTACATCCTGCCGACGATTCAGAACACCTCCTCGGCGGCCGACGGGGTCAAGGTCCCGGCCGACCTCGGGATCAGCACGATCAACTCGCCCAATCCGACCGCGTACCCGATCGTCTCGCAGACGTTCCTCGACGCCTACACGGACGCGTGCAAGGCCGGCTTCAGCAGTTCGGTCGCCGCCTCCGTCAAGAGCTGGCTGAACTACGCGATCGGCGCCGGACAGTCGACCCTCGGCGCCGGCAGCGGACAGCTCCCGTATGCGCCGATGCCCGCCTCGATCCTGGCAAAGGACCAAGCTCAGCTCGCCAAGCTGGCCTGCAATGGCTCACCGGCCTCATAAGGAAGGGTAGGTGGCAAGCGCCGCCACCGTCACCGGCGGCCGCTCGGGGCTCGAGCGGTCGCCGGGGAGCAAGCTTCCGGACCAGTTTCTGAAGTGGGGCTTGACGGCGCTTGCCGTCCTGATCCTGGCGCTGATCGTCTACTTCTTCATCCGGCTGATCGGGCAGTCGGGGAGCACGTTCAGCACGTTCGGGCTGAATTTCATCTTCGGCAACGACTGGGACGTCTCGCGCAACATCTACCACGGGGCACCGCTGGTCGTCGGGACCCTGATCACGTCGGCGATCGCGCTGATCATCGGCGTCCCGATCGCGATCGCGGTCGCGCTGTACATCAACGAGCTGTGTCCGCGGCGGTTCCGCGGTTCGCTGTCAGTGCTGGTCGACCTGCTGGCGGCGGTGCCGTCGGTCGTCTACGGGCTGTGGGGCGTATATGTGCTGATCCCGAAGCTGAAGCCGATCGAGAACTGGTTCGCGAGCACGTTCTCGTTCATCCCGTTCATCGGCGGCGGTAATCCGACCCCGGGACCGAACTACTTCATCGCCGGGCTGATCCTGGCGATCATGATCCTCCCGATCGTGTCGGCGATCTCGCGCGAGGTGATCGCGACCGTCCCGCGCGAGAACAAGGAGGCGGCGCTCGCGCTCGGGGCGACCCGCTGGGAGATGATCAGGATGGCAGTGCTGCCGTACGCGCGGCCGGGGATCACCGGCGGCGCGATGCTGGGACTCGGCCGTGCGATCGGCGAGACGATCGCGGTCGTGCTCGTGATCGGCAACGCGCCCGTGATCGGCCACCACCTGGTCAGCCAGGGCTACACGCTCGCGGCGGTGATCGCGAACGAGTTCGGCGAGGCGGCGAGCACGCCGATCCATGCGTCGGCGCTGTTCGCGGCCGGGCTCGTGCTGTTCGTGCTGACGTTGATCATCAACCTGATCGCGCGCTCGTTCATCGTCCGCGGCCAGCGCCGCCAGCGGAGCACAGGCGGCACGGCCGTGATGCTGACCGAGCAGGCGGCGGAGTCGGCGTGAGCACCGCCAACCTCGCCGCGGGCGGCCTGCCCCACACCAGCGCCCGGCGCAGGCGCACGGACCAGTTCATGCGCGCTTCGATGCTGGTCGCCACGCTGATCGCGCTCGTGCCGCTGATCGGGGTCGTCTACTACCTGCTCTACAAGGGCGTCAGCCAGTGGAGCGGCCACTTCTTCTCGACCGATCCGAACGGGAACTTCTTCGGCAATCCCGGTGGGATCAGGAGTGCGATCCTCGGTACGCTCGAGATCGTCGCGCTCGCCTCGCTGATCGCGATCCCGATCGGGATCGGCGTGGCCCTGTATCTGGTCGAGTACGGCAAGCAGTCGTGGTTCGCGAACACCGTCCGGTACTTCATCGACGTGATGACGGGTGTGCCGTCGATCGTGTTCGGCCTGTTCATCTACATCGTGCTGGTGGTCGCCAAGGTCGGCGGCAGCGGGTTCGCCGGCTGGAAGGGCTCGATCGCGGTCGCGCTGCTGATGCTCCCGGTCGCCTGCCGATCGGCGGAGGTGGTGCTGCTGCTGGTTCCGGACAGCCTCCGCGAGGCGGCGCTGGCGCTTGGCGCCCCCCGCTGGCGGGTGGTCTGGAAGGTCGTGCTCCCGACCGCGACCCCGGGGCTCGTGACCGGCTCGCTGCTGGCGGTCTCGCGCGGGATGGGGGAGACGGCGCCGCTGCTGTTCACGACCGCCGGCGCGTTCGCGCTGACGGCCAACATCAACGGCCAGATGAACGCGCTTCCGATTCAGATCTTCACCGACATCACCTCGCCCCGGGCGGATGTGGTCGCTCGCGCCTGGGGTGCCGCGCTGACGCTCGTCGCGCTGGTCCTGATCTTCAACATCATTGCCCGATTCGCCTCCAGAAGGAGCACCATGGCATGATCCCTCCCGACACCTCGAGCAAGGAAACTTCGACCGATATGTCCACCGCAGGGGACCAATCCGAACAGACGGAGGCAGCGCCTGACGTTTCCGTGCTCGGCGTCCGCGAGGGGGCCGGGCACGCCGTCAGCGTCAAGGGCCTCAATGCTTACTACGGGCTGCTTCACAGCATCAAGAACGTCGACATCGAGTTCCCACCGAATCAGGTGACGGCGATCATCGGGCCGTCGGGATCGGGGAAGTCGACCGTCGTCCGCTGCATCAATCGCATGCACGAGGAGATCCCCGGAGCGCGGGCAGAGGGCGAAGTGAAGCTCGACGATCTGAACGTGTACGACCCCGGCGTCGACATCACCGCCGTTCGCCGGCTGATCGGGATGGTGTTCCAGAAGCCGAACCCGTTCCCGACGATGTCGATCTTCGACAACGTCGCGGCGGGGCTGCGGTTGACGGGCACGCGCAGCGACAACCTCCGCGAGCTCGTCCACAAGTCGCTGCGCGCGGTCGGTCTGTGGGGCGAGGTCAAGACCCGCCTCGGCGAGCCCGGCATCGGCCTGTCGGGTGGCCAGCAGCAGCGGCTGTGCATCGCCCGCACGATTGCCGTCGAGCCCGAGGTGATCCTGATGGACGAGCCCTGCTCGGCGCTCGATCCGGTCGCGACGCTCAAGGTCGAGGAGCTGATCGACGAGCTCAAGGAGCGCTACACGATCGCGATCGTCACCCACAACATGCAGCAGGCGGCGCGGGTCGCGGACACGACCGTGTTCATGCTCGACGGTGAGGTGATCGAGCACGCCCCGACGAACGACATCTTCACGAACCCCAAGGATGAGCGGACAGAGCGCTACGTAACCGGTAAGTTCGGGTAGGGGGGTAGAGATGCAAGAGACGCGTCATCAGTTCCGCGAGGCCCTCAAGGGGTTGGAACAGCAAGCCCTGGGCGGCCTCGACATGGTGATCCAGCAGCTCGATCGGGCGCTGGAGTCGATCTCCTATCAGGACGTCGAGCTGGCCGGGATGGTCGTCGCCGATGACGACCGGATCGACGGGCGCTACCTCGAGGTCCACCAGGGGATCCTGTCGCTGCTCGCCCGCCAGGCGCCGGTCGCCGGCGATCTGCGGATCGTGGCGGCGCTGCTGCACATCATCCGCTGCGTCGAGCGGATGGGCGACCAGTGCGTGAACATCGCCAAGCTCGTGCCGCTGTCGGGTTACGAGGCGCCGAAGGACAAGGACATCCTCGACGCGATCGAGCGGATGGGTCAGCTCGCGCGATCTCAGGTGTCGCAGGCGAAGGACTCGTTTGCGAGTCGCAACGTCCAGCTCGCGCAGGATCTCGTGCGCCAGGACGTCGAGATCAACCGCCTCAACCGCGAGATCTTCAGACGCGCGGTCGAGGCCGGCGACGATCCAGACGTGCGCGAATGGGCGATGTTCATGATCCTCGTCGCTCGCTGCCTGGAGCGGGTGGGGGACAACACGGTCGACATCGCCGAGCAGACCGTGTTCGTCGTCACCGGCCTGTTTCGGGAGTTCGCGGACAGCCCGACGCCACCCGAGGCAGCCAAGACCTGAGCTGCCTTAGACGTGAAGGGCCGGCACGCTACCGGGGCCGGCCCTGTGCACAGAGAGAGGAATCCCGAGGCTACGGGATCGGCCGCCCGCTGATGTGAAGTTTCGATGTTCGTTCGCCGCGGCGGGTTGGACATGGGGCCAGGACGCGCCATCGCCGCTCGCAACAAGCGGCCAATGACGGGAGATACGCGCATCCCTACCGTTCCGCCATGCGAACACGGCTGCCACAGATCGTGGCGTTCGGTGGGGGCGGCTTCTCGATGGAGTGGGGCAACACGCTGCTGGACGATCACGTGCTCGGGCTCACCAGCGTCGAGCGCCCGAGGGTCTGCTTCCTGCCGACCGCGAGCGGCGACGCCGACCACTACGTGGTGCGCTTCTACCGCGCGTTCAGCGCGGCGCGCTGCGAGCCGTCGCACATCTCCCTGTTCAGACGCGAGACGGGCGTCGGCGACCCCTGCGCGCACCTGCTTGCGCAGGATCTGATCTATGTCGGGGGCGGAAGCCTGGTGTCGCTGCTCGGGACGTGGCGAGCGCACGGCCTCGATCTCGCGCTCCGTGAGGCGTGGGAGTCCGGCGTCGTGATGTGCGGCGGCTCGGCCGGGTCGCTGTGCTGGTTCGCCCATGCGCTGAGCGGGTTTCACGAGGGTCCGGCGCGTCAGATCGAAGCGCTCGGCCTGCTGCCGTGGAGCAACGCCGTCCATTACGACGACGAGCCCGGCCGGCGCGACGATTTTCACCGCGCGATCGCCGGTGGGTTCCTGCCCGGGTACGGAGCCGGCAACGGCGCCGCGCTTCACTTCGTCGGTACCGAGCTGGCGGAGGTGATCGGCTCGACCCCGGGCGCGCGGGCCGCGTACGTGTTCACGGACGAAGCCGACCAAGTGGCCGAGCGCGAGTTGCCGGTCCGCTATCTCGGCGTGCCGGCGGCCGCGGGTGGCGAGTGTCTTGGCGGCGCGGTGGCGCTGGAGGGCGAGGCGCTGGCGGCGTGACGGATCTGGGGTCCGCGTGCGCGGATCGCGGGTCCCGGGGCGGCGATCGCGGGTCCGGGTGCACGGAACGCGCGCGCGCGTCATCCTGGTGGGCAGTGAGTGGCGAATGTCGTGACAGCCAGCGGATCCTGGCGATGGGTGGCGGCGGCTTCACGATGCAGGAGCGCACGCCGGCGCTGGACAGGTTCGTGCTCGCGCTGACCGGCAAGCCGGTGCCGCGGATCTGCTTCCTGCCGACCGCGAGCGGCGATCCGAGCGACCAGGTGACGCGGTTCCACGAACAGTTCGAGAGCTGGCCGTGCGAGCCGAGCACGCTGTCGCTGTTCCATCTCGGCCGCGACAGGATCGACCCGGTTGATCACCTGCTGGCGCAGGATGCGATCTACGTCGGCGGCGGCTCGATGCGCAACATGCTCGCGGTCTGGCGCGAGCACGGGGTCGATGCGGCGATGCGGACCGCGTGGGAGCGCGGCGTCGTGCTCGCCGGCCTGAGTGCGGGTGCGATGTGCTGGTTCGGGGGCGGCGTCAGCATGAGCGGCGGCGCGCCCGAGCCGGTCAGCGGTCTCGGGCTGCTGCCCGGCAGCCTGTCGGTCCACCTCGGTGGCGAGTCGGGGCGGCTGCCGGTATACCGGGCGGCGGTCGCGGCCGGCGAGCTGGCGCCCGGATACGCGGCCGACGACGGCGCCGCGCTGCTGTTCGCCGGCACCCGGCTCGCCGAGTGCGTCGCCTCGCAGCCCGGAGCGCGCGTGCTCCAGGTGCGGCCCGACGGCGCCGGCGGCGTGCGTGAGGCCGCACTGCCGATCAGGCTGCTGCCCGGCGCCGAGAGCCTCCAGGCGGACGCGGGTGAGCGCTCGGCGGTGTCCGAGATGCGAGCGCTCCGGGCCGGGCGGCACCGCTGGGATTAGTCGCGCTCAGGTCGCGGTGCGGCGTTGGCGGCGCCGCTGGCGCTCGCGCCGGCGCTGCACTGCCCGGCGCCGTAAGGTGACCAGGGCCAGCGCGCCGGCGCTCAGTACGGCGACGAGGACCACCACGATCACGAGCACCGTGCTCGAGCCGCCGCCGGATCCCGAGCCGGCGGCGCCAGTGCCCGTTTGCTTGATCGGGTGTCCGGCCGCGCCCGCGAGCTTGGACACCGCGGTCAGTGCCGCGGCTGCCAGGTCGTTGCTCGCCTTGCCGGCGGGAGGGGTGAGCGTCTTGGCGGCGCTCGTCGACGCCGCTGGGAGCGCCTGGACGCCGTAACCGGCTGCCATCACGACGAGCAGGGGCTGCTTGCCCTGGAAGCTGATCTCCTGGTCGAGGAAGTCCGCGTACTGCTGGGGCTTGCCGAACAGCTCGGGGATCGTGCCGAGGTCAATCGGGGAGGCGATCAGCGCGACCCGGATCGGGAACCTGGCCTTGGCGGCGGCCGCCGTTTCGGCATTGAGCTGCTTCTGAAGCGTCGCCGAGACGGGAGGCATGTACGGGTAGAAGACGTTCTGGCCCAGCAGGACGTCGCTGGCGGGGTCGCCATCGGCCAGGGCGGCGCCGGCGGGCAGCAGCGCGCCGGTGACCACGAGCGCTGCGGCGGGCAGCAGCACGGCCGCGACCAGCAGCGCGGCGGCGGTCCTCGCGAGGCGAGCCGGCGTCATCGAATCACCGGGCGGGCGAGGCCTGCTGCCTTTCCCGCGAGCGACCGTTTGCGTTTGCCGAGCGGCTCGGGCGACCGCTCTCGACGGTCAGCTCGTGGCGTTCGGCGGCCATCTCCACCTGCTGTTCGTCGCCACCGAGACTCCGCCAGCGCGACACCGCCTCGGCGCGGAACTCATCGAGAAAATCGTCGCAGTGGAGCGGATCGTGGTGGAACAAGAGCAGCCGCTCGACTCGCGTGCGGCGCGCGAACTCGAGCGTGTCCGACAGCCGCGAGTGACCCCACCCCAGATGGTCCGGGTATTCGGCGTCGGTGTACTGGCAGTCGTGAACCAGGAGCGAGGCACCGTGCGCGAGTCCGAACCCGGAGATCCACTCGTCGTCCAGTTCGGCCAGCGGCGGGCCGAGCCCGGGCTCATGGTCCGGGATGTAGCACAGCGAGGTCCCGTCCCCCTCGATCCGGTAGCCGAGCGTAGGCCCCCGGTGGATCACCGCATGGGCGCGGATGCGGGCCGACCCGAGCTCCCATTCGTCCAGCTCGGCCTCCCGGAACGACACCGACGAAAGCTCGCGAACCTCGATCGGGGCCAGCGGCGAGGAGATGTACCGCGCCACCCGATCGAGTAGCGATGCCTCCGGTGACGGCGGGCCCCAGACCACGACCTCCGACTCCGGGTCGAACAGCGGCGCGAAGAACATCAGTCCCTGGATGTGATCGAGATGCAGGTGGCTGAGCAGGATGTGGATCGTGTGTCCGGTTCGCGGCAGCGCGAGCCCGAGGTTCCGGATCCCGGTGCCGGCATCGAGGATCAGCGTGCTGCCGTCGTCCATCGTCACCTGCACGCACGAAGTGTTGCCGCCGTAGCGAGTGGTCTCCGGTCCCGGTGTGGGAATCGAGCCGCGGGCGCCCCAAACCTTGATCTTCATTCGCTCTCCATCCTTGCCTCGGCCGCCACAGGCCAGAAAATCACAATCGCCCCGCTCGAGCCGCCGGGCCCGACGATCGGGATCGCGCTGGCGGCGATGTCCTGATAGCCGCCACCGATTGTCCGGATCCGGAAGTTACCGTGAAACGGCCGCTGCTCCCGGACCGCGACCGTGGCCGGGATGTCCCCATGCGGAATCGGCAGATCGTGATCGTCGAACGGTCCGAACTCGCTCGTCCATTCGATCGCCGTCATCGGACCGGTCTCCTCGAACCCGCGTCCGACCAGCGTCGCCGCCGCCTCGTTGTAGAACAGCAGCTCCGCGCTCTCGCCGACGAGGAACGCCGGCGTCGAGATGCTCGACAGCAGGCTTCTCGCGAGGATCAGCTCGAGCGGCTTCTGGTCGATCATGCCCGCAACTGTAAGGGTTGCCTGGGAGCGATCCGCCGGCGGTAGGGATCGAGTTATGCTGGCGGGCCCGTGGCTGCTCAGAAGTCCACGCGCCGCTCGCGCAAACGACGCACCTCCGGCTCGGAGCCGGCGGTGGCGGCGCGGTCGGAAGGTGTCGCCGATCGGGCGGGGCGGTCGCGGGGCGCGGACGGGGCGGTGGCGCGCTCGCGGGGCGTGGACGGGCCCGTGGCGGCGCGGCCAAAGCCGCCCGCAGCGCGCGCGCAGGGACCGACAGGCACCGTCGGCGAGCGGCCGGCCGGTCCGTTCGGTGGTGTGCCGGTGTCGGAGATCGCGATCTTCGTCGGTGCGATCGGCCTCGTGGTTGGTCTGATCCGGGGCGGTGGTCCGGCGCTGATCGTCGGACTGATCGTCTGCGTGCTGGGCGTGGTCGAGGTCACCGCACGCGAGCACTTGTCCGGCTACAGATCACACACGATCCTGCTGGCGGCGATCCCCGCGGTCGGCGCCGAGGCCCTCGTCGTGGCACTCGTCGGCGAGCCGCGCTACCGGCTGCTGCTCCTGCTGGTCGTCGTGCCGATCTACGCCGGCCTATTCTGGTTGCTGCGGCGCCGGTTTCTGGCGGCGCGTCAGGCCAGGCTGGCGCGGCCGCCGGCGCCGTAGCGGGGTCCCCGACCTAGGGCGCGTTGGCCGGCTCGCCTCGAACCTGCTCGGCAGGTGGTTCGTCGGGGTCGGTCGGTACGGTCGGCAGGGTGAGGGTAAACACGGCGCCGCCGTCAGCGGCGTTGGCGACGCTGACCGCGCCGCCGTGCTGCTCCGCCACCTGGCGCACGATCGCGAGGCCGAGGCCGCTGCCTTGCCGCCCGCGGCTGTTGGCGCCGCGGTAGAAGCGGTCGAAAACGTGCGGCAGATCCTGTTCCTCGACCCCGTCGCCGTGGTCGCGTACGCGGACGCCGCCGCGGTCGACGGTCACCTCGACCGCACCGGTGGGCTGGGAGTGGCGGGCGGCGTTGTCGAGCAGGTTGTTGATCGCGCGCTCGAGGCGGGCCGCGTCGCCGTCGACGATCATCGGCGCGAGGGCGGTCTCGAACTCGACCGCGGGGGCGTTGCGGCGCGCCCAGTCGACGGACTGCTCGACGAGCCGGTCGAGGCGCACCTCCTCGGCGGACGCGATCGGCTGGTCGCCGCGCGCGAGCTCGATCAGATCCGCGACCAGCGTGCTCAGCTCCTCGCTCTGCTCGACCACGTCTCCGAGCAGCCGCTGCCGGTCCTCGTCGCTCAGCTCGCCGCCGGCGAGCAGGACCTCGACATTCGTCCGCAGGCTGGTCACCGGGGTGCGCAGCTCGTGGGAGGCGTCGGCGACGAGCTGGCGCTGGGCTCGGACCGACTCGTCGAGCGCGCTGCGCGAGGCCTCCAGGTGCTCGAGCATCGCGTTGAAGCGCTTGGCCAGCTGCCCGACCTCGTCGTCGGCATGGATCGTGAGGCGCCGGGAGAGATCGTCGGTCTCACCGATCTCCTGGGCGGTCTGCGCCACCTCGCCGAGCGGCGCGAGCACGCGGCGCGCCCCCAGCCGTCCGAGCGTGGCGGCGAGCGCGATCCCCCCGAGCAGCAGCAGCGCGAGCACGAGGCGGAGGTTGGAGAGGATGTTGTCGACGCCGTTCAGGGGTCGCGCTAGCACGAGCGCCGCCTGCAACGACGGTTGATTGAAGCCGGGCGAGGAGATGACCGGGATGATCAGCTCGCGCAGGTGACTGCCGCTGACGTGGACATCCTCCATTACGTCGGTCCGGCGGCCGCTGGCGACGTCGAGCGCGGCGGAGTCGATCGGCAGCCAGATGTTGCCCTGTAGCCGGAGCTCCTCCCCGCCGGCGAACACGAGCGTGACGTACGGCGCCGGGCCGCCGGCGCTGGCGGGGATCGCGGGAACGCTCTGGTGGAAGGCAGAGGGCACCTCCGCCGCCTGCGCCCGCAGCGCGTCATCCACCTGCCCACGCAACTGGTCGCGGACGACGAAGTAGCAGACGGTCACGGCGATCAGGACCGCGATCCCGACCGCCGAGGCTGCCACGAGTCCGACTCTGCGTCGCAGCGACATCAGCAGCCCGCCCGTCAGTCCCGGAGGATGTACCCGACGCCTCTCACCGTATGGAGCAGTCGGGGTTCGCCGCTGGCCTCCGTCTTGCGGCGCAGGTAGCCCATGTACACGCCGAGTGCGTTGGAGGTCGGTCCGAAGTCGTAGCCCCACACGTTCTCGAAGATCGTCGAGCGCGTGAGCACCTGGCGGGGGTGCTGTAAGAACAGCTCCAGTAGCAGGAACTCGGTTTTCGACAGCTCGATCAGGCGGTCGCCGCGGTGCACCTCGTGCGCGACCGGATCGAGCACCAGGTCCTCGTAGCGCAGCACCTCGCCGGCACCCTCGCCGTCGCCCGAGCGACGCAGCAACGCCCGCAGGCGCGCCTGCAGCTCGCGCAGCGCGAACGGCTTGACCAGGTAATCGTCGGCTCCGACGTCGAGCCCTTTGACGCGATCGTCGATCGCGTCGCGGGCGGTCAGCATCAGGATCGGGGTGCGATCGCCGGCCTGCCGCATGCGGCGGCAGACCTCGAGGCCGTCCAGCCGCGGCATCGCGACATCGAGGATCACAGCATCCGCCGGGGAGCTTGCCTGCAGGTCGAGTGCCTCCTCGCCGTCGGCGGCGAGGGAAACGTCATAGCTCTCGAGCCGCAGCGCGCGCTCGAGCGCCCGCCGGACAGCGGGCTCGTCGTCTACTACAAGTACGTGCGCCACGACCGAAATGATGGCGCGTGCGCGTAAAAGTTGGTGAAGAGCTGGGTCACCTCCCGTGCGCGTCACAATCAAACCCACGATGCCCCGCGAGAAGCTGCGGAGTTACCGCGACAAACGGGACTTCGGCAAGACCGCCGAGCCTGCCGGCGCCACGACCGCCACCCCACCTCGAGCCGCGCCACGGTTCGTCGTCCAAGAGCACCACGCCACGCGCCTGCACTGGGACCTGCGCCTCGAGCACGACGACGTGCTCGCGTCCTGGGCGATCCCGAACGGGATCCCTCCCGACCCGTCCGAGAACCGGCTTGCGGTTCACACCGAGGATCACCCGCTCGAGTACCTCGAGTTCGAAGGGGACATAGCCAAGGGCGAATATGGCGCCGGCACGATGCGGATCTGGGACCGGGGCACATACGAGCTTCACAAGTGGGAGCCGCGCAAGGTCGAGGTCACGTTCCACGGCGAACGGCTGACCGGCCGCTACGGCCTGTTCCCGATCAGCCGGGACGGCGACACGAGCAACGACTGGATGATCCATCGCATGGATCCGCCCGCCGATCCCGATCGGCAGCCGATGCCCGACCGGATCGTGCCGATGCTGGCGCGGGCCGGAGAGCTCCCAGTGAGGGAGGACGGATGGTCGTTCGAGGTCAAGTGGGACGGCGTCCGCGCGATCGCCTACGCCCAGCCGGGGCGGTTGCGGCTCGAGAGCCGCAACCTGAACGAGATCACCGCCGCGTACCCCGAGGTCAGGGGCCTGCTCGGCGACCTCGGCATGCACGAGGCGGTGCTCGATGGGGAGATCGTCGCGTTCGACGACAGCAGCCGGCCGAGCTTCGAGCGCCTCCAACGCCGCATGCACGTTACCTCGCCGGCGTCGGTGCGCAGACTCGCCGCCAGCGCGCCGGTGGTTTATGCGATCTTTGATCTGCTGTATCTCGACGGGCACTCGCTGTTCGAGCTGCCGTACTCGGAGCGGCGCGCCAGGCTCGAGGCGCTCGGGCTGGCAGGCCCGGCATGGCGGGTGCCGGCGGCGCATCGGACCGGCGGCGCGCGACTGCTCGAGGCGACCGGAGCGCAGGGACTCGAGGGGATCGTCGCCAAGCGGACCGACTCCCGCTACGAGCCCGGCCGTCGAACCGGCGCCTGGGTCAAGGTCAAGCACACGCATCGACAGGAGCTCGTGATCGGAGGCTGGCTGCCCGGCGAAGGCCGGCGCGCGGAGCGGATCGGGGCGCTGCTGATGGGCTACTACGAAGATGGGTCGTTCGTGTATGCCGGTCGTGTCGGAACGGGCTTCACCGAGAAGGTCCTCGACGACCTGCGCCGGCGGTTGCGGCCACTCAAACGCGACACGACCCCGTTCACCAGCGCTCCCAAGCTGCCGCGGGAGTCCGTGTTCGTTGAACCGTGCCTGGTGGCGGAGATCGAGTTCCGCGAGTGGACGGCCGAGGGAGTGATGCGGGCGCCCTCGTTCAAGGGCCTGCGAGAGGACAAGTCGCCGCGAGAGGTCGCGATCGAGCGCGGCGGAGGTGCGCCCGGCACCGCTGTCCAGGCGCCCGACTCTCCCGAGGCGTTGTTCGACGAGGTGCAGGGCCTGCCCGAGGGCGCGATTGAGGTCCTGACCGCCGGCCGGCGTCTAAAGATCACCAACTGGGACAAGGTCCTGTTTCCCGACAGCGGCTTCACGAAGGGTCAGCTGGTCGCGTACTACGCGCGCGTCGCGCCGGCCGTGCTGCCGCACCTGCGCGACCGGGCCCTGACGCTGAAGCGCTATCCGAACGGAGTCGAAAAGCCCTACTTCTACGAGAAGCAGTCGCCGTCGCACCGCCCCGAGTGGGTCGCCACCAGGGAGATCGGCGACGTCAACTACACGCTCGCCCAGGACCGCCCGACGCTGGTGTGGCTCGCGAACCTGGCCGATGTCGAGCTGCATACGTCGCTGTCGCTCGCGGACGCGCCCGAAAGGCCGACGATGCTGCTGTTCGATCTGGACCCGGGGGAGCCGGCGGGGGTGGTCGAGTGCTGTGAGGTGGCGCTGGTGTTGGGTGGCCTGTTCGGACAGCTAAAGCTGGAGAGCGTCGTCAAGACCTCCGGGTCGAAGGGCCTGCAGGTGTACGTCCCGCTGAACACAAAGGTCAGCTATCGCGAGACGAAGCCGTTCGCGCGGCGAGTGGCGGAGCTGCTCGAGCAGCGGATGCCGGAGCTCGTCGTCTCCCGGATGACGAAACGACTGCGCCCCGGCAAGGTGCTGGTCGACTGGAGTCAGAACGACGCGCACAAGACGACTGTCACGGTCTATTCGGTCAGGGCGCGCGAGCGGCCGACGGTTTCCACGCCGGTCAGCTGGGATGAGGTCCGGCACTGCCGCGAGGCCGCCGACGCGGGGATGCTGACGTTCGAGACCGAACAGGTGCTGGGCCGGCTCGAACAGCAGGGAGACCTGTTCGCGCCGCTGCTGACGCAGACCCAGCAGCTGCCGGCGCTGGGATGAGGGTTGGACGGGCTGCGCTGAGTGGGTAGAGCGGGGCTAGTAGTCGCGGTGAGAACCCGAACTCGAGTCGAACTCGTCGAACTCGTCGTCGTCCTCGTAGTCGCCTGGCTCGTCCCAGCCGGCTCCCAGCTCAGGGTCATCAAAGCCGTCCTCGAGCGGCTCATCCTCGAACGGTCGCTCGCGCTCGAAGGCCTCGGCGTAGTCCCTGCTCTCGTAGTCGTGCTCCATCACCCCTCCTTTGCTCGAAAGAGTTGATTCAGACTAGGCCGTGCCTGTCACGGTCATGTTTGCGAGACGTGAACGTCTTAGCACCCCGCTCGCGGTGCTATCCGCTCTAGGATGGTGCCGCGATGGATCAAATCACGCTACGCAACCGCCTGCTCGTCGCGACCGGAATGTGGCGGGAGGCCACGGGCGAGCCGTTGCCCCGGTTAGCGCCGGGGGATCCCGCTGACCAGATCGAGAGCTTTGAGTTGCAGCTGGTCAATCGGCTATGGGAGAGCGCGACGCCTGAGACCGCGCGCGAGGTGGCCGATCGCACCTGGGATCTGGTCCACGACCGCCCCGACGACGACCCCGTCAAGCGTCGTGTGGTCGAGTGCCACGAGGCCCTGGCGCGGATGACGAAGCTCGGCGACTGACTCAAACCTTAGTCGTCGACAATGTCTAAACAAACTGGACAAATATTCGATAGTCACGGTCGTTCGCGGTCGTCATGCTGACGCCAGAGATGCGCGGATTCACTGGGGCTTGTGCTGTACGCACGCAACTAGGGGGCAGGCAGCACTAGAGTCGCCATCGGGTGTTGGTTGCCGCCGCGCTGGGGGCCGCGGCGGCGCCGGCCAATACCGTCAACCGCGCCCGCCACACCGCGAGCCAGCGCCGGCCAACACCGTCAACCGGCGGTCGACGGCGCGGGCTCGGACGCCGTCGGCTCAGCGCCGGCGTCGAGCCGGCGGGTCAGCCCCGCGGCCGCGTACGCATCGGCCTCATCCAGGGTCTCGTGCTCGAGCAGCGCCACCGCGAGCGAGTCGAGATTGGCCCGGTTGGTGCGCAGCAGCTGATGGACGTCGCGATGCGCCGTCTCGACGATTCGCCTGACCTCTTCGTCGACCAGGCGCTGCGTCGACTCGGAGGTCTCCGAGACGCCCGGCAGCAGCGGGCTGATCCCGTCCACCGGAAGCACCGCGATCGGCCCGATCGCGCGGCTCATCCCCCAGCGGCCGACCATGTGACGGGCGATCCGGGTGAGGTGCTGGATGTCGGATTCGGCTCCGGTGGTCAGATCGCCGAACACGATCTCCTCCGCCGAGCGGCCGCCGAGCGCGACCTTGATCTGCGCGATCAGGTGGCGCTCGTCGAAGTTGAACCGGTCGGCGTCCGGCGCCGAGAACGTCACCCCGAGCGCCTGCCCGCGCGGGATGATCGACACCTTGCGGACCGGATCGGCGCCGGGCGTGAGCATCCCCACGATCGCGTGACCGGCCTCGTGGTAGGCGGTGCGGCGGCGGTCCTCCTCGCTCAGCATCACCTTGCGCTCGGCGCCCAGCACGATCCGCTCGAGCGAATCCGAGAAGTCCTCGGAGCTGACCTTGGTGTGGTTGCGGCGGGCGGCGACCAGCGCCGCCTCGTTGACGAGGTTCGCGAGATCGGCGCCGACCATTCCCGGGGTCGAGGCGGCGATCGCGCCGAGGTCGACCTCGGGCGCCAGCGGCACCGAGCGCGTGTGCACGCGCAGGATCGCCTCGCGGCCGGCGCGGTCGGGCGGCTGAACGGAGACGCGACGGTCGAACCGTCCGGGCCGCAGCAGCGCCGGGTCGAGAATCTCGGGTCGGTTGGTCGCGCCGAGCACGATCACGCCGGTACGCGGGTCGAATCCGTCCATCTCGGTCAGGATCTGGTTGAGCGTCTGTTCGCGCTCGTCGTGACCCCCGGTGATGTTGGCGCCGCCGGCGGCGCGGGCACGGCCGATCGCGTCCAGCTCGTCGATGAAGATGATCGCGGGGGCGGAGTCCTTGGCTTGCTGGAACAGGTCCCGCACGCGCGAGGCGCCGACGCCGACGATCATCTCGACGAACTCGGAAGCCGACATCTGGAAGAACGGCACGCCGGCCTCGCCCGCGACCGCCCTCGCGAGCAGGGTCTTGCCGGTCCCGGGCGACCCGCTCAGCAGCACCCCACGCGGGATCTTGCCGCCGAGACGCTGGTACTTGTCTGGGTTTCGGAGGAAGTCGACGATCTCGGTCAGCTCCTCCTTGGCCTCGTCGATCCCGGCCACGTCCATGAACGTGACCGGCTGCTCGCTGCCTTCGACGCGTCGGGCCCGGGAGCGGCCGAACGACATCAGCCCGCCCGGGCCGCCGCCACCGACGGAGCCCGCCGCGCGGCGCATCAGGAACACGAACAGGAGCAGGAACAGCAGCGTCGGTCCGAAGCCGAAGATCAGGCTGGTCAGGAACGACGGTCCGTTGTCGGGTGGCTTGGCGTCGATCGTGACGTTGTGCCCCGAGAGCAGATCCGACAGCTGCGTCTGGTTCGCGAACGACGGCACCTGGGTCGAGAACAGGGTCGTGGCCTTCGCGGTCGAGCTGTTCGACGGGTACTTGACGGCCGTCTTGAACGTCCCCTGGATCGCATCCGAGGTCGAGGTGATCTCGGACACGTTGTTGTCCGTGACCTCCTGGAGGAACGTCGGGCTGTAGGGGATCTGCACGCGCGCGTTGGGCTGCAGCGCCTGCGAGGAGATCCAGTAGTTGAGCGCCAGCAGCACGACCACCGCGAAGGCGATCATCCAGCGCGGGTTGATCCCGCCCCGCGGCCGCGTCGGGGGCCGTCTACCGCGCCCGTCGGGGGCCGGCGTCACCCGCCAGCTCGGCGAGCGCTGGGTGGGATCGCCGCCACGGCTGCGGGGCGGGGGGCTCCCACGCGGCGGCGCGGGCGCGCTGTCCCGGCCCAGCGGCCGGGTGCGATTACCACTGCTGTCCGGTTCACCGGCCATGGCCAGATTGTCGCAAGCCCCCATTGGCTGGACCTGAAGAATTGACGCAGACGGGTTCTCTAGCCGTGATCCTCCAACCGTGACCGGAACGACTCCGCTCCCTCGACCGTCGCCCCGATCGCGGAGGCGCGGTCCGCGAGCCACCGATCCGAGGTCACGACCCGCACCGCCGCGGGCACCGGCTCCGCTCGCAGGCGCCGGATGATCTCGTCGTCGGCGGAGTCGGGGCGCGGCGCCGGCGCGTGTGCCACCTCGATCACGGTTGAGCGGATCGGCGGCGACGGCGGCCGCTCGAACACGACCGTCACGTCCTCGCCGCTGACTGCGACCCACCGTTCGAGCATGTCGACTAGCCGGGCCATCGCCGCGTCCCGGTCTCGCCACCACCCGTCGGGGCGCGAGCCGATCACGTTCATGCCGTCGACGAGCCAGTCCACGCCTCAATCATCCCCGCTGGGCGGCCGCCGTGCCCGCTTGCGCTCGGCCTGCCGTCGCTTGGCATCCAGCCGGCGGTGCTCGGCCGCGGGGCTCGGCCGCGTGGGCCGCCGAGGACGCCGGACCGTGAGCGCGCCGGTCAGCCGCCGCCGCAGGCGCTCGAGCGCGAGCTCGCGGTTGCGGGCCTGGCTGCGCTCGTCCTGCGCCACCGCCACGACCTGCGGACCGAGCCGCGCGATGATCTGCCGCTTCTGCTCGTCGGTCAGCGCCTCGGACGCCGCGACGTCGAAGCTCGCCTCGATCCGCGACGCGGTCACGTTCGCGTGCTGCCCTCCCGGGCCCGAGGAACGGGACGCGCGCACGCTCACCTCGCGCAACGGGATCGCGCCATGACGGCCGAGCTGCATCGGGTCTTCCATCGCCGCCGAAGGATGACGCCGGAACGCGCTCGGCGGCGGGTGTGGACGTGCCGGAACGAACGTGTGTCCAGGTTGTGAAGGGCCCCGTAACGACGGGACGAGGCGTCGGCGGCCGTGATACCTTCGGGCTTCGTAAGGCCGTCAATGCTGGACGGCGACAAGCAGGTGCAGGCCTCGGGGTATCGCAAGACGTCCTCCGCGGAGCAGCACTACGAGCTACGGAGGAAGACTCCACACATGCCAACCGGAACGGTCAAGTGGTTCAGCGACGAGAAGGGGTTCGGCTTCATCACTCCCGATGAGGGCAGCCGCGACCTGTTCGTCCATCACTCGAGCATCAATGCCGACGGCTATCGCTCGCTCGCCGAGGGCGCGAAGGTGTCCTTCGAAGAGGAAGCCGGCCCTAAGGGGCCCAAGGCCGTCAACGTAATGAAGATCTAACGCCGGTCCTCACCGCGCCGTGCCTCTCGCTCACGCGGAGATCTCCGCGTGAGCGCGGCGCGACGCCGCTGACTGGTCTGGCCGAAGCAGGAGAATGCTCGACCGATGGCGGATTGGGCGACGATCTCCTCGATGGCGAAAGCCGGGGACACGCTGGTGCTCGCGATCGCGACCTTCGGCTTCATCAGGTCCGCCAACCGCTCAGCACGGCGCCGCGGCCGAAGTAACCCGGCCGCGTCCATCCCGGCGCGTACAATCGAACCGTAACCGATTAACCAAACGCGGGTGACGCGGGCGCACTGAGCAGTGAAGTGACGAAGACGGTCGAGGAACGTGAGCGTGTCGTGATCCGCTTCGCCGGCGATTCCGGTGACGGCATGCAGCTGGCGGGGAGCAGGTTCACCGACGCGACGGCGGTGCTCGGCAACGACCTCGCGACGCTGCCGAACTTCCCCGCCGAGATCCGCGCCCCGGCCGGCACGCTGGCGGGCGTGTCGGCGTTCCAGATCCACTTCGCCTCGCGCGACATCCTCACCCCCGGCGACGCGCCCAATGTGCTCGTCGCGATGAACCCGGCGGCGCTGAAGGCCAACCTCGCCGAGCTCGCCCGCGGCGCGACGATCATCGTCAACGAGGACGCGTTTACGAAGCGCAACCTGGAGAAGGCCGGGTACGCGTCCAATCCGCTCGAGGACGGCACGCTGGGCGCGTTCCGCGTGCACCGGATCCCGATGAACACGCTGACTGGGCGGGCCGTCGAGGGGATCGAGGGTGCCACCTCCCGGGATGCGGCCCGGGCCAAGAACCTGTTCGCGCTCGGCGTCCTGTCGTGGCTGTACGGACGGCCGACGGAGGTCACCAAGCGCTGGATCGAGAAGAAGTTCGGTCGCAGGCAGGCGGTCCTCCAGGCGAACCTGGCGGCGTTCAACGCCGGCTGGGCGTTCGGCGAGACGACCGAGCTGCTCGAGGTCCAGTACCACGTCAAGCCGGCCACGGACGTCGCGCCGGGAACCTACCGCAACGTCAACGGCACGACAGCACTGGCGCTCGGGCTGATCGCCGCCAGCGTCCGCAGCCGCCTGCAGCTGTTGCTGGCGAGCTATCCGATCACGCCCGCCTCCGAGCTGCTGCACGAGCTCTCCCGTCATGCGCGCTTCGGGGTGCGGACGATCCAGGCCGAGGACGAGATCGCGGCTGCCGGAATGGCGTTGGGAGCGGCGTTCGGCGGCCGCCTCGGCGTAACCGCGACCAGCGGGCCGGGAATGGATCTGAAGGCCGAGACGATCGGGCTCGCGGTGATGCTCGAACTGCCGATGATCGTGGTCGACGTTCAGCGCGCGGGACCGTCGACCGGGATGCCGACCAAGACCGAGCAGTCCGACCTGCTGATGGCGCTCCATGGACGCCACGGCGAGTCGCCGCTGCCGGTGATCGCGCCCAGCACACCTGGCGGCTGCTTTGACGCCGCGTTCGAGGCCGCCTCGATCGCGATCCGCTACCGGACGCCGGTGATCCTGCTGTCCGACACGTTCCTCGCGTCCTCCTCGGAGCCGTGGCAGGTGCCAGACGCGGCGGAGCTGGCGCCGATCGACCCCGGATTCGCGAGCGACGGCGGCGGCGAGGAGTCATTCCTTCCCTACAGTCGCGACGATCACCTCGCGCGCCCATGGGCGATTCCCGGGACGCCGGGGCTCCAGCACCGGATCGGGGGACTCGAGAAGGCCGACGGGAGCGGCAACATCTCCTACGAGGGCCACAATCACGCCCGCATGACCGAGCTCCGCGCGGCGAAGATCGCCGGCATCGCCCGGGAGCTGCCGCCGCTGCTGGTCGACGGCGATCCCGATGCCACGCTGCTGGTGCTCGGCTGGGGGTCGAGCGAGGGCGCGATCCGCGCGGCCGTGCGGCGGGCGCGGCTCGAGGGGCACAAGGTCGCGTGCTCCCAGCTGCACCACCTCAACCCGCTCCCCGCGAACACCGGCGACGTGCTGCGATCGTTCGATCGCGTGCTGGTGCCGGAGATGAACAGCGGCCAGCTCGCGATGGTGCTGCGGGCCGAGTTCCTCGTCGATGTCGAGTCGTTCTGCAAGGTCCAGGGCCAGCCTCTGTACGCGGCCGAGATCGAGCGCGAGATCACGGAGCGGGTGTGAGCGCCGTCACGACCAACGGCCATGGCAACGGCGGCGCCCCGCACGAGCTGACGAAGTCCGACTTCCAGTCCGATCAGGAGACGCGGTGGTGCCCCGGGTGCGGGGACTACGCGGTCCTGTCGGCCGTCCAGCAGTTCATGCCCGAGCTCGGGATCACGCCCGAGCGGACCGTGTTCATCACCGGGATCGGCTGCGCCGGGAGATTCGCGTACTACATGGACACCTACGGCATGCACGGGATCCACGGCCGCGCGCTGGCGCTGGCGACGGGGCTTGCGTCGATGCGCCGCGACCTCTCGATCTGGGTTGTGACCGGCGACGGTGACGCGCTCTCGATCGGCGGCAACCATCTGATCCACGCGCTGCGGCGCAACGTTCCGGTCAAGATCCTGCTGTTCAACAACCAGATCTACGGGCTGACGAAGGGACAAGCCTCGCCAACCTCGGAGCTGGGCAAGATCACCAAGTCGACCCCGTTCGGGGTCGCGGACCACCCGTTCAACCCGGTCTCGCTCGCGCTTGGCGCCGAGGCCACGTTCGTGGCGCGGACGATCGACCGCGATCGCCAGCACCTCACGGCGGTGCTCCGGGCGGCCGCCGCCCATGACGGCGCGGCCCTGGTCGAGATCTACCAGAACTGCCCGGTGTTCAACGACGGCGCGTTCTCGGCCCTGACCGAGAAGGACGTCAAGGATGCAAACCAGATCCGGCTCGAGTCGGGGCAGCCGATCCGCTTCGGCGCCGACGGCGAGCGCGGCGTCGCCCGGGCAGCCGACGGCGGACTGGAGATCGTCGATGTCGCCAGCGCCGGCGAGGACTCGCTGATCGTCCACGACCCGCGCCGGACGGATCCGGGGCTTGCGTTCTCGCTCGCCCGGCTGGCCGAGGACCCGACCGGCCCGACGCCGATCGGCGTCTTTCGCTCGGTCTCGCGGCCCGTCTACGGGCGCGGGGAAGAGGTGGCGCCCGAGCCCCCGTCGGATGCCGAGCTCGGGGAGCTGCTACTCGGCGGCGACACGTGGACCGTCGCCTGATCGGGCCGGCGCGGATCGTGAATTTGTGTGGGCGCCGTGGCCAACCAACCAACCTCGGCAAGCAAGACCCGTTTCATCACTCGAACTTCCGCGCCCCCGGAGGAACACGCGAGGGTCACGTCCGCGTGCGTCGTGTCCCCGACGCGATGCCCTCGCCGAAGGACGGGGCCGCCTTCCGATCCGGCGGCCCCGTCGACGGTCGTCGGGCGGCTCAGCCGCCGGCGACGTACCCGTCAGCCGGCGCGAGCGGCAGTCCCGCCGCCTCCCAGTCCAGCATCCCGCCGGCCATATTGTGCGCGTCGTAGCCGGCGCCGCGGAACGCCTCGGTCGCCATCGCCGAACGGGCGCCGCTGCGGCAGTAGAACACGAGCGGCCGGTCGCGGTCGATCGTCTCGGCCTGCGCCGCGAGCCGGCCGAGCTCGATCAGCGCGGCGCCGGCGATGTGTCCGGCCTCGTACTCGTGCGGCTGGCGGACGTCGATCAGCTGTACCTCGCCGGCGGTGTGCAGCTCGGCGACCTGGCTGGGGGTATAGTCGGTGCTGGTCTCCACCGATCACAGGCTAGCTCGCCGTCGATGCTTTTCCAGGCCTACGACATCGACGCGCTGACGGTGCTGATCCGGGAGGACGCGATCCAGTCGATGCCGCCCTACGACATGTGACTGAAGGGGCGCGAGGACATCTTCGCATGGTGGCTCGGGCCCGGGATCGGGTGTCGCGGCTCTCGGCTGGTGCCGTGCCTCCGCGGCTCGAGCGCTAAGCGCCGCGGCTCACCCCCCGAGCACCGGCCACAGCCCCGAGAACTCGAGCAGCTGACGCAGCTCGACCGAGGCTCCGCGCAGCGTGACGCGACATCCGTGCCGGCGCGCAGCGAGCCCAGCCGCGCCAGCGCCTCGACCGTCACCGCATCGGCGACGGCGCCGTCGAGGTTGCATCCGACAATCCTCCCCGCGCTGCCCTCCAGCAGCCGACTGACGCGGTCGTAGAGATCCTCCAGATCCGCACGCTGAAGCGGCCCGCTGATCGAAAACGCGAGCGTGGGCGGGGGTATCGGCATCTCCATTCAGACCGGCGCGGGCGCCGGAAATCATCGCGACCCTAGGCGTCATAACACCGGCCGTGACATTGATCTTGCGGTTGATGTAGGCTGCGCGGCCGAAGATGACCCAGCCGAATCCCCGGCCGATACGTCGTCCGGGGAACGGGGAACCCATGAGCGCCACTGCGGCGCTCGGGGCGAATCGCCGGACACCGGCGTAGCGCGACTCTTTCAGCGCGAGCCCGACAGCTAACCCCGTAGGCACACGAAAGAGAGGGGTTGGCTGTGTCGCACCCGGGACTTCGACGTACCGTCTGTTCAACGGCCGTCGCATTGGTGGCTGCGATGGGCGTCGCGAGCGCCCCGGCACTTGCCGGCGGCAGCGGCGGCGCCGGCGTCGCCGGGGGGTCGAGCTCATCCAGCTCCTCCACCGGCACGAGCTCATCGTCGAAGACCACGAGCTCGTCATCCAAGACCACCAGGAGCTCCACGACCACGGCCTCGAGCACACAGGGCTCGTCCCAGCACCTGGGTGACCGCGTGCTGAGGGAGGGGATGAAGGGTCACGACGTGCGCGTCTTGCAGGGATACCTGACGCTGGCCGGATTCCCGACCGCGGTTGACGGAGACTTCGGCCCGATGACGAAGCAGAGCGTGATCGAGTTCCAGAAGTCGGAAGGCGAGACCGCCAACGGGGTCGTGACGATCCCCGTCGAGCTGAAGCTGCGCGCGGTGGTCGCGGTCGACGCGACGAGCGCGCCGGCGGGTAAGGCCCGCATCAACTCCAACGGGACGGCGACTGCTCCGTCGAATGCGCCGCCGGTGGTCAAGGCCGTGATCGCCGCCGCCAACAAGATCATCGACAAGCCGTACATCTACGCCGGCGGACACGCGACCTGGAACGACGACGGCTACGACTGCTCCGGCGCGGTCAGCTATGCGCTGCACGGTGGCAACCTGCTCTCCTCGCCAGAAGACTCGACCGAGCTCGAGTCATACGGAAGCCCCGGTCCGGGCAAGTGGATCACGATCTACGCCGACGCGGCCCATACATGGGTCGTGGTCGCGGGGATCGCGTTCGACACCGCCGACTTCGGCGGGCCGAACATACCAGCGGGCACCGGGCCGAGGTGGCGTAGCAATCCGACCGGCAACCTCGCCGACGGCGGGGACTACATCGTGCGCCACCCGTCCGGGTTGTAGCGCGCGCCCCCCGCTACGGCGCGGCCGTCTGGTACCTCGAGGTCGCGGTCGCGATCGGTTTGCTCGTGTCCCGCGGGAGGATGTACCGGCCGTACAGGTACGCGCACACGCGCCGGTCCCCGGTTCCTCCGGCGGTGAACGTCTTGACCTCGGTGAACGGGGAGTGCTTCTCGGAGCCGTGGTAGTACATGACGGACGACGGGAAGCTCTTCTCGCGCTGCGCCGTCCGCTGGCACGCGTTCCAATTCGGCTGGATGAACGCGATGAAGAACGCGGTTCCCGTCAGCTCCTTGCGCTTGAACGTGCCGGTCGTCCTGAGCTCGAACAGCTGCCCGGTGAGCAGGCGCTGCGGGGCCGTGATCTTCAACGTTGCCGCGCCCGCGGCCGCCGTCCCGAACCACCCGGCCACCACCACGGGCCACACCGCCCGGTTCAGGCGACGCTTACCTATCGTTGCTCGCATCAAGCTCCCCAACGCATCCTGTCGAGTCCCGTAGCATCCCGTTTGGGTATGTCAGCTCTGGCCGATTTTTACACGATCCCGCAGCCGGATCTCGATCTTCGCGAGCCGCGATAGGACGATGTCTGGAACGCCGCCAACCCCCCGCCGGATCCTGTTCTCGGCGCTCGCGGCGTTGACCGTCGGCCTCGGCGCGGTCAGCCTGGTCGCGGGCTTCAGCAGCTCGTTCCCGGTCCGCCTGCTGCAGGGTGTGGCCGTGTTCGGCGCCGGCGCGGTGGTGATCGGCGGAGCGGCGCTGCTGGTCATGATCCGGCTGGCGAACTGGCGCGACCCGGAGTCCGAGGAGGACTTCGAGGCGCTCGTCGAGCGCGCCGAGCGCCTCGCGGCGCAGGACTCGTGGGGCGACACCGAGGAGTACGAGAGCGACGACGATGACGAGCCCGCGATCGACCCCCACAACGAAGAGGACTTCAAGGCGCTTGTCCGCGCGGCGGTGGACGAGCTGCCGCTCGAGTTCCACCGCGCGCTCGAGCACGTCGCGATCGTCGTCTCCGACGGCGGCCGCCGGCGGCGCGCATACGGCCTCTACGAAGGCGATACGGTGGCGCGCGACTACTTCCACGACCGGATCGTGATCTTCCGCGACACACTCGTGCGCGACTTCGGGGACGATCCGGACCAGCTCAAGGCGCAGGTGACCCGCACCGTGCGACACGAGCTCGCCCACCACCTCGGGTGGGGCGAGAAGGGCGTGCGCGGGCTGGGCCTCTGATTTCCAACCACCAACCAGGAGCCCCTCGCAGATGCCAGACGCAGTGATCGTCGACGCCATCCGCACGCCGATCGGGCGCGCCTTCAAGGGCTCGTCTGCGCCTCGTCGCTGCTGCTGACGATCCGGATGGCCTCGCACGCGATCAAGGCCGGAGAGGGCGACCAGTACATCGCCGCCGGCGTCGAGGCCGTATCCCGCGCCGGGCTCGGGGCGGGGATGATGGAGGAGGCCAAGCATCCGCAGCTGAGCGGCTCGAACGGCGGGCTCTACGACGTCTACATCCCGATGGGCATGACTGCCGAGAACGTCGCCGAGCGCTGCAACGTCAGCCGCGAGTCCCAGGACGAGTGGGCGGCAATCTCGCAGAGCCGCGCGGTCGACGCCCGCGACTCCGGCCACTTCGATCCGGAGGTCGTGCCGGTGACGGTCGCCGCGCACAAGGATGTCGACAAGGAAGGGAACGAGATCGACATGCCGGAGACGGTCGTCGGCCGGGATGAAGGACCGCGCCCGGGGACGACGGTCGAGGTGCTCTCGCAGCTGAAGCCTGCGTTCAAGTCGTTCAAGCCGGACGGCACCGTGACCGCCGGGAACTCCTGCCCGCTCAACGACGCCGCCGCCGCGGTACTGGTCATGTCGGAAGAGAAGGCGCGCGCCGGCCCGCGACCGGCTCGGCCCATCCGATCCCCGCGCAGCAGACCGAGATCCGCAGCCCAGCGGGCGCCGCGGCCGCGGCCTGAACCGCCGCGTCGAGGGCTGCGCTGTCGGTCACGTCGACCCGCGTGAAGGCGGCCCGCTCGCCGAGGTCGGCGACGAGCCGCTCGCTTTCCTCCTCCTCGAGGTCGGCGATCACGACATGGGCGCCGTCGGCGTGCAGCCGCCGGGCGGTTGCTTCGCCCAACCCTGGGCGCCGCCGGCGACGAGCGCGCCGCTGCCGTTGATTTGCATGCCGCGGAACCCTACTGTCCAGACGGCGGCCCATGACCGATCCGCTCTACAGCATCGCCACCCGTGACAGCCTCGGCACGATCTTCAGCGCCGGGACCCGCGCGAGCGTCGCGACCGCCGGCAGCGCCGCCACGCTCGGCAGCGCCGCGACCGCCGGCAGCGCCGCGACGCTCGGCAGCGCCGCCACGGCGGGAAGTGCCGGCACATTGCTCAGCGTCGCGACCTCTGGCTCGGCGCTGATCTTGCTGTCGGTGGCGACCGCCGGGTGCGTCGCGTGCGTGGCCTGCGTCGGGTGCCGCGGATGCGTCGGCTGCGTCGCGTGCATCAACTGCAGCGGGCTGCGATTCGCGTTCGGGAAGGTCGGCGTGCGCAAGTAGGCTGCGGGCGGGCTACGCCCGCCGTGCCAGCGACAGCGCGAACAGGCCGTCGTCATCGGTCAGCCACTGCTCGAGCGCCAGCCCCGCGGCGGCGTAGTCGGCCTCGAGCCGCGGCTGCGTGAACTTGGCGCTGATCTCGGTCCGGAGCTCCTCGCCGGCCGCGAACTCGACCCGCAGCCCGAGGTCGGCGATCAGCACCGAGCACGGACGGCGCGAGCGCAGTCGCATCTCAACCCACTCGTGCCGGCGATCGAAGAACGCGATATGGTCGAACGCGTCCGGCGTGAAGTCGCCGTCGAGCTCGCGGTTGATCACATGTAGGACGTTGCGGTTGAACTCGGCCGTGACCCCCTGCGGATCGTCGTAGGCGGCCTCGATCGCAGCTGGATCCTTGACCAGGTCGGTGCCGAGCAGCAACCGGTCCTCGGGCCCGAGCAGGGCCGAAATCTTGCGTAGCAACCCCCGGCGGGTACCGGGCGGGAAGTTGCCGATCGTGCCGCCGAGCAATGCCACCAGGCGCGGCACGCCGTCGGGCTCGGGAACCTGCTCCAGGTGGCGCTCGAAGTCGCCGATCACGCCGTGGACGCGCAGGCCGTCGTACTGGGACACGAGCTGCTCGGCCGCGTCGCGAACCGTCTGCTCGGAGACGTCGAGCGGCACGTAACGCCGCAACGTGCCGGCGCTCGCCATCGCCGCGAGCAGGATCGTCGCTTTCCCGGCTGAGCCGGAGCCGAGCTCGACCAGCTCGCCGGCGCCGGTGCGACCGACGATCTCGCCCGCGCGCCGTTCCAGGATCTGCCGCTCGGTCCGCGTCGGGTAGTACTCCGGCAGCTCGCAGATCTGCTCGAACAGCTCCGAGCCGCGGGCGTCGTAGAAGTGCTTTGGCGGCAGCTCTTTGAATGGCCGCGTCAGGCCGTCGAGCACGTCGTTGGCAAGGCACCGCTCCTCCGCCTCTGACAACCACGATTCGATCCTGATCGCGTCACTGTCGAGCAGCGCCTTCATCGCTCACCGTCCTTTGCAATCCGCAGTCCGGAGAAGATCTGCCGTCGCTGGGGGTAGTCCCAGTTACGGAACGTCGGCGTGATCACGCGCGCTCGGGTCGCCCACGAACCGCCACGCAGGACCTTGTACTTGGGCCCGAAGAACACCTCCGAGTACTCCTTGTAGGGGTGAGCGACGAACCCGGGGTAGCCGCGGAAGTAGCTCGCGGTCCACTCCCACACGTCGCCGACCATGCCCAGGCAGCCATACGGGGAGGCGCCGTCCGGGTAGGCGCCGGCCGTGGCCGGTCCGCACTCGACGTGATCGACGTTGGCGTGCAGGCCGGGAGCTGCCGCGTCGGAACCCCATGGGTTGGCCTGCGCGGTGCCGATCTCCTGGTCCCAGGTCGCCGCTTTCTCCCACTCGATCTCGGTGGGAAGGCGGGCGCCGTGCGCGCGTGCGAAGGCGTCGGCCTCGAACCAGGAGATGTGGACGACCGGCCTGTCGGGGTCGAGCGGCTCGAGAGCTCCGAGGCGCCACTCCGCGGCATGGTCGGCCGTCCACGCCAGCGGTCTCGTGATGTCGTACTGCTCCTTCCAGTGCCAGCCTTCGTCGCTCCACCACTCGCGCCGCTCGTACCCGCCACCCTCGACGAACGTCAGGTAGCTCGCGTTGGTGATCGGGACCTGCCCGATCAGATAGCGGCGCACGTCGGTGCGGTGCCGGGGCCGCTCGTTGTCGTACGCGAAATGGCCGTTCCGAGCCGCGCCGATCGTGCACTCGCCGGCGGGAACCTCGACCAGCTCCAGACCGGTGCGCGGCTCGCGCCGGTGCTCCGCCGACCCGCGGACGCCGACCGGTACGTAATAGTCGAGCCGCGCGAGCTGGATCGTCTGCAGCATCGTCTCGTCGTGCTGCTGCTCGTGGCGCAGCACCATCTCGTGGAGGATCCCGTCGCCGATGCCGCGCTCGTCGATCACCGCGAGCGTCCGCTCGCGGACCTGCTCGAGGTACTCGCGGGCGCCGGCGGGGCCTAGCAGCGGCAGATCGCCGCGCTGCGCGCGCGGCGTCTCGAACGCGTCGTAGACCGCGGTCAGCTCCTCGTGCAGCAGCGGCCGTCCACCGTAGCGATGCACGAGCCAGAGGTCCTCGAACGCGGCGATGTGCGCGAGATCCCAGACCAGCGGGCTCATCAGCTCGGAATGGACTCGCTCCAGATCCTCGTCCGGAATCGAGGCCACCAGCGCAAGCGTCCTCGCTCGAGCCTCCTGCAGGGCGTCGATTGCGTCACCTGCGGTCAGCTCGGCCGGGGCTGCGATCCGCCTGCCCATCACCGACATTGTCGCATCCCCCTCCTGACCAGAAATGAAACTCGGGTGATCTCGCCCGCTTCTCGCCCAACTCGGGGTGGCGCAGGACGCTATCCGGGGTCTCGCAGGGCGTATCGGAGGTACAGCGAATCGGCGCGTTCGAGCACCCACCGCAGGCGGAGCTGCTGTAGCTGGCTGAGCTCGGGGCCGCCCGAGATCGCCGGGCCATCGCCGCCGCCGACGAGCTTGGCGGCGAGCGTCAGGAACAGCTCGTCGACCAGGCCCTCGCGGAGCAGACCTCCGAACAGCGTCGGCCCGCCCTCGCACAGCAACAGGCGAATGCCGAAGTCGTCTCGAAGCCGGCGTAGCGCTGTCGCCAGCGTCAGCTGTCCGGGCTCAACGCGGACGAACGTGCAATCGGCGGCGACAGCGCTCGTGCTCGGCGCCGTCGTGGTGAACACGACGATCTTCGCCTCGGGCTCGGAGAACAGGGGAATGTCGGTCGGGATCGCACCGCTGCGGCTGATCACGCACGCGGTCGGTTCGGCAGCAAGGCCGTGCTGCTGGCGCCGGAGCCGGCGCTCGGGATCGCGGATCAGCCGCCCGTAGCGCTCGATCCGGAGCGTCGTGGTCCCCACGAGTATGGCGTCGACGACACCTCTGAGTCCGCTGAAGACCGCGCGGTCGCCGTCGTCCCCGAGTTGGCCCGAGCGGCCCTGGAAGGTGGCGCGGCCGTCGACGCTGGCGACGAAGTTGGCGAGCACGTGTGGGCGATCGCCGGGAACCGGCGCGTCCCGCAGTTCCTGCATCGCGTCGGGCAGTTCGACCCGGGTGCGATCGGGAAACAGGCGTTGGAACTCCATCGCGGTGGCCGAACCTAGCAGCTAGAGTCGGCTCCGCCAGGATGATCGACTGCACCTACCGTGTCCGCATTCCTCATCGCACCGGACAGCTGGCGTTGGTCGCAAGCGCGATCGCCGAGGCCGGGGGGCCTGATCGGTGACCTGATCACGGTCTCGGTCGGACGTGAGCAGTCGGTCCGCGAGATCACCGTCGAGGTCCGTGACCTCGCTCAGGCGGAGCGGATCGCAGATCTGATCGGCAAGGTCGATGGGGTCGGCGTGATCTGGCACCAGGACCGGGCGCTGATCCGCCACGAGGGCGGCAAGCTCGAGATGGACCCGATCCATCCGGTGCGCACGATCCAGGAGATGCGGGACGTGTACACGCCCGGGGTCGCCAGGGGTGTGCACGACGATCGCCGCGAGCCCGGAGCTCGCGGCCAGGTACACGATGATCGCCCGCAGCGTCGCGATCTGCACCAATGGAACTCGGGTGCTCGGACTCGGAAACATCGGCCCCGTGGCGTCGATGCCGGTGATGGAGGGCAAGGCGATCTCCACGCCGGAGTGCTTCGAAATCGAGCGGCGGTTGATCGAGGCGCTGCCGGTGCCGGTGATGCACGACGACGTCCACGGCACCGCGGTCGTGACCGTCGCGGCCGCAATCACCGCCTGCCGGCACGCGGGGATCGAGCTGCGCACCGCGACGATCGGACAGCTGGGACTTGGCGCCGCCGGGTTCGGGACCGCGTTGCTGATGGCCGACGGCGGCGTCGGACGGGTGATCGCGTTCGACCCGCTCCCGGAGGCGCGGGCGCGGGCACCACGCTCGATGATTCGCCCCGGACAGGTGATCCTGGCGCTGTCGAACCCCGACCCGGAGATCGATCCCGACGTAGCCCGGGCCGCGGGCGCGGCGTTCGCCGCCGACGGCCGCAGCGTCAACAACGTGCTCGGCTACCCGGGAATCTTCCGTGGCGCGCTCCAGGCGGGGGCGCCGGGCATCAACGTCGAGATGAAGCTGGCCGCCGCACTCGCGATCGCGGATCTGGCGGACGAGGACGAGCTGGTGCCCAAGGCGCTTGATCGCAAGGTCCATGACGCCGTCGCGGACGCGGTCCGGGAGGCGGCGGTGCGCAGCGGCGCGGCACGGCCAGAGCACGCGACCATCGGCATCTAGCCGACGATCTCCGGGCATCGCCTGCGTCAACCGGTTAGTGTGCGCGCCGATGCACTGCGAGCAGTGGGACCTGGGGGAGGTGTTGGCTAGGTGAGCACCGATAGGCCGGATCGAAATCTGGCGCTGGAACTCGTTCGTGTCACCGAGGCCGCCGCGCTGGCGGCCGCGCGGATGGTTGGGCGAGGTGACAAGGAGGGCGCCGACCAGGCAGCCGTCGACGCGATGCGCAACGTCCTCGACAGCGTTTCGATGGACGGCCTGGTCGTGATCGGCGAGGGCGAGAAGGATCGCGCGCCGATGCTCTACAACGGCGAGCAGATCGGCGACGGCAGTCCACCGCAGGTCGACATCGCGGTCGATCCGCTCGAGGGCACACGGCTGACGGCGCTGGGGATGCCCAGCGCGATCGCCGTGATCGCGCTGTCCGAGCGTGGCACGATGTTCGATCCGGGGCCGTGCGTCTACATGGAGAAGCTCGCCGGTGGCCCCGAGATCGCCGATCTGCTCGACCTCGACCGGCCGCTGCCGGAGACCCTGAAGCTGATCGCCCAACGCAAGCGCACCGACATCCGTGACGTGATGGTGGTGATGCTCGACCGCGAGCGCCACCAGGACGCGATGCGCCAGGTGCGCGAGGCCGGGGCGCGGGTGCGGCTGATCATGGACGGGGACGTGTCGGCGTCGATGCTCGCGGTCAGCGAGAACTCCCCCGTCGACGTCCTGTGGGGGATCGGCGGCACGCCGGAGGGCGTGATCTCCGCCGCCGCGATCAAATCGATCGGGGGGCAGCTGCTGGGACGGCTGTGGCCGCGGGACGACGCCGAGCGCACCGCCGCCGTCGAGGCGGGTTACGACCTGACGCGAGTGCTGACCTGCGACGACCTCGTCTCGGGCAATGACGTCTTCTTCTCCGCCACCGGAGTCACCGATGGCGACGTGCTGCAGGGCGTGCGCTATCAGGGCGATCACGGAGCGACGACCGAATCGCTCGTGATGCGCTCGCGGTCGGGGACGGTGCGCCGCGTCTCGGCGCGACACGACCGAACCAAGCTGCGTGCCCTGACCGGCGTCCGCTACGGCTGATCCGAGAAGCGACGGACCCTTGAATCCGCCAGGTTGAGCGCCGCCAGCGAGCGCAGGAACGCGTGTGTGACGAGCACGTGGAGCACGGATTGGGTGGCGCTGTACGCCGGCACGCTGAACCCGGCGGCGATCGCGGGGTAGAAATTCGCCACCTCGACCTGGATGTAGATCTTCGTCGCTCCCTGCTCGTCCGGCTCCCGCTCGCGCCGCACGTCGAGCGCCAGGAAGCCGCAACCACGACCGGCGCGAGCGACCAGCAGCCCGTCGCGGATCGGCCACCGGACCGTACCCCGGTCTGCCGCGAACTCGTACTCCGGCGCCTCGAATCGCAACAACGTCAGCCGCTTGCCCAGCAGCGTCACCGAGCGCTCGTCCTCGCCATACACGACCTTGATCAGTCCCAGCGTGACCCGCGACAGAAAGCGCCAGTACGTGCGCGCCAGGTTCTCGAGGTTGAACGGGGTCCACAGCCGGTCGATCTCGCTCTGCGGGACCAGCAGTTCGGCCGACTGCACGGAATGGACCGAACCGTCCGGGGCCATGATCGTGGATTGACGGGGCGAGACGATCATCGCCCGCGCCGGCAGCCTGGCCCGCCGTCGCCGCCGAACGGCGACCACCGCGGACAGAGCCAGCGCCAACGCCGCCATCGGCGCCACAATCACGCCTCTGGCCGGTTTGCTCTCAGGGGCGAAGGACACGCGCTCAGTCCGGCAGGAACTCGAGTGCGACCTTGCTGCCGGCGGCGAGCTCGCCCTCTCCATGCGGAATGAACGCGAGTGCGTCCGCGCCCAGCAGCGAGCTCATTACGTGCGAACCCTGCGGACCGTTGGGGATCGCGACCGTCATTCCGTCACGGCGTTCCAGCCGCACCCGCACCGCTTGCTCGCGCGTCGGGTTGCGGGGCACGGCTTCCGCGAGCAGCGCCTCGCGGACCAGCAGGCCGGCCGCCCTCGCCCCCTGCATCGCGGCCAGGGCCGGCCGCGCGAACAGCGAGAAGGTGACGAACGCAGACACCGGGTTACCGGGCAGCCCGAACACGAGCCGTCCGTCGCGCTCGCCGAACCACGTCGGGCCGCCCGGCTGCAGCGCAACTCGCCAGAACACCTCTTCGACCCCGAGCGCCTCGAGTGCCGGTTTCACGTGGTCGTGGGGGCCGACCGACACGCCGCCGGAGACCACCACGACGTCCGCGTCTGCAAGCGCCGATGCGAGCGCGGCCTCGGTCGCCTCTGGGTCATCGGGCAGGCGCTGTACGGGTAGGGTCACCGCTCCACTCCGGGTCGCCAGGCTGACGAGCATCGGGGCGTTCGAGTTGTGAATCTCCCCCGGACCCAGCGGCTCGCCGGGCGCGCGCAACTCATCGCCGGTGCACAGAACCGCGACCCGCGGCCGTCGCGCCACGACGACCTCGGCGCCACCGGCGGCGACCACGGCGCCGAGCTCGGCGGCGCCCAGCATCGCGCCTGCCGGGAGCACGACGGTCCCGTCGCGCATGTCCTCGCCGGCGTAGCGGACGTTCATGCCCTCGTCGATCGCCGTCAACGTCCGGATCGTCCGGCCGTCGCCTTCGACGTCCTCCTGGCGAATCACCGCCTCCGCTCCATCCGGGATGGCGGCTCCGGTCGAGATCCGGATCGCCTGCCCATCGGTGAGCTGCCGCAGCGCGGGGGTCCCCGCGCGTGACTCCCCGACGACTGTCAGCTGCCGGCCGGCCGCGCCGGCCCTGACCGCATAGCCGTCCATCGCGGAGCAGGGAAACGGCGGCACGTCTCCGACCGCGGCGACATCCTGCGCGAGGATCCTGTCGAGCGCGTCCTCGATGGCGATCTCGTCCGTACCGAGGGGGCGCACCGTCTTCAGCACCCGCTCGCGCGCCTGCATGATCGTGATCGCCGCCATGACACGTACATTCTGTCCTGCTCGCCGGGCCGCGTGATAGAAACGCTCGCCATGCAGGACGGTCCGCCGCGTCGGCGGCGAGCGAGGCCGGTGGCCGACGCACCGCTCGACGCGCTCCTGTCGCGCCGCGAGGAGTTGACGAAGGGGTGGTTGCTGGCCCTGGTCGAGCAGGCGCCACTGAGCGAATCGGCGGCGATCCTCGGCGGCGAGCTCGCCCACGAGGGACCACGCCTCTGCGAGACGATCGTGCGCGCGCTGGCTGACGACCGCGAGCTGGCGCGGATCGAGCCGGGCGGCGAGCTCGAGTCGCTGGCAGCGCGCGCCGGCGAACTGGCCGGGGCGCGCGGGGCCGAGCGCTCAGCCCGCGCCGTCGATGCGTTGCTGGCTGTGATCTGGAGCGCGCTGCGCGACGAGCTCGTCCGGGCCGAGGCGGATCAGATCGCTGAGCTCGCGCAGCGGCTCTCCTGGGTCGGCGAGGCGGTGCGCGGGGCGGTGCTGCGCGGGCCTGAGCTGCCGCGCGTGGCGCGGCGTGGGGGCGAGGTGCCCGCTGGCGGGGATTTGGCGGCGGGTGGGGCTGGGGCTTTGGCTGAGGGTGGGGATGTGGCGGCCCGTGGGGATGTGGCAGCGGGTGGGGGTTTGGCGGCGGGTGGGGGTTTGGCTGAGGGTGGGGGCGCGCTGTGGGTCAGTGCGCTGGAGGACGAGATCGCCCGCTCCGGGGGCTCACGCCTGGCGCTGCTGCTTGTGGAGCTCGAGGACGCCGACCGGCTGATGGCGATCGAGTCCCCCCGCGACGCGGGCGCCGCCTTCGGCCGCTTCACCTCAGCAGTCCGCACCGTCGTGCGCGGCGAGGATGTGATCGCCTGCGAAAGCGACACACGGGCATGGATCATCGCGCGCGACAGCGGACGCGCGCAGGCGGTCGCCCTCGGCGAGCGGATCGCCACGGCCGTCGAAGCCGCGCCACCATGGCGCGGCGCCCCGATGCGCGTCAACGTCGGGCACGCCGTGCTCGGCGAGGACGGTACCGACGCCGCCACCCTGATCGACGCCGCCGAGGAATCCAAGTTCGCCGGCGCGGCGAGCGGCGTCGCCGTGTATCGCGTCGAGCATCGGGACGAGCCGCCGGGGGATCAGAGCTAGACGGCGGATGGGTTTGGCGGCGCGGGGGAGTGGCGGCGCGTCACGGCCGCCGCGTCCGCGCTGTGGGCTGGGAAGGTCGGGGCGCTGGGGAGGTCGGGGCGCTGGGGAGGTCGGGGCGCTGGGGAGCGCCCGACCTCCGGGCAGGCCGAAGGGCCCACTCGGGGTCGGGAGACGCCCAAGAAACATGCTCAACTTCCCAAACCGGCTTCCGCGCCGGCGGTTTGGGAAATTGGGCATGACTGTCGTGCTCAAGATCCCAAGTCCGAGAGTGGCGAATCGGATTGGGAACTTGAGCAGGTTTTTTCGGGTCTGGATGGCGGCTCCGCGGGGCAGATAGGTGGTGGCGGGTGATGGGGAGGAGGCGAGATCGCCCGCGCACGCCGCGACCCTCCCCGCGGGACCTCGGATCAGCGCGGTGTGCGGCGCCTCTGCCCCGAGGTCGGGGCGCACCCTGCGCCCCGACCTCCCCAGCCCAGAGCGCGGTCGGCGGCGGCTGAAAGCCGACGACGGGCGCGCCACCCGCCACGATAGCCGCGCTTCCCGCAACGACGTGCGCGCTACCCCGAACGACGGGGGCGCTGCCCGCGGCGCCGTCGGGCGTCTGGCGCCGTGCGGGCTGTGGCTCGGGAGGCCAGGGGCGCTGGCGAGCGCCCGACCCCCGGTCAGGACGGAGGGCCCCGCTCGGGGTCGGGGAGACGCCGAAAAAACATGCTCAACTTCCCAAACCGGCTTCCGCGCCGGCGGTTTGGGAAACAGAGCATGACTACCGTGCTGAGTTTCCCAGACGATCGATCCGCGCTCGGGTTTGGGAACTTGCGCAGGTCTTTCGGGTCTCGTGGCGTCTCCGCGCCTCGAGCAGGCGTGGCTGGCGACCGCAAGGAGGCGAGACGGCCACGTGACCACCCTCGTGGAACCCCTAGAGGAGCGCGATGCGCGACGCCTCTGCCCCGAGGTCGGGCGCACCCCTGCGCCCCGACCTCCCCAGCCCAGAGCGCGGTCGGCGGCGGCTGAAAGCCGACGACGGGCGCGCCACCCGCCACGATAGCCGCGCTTCCCGGAACGACGGGCGCGCTACCCCGAACGACGGGGGCGCTACCCGCGACGACAGGCGCGCTACCCGGGACGGACACTCACGCGCTTCAGCGTTCTCGCCGCTACGGCTGCGGCGGCAACGACACCGCGTCGATCGTGGCGACGCCGATGTTGTATGTGCCGAGCGCCTTCGCGGTTGCCGCGGTGAGGTCCCAGCTGGCTCCGTTCGCGTACGGGCCGCGGTCGATCACCGGCACCGTGATCGTCTTTCCCTGGTAGTAGAAGGCCACCAGCGTGCCGCACTTGAGCCATCGATGGGCGACCCCGAAGGTCCGCGCACGGAGTACCTCGCCGCACGCGGTCCTGGATCCGTTCATGCCGGTGCCGCCGTACCAGGTTGCAATGGCCGGCAGATATACGGTGGCGGTCAGCGACGGTGAGGCTGAGGCGGCGCTGACGTTGCCGCCTCGCTGGAGCACCACCCGGAACTGAAAGCGATCGATGTGGTTGGTGTGCCAGGCGATCGTGAACGCTCCCCCGGGGGCGACGATCGCGTGAGCCGTGGATGACCACTGCCACTGCGTCTCGTTTCCAAAGCGTTCGAGCTCCACGCTCGAGCCGGCTGCCGTCGACGGCACGCTTCCGGTGAACCGCATCGTTGTGTTGAGGGTCGCCGACGCCCGAGCCGCGAGCGTGATCCCGTTTCCGGTCGCCGTGACGATCGCGTTGCCGGGCTGGACTACCCCGACCGAGCCCGGACTGCTCGCCTCGCTGCCGGTACTGGTCGGAGCGGACGGGCTGGCCTGCGAAAGTCCCGAGCCTCCCGTGGCCGCGAGGCCGAGCGCCGGAACCGCGAGCGCGGTCCCGCTCAGCAGGAGCGTTAAAGCGGCATAGAGCTTTGCGCGAGCACTCACGTTGTCTGGTCCGTCCCACTTCGCGTTTGCCTACGGGGTGAGCTGACGGGCTCGCGCCTTGTGAGCGCTACGGCCTAAAGGGGCCGATTCGCCCCTGCGGACCTTGCGGACCGCAAGTGGTTCCCCCGCCGACCGCCCGCGGACGGACGATCGCTCGGCTGGAAGGGGCGGAAGTATACGAAAGTCGATCCTGGATTAACGACTCCCGCAAAATTCCCTGCAGAGAAAGAATCTTTTGCGGATACGCCTACGGTCTCGGCAGGCGCGACACAGCCGTACGGAGCGCCCGCGCGCCGACTGAGAGGCCGATCTCGGCCAATTCGGCGACGGCCTGGACCGCGGTGCCGACGACCTCCATGCCGGACGCTGGCGCCGGCCGGCGGCGGCGGGGAACGTCGGGAGTCCCTTCCGGTTGCGCCGGCTGGGCCAGGCGCTCGCGTTTTGGCGGGGCGTCCAGATCGTCGGCATCGGGGAGCTGATCGCCCCGAGCGGCACGAGCGCCGGCGGCGCGGGTGGGGGCGGGCGCGGCCCAAGGGGCGCCTGCGGGGCGACGGCGCGGGGCGGCGGGACGGCTGCTCGCCGTCCTGTCCTCGGTGGGAGGAGCCTGGCTCGAAGCCTCTGCGGGGCCAGTCTTAGCTGCGGTGGCGGTCGCCCCCTCGGGGGCAGCAGACTCGCCCGCGCCGGCCTGGTCGGCGCCGGCGGCTTGGGGTTCCTCAACTTGGGTCGGGGCGGCGGAGGTCTCGACGGCCGGTTCTGCGTCGGCCGTCGCCGGCGGCGCGTCAGCTGGGCGCTGGGACCGCGCGCTTGCGCGCTTCTCGCTGCGCCGCTGCGGGCGCCGGTGCGGGAGCGAGCCGAGGACCTCGGCCTGTCGTTCGTCATCCATCATGGCCTTACATCATCGCGCAGTTTGGCTAGGTCGTCGCTCAAGGCCCCATCTCAGCAACCCGATACGTGTCCAAATGCCCCGGTCGTGCGTTTTGCGCGATTTTTGTTGCCCGCAACTTGAAACTGCGCCCCCCGTTCTGCGTATAAGTAAAGAACATAAGCGCCACCCGTGCGGCGCTGGTGCCAAAGGCGCCTTTGCTGGGGCGCGGCTGTCGGCACCCAAATTGACTTCAGAAAATATAGTGCCTATACTTGCCTCTGTATGTTTGAGTAGCGGGTGTGCGCCCTCGATGGCTGCCGCCCGCTATCTGATCCCTAGCGCCGGCAGCTGACGAGTGGCCGGTACGTTCGACGGAAACGGAACCAGATGTCTGTAGCGGAACTGCAAGAACTCGAAGAGATCAAGGGCCTGATGAACCGCGGACAACAGCTCGGCGTGCTGACGTATGCCGAGATCGCCGGCGCGGTGTCCGAGCTCGATCTGGACGAGGCCGACGTCGAAGAGCTGCACGGCTTCTTGGAGCGGGCGGAGATCGAGCTCGTCGAGGAGCTCGACCCGGCGCTCTCCGCTGCCGAGGTTGAGCGCGCGCCCGACAAGCGTGGCCGCCGCAAGCCCAAGACAGCGCTCGACCTGAAGCCCGACATGACGACCGATTCCCTTCAGCTGTTCCTGAAGGACATCGGCAAGGTCCGCCTGCTGACCGCCCAGGAGGAGGTCGATCTCGCCAAGCGGATCGAGCGCGGCGACCTCGACGCCAAGCAGAAGATGGTCGAGTCGAACCTCCGCCTCGTCGTCTCGATCGCCAAGAACTACCGCAACCAGGGCCTGCCGTTCCTCGACCTGATCCAGGAGGGGACGCTCGGTCTCGTGCGGGCGGCGGAGAAGTTCGACTACCGCAAGGGGTTCAAGTTCTCCACGTACGCGACCTGGTGGATCCGACAGGCGATCGCCCGCGCCCTGGCTGACAAGGCCCGGACGATCCGCATCCCGGTCCACGTGGTCGAGAAGCTCAACAAGATCGGGCGCGCCGAGCGCAAGCTCGTAACCGAGCTGGGCCGCGAGCCGACCGCCGAGGAGATCGCCGAGGTGACGGGGATCGAGCCCGAGGAGGTCGAGTCGATCAAGCGCTCCGCCCAGGCGCCGGTGTCGCTGGAGAAGCCGGTCGGCGACGAGGAAGAGTCCGAGTTCGGCCAGTTCATCGCCGACGAGCGGGCCGAGTCGCCGTACGAGCGGGCAGCCGAGATCCTGACCAAGGAGGCGCTCCGCGAGGCGCTGGAGAATCTCAGTTACCGCGAGCGCCGCGTGCTCGAGCTGCGGTACGGGCTCGGCGGCGAGCATCCGCGGACGCTCGACGAGGTCGGCCGGACGTTCAACGTCACCCGCGAGCGGATCCGCCAGATCGAGAATCAGTCGCTCAAGAAGCTGCAGTCGCTCGCCGAGGCGCAGAAGCTTCGCGACGTCGCGTAGGGCCGCTCTCGAGACGCTGGGCCAGCCCCAGCCGGCTCGTGCGCAAACACGACCTTTTGCTTGCTTCAGTTCGTGAAGCATTGCGCTAGAATCGGTGAAGCGATGGCTTCAAATGATTCATGTCCCGTCTGTCGCACGGCCGAGATCGTGTGCGGCAAGTGGACGCTGCTGGTGATCCGCGACCTCGCTGACGGCCGCTCGCGATTCTGTGAGCTGGAGCGCTCTCTGCACGGGATCAGCCCCCGCACCCTTTCGCTGCGGCTGCGGGCGCTGGAGGAGGAGGGGATCGTCGATCGCCAGACCTTCCCCGAGGTACCGCCGCGCGTCGAATACTGCCTCACCGACAAGGGGCGGGCGCTCGTGCCGCTGATCGAGGACATGCGCGCTTACGGGCTGGAGTGGCTGGCGGGATGCCAGTCCGAGTCCGACGTGACGCCCGAGCGCGAGCCCGCCACCGCCGCAGCCTGACCCGGGCGCATGCGAGTCGCCGTCGCGGCCGATGAGTTGACGGGCGTCGCCGAAGCGCTTCCCGAACAGCTGCGCCGCCGCGGCCATGAGCCCGTGCTACACGGTGCCTACGTCAAGGACGAGCGGCCCGACTGGGCATGGGCAAGTGAGCGGGCGGCACGGGACGTGGCCGAGGGTCGCGCCGAGCAGGCAATCGTCGCCTGCTGGACCGGCACCGGCGCGTCGATCGCCGCGAACAAGGTGCCGGGAATCCGCGCGGCGCTGTGCGGCGACGCCAGCACCGCCGAAGGCGCACGCCGCTGGAACGACGCCAACGTGCTGGCGCTCAGCCTACGACTGACCTCTCAGGCGGCGCTCGAGGAGATCCTCGACGCCTGGTTCGCGGGCCGCTCGAGCGCGGACGCCGACGACGTCGAGAACGTCGCTCACCTCGAGGAGATCGAGTCGGGCCGGGGCGTTCCGCGCGGCACACCCGGTCTGGCTCGCGCAGCGCCGAGTCCCTCACCGACGACGAACATCGCCGACCCGATCAACGGACCGTAGCGCGCCGCAGACCGGGGACCGTAGCCCGGCCAGACGTACCACTGATATCGGCCGGGCTTCAGCCGGTATCGGTGGCCGGCGAACCGCCACGAGCGCGTAGGCGGAGGCTTGCGCCCGCCGGCCACGCGCTTAGCACCTTGCTGCCCCGCGATACAGCTGGACGTTGTAATACGACGCGTCGCGGATTGGGGTCCAAGTCAGCACCGGCGGCGCGGTGACGCGGGCGCCGTCGGCCGGCGAGAGCAGCCGCGGTCCGGGCGTGACCACGAGTGTGCGCACCGTCACGTTGCCGGCCTGATCCCTTGCGCCGTGACCGTGTAGCGGTACGCTGACGCCGTTGCTCACGCGGCCGTCGTGAAAGATTCGGACCGAGGCCGCGATACAACACGTGCTCGGACGAGCGCCGTGCAAGACCGGGGCTCCGCGAGATCCCGACAGAGCTGATCGGAGCCACGTCCTGAGTCCGTCCAGGCTCAAGGCGACGGTTCCGTCGCCGGGGGCGGCGGCCAGCCTGAGCGCCGGCGGAGTGGCGTCGTACTTCAGGTGCAGCGCCATCGTGCCGACGTTCCCGGCCTTGTCGGTGCAGATTCCGATCACCGAGGCGCTCGCGCTGGCGGGACCGTCGTACGTGGGCTTGAGCAACTTTGAATGCCCGAGATCGGATCAGTGCCGTTGAACGTGAATCTGACCGGATGGTTGTACCAGCCATTGTCGTCCGGCGGCCTTGATGGCACGGCGCGCGTGACGTTCGGTGGCGTGGCATCGTACCGCAGCGAGAATGCTCGCGGCCGCCGTCTTGCCAGCGTTGTCGGTGCAACTGCCGCTGACCGTCGTAGCGAGCGTGTCCGGGCCGGCATAGGTCGTGGCGGTGTGCAAGACGCGATGCCGGAGAACGCGGACCCCTCGGAAGTAACGCCGAGCGGATGGTTGTACCAGCCGTTGGAAGTCAGGGCGGACGGGCCGGTGACCGCTGCGCCGATGGGTTCGAGAGCTCGATCTCGAGCGGATATCTGATAGTCCCGGTATAGGCGCTGCCCGCGTCAGAACGCCGATAAACGCAGTAGGCCGAGCTGGCAGCGTCGTCACCAGTACGGATACTGGTTGGTGTTCTCGCGAGTAGTGCTGGCTTTGGCAGCCGCCTGTGTGTGTCCTCCCGTTTGGTGCCACGTCACGGTCATCGGGAGTCGTGCACCATCCGGTCGCCGGCAGATCGTCACACAGGCCCCGCCGGGCGGCTCGCATTCCGCGGACGGCGTTCTGGCCCGCCGCCTGCGCCACCGCCGCCGCGGCCACCCAGACCATGGCCACCACGACCCCGATCAGCACGGTGCGCCAAGGTAGGCTCACGGCGCCGGCCCATCCCACCACTCCCCACGCAGCCCGAGGAGTTGACGACGAAGTGCCAGGCCGGCTATGGCGAGAATCGCCAGGAACACGGAGCCGACCAGCAACAGTAGCCCGTCACGACGGGTCGAGGATCTGGTGAGGGACGCCTTGATGGCGGTGCCCAACGACGAGCCCGCAGCCGCGATTTGCAGGATCGCCGCGGCCGCGCGTTTGGCGGCGAGCTCGGCCTCGCGCTTGGCAGAAATCCCCCTGGTCGTCGGGCTTATACGGGCGTGTGCGCGGCTGCGGTGGGCCACCGCCGGCGCCGGCGCCTGAACGGTCCCGTTCCTGATCGCTGGGACTGGGGGCGCCACGCTCGCCGTCGGGGCGGCTACGGCGAGCTGGCCCGAGGCACTGGGTGACACGGACGGGCTGCTCGGGGTCGAGGCGGGGGGCGATGTGTTGACCGCAACGGTTGGTTGCGAGGGCAGCTGTAGGGCGGCTGGCGACGGGGGCGACGGAACCGAGGGCTGCGACGGCGCCACCTGGGCCCCGGGTACGGCATCGGGCGTCGGGACGGCGTCCATGGCACTCGGAGTTACCGACGGTGATGGATCTGGCGAGGGGCCACCGGCGGCAATGGCCGCGACCGGCGACATCAACGCCAGCATCAACACCGCTGCAACCAGCCCAACCCACCGCATGGCGTGCGACAGTGCCCCGCCGATTCGGGCCGGTAATGAAACGGCCGCAGGATCGGCATCGCACGTCCCCGATCCCCCGGACCGTTGCTGCCATCGATTGATCGTGCGCAACGGCGCCCTTCCAGGTGTCCCAAAACTTGCCTATCACGATACGGCACTGCCACCAACGGATCAACCGCGGCGGTGCATCGGCCGAGCCGCTCGCCCTCACCTGGTGCCCGCTGTTCCGGCCGCCGGGTGGCTGGCGGCGAACTCGGCTTCGGCCTGCCGGACGACTGGCGAGGCGGATGCCGCGGTGGCAATCGCGGTCGCGGTCTTGGCCTGCACGCAGACGGCGTCGGCACGGTGCTGGAACGTGCGTCCGGCTCGGTCGTGGTTGGTGCCGTCGACGAACCAGCCGTGCAGATCAGGGGTCGGACTCGAGACGATCTCGGTGACGGCGCCGCTGTACGCGCCGCCGCCGGTCACGAGGTAGCCCTTCGGGCAGTACGCGAACGCCTTGACGAACTTACCGGCCGGGACGCTGACGGGGGGTCCGAGCACGGCGATCAGGGCAGGCGGCTGGTGTTGGCTGGTCGCTCCGCCTCCCGCCGCGCCCGCCAGGGAGCCCGCGCCGAGCAGCGCACCCGCCCCCACGGTCAGGGTCATGATCAGCTTGAACATCAAGTCGTCTCCTTATTAGTGCTCCGCCACGCGCGCGGTCGCCAGACCGGCGAGGGCGACGCGATGACCGCCAGGATCGCGATCACGGCCGGGCCTGACCACAACCCGCCGTCTGCGGTCGCGACCGCCTCACGCGCCCGGCGCGCCCCCGCGAGCACCGGAAACGCGCCGAGGTGCGGGAGGTCAGCGTTTCCGATGAAGACGGTGCGCGAGCTCCGCTCGATCGGCCTCGAACCCCGAGGCGCGGTCGGAGCGATCCCCGCCAATGCTGCCGCCGGCGACGCGGTCGTGGTGGACACCGTGACCATGACGGAGGTGCTGCCGGGAGCGCGGATCGCGGTCGTCGGTCCGAGGAGCGACCCCACGGCGCCTCGGACCCCCGCCCCGGCGGTGAGACCGGCCGAGGCCAGCCCGAGCGGCCTCCCGCCTTGGCTGAAGCCGGACGGGCGACCGCTCGCGACGCGTCCGCTGCTCGCCACCAACTTCGTCGGCTCGGACCTTGCGGCGCCGGCTGCTCGCCGGAGCCCGCCGGTCCGCCGGTCGGCTCCGGCAGCGTCGTCGGGCCCGCGCCCGAGGCTTGGCTCGGCTGCGCGGTCGGGTTCGCGCCTCGGCTCTGGTTCCCCGCCGGAGGGGTCGCGTTCGATGGGGCGTTCGACTTCGGTGCGGTGGGCGCGGCCGAGTTCCCGTCGATCACGTCGAGCGTGCTGGTGCTGGATGCGGTCTGTTGTTCGGTCGAGTCGTTGCACCACAGCAGACAGCCGACCTGGACCTGCCACACCACTTGGCTCACCGAGCTGACGACTGAGGCGGCCGTCTGATCGACCGGCGCAGATCCCGGGTCGATCACCGCGACCGTTGTGTTCAACTGCTGCGCTTGCTGGAGCTGCTGAGTCTGGGTGCAGAAGATGAGACAGCCGATTTGAACCTGCCAGATCCCTTGGCTGGTCTGGCTGGCGGCCGTCGGCGCCGAACTGGTCGAGCCTAGAGCCGCCTGAAGCGAGGACGCCAACGAAGTGGCCAGATCGACCGACTGGATCGTGATGCTGCTCTGTGTCGCGGCTTGGCTCTGCGTGGCGCTCGAGCCCCGGCCATCCTGCGTCTGCAAGGATGTCTGGTCGACAGTGCTCTGCACGCCTGCCGGGGTCGGCCGCGCATCGGCCATGTCGGGAGGCAAGAGCGAAGCGAGCAGTCGCTCCACGGTCTGAGCGATCAGAGCGGGAATCGTCGCTTGCGTGGTTACGGTCGTCGTGCCGGAACAGTGGGCGACGCACCCGACCTGGATCTGAGTCGTGCTCGTGGCGGTCTGTAACCCGTCGCCGCTGACTGAGCCCGCCGCGCCAACCGGCAAGCCCTCCAGGGTCTGAACGGTCGTGTTCTGCTGGCTTGCGGTCTGAGTTTGGGTCAGACCCTGGCAGTAGATGAGGCACCCTGACGTCTGCAGTTGCCAGATCAACTGCGTGGTCGAGCTCGACTCGCCTGCCGCGGGGCTCGGTTCTCCAGCGAGGGAGCCGTCGGCGGACGGCGGTGGCGAGGCCAACCCTTGGTTGCCGTTGCCGGATTGGCGCGCCCGCCCCGACGTCGTCCGCGTGCTGAGGCCGAAGTCGCCGGTGCCGGGGCCATCCGCTACGGCCGGGATCGCCGATGCGCTCTGGCCGGCGTCCCCGGACACCGTCGGGCCGTCGGTCGGGGCGTTCTGGTCCGTGTTCCCAAGGGTCGTCTGGCCGTCGGCCTGCGTGCCCTGGTCCGTGTTCCCAGGGGTCGTCTGACCGTCGGCCTGCGCGCTCTGAGACGGGCTCCCGGTCGCCGCCCCGCCGTCGGTGGGGCCACTCGGATCTGCGTTCCCGCCAGCCTGACCGCCAGGCGGCGTTGAGCCCTGGCCCGTGGTCGGAGGGGGACCATCCGTCTCGCTCGAGCCTGAATTGCCCGACGTAACCGCGGCGGTAGGCTGGGAGCCGTCTCCAGGATGAGCAGCGGTATCGGACGAGCCGGCGTTCGGCTGGCTCGCCGCCCCACCCATCGTTGCCTGGTCCGCGACTGCCGCGACGGCCCCGGGCGCCGTCGCGGCGCCCCGGACGGCCTGATCGGCACCTGCCCCAGCAGGCAAGCCGAGCAGCGAGAGGACCGCGACCACAAGTCCGAGCTTTGCGTGGTTGAAAGATCGCATCGGCATCAGCGTTCCGTCCCGGTGGCCCCGGCCAACCGGCGCAAGCCGGCCGGCCGGGGTTCCCGTGTCCATCGGGCCGCCACCGGGCGACCCGCATGCGCGAGTCGCTGGCAGCGAGTTCCTAACTCAGCTCGACTGGCCCTGACCCCCTATCTGACCGGTCCCGGCCTTGTTGGTTGAGCCGCTGTCAGCGCCGTTGTCGTTGCCCTGTTGAGCACTGTTGTCGCCAGTGGTGATGTCGCCACCGGCGATGTTTACGGGGACATCGGCGTTGACCCCGTTTTGGTCGGCGCTGGCCGCGGACAGTGCTGCTTGTGCCGTCAACGCCTGCTGATCGGAAAGCTGTGCCTGGCCGTTGCCGCCACAGCCGAAAACGCAGCTGGAGCCGGACACAGATTGATTCTGGTTGTTGTTCTGGTACGTATTCGACGTGTTGGTAGCGGTGCTATCCGCGTTATTCGTGTTGTTCTGGCTGGCGGTGTTGTTGCCGGACGTGATGTTGCCGCCGGCGATGTTCACGGGGACATTCGCATTGACCCCGTTCTGGGTGGCGTCAGCCTTTGAGAGTGCTGCCTGCAGGGTCGCGGCCTGCTGGCCTGAAATCTGTGCCTGGCCGTCGCCGCCACAGCCGATCTGACAGCTGGAGCCCGACACAGACTGATCCTGGTTGTTGTTCTGGATTGTGTTGGACTTATTGGTTGCGCTGCTAGAGGCGTTGTTGTTGTCGTTCTGACTCGCGTTGTTGTTGCCGGTCATGACGTCGCCGCCCGCGATGTTCACGGGGACATTTGCATTGACCCCGTTCTGATAGGCGTTCGCCTTGGACGCCGCCAGCTGTCCAGTCAGCGCGCTCTGGCTCGAGAACTGACCCTGACCATCGCCGCCGACGCCGTAGCTCGAACCGCACCCGCACCCCGGACTGGATCCGTAGTTCGAGGTGGACGACGGGGTGGGGCCGGCCATCGACATGCACCCGCAGGGCGGGGGCGGGGGCTGGGAGCACCCGCAACTCGTGCCGACGTTCTGGTTCTGGTTGTTGTTCTGCTTGGTGTTGGACTTATTACTGGCCTTGCTGTAGGCGTTGTTGTTGTCGTTCTGGTTGGCCTGGTTGTTCCCGGTTGTGATGTTCTTGCCGGCAGTGTTGACCGGATCGTTGCTGTTGACGCCGTTCTGATAGGCGTTTGCCTTCGACTTCGCTAGTTGACCGGTGAGCGCGCTCTGGCTCGACCACTGGGCCTGGCCGTTGCCGCCACTGCCGCCGTTTGGCCCGCACCCGCATCCGGGGCTCTTACCGTAGTCCGAGCCGGACATCGAGCCGGAGTCGGATTTCGGGGAGCACCCGCACGCTGGTGGCGGGGACTTCTGTTTGCAGCCGCAGTCCGTTCCGACGTTCTGATTCTGATGATTCTTCTGGTCGGTATTGGACTTGTTGCTGGCCTTGCTGTAGGCGGTGTTGTTGTTGTTCTGGTTGGCGGCATTATTGCCGGTCGTGATGTTCTTGCCGGCAGTGTTGACCGGGTCGTTGCTGTTGACGCCGTTCTGATAGGCCTTCGCCTTTGACGCCGCCAGCTGACCGGTCAGCGCGGCCTGGCTCGAGTACTGACCCTGGCCGTTGCCACCAGTCCCTCCGGTCGAACCGCACCCGCACCCGGAGCTCTTCCCGTCGCCAGGGCTGGACATCGGCCCGGAGCCAGATGGGTCGGACATCGAGCCGTAGCCGGACTTGGGCGAGCACCCGCACGGTGGTGGCGGGGACTTCTGTTTGCAGCCGCAGTCCGTTCCGACGTTCTGGTTCTGGTTGTTGTTCTGCTTGGTGTTGGACTTGTTACTGGCCTTGCTGTAGGCGTTGTTGTTGTCGTTCTGGTTGGCCTGGTTGTTTCCGGTTGTGATGTTCTTGCCGGCGGTGTTGACCGGGTCGTTGCTGTTGACGCCGTTCTGATAGGCGTTCGCTTTCGACTTCGCCAGCTGACCGGTCAGCGCGCTCTGGCTCGACCACTGGGCCTGGCCGTTGCCGCCACTGCCGCCGTTTGACGCGCACCCGCATCCGGGGCTCTTACCGTAGTCCGAGCCGGACATCGAGCCGGAGTCGGATTTCGGGGAGCACCCGCACGGTGGTGGCGGGGACTTCTGTTTGCAGCCGCAGTCCGTTCCGACGTTCTGGTTCTGGTTGTTGTTCTGCTTGGTGTTGGACTTGTTACTGGCCTTGCTGTAGGCGTTGTTGTTGTCGTTCTGGTTGGCGGCATTATTGCCGGTCGTGATGTTCTTGCCGGCAGTGTTGACCGGATCGTTGCTGTTGACGCCGTTCTGATAGGCCTTCGCCTTTGACGCCGCCAGCTGACCGGTCAGCGCGGCCTGGCTCGAGTACTGACCCTGGCCGTTGCCACCAGTCCCGCCGGAGCCTGACTTCGGGGAACACCCGCAGGGCGGGGGCGGGGGCTGGGAGCACCCGCAGCCCGTGCCGACGTTCTGGTTCTGATGGTTGTTCTGGTCTGTGTTGGATTTGTTGCTTGCGCTGCTGTCGGCGTAATTGCTGTCGTTCTGAGTGGCGGTATTGCTCCCAGTTGTGATGTTGCCGCCAGCGGTGTTCGCCGGAGCATTTGAGTTCACGCCGTTCTGCGAGGCCTTGGCCTCGGAGACAGCGCCCTGGAGCGTCGCCGACCACTGTGAGGATTGCTGCGCCTGGCCGTTACCGCCCGCGGCGCTGCCTCCCTGACTGCCGTCCGCCATCGCGGTCGCTGGCACAGACAGTGCGAGGACGGCGACGAGCGCAGCAATCAATTTTGATCGCATGAGGCTTCGTTTCTCCTTGTTTGAACGATTCGTCTCGCCCGGCGACGGCCGCCCGGGCAAGGCGTCAATCGGTGGAGGGAGTCGCCAGCGTCAGCCAGGACGCTCGAGTCGCGACGCGAGCCGCGCCGATTGCCATGGGAAGAGCTCGAGAGTCAGTCGCCCCGGCAGGAGCGTCGGCAACAGCAGCGCCGCCGCCGCCGCGAGCAGCGCGAGGGCCGCTCCCCCAACTCCGCCAGCGGTACTCGCCGTACCGGCTGGTGCACCCGACGGAAGCGAGCCTGGCGGGGGCTCGAGGGCTGCCACCACCTCCGGTGGCGGGACGGTGCCCGACGATCGCCTCCCGGATCGGTGGATGGCCTTCACTTGAGCGCGGGCCGGGGCGATATCGGGGCGCCCGACCCGATCCGCGCCCACGCCGAGATACCAGCCGGCGGAGCTCGTCTGGCCGACCGTATCGAAGCTGTGATCGGCATCGATGCCGCTCGGAGCGGCGAGCGCAGGCTGTGAACCGGTGGGCACGGCAGGGGCGCCCCGGTGCGCTTGGGATGTCGACAGTCCCGCCGCCTCGGGGGCGCCAGCGACCGGTTGGGTCGGACCGGGGAGCGTCGACGAGACGGGATTCCGCCCCAGCGATGATTGCAGTCGTGCGATCACGCTCTCCAAGGCTGGGTCGAGCGACGCTACGCCGCTCGGCTGATCCCCCGGAACCGCAACCGGCGACGGTGCGCCTGCCAGGGCAGCTTCGAGTTGGCGCGCCAGCGCGTCCGCCGTGGTCAGATTCGCGTCCGCCGGTGGCGTGGCCGCGATGCCACCGGATGAAGGCGGGGAGACGACCGCGGGTGGCGCGCCGGCAGGCTTCGGTTCGTGCGCCGGCCTCGCCGCCGGCTGCGGGGACACGGCCGGAGGGCCGGCGGCGACCTGCGTCCCGGAAGGTGCCGGTCCCCGGCTGATCGCCGCGACCGGCTGATCCCGCGGGGGAGAAGCTGGCGACGAAGCGGCAGGGGCGACAACAACCCGGACCGGAGCGGATTGCGGGTCGGGTGCCGCGACGGACGGGGCCGCCTGTGCCCCGCCGGACGTGGCGACCGCCGCGGCTGCCCGCACGACCGGCGCTGCCGCCTGTGCCCCGCCGGACGTGGCGACCGCCGCGGTCGCCCGTACGACCGGCGCTGCCGCCGGCGCCTGGTCGGCGGCCATCGCGACTCCGGCGAGGCGCTGGGCCGTGTTCAGGTCAGCCTGGACGGCGCTGACAGGTGCGCTGGGAGTGCTTGCGGCAGCCGGCGTCGCGAGCGTCGCAACCACCGCGAGCGGGGCCACGCCCAAAGCGACTGCCAGCCCCCTAAAATGCCCACAGCGACGAACGCGTACTGCACGGGGATGTGCGCGTACGTGAGTCATTAGTACTACGTTCCTTACTCACTAATGTCCCCAGGGAGTGCCTATCCGATCCGCTTAAGCATCGATCGGAGCTCTGGTATCGTGGGCTTCGCTCGTGATACCGGGTCAAGGCGAGCACGATGGGCAGGGAACAGCAGTGGGCTTTAAATCGCGTGGCGCCAACATCGAGCGGGAGCGTCTGATCGAGTCGCACCTGGCGCTCGTGCGGGCAGTCGCGCACCGCTACGCCGGTCGCGGCGAGTCGCTCGACGATCTCATCCAGGTCGGCTCGATCGGGCTGATCAAGGCCAGCGACCGGTTTGATCCTGACCGCGGTGTTGCCTTTGCGACGTTCGCGACGGCTGAGATCGAAGGCGAAATCCGCCGCCACCTGCGCGATCGGACCTCATCGCTGCGCATCCCCCGCAGCGTTCAGCGCCAGACCGGCGAGCTTCGCAAACGGCACACCGAGCTGACCGCCACTCTGGGGCGCTCGCCGACGGTCAGCGAGCTGGCGGCTGCGCTGGGCACGGACGAACCCGACGTGCAACAAATTCTCCACGCCGATCGGGCGCGCGAGTCGATCCCAATCTCCTCGGGCGAGGACACGCTCGAGCTGGCCGGGTCGTCCGAGCCGCTGGCGCGCAGCGATGATCGTCTGCTGCTGGCGCGCAGTGTGCGCGTGCTCGACGAACGTCAGCGCCGGATCGTGTTCCTCCGCTTTCACGCGGACATGACCGAGCGGCAGATCGCCCGCGAGCTCGGAATCTCCCAGGCGCACGTCTCCCGGTTGCTCGGCGATGCGCTCGCAAAGCTGCGCGCAGACCTCGGGGAGCCGAGCCCCGGGAGCGGTGATACCGCCTCCGAGACAGTGATATCGGCTGCCGGCGAACGGCCGCCTGGCGCCGGATCCCCTGACACTACAATCGCGCCCGTTGTGGGCTCGCAAGAGAATCGGACGCTCGAGCAATATCTGGAGCTTCCGTATCGCGTCGCGGTGAGATCGGAGCGCGCAGGCGATCAGCCGATCTGGAGCGCGACGGTCGAGGAGTTGTCGGGTTGCACGGCGCGTGGCGGCACCCCGGACGAGGCGGTCAGCCGACTGCGGCCGGCGATGGAGGCGTGGCTGTCAGAGGCGCTCGCGCAGCGGCGCGAGATCCCGCTTCCGGGTCGCGAGCCGGCCAAAGCCAAAGGCTCCGGAACGCACAGCGGGCGGTTTCTCGTCCGGATGCCAAGCGAGCTCCACGAGCAGCTCGCGCGCGCCGCCCAGCGCGAGGATGTCAGCCTCAACCGGCATGTGACCGACGTGCTCGCGGCGTCGGTCGCGGAGACGCCGCCTGCTCGGCCGCCGGCGGGTGTGGAGCCCGAGCGCGTGCGCTCACTGCGCGTGGCTTTAGCGACTAATCTCGTCGTCGTTGTGTTCGCCGCCGTGGTCGCGGTCGCGCTGCTGGTGCTCGCACTCGAGCGCGGCATCTGAGACCTGCAAGGGGCCGGCCGCGAGCAGGATCGTCCCCGCCCAGCACGAAACGGCCACAATGCGCAACAGCACGTTGCATCAGCTGCTGGAGGCGTTCACGGCCGACGCCGGCGGCCAGCTCGCGGCCGAGACAGCCGGCGGTGCGGAGATCACGTTCGAGCTGGTCGAGGAGCCCGGCGGCGGCGCACCCCTTTACTGCTACCGGCCGCTCACCGGATCGTTCATTCGCGAGCGACTCGGGCTCCTGTCGGCGCTGCCAACCTACGTCCCCGCGGCACGCGCACTGACCTCACTCGAGGGTGTCGAGGCGTACCTGCGCGAGCGCGGCGAGCCGCGGGTCCCGGGGGACATGCGCGAACGCGCCGACGTCGCGATGCGCCTGTTCCTCGGGCGGGTGTTCGCGGATCGCAGCGAGTTCGGATTCGACGCGGCACGGTTCGAGCTCGCCTACGCGGAGCTCGAGCGTTCTCTGTACGAGGGCCGTTGCATCACGACGGTGGTCGCGCCGATGCTCGGCATCGCGCTCGATCACTCCACCACCGAGCTCGCGCTCGGCGACGGGCTGTCGCTGGTGCGCGGCGAGTCGCTGTCCGACGCTCCGGCGGATGCGGTCTGGGGCGATGGCGAGGATCCGAACGTGCTGGCCGTGTTGATGGTCGCGCAGGACCGCTCGACGCGGCCGCCGGTGTCGATGGCGCGGGCTCGCTTTCGCCGCGTGCTGACGGCACTGCGCCTGTTCGAGCGCGGCGGTTACGCGCTCGGTCCGATGGCGTGGACGCGCACCGACGGCGGCTCGTGGCGACCGGTGCCCCTGGGAGGCAGTGGCAGGCCGCGGTTCGTGACCCTGATCTCGTCCCCACACGAGGACGAGCTGCGCGCGTTCTGCAACCTCGTCGCGCGTCGCTCGCCGACGGCCGGCGAACTGGCGTGGGCGCTAGCAAGGTTCGAGATGGGGTGCGAGCGACTCGCACCGTTCGAAGCGCTGACCGACTATCTGCTCGGGCTCCGGGCTCTGCTCGAGCCCGAGGGTCCGAACAGCGGCCGCCTGGCGCAGCGGCTCGCCGTGATCTGCGCCCGGCCGAAGGACCGCGTCGCCCTCGCCGAACGGACCGCCCAGGCGATCGCGCTCGAGCGAGCCGTGATCTCGGGACTGGCGCCCACCGAGACCGGCGCCGGCGCGCTGGTGGACGAGATCGCAGAGCATCTGCGCGCGATCCTCCGTGACGCGCTGTGCGGCCACCTCGACCCGGATGTGTGCTCGCTCGCGGATGAGATGCTGACCGAGGCCGCCGCGGCACCGGCGTGACCGAGACGCCAACCGAACGCTGCCACGCGCTAGGCTGACTCACGGCCGCTCCCTACTCGGTCCGATGCAGGGCCGGGAGTGTTTTGCCGCCAGGCTCAACACGTAAGTCCTGGGGCTTCCAATGAAGTCAGGGGGAGCGCGACCGCAGCTTCGAGCGGGCTTCGTGCCCGCTCGTTCTGCGTCGGTGCCACCCGTCACCACCTCCGAGGCTGCCAAGCTTCACCCGTGTTCCACGTCGAGCTACGCCAGTTCCCGCACATCGGGCGGGCGTTCAACCTGACCGCGGAAGAGGTTCAGCGACGGTTCGTGGGCCCGTGGGCGCGCCAGGAGACGCTCGAGCTGGACGAGCACCGGTTCTCGCCGGAAAAGGCACGTCTGACGATCTACGAGGGGCCGCACCTCCGTCCGGACCAGATCGGGATGGACCGCGGCTGGGCGAACGTGACCAAGTCCGGAGTCGACGTCACCGAGCGGATGATGGCCGACGCGATCGCCCCACGGACCTCGGTCGCCGGGCTCAAGCACCAGATCGAGTCGCTCTGTACGACCCGGATGCTCGGCATCCCCGACGTCCTGTCGCTGGCAGACGAGAGCCTTCCTGGCAGGCGGGTGAGCGAGCGGGTCGCGCTCGCCGAGCAGTCCGTCTGGGAGCTGCTGCACCAGGGGCGGCTCCGGATGGTCAGCGCCGGGGATACCGATGACACGCTGTCGTCGGACCTGTGGCAGCCGATCCTGCTCTCCTGGGAGAGCTGGAGCGAGACCGAACCGACGGTGTTGCTGACCGCCGCAGAGCCCCAGTAGAGGCGAAGTCGTCGCACGCGATCCGCGGCAGACGGGAGCTGGGGAGCGTTCTAGGCGATCACGTCCGCGATCATCCGCTCGCGCTCCCCGTCCGAGGCGAACAGATACCGATGCATCCGCAGCAGGCCCTCGACGTCGTGCACGTCGTCATCGAAGTGGGGGACCAGCAGCAGGGGACGACCGTCGAGCTCGGTCGCGAAGCGATCGATGTTGCGCTCGTCCCGGCGCGCGAGCACGTGGTAGTCGTGGAAGTTCCTGGCAACGCGCAGGGCGAGGTCCGACTCGAGCTCGGACTCGAGCGCCGGCGCCACGTCGCCGGGCTCACGGTCGCCGAGCATGTCGTGATGGACACGGTTGACGACGACGCCGGCGAACGGAAGCCCGCCCTCCTCGAGCGTACGGTGAAACCAGCTTGCCTCCTCGATCGACTCCGGCTGAGCCGAGGTGATCAGCAGGAAGGCAGTCGTGTTCGCCCTGAGCATCTGCTCGACCTGGGTCGCCCGGAGGCTGAAGTCATCGGTCATGTCCCCGAGCAGGATGAAGAACGTCGACAGGTCCGCCAGCAGGTCGACGCCGGTGACCCGGCGCAGGGCGGCGAATACTGGTGCGGCACCGCGTCCGAGCACCCGCATGCCGACCCCGGTGGGGCGGACGAAAGCCTTCAGCGCGCTGCCCTCGAGGAACGAGGTCAGGCGGCCCGGCGCATCGAGAAAGTCGAGCGCGTTGCGCGACGGCGGCGTGTCGAGAACGAGCAGGTCGAAGTCGCCCTCGCGATCGAGGTCGTAGAGCTTCGCGATCGCCGTGAACTCCTGCGATCCGGAGACGGCGCTGGAAAGCTCGCTGTAAACCCGGTTGGCCTTGATCTCCTCGGCCCGGCCCGCGTCGGGAGCGATCCGGTCGATTAGATCGTCAAAGGTGCGCTTGGAATCGAGCATCATCGCCCACAGCTCGCCGCGGATCTCGAGGCCGGCGGTCGCGAGCCGGTTGGGTTCGACGCGGCGCGGCTCGTTCTCCAGCTCCTCTAGTCCGAGCGCGTTTGCCAGCCGCTTGGCGGGATCGATCGTGACCACCGCCACCCGCGCGCCGCGGGCCGCCATCCCGAGCGCGATCGCGGCCGAGGTGGTCGTCTTGCCGACCCCGCCCGAGCCGCCGCAGACGCACACGCGCTTGCCGTCCAGGAGTTCGGCGATGCTCACGAGGTCGAGTCTAGGCCGCCGCGAGCATCCGGCCGCGGCCGGCAATCGCCACCAGCGCCGCGAGCGCGGTGACACCCGAGGTGAGCGCGAACGAGGACCACACGCCCGCGGGTACCGCCAGGAACGAGCGGTAGCGCACCGACCAACCGGCCCGGTCAGCGGGCGAGCTGATCGGCGGGGGCGACGGCAAGGCCCGCCTCGAGCGCGTCCGCCAGCAGTTCCAGCTCCGCAAGCCCGAGCTGATCGGCGAACAGGTACGGCAGCTCGATCAGGTCAGTCCTCAGTTGCTCGCGGAGTCGTTGCTGCTGCTCGCGCTGGATCGCCGCGCGGGCGTGCTCTGACAGCGCCGCCCGCAGCGCGGCGCGCGCGAGCGGCGAGTCGCTGCGCTCGAGCGCTCGATCGAGTTGTTTGATCTCCTCGTCCGCAAACCGCCCCGGGTAGATCGCGTTGACGATCACGGCGTCGAGGACGAGCTGGTCGGCGGCGAGCGCATCGCGCAGCGCCAGCGTCTCGTTGACCGGCATCTCCTCGGCGGTCGTGACCGCGAGCACGCCGGTGAACTCGGAGTCGTCGATCGTATCCGCGATCTTGCGGCCCTGGCGTGCGATCGGGCCGACGCGGGCGATGTCGGCGAAGGTCTTCGGCGTCTTCAGCAGGCCGACCCCGTGGCCGGTCGCCGGGGCGTCAACGACGACCATGTCGTAGGGGGCGGCGCCGCCCGTCTGGCGCTGGAGCTGCGCCAGCTCCCAGACCTTGCCGATGCTGAGCAGATCGCGCATTCCCGGCGTCGCCATCGCGAACGCGTGGAACACCTTGCTCGAGGCCAGCAGGTGGCCGACCGCGCCCGTCTTGATCCGCAGGTACTCCTCCATCGCGTGCTGGGGATCGATCGAGATCGTGAACAGACGCGGCGCGAGCTCGACCTCCCTGAAGTGCTCACCATCCTGATCAAAGGCGCGTTGGACCTGGTCCTGGCTGGCGAGCTCGGCGACGATCGTGCGCAGCCCGTGCCGCGCGGCGAGCAGGCCGAGCGCGGTCGCGACCGTCGACTTTCCGACGCCTCCCTTGCCGGTGACGAAGATCAAGCGTTTGCCGAGCAGCGGAATCACCACTCCGGAACATACTGGGGGCGTTTGCGCCGCCGCGCCGGGAGCGCGAGGCGAGGGCGCTCGCCCGTTGCCCGTTTTCGCCACCGACCGCTGCGTGGCGGCGGTTCGGAGGATTCCGAAGGTGGGGTGCGAATACAGGCGCGTATGAGTTTCCCCGATCCATCGGAGCCTCCCGTGACGGCCACCGCCAAGGTGATCGCGTTCGCCAACCAGAAGGGTGGCGTCGCCAAGACAACGACCACGCTCAACCTAGCCGTGGCCTTCGCCGAGGAAGGCCATCGGGTGCTGTGTGTCGACATGGATCCACAGGGCAACCTGACGATGTCGCAGGGGATCGACCCCGACTCGCTCGAAAAGTCCATGTACGACGTCCTCGTCCACGACATCGCGATCCGCCAGGTGATTCGCGATCGAGAGATCGATGTCGCCTGCGCGTCGATCGACCTCGCCGGCGCGGAGATCGCGATGTCGACGATGATCAGCCGTGAGCGCCGGCTGCAGAAGGCGATGGTGCAGGTCGAGAGCGACTACGACTTCATCTTCATCGACACGCCGCCAAGCCTCGGGCTGCTGACGATCAACGCGCTCACCGCCGCGCACAAGGTGATCGTCCCCGTTCAGTGCGAATATCTGTCGATGCGCGGGCTGATCCAGCTGCAGAACACGCTGGCGATGGTCCGCGAGAATCTGAATCCCACCGTGGGCATCGAGGGCATCTTGCCGACGCTGGTCGACTCGCGGACGCTGCACGCCAAGGAGGCGATCGAGCTCCTCGAGGAGAACTTCGGCGATCGGGTGTTTGCATCACGAATCCGCAAAACAGTTCGTTTTGCGGAGGCACCCGTGAAAGGCATGTCGGTGCTGAAGTACGATCCGGACGGGGTGGCCGCACACGCCTACAGGCAGCTCGCTAAGGAGGTCCTCTCTCATGCCCACGAATAAGCGCGCGAGCATGCGCGAGGGACCCCTCGCGGACCTGTTCCGCAAGACCGCCGAGGACGCGCCGGCCGGCAATCAGCCACCTGAGGCCGAACCGTCGCCCGAGGCCCGCGCAGCGCAAGCCCCACCGGTGGCCGAGCCGGCGTCTGACCCCGAGCCGAGCTCCGAGCCGGCACCCGAACCCAAGCCGTACATCCCGTCGCCGCAGGAGCGCCTGCGCCAGGCATTCTCGGCGGACATCCCGGAGAACGTGCTCGATCGCCCCTCGCGCGAGCCAGAACCGGAGCCGGAACCGGCGGCGCCCGCGCGCGCCGCGGGCGAGCTCCACGGGCCTCCCGCGCCGCCGCCCCCCGAGCCCGACGTCTACGCGCGGCCCGAGCGCTCGAGCGCCGCGTTGCCGAAGACACGCCCGATCGGGATGCCCGTGCTGCGCGTCGTCGGCGTCGGCGGCGCCGGCGTCAACGCCGTAAACCGGATGATCGAGGCCGAGATCGCGGGAGTGGAGTTCCTGGCGGTCAACACCGATCTGCAGTCGCTCCAGATCTCAGCCGCCCACGAGACGCTCCACATCGGCGAGGCGCTCACGCGCGGGCTGGGCAGCGGCTCGAATCCCGACCTCGGCCGTCAGGCCGCACGTGAGGAGCACGACCGGATCAAGGCGCTGCTGCGGGGGTCGGATCTGGTGTTCATCGCCGCCGGCGCCGGCGGCGGCACCGGAACCGGCGCGGCTCCCGTGGTGGCGGACATCGCGCGCGAGCTCGGGGCATTGACCGTCGGGATCGTCACCCGTCCGTTTCAGTTCGAAGGCTCGCGGCGCCGCGACCAGGCCGAGGAAGGCATCGCCGCGCTCGCGGAAACGGTCGACACGCTGATCGTGGTGCCGAACAATCGCCTGTTGACGGTGCTCGACCGCAACACCTCGATGGTCGAGGCGTTCCGCGTCGCCGACGACGTGCTGCGCCAGGGAGTGCAGGGGATCTCCGACCTGGTCACGCTGCCCGGCCTGATCAACCTCGACTTCGCCGACGTGCGCACGATCATGGCCGGCGCCGGCAGCGCGCTGCTGGGGATCGGGATGGGCGCCGGCGAGCGTCGCGCGATCGACGCGGCCGAGAAGGCCGTCGCCTCGCCGCTGCTCGAGACGAGCATGGACGGCGCTCGCTCGATCCTGCTGTCGATCACGGGCGGGCGTGACCTGTCGCTGTGGGAGGTCAACGAAGCGGCGAAGACGGTCGCCGAGGCAGCCCACCCGGACGCTAACATCATCTTCGGCGCAATGGTCGACGACAAGCTCGACGACCAGGTGTGGGTGACCGTCGTCGCAACCGGCTACGGCGATGGTCGCACGCCCCGCGGGGAGCGCGACCGCACCGGGTCCCAGCAGCATCGCAACGGCGTCGAGCGCCGCCCGTCTCTACGCGAGCCGGCAGGCGAGCCTCGCGTCAGCCGGGCCCGGCAGCGCCCGTCGAGCTCCCCGATGGAGCTGGACGTTCCGGAATTCATGCCGAGGAGATAACCCGCGCCGTGGCCGGGCAGCAGCTCGGCGTCGTCGCCGCCGGTCACCCGCTCAGCGCGCGGACCGGCGCGGATGCGCTGCGTGAAGGTGGCAACGCCGTCGACGCGGCGATCGGCGCGATGCTCGCCTCGTTCGCGTGCGAGCCACTCCTCACCGCCCTTGGCGCCGGCGGCTACATGCTGGTGGCCGAGCCCGGGGGGACGCCCGTGCTGCTCGACTTCTTCGTCGAGGCGCCCGGCCGCGGCGCCGTTCCGGCAGAGCGCGCGCAGCTGATCCCGATCACGGTCTCGTTCGGCGACGCGATCCAGGTGTTCAACATCGGCGCCGCGTCGGTCGGCGCGTACGGCCTTCCCGCGGGTCTATGCGAGGCGTCGACCCGGTTCGGACGGATCCCCCTGAGTGAGCTGGTCAAGCCCGCCGCGGCGCTCGCCCGGGACGGGGTCGAGCTAAACCCACAGCAGGCATACGTGGTCGAGATTCTCGCCGACATCGTGACCGCGACGCCGGAGGCAGCGGCGCTGTTCGCGCCGCACGGGACGGTGCTGCGGGCCGGAGAGAAGCTCCGTCAGCCCGAGCTGGCGGATGCCCTCGAGCGACTGGGAAACGAGGGCGCGGCGCCGTTCTACACCGGCGACATCGCGACGGCGATCGTCGCCTGGCTATCAGAGCGCGGCGGGATCCTGACCGCCCCCGATCTGGCTGCTTACGCGGTGCTCGATCGGGCGCCGGTCCGCGCCTCCTACCGCGGTCGCCAGGTGGTGACCAACCCGCCGCCGTCCGCCGGCGGGATCCTGATCGCGCACGCGCTGTCGCTGCTCGACGCAGGTCCCGGGCCGCCCGGCCTGGAGCGGGTGGTCGAGGTGATGGAGCTGACCCAGGCGCAGCGCACGCCCGAATTCCTCGCCGGCCTCGACGACCCGGCATTCGTGCAGCGGTTCCTCGGGGGAGACGGGCCGCTCGGCAACACCACCCACATCGCGGTGCTCGACCATGACGGCTGGGCGTGCTCGGTCACCTGCTCGAACGGGTCCTGCTCGGGCGAGGTGGTCCCCGGCACCGGTGTCCATCTGAACAACATGCTCGGGGAGCAGGATCTGAATCCGTTGGGGTTCCATCGCCACCCGCCCGGACGCCGGCTTCCGAGCATGATGGCGCCGACGGCCGTGCTCCGCGGCGGCGAGCCGGAGCTCGTGCTCGGCAGCGCCGGCTCCAACCGGATCCGCTCGGCGATCCTGCAGACGATCCTCCGCGTGGTCGACGACGGGCTGCGCGCCGGCGACGCCGTCCAGGCGCCGCGGGTCCATTTCGAGGACGGCGTCGTCTACGCGGAGCCGGGGATCGACACCAGCGAGCTGGAGGCGGCCGGCCGCGCGATCGGCCACTTTCGTGAACGCAACCTGTTCTTCGGCGGCGTCCAGGCAGCCGAGCGCGACCGGGCCGGCAGCTTCTGGGGCGGGGGGGACCCACGCCGTGGCGGCGCCGCGACCGTCGTCCAACCGCGGCCCTGAGCGCCCGGCTCGTGGCATCGTGTGATCGATCGCATGTGGCGACGCTGCGCAGCCATCCTGCTCTGTGCCGGACTTGCCGGTTGCGGGTTTGACGTCGAGGCCCCAGATCTGTTCGTGCTGACCCGGACCGGTGCATCGGGAACGCTGACGATGCTGGTCAACGACTCCGGCACGATTCGCTGCAACGGCGGCAAGACCAAGCCCCTACCCGACCCGCTGCTGCTCCAGGCCCGCGACCTGGCCACGAATCTCGACAACGACGCGAAGGCCAACCTTCGGATCCCAGTGCCCGCCAACAGCGTGTACTCCTACAAGGTCACGCTCCAGGACGGGACGCTCACGTTCCCGGACACGGCCGGCGCCAAGTACTCGGAGCTGGCGCAGACGGAGCAGTTCACGCTGGCGGCGGCGAGCGTGTGTGGCGTCGGAGGGTAGTGGCTGAGCGCCGCGGCGTCGCCCCGCGACCTAACCGCCGGCGAACGCCGGCGCCCGCTTGCCGACGAACGCTGCGACGCCCTCGGAGAAGTCCTGGCTGCGGCCGAGCGCGTGCTGAAGGTCGGCCTCGAGGTCGAGCTGGGCGTCGAGGTCGCCGTAAATGAACGTGTTCAGGGCCCGCTTCGAGCTGGCGTAGGAGCGGGTCGGGCCCGCCGCGAGGCGTTCGACGAGAGCGTTTGCCTCGTCGATCAGCTGGTCGTCGGGATACACCCAGTTGACGAGGCCCCACTCGAGCGCCTGCCGGGCGGGCACTCGCTCGCCGAGTAGCGCCATCTGGAAAGCGCGGGCCTTGCCGACGGCGGGCGGGACGAGTGCGGTGGAGCCACCGTCGGGCATCAGCCCGACGTTCACGAACGCCAGGCCGAAGAAGGCCGACTCCGCGGCCAACACGAGATCGCAGGCGAGCGCCAGCGAGCAGCCGATCCCGGCGGCGGGACCGTTGATCGCCGCGACTACCGGCTTCGGCAGCCGGACGATGCCGGCGATCGCCGGGTGGTAGATGTCGTGGAGCTCCCGCCGGATGTCCGGCATCCCGTCGTCCGCGGCTTCGAAGCCGGACTTCAGATCGGCGCCCGAGGAGAAGCCTCGCCCGGCGCCGGTCACGAGCACCGCCCGCACCGACGCGTCAGCCCCCTCGCGCTGTATGACCTGCTTCAGCTCCCGTCCGAACTGATCGGTCCAGGCGTTGAGGCTCTCGGGACGATTCAGCGTCAGACGTCCGACCGCTCCGGACTGCTCCCAGATCAGGGTCTCGTAGTTCGAATTCATCCGAAACCTGCTCCTCTCCGTTGATCTTCTGAAAACGCGGCCGTCGCGTGTCCCCGTGCGAGCACTTCTCCGTCCGCGGAGACGAGCTCGAGCGTCACGCGGCCGATCTCCGCCGGCGCGCGACGGGCCGACCGGCTCTTGGCCGGGGTCCCGCGCAGCCCCGCCCACGCCGCGTCGGCGAGCTGATCGAGGTAGGAGCTGGGTGGTCCTGGCAGCTGTCCCGCCAGCCAGCGCCGCACGATCGCATGGGTTGGGCCGCTGACGATCGCCGTGATCAACAACATCGAGCCGGTGCGGATCTCGCCGCTCGCCACCAGCGGCGCGATCCAATCCCGGATCGCCGCCGCGAGACCACGGTTGAGCGCGGCGACCTCGGCGCTTGCCGGGGCATCCCACTCGAGCGTCCCGCGCATGTACACGAACCGGGCGCGGTCGGGGTGCGCCTCGGTCCATCTCAGCTGATGCGCGATCGCGCCACGAACGGCGGCGCGCAGCGATCGCGGACGGCTGCGCACGAGCTCCCACAACCCTTCCTGAAACGAGGCGATCGACTCGACATACAACGCGTCAGCGATCGCCTCCTTGGTCGGGAAATGGTGAAAGAGGGCGCCGTTGGAGGTCCCGCTGCGCTTGCGGACGCGAGCGATCGTGGTCTGCTCGTAGCCGTCCTCGAGGAAGCAGGCCAGCGCCGCATCAAGGATCCGGCGGCGCGTGTCAGGCAACGTCATCGAGCGACAGAGTATCACTCCAGAGCGCTGCTCCAACGGGATCTCAGGCTCTGAGGAACGCGAGCACCGCCAGCACGCGCCGGTGGTCGTCGGGGGTGGCGGGCAGGTTGAGCTTTCCGAAGATGCTCGTCACGTGCTTCTCGACCGCGCGCTCGGTGATCACCGGCGGAAGCCGCTCGGACGGCGTCTCGACGACCTCGACCGGGACCCGCACCCGTCCCGCCAGCGCCGCCAGCGCTGCCGGCAGGCCGCGATCGGACAGCACCGCCGGGTGGATCCCGCGCGCCAGCTCGCGCAGCTCGCCGGTCGCCGACTCGAGCTCGGTCATCGCTTCCGCCAGCAGCATACGGGCTCCCTCCGGGTCACGGTCGATGCGGTCGCGCGCCAGGCGCATGCTCAGGGCGAGCGCGACCAGTCGCTGCTGGGCACCGTCGTGGAGGTTTCGCTCCAGCGCGCGGCGCTCCCGCAGACCGGCGTCGATGATCCGCTGCCGTGAGCGCTCGAGCTCGTCGACGCGGGCGCGGAGCTCGGCGTGCAGACGTTCGTTCTCCAGTGCCAGCCCGGCGGCGGCGCCGGCCGCCTCGAGCAGCTGAGCCTCGTCGGCGAGGGCGGCGTCGTGGATGATCGCTGCCAGCGGTGCGCCGTCTCGCTCGACCGGCGTCCACGTCCGCCCTTCGCAGTCGGCGGCGAGCTCGACGCGATGACCATCGGCGTCGACGTAGTGTCCGCGCTCGGGCAGCCAGTACGCGAGGACCAGCGACCGGTCGCCGAACGCGTCGGCGAGTACCTCGCGGATGCTGTGACGGCCTTCCGGCGCGGCGTTCAGCCGGGCGACGAGCTCGCTGACCGCACCCGCGCGGGTCAACCGCGACTGCATCAGGCCGGCGAGGAAGGCGTACGGAACCGCGGCCAGCGGCAGCAGCCCGACGAGGTACAGCGTGGCGAAGTCGGACGAAGTCGCGCCGCTGAGCTTCGCCGACAGCGCCGTGATCAGCACGACGAGCGCGAACACCCCGGTCCAGATCACCGGCCGCAGGGCGGGGCGCTGAGTCGGCATCAGCGCCTGCCAGCGCCGGACCATGGCGACGATCAAGGCGACCAGGACGATCACCGCGATCACTGCTTGAGCCTTGTTGATCGCGTTCACGATGTGGATCTGATCCGATGCCAGCAACGGGTTCTTCGGGCAGCTGGCGCACTGCGACGTCCGCGGAAACTGCCAGAACGCGAGCGGCGCCCACTCCATGATCGTGACCTCGAACCAGGTGGCAGCGGCGACGGCCCGCTCGAGCCGCGAGTGCAACCGCCCGTCCGGGAACGAGAGCAGCATCTGCACAAGGAACCCGTACGGGAGCGCCGCCAGCAGCTGGGCAACGAAGAACAGGTAGCCGTCGTTGGACGCCAACAACCCGCACAGCAGCCAGGTGAACCCGACTGCGGTCATCAGCAGGCCCAGCCGATTCTCGGGCCGGCGCCACCACATGAACAGGCCGGTGCCGACGAACGACCAGCCGATCACCAGCTGCGAGGCGAGGAACAGACCGCGGTCGTCGGCATGGTTGCTATCGACGACGACCGGAATCGTGATCAGCCCAATCACCAGCGCGGTGGCGGCGATCACCAGCAGCGCGCGCCGGAGCCCGCTCACGTCACTCCCAGCAAAGCGGCCAGCGCTGGTCCGGAGAGCTCGTCCTTGGCGAGGAAGCCACGCGCGCCGCTGTCCGCCACCATCGCAGCGAGCTCGGCGGGGTCGCGGCTGGAAGTCATCACGACCGCGGGCGCGCCGTCCTCGCTGGTGAGCGCGAGGGCGATCTCGAACCCGTCGCGGTCCGGCAGCTGGACGTCGAGCAGGACCACGGCGGGGTGCAGCGATCTGGCCGCCGCCAGCCCAGATTCACCGTCGGGCGCCTCGCCGATCACGTCATAGCCCGCGTCTTCCAGTACCCGGCGTGCGCTGGAGCGGAAGCTCGGGTGGTCATCGACGATCAACACCGTTGTCGCCACAGGGCGATTTTTGCGGACGCGCCTACCCTGTTCACAGTGCGGATAGCCGCACCCCCGACTGTGGCTGACCGCCCCATCAGAAGCCAGCAGCCCGCATCGTCGCGAGGCCGCGCGGCTGGGACTCTCCGGCGGTAGTCGAAAAACGCTCGCAAGCGGAGGTACGAAAGATGCAACGCACCAATCTCGCCGCTCGCGCAGGGAGGTGGAGCGCCGAGCACCGACGGGCCGCGATTCTCGGGTGGCTCGCGTTCGTCGTGGCGGCCGTTGTCCTTGGGGGGATGGCCGGCACCAAGCAGATTCCCCAGAACGACGAAGGCGTGGGCCAGTCCGGTCGCGCCAGTCATGTCCTGTACACGAAGTTCCCACAGCCGGCGAACGAGCAGGTGCTGGTGCAGAGCCGCACGCTCACGGCCGGAGACCCGGCATTCAAGGCCGCGGTCGGCGACGTGATCGCGCGGCTGTCGAAGCTGAACACAGTCGAGCACATTCGCTCGCCGTACCTCGCGGCCAACCGCGGCGAGGTCTCGCCGGACGGCCATTCGGTGCTGGTCGGCTTTCAGATCACGGGCAGCTCGAACAATGCGGCGAATCGCGTCGGGCCATCGCTCGCCGCCACCGCGGCCGCCCAGCGCACACACCCTGGCCTGGTGATCGCGCAGGCGGGCGACGCCAGCTCCACCAAGGCGCTCAACGACGCCTTCAACAGCGATTTCGCCCAGGCGCGAACGCTGTCGCTGCCGCTCACGCTGCTGATCCTGCTCGTCGCGTTCGGGGCGCTGGTCGCGGCCGGCATCCCGGTGCTGCTCGCGATCACCGGCGTCGGCGCGACCCTCGGGCTGGTTGCGCTCGTGAGCCACCTCGCCGCCGTCGATCCGGTCGTGTCGGAGACCGTGCTGCTGATCGGCATGGCGGTCGGGGTCGACTACTCGCTGTTCTACATGCGGCGCGAGCGCGAGGAGCGCGCTGCTGGGCGCGACCATCAGGCCGCGCTGCGGGCGGCCGCCGCGACCTCTGGCCGGTCGGTGATGATCTCGGGGCTGACCGTGATTGCCGCGATGGCGGGCATGTACCTGGCCGGCAACAAGACGTTCGCGTCGATGGCGACCGGCACGATCCTGGTCGTGGCGGTCGCGGTGATCGGCTCGCTGACGGTGCTGCCGGCACTGCTCTCCAAGCTCGGCGATCGGGTGATGAAGGGCCGCGTCCCGTTCGTCGCGCGTCATCGCGAGCTCGGCCGCGAGCCGCGGATCTGGGGCGCGATCGTCGATCGCGTGCTGGCCCGCCCGCTCGCATCGGCGATCGTGTCCGGAGGAGTGCTGGTTGCGCTCGCGGTTCCAGCCTTTGGGCTGCACACATCGCTGCCCGGTTTGCAGGGTCTGCCGAAGGGACTCCCGATCGTGAACACGATCAACCGGATCGACGCCGCGTTCCCGGGCGGCCCGATGCCGGCGTACGTGGTCGTCCAGGCAGGCGACGTGACCTCGCCCCAGGTCCAGGGCCAGATCCATGCGCTCGAGCGCGCGGCGCTTGCAAGCGGCGAGATGCACGAGCCGTTTGATGTGCAGGTGAACGCAGAGAAGGATGTGGCCGTGGTGTCAGTGCCGTTGAGCGGCGCCGGCACCGACGCGGTCTCGAACCGGGCGCTCGACACGCTGCGCCAGGACGTGATCCCGTCGACGCTCGGCAAGCTGCCCGGGGTGACCGCGCAGGTGACCGGTGTCACCGCTTCATCGAAGGACTTCAACGACTCGATGAAGTCGCACGCGCCGATCGTGTTCGCGTTCGTGCTGACGATGGCGTTCCTGCTGCTGCTGGTCACGTTCCGGTCGCTCGTGCTGCCGATCACGGCGATCGCGCTCAACCTGCTGTCGGTCGGGGCCGCGTACGGCGTGCTCGTGCTCGTGTTCCAGCACACCTGGGCGCAGGGTCTGCTCGATTTCAAGTCGACCGGCGCGATCACATCATGGTTGCCGCTGTTCCTGTTCGTGGTCCTGTTCGGGCTCTCGATGGACTACCACGTGTTCATCATCAGCCGGATCCGCGAGAGCTACGACCGGGGCATGGCGACCGGCGACGCGATCGCGCACGGGATCAAGTCGACGGCCGGGCCAGTCACGAGCGCGGCGATCGTGATGGTGGCCGTGTTCGCGATCTTCGCGACGCTCGGGCAGCTCGAGTTCAAGCAGCTCGGTATCGGTCTCGCGGTCGCGATCCTGGTCGACGCGACGATCGTCCGGGCGGTCCTGTTGCCGGCCGTGATGAAGCTTCTCGGCGAGGCCAACTGGTACCTGCCCCGGAGGCTCAGCTGGCTTCCGAGGGTCGCGCACGAGCCGGCGCGCGAAGCCCCCAGAGTCGCGCACGAGCCCGCGCGCGCCTAGCGCGCGAGGCCCGCGAAGCAGTGGGCGCCCGCCTCCCCGGCGGGCGCCCGCTCCTGTCCGAGCCGCAACATGTGGTTACGCTCACGTTTAGACGGCCCGCTACTGTCAGCGATCGTGCCGCTCCTCTCCTCCGCCGTGACCGTGCACCACGGCTCCAGCCTGATCACCCCATTTCAAGCGATCGTGCTCGGCGTGCTCCAGGGCATCTCGGAGCTGTTCCCCGTCTCGAGCCTCGGCCACACGGTGCTGTTCCCGAACCTGTTCGGCTGGTCGAACATCGTCGCCTGGCAGTCCCAGACCGAGTCGCCGTGGCTTGCGTTCATCGTGATGCTGCACGTCGGCAGCGCGATCGGGCTGTTGATCTACTTCTGGCGCGATTGGGTCGAGATCATCAAGGCGTTCTTCGCCACGCTCGTCAAGCGCAGGGTCGAGACCCCGACCGAGCGTCTGGCCTGGCTGATCGTGATCGCGAGCATTCCGGCCGGGATCCTGGGCCTGATCTTCGAGCACCAGCTCCGAGTGGCGACGGCGAAGCCCGAGGTTGCCGCGATCTTCCTGATGATCAACGGTCTGATCCTGCTCGGCGCCGAGCGCCTGCGAAAACGGGCCGAGGTGCGCGAGCTCGCCCGCCGCGAGGGGATGAAGGCCGACGGCGGCCGAGTGCTGGAGACGCTCGATTACCGCGAGGCCGCGGTCATCGGCACCGGCCAAGCGACCGCGCTGATCGCCGGCATCAGCCGCGATGGCGTCGTGATGGCCACCGGGCTGGCACGAGGGCTCGACAACAGCGATGCGGCCAAGTTCAGCTTCCTGCTGGCGACGCCGATCATCCTCGCCGCGGGCATATTCAAGGTCGGCGACCTCACCGGCCCCAACGGCAACGGGATCCGGGGTGCCGCGGTGATCGCCGCGGTCGCGGCCGCGATCACCGCCGTGATCACGGTCCACTTCCTGATGCGCTACTTCAAGCACGGCAACCTGATCCCGTTCGGCATCTACTGCCTCGTGTTCGGGGCGGCGATGGTGATCTACAACGCGTAGGCCGCCTGCGCGCCGCCGAGAACACCGGGACGCTGTACTAGCCGAGTCTGACCTTTCCGTTCGACCGCGCCCGGGCTTGAGCGCGGTCGATCAGCTCGAGCCGCTTGATCGCGGCGCGGAACAACCGTGCGACCAGGCGCAGCCGGGCATTCTCGGAGCGCAGGTCGAGCAGACCCTGCTTGGCGTCCATGCCGAAGTCGACCGTTCCCGCCAGGGCGTATGCGCTCATGCCCTCCAGCTCCTGCTGGTCGGGCTCGCGGTCGGTCGCGCGCTTGACGAGGTCTGAGTAGGCCTCACGAGCTGCGCGGGCGAGCTCCGGGTCGACAGTGTCGTTGCGATCCTCGACGAACTCGACGACGCCGGCCGGGTAGGCGAGATCCCCCTGTCGCTCGAGCACGCGGAACGGCCGGGTGCCGCGCGCGAGCAGGTTCATGCGGCCATCCTCCATCCGCTCCAGCACCTGCTCGATTTCGCACGCGCAACCGATCTCTCGCAGGCCCTCGTCCGACAGCCACACGATCCCGAACTCCCGCTCGTCCCGTATGCATTCGTTCATCATCGTCTTGTAGCGCTCCTCGAAGATGTGCAGCGGAATCAGCTCTCCGGGTAGCGCGACCATGCCGAGCGGGAACAAGGGGAAGTTCTTGTCGGGCATCGCTGCAGTGTAGGAGCGCGGATCTCCGGTCTGAGGGCTACCCGTTGCGCGCGGTGATCAGGAGGTTGTAGAAGATCGCCGCCGGCAGGTGCGGCTCGAGCACGTGCTCGTCCAACTGTTGCAGCAGCAGATAGCCGTTGAATGCGTACTGGCGCCACCGCATCGGCACGCTCGACGGCTCCGCCGTCGCCTCAAGCGCGCGGTTGAACCAGCCGAACCAGTTCGCCGCCAGCTCTTCGCCGCGGACCTTCACGTCGGCGAACCCCGCGCGGCGGGCGAGCAGCGCAAGGTTGCGGGGGGCGAACGCGTGGATGTCGACGTACCGCTCCAGTTCGTGATCGCCCTGCTCCGGGCCTTCTTCGACCGAGGCCGCGCGTATCGCGGCGCGCCACACCGGGGCCAGCATCACCGCCCCTCGCTTTGGCAACGCCGCCAGACGGTCGCCGACGCGGGACGGCTCGCCGGCGAACACGATCCTGCCGCCGGGGCGCAGGACGCGGTGGAACTCGGCGAATGCGCGCCCCAGATCCGGCAGGTGGTGGAGCACGGCGTGTCCCAGCACCAGGTCGTAGCTCTCGTCCGGGAACGGCAGCGATTCGGCGTCGGCGCGCAGCGTCTCGACCTGCAGACCGAGCCGGCGGGCGTTGGCCCCGAGGGTGGTCACCATGCCCGGCGAGATGTCGGTGCAGGTGGCGTCGCGGACGATCCGGGCCTGGAGCAGATTGAGGCTGAAATAGCCCGTTCCGGCGCCGATCTCGAGCGAGCGCTGATAGCCACGCTCGAGCTCCGAACCGAGCAGCTTGCGGAGCTTGCCGAGCACCTGCGCCTGTCCGACCTCGCCGAAGTCGATCCCCCACTTGGCGTCGTAGTCGGCCGCGGCCGCGTCGTGGTACCGCGTGTTGACATCGCGTATCTCGTCCGGCGTCGGTAGCGCCACCATGGCGGCGCGCACATTACCCTGTCCGGCCGGTGCCAGTGAACGTCTATGTTCAGCAGAACCAGCCTCCGGGCGTGCCGCCACTCGAGCTGACCGGAGAGCGCACGCTCCCCGACGTGCCGGCCGAGAACTACTGGTTCCGGCGCCACCAGGCGGCGTACGAGTGGATCGGGGCACGGGTCGTCGGCGCGCGCGTGCTCGACCTCGCCTGCGGAGAGGGGTACGGGTCCGAGGTGCTCGCGCGTGGCGCCACCGACGTGCTCGGGGTCGACGCCAACCCGGAGGCGTATGAGCACGCGCAGTTGCGCTACAGCCGCCAGGGGCTGCGCTTCCAGCGCGGCCTGGTCGAGACGTTCGGGGAGCCGGGCACGTTCGACGCGGTCGTGTTCCTGCAGACGATCGAGCACGTATTCGACCCGGTCGCGGTGCTCGAGCACGTGCGCTCGCTGCTGGCGCCCGGCGGCGTCGCCTACGCGTCGACGCCAAACGTGCTCACGCTCGCGCCCCGCGGAGCGATCAAATCGGCCAATCCCTGGCACCTGCGCGAATACCGGGCCGCCGAGTTCCGAGATTTGTGCCGAAAGGTGTTCGCCGAGGTTGAGCTGCTGGGCCTGTTCCACAGCCGCAAGCTCCGCGTCCACGAGCTGGCGCTGCGCATCGGCTGGGACGGGTTGCACCGGCGGCTGCGGATCACGAAGCCGTTCTACGACCGGTTCACGCCGGCGATCGCGACCAGCGACTTCGTCCTGCGCCCCACACAGTTGGACGCGGCGCTCGACTTCCTGGCGGTCTGCCGACCCTGACCCGCGCTACCGACCCTGACCCGTCGCTACCGACCCTGGCCGGCGGTAGGGTCCACACATGGGATCCCCCGGTGAGCTGGCGATCGTGCTCCACACCCACATGCCGTACGTTGAGGGTGGGTCGCCGTGGCCGCGCCCCGCGAACGAGCTGAACCCCAAGGGCTTCGGGACCTGGCCGTTCGGGGAGGAATGGCTGTGGGAGGCGGTCGCAACCAGCTATCTGCCGCTCCTCGACGTGCTCGGCACCGCCCCGATCACGCTGTCGCTGACCCCGGTGCTGTGCGATCAGCTCGAGGCGCCGGGGGCGATGGCCCGGTGCCTGAAATTCTTGAAGGAGATCCGACCCGAGTCCCACCGGCTCGACGCGGTCGCCCTACGGTCGGCCGGCGAGCCCCAGCTCGCGACCGAGATCGGGCGCTCGGCGGCCGAGTATGCGGCCGCCGCCGCGCGGCTCGAGCTTCTCGAGCGTGACGACGGCCTGCTGGCGGCGCTCGGCGCCCACGCCGGCTGGACATCGTCCGCAACCCACGCGGTGCTGCCGCTGCTCGTCAGCGAGACCTTGGCGGCGGTCCAGGTCCAGACTGGGATCGCGGCGCACCGGCGGCGGTTCGGGGAGTGGAACGGCGGGTTCTGGCTGCCGGAATGCGCCCATGCGGGATGGCTCGGCCCGGTGCTCGAGGAGGCCGGCGCGCGCGCCGTGTGCGTCGAGCTGACGAGTCTGTTCGGGCTCGGCGACCCGCGGCATCTGCGCCCGCTCGTGACCGAGGACGGCCCCGTCCTGTGGCCGATCGACCGGTTGACGATCTCGCTGGCGTGGGGTGACACCGGCTATCCCGCGAGCGCGCCCTACCGCGACTATCACCGGCTCACCCCGCGTGATCACCGTGCCTGGAGCAACGACGGCTCCCCGTATGACCCGCACCGGGCGGCCGCCGCGGTCGCGGCTCACGCCCGCGAGTTCGTGGCGCGCGTCAAGGACCGCGTCAGTCGCGGCGGCGTCTGCGTCTGTGCGCTCGACACCGAGTTGCTCGGTCACTACTGGTACGAGGGGGTGCGGTGGCTGGCGGCGGTGGTCGCGGAAGCAGCTCGCCAGGATCTGCGGATGACGACGCTCGACGACGCGCTCGCCGCCCACGAGCCGGTCCCCGCTCCCAGCCAGTTGCCGCCCTCGAGCTGGGGCGAGGGCGGCGATCTGCGCACCTGGAGCGCGCCGGTCGTGGCCGGTATGGCGTGGCAGGCGCGGACCGCCGAGGTCAGGGCGCTCGCCGGGGGCGAGCAGCCGGGCGATCGCGCGCTGCGCGAGCTGCTGGCGCTGCAAGCGAGCGATTGGGCGTTTCTGGCCTACACCGATCGCGCCGGCGAGTACCCGCGCGAGCGGGCCGCTCGCCACGCACAGATGCTGGCGCTGGCGCTCGGCGAGGGTCCGCAGCCGCAGGCCCGGGCCGTGCTCGAGCCCGAGCTGCGCAACCTCGCCCCCGAGCTCCACGGCTGGATCTCCTGATCCCGGCGCCGGCCGCTCAGCGGGCCTCGATCCGCGGTCACGTGTACTAGCCCCACCGGAACGTCCGCGGCGCCCTGCGACGCCGGATGACGCGCGCGGGAATCCCGCCGACGATCGTGTTCTCGGGCACGTCGCAGGTCACGACCGCACTCGTGCCGACGACCGAGTTGTTCCCGATCCGGACCCCGCGCAGCACGCACGCGCCGTAGCCGATCCACACGTTGTGGCCGATCTTGACATCGCGCTTGTAGATCCCCTGCTCGCGGATCGGCCGCTCGACCTCGACCATCCCGTGATCGAAGTCGATCATCATCGCGCGGTCCGCGATGATGCACTCGCGGCCGATCGAGATGTTCTGGTAGGCGGAGATCGTGCACTCCTGCCCGAGCACGGACTTGGCGCCGATCGAGACCTGACCCTCGTGGGCACGCACCTTGCAGCCGTGACCGAGCCACGACCAGCGCCCGAGCGTCACGGTCGCGTTGCGGCCGATCTCGAACTTCACGCCCGGGCACACGAAGCACAGCCCGTCCGTTCGCAGGCGGCCGCGCCAGCGAAGCTTCAGCCACAGCCAGCGGGCGATCAGCGGCACGTAGCCGCGCCGCAACATGTGGTGGTCACGCGCGAATCGCAGGAACGTCAGGGGGCCGCCATGGAGGGGTGGCGGCGGCGCCCGCACGAACTCCGGAACCGAGACGGGGATCTGCAGCGTCGGCGTCGCCACGGCGGCAAATCGTAATGCCGCACCGCCGGCTTGGCATGATTGCTCGCTTCGATGAACGACAACCAGCAATCCCTCGCGCAACGCCTGTTGGCAGGCGACCGTCGGGCGCTCGCGCGCGGAATCTCGCTCGTCGAGGACGACCGTCCCGAGGGGTGGGAGCTCGTGCGCGAGGTGTATCCGAGCACCGGCCGAGCCACGATCGTCGGGTTCACCGGTGCCCCCGGGTCCGGCAAGTCGACCTTGATCGGCGCGCTCGCGAAGCTCGAGCGCGAGTGGGATCGGACCGTCGCAGTGCTGTCGATCGACCCCTCCTCGCCGTTTACCCACGGCGCCCTGCTGGGCGACCGGATCCGCCTCACCGAACACTTTCTCGATCCGGGCGTGTTCATACGCTCGATGGCGAATCGCGGCGCGCTCGGCGGGCTCAGCGAGGCGGCCTTCCAGGCGGCGCTGCTGATGGACGCCTCCGGGCGGGACTTGGTTCTGATCGAGACCGTCGGCGTCGGACAGGCCGAGGTCGACGTGATCGATCACGCCGACACGGTCGTGCTCGTGCTGATGCCCGGCTCAGGTGATTCAATCCAGGCTCTGAAGGCCGGGATCATGGAGATCCCCGACGTGATCGTGGTCAACAAGGCAGACCACCCACTCACAGACACGATGGTGAGAGAGATCAGGGGCGTGCTAGCACTCGGCCCCCACGAGGGATGGCAGGTGCCGATCGTCCGCACCGAGGCGGTGCGCGGCGACGGACTCGAGCAGCTGGCGGAGAAGCTGACCGAGCACCGCGATTACATCATCGCCGAGGGCACGCTGTCCGAACGTCGGCGCCGCCACCTGCTGAGCGAGGTGCTGGCGATCGCGAGCTTCCGCATGCGGCAGGAGCTGGAAGCCTCGGCGCGCGCCGATCCGGAGGTGCAGGCGCTGCTCGACAGGGTCGTCTCGCGCGAGCTCGACCCCGCGAGCGCGGCCGCCACGATCCTCGAGAAGCGCGCCGACGACAGCAGGGAAACCCCTTCCGGTGCGTGAGGGGCTGGCAGCACCGTTGGCGGCCGCGGCACTGGTGCTGTGCGTCGCCGGGCTCGCGAAGCTGCGCTCACCGACGGTCGCGGCGGCGAGCCTGACCGCGCTCGGGATATCCGTGCGCGGCTCGGCGGTCAGAGCGTTTGCGGTGCTCGAGCTGGCGCTCGGCGGATGGTGCCTGGTGGCGCCGGCCGTCCCCGGAATCGCCGCACTCGCGTGGCTGTACGGCGGCTTCGCGGGGCTCTCACTGCTGCTCGCGCGGGCGCGCCTCAGCTGTGGGTGCTTCGGTGACGGTGGCGCGCCGGCATCGCTCGTGCAGGCGATCGTGAGCCTCGCGCTCGCGCTGGTCGCGTTTGCCGCCGCCGTGTGGCCGCCGCGGTCGCTGCTCGCGCACTCACCCTCGACCGGGACCGTGCTCGCGATTGGCACCGCCGGCGCGGCCTACGCGATCGTGCTCGCGTACACGCAGCTGCCGCGCGCGTGGACCGCCTGGAGTCCCAGATGAGCGTCGCCGAACGGATCGTGAACTCGGTTGGCGCGGTGCTGGAGCGGCGCACGTCGCGCCGCAGTGCGCTCGCGCGCGCAGCCGTGGCGGGCTCGGCGTTCGCGGTCGCACCGATCCGCTATCTGATCCGTCCGACCACCGCCTGGGCCGTGATCGGACCGGGCGACTGCAAGCCGAAGGCCCCGTGCAACGATGGCTACAGCGCCTTCTGCTGCGAGATCGAGCAGGGCAGCAACCGCTGCCCGGCGGGGACCTACATCGCCGGGTGGTGGATGTGCACCCAGTACCGGGGTCACGGTCTGTGTGCCCGCGAGGGCGTCCGTTACTACCTCGACTGCAACCGGATCCCCGGAACCGTGTTCCCGGGCGGCTGCCAGTGCGCCAACGGCGATTGCAACAAGCGCCGGATCGACTGCAACCGCTTCCGCTACGGCCAATGCAACACGCAGATTCACGGCACGACCGAGGTCGTATGCCGGCTGATGATCTGCCAGAACCCGGCCACGGTCGCCGGTCTGCCGTGCAACGGGACCGTGATGGTCGACGACAACACCTGCAGTCACGAGGCCGCCTGCCTGGAGGGGTTGGCCGGTCAGCTGCCCGGCGGTGGAGGCGCCTGATGGTCGCGATCGTATCGGTCGAGACGCTGCTGCTCGTGGTCCTGGTCGTGCTGGTCGCAGGCCTGCTGCGCAGTCACGCCGAGATTCTCCGGCGGCTCGGGCCGGCGTCGGATGCGGAGCCGCCGGTCGGACCGCCGCCGTCCCGCGCCCGCGGCGAGGGCGACCGCGCCGCGCCGGCCGTCAGTGGGCCGACCCCCGCCGGCGAGCAGATCACGCTCGCGTTCGACGGCGCCGGGTCGACCCCGACGTTGCTGGCGTTCCTGACCAGCGGCTGCTCCACGTGCGCGAGATTCTGGGACACGCTCGCCGAGCCGCGGCTGCCGCCGGCGGTCCAGACGGTGATCGTCACCAGAGGCCCGGACCGCGAGAGTCCCGCCAAGCTCCGTGCGCTCGCTCCGAACGGGATCCCGGTGGTGATGTCCTCGCAGGCGTGGGCGGACTACCGGGCGCCGGGTGCCCCCTACTTCGTGCTCGTCGACGGCGTCGTGCTCGGCGAGGGAGTCGCAACCACGTGGCAGGCGCTGGCGTCGCTGGTCAGCGACGCGATCGCCGACGAGGCCGCGGCGGATCGCGATCGTCCCGGGCCGCCTCCGGGCGGCCCCGGCGTCCGGCGGGCGGCCGACGTCGACGAGCGGCTGGCGGCGGCGGGCATCGGCCCGGGCCACCCGAGCCTGTACCCGGGAGGCCCGGCGTCAGCCCGATGACAGAGCTGCTCGTGCTGGGCTGCGCCGCCGCGATCGCCGGCGCCGTGGCGGCCGCGTGGTCCCCCTGAGGCGAGTCGATGCTCGCGAGCATCACCCCGCTCGGCGAGCGGGGCCGGCGATCACGATGGGGGGTGACGGTGACCGCGTTCCTGCTTGGCGCGACCCTCGCGGGCGCCGCCCTCGGCGCGATGATCGGCGCGCTGGGCGGCCTGATCGCGCACGACCTGCTCTCGCCGCGTGCCAGGCTGCTGGTGCTGGCAGCCGCGATCGCGGTCGCGATCGTGCTCGACCTCGTCCCGGGACCGGCGCCCGGCCCGCGCCGGCAGGTCAACGAGCGCTGGCTCGACGAGCTCCGCGGATGGGTCTACGGCCTCGGCTTCGGCGCCCAGCTCGGCCTCGGCATCACGACCGTCGTCTCCAGCGCCGCGACCTACGTCGCGCTGGTGGCGGCGTTGCTGATCGGCGATCCCGGCCGCGGCGCGCTCGTGGTCGGCCTGTTCGGTCTCGTCCGCGGGCTGACCCCTCTGATCACCGGCCGCGTCCGGCAACCACGGCAGCTGTTCGCGATCCATGCGCGCCTCGAGCGTCTGCGCGGTCCGGTTGGGACCGCCGTGGTCGCGCTGCTGTCGGGACTGCTGGCGTGCGCCGCGGCCGGGGTCGTGGCGGGGGTCGTGGCGTGAGGCTGTCCGCGTATGCCGTCTCCGTCCAGCTGCCGCGAGGATGGAGCGGCCGCTTGTTCAGCCGCCAGGAGGGGGCCGTCACGCTGCACGCCGGCAACTTCACGCTCGCGCTGCCCGACGGCGAGTTCGGCGATCGGAGCACCGGTGCGATGGGTCCGGGAGCGTCGTTTCTGGCGCTGACCGAGTACCGACCGGGGGCGGGACTGAAGGCGGGCGCGGGCCTGTTCGCGCCGCGCCGGATCCCGGTCCCGCTGGACCCGACCGCGTTCGCTCAGAACGGGCTCGCGCACCCCCGCCCGGGACAGGTCGGGATGCAGCACTTCTTCACCCGCTCGGGACGGCCGTTCTGCCTGTACGTGGTGCTCGCCGGCGCTCGCGCGCACAGGCGCGCCCAGCTGGCGGCGGTCGACCAGGTGCTCTCGAGCGTGCGGATCGATCCGCGCCGGTAGCGGCCGGCGAAAAGGGGTGGCGGAACGTCCCCCAAATGTGAAAAGCTCCAGCCTGTGGGAATCGACGGGGACATCGACCGGAGGGCGTTTCTCGCTGTAGGGGCCTCGACCGTGCTGCTCGGCCCGGCCGTCGCCCGCCGGCCGCGGGCTCCCGGCCCGCCGGTGGCCAAGGCGCTTCGCGACGTGATCACCGGACCGGTGATCTACCCGAACAATCCCGGCTTCGCGGCGGCCGCGCACGTGTACAACGAGCGCTTCGACAGCGTCCTGCCGCGCGCGGTCGCGCGGCCCAACAACGTCGGCGACGTGCAGAGCGCGGTCCGCTGGGCGGTCGCCAACGGGGTACCGATCCGCGCCCGGTCCGGCGGACACAGCTACGCCGGCTACTCGGTCGTATCCAAGGGGCTCGTGGTCGACCTGCGCAACATCAACGGGATCTCGATCAACCGCCGCGCCGGCACGGCCACGATCGGGGCCGGCGCGCAGTTGATCGACGTCTACGCCGCGCTCGGCGCCGAGGGCGCGACGATTCCCGCCGGCTCGTGCCCGTCGGTCGGCGTCGGCGGCCACGCGCTCGGCGGCGGGATGGGGTTGGCCGGCCGCAACTTCGGGCTGGCGAGCGACAACATCGTGGCGGCCGAGATCGTGACCGCCGACGGCAAGGTCCACCAGATCAATCAGCGCTCCAATCCGGATCTGCTGTGGGGCCTGCGGGGCGGCGGCGGCGGGAACTTCGGGATCGTCACCCAGCTGACGTTCAAGGTCCACCGGATCGCTTCGACGGCAGCGTACTTCTTCGTCAACTTCCCGTGGTCGCAGGCGTCGAACGCGATCGCGGCGTGGTTTGCATGGCAGCCGTTCGCGCGCGATCAGCTGACCTCGATCCTGCATCTCAACGGCGGCCCCGGCGGCAACTCGGCCAGCATCACCGGACAGTACTTCGGTTCCGCGAGCGATCTTCCCGGGCTGCTGCGACCGCTGACCAACCAGATCCGCGGTGCGAGCCTGTTCTCGGGCAACCAGGCCTACGTGCCGCTACAGCTGCGCTGGGCCGGCTGCCTGACGATCGGGCTCACGGCGTGCCACACGGTCGGCACGCGGAACGGCGGCACCCTGCCGCGCGAGTACTTCGACGCCGGCTCGGACTACATCACCAAGCAGCCGTCGGGGGCCGCCCGGCGGGCGATGATCAACGCGATCCAGCAACGGAACGGGTTCGGCGGATCCGGGGCGCTCCTGTTCGACTCCTACGGTGGGGCGATCAACCGCGTCAGCCCGAGCGCGACCGCGTTCGTGCACCGCAACACGCTCGCCTGCATCCAGTACCTCACCTACAACGGCGGTAGTGGGTGGCTGAACTCGGCACGCGCCGCGCTGCGGCCGTACGTCTCCGGGCAGTGCTACCAGAACTACATCCAGTACGGGCTTGCCAACTGGCAGAACGCCTACTACGGCGGCAACTACAAGCGCCTGCTCGCGCTCCGGCGCAGCGTCGACCCCAAGCACGTGTTCACGTTCCCGCAGGCGATCGGCCGCTGAAGTCCGCGGCCGTGGCCGGCGGGGAGGCCCCCAGCTGTCCCTGGTAGCTCGCCGCGTCGTGCCCGAGCACGCCGACGCAGCGCGTCAGGTTGACCCGGGAGGTGTTCTTGTAGGTCGCGCTCAACTGCGTCGCCACCGGGACGCCGAACAGATACGTCGCGCCGGTGACGCGCACGGTGATCGTGAACGGCACCCGCTCCCCGTTGGGATACACGCGCCCGCCGCAGCGCAGCGGCGCGTTGAAGCTTCCGTTGCCCCCGTAGTCGCCGGGAGCGAGCAGCCGCAGGACGAGCTGGTCCTCGCCGCTGGCACGGGTCCGCACCAACGTGACGGCGCTGCAGCTTCCCACCGCGCACATCGGCGTGAACGTCCAGCGCCGCGTGACGCGCTGCCCGACGTGCTCGCCGGGGACATCGGACGCGACGGTCACGCGCCCGGCCATCGCGAACAGGCCGGTGAGGCGCGCGATCGCCGGCGGTGCGGCGGGCGGCGGCGGCTGTGCGCTCGCCGCCGTACCGGCAGCCGAGGCGATCGCGCAGGCGCCCGCCAGCACGAGGCGCGCTCTCCTACTCATGCCCCATCTCATCAACGCCCATGCGCCCGCGAAGGTTACGCCCCCGCGGCGGTCCCAGCGGCGGCCCGAGCTCCGACCCTATGCCCCGAGCGCCCTCGCGATCACCATCTCCTGCACCTCGTCGGTGCCCTCGCCGATCGTGAGTACCTTGGCGTCACGGTAGAAGCGACACACCGGGTACTCCTCGATGTAGCCGTAGCCGCCGTGGATCTGGACCGCGGCGTCGGCGGCGTGCACCGCGAGCCGGCCGCTCTTCAGCTTCGCCTGCGCCGCGGTCAGCGTGAAGTTGCGGCCGGCGTCCTTCAGGAACGCCGCCTTGTTGACCAGCAGCCGGGTGGCGTCGACCTCGGTCGAGAGCTCGGCGAGCTTCGACTGGATCGCCTGGAACTTCGAGATCGGACTGCCGAACGCTCGCCGTTCCTTTGCGTAGGCGAGCGCCTGGTCGAGGGCGCCCTGCGCGAGCCCGACGCCCATCGCCGCGACCCCGATCCGGCCGATGTCGAGCACCGTCAGGAACTGCCGCAGGCCGGCGCCGCGCGGCCCGACGAGGTTCTCGGCCGGCACCCGGCAGTCGGTGAACGACAGTGGCCGGGTGTCGGACGCGTGCCAACCCATCTTCTCGTACGGCTGCCCCGGCTCGTACCCAGGGGTCCCATTCTCGACCAGCAGGTTGGAGATCTCCCGATCGGGTCCCGTCACGGCGGTGATCACGACCAGGCCGGAGATGTCGGTGCCGGCGTTGGTGATGAACTGCTTGGAGCCGTTGATCACCCACTCGCCGTCCTCGAGCGCGGCCCGCGTCTGCGTGTTGCCGGCGTCGGAACCCGCCTCCGGCTCGGTCAGTCCGAACGCGCTGAGCCGCTCGCCACTGCACAACCGCGGAAGCCATTCCTGCTTCTGCTGCTCGGATCCGAACAGATACAGCGGCTGCGTGCCGAGCGAGGTGTGGGCGCAGAGCGTGATCGCGACCGAAGAATCGACCCGCGCGAGCTCCTCGACTACGAGCGCGTAAGCGAGCGAGTCGCCGCCGCCGCCGCCGTACTTCTCGGGAAACGGGATCCCCATCAGGTCGAGGTCGCCCAGCCGGGCGACGATCTCGTACGGGAACCGCTTGCGGCGGTCGAGCTCACCTGCAATGGGGGCGATCTCCTGCTCGGCGAAGTCGCGCACCGTGTTCCGAAGCAGGCGGTGGTGGTCAGTCAGATCGAAGTCCATGGGCGCGGATTCTCACAGGCGCTTCCCAGCAGCGCCGGTCAAGCCGGGCGCCCGACTGCCGATAACGACGCTTAACCTGACTCAGTGCAGGGAGGTACGAAGCGGGAGGCACGATGCCGATCGGCAGGATCTGCCCCGTCCTGGCCGGGGTCGCGACGACGATGCTCGCGTTCACGGCGAGCGCCCAAGCGATCGACTACGACCCCCCGCTCAGGCTCCGGCTGCCGGCCGCCGTCCGAGCTCCGAAGGCGATCCGCGCCTCCGCTATCGCCGCCATCTACAGCACGCCGCTCGACCCGGCGGGGCTGCCGACCGCCGGTCGTCGTCGCCCCACACCATTTGTCGCCAGCCCACCCCCTCCCCAGCCGCCGTTAGGGGCGATCCCCCCGCGCCGGCGTCGCACGGTGAGAACCCGGAGTGCGAGATTGTCATCCCGACCGACGGCTGGCCGCCGGATTGGTGCACAGCGGCCGACCGTCCTGAATTTCCCAACCGACGGCGCCTGCGCTCGGATTTTGGGCGCTGCTGCTGTGTTCAGTGGGTGGGTTACAGGGTCGTAGCGGGTAGCGCAGCCGTCGTCGGCTTTCAGCCGCCGCCGGCCGCGCTTGTCGCTGGGGAGGTCGGGCACGGGGTGCCCGACCTCGGGGGAGTCGCGCCGGGCCGCGGGGCGGCCCGGTGTGTGTGGCTCGGTGTGTGTGGCCCGGTGGCGTCGGCGGACCACTAAAACCTGCTCAACTTCCCAAATCGGATCACCGGCTCCGGGTTCGGGAAGTTGAGCACGACAGTCATGCTGAATTTCCCAAACGGCTGGCGCGCGGTCGGCTTTGGGAAGTTGAGCATGTTTTTCGGGGTCTCCTGACCCGCGTCCGCCTCTCTCCCCTGCCCGGAGGTCGGGCGCACCCGTGCGCCCCGACCTCCCCAGCCCAGAGCGCGGCCGGCGGCAGCTGTAAAGCCGAGGACGGGCGCGCTACCCAGCGACAGACTCTCACCGACGCCCACGGAAGCGGCAGAAGCGCCGGATTTGGTGAGTTGTGTAGGTTTGAGTGGGGTGTGATGAGAGGTTGGCGCGCCCCGTGAGGGGTTAAGACACACACACGCCACCCGAGGGCTAATGCGCAAGCACCGCTAGGGGGCTGCACCGATGGCGCCGGCGTACCTGAAGGAGCTCGGATGCGACCTCGTCCAGGGCTTCCACGTCAGCCGGCCGCTCGTGCCGGACCACTGTCTCGGCTGGATGGACGAGTTCGAGCAGCAGTTCGCCGCCGACCAAACCGGGCCGGCTAGTCGTCCGCGCCGCGTGCCAGAGCCACGAGCAGCCTGACGCCAAAGCCGGTCGCGCCCTTGTCGAAGTACTGACGGTGGCCTTCCCAGGCGGTGCCGGCGATGTCGAGGTGCGCCCACGGCGTGTCGCCGGCGAAGTGGTGCAGCAGCTCCGCGGCGGTGATCGGGGTCGCCTCGCGGCGCTCGGTCGTGTTTGTCAGCTCGGCGTAGCGGCCCTTGATCATCTCGGCGTACTGCTCGTGCAGCGGCAGGCGCCAGACGAGCTCGCCGGTGCTGCGCCCGTACGCCTCGAGCTCCGCCGCCAAATGATCGTCGTTGGCAATCAGGCCGGCGTACGTGGAACCGAGCGCGACCACCACGCCACCGGTGAGCGTCGCCACATCGACCAGCCGCTCGCACCCCGCGCGGCGGGCGTAGGTCAGGCAATCGGCGAGCACGAGTCGGCCCTCGGCATCGGTGTTGTTGATCTCGATCGTGGTCCCGTCGAGCGCGCGGACGATGTCGCCGGGCTTGATCGCGGTGGCGCTCGGAAGGTTCTCGGTCGCGCCGACGACGCCGCGCACGCGCACCGGTGCGCCGAGCTCCGCCAGCGCCGCGATCGCCTCGATCACCGCCGCCCCGCCGGCCATGTCGAACTTCATCTCGTGCATCTTCGCGGCCGGCTTCAGCGACAGGCCGCCGGAGTCGAACGTTACCGCCTTGCCGATCAGGCCGAGCAGCGGCCCGCCCTCCGAACCGGGGCCCTCGTAGCGGAGCTCGATCAGCCGCGCGTCGGCGGCCGAGCCCTGTGCCACAGCCGCGAACGCGCCCATTCCCGCCTCGCGGATCTGCGCCTCGTCCATCACCGTGACGTCGACCCCGGCGATCTGCCCCGCATACCCGGCCAGCGCCGCCGGGGTCAGATCGTTCGCCGGCGTGTTGGCCAGATCCCGAGCGCGGTTCTGGGCCCGCGCGAGCACCGCGGCAACGCGGACCGGCTCGCTGACGTCGTGATGGGCGCTGATCAGCAGCCCGTCGACGCCGTTGCCACCCGGCTTGTAGCGATCGAACCGGTAGGCGTGCAGGAGCGTTCCCTCGACCAGGCCGCCGACGACCCGCTCGGAGACATGATGGGGAACCTCCCAGCACAGCCGCCTCGCGCCGAGCTCGCGCGCACGGCCGTGCGCGACGGCGCTGCACATGCGCGCCGCCTCGGGATCGAAGCTGTCCCGCGCGCCCAGGCCGATCAGGATCAGGCGCCGGCCCGAGGCGTGCGCGAGGGCGAGGTGGCGGCGCTCTCGCTTTGCCTCGCCCGCGTCCAGCAGCGCCGTCAACGGCCGGTCTTCGAGATCGTGCGCGACGCCCTCGTCCTCGAACACGCCGACGACGATCGTGTCGGCATCGGTCTCGAGCGGGCCGTTCGTGGTCGCCTCGACGTTCATGGCGCGAGCACGTTACTAGCATTGAGCGGGCCAGCCATTCGACCCCCGGGAGCGCCAGCAATGCCGAACACCGTGATCCTCTCCGCCGCCCGCACGCCGATCGGCAAGCTCGGTGGCGGGCTCGCCAGCCTCGATGCGACCGCGCTCGGCGGGACCGCGATCGAGGCAGCGCTGGAGCGCGCCGAGGTCGCGCCAGAGCAGGTGCAGTACGTGGTGATGGGACAGGTTCTCCAGGCCGGGCAGGGACAGATCCCGTCGCGGCAGGCGCAGATCAAGGCCGGCATCCCGAAGGAGGTGCCGTCGGAGACGGTCAACAAGGTGTGCGCGTCAGGGATCCGCGCGGCGTGCCTGCTGGACACCGCGATCCGCGCCGGCGACCTCGAGCTCGGCGTCGGCGGAGGGATGGAATCGATGTCCGGCGCGCCCTACCTGATCAAGCAGGAGCGGTTCGGCTTGCGGATGGGCGACGGCAAGGCGATCGACGCGATGATCCATGACGGGCTGAGGAACCCGTTCTCAGGCAAGCAGATGGGGGAGGAGGCGGACGAGGTCGCGCTCGAGTTCGAGCTCACCCGTCCCGACATGGATCGCTGGGCGCTGCGCTCGCACGAGCTGGCGATCCAGGCGACCGACGACGGCCGGATGGCGGACGAGATCGTCCCGGTCACGGTCAAGGGGCGCAAGAGCGACACCGTGGTGGAGGTCGACGAGGCGCCCCGTCGGGACAGCAGCCTCGAGAGGCTCGCCAAGCTGCCGCCGGCGTTCGGGGAGCAGGGCTCGCACACGGCCGGCAACACTCCCGGCGTCAACGACGCCGGGGGCGCGCTCGTGCTCGCGAGTGACGAGTGGGCCAAGCGCAACGGCAAGGCGGCGCTGGCAACAATCATCGCCCAGGCTCAGGTCGCCGACGAGTTCCCCTACCTGGTGCGCACGCCGGCAAACGCTGCCGCGAAGGCTCTCGACAAAGCCGGGTTGACCGCGCAGGACATCGACCTGTGGGAGATCAACGAGGCGTTCGCGTCGGTCACGCTGAACTCGATCTGGATGCTGGGGATCGACGAGAACCGCGTCAACGTCAACGGTGGCGCGATCGCGCTCGGGCATCCGATCGGCGCCTCGGGCGCACGGATCCTCGGGACGCTCGTGTACGAGCTGCGCCGCCGCGGCGGCGGTCGCGGCTGCGCCGCGATCTGCTCCGGCGGCGGCCAGGGCGACGCGGTGATCGTGGAGGTGAACGGCGGCTGAGCCCTGTAGCCGCCTTCTTCGACCTCGACCGCACGCTGATGGAAGGCTCGTCGGCCTTCCAATTCGGGCGTGCGGCGTTCAAGGCCGGCCTGATCGGGCGCGGTCAACTGCTGGCCGACGGGTGGGCGAATGTGCGCTTCCGGCTGCGCGGCGCTACCGATGAAGATTCGCACGCGCTGCGCGACCGGATCTCCAAGTCGCTCGAGGGAACCCGGGTGCGCGACATGGAGCGGCTCGGCGCGACGGTGCTGGCGGGAGTGCTGCCGCGGGTGTACCCGCAGATGCTCGCGCTTGCGCACGAGCATCAGGACGCCGGCCGCAGGATCTACATCGTCACCGCCGCCTCACGCGAGCTCGCCGAGATCCTCGCCCGGGTGCTGGTGTTCGACGGCGCGATTGGATCCCAGTTCTCCGAGGTGCAGGACGGGGTCTACACCGGTCGCCCCGCGGGCCTGTTCATCTACGGCCAGGACAAGGCGCTCGCCGTCCGTCAGCTGGCCGTCCGGGACGGGCTGGATCTGGCGGCGTCGTATGCGTACTCCGATTCGCGATCGGATCTGCCGATGCTTCGGGTCGTCGGCCACCCGGTGGTCGTCAACCCCGACCACGAACTCGCCCAGATCGCGCGCAAGGAGGGCTGGGAGGTGCTCCGCTTCGACCGCCTCGGGAGGCGGTTGAAAGCCGGCGCGGCGCTTGCCGGCGCCGCGGCGGCGGGCGGGCTGGGGACGGTCGCGCTGGCGACGCGGGCCCGGGCCGCGAGCACCGCCGCCCCACCGAGCGCCCAGCGCGGCCGCAAGCAGCTGCCCCGCCAGCGGTCGCTGCTGCCGCGCGGCGCGTCTAGCGGCCGCGGCTGACGACGATTCCGACGCGGTATCCCGGTCCCTTGTGGGTCCCGCCCTTCGGCTTGGTCGAGACGACGCGGCCCTTGCGGACCTTGGTAGAGCGGACCTTCTTGATCTTTCCGACCGTGCAGCCATGGGCGACGATCGCCTTCTTGGCCGCCGCGAGCGTCTTGCCGACGACCTTCGGGACGGTGCACGGCAGCGGCTTGTAGGTGACCGAGATCGCGGCACTCTTCACGTTGCCGGCGTCGTTGGTGGCGCTGACGACGATCGTGTTCGTGCCCTTGGCGAGGTTGATCGGGGCGCTGAACAGCCCGTTCGAGGCCAGCGCGATGCTCTTGCCGTTCAGCGTCAGCGAGGAGATCCCGACCAGGTCGCTCGCGGCGCCCTGGACGACGATCGACTTGGTCCTGACCGTGGCGCGGTTGGCGGGACGGGTGATCGACACCGACGGCGACACGAACCGGTCGGTCTCGAGCTGCTCGAGCGGCACCAGTCCGGCGCTGTCGGCGGCCTGCGCGAACGACCAGTTGTAGGTGACGCTGCCGCCGGCGGGGACTGAGTCGGTGTAGTGCATCACGAACGTCGCCTGGTGGGCGCCCTTGGCCGAGATGAAGTCCGCCTCGGTCGGCCGGCGGCTGTAGATGATCGCGCCGATCGGGTTCGAGGTGCTCGGGAGCGCGGTCGAGTTGCCGATCGCGATGATCGAGCTCGGCCCGGGCGGGAACAGCGTGAACGTGTCGGGCGTCGCGTGGCTGGCGAACGAGTACTGGCCGGGGAACCGGAATGCCGGCACGCCGGTACCGGTAGGACTCCCGACCGACTGCGAGAACAGGCTGTCGATCGTGTGCGGGTGGCCGTCGACGCTCGTGAACTGCTGTGCGATCCGCGCCACCTGGCCGCCCGGCAACAGGGTCGTTGTCTGCTTTACCTCGATCCCTGAATCGTCCAGCGCCGGGCACGAGCCGGCGGCCGGCGGGAACTCCCCGGGCGGGTCGCAGATCATCGGGATATCGGTCTCGCTGATCGTGACCGTGTCGTGCGCGGGGTCAAAGGAAGCCGAGTACGAGAGGGGCTCGAACCCGGCGTCGCCCGTGAGGCCGCCGCCGTCGCTGGCGAGCGCGCCGATCGCGCCCGGGGCATACGCGTTCAGCCCATCGACCTGCAGCGCCGAGCGGGTCTGCAAGTCGGGCGCGACGCCGCTGACCTGCGGCAGGCAGGCATCGCCCGAGAACAGCTCGAAGCTGCCCAGCGACAGCGGATCGGTGGACCAGGAGGCAAACAGCGGACACTGGCCGAGCGAGTCGAGCTCGAACGACCACTCGAGCCGGCCCGAGAGGATGTCGTAGCCCCACTGGCTGCCGTCGGCGGAGTACGAGAACTGGGCGCTGACGCTGATCGCGGGTCCCGCGAACGCCGCCGCCGCCGCACCGGTGGGCGTCGTCCCGCCGGGGACCAACGCCAGCCGGCAGACACGTTCGGCGATCGGCGCCAGCGACACGCTGAGCTCGAACGTTCCCGACGAGACGTTGACCCCCGAGGCCAGCCTGACCCAGGTCGAATCGTCGAGCGAATAACAGAGCAGATCGACCGTCGAGGTCGAGGTCTCGCCGTTGACCGCGCCGCGGACCGTGATGCTGCCCGAGCCGCTGTCACCGTCGTAAAACAGCTCCGCATCGTTGGCCGGCGAGCTGATCGAGGAACTGGTGATCCGCGCTGCGCTGGCCGAGGCTGCGAACAGCAATCCGCCGAGTAACGCGGCGACGATAAGAACTAAAGCTCGCAAATGGTGGCTCCCCCTTACCATCGACAGCCTATCCGGGCGCTCGGCCAACGGCAAGATGAGCACCGCCCGCACACCGGCGGCGCGTCGCCTCCGAATGCATAAACAAGCGCCCGAAGGGCGCCCTCACTAGAATTGCGCCCGCTCACGATGGCCGTTGCTCCACAGAAGAAGATCCGCGTCGTCGTCGCAAAGCCTGGCCTGGACGGCCACGACCGCGGCGCCAAGATCATTGCGCGCGCGTTGCGTGACGCGGGCATGGAGGTCATCTACACGGGCCTGCACCAGACGCCCGAACAGATCGTCGAGACCGTGATCCAGGAGGACGCCGATGCGGTCGGGCTGTCGATCCTGTCCGGCGCGCACATGACGCTCGTGCCGCGGATCATGGAGCTGATGCGAGGCCAGGGCGTCGACGACGTCGTCGTCACGGTCGGGGGAACGATTCCCGCCGACGACATCGACGAGCTGAAGTCGCTCGGGGTGGCCGAGGTGTTCACGCCCGGCGCCTCGACGCAGCAGGCGATCGACTTCATTCGCGGCGCCGTACGGGCCTAGCCCACACCCTTTTCAGGGGCTGCCGCACAGCCCTGCGCGCCGAACCGATTGACTCGTCAGTCAACGAGTATCATGTCTCCACTCGAAAAGGAGGCAGTGTTGAAGATTTGCGTCCTGGTCAAAGAGGTGCCAGACGCCGCCGTCGAAAAACGAATCAACCCTTCGACGGGGCGGATGGACCGGTCAGGTGAGAAGAACCTCAATCCATACGACACCCACGCGATCGAAGCCGCGATGCAGATTCGCGAGGGCGGCACGGTCGCGGTCGACGAGATCGTCGCGGTCACGATGGGGCCGGATTCGGCCGTGCGGGCTCTGCACAAGGCGGTGTCGCTCGGCGCCGACCGCTCGCTGCACTTGGTCGACGACGCGCTCGCCGGCTCGGACGTGTCCGCGACCGGGTACGCGCTTGCGATGGCGCTCGAGTCCGAGCAGCCCGACCTCGTGCTGCTCGGCCAGCAGTCGGATGACGGCGAGTGCTACACGATCGGTGCGGTCGTCGCCGACCACCTGAAGATGCCGTCGCTGACCCAGGTGATCAAGATGGACACGACCGAGGGCGCACTGCGGTGCGAGCGCCAGGCCGAGTACGGCTACGACACGGTCGAGGTACAGCTGCCGGCCGTGATCTCGGTCGGGGACGCGATCAACGAGCCCCGCTACCCCTCGCTGAAGGCGATCATGGGCGCGAAGAAGAAGCCGCTGCAGACCGTCGCCTCCGGCGATGTCGGGATCGACGCATCATTGGTGGGCGCCGACGGCTCCCGGGTCGAGTGCGGCGAATTCAAGGACCCGCCGGCGAAGGCCGCCGGCCAGATCATCGAGGACGAGGACACGAACGACACGGTCCAGAAGATCGTCGCGTGGCTCGATGAAAGGAAGCTGATCTAGATGGCTGACGTGCTGGTTTACGTGCTCCACTACCAGGGCGCGCTCAACAAGAACTCGCTCGGCGCCGTGTCCGAGGGCGCGGCACGGGCTGCCGAGGTCGGTGGTTCGTGCGACGCGGTGGTCGTCGGCGGCGAGGACCTGACCGATGAGCTGTGCGCGTCGCTCGGCGCCTACGGCGCCCGGACCGTGTACCGCGCACGGGGGCCGGAGGGCCTCGCGCAGCCGGTCATCGATGTGATGGACAAGGTGATCGGCGAGCACGGCCACTCGTACGCGCTGTTCGGCGGCGGACTGCTCGGGTTCGAGATCGGCGCCGGACTGGCGGCCCGCAGGCACGCCGGCGTGACGATGGAGGTCACGGCCGTACGCGCGGTCGACGGAAAGCTCGTCGCCGAGCGACCGATCCTTCAGGACTCGAAGATCTCGGTGTCCCACTATCGCGGCGATCTCGGGATCATCATCGGCCGGATCAACGCGTTCGAGGCGGCCACGCGCGACGGTGGCGCGGCGGCCGTGCAGGACGTCGAGATCGGCTATTCGCCGTGGTCGACGAAGGCGACGATGGTTCAGCGCGGCGAGCAACGCGGCGCCGACGTCGACATCGAGGGCGCCGACATCCTGGTCGCGGGCGGTCGCGGGCTCGGCAAAGCCGAGGGCTTCGAGCTCGCGGAGGCGCTGGCGGCGGCGTTCGGCGGCAACACCGCGGTCGCTGCGACGCGCGCGGTCGTCGACGCTGGCTGGTACCCGTACGCGGCGCAGATCGGCCAGACCGGCAAGACCGTGTCGCCGAAGCTGTACCTGGCGGCCGGGATCTCCGGCGCGATCCAGCACAAGGTCGGGATGCAGGCCTCGGAGAACATCGTCGCGATCAACAAGGACGCGAACGCGCCGATCTTCGAGTTCTCCGACCTCGGAATCGTTGGCGATCTGAACAAGATCCTGCCCAAGCTGACAGAGGCAATCAAGGCAAAGAAGGGCTAATAGGTTCACATGGCATCGTCTCTCAACGGCCGGGGGCCGCACGCCCCGAGCGAGTACCCGCCCCCGGTCGATCCGGTCAAGGAGTTCATCAAGCACGAGCTCGATTCCGAGGATGAGCGGATCGACGTTGGGGTGGCGATCGTCGGGGGTGGAACCGCCGGGCTGGCGTGCGCCAACCGCCTCCTGCAGCTGCTGGCCGACGACCCGGATCTGATGGAGAAGCTCGGCGAGGTCCCGGTGGCGGTGATCGAGAAGGCGAAGACCTGCGGCGGTCACAACCTGTCGGGTGCGGTGATGCGACCCGGGCCGCTGCAGGAGCTGTTCCCGGAGCTGACCCGCGAGGACTGGCGCCGTGAGCGGTTCGCGTTCGGCGAGGTGACGCGTGAGGCCGTGTACATGCTGCCCAACGGTCGCGTCAAGCTGCGGATCCCGACCCCGCCGCCGTTCAAGAACCACGGCAACGAGGTTGTGTCCGTCAGCGCGCTCGCGCGCTACCAGCAGCGCCAGGCGGAGGAAGCCGGCGCGTACGTGCTGACCGAGACCTCAGCCTCGCAACTGATCGTCGTCGACGGTCGCGTGGTCGGAGTGCGCTCCGGCGACAAGGGCCGCGGCAAGGACGGCGAGCCGCTCGGCAACTTCGAGCCCGGCACGGACATCAACGCGCGCGTCACGGTCCTCGCCGAGGGTTGCTGGGGCCATCTGACCGGCGCCGCGATCCGGGAGTTCGGGCTCGGCGACGGCCGCGAGCCACAGGTCTGGGAGCTCGGCGTCAAGGAGGTCTGGAAGGTCCCCAAGCCGCTCGACCGGATCATCCACACGATCGGGCCGTGGCCGCTGAAGATGTCGGCCAAATACGGCCAGATCGGCGGCACCTGGCTGTACCCGATGAAGGACGCCTCGTCCGGCGACGACCTGGTCTCGATCGGGTTCGTGGTCGATCTCGAGTACGCCGATGCGACCACCTCCGCGCACGACCTGCTGCAGCTGTTCAAGACCCACCCGCTGGTGCGGGGAATCCTGGACGGCGGCGAGCGCGTCGCTTGGGGCGCGAAGGCGCTGCCGGGCGGCGGCTATTGGTCGATGCCGAAGCTGTCGATGCCGGGCGCGCTGCTGGTCGGGGACGCCGCGGGGATGGTCGACACGGTCGCGCTGAAGGGCGTCCACCACTGTCTCGCGTCCGGCAAGCTCGCCGGCGAGGCGATCTACGCGTCGCTCAAGCGCGGCACGCCGCTGTCGGCATACGAAGACACGGTCGAGCGCTCGACGATCGGCCGCGAGCTGTGGCAGGTGCGTAACACGCGCCAGCCGTTCCAGCGCGGGTTCATCGCCGGCGGCCCGCTCGTCAACATGATGATCGCGACCAAGGGACGGTTCCCGGGCGGGCGCTGGGAGTGGCATCGAAACGACGAGAAGGCGCTGTTCGTCGGCGACACCGCCAAGCGGTATCCGAAGCCCGACGGCAAGTACACGTTCGACAAGCTCTCGTCCGTCTACATCTCCGGTAACGCGACTCGCGACGACGCGCCGAACCACATTCGCGTGCGCCGCAACGTGCCCCGCGAGATCGCCGAGGGGTGGCGGTGGATGTGTCCCGCCGGCGTGTACGAGATCCCAGACGACGCCCCCGCATCGGGGCCCGTCGACGTGACCGTCAACTACACCAACTGCGTCCAGTGCGGTGCGATCACCGCCAAGGGCGGGCGGCTGACGCCGCCTGAGGGCGGCGACGGGCCGCTGTACACGATCACGTAATCGCAATATGCACGTCTCGGAAACTTCCAGGCGTGCAGCTTGTTAACGGGGCATGAAGCGCGTGGTCCTGGCGGGGTCGGTGGCGGTTGCTGTGGTGGCGGTCGCGGTCGCGCTGATGGCGCTGGCGACCGTGGCGCTCAACTCGACGCTCGCGGCCGCCTCGACCGCCTCGACGACATCGCCGCCACCGCGGGCGCGGCTGCTGGCGTTCCGCTGCCAGCCGGCGATCGAGCCGTCGCAGCGTGAGGTCGCGGTCGAGGCAGTGATGCGGCCGCTCGACGGAACCCGGAAGATGGCGCTGCGGTTCGAGCTGCTGACCCGGATCAAGGGCCAGAATCTGACCACCCAGGTCGCCGGCCACGACCTCGGCAATTGGGTCACGCCGCCGAATCCGACGCTCGGGCAGCGCCCCGGCGACGTCTGGATCGTCGACCATCCCGTGCTCGGTCTGTCGGCGCCGGCGTACTTCCACTTCCGCGTGACGTTTCGCTGGACCGGTGCCCACGCGCGCGTGCTCGGCACCGCGCTGCGCCAGACCGCGCAGTGCTACCAGCCCGAGCTGCGGCCCAACCTCGTCGTTCAGTCGATCACGGTGATGCCGGCGACCAACGCCGGGATGGACGACTACGTGACCGTGATCGCCAACACGGGCGCAACCGGGGCGGGGCCGTTCGAGGTGCTGTTCGTGCCTGGTGGGGGCCTTTTCGAGCCTCCGCGGACGATCACGCGGCTGCGCGCGCACAGCACGCGCACGATGACCTTCGTCGGCCCCGAGTGCACGGTCGAGACCGACCCGACGGTGATCGTCGACCCCGATCACCAGGTCGATGACATCAACCCGACCGACAACTCGCTGAGCGCCACGTGCCCGGGCGTGAGCTCCACCCCGAGCTCGAACTGACCGCCGCTACACTGGTCCTAGTCATGAAAACAGGCATCCATCCCGAATACATGGACGCCCACGTGCGGTGCACGTGCGGCAACGAGTTCACGACGCGCTCGACCCAGCCCGAGATCCACGTCGAGATCTGCTCGGCGTGCCACCCGTTCTACACGGGCAAGCAGAAGCTGGTCGACACCGGCGGTCGCGTCGAGCGGTTCCAGCGCCGCGTGGCCAAGGGTCGCCGGACGGCGCGCGCGGCGTCGGGCACCTAGGAAGCTGTCGTGGGCGCGGGGGAGGGGCGGCTGACCGCCTCGCGTGACGCGCCGCTCGGGGGGCAGGCGGTGCTCGAGGGCGTGATGATGCGCGGGGTGTCGAGCTGGGCGGTGGCGGTGCGGCGGGGGGATGGCGAAGTGGGGGCGGATGTGGGTTCTGGCGGTTCTTGCGGTTCTGGCGAGGCTTCTGGCGGTTCTGGTGGGGCTTATGGCGGTTCTGGCGGGGCGGGTGTGGATTCTGGCGGTTCTGGCGGGGCTTGTGGCGGGGCGGCCGGGCCGGGTGCGATCGAGGTGCGCTCGTTCCCCCTAGTCTCCTGGACCAAGCGCCGGCGCGTGTACCGCTGGCCGGTCGTACGGGGCGTGGTGGCGCTGGCGGAATCGCTCGGGATCGGGCTGCGGGCGCTCGGGATCTCGGCCAACGCGCAGATGCCCGAGGCCGACCGGGAGATCTCGAGCGGCGTCTGGGCCGGCACCGTCGTGTTCGCGATCGTGTTCGCGATCGGGCTGTTCTTCGTCCTGCCGGTCGGGCTCACCAGCCTGGTCAAGAACCAGCTCGGATCGTCGTTCGTGTTCTGGCTCGTCGAGGGGTTGCTGCGCACGGCGATCTTCCTGGGCTACCTGGTTCTCCTGTCCCGCCTGCCCGACCTGCGCCGCGTGTTCGAGTACCACGGCGCCGAGCACAAGGTGATCTCCTGCTACGAGGCATCCGATCAGCTCACACCGGCGCGCGCCAAGCTCTACTCGCGCCTTCACCCGCGCTGCGGCACCAGCTTCCTGCTGGTGGTGATGATCATGGCGATCTTCGTATTCGCGCCGATCGGGCTTCCGGCCTGGTACTGGCTGGTGGCGACCCGGATCCTCGGCGTGCCCCTGATCGCCGGCCTCTCGTTCGAAGTGATCAAGTGGGCCGGCCGCAACCGTCGCCGCCCCTGGGTGCGCGCGATCATGTATCCCGGCCTCCAGCTCCAGAAGCTGACGACGCGCGAGCCCGACCTCGATCAGCTCGCGGTGTCGATCGCGGCGCTGGAGGCGGTGCTGGCGGTCGAGACGCCCGGCGAGGCGTCGGCGGCGGATCTGGTCGGGGTTGAGGTGGTGGCGTAGGGCTGTTGGTGGCGCCCTCGTCGGTGGAGGGCGGGGGCGGTTCGCCGGGTGCCTCGTCGGTGGAGGACGGGGGCCGTCGCGGGGTAGCGCCCCCGTCGTCGGCTTTTCAGCCGCCGCCGTCCGCGCTGGGGACTGGGGAGGTCGGGGCGCAGGAGTCCGCCCGACCTCGGAGCAGGAGGGAGGGGCGGCACTCGGGGTCAGGAGACCCCCGAAAACATGCTCAATTTCCCAGATCGGCTTCGGCGGCGGCGGTTCGGGAAATTGAGCATGACTGTGAGGCTGACCTGAAAATAGCCCGCGATCTTCGTTTCTCACTGGTGGCGGCGGGCCGCCCCGGGACGCTGTCGCAAAATTCTCCGGGCGCCCGGAAGCGCATTTCGTAGGCGCTACTGCAGACTCCGCGGGTGTGCTGGGCGAGGGTCTGTCGCTTGGTAGCGCGCCCGTCGTCGGCTTTTCAGCCGCCGCCGTGCGCGCTCTGGGCTGGGGAGGTCGGGGCGCAAGGGTGCGCCCGACCTCCGGGCACGAGGGAGGGGCGCATTCGCGGGTCAGGAGACACAAAAAGCATGCTCAACTTCCCAAAGCCAACTTCGGGCCGGCGGTTTGGGAAATCGAGCCTGAATATCGTGCTCAACTTCCCGAACGCTCTCCCGGCGATCGGGTTTGGGAAGTTGAGCAGGTTTTGAGGGTCTGGTGGCGGGACCGACCGCGTCCCCGCCCGCCCCGCCGGCGCCCCTCGGCCACGCCGGCCCGCTCCCCGCCCCCGCAGCCCGCTACCCGCTAGGACCCCTTCACCCCACCCACTGAAAACAGCAGTAGCGCCATTTCATGCGGGTCACATCGCTCGCGGCGCCTTCGCCCGGAGGCTTAGAACACCGCATATGCCGCCGAATTCCGGGCGTTGGTCGCTCTCGGGGTTTTGCGACAGCCTCCTGTCGTGCTCAATTTCCCAAATGGCGGATCCGCCCGCCGATTTGGGGACTTGAGCAGGTTTTTTCCGGTCTCGAGGCGTTGTTTCCCTTCCGCGCTACCCGCGACCGACCTCGCGCCGCCACGCCGCGCCGCCACTCCGCCTCGCCCCGCCGCTCCGCCTCGCCCCGCCGCGCCGCGCCGCGCCGCCACTCCGCCTCGCCCCGCCCCTCCGCCCCGCCGGCCCCCGGTCCTACACTCGATCCACCATGATCGACGAGCTGGTGTCGCAAATAGAAGCGCGCTTCGAGTCGCTCGAGGCCGAGCTGGCGGATCCCACTGTGATCGCGGACCGGGACCGGTTTGCGACCGCTAGCCGGGAATACCGCGAGCTCGAGCCGGCGGCCCGGTTGGCCGGCGAGTACCGCCGCGCCGCGGATGACCTTGCCGGCGCCGCCGAGCTGCTGGCAGAGGACGGCGACGACCCGGAGCTGCGCGAGCTGCTCGAGTCCTCGCGTGCGCGGATGCAGGCGCTCGAGGACGAGATCCGCCTGTCGATGGTCGAGCGCGACCCCAATGACGACAAGAACGTGATCGTCGAGATCCGCCCCGGCGCCGGCGGCGAGGAGGCGGGCCTGTGGGCCGGCGACCTGTACCGGATGCTGACGCGATATGCGGAGCGGCGGGGATTGAAGGTCGAGACGCTGTCGATCGGCGACGGAACCTACACGTTCGCGGTCAAGGGCAGCGGCGCCTACTCGGTGTTCAAGTTCGAGGGTGGGACCCATCGGGTGCAGCGCGTGCCCGAAACCGAGTCGCAGGGTCGGATCCACACCTCGACCGCGACCGTCGCCGTGCTGCCCGAGGCGGACGACGTCGAGGTGGAGGTCGATCCGAACGACCTGCAGATCGACGTCTACCGCAGCTCCGGTCCCGGGGGGCAGTCGGTCAACACGACCGACTCCGCCGTCCGGATCACGCACAGGCCGACTGGGATCGTGGTCTCGATGCAGGACGAGAAGTCGCAGCTGCAGAATCGCGAGCGCGCGATGCGGGTGCTCCGCGCGCGACTGTACGAGCGGGCGCTGGCGGAGCAGCAGGCCGCGGTCGCCGCCAGCCGGTCGGCGCAGGTGGGGACGGGCGAGCGGGCCGAGAAGATCCGCACCTACAACTTCGGCGAGCGGCGGGTCAAGGATCATCGGATCAACCTGCTGGTCCACAACCTCGATCAGATCCTGATGGGCGAGCTCGACGAGCTGACCGGCGCGCTGCAGGACGACGAGAAGCGCCGGCGGCTGGCGGAGCGGACGAGCTGACGCGCACCGCCGCTCAGCCCGGGCTCGTGAGCGCGCCGTCGGTCAAACACGCGATCGCGGCGGCCACCGCACGGCTCGCAAGAGCAGGCTGCGACACGCCCCGCCTCGACGCCGAGTTGCTGCTCGCCGACACGCTCGGCCTCGATCGCGCCGGGCTCGTGCTGCGCGCTCGCGACCCCGTGCCCGAGCAGGCGCGGACGCGCTTCGATGCGCTCCTCGCGCGCCGCACGGCGCGCGAGCCGGTCGCGTACATCCTCGGACGCAAGGAGTTCCGGCGGCTCACGCTGGCGGTCGACCGCCGGGTGCTGATCCCGCGCCCGGAGACCGAGCTGCTGGTCGAGGTGGCGCTCACGCTCGGACGCGCCCTTCGAGTCGTCGACGTCGGAACCGGGAGCGGCGCCGTGGCGCTGGCGGTCAAGGACGAACGGCCGGATCTGTCCGTCCTCGGCACGGACGTGAGCGCCGATGCGCTCGACGTCGCCCGATCGAACGCCGCCCGGCTCGGGCTCGAGGTGGGGTTCGCGCGGGCGGACCTGATCGGCGCGGGCGCCTACGACGCCGTGTTGGCGAACCTGCCCTATGTCGAAGCCGCGGCCGGCGCACTGCAGCCCGAGATCGCCGCCTACGAACCTCCGCTCGCCCTGTACGGCGGGCCGGACGGATTGGACCTCGTGCGGCGGCTGGCGGCGGGGCTGGAGGGCGTCTCGGTGGTGGCGCTCGAGGTCGGGTTCGGACAGGCGGACGCGGTCGCCGGGCTCGTCGCCACCGCGGGGTTCGAGTTGGTCACGCGCCTGCACGATCTGGCGGCGGTGGAGCGGGTGGTCGTAGGCCGGCGGTGAGGTCGGGTTCGCGGTGAAGGAGGCGGAGACATTCGAGCGCTGCATGGCGGCCGGCGGCCTCGCCGTGTTCCCCGCCGACACGGTCTACGGTCTCGCCTGCGATCCCGGCAACCGATTCGCGGTCGAGCGCCTCTACCTGCTCAAGCGCCGCCCGCTGGCAAAGCCCTCGGCGATGATGTTCTTCGATCTCGAGCTCGCGATCTCGTCGCTTCCAGAGCTGCGGCCGAGGGTGCGCGCAGCGCTGTCCGGGCTGCTGCCCGGACAGGTGACCGCACTGGTGCCCAACCCGCAACGCCGGTTCGAGCTCGCGTGCGGCGAGGACCCGCTGACGCTCGGACTTCGGGTCCCGGTCATCGATGCCCTGACCGGGGTTCGGTGGCCGGTGTTGCAGTCCAGCGCCAACCGCGCCGGCGGCCCGGACCCGCGGCGGGTGGACGAGGTGCCCGAGCTGATCCGGGTGGCCGCTGATCTCGTGATCGACGGCGGCGAGCTGCCCGGAACGCCTTCAACGGTCATCGACCTGCGCGATTACGAGGAGACGGGCGCGTGGGCGATCGTGCGCGAGGGGGCGGTCGCGGCGGAGGATATCCGCGCCGCGCTCGCGTGACCCGGAGGCCCGGCCCGAGGTAGCGCTGCCGCCGCTGGTATCGTCGGCGCGGTGACCATGGAGCTCCCGTCAGACATCCTCAACCGCCCGGTCGCGGAGGTCGATCCCGAAATCGCCGAGGTGCTGGCGCTGGAGCTCGAGCGCCAGCAGCGGACGCTCGAGATGATCGCGTCGGAGAACTTCGCGCCCGCATCGGTGCTCGAATGCCAGGGATCCGTACTGACCAACAAGTACGCCGAGGGCTACCCGGGCAAGCGGTACTACGGCGGCTGCGAGTACGTCGACATCGCCGAGCGGCTCGCGATCGAGCGGGCGCGGTCGCTGTTTGGGGCCGAGCACGCGAACGTGCAGCCGCACTCGGGCGCGCAGGCCAACGAGGCCGCCTACCACGCGCTGCTGACGCCGGGCGAGACGCTGATGGGGATGGAGCTGGCCCACGGCGGTCACCTCACCCACGGGATGAAGATCAACTTCTCCGGCCGGCTGTACAACATCGTCGCTTACCAGGTCGATCGGGAGACGAGCCGGATCGACATGGACGCGGTCGAGCGGCTGGCGCTGGAGCACCGGCCGAAGGCGATCATCGCCGGTTGGTCCGCCTACCCGCGCCAGCTCGACTTCCCGCGGTTCCGCGAGATCGCAGACGCGGTCGGCGCGTACCTGATCGTCGACATGGCGCACTTCGCGGGGCTGGTCGCGGCGGGCCTGCACCCGACCCCGATCCCCCACGCCCACGTGGTCACCACCACGACCCACAAGACGCTCGGCGGCGGCCGCGGCGGGATGATCCTGTGTACCGAGGAGCTGGCCAAGAAGATCGACTCGGCGGTGTTCCCCGGGCAGCAGGGCGGGCCGCTCGAGCACGTGGTCGCCGGCAAGGCGGTGGCGCTGCGGATCGCCGCATCCGAGGCGTTCCGGGAGCGCCAGGGGCGCACGCTCGCCGGCGCCCAGGCGCTTGCGGTCGAGCTGCTGGCCGCCGGCGGCGGCGTCAACGTGCTGACCGGCGGCACCAACGTCCACCTGGTGCTGTGCGACCTGCGCGAGTCCTCGCTCGACGGGCAGCAGGCGGAGGACCGGCTCGCCTCGATCGGGATCACGGTCAACCGCAACGCGGTGCCGTTCGACCCGCGCCCGCCGGCGATCTCGTCCGGCCTGCGGATTGGGACGCCGGCGCTGGCGACCCGCGGGCTCCAGGCGGAGGACTTCGTCGAGATCGGCCGGATCATCGCGGCAGCGCTGCAGCCCGAGGGGTTCGAGAGCCGGCGCGGGGAGCTGGCCGAGCGGGCGGCGGCGATCGCCGACCGGTACCCGTTGTACGCGGGGTTGGGGACGGCCGCGGCGGTGTAGGCCCCGGGCGGGTTGCGTCTCGGGCAGGTTTGCGGGTCATCCCGACGTTTCGGTGGGTCGTTCGGGCTCCCCTGGCGGGGCTCCCCCTGGCGGGGCTCCCCCTGGCGGGGCTCCCCCTGGCGGGGCTCCCCCCGGCGGGGCTCGCTCCGCGCCACTCCGCCACCGACCCTCACCAAAGCGCGTCACGCGGCTCGGGCCAGCGCCTGGGCGAGGCGCGCGATCACCGCCAGCGGGTCGTGGAGAAGCTGGCGCCACGTGACCCGCATGACCCGGTATCCCGCGGCCAGGAGGCACTGGTCGCGCCGGCGGTCGTGTTCGAATGCGGCGCGGCTGGAGTGCGAGGCGTGCCCGTCTACCTCGACGACGAGCCTTTCCGCCGGCCACAGGAAGTCGGCAACATATCCCAGCAGGGGCACGTTAGTCAGGGGACGTAGAAGTCCGGCTTCACGCACAATCGCGCGCATGATCCGTTCGGCCCGGGAGCGGGTGTAGCCATGGTCGGGGTCCAGCAAGCGCTCGATCCGTGCGGTCCCCTTGCGCCCGGGTGCGCGCGCGAGCGCGGCCTCGATGTCGCTTGCCGTGGTCAGCTCCCGGGCCTGCGCCTCGCCGATCGCCTGCTCCAGCTCGTGATCGTCGCGAAGCACCGCGGCGAGGTCGAGCAGCGTTCTGGCTGGGGAGGTGACCGGCAGTCTGTTCCGGGTTCGGATGTCGCGGCGGTCGAGGCTGCGAACACGGAACACCCTGAGTCCCGGCCGGGACCGTCCCTCCTTCCCGACGAGCGTCACCATAACGTCCTGGCTGGGCGCCCGCGGGACCAGCTCCCAGACGGTGGCGGCGCTGCGGTGGCTGAGCACGGCGTGACCGCGGTAGTTGAGGATCGCCGCCATCTCCTCCCCGAGCGGATCCATCGCCGTATGCCCGACGAGGTACACGCCGCGGTGGTACAGGTGGAGTCGGTGGCTCTTCACGCGGTGGGCGATCGCGCCCCGGCCGAGCCCGGCCGCCAGCAGCTGCTCGCGGACGATAAAACCCCGTTGGAGGCCCGCGACTCGCGCCACCTCGAGGTTTCCCCGCCCCGTAACCTGCTCAGCTTCCCAAACCGCCGGCGGGGTCGGTGGTTTGGGAAATCCGTCACGCGTGTCGTGCTCAATTTCCCAAACCGCGCCGGGGCGATCCGATTCGGGATCTTGAGCATGCTCGGGGGTGGTCATCAGCGCCAGTTTCCACCCGCGGCGGCGCAAAGACCGCCGGCGCGGCGCAGTTGGCACACATTCGGCACCGGATTGGCACGCGGCGTTACGAAGTGGGACATGTCGCGGTGTGGTGGCGTCCGCCGGCGGCGCGCCCGCTCGGGGCGCCTGACGCGCTCCGCCCGGGGCGCCTGACGCGCTCCGCCCGGGGCGCCTGACGCGCTCCGCCCGCGCCGCCTGATGCGCTCCGCCCGCCCCGCGTGACGCGCTGCGCCCGCCCCGCGTGAGGCGCCCCGCCCGCCCCGCGTGACGCGCCCGCCCGGACCTCGCCCAGCGCCCCGCCACCGCCTCGCCTCGTGGCACGTGACTCAACCGGTCCTCCCCGACTGCCATCCTACGAACCACACGATGCGTTACTGGGACGCTGTGTTCGCATTCCTCGTCGCGATGGTCGTGGCGACGGTGCTGACCCCATTCGCGGCGCGGCTGGCGCGGCGTGTCGGGGCGGTCGTGGAGCCCAGCGACCGCGGCCTCGCCGAGCGGCCGACGCCGACCCTCGGCGGGCTCGCGATTCTCGCCGGCGTGCTGGTCGCCGCGGCGCTGTGGCTGCCCGGCACGATCAAGCTCGCGCACACCGCCCACACGCCGCACGGGTCCGGCGGCACCGTCTACACGTGGACGATCATCGCTGGCGCGTGCCTGATCACGCTCGTCGGCGCGATCGATGACGCGTTTGAGCTGCCGCCGCTGGCGAAGCTGATCGGTCAGATCGCCGCGGCGGTACTGGTGGTCGAGGGTGGGGCGGTCGTCAACGACGTCACGCTGCCGTTCGTCGGCGCGCTTCAGTTCCCCAACGAGGGCGGGTTTCTGAGCGTCGTCTGGCTGGTGGCGCTGATGAACGTGGTCAACTTCTCCGACGGGGTCGACGGCCTGGCCGCCGGGTTATGCACGATCGACGGCGTCGCGTTCGCGATCATCGCGTTCGACCTCGGCGTCAGCACCGCCGGCGTGCTGGCGGCGCTGACCGCCGGCGCCGCGCTCGGGTTCCTGTTTCACAACCTCTACCCGGCGAAAGTGTTCATGGGCGACTCGGGCGCGAACCTGCTCGGCTACCTGCTCGGAGTGGTGGCGGTGATCGGCTCGATCAAGACGCCCGCGGTCGTCGCCCTGGTCGTGCCGCTGATGATCCTCGCGGTGCCGTTTCTCGATACCGGCTTCGTGGTCGCCAAGCGGCTGAAGCACCGTCGCAAGCCGTGGTCTCACGACACCAACCACTTCCACCACCGGCTCGCGAACCTGGGTTACAGCCCGCGCAAGACGGTCGCGTTCCTGCACGGCTGGACATTGCTGCTGGCGGGCGTCGCGATCGCCCTGCGGTTCATTCCCTACCACCGCGACGGCCAGTACCACCTCGGCTGGCTGGCGCTGATGATCGCGCTCGGGATCATCGCGCTCGTCGCCAGCGTCTACCTCGTGTACGTGCTCGAGATCTTCAAGTTCCGGGGCGTACGCCTGCGGGCGCTGCGGACCGTCGATCCCGACACGAGCGAGCACGAGATCGAGGAGATCGTCCGCCGCGACGTGGAGACCGGCGAGTTCGAGCGGGTGGGATAGTGGCCGCCGTGGAGAAGGCCAACCTCGACCACCTACAGGCGTTCGTCACGCTCGACGGCTCCTCGATCCGGGAGCTCGCAGCACCGGCGTGGACCGCGGCCCGCAACCAGAGCCTCGCCGAGGCGACGGTTCCGCCCGGGGGCGAGACCGCCGAGCACTACCACCGTCGCACCGAGGAGCTGTACTACTTCGTCGCCGGAGCCGGCCGGATGCGGCTCGGCGATGCCGAGGACGAGGTCACAGCCGGCGACTGCGTCGTGATCGCTCCCGGAACGGTGCACAAGCTGTGGAATCCCGGCGCCGAGCCGCTGGTGCTGCTGTGCTCGTGCGCGCCGCCGTACTCGGACGAGGACACCGTCCTCACCGGGGGCTGAGCGGCGCTGAGCCGCTTGAGCAAGACTGAGCGGTTCGGGCTCGGCGCCGTCGCGCTCGCGACCGTCGTCGCGGGCGTCACCCGCTATGCCGGCGGCGTCTCGGCGGTGGTCGCGTTCGTGATCTCGGGAGTCGCGCTTGCGGGCCTGGCGTGGATCGTGGCGCTCGCGACCGAACAGGTCGGGATGCGGCTCGGGGTCGCGATGACCGGGGTGCTGCAATCGACGCTCGGCAACCTGCCTGAGTTCTTCGTGGTCCTGTTCGCGCTCGACGCCGGACAGCAGATCGTGGCCGAGACCGCGATTCTCGGATCGATCCTCGTCAACGCCCTGCTGGTCCTCGGGCTGGTGATCGTCGCCGGCGCGGTGCGCGTGCCGGACGGCGTGATGCGGTTCAGCCCCCGATTGCCGAACGACACCGCCACGCTGCTGCTCGTGTCGACGTTCATCATCCTGCTGATCGGCCTGACGACCGCGTCGCACGACCCGGCCAGCCACCACACGAAGACGATCTCGATCGTCGGCGCATGCATGATCCTGGTCGTCTATGGCGCATGGCTGCTCCAGTACCTGCGCTCCCCCGGGCCGTCGGACGCCGTGAGCGAGCGGCCGCGGTTCTCGGCGAGCACCAGCGTCGTGCTGCTCGCGGTCGCGGCGATCGCGTCGGCGTTCGTGTCGGACTGGTTCGTGCACGCGCTCGAGCCCGCGATCAAGACGCTGCACATCTCGCAGGCGTTCGCCGGCCTGGTGATCGTCGCGATCGCGGGGAACGCGGTCGAGCACGCGACCGGGATCGTGCTCGCGAGCAAGGGGCGGGCCGAGCTCGCGATCGCGGTCGTCAAGAACTCGGTCGGGCAGATCTCCGCGTTCCTGTACCCGCTGCTCGTGCTCGTCTCGCTATTGACCTCGACGACGCTGACCTTCAAGCTCGCGCCGGTGTACATCGGCGCGCTGTTCGGGACCGCGCTGATCATCTGGCAGATCACCGGCGACGGCGAGGCGACTGTGTTCGAGGGAATCGCGCTGATCGCCGCCTTTGTGATCCTGGCGACGGTGGCGGCGTTCGAAAGCTGATACCGGGAAGGGGTCGGCGCATGCGCCCCCGGATCCATGCCCACTTTCGTGCTATTCTGACGTTTACGTAAGGATCAGTTTTGGCAGAAAGAGGCACCGCTTGGCGACTGCACTGCAGAGACCACGCACCACCAGAACGCGACGGATCGGTGTTCACGCCGAGCACGACTCTTACAAGTGGTGGGCGCTGTCCTGCACCAGCCTCGGGATGCTGCTCGCGACGATCAACGCGGGCACGCTGATCATCGCCCTGCCCGACCTCGAGCGCAGCCTGCACACGACCCTGCTCGAGCTCGTCTGGGTGATCCTCGTCTACATGATCGCCTCGACCGTGCTGGTGCTGAGCGCCGGCCGGCTGTCGGATCAGTTCGGCCGCAAGCGCGCGTACATCGCCGGCTTCGCTGTGTTCGCGCTCGCCTCGCTCGGGGCCGGATTCGCCGACAACGGCACGCAGCTGATCCTGTGGCGGATCCTGCAGGGGGTCGGCGGCGCGTTCCTGTTCGCGAACGCGGCCGCGATCGTGACCGACGCCTTCCCGCGCGAGCAGCTCGGCCTCGCGATGGGCACCAACACGATGGTCGCCGCCGTCGGGCTCGTGATCGGGCCTGTACTCGGTGGCGCGCTCGTGGCGATCTCGTGGCCGTGGGTGTTCTGGTTCAACGTTCCGCTCGGGCTGGCGGGAAGCGCCTGGGCGGCGCTCGTGCTGCACGAGCGCGGCGGCCGCTCCGAGGACCGCTCGTTCGATGTGCTCGGCACGCTCACCTTCCTGGTCGGTCTCACGGGTCTCGTGCTCGGCATATCCAAGGGCGGGATCTCCGGATGGGACGAGCCGCTCGTGCTCGGAGGGCTGATCGCCGCGGCGGTGCTGCTGCCGCTGTTCATCGTGATCGAGCGCCACGTCAAGTCGCCGATGCTCGATCTGTCGATCTTCTCCAACCGACTGTTCTCCGCCGCCGCGGCCGCCGCGTTCATCAACGGCCTCGCGCGGTTCGCGCTGATGTTCGTGTTTGTCTTCTACTTCCAGGGCGTGCAGGGCGACTCGCCGATCCTGGCCGGGATCAAGCTGGCGCCGCTCGCGCTCGGGATGCTGATCTCCTCGCCGCTGGCCGGGATCTGGGCCGACCGCCGCGGATCGCGGGGCATGGCCGTGATGGGGATGCTCGTCACGGCCGCCGGCCTGGCGCTGATGACGACGCTCGGGCGCGACTCCTCGTACGTGGCGAGCGGGGCCTACCTGTTCATCGTCGGCGTCGGCTCGGGCATGTTCAACTCCCCCAACACGGCGGCGATGATGGGCACGGTCGCCGCCAAGCGGCGCGGGATCGCGGCGGGGGCGCGGGTGCTCGTGCAGAACACCGGGGCGGTGATCTCGATCGCGTTCGTGATCGCGGTCGTGACCTCGTCGGTGCCGAAGACGGTCCTGTTCAAGGTCTTCTCGGGCCTCGCGAACCACATCTCGAATGCCGAGCTGACGCCGTTCATCAGCAACATGCACACCGCCCTGTGGTGCTTGTCGGCGATCTCGATCGTCGGGGCATTCGTCGCGGCGGCGCGGCCAAAGCATGTCCAGACGCCGGCCGAGGAGCCGGCCGAGACGCTGGAGGTGGCGGTGCCGTGACCGCCACGGCCGACAAGCTGCGGATCGGCGAGGTCGCCGAGCTGACCGGAACGACGCCGCGGACGATCCGCTATTACGAGGAGATCGGGCTGCTGCCCGGGGCGAGCGACCGCGAGCAGGGCAAGCACCGCTTCTACACGCAGGACGACGTCGAGCGGATCAAGGAGATCGTGCGGATGCGCGATCTGCTAGGGCTCTCGCTCTTGCAGCTCGCGCAGCTGCTGCAGGCTCAGTTCGCCCGCGCCGACCTCAAGCGCGAGTACCACCAAACCGAGGATCCTGTCGCTCGTCGCAGAATCCTCGAGCAGTCGCTCGGTCATATCGAGTCGCAGCTGGAGCTTGTCGAGGATCGCCGCCGCGAGCTCGACAAGCTCGCCTCCGAACTGCTCGACAAGCGGGCGGTGGTGAAGGAGCGGCTGGCGGAGCTGGAGCCCTGAGCGCGCTGGCGGTGCCGATCGCGCGCGGCGCCGGCGTCGACCGCCGCGCGATGGCGACGCTGTCGGCGGGTCATCTATTCACCGACATCGCCCAGGGCTCGATTCCCGCCCTGCTCCCGTTCCTGATCGTCCGTGACCACCTGAGCTACGCCGCGGTGTCGACGCTCGTGCTGGCGGCGACGATCTCGAGCTCGGTGATCCAGCCGCTGTTCGGCCACGTGTCCGACCGGGTGTCGCTGCCGTGGCTGATGCCACTGGGGCCGGCGCTCGGCGGTCTGGGAGTGGCGCTGGCCGGGCTGGCGCCGACGTACGCCCTTACGTTCGCGGCGGTCGTGGTCAGCGGCATCGGGGTGGCGGCGTTTCATCCCGAGGGATCGCGGTTCGCCAACTACGTCTCCGGCGCCCGGCGCGCGAGCGGGATGAGCCTGTTCAGCGTCGGCGGCAACGTCGGCTTCGCGCTCGGCCCGGTGCTGGTGACACCGCTGGTGATTGCGTTCGGGCTGCATGGCACCTCATTCGTGCTGATCCCGACCTGCCTGATGGCGCTGGTCCTCTGCCACGAGCTGCCGCGCCTGAAGACCTTTCGCACCGACGTGTCCAAGGGCCGCGTTGAGAAGGGGGACCACCACGAGGCGTGGGGGCCGTTCGCGATTCTGGGCGGGGTGATCGCGCTGCGCTCGTTCGTGTACTTCGGGCTGGTCACGTTCATCCCGCTGTACTACGTCGGCGAGCTGCACGCGAGCAAGGCGCTCGGCAACGCGGCCCTGTCGGCGATGCTGCTGGGCGGGGCGGCCGGCACGCTAATCGGCGGCCGGCTTGCCGATCGCTTCGGCCGCCGCTCCGTGCTGGTCGGTTCGATGCTCACGCTGCCGCCGCTGATCGTCGGCTTCCTGCTGTCCGGTCCCGGGCTCGCGGTCGTGTTCGCGGCGCTCGCCGGCGCGGCCACGATCGCGACCTTCGCGGTCACGATCGTGATGGGCCAGGAGTACCTGCCGGGAAGGCTCGGCGTCGCGGCGGGAGTCACGATCGGGCTCTCGATCGGGCTCGGCGGCGTCGGCGCTCCGCTGCTCGGCGTGCTCGCCGACGCACACGGCCTGAAGGCGGTGTTCGAGCTGATCGCGGTGCTGCCGCTGGCGGCGCTGGCGCTGACGTTCGCGCTGCCGCGGCACGGCGCCTCGACGCGATCGTCACAAGCTGAGATAGTCGCGCCTCCGGGAGCCGTCCAAGATGCGGGGACATCGGGTAATGCGGGAATCAGGGGTCGGTCAGCTTCGTCTGACGGGCTGGGCGTGGCGCGCAGTGGTGGCGCTCGGGTTCGTGCTGGTGGCGTTGGCGCTGGGTCCGGGCGTGGCGGCGGCGCAGACGAGGGTTAGCGCTCTAAGCGGAGTCGAGGGCAAGCAACTCGACGCCCAGACGTATCCCTCCTCCTACCTTGGCACGACGGACTTCAATCCCGTTCAAGGGCACAATCAGCTGGGGCGATAACACCGGGATCCAGCCGTGCGTCGTCAACCCTCCGCAGCCTTACCCCGGCTGCTATTGGCAGTCGAATGGGAGCGAGTTCGGCGGCGTTGTCTATGGCTACCACACCTACACCGGGCGAGTGGCCGGGGGGCGCCGACGGATGGCCAAAACCTGCTCAACTTCCCAATCCGATCGCCGGCCACCGGGTTCGGGAGGTTGAGCACGATAGTCATGCTCGATTTCCCAAACCGCCAGCACGCAATCGGCTTTGGGAAGTTGAGCACGTTTTACGGGTCTCCTGACCCGCGTGCGCGCCCCCTCCTCGTGCCCCGAGGTCGGGGCGCACCCCTGCGCCCCGATCTCCCGAGCCCAGAGCGCGGCCGGCGGCGGCTGTAAAGCCGACTGGGCGCGCTACCCAGCGACAGAAGCTTCAGCCAGCACCCATGGAAACAGCAGTAGCGCCGCTTTTATGCGCGTCGTTCTCTCCCGCCACTCGGGGCGCAGGTGCGCATGCAGGGCGTAACAAAGCGCCGCCAACGCTGTACGTTCCCGTGCAACCTTCGGCGGGCGGGGCGAGCACGGCAGGGTTAGCCGCCACCCCCGCGAAACACGCCGACACGACCGGGGATCCTCGATGAGCACCGCCACCAAACGTGTCCCACGCTGGCTGCCGCCGCTCGCGGCCGCTGCCGCCGCGCTCGTCGGGCTCGTCAACGTCGCCTCGGCGCTGACCCCGAACATCCGCTGGCGCGGCCGGTTGCTGCTCGATTTCGAGCCCGTGCAGGCGATGCGGCTGTTCCACGCGCTGGCGTTGCCCGCCGGCGCGGCCTTGCTGCTTGTCGCCCCCTACCTGGTCAGGCGGCGACGGCGGGCGTGGCAGGCGGCGATCGCGCTGATGCTGGTGCTCGGTCTGTTCGACCTGCTCAAGGGGCTCGACTTCGAGGAGACGGCGATCACGTGGGGGACCGCGCTCGTCCTGCTGGCCGGCGCCAGCGCGTTCAGCGTCCGCCACGACCCGCTGTCGCTGCGCTCCGCGAGCTGGCGCGTGCCGCTGCTGGGTGCGCTTGGCGTCAGCACCGCGGTGATCGCGATCTGGGCCTCGCAGGGCGACCCGTCGCTGGGGACGATGGCCCGCGAGACCGGCGATCTGCTGATGTGGCAGGTCGGCCCGATCCACCAATTCCACCACCACTTCCGCTGGATTCCGCTCGCCGTGCACGTGATTGAGATGAGCACTCTGCTGGCGATCGCGTACGTGATCTTCCGGCCGCTCGCGGCGCCGAGGACGCTCCCCGGCCCGGACGCTCGCGCGGCCGCCGCCCAACTCGTGCGGGCGCACGGCAATGACACGCTTTCGTACTTCAAGCTGCGGGGCGACCAGCACTATTTCTTCGGCCGCGGCCGGCGGGCGTTCGTCGGCTACCGGATCGAGAACGGCGTGCTGCTGCTGTCAGGAGATCCCGTCGGGCCGGACGACGCGATCCCGGAGCTGCTCGACGAGCTGCGGGCGTTTGCGGACGTCCGCGGGCTGAAGCTGGGGGCGGTCGGCGCGAGCGAGCGCCTGTGCCCGCAGTACGAGCGGCTCGGGCTGCGCACGATCTACCTGGGAGACGAGGCGATCATCGACCTGTCCCGGTTCTCGCTCGAGGGTCGCGCGATCCGCAAGGTGCGCCAGTCGGTCAGCCGTCTGACCAAGGCCGGCTACCGGGCCGAGCTGCACCCGCTCGCGGCGCTCGACCCGGAGACGCTCGCGGCTGCGCAGGGGGTGCTCGACCGCGGCCGCGACGGCGCGCCGGAGCGCGGCTTCTCGATGGCGATGGACACGTTGCACAGCGACGTCGCCGGCGACACGCTGATCTTGCTGGCGCGCGACGGACAGGGCGCGATCCACGGAGTGCTGCATTTCGTTCCGTGCTACGGAAGCCAGACCGTTTCGCTGTCGTTCATGCGCCGTGACCCCGGTACACCCAACGGCTTGGTCGAGTTCATGGTCGTGCAGGGGGTCGAGCTGCTGCGCGAACGGGGTCTGGCCGACCTGTCGTTGAACTTCGCCGCGTTCGCGAGGTGGATGCACAGCCCCCGCAAGCGCTCCGAGCGCCTGCTCGGCAAGGTCGTGACGCTCGGCAACCCGTTCTTCCAGATCGAGAGCCTGTATCGCTTCAATGCCAAGTTCTTCCCGCGCTGGGAGCCGCGCTACCTGGTCTACGAGGGCGCACTCGGGCTGCCGCGTGCGGGGATCGCGGCATTGTGGGCCGAAGGGCAGCTTTGGAAGCCAAAGGTGCGCCGGTTAGGGGCCCATTAGAGCCCTGTTAGCGGCGAGGAGACCGCATTTTCGCGCTCCCGGCGCTACCCTTGAGCCTCTCGCCGACCCTCCGTCGGCGTCAGACTTTGCGGCGGGTCTAGAGGTCGGCTCGCCGGTGCGCCGGTAGCGTTCCGGCTCTCCGAAACCCGTGCTCAGCTTGAACAGCTCCCCTCGCCACCCTCCCGGATCGCCACTCTCCGTGGGCGCCCCTGCAGTCTCGGGGCCGGTGCTGCTGCGCTACTTCGATGTCGCGCTGCTCGTGATCGCGGCGCCGATCATGCTGCTGATCGGGGTTCCGGCGGCGGGATACGGGATCGCCGCCGGCGCCTGGATCGCGCTGCGAGCGGTCGGCGTCGTGGTCGACCGCAGCGCGGCCGCTGCGCACGACGCCCGCCTCGAGGTCACACTGCGGCTCGGCTACATGCTCGGGCGGCTGTTCGCGCTCGCGCTCGCGATCGTCCTGGTCCGCCAGGACGAGGGCCGTGATGCCGGTCTGACCGCGCTGATCGTGATCGTGACCGCATTCACGGTTCAGCTGGCAGTTTCCGCCCTGACCCGTCCGAGCAGGAAATCGCGATGAGCCGCGTACAGAAGGTCCTGCTCGCGATCGGCGCGTTCTACCTGTTCGGGATCGTACTGCTGGTCCTGATCTACGGCTTCAAGCAGAACAAGAACCCCACGTTCCAGATCCAGAACGAGTTCAAGCTCGTCAACTGGGTGAGCCTCGGCCTGTTCAGCATCAACAGGGCCGTGCTGTACCTGTTCCTGGCGGCGCTCCTGACGATCGGCACGATGGTCTGGATCTCGCGCCGGATGCACGCCCGCCCGAATCGCGTGCAAACCGCGGTCGAGGCGCTGTTCTCGTTGATGCGCGACAACATCACGGCCGGAAACATGCCCGACTCGATGGCCGCCAAATGGTTCCCGTTTCTCGGCGCTCTGTTCCTGTTCATCTGGTACTGCAACCTGATCGGCTACCTGCCGCTGCCGACCAACTCCGAACAGAAGTTCAATCTGTTCGGCGCCCACATTCCGTCGTTCGCTCTGTACGCGGCGACCGCGAACATCTCGGTTCCGTTCGCGCTGGCGCTGGTCGTGTTCATCCTGTTCAACGTAGTTGGGATCCGGGCGCAGGGGCCGATCGGGTACCTGAAGAGCCTGATCCCCGCCGGCGTCCACGGACCGATCCTGTTCCTGCTGGTACCGGTCGAGTTCCTCTCGACGCTGATGCGGCTGCTCTCGCTCACGATCCGACTATTCGCGAACATCCTCGCCGGGCACCTGATCCTCCTGTTCATGGCCGGGGGCCTGGCCGTGATCCTCGGCATCCAGGCGCTCGGCTGGATCACGCTGCCTGCGGGAATCATCGTGTACCTGTTTGAGTTGGGCCTTGTGGCAACGCTCCAGGCATTCATCTTCGCCACCCTGTCCGCGATCTACATCGCCGGCAGCGTCACCCACCACTAGTAAGGAGCTTCGCAAGTGCTTATTGGTCAAATCGTCTCGTTCGCGGCGTCATCCGGCGTGGGGGCGGGGCTCGGCATCGGGATCGGCGGCGGCCTCGGTGCGGTCGGTGCCGGCGTCGGCATCGGCATCATCTTCGGCAAGGTGATCGAGGCGGTCACGCGGCAGCCGGAGATGCGGGATGAGATCACCAGCATCCAATGGCTGGGATTCGCGTTGACGGAAGCCGTGTTCTTCTACGGTCTCGTGGCCGGCCTGCTTTCTTACGTGCTCAAGTGATGCCTGCTTCGAGCATCGTTGTCTCCGCTTCTTCGAGCGGATCGTTCCTGATCACCCCCAACGTCGGGCTGATGATCTGGACCCTGGTGCTGTTCGGGATCTCGATGTACATTCTCGCCAAGGTCGCGTTCCCGCGGATCTCGGAGGCGCTCGACCGCCGTCAGAAGGCGATCGAGGACTCGATCGACCACGCTGAGCAGACCCGGCACGAGGCGGACGAGCTGCTGGACGAGTACCGGGCGCGGCTCGGCGAGGCGCGCCAGCAGGCGGACGACATCCTGGACCGCGCGCGCAAGGCGGGCGACGTGCACGAGCGCGACGCGCAGGCCAGCGCCGTGGCCCGCCGCGAGCAGCTGATGGAGCAGACCCGCCGGGAGATCGAGTCCGAGACGCGGCGCGCGATCGACGAGATCCGGCGAGAGGTCGCCGACCTGACCGTGATGGCGACCGAGAAGGTGACGCGCAAGACGCTGACTGAGGAGGATCAGCGGCGACTCGTCGAAGAGGCGCTGTCGGAGCTCGACTTCAGCACGCTCAGCAGCGGAGGGCAGAACTAGTGGAAGAGCAGAACTAGTGGAAGAGATCGCCGACGTCTATGCGCGGGCGCTGTTCGAGGTCGCGCAGGAGCGGGAAGTGCTCGACACGATCCATGACCAGCTCGGCCAGTTCGCGGACGCCCTGCAGGAGGATCGGGACCTGATGACGTTCCTGTTCTCGCCCTACTTCTCGACCGAGGAGAAGAAGGACGGCCTGCACCGGGCGGTGCAGGGCGCGGACCCGGCGTTCATGAACTTCCTCGAGGCTCTGATCGAGCGCCACCGGACGCCGGTGATCTTCCGGATCCGGTCGCGCTTCGAGGAGCTGTGGGACGCCGAGAAGCGGTTGCTGCCCGTCGAGGTGACCAGTGCCGTGCCGCTCGATCGGGCCACCGTCCAGAGCATCGGCGACCGCGTGGGGGAGCAGACCGGCAACACGATTGAGCTGACCAGCGTGGTCAATCCCGAGATACTGGGTGGAATCGTCCTCCGGGTCGGGAACTTCATTCTCGACGCTTCGATCAGAAACAGTCTCGAACAACTTCGCAAGCAGGTCGCGCAGGCCTAGGCTGGGCGGCCCGCCTTTCAAGGGAGCACCGCATGGAGATCAACCCCGACGAGATCACATCAATTCTCAAGAGCCGGATCGAAGGCCTGGACACCTCCAACGCCGAGCTGACCGAGGTCGGCACGGTGCTGTCGGTCGCCGACGGCATCTGCCGGATCCACGGCCTGGAGAACTGCATGTCGTTCGAGATGCTCGAGCTGCCGCACGACGTGACGGCCCTGGCGCTCAACCTGGAGTCCGACAACGTCGGCGCGGTGCTGTTCGGCGAATGGGAGAAGATCGTCGAGGGCGACACGGTCAAGCGCACCAAGCACCTGCTCGACATCCCCGTCGGCGAAGGTTTGCTCGGACGGATCGTCGACCCGCTCGGCAACCCACTGGACGGCAAGGGCGAGATCCGCACCAGCGAGACCCGTCCGTCCGAGCACAAGGCCCCCGGGGTCGTTCAGCGCCAACCGGTGAAGGAGCCAATGCTGACCGGACTGAAGGCGATCGACTCGATGATCCCGATCGGACGGGGCCAGCGCGAGCTGATTATCGGCGACCGCCAGACGGGCAAGACCGCGATCGCGATCGACACGATCATCAACAACAAGGACCGCGACCTGATCTGCGTGTACGTCGCGATCGGGCAGCGGAAGTCGACCGTGGTCGCGCTCGCGAAGACGCTCGAGGACGCGGGCGCGCTCGAGAACACGATCATCGTGATGGCCGCCGCCGATGAGGCCGCGCCGATCAAGTTCCTCGCCCCGTACGCGGGTTGCGCGATGGGTGAGTACTTCCTGTACAGCGGCCGAGCCGCGCTCGCGATCTACGACGACCTCACCAAGCACGCGTATGCCTACCGTCAGATGTCGCTGCTGCTGCGGCGCCCGCCCGGCCGCGAGGCCTATCCGGGCGACGTCTTCTACCTGCACTCGCGGCTGCTGGAGCGCGCCGTCAAGCTCAACGACGAGCTCGGCGCCGGGTCGCTGACCGCGCTGCCGGTGATCGAGACCCAGGCCGGAGACGTGTCGGCGTACATCCCGACGAACGTGATCTCGATCACCGACGGCCAGATCTTCCTGGAACCGAAGCTGTTCTACTCCGGCGTTCGGCCCGCGATCAACGTCGGGATCTCGGTCTCGCGCGTGGGCGGCGCCGCTCAGATCACGCCGATGCGCAAGGTCGCGGGAACCCTGAAGCTCGAGCTCTCGCAGTACCGCGAGCTGGAGGCGTTCTCGCAGTTCGGCTCCGAGCTGGATCCCGAGACGAAGCGGACGCTGGCGCGCGGCGAGCGCCTGGTCAAGACGCTCAACCAGGCCGAGGGCCACCCGATGCCGGTCGAGGACCAGGTGATCCAGGTCTACGCCGGCACGAACGGCTTCCTCGATCGGATCCTGGTCGACAAGGTGCCCCGGTTCCTGGCCGACCTGACCGAGTCGGTGCGCGGCAACGAACCGGAACTGGTGAACAAGATCGCCGCCGGCGACTGGAGCGACGAGACTCAGTCGGAGGTCGCCGCCGCGGTCGAGCGATTCGCCGAGGACTTCGGCTTCGACCTCGACGAGGAGGGGATGCTGCTGGAGGAGGGCGAGATCGAGCCGCGACGCCCGCGGCCGCCCGAAGCCGAGTCGGGCGATGGGGGCGAGCCACAGCCCGAGCCCGAGCCCGAGCCCGAGCCCGAGCCACAGGCGGCCTGAGCCGGGGCGAGCGGGGAGCACCAGATGGCCACCACGCAACGCGACGTTCGCAACCGCATCGACGCGGTCAAGAACATCCAGAAGATCACGCGGGCGATGGAGATGGTGGCGGCCGCGCGGCTGCGCCGCGCCGAGCAGCGGATCGAGGCGCTGCGGCCGTATGCCGGCGCGATCCGGCGGATGACCCGCCAGGCGGCGGAGGCGGCCGGCAGCGTCCCGCGGCTGCCGATCCTCTCCGAGCACGAGCACGTCTCCTCGGTCGGGCTGCTGCTGATCGCCGGCGACCGCGGCCTGGCGGGCGCCTTCAATTCGAACATCGTCCGCGCCGGCGTGGCCTCGGGGCGCGCGCACGCGGCGGAGGGCCGGACGGTTCTGTACTTCGCCTCCGGCCGGCGGCCGGCATCGTCCCTGCGCTTCCGCGGACTCGAGCCGACGGAGAGCTTCGTCGGCTTCACCGACCGTCCTTCATACGCGGACGCGCGCCGGATTGCGGAACGGATGATGGCGGCGTACGTCGACAACGATGTGGACCAGGTCGAGGTCTTCTACAACGGCTACATCTCGCCGATCTCGCAGGTGCTCAGGCGCGAGATCCTGCTTCCGCTCCAGCAGGCGACGGTGCTCGACAACGGCTCCGACGGCGCGGACGTGGGTGAGGCCGGCGGGGGCGGCCAGGCGGGCGGCGGTCATCGGGCGCTGGTCGAGTACGAGCCGGACCCCGAGGAGATCCTCAAGCGGCTGGTTCCGGACTACGTCGAGATCTCGATCTTCCGCGCCCTGCTCGAATCGACCGCCTCCGAGCACGGGGCGCGGATGACCGCGATGCGCAACGCGTCGGACAACGCGGGCGAGCTGATCACGGATCTGACGCTCGAGATGAACCGCGCGCGCCAGGCGGAGATCACGCAGGAGATCATGGAGGTCGTGGCGGGGGCTGAGGGGCTCGCCGGGTAGACCCTAAACTGGAGAAGACATGGCACTGACAGAAGAATCCCCAGCAAAGCGCGAGGAGCCCGGCACCCAGAACGTCGGTCGGATCGAGGAGATCCAGGGCGTCGTGATCGAGGCCGTGTTCCCCGACAAGCTGCCCGAGATCAACCACGCGATCAAGGTCCTGCGTCCGGCCGCGGCGGCGGCCGAGGAGGACCTCGACGTGGCCGCGCAGAGCGACCCCTACCTGACCTGCGAGGTCGAGCAGCACCTCGGCGACGAGCGTGTCCGCGCGGTCGCGATGGACACCACCGACGGCCTCGCGCGCGGCGCCGAGGTGATCGACACCGGCGGGCCGATCACGGTCCCGGTCGGGCGGGTGACGCTGGGACGGATCTTCAACCTGCTCGGTGAGCCGATCGATCTCGGCGCGCCGATCCCGGACGACGTCGAGCGCTGGCCGATCCACCGCGAGGCGCCGACGGTCGAGGCGCTGACACCGACCACGCGGATGTTCGAGACCGGGATCAAGGTGATCGACCTGCTGGCGCCGTATGCCGAGGGCGGCAAGGTCGGGCTGTTCGGCGGCGCCGGCGTCGGCAAGACCGTGATCATTCAGGAGCTGATCCATAACCTCGCCCAGGAGCACGGCGGCCTGTCGGCCTTCTGCGGCGTCGGCGAGCGTTCGCGTGAGGGCAACGACCTGTGGCTCGAGATGAAGGAATCAGGGGTGCTCGAGAAGACGATGCTCGTCTTCGGGCAGATGAACGAGCCCCCCGGCGCCCGCATGCGCGTCGCTCTGTCCGGCCTGACGATGGCCGAGTACTTCCGCGACCAGGAAGGTCAGAACGTGCTGCTGTTCATCGACAACATCTTCCGGTTCGTCCAGGCCGGCTCGGAGGTCTCCGCGCTGCTCGGCCGGATGCCCTCCCAGGTCGGCTACCAGCCGACGCTCGAGACCGAGATGGGCCAGCTACAGGAGCGCATCACCTCCACCCGCAAGGGCTCGGTGACCTCGATTCAGGCGATCTACGTGCCCGCTGACGACCTGACCGACCCCGCGCCGGCGTCCGTGTTCGCGCACCTGAACGCGACCACCACCCTGTCGCGCGCGATCTCCGAGAAGGGCATCTACCCGGCGGTCGATCCGCTCGATTCGACCTCCACGATCCTGAAGGCCGAGATCCTCGGCGAGGAGCACTTCAACGTCGCCAACGACGTCAAGCAGGTGCTCCAGCGCTACAAGGAGCTTCAGGACATCATCGCGATCCTCGGCATCGATGAGCTCTCCGACGAGGACAAGGTCACCGTCCAGCGTGCCCGCAAGCTCGAGCGCTTCCTCAGCCAGCCATTCTTCGTCGCCGAGCAGTTCACCGGCACCCCGGGCGTGTACGTCCCGATCGCGGAATCGATCCGCGGCTTCAGGGAGATCCTCGAGGGCAAGCACGACGAGCTCCCCGAGCGGGCGTTCTTCATGAAGGGCACGATCGACCAGGTGGTCGAGGACGCCAAGAAGGGGGACTGAAGCCCGGTGGCGCGGACGAAGTTCAGGGTCGAGGTCCTGAGCCCGGAGGGTGAGGTGTTCAACGACGAGGTCGAGATGGTCTCGACCCGCACCACGGTCGGCTCGATCGGCGTGCTCGCGCACCACGAGCCGGTGCTCGCGATGCTGGATCCGACCGAGCTGCGGCTCTACAAGACCGAGTCCGAGGTGGTCCGCTTCGCCCAGGCGGAGGGCTACATGCAGGTCACCGATGACCGTGCGCTGCTGCTCGTCGAGGAGGCCCATCCTCCCAGCGAGCTGAACGCCGGCGAGCTCCAGGAGCGCGTCCGCCAGGCCGAGCAGGAGCTCGAGGCGGCGGGTGACGATACCGAGCGCCGCCGCGTGGCCGAGCGCGACAAGCGCCGTTGGGAGCAGTTTCTCCGGATCGCAGAGCGTTAGCACGTCGCTTATCTGCGCCTGACGCAGCATCCTTATCCTCCCTTTCACAATGGTCGATGAGCGTGCCCTCGCCGAGGCCCTGATCTCCTACGACACCTCGCGGCAGGAAGAGCTCATCGCAGCCGCAGGATTCGTCAAGGGGTGGCTCGAATCCCGCGACATCGAGGCGCGCCATCACGATCATCACGGCCTGCCGGTGCTGGTGGCCGAGGTCGGCCCCGCCGGCCACGACCACCCCTGTGTCGTGTTCCACGGCCACCTCGACGTCGTCCCCGGCCGTCCGGAGCAGTTCCAGCCGCGGACCGAGGGGGACCGGCTGGTGGGGCGCGGCGCCTACGACATGAAGGGCGGGCTGGCAGCAATGATGTGCGCGCTCAAGGACCTCGAGCGCCAGGATCGGGTTCGCGTCAGGCTGGTATGCGTGCCCGACGAGGAGTCGGAGGAGCTCGACGAGCGCTCTACCGACGCGGTCGTCGAGCGCGGGCTCGGAGGCCAGTTCGCGATCACCGGCGAGCCGACCGACATGCATATCGGCGTCGAGGCGAAGGGCGTGCTGGCGATGAGGATCGTCGTCCACGGCCGCGCAGCGCACAGCTCGACGCCGTGGCTGGGGGACAACGCGGTGCTGAAGGCGATCGACGTGTTCCGGGCGATCGAGTCGCTGCCGTTCACCCGCGAGTCCTCGGAGATGTTCGACCGCCCGTCGATCAACCTGGGGCGGATCCAGGGCGGAGACGCGCTCAACAAGGTCCCCGACGAGTGCACGATGGCGGTCGATGTCCGCTACCTGCCGGGTCAGGATCCCGCTGAGATCCTCAGCCAGGTGCGGGCGATCGAGGCCATCGACGTGACCCGGACGTTCATCCATCCGCCGGTGACCGTGTCCCGCACCGATCCATACGTCCGGGCGCTGCGCGACGCTGTAGCGCGCTCTGTCCCCAGCGGCGAAACGGTCCTGAGCGTGGGGCGCGACGGCGCCTCCGACGCAGCCTCGTTCATCGAGGCCGGGATTCCCGCGGTCGAGTTCGGGCCCTCGGGCGCCGGCCACCACGGTCCCGAGGAATGGGTCTCGCTGTCCTCGCTGGCCCGCTACCGCCGCGCGCTGTCGGATTTCGTGCGGGCGCTGCCGATCTGGCTGGAGGAGGCCGGTGCCGAGCGCGGGCGGACCGAGGCAGCCCAGGGTCTGCGGGCGATCGAAGGGGGCCTCGCTTGAGCCTCACCCCCCGGTCGCGGGGTGGGGCGCTGTGGCGGTTCGCGCTCGCGGCGCTGATCGTGATCGCGTTCACCGCCACCACCACGGCCATCGCGGGGCTGCTGCAGGTCAAGCAGATCACGAAGTACCTCTCGGCGACGCCGGCGCTCCCGCACGCGCAGGTCACGATCGCCAATCCCGGCGATCCCCAGACGCTGTTGCTGATCGGCTCCGATCACCGCACCGGGACGCCGTGGAGCTCGGCCAACACCGACACGATGCTGCTCGTCCGCCTCGATCCGAACTCCTCGACGATCAACTTCATCTCGCTCCCGCGCGACCTCCAGGTCCAGGTCCCCGGCTACGGAACCGAAAAGCTGAACGCCGCCTACTCGCTCGGCGGCCCCAACCTGCTGCTCGAGACGATCCGCCAGAACGTCTTCCCGCAGCTGAACGTGAGCCACATCATCGACGTCAACTTCGGCGGCTTCGAGGCCCTCGTCGACGCGATCGGCTGCGTCTACACCGACGTCGACCACCGCTACTACAACAACACCTCGGTCACCGACTACTCCAGCATCGACATCCAGCCCGGCTACCAGCCGCTCTGCGACGCGAACGCGCTCGCGTTCGTGCGCTTCCGCCACACCGACAACGACCTCGTCCGCAACGCCCGCCAGCAGGACTTCCTGCGCTGGGCCAAGGACGCCTACACCGAGGCGGACCTGATCTCCAACGAGAGCACGCTGCTGAAGATCTTCGGTGAGCACACCCAGACCGACCACAACCTCCACACCACCGATGGACTGATCAACCTGTTCGACGTGGTCGCGTTCTCGGACGGCCACCAGATCAAGCAGATCCCGTTCCCCGCGATCCTGCTGCCGTGCCCGCCGCCACCGCCGCCGGGCAGCAATCAGCAGCAGGCCCCGTGCTACGTCAACGCCAATCCCGGCCCTGAACAGGCGGCCTACAACGCGTTCATGGCGCCGACCACCGCGCAGCAGACCGCCGCCAGCAACAAGTCCGCCGCCGGCGAGTCGACCGGGCCGGGCGCGAGTGGGGCGCGCGCCGGCAAGCCCAAGCCGCCTCCGGGCCTGACCCCCGACGTCAGCGACGGCGAGGCCCAGACAGAGGCGCTCGGCAACGTCGGCATGCCGGTCTACTTCCCCCGCCTGATCCTCAGCAACACCTCGTACTGCACCGGCAACAATCCCGATTGCACGGTCGAGGAAGGCCAGACCCCCGCCGAGGCGGGCGTCGCCAGCGGCTATCCGCGCGCGTACCTGATCCACGACGAGAGCGGCAACCCGCACTTCGCCTACCGGATGACGCTGTCGATCAGCGCCGACCTGGGCGAGTACTACGGGGTTCAGGGCACAACCTGGCAGAACCCGCCGATCCTCAACAACCCGACCGAGACCAAGACCGTCAACGGCCGGCAGCTGCTGCTGTACGTCAACGGCGGCAAGATCAGCCTGGTCGCGTGGCGCACGTCCGGGGGCGTCTACTGGATCTCCAACTCACTCAACGACGTGATCGGCAACCAGCAGATGGTGGCGATGGCGGCGTCGTTGATGCCGGCGGCGTAGCGCCGGCGGGGTGGTGGTGGCGCGTCGAGTGGCCGGCGCGGGTGGCGCCGCGGCGGGTGGTGGCGCGCCGGGGATGCGCTGGATCGTGCCGGCGGACCCGCCTGAGCATGCTCAACTTCCCAAATCCAACCGCGGGCTCGGGCTCCGGGAAGTTGAGCACGGTATGCGTGCTCGATTTCCCAAACCGCGGGCTCGGAGTTGGGCTTGGGAAGTTGAGCATGTTTTCGGGCTCTCCTGACCCGCGTGCGCCTCTCTCCTCGTGTCCCCAGGTCGGAACGTACCCCCGCGCCCCGACCTCCGCAGCCCAGAGCGCGGGTGGCGGCGGCTGAAAGCCGACGGCGCGCGCTACCCCACGACGGCAACCCACACACGACCACACGCCGCCCGGCCGCGGCACGTCGCCTTCTCGACCCGACCAGTGTCCGCCGCGACCGCCGCGACCGCCGGGGTCGCCGGCCCGCCCCGCCTCGCCCCGCCACTCCGCCCCCATCGCCGCCACTCCGCTCCCATCGCCGCCGCATCCGCCCACGCCTTGTACGCTCTCGCGCTCTATGGCAGAGGAACGCGAACCAGTCGCCGTGATCGGCACCGGCTACGTCGGTCTGGTGACCGCGGCCGGTTTTGCGGAGCTCGGCAACGAGGTCTGGTGCGTCGATGTCGACGTCCAGAAGATCGAGGGCCTGAAGCGGGGCCAGATGCCGATCTACGAGCCGGGTCTGGGCGAGTGCGTGGCGCGGAACCTGGAGCGGATGCACTTCTCGACCGAGCTCGGGCCGGCGCTCGAGAACGCGCGGATGCTGTTCGTCGCCGTGGGCACGCCGCCGACCTACTCGGGGGATGCCGATCTGTCGGCGGTCGATTCGGTGGTCGCGGCGATGCCGCCCTCGGAAACGCATGCGCTGGTGATGAAGTCGACGGTGCCGGTCGGAACCGGGGCGGCGATCAAGCGGATCTTCGCCGAGCAGGGCAAGGGCGGCTTCAAATATGTCTCGTGTCCGGAGTTCCTGAAGGAGGGATCGGCGCTGGAGGACTTCCTCGAGCCGGATCGTGTGGTCGTCGGGGACGATGGCAACTGGGCCGGGGACGCGGTCGTGGAGCTCTATCGGCCGCTGGATGCGCCGCTGGTCCGGACTGACACCGCCAGCGCGGAGATGATCAAGCTGGCCGCGAATGCGTTTCTGGCCACCAAGATCTCGTTCATCAACGAGATCGCGAATGTGTGCGAGGAGACCGGCGCCGACGTGCTCGAGGTGGCGCGGGGGATGGGGTTGGACGACCGGATCGGGACGCATTTCCTCAAGCCGGGGATCGGATTCGGCGGATCGTGCTTTCCGAAGGATGTGTCGGCGCTCAAGCAGCTGGCCGGCAATTCCGGCTATCACTTTCAGCTGCTGACCGCGGTGATCGAGGTCAACGAGCTGCAGAAGCGGCGGGTGATCGGCAAGCTCCAGAAGTACCTCGGTTCGCTTGTCGGCAAGACGGTCGCGCTCCTGGGGCTCGCGTTCAAGGCCAACACCGATGACATGCGCGAGGCGTCGTCGCTGGTGCTCGCCGCCAGGCTCCAGGCGGACGGCGCACACGTCCGCGCGTATGACCCGGTCGCGGAGATCGAGGCGCGGAAGCTGATGGTGGGGGTCGAGTTTGCGGGCTCTGCGCTCGAGGCGCTCGAGGGCGCCGACGCGTGCATCATCGTCACGGAGTGGCCCGAGTTTGCGGGCCTGGACTGGAGCGAGGCCGCCGAGCGGATGGCCGGCCGGGTCGTGATCGACGGGCGCAACTTCGCCGATGGCGCGGCGGCGACGCGGGCGGGATTCACCTACGAGGGGGTCGGACGGACGGTGAGCGGGGCCGACTGAGTTGCAGGCGCTGATTCTTGTCGGGGGTGAGGGCACACGGCTCCGGCCGCTGACCTCGACGATGCCGAAGCCGGTCGTGCCGCTGGTCAACCGGCCGTTCATCTCCTACATGATCGAGTGGCTGCGCGGTCACGGCGTCGACGATGTGATCCTCTCGTGCGGATTCATGGCCGGCGGGATGCGCGCCGTGCTCGGGGACGGCGAGGGGTTGGGGGTCAGGCTGCGCTATCTGGAGGAGCCGCGTCCGCTCGGCACCGGCGGCGCGCTCAAGTTTGCCGAGGAGCTGCTCGACGAGCGCTTCCTGATGCTCAACGGCGACGTGCTGACCGACATCGACCTGACCGCGCAGCTGCGCCAGCACGAGCGGACCGGGGCGCGGGCGACGCTGGCGCTGATCCCGGTCGACGATCCCTCCGCGTATGGTCTGGTCCGCCGCGACCCGGATTGCGCCGTGACCGAGTTCGTCGAGAAGCCCGGGCCCGAGCAGATCGACACCGACCTGATCAACGCCGGCGCATACATCCTCGAGCGGGACGTTCTCCACGCGATGCCCCCCGCCGGCACCAACATCTCGATCGAGCGCGACCTGTTCCCGACCCTGGTCGGACAGGGGCTGTTCGGCTACGCGGCGAGCGGCTACTGGCTGGACATCGGCACCCCGCAGCGATACCTGCAGGCAACATTCGACATCCTCGAGGGCAATGTCAGCACCAAGATCGGGCGCACGTTGAGCGAGGCCTCGCTGGCGCTGGTCGAGGACGGCGAGGTCCGCGGGCGCGTAGTGGCGCCGGTGCTTGTATCGTCGGGCTGCGCGGTGGCGGAGCACGCGATCGTCGGTGGCCGCGCCGTGCTCGGTCCGGGAACCCACGTCGGCCGAAACGCTCACGTCGAGAGCTCGGTCGTGCTCGCGGGCGCGACCGTCGGCGCCCGCACGGTGGTGCGGGGATCGATCGTCGGCCCGCAGGTCCAGATCGGGCAGCACTGCCGGATCGAGGGGGGAGTGGTGCTCGGCGAAGGGGCGAAGATCGGGGATGACAACGTCCTGGCGGCCGGCGCGCGTATCTTCCCCGGTGTGGAGTTGCCGCAGGGAGCGATCAGGTTTTGAGCATCACGGCTGCCCTCTCCCGCCAGGCCGTGGCCGCCATCGATTGCTCGGGGCAGCTCGACGACGTCCTTGGTCTGCCCGATCAGCTGCGCGACGCGATGTGGCGGGTCGAGTCGGCGGCGCTCGAATCACACGACGCGCCGGGCGGGCTGATCGTCGCCGGAATGGGCGGTTCGGCGATCGGCGGCGCGCTCGCACGGGCGGTGCTCGGCGATCGCGCGTCGCGGCCGATCGTGCTCGCGCGGGGCTACGCGCTGCCGGCGTGGACGACTCCCGACACCGCGGTGCTGTGCTCGAGCTACTCGGGTAACACCGAGGAGACGCTCGCGGTCTACGAGGCCGCCGGGGCGTTGGGGGCGCGGCGGATCGTCGCCACCACCGGCGGCAAGCTGGCCGAAGCGGCCCGGGCCGAGGACGTACCGGTGATCCCGCTGCCGGGAGGCTTTCAACCCCGGGTCGCGGTCGCCTACTCGCTGGTCGTGGCGCTCGAGGTCGCGGCGCTGTGCGGCGCTGGCGAGCGGCTGCACGCCGAGATCGACGTGGCGGCGGCGCGGGCGGAGCGGTTGACGGCCGAATGGGGTCCCGACGGGCCCGACGACGGCCTCGCAAAGGAGCTTGCGCGGGGGCTGCACGGCACGATCCCGCAGATCGCCGGCGCCGGCCTGACCGCGCCGATCGCCTATCGCTGGAAGACCCAGATCAACGAGGACGTCAAGATCCCAGCCTTCTCCCACGAGCTGCCGGAGCTCGATCACAACGAGATCGCGGGCTGGGAGGGCGCGAGCGAGCTCGGCCGGTTCGCGGCCGTGTTCCTCGACGACTCCGACCTGCACCCGCGGATCCGGCAGCGGATCGAGCTGACCCGCGGCCTGATCGCCGCTCATGCCGCCGCGACCTACCGGGTCGAGAGCGTCGGCGAGAGCGCCGTCGAGCGGCTGGTGTCGCTGGTGTTGCTCGGCGACCTCGTATCGGTCTACCTGGCGGTGCTGCGCGGCGTCGACCCGTCACCGGTGGTCGTGCTCGACCGCCTCAAAGCCGTTCTCGCGGGCGGCTAGGGTCGTCCCTGCGTCAACCGGCGCCGTTGGCGCCGGCGCCACTGAACGGCGCTTGCGCGACCGCCGCACGACCCTGGTCAAGCTCGATTCCGCGCTGCTCGTAGAGCCGGCGATCGGCGACCAGCAACAGGTCCTCGAACGTCTCCCCATCGTCCGGGAAGGCCGCCGTCCCGATTGTCAGATCCCACGGTGCGCGCAGGCCGATCGCGGCGCGCCGGGCCTCGACGCCTTCCTTGATCCGGCGGGAGACGACCGCCGCACTCTCGGACGTCTGCTCGGCCAGCAGCAGTCCGAGCTCGTCGCCGCCGATCCTGCCGACGACATCGTCGGCGCGCGCCGAAACGGTCAGCAGCTGGGCCGCCTCCTTCAGCAGCTCGTCGCCCGCCAGGTGGCCCTCGGTGTCGTTGACGGCCTTCAGGCCACGGACATCGACGTACGCGAGCACGAACGGCCGGTGATAGCGGCGGGCGCGCGCGAGCTCGCGATCGACGGCCTCGGTGAAGCCCCGACGGTTGAGGACGCCGGTCAGGGCGTCGGTCAGCGCCGCCGCGGTGACTGCCGCGAACTGCTTTCCCTGGCGGCGCGCGCGGCGCGTGGTCGCAACTGCCCAGGCGCCGCCAACCGCCGCGAGGCCAACCGCCGCGGCGAGTGCGATCCACACCGCGGTTGGCACCACGTGTACGAGCCGCTCGATCACGTTGGGCGAGGTCGAGGACGACCCCGGGTGCGGTTTGCCACGGTGCTGCGGTACGGCGGCGCCTGCCGGCTTGCTGTCCCTGGTCTGGTTGGCGGGGGAGAGGAAGCTCGCAAGTGTCGTCGTCGGGAGCGCGGCCGGCGCGGCCCCGAACAAGCTGGTCCCGCCGAACGCGGCCAGGCCGCCGAGCGCTCCCGTTCCTGCGGCCGGGACGACGAGACCGCCAAGCTGGCGCGCCTGAGCCGGGGAGCGGAGGGCACCGAGCAGCGCCTGGGTGGTGGTCTGGCTGGGGATCGTGGTCCCGCGCGGGGTCGTCGTGGTGGTGCCGCCGATGCCGGTGCTGCCGATGCCGGTGCTGCCGATGCCGGTGCTGCCGATGCCGGTGCTGCCGATGCCGGTGCTGCCGATGCCGGTGCTGCCGATGCCGGTGCTGCCGATGCCGGTGCTGCCGATGCCGGTGCTGCCGATGCCGGTGCTGCCGATGCCGCTGCTCCCGGTGGGCTGCGTCGTCGCCACAGGCGTGGTCGTGGACGGGGGAAGCATGAACGTCGGCATGCCGCTCGGGCTCGATTGCGAGCTCGACTCGCACGAGCCTCCGCAGCGCCCGTCACCGGCCTGCGAGCCGCCACCGTCGCCGCCGCTCTGAGAGCCGCCCCGGTTGTCGGTGCCCTGGGAGTTGGCGCTGCCCTGTGAGCCGCTGACCTGCGGGCTTGCGATCCCGGAGCCGCTGCCGCCCGAACCGCGGTTGCCGCTTACGCCGCTGCCGCTCCCGTGGAAGCTGCCGCCGCCGTTGCCGCCGCCGCTCCCGTGGAAGCTGCCGCCGCCGTTGCCGCCGCCGCTGGTCTGGCCGCCGCCGCCGCGCTCGCCGCCGCCCTGGTCGCCGGGCGAGCCGCTGCCGCTGGAGCCGCTGACGACGTTGCTGGCGCCGGAGCTGCTGCTGACCGAGCTACTCCCGCTGGAGCCGCCGCCGGCCGTGACGTTGCCGCCGCCACCGCCGTAGCCGTCGCCGCCGTTGCCGCCGCCGCCGTCGCCGCCGTTTCCGCCACCGCCGCTGCCGCCGCCAGCGTATCCGTTGCCGCCGCCAGCGTATCCGTTGCCGCCGCCAGCGTATCCGTTGCCGCCGCCAGCGTATCCGTTGCCGCCGCCGCCACCGCCGCCGGCAAAGCCGCCGCCGCCGCCGCTGGTCTGGCCGCCACCGCCGCCGCCACCGCTGGTCTGACCGCCGCCACCGCCGCCACCGCCGCCGCCACGCTGGCCGCCAGGTGTGTCAGCCTGGGCGCAGGCCACCGCGATCAGAACCGCGGCGAACAGCGCCAGAAGCGCCGTCAGACGATAGGACCTTCCCCGCTTCATGCCTCTCGGACGAATTTTGGACCCATACGAGGTATACGAGGTCCGCACAGAGATCCCTTCAGGACGGATTCAACTACGCATGCTAGGGCGGTAAATACCCAAAAGCACTGCTTGCACGACTTTTATACGGCCGGACTTTCGCGATCATGAGGGTCGATCGACAGGTGTTGTATCGGTAAACGGCCGGGAAACCTTGACTCTTGCAAGCACAAAACGTCGACTTCCGCAAACCTTGACACTGTCGTGGTAATGTTTGGCCGATGGAGGCCTTGACGATCCACGAGGCGGCCCAGACGACTGGCTGGTCGCCGCGGATGCTTCGGTACGTGGAGCGCGCGGGTCTGGTGACTCCCTCCCGCTCTTCGTCGCGCTACCGCCTGTACGGGCCCGCGGAGCTGCAACGACTGCGCACACTCAAGGAACTGCTTGCGCGCTTTGAGATCGGGCTCTCGGACGTCGCGTTCGCCGGGCGTATGGCGGACAGCGCCGAGTTGCGGGCGGCCGTGCGGGCGTGGCTCGAGGCAGAGGCCCACCGTCCGGAGCACGTCGATCCTCAGGACTGGCTCCGGTTCGAGCAGGACAAGCATCAGAGGCTGCTGGCCGCGGCCTGAGACCACGATTTCCGGAGACGCGATGAGCACGACCGCCGCAGAGACTGACTACAGGGTCGCGGACCTGAGCCTGGCAGGCTTCGGCCGCAAGGAGATCCAGCTCGCCGAGCATGAGATGCCCGGCCTGATGGCCACCCGCCGCGAGTACGCGGATCGTCAGCCACTGGCGGAAGCGCGGATCACCGGCTCGCTGCACATGACCGTGCAGACGGCGGTGCTGATCGAGACGCTGGTCGCGCTCGGTGCGGAGGTGCGGTGGGCGAGCTGCAACATCTTCTCGACTCAGGATCACGCGGCGGCGGCGGTCGTGGTCGGTCCCGAAGGCACCCCCGAGGAGCCTCGCGGCGTGCCCGTGTACGCGTGGAAGGGCGAGACGCTCGAGGAGTACTGGTGGTGCACCGAGCAGGCGCTCTCGTGGCCCGACGGCAACGGGCCGAACATGATCCTCGACGACGGCGGCGATGCCACCCTGCTGGTGCACAAGGGCGCCGAGTACGAGCGCGCCGGCGCGGTTCCAGACCCGGCCGGCGCCGACTCGGACGAGTTCCGGATCGTGCTCGGGCTGCTCACGCGCTCGCTTCAGGAGGATCCTCAGCGGTGGACGAAGACCGCGGCGCAGATCAAGGGCGTGACCGAGGAGACGACCACCGGCGTGCATCGGCTGTACCAGTTCGCCGAGAACGGCCGCCTGCTGTTCCCGGCGATCAACGTCAACGACTCCGTGACGAAGTCGAAGTTCGACAACAAGTACGGCTGCCGGCACTCGCTGATCGACGGCATCAACCGCGCCACCGACGTCCTGATCGGTGGCAAGGTGGCGGTGATCTGCGGATACGGCGATGTCGGCAAGGGCTGCGCCGAGTCGCTGGGCGGACAGCGTGCGCGGGTCGTGATCACCGAGATCGATCCGATCTGCGCGCTCCAGGCCGCGATGGACGGCTACCAGGTCGCCCGGCTCGAGGACGTGGTCGAGACCGGGGACATCTTCATCACCGCCACCGGCAACCGTGACGTGATCACCGCCGAGCACATGGCGCGGATGAAGCACCAGGCGATCGTCGGCAACATCGGCCACTTCGACAACGAGATCGACATGGCCGGCCTGGCGCGGACGCCGGGGATCGAGCGGATCAACATCAAGCCCCAGGTCGACGAGTGGGTGTTCCCAAGCGGCCGCGCGATCATCGTCCTCTCCGAGGGCCGGCTGCTGAACCTCGGCAACGCGACCGGCCACCCGAGCTTCGTGATGTCGAACTCGTTCACCAACCAGGTGATCGCGCAGATCGAGCTCTACGGTCACACCGAGATTTACGAGAAGCAGGTGTACACGCTGCCCAAGCATCTCGACGAGAAGGTCGCCCGGTTGCACCTCGACGCGCTCGGCGCGCGACTGAGCGAGCTGACCCCAGAGCAGGCGGCCTATCTGGGCGTGCCGGTCGAGGGGCCATACAAGGCCAACCACTACAGGTATTAGCGATGGCTGGGGCGCATGCGCCCCAGCCCCGGGCGGCGCATGCGCCGCCCGGCCGGTCCGCGCATGCGCGGACCGGAACACCACCGTATGACGTCGCCGACCTCAGCCTCGCCCCCGACGGCGAGGCCAGGATCGCGTGGGCCCGCGAGCAGATGCCGGTCCTGGCGCAGATCAGGGAACGGTTCGAGGCCGAGCGGCCGCTCGCGGGGACGCGGGTCGCCGCCTGCCTGCACGTCACCGCCGAGACCGCCAACCTGCTGACGACGCTGATCGCCGGCGGCGCCAGCGCGGCGCTGTGCTCCGCGAACCCGCTCTCGACCCAGGACGACGTCGCCGCCGGACTGGTCGCGGGCCACGGCGTCGAGGTCCGGGCGGTCCGCGGCGAGGACCTGGAGCGCTACGTCGAGCACGTCCAGGCGCTGCTTGCCGACCGCCCGCAGATCACGATCGACGACGGGGCCGACCTGCTCGTGACGGCGCACCAGTCGGGTGGCGAGGTCCTCGAGCGCCTGATCGGCGGCACCGAGGAGACGACCACCGGCCTGGTGCGGCTGCGCCGGCTCGAGGAGCAGGGCGCGCTCACGTGCCCGGTGCTGGCGGTCAACGAGGCGCGCACCGAGCGCGCGCTCAACGACCGCCACGGCACCGGGCAGTCGGCGCTCGACGGGATCGTGCGCGCCAGCCACGTGCTGCTCGCGGGCCACACGCTCGTGGTGCTTGGCTTCGGCTGGGCCGGGCAGGGGGTGGCGGAACGGGCGCGTGGCGCGGGCGCCGCGGTGATCGTGTGCGAGGTCGACCCACTGCGGGCGCTCGAGGCGCGGATGGCCGGCTACGAGGTGATGCCGTCGCTGCAGGCGGCCGAGCGCGGGAACGTGTTCGTGACCGTCACCGGCTCGCGGCGAGTGCTGCGGGGGGAGCACTTCGAGCGGATGAAGGACGGCGCCCTGCTCGCCAACGCGGGCCATTTCGACGTCGAGCTCGATCTCGATCAACTGCGGGCGGTGGCGATCCGCGGGATCCGCCAGGTGCGGCCGCTGATCGAGCAGTACGTGCTCGGCGACGGCCGCCGGCTGAACCTGCTCGCGCACGGTCGAGTCGTCAACCTGGCCGCCGCGGAGGGCCATCCGGCCGCGGTGATGGACGTGTCGTTCGCGCTCCAGGCCCTGTGCGCCGAGGAGCTGGTTCGACAGGCGGGCAGCTTGCGGGCCGGTGTGCACCCCGTCCCCGCGGCGATCGACCGCGAGGTGGGGCGGCTGAAGCTCGCCGCGCTCGACGTCGAGATCGATCAGCCGACCGCGGAGCAGGAGCACTACCGCGAGTCGTGGGGGTGACGGTGGTCCTCCCGCTCTGACAGGATCCGTCCTATGGAACGCTCGGCCACACGCAAGGCCGTCCGCGGCGGGATCGACCTCGGCGGCACGAAGATCGAGACGGTCGTGGTCGATTCGCGCAACATCGTGCTCGGTGCGGCGCGGCGACCGACCCCGGCCGAGGGAGGACCGCCCGCCGTCGCCAAGCAGATGGCGGAGGCCGTGACCGAGGCCGCGCAGTCCGCCGGGCTGGAGACCGCGGAGCTGCGCGGCATCGGCGTCGGCTCCCCCGGGATCGTCGGGCCGGACGGATCCGTCACCAGCGCCCGCAACCTGTCGGATTGGGAGGGACGGTTCGAGCTCGGGCCCGACTTGTCCGAGGCGCTCGGGACGACCGTTCGAGTCGGCAACGATGTCCAGGTCGCGACCGAAGGCGAGTTCAAACTCGGCGCCGGCAGGCCGTACAAGTCGCTGCTCGGCGTGTTCTGGGGGACCGGGGTCGGCGGCGGCCTGATTCTGAACGGCAAGCCGTGGCTCGGACGCGGCGGCGCGGGCGAGATCGGCCACGTCGTGGTCGAGATCGACGGCGCTCGCTGCCCATGCGGGCGGCGGGGCTGCATGGAGGCGTACGCGGGCCGCGGGGCGATGGAGGCGCGGGCGCGCAGGCGGGTCGAGAAGGGCCAGAAGACCGAACTGTTCAAGGTGATGAAGGAGCGCAAGCGGACCCGCCTGACGAGCTCAGTCTGGTTCCACGCGCTGGCGCGTAAGGACAAGCTCGCGACTGAGATCATCGACGAGGCGATGCGCGCGCTCGGAGCCGGCGTCGCGTCGGCGCAGAACATTCTCGACGTCGAGGCTGTGATCCTCGGCGGCGGGCTCGGAGTTCGCTTCGGTCAGGCGTTCGCGGACCGCCTCGCCAGCGAGATGCAGCCGCATCTGTTCAACGACGGGAACCCACCGGATGTGCTCGTCGCGGCGCTCGGCGACCTTGGTGGCGCGCTCGGTGCGGCCCTGCTCGTGACCGGTCGCTAGCGCGGCCCTGCTCCTGTCCGGTCACTCGCGCACAAGCGCCGCATAACGGTAGCTCCTGGAAACCGCAACCGAAGTTTGACAGGATGGCGCCCCCCAAGGTGCCGTCTGGGGAGAGGAGAGTTGCAGACCAGGCATCCTGTAGGCGCACGGGCGCGCCAACGCCCGCACAACCCGATCGACGACGAGGATGCCTGAGACGTCTTCGCGCAACGCCGGCATCGCCACCCGGGTCGCTGCCGCCGGGGCGCTGGTCGGCGCGATCGTGCTCGTCGCCCTGATCCTGTTCGGCGGCGGCTCGGGATACACGCTGCACGCGGACTTCCAGGACGCGAGCGGTCTGGTCAGCGGCAACCAGGTGCTGATCGGACCCGCCAACGTCGGCTCAGTCAGCTCGATCAGCCTGACGGCCAACGGTCAGGCCGAGGTGACGATGAGCCTCGACTCCAATGCGGCTCCGATGCCCCAGGGCACGGTCGCGCGGATCTACGAGAACTCGCTGTCGGGGATCGCCGACCACTACGTCGTCCTGGAGCCGGGAGCCGGACCCTCGATCCCGGACGGGGGCACGATCCCCGAGGGCCAGACGTATTCCGAGGTCAGTCTCGACCAGGTGTTCGATGCGCTCGATGCGCCCACCCGCAAGGGGCTTCAGGGCTTCATTCAGGGTGAGGCGGCCAGCATCGAGGGCCGGGCGCTGGAAGCCAACCAGACGCTGCAGTACCTGGCGCCGGCGCTCGCGAGCACCAGCGCCGTGACGGCCGAGCTGACGCGCGAGGAGCCCGCATTCGACGCGCTCGTGGTCGAGGGCGCGCAGGCGCTGCAGGCGCTCGCCTCCCGGAGCCAGGAGCTGACCGACCTGATCGCCAACACCAACACGACGACCGGTGCGATCGCGAGTCAGAGCCAGGCGCTGGAGCAGGCGCTGTCGCAGCTGCCCGGGGCGCTTAACCACTCGACCAGCACGTTCGCCGGACTCCGAAGCACGCTCGACGCGCTCGATCCGCTGGTCGCTGCCGCCAAGCCCGCGAGTCGCCGGCTGGCGGAGTTCGCCGCCGCCCTGAAGACGCTGGCCGACGCCTCGATCCCGACGCTGGCCGATCTCAACGGGCTGATCCGCAACCCGTCGGGCAGCGGTGACCTGATCTCGCTGCTGCAGTTGACGCCGTCGCTGGAGCAGGTCGGAGCGGCGGCGTTCCCGCACTTGATCCAGGCGATGAACGACTCGCAGCCGCAGGTCGATTACCTGCGCGAGTACACGCCGGATGTGGTCGGTGCCCTGAGCGACGTCGGCCAGGCCGGCGCCTACTACGACGCGAACGGACACTACGCGCGCACGCAACCCGTGTTCTCGGCATTCTCGCTGGGAGGCGCCAACGTGCTGACGCCGCTGCCGCCGTTCGAGACGCGCTACACCGGGCTCCAGGTCGTGCACGGTCGCTGCCCCGGCGGCGCGCTGCAGCCGACCCCGGACGGGTCCGCGCCGTGGCAGGTTCCCGACTGCCTCACTTCGTCGACCCCACCGGGGCCATGAGGCGGCTGGCCGCGATCCTGACGGTGCTGGTCGCGACCGCCACCGTGATCGGGGTCAGCGCCTCGCAGGGGGCCGGGTCTCCGTACCTGTTGCGCGCGATCTTCGACAACGCCGGCTTCGCCGTTCAGGGGGAGGACGTGCGGATCGCCGGCGCACCGGTCGGGAGCATCCAGTCGCTCGGGGTCACGGCCGGCAAGCAGGCCGCGGTCACGCTGTCGATCACCGACCCGCGGTTCACCCCGTTCTACGCCAACGCCACCTGCGCGATCCGCCCGCAGTCGCTGATCGGCGAGAACTACGTCGACTGCAATCCCGGCAGCTCGAGCGCGCCGGCGCTGACCCGGATCCAGAGCGGTCCCGGCGCCGGCCAGTACTACCTCCCGGTCACCCAGACGAGCTCGCCGGTCGACTTCGACATCGTCCAGGACATCTACCAGCTGCCGATCCGGCAGCGGTTCGCGCTGATCCTCAACGAGCTGGGCACCGGCCTCGCGGCGCGCGGCTCGGACCTGAACGCGGTCATCCACCGCGCCAACCCAGCGCTCGGCTACACCGATCAGGTGCTGAAGATCCTCGCCCAGCAGGACCACGTGCTGGCGCAGCTGGCGACCGACTCCGACACCGTGCTCGCGCCGCTGGCGCAGGTCAAGCAGGAGCTCGCGAACTTCGTCGTGCAGGCGAACACGACCTCGGTCGCGAGCGCCGCGCGGGCGGCTGACATCTCCCGCTCGATCCAGCTGTTCCCGGAGTTCCTGCGCCAGTTGCAGCCGCTGCTGCGGGATCTGGGCACGCTCGCCGGCCAGGGAACGCCGCTGCTGTCCGAGCTCAGCCAGAGCGCCGCACCGGTCGCGCGCGAGTTCCAGAACCTGCCGGCGTTCGCGAACGCGGCCCGGCCCGCGCTGATCGCGCTCGGCAAGTCCGCGGCGCAGTCACAGCCGGCGCTGGTGGCGACCGAGCCGCTCGCGCGGCGGCTGGCGAACCTCGGCACCCAGTCGCTGCCGACGGCGACCTCGCTCGAGCAGCTGACCACCAGCCTTCAGCAGACCGGCGCGATCGACCAGCTGATGTTGCTGCTGTTCTACGGCACCAGCGCCGCCAACGGGTTCGACAGCCTCGGCCACTACGTCCGCGCGGAGACGCTCGTCGGGCAGTGCACGGCGTACGTGGTTCGGAGCGTGCCCGGATGCTCGTCCAACTTCGGCTCGGGCGCGGCGGCCGCCGACGTGGCCGCGGTCCGCCATGGGACGAACTCCCCTGTCGGCGGCCCGAGCTCGGCCGGCCCCGGCACAGGTTCGGCGGGCGGGGGCGCGGGTTCGGCGGGCGGGGGCGCGGGTTCGGCGGGCGGGGGCGCGGGTTCGGCGAACGGGGGCGCGGGCTCGGTGAACGCGGGCTCGGCCGACCCGAAGCCAGGCGCGGCGGGCCGGAAGCAGGGCTCGAGCCGGGCGGGCGCGGGCGCGGGCGCACCTGACGCGGCCCCGGGGTCGAAGACGATCAAGGTCGCCCGGCAGGCGGTGCAGGAGGTCACGACCTCCCAAGCCGGGATGCAGCAGGCACAGGGACTGATCCACTATCTGTTCGGGAGCTCGGGATGAGGCGCCGCCGCGAGCCCGGGATCGTCAACAACCCGACGTTGATCGGGGCACTCACGGTGCTGGTGACGATCGTCGCGGTCACGCTCGCCTATCAGGCCAACAACGGCCTGCCGTTCGTCCCGCGGTACAACCTCCACGTCCAGGTGGCGGACGCCAGCGAGCTGACCCACGGCGGCGAGGTGCACATGGGCGGCTCGCTGGTCGGAGTCGTGGACAGCGTGACGCCCTCGCGCGCCGGGGACGGACAGCCGATCGCGCTGCTGAATCTCGCGCTCAACAAGAGCATCGAGCCGTTGCCTGTCGATTCGACGTTCGACATCCGCCTGAAGGGGGCGGTCGGTGAAAAGTACCTGGCGATCACGCGCGGTTCGGCGCCGGCGACGTACGCCAACGGGGCGACCGTGCCGCTGAGCCAGAGTAGCTCGGAGGTCGACCTCGATCAGGTGCTCGACATGTTCAACGCCCCGACGCGGGTCGGGGTCGCGGCCGCGACGACCGGGTTCAGCGACGCGCTCGCCGGTCGCGGCGGCGACATCAACAACGCGATCGGCGCGTTCGTGCCGCTGGTCACCGACCTCGGGCCGGTGGCGCAGAACGTCGCCTCCAGCAACGCCGACCTGGCCGGCTTCTTCCGCGGGCTCGGCTCGTTCGCCGGTGCGCTGGCGCCGGTCGCGCAGACGCAGGCCGACCTGTATGTGAACCTCGACACGACCTTCACCTCGCTGGCGAGCGTGGCGGTCCCGTTCCTGCAGGACTGGATCTCCGAGACGCCGCCGACGTTCAGTGCGGTGATCGCGGACAGCCCCACGATCCAGTCGTTCCTGACCGATACGGCGGCGCTGTTCAGCGAGCTCCGTCCCGCGTTCGCGACGCTGCCACAGAGCGCGCCCGTGCTCGCCGACGCGTTTGCGATCGGTGCGCGCACGCTGCCGCCGACGATCGCGCTCGACCAGCGGCTATCGAGCCTGGCGCGGACGCTCGGTGGGTACTCGCAGAATCCTGCCGTGAGCGGCGGCCTCGACCGGCTGACGCTGACCGTTTCGAGCCTGCGCTCGCCGCTCGCGTTCCTCACGCCCGCGCAGTCGACGTGCAACTACGTCACGCTGTTCCTGCGCAACATCGCGAGCACGGTTTCCGAGAACGTCCTCTCGGGGACCGCGCTGCGGTTCAACATCGTCACGATCGATGACGTGCTCGGCGGCGAGGGGGTCCCATCACAGCGGCCGTATCTGACGCCGAATACGAATCCGGGTCTCAATCACGGGCCGCTGCACGTCAACCCATATCCGAACACCGACGCTCCCGGGCAGACGCCGGCAGAGTGCGCCGCCGGCAACGAGCCTTACTCGGGCACGCGCGCGGTGATCGGGAATCCGCCCGGAAACCTCGGCCTGCACACGGAAGTCACGAAGGCGAGCGGCGGATGAGGCGGCACAAGCCACTGGTGTCGAACCTCGCCGCGGGGATCGTCGCGGCGGTCGTGATCGGGTTCGCCTGCTACGCGGTGTTCGGCGGCACGCTGCCGTTCGCGTCTTCGCCGTTCGTGCTGAAGGCCGTGTTCACCAGCCAGACCCAGCTCCACATTCCCTCGCCGGTGCGGATCGCGGGCGTCGACGTCGGTCAGATCGTGAGCGTGCAGCGGATCCGAAACTCCGATGCCGGCCTCGTGACGATGGACATCAACAACAACGGCCTGCCGATCCACGCCGACGCGACGGCGCTGATCCGCTCGCGGATCTTCCTGGAGGGCAACTTCTACGTCGATCTGTCGCCGGGCACGCCGAGCTCCCCGACGGTCGACTCCGGCTACACCCTCGCGGCCGCCAACACGTCCGGCCCGGTCCAGCTCGACCGCGTGCTCTCTGTGCTGAACATCGACGCCCGCGCGAACCTGCAGACGCTGCTCCAGGGGATCGGCGCGGCACTCAACGCCCCGCCGACCGCCGCACAGGACGCGGCGCAGGATCCGATCGTCCGCGGCCTCACCGGAGGTCAGTCGCTGAACCTCTCGCTGAAATACTCGGCGCAGGCGTTCAAGGCGTCGGCGATCGTCAACGAGGCGCTGCTCGGGATCCAGCCGCACGACCTCTCGAACGCCGTGATCGGCAACTCCCAGGTGTTCACCGGACTCGCCCAGAGCGGCGACGCGCTGCCGAGCCTCGTGAGCACGTTCAACGCGACGATGGCGACGCTCGCCTCGCGCCAGCAACAGCTCGAGCAGACGATCGCCCTGCTGCCGCCGCTGCTGCAGGAGACCAACACCGCGGACTCGGCGCTGGACGCGTCGTTCGGGCCGACGAAGGCGTTCGCGGCGGCGCTGCTTCCGGGCGTCGAGCAGCTCGGCCCGACGATCGACGCCGGCCTGCCGTGGATCGCGCAGGCGACGGCGCTCGCGTCGCCGAGCGAGCTGCGAGGCCTGCTGCAGGACCTCACGCCGGCCGTGCAGCAGACCGCGAACTCGCTCGTCTCGACCAAGCACCTGATCTCGGCCGCCGACACGCTCGCGCGCTGCTTCACCCACACCGTGATCCCGACCGGGAACGAGTTCATCCACGACCCGCCCGTCACCACCGGGCTGCAGGTGTACCAGGAGCTGTTCCAGAGCGCGGTCGGGATCGCCGGCGCGGCCGGCAACTTCGACGGCAACGGGCGGTACGTGCGCTCCTCGGCCGGTGGTGGGACGCTGCAGGTCGCAACCCCCACGCTGCCGCAGGAGGGCCCGCTGTTCGGCAACGCGGTGGTGCCGCCGCTCGGCACCAGGCCGGCGTTCAACAGCACCAGGCCGCCGATGCGCAGCGACGTGCCCTGCTACACGCAGCCGCCCGCGAACCTCAACAGCGCCCGCACCGGAACCGGACCGTGAAGCGCGCGATCCTCATCCACCGCACCGACTTCCTCGCGATCCTGGGGCTGATCGTGATCGCGATCGCGACGGTCGCGTACATTCTCCGCCACCAGCCGGCGTTCACGTTCGGCAAGAGCTACTACACGGTCAAGGCCGAGTTCCAGACGGGCGCCGCCGTCACCGCCGGTCAGGGCCAGGCGGTGACGATCGCCGGCGTCACGGTCGGCCAGATCGGCGGCGTGACGCTCCAGAACGGGCGCGCCGTGGTGACAATGAACATCTACAAGCAGTACGAGCCGATCTACCGCAACGCGACCGTGCTGCTGCGGCCGCGCACGCCGCTCAAGGACATGTACCTGGCGCTCGACCGCGGCACCCCGTCCGCCGGTCCGGTGCCGAACAACGGCCTGCTGACGACCGCCAACACGAGCCCGGACATCGACGTCGACCAGATCCTCGCCTCGCTCGACGCCGACTCCCGCAACTACCTGTTGCTGCTGCTCGCCGGCGGCTCCCAGGCGTTCCGTGATCCGGGCAACCCGGGTCCCGCCCCGAGCCCCGCCGCGGTCTCCGATCTGCAGGGCGTGTTCAAGCGGTTCGCGCCGCTGAACCGTGACACGGAGACGTTCGCGACGCTGCTGGCGACCCGCCAGGCGGAGATCAGTCGCGCGATCCACAACCTCCAGCTCGTGACCAGATCGCTGGGGAGCGTCAACGGCCAGCTGACCTCGTTGATCAACTCGTCGAACACGAACTTCTCCGCGATCTCCTCGCAGGACGCCAACCTCCAGGACGCGCTGACGCTGCTGCCGTCGACGCTCCAGCTGACGACCGCGACGCTGGGCAAGGTGCAGGGGTTCGCCAACCAGTCGAGGGTCACGCTTCAGCAGCTGCTCCCGTTCGCGCGTGCGTTTGGTCCCGCGCTGCAGGCTACGCGGCCCCTGTTCGAGCAGACGACGTCCGTGATCCGCGACCAGCTACGGCCGTTCTCGGTCGCCGTGCAGCCGCTGGCAAAGCTGCTGCTGCCGGCGGCGGTCGATCTCTCCAAGGCAACACCGAAGCTTGTGAGCTCGTTGGGTGTTCTAAATGCGTTGTTCAACACGCTCGCCTACCAGCCAGGCGGTGGACAGCAGAGTTACCTGTTCTGGGGCTCCTGGCTAAGCCACATCGCCAATAGCCTGACCAACACGCAAGACGCGCATGGTCCGATCGTCCGCGGCCTGTTCATGGCCACGTGCGACTCGCTCAACCTGTTCGAGACCGCGCTCGAGCAGACGACGCCTGGGCTCGGGCCGTTGATCCAGTTGCTCAACCCGCCGCCCGTGAGCCAGATCCATTCCCCGTTCTGCCACCAGGTGCTGCCGTGAACAAGCAAGCACCCAGCGCCGGCCGCGTCGCCTCGATGATCCTGTTCGCCGCCTCGTGCGTCGGACTGCTGCTGTTCCTGTGGATCTCGTTCGGGGGCTCGGTCCCGCTGGTCCCGCAGGGATACCGGTTCAACGTCGAGTTCAATGATGCCGTCCAGCTCGCCTCGCAGTCGGAAGTGCGGATCTCGGGGGTGAGCGTCGGCAAGGTGATCTCGGTCTCGCTCGATCCCAAGACCGGGCTCACGCGGGCGGTGATCGAGATCGACAAGCAGTTCGCGCCCCGGCCCGATAACACGCGCGCGATCCTGCGCGCCAAGACGCTGCTCGGCGAGACCTACGTCGAGCTGACGCCCGGATCCGCTAGCGCTCCGAAGCTGCCGGACGGCGGCACCCTGCCCCAGGCCCAGGTCGCGCCGACCGTCGACCTGGATCAGATCCTGTCGACGTTCAATCCGGAGACCCGGCAGGCGTTCATGACCTGGCAGCAGCAGGACGGGATCGCGCTCACCGGGCGCGGGCAGGACTTCAACGCCGCATTCGCGGAGCTGTACCCGTTCGCGACCAACGTCGACTCGGTCCTCGCGGTGCTCCGGCGCGACAGCGCCGACACCGCTACCCTCCTACGCGACGGCGGGCAGGTGTTCTCGGCGATCAGCCAGTCACCTTCTGAGTTACAGGGCTTCATCCGCAACTCGAACGCGGTCTTCGCCGCCACCTCCGCTCAGGACGTGGCGCTAGCGAACACGATCCGCGCGTTCCCGCCGTTCCTGATCGCAACCCGAGAAACCATCAACAGAGTGGACCAATTCGCCGGTACGACCAAACCGCTGATCGATGAGCTGCGCCCCGCCGCGGTACAGCTGACGCCGGCGCTGAAGGCGGTCGCGGTGCTGGCGCCGGAGCTGCGCGAGCTGCTCGTCAACCTGGTGCCGCTCACGGCCGCGTCGACGACCGGCGTGCCGGCGCTGCAGAAGTTCCTCAACGACAGTGTGCCCTGGCTCACCCGGCTGGCGCCCTACCTCGGGAACCTGGTGCCGGTGATCGACTACATCAACACCTACCGCCGGGAGATCGCGGCGTTCTTCGCCAACAGCACGGCCACCACCCAGGCGACCGCGTTCAACATCCCCCAGACCACGATGCTGCACTACCTGCGCCTCTCCAATCCGGTCAACCCGGAGGTACTCGCCAATTACTCGGTGCGGTTGGAGAGCAACCGACCCAATCCGTACATGGCGCCCGGCGGCTACAACCAATTGGCGGGCGGACTGTCCGTGTTCGGCAGTTACCTGTGCACCAGCAATCCGCAACCGACGATCGGCCCGGCGATACCCGCTAGTCTCGCTTCGGTCCTGCGGGACGTCTACTACACGGTGAACCCGAGCGGGCCGCCGTGCAGGGCCCAACCACCCCTCGGTAGCGAGACTACCCACCAACATCAAGCTTTCCCTCACCTAACACCCTTGCGATGAGCACGCCGGCTCTGCGCTCGCATCACCCAAACCCGTCACGAATCAAAGGAGGATTCAGTTGCGACGGATAATCATCATCGGTACGGCGATCGCCGTACTTGTCGGCGCGGCAAGCGCATACGCCGCGCTCAACACCTACACCGCGAACGTCACCGTGTCGGGCGGAGCCGGCAGCGCCAAGTCGCCAGTGCCAGTCGCGCTCACGGAGCACTACCGTGCGGCCAATCTGAGCTCGAGTCTGGTTGCGGCGCCACTCATCGACATCAAGACGACGATCTACGGTGTCGAGTCGAACGCGGGCAAGTTCCCGACCTGTAACGGCAACACGATCTCGAACCGCGGGACCGACAGCTTCTGTCCCCGCGGGGCGTTGATCGCCACCGGGCCGGTGCACGCCGAGCTCGGCTCGCCCTCGCTCGCGAAGGGCGGTACCGTGGCGTGTAATCCGTTCCTGCATGTCTGGAACGGTGGCGCCGGCAGGCAGTGGTTCTTCTTCACCACCGGCGGTCAGTACCAGTGCGCCGGCCTGCGCACCGGCCAGACCCAGGCCTACCCGGCGACCGTCTCGCAGCATGGTAAGAACATGGTGATCGACGTGCCGCTGCCGAGCTACGTCTCCACGGCGGTCGCGCACCATCCCGGCCTGTACGGCTCGCTGATCACGGAGGTCCTGTCCTACCGCAAGCTCACCACCAGGGTGCACGGCAAGACGGTCGGCATCGTCTCGTCGTTTGCCTGCATGCGCGGGAAGCGTCCATGGTCGGTGCAGTTCACCGCGGTCGACAACAGCACGAAGGAGGCCAAGACGGTCTCCGGCACTGCTCCCTGCTGATACGAGGTTCGGCTTTCTGAGTGCCGAGGGGGCGCGCCCTGCGGGGCGCGCCCCTTTTCTGTGGCGCTCCTGACGTTTCCGTCGGTGCTGGGTGAGGGTCTCTCGCTCGGTAGCGCGCCCGTCGTCGGCTTTACCGCCACCGCCACCGTCCGCACTTTGGGCTGCGGAGGTGGGGGCGCTGGGGAGCGCCCGACCTCCGGGCAGGAGGGGACGGGGCGGACGCGGGGTCTGGAGAACCCGGAAAGACCTGCTCGACTTCCCAAATCGTCCTGGGCGCCGGCGGTTTGGGAAATAGAGCATGACCATCGTGCTCAACTTCCCGAACCGGCGCGCGGCGATCGGATTTGGGAAATTGAGCAGGTTTTTGCCGTCGGCCGGCGCCGTCCGGCCAGAGGTCGGGGCGCTGGGTGCGCCCGGACCTCGGGGCGGAGGTGGCCGGGTCGGAGGTGGTGGCTGGTCGCGCGCGGCTTCGTTCCCGACGGGCCCGCCACTGCCTCGCCCAGCCACCGCCCCGCCGCCGCCCCTACGCCACCTCCAACCGCTCCGCCCGCTGAGCCTCGCGTTCGGATTCGGTCAGCATGCGGATGAACAGCACCGCCAGCGCGGTGCCCATCACGATCGATTGCTCGAGCGCCATCGCGAGTCCCGCCATCGACTGGTCCTGGAGTGGCGTCAGGCCCCAGTAGTGGGGCTTGTGGGCGTAGAACGAGTAGATCACGACCGGGGAGAAGGCGAGCACGATCCCGAGTAGGCCGACCAGCAGCTTGGCGCTGGTCATGTACGCCACCGGTCCCAACCCGCCGAGGCGCATGCGGCTGCGGATCGGTGAGAACACGTGCCACCAGTAGAGGGAGCCGACGGCGAAGAAGCTGAGATGCTCGAACGCGTGGAGACTGCTGTTGCCCTGGGCGCGATCGTAGAGCGCGGGGACGTGCCAGACCCACAGGACGACGACGTAGGCGATCACGGCGAAGGCGGGATGCGCGAGGTAGCCGGCGCGGCGCTCGACCGCCTGCAGCCGGCGGGTCACAGGACGCAGGAGGACCTTGTTGAGCGAGAGGATCAGCAGGATCGGGGCGATGTCGAGCAGCAGGATGTGCTGGATCATGTGCATCACCATCAGCTGGTCGCCGAGCGAGTCGAGCGGCGAGATCAGCGCCACGACGAGGGTCAGCTCGCCGGCCGCGAACAGCGCCAGGCGGCCGAGGCCCGGGGAATGGCGTTCGCGGGGCGTTCGGGCGCGGCGCCAGGCGGCGAGATAGAGGACCGCGAGCGCGCACAGTCCGACGATCACGCCGGGATCGAAGGTCCACGAGGTCTGCGGATCCACGACCGTAGATTGCCACGATTGAGAAACGCCGGGCGGATGGATACCCTGGGATGTACTACGCACACTCACCGCCACATATCGCGTCAAGGGAGGTCGGCCGATGCGTATCGAGGTCAAGGGCCGGAATCTGCCTGTATCCGAGGAGCTGAAAGTGCATGTCCAGAAGCGCTTTCGCAAGGTCTCGCGACAGGTGTCCGAGCTGGCTGAGCTCGAGGTCGAGGTGTTTGAGGAGCGTAACCCGGCGATCGCCGATTCGCAGATTGCCGAGGCCACGCTCCATCTAAAGGGGGTTACGTTGCGGGCGCGTGATTCGTCGCCTGACATCGTGCGGTCAATCAACCTGTGCTCGGACGAGCTCGCCGTGCAGGTCAAGCGCCATCGGGACAAACGCCGCAAGCGCCGCGAGTCGCGCGCCGCTGCGACGCCGTCAATTGAGCTGACGGGGAGTTCCAGGCCGGGGGATATTTCGCCTGCCGCGTAGGGCAATCGCGGGCATAGGGCAGGGGGTTTGGGCGCTGGCAGGAGCGTCGCTGGTTGTGCTGCTCGCGTGCGCACATGCGAGCGCCGCTCCCGACCTACGCGTCCGCGGCAACAAGCTGGTCGATGGCCCCGGCGCCGGGCACACGGTCGTGCTTCGGGGCGTCAACCGCTCGGGGCTCGAGTACGCCTGCGTTCAGGGGTGGGGGTTCTTCGACAGTCCCCATCCTGGTCAGATCGACGATCCATCGATGATCGCGGCGATGGTCAGCTGGCGGATCAACGTCGTGCGCGTGCCGCTGAACGAGGACTGCTGGCTCGGCGTGAACGCTCCCCGGCGGTTCAGCGGCGCCGCCTACCGCCAGATCGTCGTCCGCTATGTGCGTGCGCTGCAGGCCGCGGGCATGTACGTGATCCTCGATCTGCACTGGGCCGCGCCGGGCCGCTACAAGGCCGACCGGCTGCTGCCGATGGCCGACCAGGACCACGCGCCGGCCTTCTGGCGCTCGGTCGCGAGCACCTTCAAGGGCGACGGCGCGGTGATCTTCGACCTCTACAACGAACCGTACGCGATCGACTGGGGGTGCTGGCTGAATGGCTGCGAGATACCGGCCTACGAAGGGGTGCCGGCGTACCGTGCCGCCGGGATGCAGGAGCTGGTCAACACCGTCCGCAAGACCGGCGCCAGGCAGCCGCTGTTGCTCGGCGGCCTGGGGTACGCCTCGGACCTCTCCGGGTGGGCGGCCAATGCGCCGCGCGACCCGCTCCACGACCTGATCGCCTCCGAGCATAATTATTCTGGGCTGACGCCATGCAAGTCCGCCTGTCAGGCGTCGATCACGACTCTGCACCGGACCCATCCGGTGCTGTTCGGTGAGTTCGGCGAGACCGACTGCCGCGACACCTACATCGACCAGATCATGGCGTTCGCCGATCGCCTCGGGGTCGGGTATCTCGGCTGGGCGTGGGATGCGGGCGGCTGGTCCTGCAGGGGCGGCCCGTCGCTGATCTCCAGTTACAACGGCACCCCGACCGCGTACGGAGTCGGCCTCCGCAACCACCTGAGAACACTGGGAATCCCGGCTAGACCCTCCTAGCGCCCTTGCTACGCTAAGCCCATGTCCTTCTTGGACCGCGCGCTTCGCATGGGCGAGGCGAAGAAGTTCAAGTCTTACGAGCAGCGCGTCGGACGGATCAACGCCTTCGAGGAGGAGCTCGAGCACTACACCGATGCAGAGCTCCGCGAATCCGCGGACGAGCTGCGGCAGCGTGCCCGCGGCGGCGAGAGCCTCGACGAGCTGATGTACGAGTGCTTCGCGCTTGTCCGCGAGGCCGGCAGGCGCACGATGGGGATGCGCCACTTCGATGTGCAGCTGATCGGCGGCATGGTGCTCCACGACGGCGCGATCGCGGAGATGAAGACCGGCGAGGGCAAGACCCTGACCGCGACGCTCGCGGTCGTGCTCAACTCGCTCGGCGGCAGAGGGGTGCACGTCGTGACCGTCAACGACTATCTCGCCCGCCGCGACGCGATGTGGATGAAGCCGATCTACGACGCGCTCGGGGTCACGGTCGGAGCGCTCCAGAACATGCAGGCGTACGAGGACAAGCGCGCCGCGTATGCCGCCGATGTCACCTACGGGACCAACTCGGAGTTCGGGTTCGACTACCTGCGCGACAACATGGCCACCTCGCTGGAGGAGAAGGTCCAGCACGGCGGGCGGCCGAAGCCCGAGGAGGGCAAGTCGCCCTACCACACGTTCGCGATCGTCGACGAGGTCGACAACATCCTGATCGACGAGGCCCGGACGCCGCTGATCATCTCCGGCGCGCCGGAGCAGGCGGCCGAGCTGTACGTGCAGTTCGCGCGGCTGGCGCCGCAGATGCAGCCCGGCAAGACGCCCGAGGGCATGGATCCGCGGATGAAGAAGGAGTTCGTCGCCGACTTCGACTTCGAGTTCGACGAAAAACACAAGACCGTCGCAGTGACCGAGCGCGGGGTCGCGAAGGCCGAGCGGTTCCTGCGCATCGACCACCTGTACCGGGCCGAGAACGGGCACCTCGTCAACCATCTGATCCAGGCGCTCAAGGCCGAGTCGCTGTACAAGCGCGACGTCGACTATGCGGTGATCGACGGCGAGGTCAAGATCATCGACGAGTTCACCGGCCGGATCCTCGATGGCCGCCGCTGGTCGGAGGGCCTGCACCAGGCCGTCGAGGCGAAGGAGGGCGTGCGGGTCCAGGAGGAGAACCAGACGCTCGCGACGATCACGCTGCAGAACTACTTCCGGATGTACGACAAGCTCGCAGGGATGACGGGCACGGCGCTGACAGAGGCGACCGAGTTCATGAAGATCTACGAGCTGCCCGTCGTGCAGATCCCGACCAACCGGCCAATGGTCCGCGGCGACCACAACGACCAGGTCTACAAGACCAAGGACGGCAAGTGGTCGGCGGTAACACGTGAGATCCAGGCCCGTCACGAGGCCGCCCAGCCGGTGCTCGTCGGCACGATCTCGGTCGAGGTCTCCGAGCTCCTGTCGGGGCAGTTGACCGAGCGCGGGATCAAGCACACGGTGCTGAACGCGAAGCCCGAGCATGCCGAGCGCGAGGGCGAGACGATCGCCGAGGCGGGTGCCCCCGGCGCGGTCACGATCGCGACCAACATGGCCGGTCGCGGGGTCGACATCAAGCTCGGCGGCAACGCCGAGCACCTGGCGCGGCTGGAGGTCGCGAAGCTCGGCCTGAAGCCCGGCGAGCCCGATTACGACGAGCACTACGCCCGCGTGCTGCCGGAGATCGAGCGTCGGGTCGAGGGGCTGCGCGAGCAGGTGCTGGCGGCCGGCGGGCTGTTCATCCTCGGCACCGAACGCCACGAATCGCGGCGGATCGACAACCAGCTCCGCGGCCGCTCCGGTCGCCAGGGGGACCCCGGCGAGTCACGCTTCTTCCTCTCGGCCCAGGACGATCTCGTGCGCCTGTTCGCGGGCGAGCGGATCTACAAGATCCTCGACCGCCTCGGGACCCTTGACGACGAGGGCCACGAGGAGCCGATCGAGGCCGGGATGCTCTCGAAGCAGATCGAGAAGGCGCAGAAGAAGGTCGAGGAGCAGCACTTCCTGATGCGCAAGCACACGCTCGAATACGACGACGTGCTCAATCAGCAGCGCGAGGTGATCTACAGCTACCGCGACGAGATCCTCGAGGGGCGCGACATGAGCGACGCGGCGCGGGAGGAGATCGTCAACCTGATCGACCGGCTGGTCGGGGAGTACACGGCGGGCGACTTCGTCGAGGACTGGGATGTGCCGGGGCTGTTGCGCCGGACCGAGGAGATCTTCACGCCGAGCGCCCAGATCATGGGCATCGACCCCGATCGCGTCGACCGCGAGGATCTGGCCGCGCGCCTCCAGGAGGAGGCGCTGGCCCAGTACGACAACCGCGAGCAGCAGCTCGGCGAGGAGCTGATGCGGTTCCTCGAGCGCCTGCTGCTGCTGCAGATCATCGACCAGCGCTGGCGCGAGCATCTGTACGACATGGACTACCTGCGCGAGGGCATCCACCTGCGCGGGTTCGCGCAGATCGAGCCGCTGGTCGCTTACAAGAACGAGGCGTTCGAGTTGTTCCGCGACCTGATGAACACGATCTGGGGCGACTTCGCGCAGATGATCTTCCACGTCCAGGTCACGGTCGAGGGGCAGAACGGCGGCGGTGTGCCCCCGCAGACGCGGCGGCCGAGCACCAGCTCGAGCTCCTCGACGGGCGGTAACCGCAACGTCACCTACTCCGGCGGTGGAGCCGCGCAGCCCAGCGCGCTGGCGATGGCGGCGGCCGGCGCCGGCGGACCGGTCGCGGCCGCAGCGGCCGGCTCGCAGGGGTACGGCGAGCCCGCCGAACCGCCGCCGCCGGTCGAGCAGCGGCGCGTCGACGAGAGCGAGCAGCTGGGGCGCAACGACCCCTGCTGGTGCGGCTCGGGGAAGAAGTTCAAGAAATGTCACGGGGCCTAGCGGCGGGCTGACCCGGTTCGCCGGCGGTCGGCGCGGACAACAGCGCACATGGCTGAGCAGTCAGACTCGAGCGTCCGGATCTCCGATGAACAGCGCGACCGGGCCGCGCAGGAGATCCGCGAGCACTACGCCGCCGGCCGCCTAAGCGACGACGAGCTCGACAGCCGCGTCCAGGCCGCCTACGAGGCGCAGACCGAAGAGGAGCTTCGGAAGGTCCGGGCGGATCTGCCAGTGCTGCCGCCGACGGCGCAGGAACTCCGGGCGCAACACGTGCAGCGCCGCGCCGAGCTGCAGCGGCGGTTGCTGCAGCAGACCGGGGGCGGTGTGGCGGTGTTTGCGGTCTGCACCGTGATCTGGGTGGCCGCCGGCGCGAGCTCACCGTTCTGGCCGGTGTGGGTCGCGCTGGTGGCGCTGATTCCGCTGATCCGCAACGGCTGGCGCCTGTACGGTCCAGCGCCCGAGCTCGACCGAGTCGAGGAGGAGCTATCGGTGCGGGAGCGCGGTGCGCGGCGCAGCGATCGACCCCCGATCGGGCCCGGCGACCGTCCCGCGATCGGGCCCGGCGACCGTCGTGCCGCGGCGCGCGAGCGCCGGGACGCGCGCCGGGAGCTCCGCCGCGGGCGCCGCCCATAGCCTCGCTGGGTCGCCGACGTCCCGTCCCGTTCGCCGGGGCCGCCCGCGCGACCCAGCGGCCGCTACATCTTCATGTGGCGGATGTGATCCGGCTCGATCACGAACTTGACCCGCACCTCTCCGGGCTGCAGATACGGATACTCATCCTGATTCATGTACTTCTTCGAGAGCGCGTTGATGTGCTCGACAGCCCCCTCCCGGACCGCCATCGCCTTGCCGCGAATCTCCAGATAGTTGTATGGATTGCCGGACTCGAACACGAGCACGGTGACCCGCGGGTCACGCTCGAGGTTCCTCGGCCACACGCGGTCGGTGGCGCTGTTGACCGCCACCGACCCGTTCTCGGCCGAGATCCAGACGACGGTGTCATGAACTGAGCCGTCCTTGTTGATCGTGGAGATGACGCAGTAGTTAGGGGCGGCGAGTAGTTCCTGCACGCCCGGATCTGTGAGCGAGGCCATGGCAGATAGTTTACGGGTCAACCAGCGACCCCTGCTGCTACGGTTGGAGTAGTGGCAACCGCACCCTCAGAGCCCCTCTCCCAGCGCCTCGCGGCGATCCGCGGCCAGCTCAAGCTGCTCGCGGATTATCTTTGACCCGGATTCGCTGGGTGAGCGCGCGAGCGCGCTCGAGCACGAGATGGGTGCGCCGGGGTTCTGGGACGATCAGGAGCGCGCCGCCAAGGTCAGCGCCGAGCACGCGCGCGCGACCCGCAAGCTGGCCGTCTTTCGCGACCTGGAGCGGGACGCGGAGGACCTCGAGCCGCTGGCCGAGCTGGCGGCCGAGGATCCCGAGATCGCGGGCGAGCTCGAGGAGCAGGTCCGCGCGGTCCAGGAACGGCTCGACGAGCTGGAGGAGCAGCGGCTGTTCTCGGGGCGCTACGACTCCGGCAATGCGCTGGTGACGCTCAACGCAGGCGCCGGCGGTACTGATGCCCAGGACTGGGCCGAGATGTTGCTGCGGATGGAGATGCGGTGGGCCGAGAAGCGTGGCTTCGAGGTCGAGTTGCTCGAGGCCTCGCCCGGGGAGGAAGCGGGCATCAAATCGGCCACGTTCCTGGTCAAGGGCGAGAACGCCTACGGCCTCTACAGCAGCGAGAAAGGGGTCCACCGGCTCGTACGACTGTCCCCGTTCGACGCCGCTCACCGCCGCCAGACGAGTTTTGCCGGGGTCGAGGTCTCGCCGGTCGTCGACGAGATCGACGACCTCCAGATCGATGACGACGACCTCCAGATCGACACCTACCGTGCCAGCGGTGCCGGCGGCCAGCACGTCAACAAGACCGACTCGGCCGTCCGGATCACGCATAAGCCGACGGGGATCGTCGTGCAGTGCCAGAACGAGCGCTCGCAGTCCTCTAACAAGGCCGAGGCGATGACGATGCTGCGCTCCAAACTGCTCGAGCGCCAGGAACGCGAGCGCCGCGAGGAGATCGCGCGCGAGAAGGGCGAGGCGCAGGATGTCAACTTCGGCTCGCAGATTCGCTCTTACGTGCTGCACCCGTACACGATGGTTAAGGATCACCGGACCGACCACGAGATGGGCGACGCGAGCAGGGTGCTCGACGGAGACCTCGACGGCTTCGTGCGCGCCTACCTGCTGGACGCGGCCAAGTGAGCGCGGAGCCTCGGCGGCCGCCCGAGCAGCCGACGGCGCCGTACCTGGAGGCGATCACGGCCTACGGGTTTCGGGGTTCGACGCGGTTTCACATTCCCGGCCACAAGGGCGGGGAGGGCGCCGACCCGGGCCTGTACACGGCGCTCGGTGAGCGTGCACTGCTGCTCGACGTTCCCCCTGACATCGAGGGGATCGATGTCGGGCCGGCGCCGACCCCGTACGAGCGCGCCGAAGTGCTCGCGGCCGACGCCTACGGTGCGGCGCGGACGTGGTTCTTGACCAACGGCGCCACGCAGGGCAACCACGCCCTGTGCCTGGCGCTGGCGCCGCCGGGCACGCAGGTGCTGATCCAGCGCAACTCGCACGCGAGCATGATCGACGGGCTGGTGCTGAGCGGAGGCCTTCCGAGCTTCGTCGCGCCCGAGTATCACGACGAGCTCGGGATGGCGCTCGGCGTCACGCCCGAGGCACTCGAGCGGGCCCTCGCGGCGGCGCCCGCGGCGAAGGCCGCGTTCATCGTCTCGCCCACCTACTACGGGATGTCGGGGGACGTCGAGGGCTGCGCGCGTGTGGCCCACGCGGCCGGAGTGGCGCTGGTCGTCGACAACGCCTGGGGTGCGCATTTCGGCTTCCACCCGTCGCTGCCGGACTCGCCGCTCGCGCTGGGCGCCGACGCGGTGCTCGCCTCGACGCACAAGATCGTCGGCAGCCTGACGCAGTCGGCGATGCTGCACGTGTCCGACAGCGGCCGGGTAGATATCGGCGCGATCGCACGCGCCGTCCGGCTGGTCCGCTCGACCAGTCCGAGCTCACTGCTGTTCGCCTCCCTTGACGCCGCGCGCCGCCAGCTCTTCGTCCACGGCCGCGCGCTGCTCGAACGGACGCTCGAGGCGGCCGCGAGCACGCGCCTGGCGATCAACGCGGTGCCGGGTTGCGAGGTTCTCGGCGGCGCGCTCGTCGGGCGCCCGGGCGTGGCCGGGTGGGATCCCCTGCGGATCGTGGTCGACGTCCGCCAGACCGGGTGCACCGGGTACGAGATCGCTGCTGCCCTGCGCGCGTCCTACGACACCTACACCGAGCTCGCGACGCACGCGACGCTGGTGTTCGTGCTCGGGCTCGCGCAGCCGGTCGAGCCACTGGAGCGGCTTGCGCACGACTTCTCGGAGACTGTGCGCAGCATCAGCCGGCCCGGCGAGCTGGCGCTCGTGCCGCGGACGCCGGCGGCGGTCGGGACGGGGATCGCGGTGACGCCCCGCGAGGCGTTCCTCGGTCACGGCGAGACCGTGCCGGTCGAGCAGGCCGTCGGGCGGATCTCGTGCGAGTCGATCGCCGGCTACCCGCCGGGGGTGCCGGCGCTGCTCCCGGGCGAGCGGGTGACCGGCGAGGTCGTCAGCTACCTGCGCGAGTTGACGGCCGCCGGTGCACGACTACACGGCGCGGCGGATCCGACGTTCGGCACCGTCCGCGTTCTGATCGGCGACGGGATCTAGCGGCGGCCGGTGCCGGGGCGAGCGAGTCGCCCCGGCACCAGAGCGTGCCGCATCAGGGCGTGACCACCACCGTCCCGTGCATGAACGGGTGGATCAGGCAGATGTAGTGATAGGTGCCCGGACGCGTGAACGTGATGAAGCCTACAACGAAACACGCTGTTTGGGTAAGGATGCGCGGGTACATCGTCGGCCACTATCCTCGCCGTCGGTGGACGAGGAGACGATCCGGGACGTCGTTGCGCGCGCGCTCGCCGAGGATGTGGGCGCCGGCGACACGACCACGGCGGCCACGGTCCCGCCGGCGGCCCGTGCCCGCGCCACGATCACGCAGAAGGCGCCCGGGGTCGTGTTCGGTCTGGAGCCCGCCGAGGCGACCTTCCGCGCCCTGGACGCGGAGATCTCGCTCGAGCGTCTCGCGCCGGAGGGGCAGTGGCGCGAGTCCGGCCCGGTGCTGCGGATCGAGGGCTCGGCGCGCGCGATCCTGACGGCCGAGCGGACAGCGCTCAACTTCCTCCAGCAGCTGTCCGGCGTGGCGACGCTGACGGCCCGCTGCGTGCGCGCGGTCGCCGGCACCGGTACCCGGATTCTCGACACGCGCAAGACCACGCCGGGGCTGCGGGCGCTCCAGAAGGCCGCCGTCGCCGCCGGCGGCGGTACCAACCACCGTGCCGGGCTCTACGACGCGGTCCTGATCAAGGAGAACCACGCGGCGATCGCCGGCGGGGTGGGGGAGGCCGTCCGCTTGGCCCGGGCCGCCGCGCCGGGTCTTCCGTTGGAGGTCGAGTGTCGAACGCTGGCCGAGGTCGATGAGGCGCTGGCGGCCGGCGCGCCGCGGATCCTGCTCGACAACATGAGCGTCGCGCAGCTGGGCGAGGCGGTCGATCACGTCCGGGGCCGGGCCGAGCTCGAGGCCAGCGGCGGCGTCACGCTCGAGACGCTGGGAGCGATCGCCGCCACCGGCGTAAACTTCATCTCAGTCGGCGCGCTCACACATAGCCCGCCGGCACTCGATCTCTCCCTCCTTTTGGAGCCGATGTAATGAACTTGCCGATGCTCGGTGCTACAGACGCACCTTTGATGCTCGAGAACATCCCCGCGCTGCAGGACGAGGTCCGCGCGCTGGCGCGCGAGCGCGGGGCCGTGATCCTTGCCCACAACTACCAGCTGCCCGAGATCCAGGATGTGGCCGACTATGTCGGCGACTCGCTCGGGCTCTCCCAGCAGGCGGCCGCCGCCGGCGCCGACGTGATCGTGTTCTGCGGCGTGCACTTCATGGCCGAGACGGCCTCGATCCTGTGCCCCGACAAGCGGGTGCTGATCCCGGACCTCGATGCCGGGTGCTCGCTGGCGGACTCGATCGACGCGGCCCAGCTGCGTGACTGGAAGGCCCGCCACCCCGGCGCCGTCGTGGTCATGTATGTCAACACCACCGCCGAGGTCAAGGCCGAGACGGACTACTGCTGCACGTCCGCGAACGCCGTCAAGGTCGTCGAGCACATCTATCGCGAGCACGGCGAGGACACCGAGATCCTGTTCGGCCCGGACATGTTCCTCGGCGCCTACGTCGAGAAGACCCTCGGCCGTCCGATGCACGTGTGGGACGGGGAGTGTCACGTGCACGCCGGAATCAGGCCCGACGACATCGCCGCGGTACGCGCCGGCCATCCGGGCGCCGATTTCCTGATCCATCCCGAGTGCGGCTGCTCGACCAGCGTGATGGAGTACGTCGCGGCCGGCGACGTCGACCCCGAGGGCGTGCACATGCTCTCGACCGGCGGAATGCTGCGCTACGCGGGCGAGCATCACGGAGGCACCGCGATCGTCGCCACCGAGACCGGCATGCTCTATCCGCTGCGCAAGTCCGATCCCGACACCGAGTTCATCGCCGCCAACGAGGCGGCGCACTGCCGCTACATGAAGATGATCACGCTGCCAAAGCTGCGCGGCGCCCTGCGCGACGGCGTCCACGAGGTCAAGGTGCCGGCCGCGATCGCCGACCGGGCGCGGGTGCCGATCGAGCGGATGGTGGCGATCAACTGAGGGGTCGTGGGAGATTACGAACGCATGTGTGTCGCAATCTCCCGGGTCTAGGTCTCGGTGATCAGGTCGAGGCCCTCCTCCACCGCCTCGCGCACGACCCGCAGCGACTGGCGCTTGCGCGAGAACTCCGCCGGCGTGTAGCAGTGGACGTCGGCCGAGGCACCCATCTCGAGCCCGTCCCACAGCGACCCGGCCTGATACACCCGCTCCAGCCACGGCATCCCGTCATACGCCGGCGAGACCAGCACGACGACGAACTCGGGTCCGCGCTCGCGTTGCGGCAGCGCGCCGCGCTCGTCGGCGATCCGCGCGCCACCGAGCCATGCGATGTCGATCGGCCACCGGTCACTGACGCGGTCCAGGTAGCGCCGCAGCTCGCGCCGGTTCACAGCGGTGCTCACCTCCACGGCGGGATTCTCGCTGGTCCGCGGGGCCGCGGCAACTGCAACCAAACGCGTTCCTAATACTTCGCGATCATGGCCACCATGTGGCCGAGCAGGACCAGCGCCGCGTCGTTCGTGGGTCCATCCATGAACATCGCAAACGCGAGCACGCTGCCACCCCGGCTGTGGCAGTAGCCCGCCAGGTTGGTGACGTAGAACAGCGTGCCCGTCTTCGCGACGCAGTTGCCCTGGGCGGGCGTGCGGGTGGCGATCGTCTGGGTGGTGCCGCTGACGCCGACGACCGGCAGCGAGTTCCACAGGATGTCGCCGAGCGACGTGCGCCACGCGTCGCGCAGCAGGTCGACGACCTCGGCCGGCGAGGTGTGATCGCCACGGGAGAGGCCGGACCCGTCGACGATCCGCGGATGCAGCTCATAGGTCCGCTGGATCTCCTGCGAGATCACGTTGGCGCCGGCCGTGATCGTGCCCGTGGTCCCGAACTGGTAGCCGAGCTGCTCGTCAAGCATGTCCGCGAACAAATCGTCGGAGGGCACGTCCATCAGCTTCAGCAGCACCGTCAGCGGCGGTGAGCTGACCGCTGCGAGCACCCGCGCCCGGCGGGGCGTGACCCGCTCGGTCGTGGCGGCCGTCGCCCGCACGCCCATTCCCTTCATCGTCAGCACAAACTGCTTGGCCGCGAACTCTGGTGGCGTGTCCGATCCGGTCGTCGAGCCATGATCGTAGGTGAGGCCGCCGAGCTCGCCGTAGTAGTCGGGGACATCGGGCGCGTAGCCGGTCGCGGGACCGCCGGGACGGGAGTCGAAGATCGACCCGTCCCCGTACACCAGCCCGGTGACCTGGCTGACGCCGGCGTTCTTCAACTGCTGGACGAGCTGCCCCCCGGTCGGCCCGTACCCGTGCTCCTGGCTCAGGTTGAACCCGCCGTCGCCGAACGTCGGGTCGCCGCCGCCACGCAGATACAGATCCCCGTGCCACACCCCGCCCGGGCCGAGGTGCCCCGCTCCGAGAACGGTCGTCTGAAAGGTCGCGGTCGGCCCGAGGTCCTCGAGCGCCGCCATCGACGTCCACAGCTTCTCGACCGAGGCCGGCGGTCGCTTGACGCCGCTGCGGACCGCGAACAGCTGCATCCGGTGCGTGAGGTCATAGACCTCGGCACCGCTTGCCGGGCCCGCCTGTCGCAGGCCGCCGATCAGCGCCCCCCGCAGCGCCAGCAGCGCAGGGGTGATCGGGGCCGGCCGCGACGGCCGCGACGTCGGCAGCACGGCCGTGTGCGTGGTCGTCGAGGTCGCCGTCGACGCGCCTGGCACCGACCCCGGCAGCGACGCCGCGTTGACCACGACGTGCGTGTGCCCGGCGGCGCCGCATCCGGCGGCAGCAACGGCCACGAGCGCCAGCGCAGCTAGGCGCCATGGCTGCATCACGCGTTTCAGCCCGACTCCAGCTCCTGCTCGGTGTGGGGGCCGACGACGGCGATCGACAGCTCGTCCGCCACGCGCCTGGCGACTTCGGCGACGTCGTCGTAGGAAACCCTGTCGAGCAGCTCGATCGCGGTGTCGGGATCGGGATCCTCGCCGTAGACAACGACCTGCTGGGCGGCATGACGCGCAACGGCGCCGGTGTTCTCGAACACGATCGTTCGCGCGCCCGCCGCATATGCGCGAGCGCGCTCGACCTCCGACTCGGTTGGCCCCTGCTCACGGAGCTCGGTGACGATGTCCCTCATTCTTCGATATGCCTCGATGCACTTGCTCGACTCGAGTCCGGCCGACAGCTGCAGCACCGGGACGTCCGCGTAAGCATGAGGGATCGACCCGACGGAATAGGCCAGCCCGCGCTGCTCGCGGATCTCGTCGAACAGACGCGAGCCCATCGAGCCTCCGAGCAGCGTCGAGTAGATCACCAGGGCCGCCCGCTGGCGCGGGTCGCTCACCTCGACGCTGGGTCGGTAGGACATCCGCAGGTGAGACTGGTTCGAGTCCCGCGCGCGCACGAGAATCCGCGGCGAGAACGACGGCGCGGGCTCGAACGGGGGCGGCCCGGGCTCGGACTCGAAGCGGCCGAACAGCTCGTCGAGCTCGCCGCCCGCCGGCAGCAGGTCGAGATTCCCGACCGCAAACGCGGCCCCACGCGACGGTGACCACCGGCGGCTGCGAAACGCCACGATCCCGTCGCGTGTGAACGTGTCGCGGATGTGCTCGGTCGTCCCGAGCACCGGGCGGCCGAGTGGGTGATTGCCGAACGCGGCCTCGTCGATCAGGTGCTCGGCGACGGTCGCCGGCTGATCGTCGGCGCGCGCGATCTCCTGGACGACCACGCCGCGCTCGCGGTCCAGCTCGGCCGGATCGATCCGCGGTCGCCCGACGAAGTCCGTCAGCAGGTCGGCTGCCTCGAGCGCACGCTGCGCCCGGGCGGTGATGTGAAAGGCGACCAGGTCGTGGCTGGTGTACGCGTTCAGCACCGCGCCGATCCGTTCCGCTGCCTCGTTGACGTCGCGGTAGGTGGGGTACTTCTCGCCGCCCTTGAACACGAGATGCTCGAGGAAGTGGGCCATCCCGTTCTCCTCGGGCCGCTCGGTCCGGGCGCCGGCGTCGAACGCCACCAGCAGCGTGACCGAGCGCGTGCCATCGACCGCGATCCGGTACAGCGGCAGGCCGTTAGACAGCTTCGCTTGGGTGATCGATGTCATCGGCCCACAACGGTAGCGGGCGGGCCTCCGTCGGGGGTAGCGGGGCGGCCTCCGTCGGGGCGGTGGCATCGATCCCTGCCCCCGGGGGCGTTTGCAAAGCGCGTTGCAAGGGCCCTTTGGGAGACCCTTTGGTCGGGGATGCCCGCTACATTGCCCGCACCCTATGGCTACTCCAGAATCACAGCACCGCACTCGGCGCCGCACCGGCGCCGCCCCTGCCGGGCGCTCCAACGGCGCGGCCGCTCCGAGTCCCAAGCGATCGTCCGGCCGCGCCTCGAGCGGGCCGCCCGTGATCGAGTTCCGGGGCGTCTCCAAGTACTACGCGCCCGGCGACATCGGGCTTGATCAGGCGAGCTTCGCGATCGATCGCGAGGCGTTCGTGTTCCTCGTCGGGACGACCGGCTCCGGCAAGTCGACGGTGATGCGCCTGCTGATCAAGGAGATCGAGCCAACCGAGGGGATCATGCGGGTCGCGGGACGCGACCTGCGGGACATCACCCGCCGGCGGGTCCCGTTCTACCGGCGAAACATCGGCGTCGTGTTCCAGGACTTCAAGCTGCTCCCCAACCGGACCGTGCACGACAACGTCGCCTACGCGCTGCAGGTGACGGGGGGAACGCGCAAGGAGATCCGCGCCAAGGTGCCCGACATCCTGCGACTGGCCGGCCTTTCGACCAAGCTCCACAACTACCCGGACCAGCTGTCGGGCGGCGAGCAGCAGCGCGTCTCGATCGCGCGCGCGTTCGTCAATCATCCGCCGCTGCTGCTGGCCGACGAGCCGACCGGGAACCTCGACCCGGAGACCAGCATCGACATCATGCGGCTGTTGTACCGGATCAACCGCACCGGCACGACGGTGCTCGTCGCCACGCACGACCAGGCAATGGTCGACAAGATGCGCCGCCGGGTGCTGGAGCTCTCCCGCGGGCGGATCGTCCGCGACGAGGCCGGCGGGCTGTACGCCCGCGACGAGACGACGCGAGAGTTCGCGCAGCGGCTGCGCTCCCCCTCCACGCGCCCACCGGGGATCTAGGCGATGCGAGTCGGCTTCTTCCTGCGCGAGTCGATGCGCGCGATGCGACGCAACGCCGCGCCGAGCTTCGCGGCGCTCGCGACCGTGCTCGTGACGATGCTCGTGCTGGGCGTGTTCATCCCGATCGTGCAGGCCACCAACGGCGCCGCCGACAGCGTCCGCAGCCGGGTCGAGGTCGACGTCTACATGAACACGAGCGCGACCGCGGCCGACGACGCGCGGGTCCAGAAGGAGCTGCTCGCGGTCCCGCACGTCAAGTCGGTCCAGTTCGTCTCCAAGCAGCAGGCCTACGAGCAGCAGTCGAAGCTCGACCCGCAGGCGTATGCGCTGCTCGCGTCCAACCCACTGCCGGACACGTTCCACGTGATCCCCGACAATCCCGCCAACGTGCTCGCGGTCCGCAACTCGCTGACGCCGCCGGCGTCCGGGGGCGGCACGGGGACGATCGACAGCGCGATCCAGAGCGTCTCGAACAAGAAGAACGACACCAAGAAGCTGCTCGAGGTCACCAACCTCGTCACGATCACGGCCGCGGCCCTGACCGTGCTGCTGACGCTGGCGTCGGTGCTGCTGATCGCGAACACGATCCGGCTGTCGTTGTATGCGCGGCGCCGCGAGGTCGAGGTGATGAAGCTGGTCGGGGCCACCGACTGGTTCATCCGCTGGCCGTTCGTGATCGAGGGCACGATCGTCGGCGCCGTCGGCGCGCTGCTCGCGATCGCGGTGCTCGGGATCACCAAGGTGGCGCTGCTCGATCCGCTCGCGAACAGCTGGACGCTGATCGCCGCGCCCAGGACGATTGCGTTCGGCGCCCTGGTGGCGGTCCTGCTCGGCGCCGGCGTGATCGTGTCAGCGCTCGGGTCAGGGCTGTCGCTGCGGCGGTTCCTGCGCGTCTGACCGTCTCGGTCGCTCGCCGGTTCGGGCTGAAAAGTTCAGCCGCCCGTCGTGTGAGCGCGGCGTTCACGCTCGAGACCCAGCACTTCCCCAACTCGCCGAACCAGCCGAACTTCCCGTCGACGACGCTGAACCCCGGTCAGGTGTTCAACTCGACGACGATCTACAAGTTCGGGGATGTCGGCGGCGGCAAGCGTCATCGCTGACCCGACGCGCGCCTGAATTCAGCTCCGATAACGGCTCGCCTTGCCCGCTCGCGGGTGGGGCGAGCCGCCTTCGGTGAGCCTGCGGGCCACGCGGAGGGCTCGACTGGGTGGCGCTGAGGCGGCGCCCGGCTACCCTCCGCTCAGATGGTTTCGCGTTCCTCACGCACACCCAGGCTGGTCGCTCAGATCGTCGGCGCGGTGCTGATCCTGCTGATCGGGGTCTGGCTCGGCGGACACCCCAGCTGGCTGCCCTCGTCGGTGCGCGGCACGTTCGTCGACGACGGCGACGGGCAGCTCGTCAATCAGGCACTCGACATCATCCAGCGCGACTACTACCGCAAGGTCAATCGCTCACAGCTCGTCAACAGCGGGCTGGCGGCCGCGGTGGCGAGCCTCCACGATCCGTTCTCGCAGTACATCAGCCCCTCGAACTACTCCAGCTTCGGACACGCCAGCCCCCACATCAGCGGGATCGGCATCGACATCAAGCCGGAGCCGAACGGACTCCAGGTGGTGGAGGTCTTCCCGGGAACCCCGGCGGCCCGTGCCGGGCTGATGGCTGGTGATCTAATCGTCGCCGTCGACGGCAAGAGCCTGGCCGGCCAGAGCGTCGATTTCAGTTCCGGGCTGATCCGCGGTCGCGCCGGCACCGAGGCGGTGCTGACGATCATCCGCTCGGGCCGGCGGCAGGTGCTGCGGATCACGCGCCAGAACATCACGGTGCCGGTGGCCGATGACCGGCTGCTGACCTACCACGGCGTCAAGCTCGGCTACGTGCAGCTGACCACGTTCAACCAGGTCGGCGCCGGCGCGCAGACGCGCCAGGACGTCGATCAGATGCTCCACCAGGGCGCGCGCGGCATCATCCTCGACCTGCGCGAGAACGGCGGCGGCCTGATTGACGAGGCGCTCAACGTCGCGAGCATCTTCATCCCCAGCGGCACGATCGTCTCCACGGCCGGTCGCAACTCACCCCGTCAGGTGCTGACCGCGACCGGAGACGCGATCTCGACCAGCATCCCGATGGTGGTACTCGTGGATCGCGGCACCGCGTCGGCCTCCGAGATCGTCACCGCGGCCCTGCAGGACTACCATCGCGCGCTGGTCGTCGGCACGCACACGTTCGGCAAGGGGGTCTTCCAGGAGGTCGAGCAACTGCCCAACGGGGGCGCCCTCGACATCACCGCCGGCTTCTTCTACACGCCCAACGGCCGCAACCTCGGCGGAGGCGGCGTCAAGGAGGGCGCCGGCGTCAATCCGAACGTGTACGCCCCGGCGTCGACCAATCCGCGCTCGACGGTCGACACCACGCTGGTGGCCGGCGAGCGCACGCTGGCCGCCGGGATCCAGTGAGCACCGCCGTCAACGGTGTGGTCAGCGGGCCGCGCGTAGCGCTCCTCGAGCAGCGCGGGAAGTTTCTCGTCGCCGAGCCGTTCTTCCAGTCCGGTCCACGGCTGGCGGTCAGCCGCGACCGGCGCGCGTCGGTCGGCGATCTGGTGGTCGTACGCGCCGGCGGTGGCGGCCGCAGCGGCAACCGCGGGCGCGGCCGCGCCACGATCGCGCGCCGACTCGGCCGTCCGGACGTCGCGCGCGACGTGATCGAGGCGCTGATGATCGACCGGGGGCTGCGCCGGTCGTTCGACCCGGCGGTCGAGCACGAGGCGCGCGAGGCGGCTGGCGAGCTTGCGCGGGACGGCGAGTCCTCGGCGCAGCTCGACCCGCGCGGCCGGCGCGACCTACGGGGACTGGGAACGTTCACGATCGACCCGGCTGGCGCGCGCGATTTCGATGACGCGATCTCGGCGGCCGCGCGGGACGACGGCTCGGTTCGGGTATGGGTCCACATCGCGGACGTGTCCGCGTACGTGCCGCCCCGCTCACTGGTCGACCGCGAGGCCTACCGGCGCGGAACCAGCGTCTACGTACCGGGCGCGGTCGAGCCGATGCTGCCGGGCGAGCTCTCGAATCGGGCCTGCTCGTTGGTGCCGGGACAGGACCGGCTGGCGGTGACAGTGGAGATGACGATCCGCGGCGCGGTCGTCTCGCGGCCGTCGTTCTACCGGTCGGTGATCCGCTCCGACGAGCGGCTCGACTACGACCGCGTCGACCGCATCTTCGCCGGCACCGAGCCCGCCCACGAGCCCTGGGGCGACGGGCTGGCGGCTGCGCGGGCGGCCGCCGCGGCGCTCGGCGCCCGCCGGGCTGAGCAGGCAGCGCTCGTGCTCGAGTCGGCCGAGCCCGAGTTCGCGTTCGACCGCGGCGGCAACGTGGTCGGGATCAGGCCCGTCGAGCAGACCGAGGCCCACCGCCTGATCGAGCATCTGATGATCGCCGCCAACGAGGCCGTCGCCGGGCTGCTCGAGTCGCGCCGGGTGCCGATCCTGTACCGGGTGCACCAGCGACCCGACGCGTCCGCGGTGGAGCGCCTGATCGAGCAGCTCGAGTCGCTCGGGGTGCCGACGCCGCCCGTTCCGCGTGGGCACACGACGCCGCAGCAGGCGGCCGACCTGGTCGGGGAGGCCTCGCAGCTGGTCGAGCGGTGGGTGGCGCGCACCGGACGCGGCCGCCGGGCCTTGACGAGCCTCGTGCTGAGGGCGTTGAAGCAGGCCTACTACGACAGCCGCAACCTCGGCCACGCCGGTCTTCAGTCGCCGCGCTACTGCCACTTCACCTCCCCGATCCGTCGCTACCCGGACCTGATCTGTCATCGCGCGCTGCTGTCGGTGGTCGCGGGGGAGCCGGCGCCCGACGCGTCATGGGTCACCTCGGCGGGGCCGTGGGCGTCGGCCCGTGAGCGCGAGGCGATGATGATCGAGCGCGACGCCGACGACGTCGCTCGCTGCTTCCTGCTGTCGCGAGCACTGTTCGAGTCGGGCGATGACCCGGAGTTCGACGGCGAGGTCGTGGGGCTGATCGGCGCCGGCGCGTTCGTCGCCTTCGGACCCGAGATGGAGTTCGAGGGCCTGCTGCCGGTCCGCCGGATGCGGGGCGACTGGTGGGAGCTGAACGAGCAGGGAACGATCCTGGTCGGGACCCGGAGCGGCGGCGCGCTGCGCCTCGGCGATCCCGTGCGGGTCCGGGTCGGAACGATCGACGCCCCCCGCGGCCGCGTCGACCTGCTGCCGGCCGGCGGCGATTTCGGGGAGGATTGAGGACTTGTTCGATGGCTAAGGGACGCAAGCGAAAGAGGGCACCAGGCGACGTCGCGACAAATCGCCAGGCCTCGTATCGCTACAACCTGCTCGAGCGCTACGAGGCGGGGATCGTGCTGACCGGCACCGAGGTCAAGTCACTGCGCGAGGGCAAGGCGCAGCTGAAGGATTCCTACGCCGTGATTCGCGACGGCGAGGTCTGGCTGATCGGGGTCTACATCCCTCCCTACGGTCCGGCCTCGCGCGAGAACCACGACCCCGAGCGGGATCGCAAGCTGCTGCTGCACCAGAGCGAGATCGATCGCCTGATCGGCAAGACCCGCGAGCGCGGGCTGACGCTGGTGCCGACGCGGATCTACTTCAGCGCACCGCGCTCGCGCGCGAAGGTCGAGATCGCGCTCGCGCGCGGCAAGGACGTGCACGACAAGCGCGACTCGATCCGGACGCGCGAGATGGCGCGAGAGGTGCAGCGGGAGCTGCGCGAGGCGCGGCGCTAGGGGCGCCGTTCACATGTGGGACCGGTCGCGCGACCGCCACATGTGGTAGACCCTGCGCCATGGCAATCGGCGGCTCGCTCACGGTTATCGCGATCGGGGCAATCCTGAAGTGGGCGATAACTGCCCATCCCAGCTGGATCGACCTGCAAACGACCGGAACGGTGCTGTTCGTGATCGGCCTGATCTCGCTCCCGATCGCGATCGTCTACACGTTCTACTGGACCCGGCGCGGCCAGGATCAGCGGATGCCCCCGCCGTCGGGCTACTGAGGCCGGGCCGCTACCCGAACGTGCGCGGCAGGTTGGTCGCGTGCATCCCGACCACCAGCAGCGCGATCAGGCTCAGATAGACGAGCGCCACCAGCGCCCGGTCAAGCGGCTTGACCCGGTAGTACGCGGCCTGCGTGGCGCCGCCGGCGCGCCGCAGCCGCAACCGCTTGTAGGTCTCGAGACCGGCGAACAGCAGCACGATCACGATGATCGGGTTGGGGAAGACGAACACCAGCGGGACCAGCGCGAGGAACCCGACGAGCCACATCCACGGAGACATCGCCGCCATCGCCCGCCCGCCATCGAGCGGCACCACCGGCAGCAGGTTGAACAGGTTCAGCAGGAAGCCCGTGAACGCGAGCGCCCGCCACAGGTCGTTGCCCGTCAGCTGCCACACGAGCACGCACGCGGCGGCGCCGATGCTGCCGAGGATCGGGCCACCAAGGCCGACCCGCGCTTCCGCCAGCGCGTTGTCGCCGAGCGACCGCGAGGTGATCACGGCGCCCAGGAACGGGATGAACATCGGCGAGCTGGCCTTGATCCCCTCGCGCCGAAGCGCGATCACGTGGCCCAGCTCGTGGACGAACAGCAGCACCACGAAGCCCGCCGCAAACGTCCACCCGAACACGAACGAGTACGCCGCCAGCGAGACCAGCATTGTGCCCGCCGTGGCCAGCAGCTTCAGCTTCGGCGCCAGCAACAGAATCGTCTTGATCTTGCTCAGGAAGCCGACGATCGCGGCCAGGACCGGCCCGAGCGTGCGCTTGACGAACGAGGGCTTGCGCTGCTCGAATGGCGGCGCGCCGGCGGGCTCGTCGGTCGCCGGCGGCTCGGGTTGCGCAACCCATTGCATGCTCGATTCCATGATCCAGGATCCATTCTCGCAGGCAGGTTTCGGTTTTTCGGGGCTCTTACGAGAGACTTCGGTCGGGCGGCGGGGCGGGTCGATTGGCCCGAGCGGTTTTCTGTTGGGGGGGCCGCTGCGCGGCGTCCATGGGGCCGGTTCCGCTCGCATCCATGCGAGCGGCGCGACCCCTCGGCCCGGTGGGGCGCGACCGTCAGCGCCCCGAGAGCACAACCTGCTCAACTTCCCAAATCCGATCGCCAGCTCGCGATCCGGGCTCTAGAGCACGGTAGTCGCGCTCAATTTCCCAAACCACGGTGGCCCGTTTCGGGTCTGGGAAGTTGAGCAGGTTGCCACGCCGCGACTACACTGGATCCAAACATAACCCCCAGGGGACGACAGGCTTCGACGTGGTCGGCTCGTGGGGGTGGTTGCGAGTCGAGGTTCCGGGAGGCCTCGTAAAACACCCGGAAAACAATAAGTGCGGATTCGCACAGTTACGCCCTCGCTGCTTAGTAATCACTAAGCCGAGTTAGCTCCCGCCCCCGGTTAGCCTGCGGCCGGGGGGCCGGGATCAGATAGCAGGCTCGCTCGGTGAGGCCCGCTCCAGCCGATCCGGGGACTGTTTTCGGAGCTGGCTCTCGGCAACCCCGCCGGCGTGGCGAGTCGAGAGCGAGATCAGAGCGCCGGCTACGCTCGTAGACGCCACCTTGCACGCGACCGCGGACCCGGGTTCGATTCCCGGCGTCTCCACCTTCGCAAAGAATTCGAACCGCCCTCCGCGCCGTGTTGGCGGCTTCCTTCGGCTCGATCTCTATCGCGTAACCATCCGGCCGGGGTCGGCCCTTCTTGTCGAGCCGCATCTCGCCGACCGGCACGGAGCGGTATCCGAAGGTGCTCTCGCCGACGAAGAACCCACGCTCCTTCTGGCCCATCTGGCCGCAAAGCGCCTTCTTCTGGAGGTCGCGGGCGTAGATCGCGGCGGTCGTCAGTCCTCCCCTGGATCGGCTATTCGTCGTCGGACTTAGCTTCTGCGGCGGCCTCCATCAACCGGATGTACTCATGTGCGAGTTCGACTGCGACATGGTCTAAGAGCTCGCGGAGATTCAGTGTGAGCCCGTCGGCCTCGAAGGCGACGGACTAGGGGGCTCCGGCTTCACCGTGTCAGCACGCTTCGAACACCCGTGCGGCGGGCCGCTCGCGCAAGGAATGTCGATCGCGCAAAACGTGTCGGGCGGTGGTCGCCCGCGTAACGATTGCCTTGTTTGCCGTCGCTGTACCGCTCGCGCAGCCCGTGCTCGCTCATTGGGCGCTGGCGATGATCGGGCGGATAGCGTGAGTCGCGTGACCGCTGCGGTTGCCCATCAGGATAGTCGCCCTAGGCTAGGCGCCGAAGGTCGATCGTGACGCTCCGCGACGCGAGAGCCGATGAAAGTGGAGGCTGCAACAAGCTCGGTGCTTGTCAGTCGTGTCTCGTCGGAACGGCGCGATGTGGACGTTCTGCGCCGAGCCGCGCCAGCATTAAGCAACGTGCGATCAAGGACGAACGGGCTCCACGCCCTCGGCCGATCGGCCACACGGCTGGCTTCGTGATTGAGCAGAACCCGTCTCGCGCTGCTGCTAGCTCCGGCCCGAGCCCCCGATGGACTCCCGCTTCCCGAGGCGGAGGATCAGGGCCGGCGCACGCACAAGCCGGTGGTCGCACGGTCTGGATCGCGCCCCAGCCAGCTCGACTGGTGAGATCCCACGCCGTCGATCGCGGAAGCTATATAGTCGATGAGTTGCTCAGGCTGTGCCGACGTTGGGGGGTGCTTATGTGCCGCGCTGTTGGGGCGATCGTTGAGGGGCCAGCTACCGTTCGCCGGCTGGCGTCGATTCTCTCGGGTCTTGCGGTTCTGGCGGTGGTGCTCGCGGTGCCTGTGAGTTCGGCGCAGGCGGCGCTGGCAACGAACCCGGTCCCGTACATGGGTTGGAACACGTACTATGGGGTGGGCGGAGTCTTTGATGAGGCGACGATCAAGTCGGTCGCGGGCTACCTTGTCTCAAGCGGGTTGGCGCAAGCGGGCTACAAGATCGTGTGGCTTGACTTCGGTTGGGCTACAGGGGGACGCGACAGCAGCGGCCAGCTGATCGTCGATTCCAGCCAGTGGCCGGACGGAATGTCAGGGTTGACGTCTTGGCTTCACCAACAGGGCCTTCAGGCCGGGATCTATACCGATGCCGGTAACAGCGGTTGCAACGGACAAGGCGTCGGGTCCTACGGCCACTACCAGCAAGACGCGGACACGTTTGCGGCCTGGGGGTTTGATGCCGTGAAGCTCGATTTCTGCGGCGCAGGCCAGGAGGGCTTCGCGCCTCAACCGCTGTACCAGGAGTTCTCCAACGCTCTGGCTGACAATGCAAGCGGGCGTTCGATGATCCTCAACGTGTGCAACTTCTGGACGCCGGGCCAGATCAACGGAACGGACCCGACGTTGGCGAACTCTTCGTGGGATAACTATCAGTGGGCGCCGGCGATCTCACAGAGCTGGCGGACGGACACCGACATCGGGTTCACCGGAAACATTCAGTTCCAGTGGGTGCTGAGGAACCTCGATCAGGACGCGACCCATCCCGAGGCGGCGGGACCGCCGTCGTCGACGATCCCGTGGGGACACTGGAACGACCCTGACTACCTTGGGCCGCAGCTCGGGATGACAAGCACCCAGGCGCAGTCGCAGGTCTCGATGTGGGCGATGCTCGCGGCCCCGTTGATCCTCGGGAGCGACCCACGCGCGCTGTCGTCCGCAACGATCAGGATGCTCGAGAACGCCAACCTGATCGCGATCGATCAAGACTCTCTGGGCGCGCAGGGCACGCTGCTCTCGCAGACCAACACCGGGCAGCAGGTCTGGGTCAAACCGTTGGCGGGCGGCGCCCGCGCGGTCGCGCTCTTTAACCGCGGGTCGAGCGCTCAGCAGATCACGACCACTGCCACCGCCATCGGGCTACCGAAGGCCAATCGGTACACCCTCCTGAACGTCTGGACGAACCAAAGCTCAACGACAAGGGGCAAGATCAGCGCGCTTGTGCAACCGGACGCCGTCGTCCTCTATCGCGTCACCGCTGGATAGCGACTCCCGCCGCAACCAATGCATGCCCGCTGCTTTCCCGCCCGACCGCCCGGGGTGCGAGAGTCCCGGTTCGGGACTGAGCCCATCAGACGGTCACGTTCGGCTCGGCCGACAGTCGGGGCCGCGGCCTCGCACGCGCAACCGCCGGCCGCCGCCGTTATAGTGGTTGCGCCTGATCCGTCTGTGCGCAGGGCGCAGGTCGTCTTTCTGACCATCCCGTATCGCATTGGCGCCGTTCCGACCACGCGGCTGCGGCCGCGGGACTGACACGCCGCGCTCGTGCGTTCGTGCCCGAGCGAGGGTCGCGGCCTGGCCGGCGCCGCAGCTGACAACCACACGACCGACCGCGCATCTCAAGAAAGCTCAGGCCGCAACTCGCGGCCGGCCAACCATTCGAATCCGCGTCCTGCGGTCCCATGCTGTTCGAGCACCTCCACAACCGAGCCCTGATTTGCGAGGACCTGCTCGGAGATGGCCTCGCGGGAGAGACGTCGCACTGACTGGTCAACGACAGATGCGAGCAGCCGCCCTATGCTCCTAGCGTTCGGCCTGTCGTTGTTCACCGCAGAGGAGGGTCTCATGTCAGGCAAACCCAGCATCGTCTTTGCCCACGGGCTGTGGGCCGACGGTTCGTGCTTCAACAAGGTCATGGGTCCGTTGAGGGCGGAGGGCTACGAGGTGATCGCCTGTCCGCGATCACGGTTTTCTCCTCACATCTGATCACGAGAATTCCCCAGGTCGGTAGCGCGTAGGGATACGCGCGCGGGGTTCGACGAAGGCGAGGCCCGGAGGGCCGAGCCGTAGTCGATCCCCGCGCGCGTGCGCGGTTCCGTCGGGGGCCCCCTCGATCGTCGCGGTTGTTCACGCCGTCGATGATGAGGAGGCCCGTGGGGATGTTGACCCAGGAGGATGATGTGGAGATTCACGCGCTCGCTCGCCGGGGCTGGTCGGTCTCGGCGATCGCCCGGCACACCGGCCGGGATCGCAAGACGGTCGCGAAGTACCTCGCCGGGAAGGCGCTGGCGAGGGTGCCGGCGCCGAGCTGTCTTGAGCCGTTTCGCCCGTACTTGGAGGCGCGGTTCGAGGACGACGTGCACGTGCTGGCGACCACGCTGTTCGAGGAGCTGGTCGGCCTCGGGTTCGATCGCTCGTATCCGACGCTGGTGCGCGAGATCCGCGAGCTGGGGCTGCGGCCGGTGTGCGAGTGTTGCTGGGCGGGCGGGGTGAGGCTGACAGTCGGGTTGGAGCACGCGCCGGGCGAGGAGCTTCAGCTGGACTGGCTAGAGCTGCGCGAGACGCCGTGGGCCGTCAAGGCGTACGTGCTGGTCGGCGCGCTGTCGCACTCCAGCCGGCTGCGCGGCGTGTTTAGCGAGGGTCAGAGCTTCCCGCATCTCGCTGAGGCGTTGGACGGGGTGCTGCGCCGGTTGGGCGGCACCGCCACGTCAGCGGGCTCACTGAGGCCTGGGCGTTCCCGGGCGAGAGGCTCAGCTCTCCGCCCCGTTCGGGAGTCTGTAGACCCGCAACGACCGGCCGGCTCGCGACCGGCGTTTCGTCCGGTGCCTCGGTCGAGGCCGGTTGCGGTCCGCGTACGAGAGCAGCGAACGACCGATCAAGCGCCCAGCAGACGAAGGGGAAGCTTCGCGTGCATGTGCTGATCGTGCCGCATGACCGCGAGACAGACTCAGGTCTCTCCTTCAGATTGACGGCGCCTTGACATCCGACGCACGATGGACGGTCACATGACCGGCGTCAAACAAACGTCAATTCCGTGCACCGGACACGACGGCCAACCGTCGGCGGTAGCAGATAGCTGTGCTCGCGCCGCTGTGCGGCCTGACTGCTGCTCGGCACGACGAAACCGGCACTGACCAGCGACGGCCCGGCCCGCGACAGCCGAACGTGCGTAGGCGGCCAGTCGTGTCCGGGAGGCAGAGGATCGGCACGAGCTGGCTGCTCCTCCGGACACACGCGGTCACGAAGCGGTACGTGCCTCCCATGCCCGTGCCAGCACGAATGCGGGTCTGGACCCCGGTGTGGCAACGCACCCGATCGTCGCCAAGCTCGTGCCCCCCAGCGTCGGTGGCCGCGGTCGCTGGAACGAGGGAGACTGGCGGTCCAGCTTTGCCGCGGTTGCGGGACTCGCGGGTGTGCTTGCTGTCGGCCTGAGCCGCGGCGACGTGCAAGCGCAGCTGACTCTCGCTCGCGTGGCGAGCAGCCACCCTTGTCGACGCCCACGTCGCTGCTGGTCTGGGACGAGTAGGAGAAGCAATCAGCCGCGAGTCGATGCCAACCTGTGCCTACGTACGCCGCCCGTGATCGGCGACAGGGAGGTCGGCGCCGCGACGATCGCCTTCCGGCAAAGCAATCACCTGCGCAGACCGCTCTGCGTGATTCCTCTCGACGGCAACCAACCACACGCAGCCGGTCACCGGGACTATCGCTTTGACCAGCGGAGAGCGCGCGGCCCGGGCGATCGCAATGCCACGAAGGCAATCGCCCGCGGGCGCCCGGCCCGGACGAGTGCAAGCGCGACATCTCGATAGTTGCGCGCGCCGGACGTCGGGCATCCAAACAGGCCGCAGCGGCGTCGACGCCGACGGGCTCTGCGTAGGCAGATCGCGAATTCTGCATGCCGTCCCGCCCGCCTCGCTTTCGGCGATAAGCGCGTCTCCGGCCAGGACCGTCTCGCACCGCATTCGTCTGCCGGTCGGCGCTCGAGGCGGGACCGCGCGACTCAGCAGGCGGAGAGAGTTGCTCTCCGAGACGACGGTCGCGGGCCTCGTCTGGCCGGCACGGAGGCGGGGGCTGCGGTGGTTCGCGGGGAGCAGCTGGGGTTCCATCGCCGCCTCCCGCTGGGGTACTCCGGATCGGACAACGCCCGTCCGGGCCGTCGCCCGATCGGGAGTGGAGGATCTCCGGGTAACGGCCCCTCGCACAAACAGAAGAGACAGATCCGGGACTGCCACCGCCGCTCAGTGCGATCGACCGCGACGCCCGGGGCGAATAGCCTTCGCAATCGTCTTGTCGCTAATAGCGAGCGATCGAGCGATTGCCTTGTCGCTCATCCCCAGCTCCCGCGAGCTTCGCCTTCTCCCCGATCCTCAAGTAGGCCGGCGCCTCGGCTCGGTCCACGATCACCGCCCTACCGGAATCGCCGCCGCGGTTCGAGTTCTTTGCGTTCGCGTCCACTGGTGACAGCGGGTGCGAAGGTTCCGGACTTGCGCCCCGCTGCAGGCCTTTTGCGGCGAAGCTTCACAGTGTTCGCCCAAAGGAACTCGATCACCGACGGCGCGGTGCGAGAATTGCCGCTTCGCTAGCAGGGCGCCGGTTTGCCGAGCCGGAGCTGCACAAAAGCGCGAAACCGGGACTACGCGTGCCGGGCGTCAAGCAGGATCGTCCAAGCCTCGATCGACTTGATCGCGAGCATCCCATTCCGGTGCCAATTGTCCTGCGCGAGACGCTCCCGGACCGCGTCCTCCGAAGGAGCAGAGATCGCGTGCAGTATCTCTCGCTCGCCCACGAGCGGACCCCCAAGGACGATGAACCCTTCATCGACCAACGAGTCCATGAATCGCGCGTGCTCATCCCAGCCGTCTTGCTCGCGCAGATCGCGCGACCAGTCCCATGGACCGCCGCGCTCGAGGCGAACCGCGAAGAACACGACGGAGACCCTACGCCGACCAGCCTCGCTTTGCGCGCGGAAAGGTGATCACGCGTGATCCCGACCGCTCCCGGCTCTAGCTGCCGGGTCGGCGTGCTGTCACGCCACAAGCCAAGGGCGCCCGCACCGCGACCCTGAACGTGGTGAGCAACGCAGCGAACGCGCCCGCCGCCGTCGCCCTGTCGGGCACTGGCGGCCCACGCTCCCAGGGTGCCTCAAGCCAGCAAACGCCGGCCAGCCCGGCCGGCCAGGTGGTCCGCAGCGCAGTACGAGCGGCACCGCGATCTGCGAGATCGAGTGCGCACCCGGCACCTGATTCCGTCGGCGACCCATTCGACTGGCGGGGTCCCGGAGACTTGGCGGCTGCGGTTCAGGGACTCGACCTCGTCGTTTATCTGCGCGACACGTCGCTCCCTCCCGACGAGCGCCTCGCGACCGCGTCGGCGACGAACGCCGCGATCGCCGCGGCGAACTCGCGCCGGCTGTCTTCCCAGGCGTAGAACATGTGGCCGCCGTCGAAGTGGCGGACCGTAAGCCGGCTGGCCATCTCCGGGTCGAGCCGCATGAGGTTCCGCAGCCGGTCGGTCGCGTAGTACGGCGTCACGAGGTCGTAGCGGCCGTGCGTAATGAAAGCCTTCATGTGCGGGTTGAGCGACATGCCGTATCGGAAGTCGTCGGTGGCGCCGACAGGCGGCTTGAAGAAATCCTGCGACGCGTCGTTGCGCCACAACTCGTTCACCTCGTAGCTCAGCAGCGTGTACTCGCGATCGGTCTCGACGCCGATCTCCGATCGCAGCTGCCGATTGATCGCGGTGGTGTACGCGGGGCTGATGCCGGCGAGCGTCGGGTCGGGACCGGCGAACACCTCCCGATCGGGGAATGGATCTGTGGTCGTGATCGTCGCGTCGTATAACCCGAGCACCTTCCGCTCGTCGCGGAGCAGCTCGCGCGTGAACACGCGGTTGGTAATCCGACCCTCAGCGCGCGCGACCATCTCGGCGGGGAGGCCGATGAGGTCGGCGAGGCGCCCAAGGATCCGGTCGCGTTCGACGGCCGACATCGATGCGCCGCGCGTCAAGACGGTGGCGTAGTCGCCGGTGGCGAACGCCTCGGCCTCCTGAAGAACGTCCTCGGGCGGCGTGCCGGGCGCGAACGTGCGCGAGCGCCCGTGGTGTACGGCGGCGATCGCCATCGTCGGCATGAGGTCGACCCACCCGAGCACGTCGTAGTCGGTCGGGGACAGCGATGTGAACTCGAGCGCGGGGGAGATGAGGACGGCGCCGCTGAGCCCGATGCCCGCCGTCTCCTGCAACATGCGCACGAGCCGGCCGACGCGGTAGCCGCCGTAGCTCTCGCCGGCGATGAACACGGGAGAGCCCCAACGGCGGTGAAACGAGAGCCACCGGCCCATGAACTCGCACAGGGACTCGAGATCGCGCTTGTAGCCGAAGTACTCCCTCGCGTCGCCGTCCTCGTCATTTTGCTGTTTCTTGCTGTCCTTGCCGTCCTTGCTGTCGTCCTCGACGACGCCGCTGAAGCCGGTGCCGACCGGGTCGACGAACACGAGATCGGTGAAGGCGAGCCACGACTCTTCGTTTAGGACGAGCCGAGGCGGCATCTGCGGCAGCGTTCCGTTCGCTGGAAACGCCACCCGCAGCGGCCCCACGGCGCCCATGTGCAGATACGCCGACGACGCGCCAGGGCCGCCGTTGAAGACGAACGTCACCGGACGGTCGCAATCGCGGTGCGCGACGTACGAGACCGAGAAGATCTCAGCTGCGGGCTTCTCCTTTTTGCGCAGGACGATCCAGCTCGCGCTGGCGGTGTAGTCAATCGACACGCCTCCCGCCTTCCACGCGGCGGTCGTCTCAGCCCCGGCCGGCGGCTCATGGTCCGCGTTCGCGGCGGCCTTCTCGTCCTTGGTGCCCTTGTCGGCCATTCCCGAGACGCTATCTCTAATGCAACGTTGTTGGCGCCTACGCGAGAGGACGCGTGGGCGCTGGGCGCACGAGACACCCATAAATCGAGGATCCTGGCTGGCGGCCAGTGCTTCGACCCGCTCCGAGGTACACGGAGTGGAGCGAGTTCAGGTTGGGCTACCTATCCGTGGAGCACGCACCGCGTGGGGCCGCGCCCGAAGCCGGCTTGGTCGCTGCCTCAGGCCGCGACTGCGGCCCGAAACCCGGCGAGCACGTCATGGACGATCTGCGCCATGTCGTCCTCGTCGTCCGCTTCGACCCAGCGTTCGTATTCGGTTCAAAGAGGGTCATTCCGGCTTGCGCGGCGAGGGTGGCGGTTGGGTCATCGACCCCGCGTCGGCGCACTCTTTGGGAGGAATCAAATGCCTACGATGCAGCGAATCCAGTACCACCACTACGGCGGCCCCGAGCTCATGCGCCTGGAGAACTTCGAGCCGACGACGCCGGGCAAGGGCGAGGTTCTGGTCCGGGTGCTGGCAGCGGCTGCCAACCCAACGGATTGGAAGCTGTGCAACGGTGACTCAAAGCTCATGACCGGTCGGCGCTTTCCGCGCGGAATCGGTAACGACTTTGCCGGCGTCGTCGAGGGCGTCGGCGGCGGCGTCCGCCGCTTCGGCATCGGCGACGCGGTGCTGGGCGCGCGACGAGCCTCAGGACACCCGGAGCGTTTGCCGAGATGGTCGTCGCGGACGAGAAGCAGGTCGTGGGGAAGCCCGCAGACCTTTCCTACGAGCAGGCCGTAACCCTGCCGACCGTCGGCGTCATTGCCTTGCAGTCCCTGATCGACAAGGGCAAGCTCATAGCCGGTCAGAACGTCTTCATCAACGGTTGCCTCGGCGGGGTCGGCCGCACAGCCACCCAGATCGCGCTAATGCACGGCGCGTCGGCGGTCCGAATCCGCCCCCCCACGAGCGCCGCGAAGCGCGCCCCCGCCCTCACTCGCCATTCATCAACTCGCCCTGCCCTGCTTCGCGGGCGGCGCGAGCCTCTTGGTGCAATGCGATCCGCCCCTCCATTTGCACGGGTCGGAAACCGCGTCGGCGTAGTGTCCGCACGCATGTCGATCTATGAAAGCGTCTTCCGCACGACCCTCCGGGTCCACGCCTTCACCTACGAGCACACCGACGGCCTGATCGGCCACCGGATCCTCGGCGTCCCGTGCCTGATGCTCCGCACCACCGGTCGCAAGAGCGCTCAGACCCGCACCAACTCGCTCGTCTACGCCAAGGACAGCGACCGCTACCTGGTCGTCGCCTCCAAGGGCGGTGACCCCAAAGCCCCGGCCTGGCTGCTCAACCTCCGCGCCAAGCCGGAGGTGCAGGTCCAGATCGGGCGCACGCGCTTCCCGGCGACCGCCACCGAGATCGGGCCCGACGACCCGGACTACGCCCGTCTGTGGAAGCTCGTCAACGACAACAACGGCAACCGCTACGACGCGTACCAACAGAAGACCACGCGAACGATCCCGGTCGTCGCCCTGAGCCGCACAACCTGAGAGCACTCGAGCACGCGGGACGGCTTCGCGCTCGCCCACCCGGCGGCGTCAGTCTGCTCCGCAAAAACGCGCAACCAGTAGATTGCGCGTTTCCGCGGTTGCGTCAGATCAGGCTCTGTAGCCGCGTCGCGAGCTCAGCTGACAGCGGTGGTCGTCTTGCCGTCGACATCCGCGAGGCCCAGGTGCGAAGCGAGGACCCCTTGGCCTCGTTGCTCGTCGCCGTCAGAGTCTTGACGGTGCTGCGCACCGTGGTGCAGGGACGCCTGGATCGTCTTCTTCTTCGACTGGAGGCAGACCTGAAGCTGGAGCGCTTCGGCCTTGGACGCTTTGAGTGTCGCCGACGCGGTCCATTCCTTGTTTGCGAGCTTCTTCGGGCCGTGGACGGTCGGTGTCGCGTTGCCAACGGTGTTCGCCAGCGCGGTCGCCGGCATGGCGAACGCGACCAGCAGAATCAGCGGCAGAAACAGTCGCCTCGTCATCGTGTGTCCTCCCACCCGTGTTTGATTGCTTGCTCGACCGCAGAGTCTCGGGCGTGGTCTGTGTAGGTGGAGGTGCTGTTTGCTGGCGGTCGGTTAGCGCGCCGCGGAGCTGCTCGGCAGCGCGCCGTCTGGCCGCGCCGGTTAGAAGCCGCGGCTAGTCGTCCGTGCGCTGTGAGACGGACGACTCGGAGGTAACAACTCGCTCCCGATCGTGGCACAAACTCGGACCGACGGTCGCAGAGCGCGGCGAACATCGGTCAGATGACCGCTATACAGCCGCGGCCAGCTCTCTTACCATCGCGCTAGAGCGCGCAATACGTAGAGAAGTTCCGGGGATCAGGTGTAAGCTCGGCGTCTCCGCCCGGCGTCGGGCTCAAGATGCGCTGCAATCGGTGTATAGTCTCGCCCCCTGGGGTGATATTGCTCAGGTTCTTTTGCCGCTTATCGGGCGGATCGCTTCGCACAACCATCAGACCCCGACGCAAGGTCGAACAGGGACCCGATCCTCGGAGGGACGTCGAATGCTAACACGGAGACAGGTTGTAAAGCGGGGTGTCGCTGGCGCCGCCGGCGTGATGACGGTTGGAATGCTTGATTCGGTCGCAGCGCTTGCAGCGAGGCCGGTGGCAAAGCGGTTGACGCCGTTCGTCGACAAGCTGCCGACCCTGCTTGACAACGTGATCGACGCGAGTGGCGCTCGTGGGGCCACGTACGACCTTACGATTGCGCTTGTCCGGCGAAAGGTACACAGTCAATTGCCGGCCGCCCAGTTCTTCGGGTTTCTCCACGGGGGAGGGCCGGGCATCACCGATCCTGTGGCCTCCTACCTCGCACCGACGTTCGTGGCCAAGCACAACGTCGGTTTCAATGTCAGATACCACGACAAACTGGCGCCGCACGACTATCTGAAAGTATTCAAAACGCCTGGTGCCCCCGGCAGCAGCTATCTGCAGTTCGCGCCGCACCCAGAGGTCAGGATTCTCACCCATCTGCATGGCGGCTTCGTTGCCGGCAAGGACGACGGCAACCCTTACCAGAATTTCGATGCCGTGCCGTCGGGCAGGGTCCAGTCAGTCACCTATCCGAATGAGGACCGCGCGACCTTGTTGTGGTACCACGACCACTACCAGGGAGACACACGGATGAACGTGGTCGCCGGACTCGCCGGTGGGTACCTCGTTCGGGATCGCCACGACACTGGCAATGGCAGCCTCGGGTTGCCGCACAACGCTTCGGGACATGGCCTCTATGAACTTCCGCTCGTGATCCAGGATCGGATGTGGAATCCTGACGGCTCATTGTTGTATCCGGTTAGCCCGCGAAAGAGCCGAGGGCCATGGATCAGCGAGTACTTTGGTGACACGATGCTTGTGAATGGCAAGGTCTGGCCGTTCCTCGTCGTAGATCCGTGCCTCTATCGGTTCCGGATCCTGAACGGTTGCAACGCCCGGATCCTGAGCCTCGCCATTCCCGGGGCAAGGATGACGATCATCGGCTCTGAGCTTGGGTTCCTACCCGCACCGGTAAGCACGGGGGCGATCGTGATGGCTCCCGCCGAGCGGTACGACGTCCTGGTGGATTTCAGCCCGTTGGCTGGGAGGAGGAGCTACGTTCAGAACCGCACACCCGGCCCGCCCGTCTCGACCCCCGCGCCACCGCTCAGTCAGGTGATGCAGTTCCGGGTCAATGCGAGGATCACCGGCGGCGGGCACCGCGGGTGGGCGGGCGTCCTACCGGAGTTCAGCGGCGACCTCCGTGTCCGTTACGGACCTCCGAAGCTAAGCGGTGGCACGCTGCCCGGTCGCACCATTGCTCTCAACGAAATCGGCCCGGACACGCGAGACTGGAAGCTGAACCTGAACGCGACCCCATTCGATGGGAAGCAGAACACGGTCAGACAGACGCTCGAGCACGACGCCGTGGAGGATTGGTACTTCGTAAACATCACGGACGACACCCACCCGATGCACACGCACCTGTTCAGCTTCCAGGTGATGGGACGCTACAACTTCGACCGAGACGGTGTGAGAGCTGCGTTCGGCGGTCCGAACGGCGTCGGCCAGATCCCCGTGACGCAGCTAAAGAAGTACCTCCGGTCAAACCTGATCCGGTACCTCCCACAGGAGGCCGGCCTCAAAGATACGGTCAACGCAAACCCGCACCAGATCACCGTCGTGCGGGCCAAGTACAGCCTCCCGAGCACCGCTTTGAACCCGGACGGTACGGTCGCCGGCGGCGTGCAGCGGTATGTCCATCACTGCCACATCGTCGAACACGAAGACAACGACATGATGGAGCGCTTCGCGGTCGTCGACCACGCGCCGCCGCCGCCGCAGTAGAGCAGAGCCAGGAGTTCCTTCTTGACTGTTGCGGAGAACCAAGCGTCGCGCTATCCGGTTTGATCTGCTGAGTCTTGCCGAGGAGCTGATGGAGGCGTCGGGCTCTACGACTGAGGCCATGTGAATGTGGCCATGGCCTGTGCGGGGATCGTGTAGCTGATGTAGTTGCCCTCTGATTCCACGGCGAACGTGATCGGCGCGGTGGAGTTGTTGTATGTGATCAGCGCCTCTGAGCCGTCCGGGTTGAGAAACGCGACATCGTCCAGCCCGGCGCTGACCGTCTCGATATTGGAGTTGTTGAGTCCGTAGGTCACGAAGTTCGGCGAGTCGATTCGCACCGCTCCGGGCTGCACGAATGCGCTCACCTGGCCCAGCTCGTAGTACTCCGTGTTGAAGCTGTAGGTCTGGGTCTGTTCGTTGATCGTGAGCAGTCCGATGCAACCGGGGCATCCGTTATCGACCTGCTTCGGTCCGCCCTGCGGATCGAGTGCGATGTTCCAGACTGCCGCCTCGCTCGCCCAGTTGCGGAGAGCAGAGATCAGGTATTCGGGCGCGCCAAAGCTCCTGATCTCGGGCGAGCACTCGTCCACGATCTGGTTGAGACCAGGATATGCCTGCTCTAGCTCGCTCATCACAGTCGGCGTGCCGGCATAGCAGTGCCACGCGATCCCGCTCAGGCCGCTGCCAGCCAGACTCGCGGCGAGGGGCTCCGCATACGAGAGCTTGTCCCAGCTCAGGTCGTTGCCGTAGATCTCCGGGTTCAAGCCGGCGGCGGCCAGCGCCGGCTGGAGGTCCTGGGAGATGAACGCCTCCTCGTCGGCCTCCGGCAGCGTCAGCCCCGGATACGAGGTGCCCGACCCGCCGGGCGACCGTGGCTCGTTCTGCGGGACGATGATGTCGATCGGCACTCCCTGGCTCTCGTAGGCCTTGACGAGGTCGACGAAGTAGTTAGCGAGCGGACCATAGGACGACGCGAGCAGCGTGCCCGTCAGATCGACGTTGTCCAGTGAGTCATTGGCCTTCATCCATGCCGGCGGGCTCCACGGGTTGGCCGAAATCACGAGCCCGGGGTTGATGTGCAGCGCCTGCTTCAGCGTCGGGATGATGTACGGCAGGTCATGAGCGATTGAGAAGTGGGCCAGGTCGGGATCGGTCTCGCCCGCCGGCATGTCGTCATAGGTGTAGGGGTCTGCACTGACCGTGAAATCCGATGCACCCATCGGCACCCGGAGAAAGTTGAGGTCGATGCCGGCCGAGCTGAACAGGTCCTGCATCAGAGTCGTGCGGTCCGAAGCCGACAGGTTGTCATCGATCAGCCACGCCGAGCTGTCGGTCATTGCCGCTCCAAGCCCGGTGAACTGCTGATAGCGAACCTGCCGGTTCAGATCGATGACAGGGACGCCGCCGGTCGGGGCCGCGGTGGAGAACGTGAGGCTGGGCTGCGATGCCATGTCCTGGCCGAGGGCGGAGTCTGTCTGCGTAACCTCGACGGTGACGGGTGCGGTCGTCGTCGCGGTCGTCGACGTCGTGGCGGGTGCGCTCGCCCTGGTGACCGTCCGAGGCGCGGTCGTCGTGCTGGTGGTCGTTGGCTGCGGCGCGGTCGGCCGTGACGTGCAGCTCCTGATCAGCAAGTTGACGGCAGTGCTCACGCCGCCGACGCCCGCGATCTCGCTCTCGAGGCGAACGATCCTCGCTGTGGTCTCCCGGAGGTCGTGCTCGAGGTCGGACCGGCCGACGCCGCGCAGGCCCGGCGTCCTGGCGACGGCAGACACGACATGCACAGCGGCGATCAGATTCGCCTGCGCATGCTCCTCCTGCGCCAGCTCGGGCTCGAGGTCGGGAGCGGAGACACTTTCTCGGCTCTGGAGCATGGCGTCGACGTGTTCGCAGGTGAGTGGGTGGGGCATGTTCAGCGAGGCGCGATCGGCCGGCTTCTCGCTCAGCACCTTCCGCCACTCCAGGGCGCTCAGCACGTTGGTTCGGATTGGGCTCGTGGCAAACACCTCAAGCCTGATCGCGGCGACATCGCCGAGATCTCGTGCCGGGATCGAGAAAATGACCCGGTCGCCGTCGCGCAGGACCGCGATCCCGCGAGCGCGCGACGTGCGTAGAACCGTGTCGGGCGTAACCACTTCGAGCGTGCCGCGCGTGATCGCCGTCACTCCGCCGGGGTGCTGATCGAGAATCGGAATCCGCGCCCGCCGGTAGCCACCGCCCTCGTCGAGCAATCCGCTGGACGCCGACGTTCCTGAGCCCGCAACCAGGACGAGCGCGAGCGCGCCCCGGTTGACATGACCCTGCGCCAGATACTGTTCGACGTCACCCTCGAACGTCGCCGTCAGCACGAGCCCCAACGATCGGTCTCCAACGGCATTCAACGACCCGATCGTGACCGTGCGCCGCTCGGCCGGGCTCAAGCTCGCACTTTTGATCGACACGAGATGAGGCCGTGCTGCGATGCCGGTGGCCGAGCCGACAGACACCGCGAATCCGGTCAGAGCCACGACGATCGTCAGCCCAATCAGTTGCCTCGATCGAGGCAACCGCCGAGAGCACCTGCCGACGAATCCGTGCAAGCTCAACGCGGTGCTCAGTGTGCCAGAAGCCCGGCGGGAACGTTGGGCGTCGATACCTTGCCGACGGGCTAAGCTCAGTCCCACGGCTCGGGGGCCTCCCCGAGAAGCGCGACAAGCTTGCAATCGTCCTGCCTGCGAGCTGTGGCCTCCGGTTCGAGAAGAAGCTGGACGGCACCAGCTGCCCGCTCAAGTCGAGGGTCGGCCTGACCTGATAGGAGCGTTCGCCCCGTAGAGGGCGTCTACCGGGCGAGCGAACGCTCAGCCGGCACGACGCTGAACGTCGCGCCTCGACGCCGCGCCTAGCAGCGACCCTCAGCCGCTCACCGAGATTCGCGGTCGCGCGAACGCTCCACGGGGCCCACTTTTCAACTGCCAGCTCCGCAGGGCACACGTTTGTACGCACTGAGGTATCGCGACCTGCAATAGTCTCGCGCGAGCGTTCAATCCAATGAGAGGAGCATGACGGTGTCTGAGAGCGTCTATCGCGTAACGGAGCTGGTTGGTGTCAGTAGCGAATCGTGGGAGGCAGCGGCCCGCAACGCGATCGAGACCGCCGCGAAAACTGTGCGGAACCTGCGTGTTGCCGAGGCTCACCGCTTTGACGTCACGATCGAAAACGGGAAGGTGACGAGCTACCGCGTGCGCTTGGACGTTTCGTTCAAGTTCGAATCGGGCGACTGAGCTCTACAGTCGGATGGGTGATCGACGGGAGATAGCGCGCGAGGTCGAGCCTCGTGGCTGTCACTCGCCGCCGTAGCCCGTCTCGAGAAGTCCGACGACGTAGGCACGCGGGAGCGCGCAGCGCCTCGAACGATGAGGGCCCGCCCACCGCACGGGACCGGGGCTGCGGTGGGACAACCCTCGTGCTCCCTGTCTGCCTCATCCCGGGCGTTCCTAAACGCTGCAGAGCGTGGCCATGGGAATGCGTCGCCGATTTGGTTGGAGCAGACGCGTCCTGCATGAGCCGGCCGGCGCTCACGAGCGTCCGCACGGCGAGCCGGGCCAGCCTGACTAAGCGCGGCAAAACGTATGCGCCACGACGGAACGAGCGGAGCCGGCGTTCGAGAACAATTGGACCGCTTGTCGCACGTTTGCGCGCATCGCGGGAGCAGTCTCACTCGCGGGCGTCGTTCACTGTGCGTGATAGGTGACCTGTTGTCAGTCCTCGGGGAGCTACCACCGTCGGGGGGCGATTAGGTCGTGCATTTTCTGCGGGCCGTAGCTGCCGGCACGTAGCGGTGTAGGGGCGGAGGGTCGCGCAGCAGCTCGCCTGATGCGGCCCACACGTTCTCGATGCCGTCGGCGCTGGTGAAGAGCGTGCGGTCGCCGAGCATGGCGTCGTACATCAGACGCTCGTAGGGCTCTAGGCCCTGCGTGCCGAACGAGCCTTCATAGGAGAACTCCATTCGTGCCTGCCCGAGGCGCATTTGAGGTCCAGGCACCTTCGCGAGAAAGGTCGTGATGATGCCTCCGGGATTTCCTAGGTCGAATGAGATGTGGTCGGGGCCGAAGTCCTCGACAAATGCACGGGCCGCCCGGAACATCCGCCGCGGTGGCTCCCGAAACGCGATCGTGAGCAGGCGTCGCTGCTCGGCCAGTCGCTTCCCGGTGCGCAGGAAGAACGGGACGCCCGACCACCGCCAGTTGTCCAGACCGGCTCGGAGGGCGACGAACGTCTCTGTCCGCGAGTCGGGCGCAACGCCGGCGCCCTCGCGGTAGCCAGCGTACTGCCCACGGATCACGCAGTCCGGGTCGATGGCCTTTACTGAACGGAACACCTTTCCGGTCTCCTCGGCGATCGAGCGGGCATCGAGAGTGGTGGGCGGCTCCATCGCCACGAAACCGAGAACATGGAAGAGGTGCGTGACCACCATGTCGCGGTAGGCGCCGGTGCCTTGATAGAAGCCGGCTCGGTCATCAACTGGCAGCGTCTCGGGGACGTCGATCTGAACGTGGTCGATGTGGTCTCTATTCCAGATCGGCTCGAACATGCCGTTCGCGAACCGCAGGGCGATCAGGTTCTGCACCGCCTCGCGCGCGGCCCAGAAAGTGGTCGATGCGAAACACGCGGTCCTCAGGGACAACGCTCTGTCGCATCGACGAGCGGCTCGGGCGCGTCGGCGCTGAACGCGCTGAACGACAGCCTTTCAACACAGCGCTTCCAACCTTCCCCCGCAGCGTCGTCGCCGATCGACAACGCGGAACTCATCGAGCGAACCTCCCCGGCGCGACGTCCCGATGATCCGGTAGTCAGCCGGCATGAGCCCAGCTTGCTCGAGGTGAAACAGTCCCGGCAAGAGTTTACGGCGCGAAAGATCGCCTAGCGACCCGAAGAGCACGATCACGTGCCGATCTGGAACCGCCACCTCACTCGAGTAACCGCGCAAGTATCGGCGTCACCAGCAGTAGACGCAACAGCTATCGACCGCCGGACCTTCACCAGCCGCGGCCTCCTGCGTAACCCGAGCACGCGCTGCGACCGCATTCCAGCTGGCACACGGCAAGCGGCCTGGACCACAGTCGTAGGTCATTCGGCCGTCGAGGTATCCGTCAACCTTTCTCGATCGGCACGCCGATCAGGTTTCCCCACTCGGCCCAAGAGCCGTCGTAGTTCTTGACCTCCGGTGCGCCGAGCAACTCGTGCAACACAAACCACGTGTGCGCCGAGCGTTCGCCGATCCGGCAGTAGGTGATGATCGGCGCGCCGTCGAGCACACCCTTGCCGCCGTACAGCTCCCGCAACTCGTCCTCGGACTTGAACGAACCATCGCCTTCGACGGCGTGCCCCCACGGGATCGAGATCGCGCCCGGGATGTGGCCGCCGCGCTGAGCACCCTCGTTCTCGTATCCAGGCATCGCGACGAGCTCACCCGAATACTCCTGCGGGGAGCGAACATCGACAAGCGGATGACGGTCGCCGAGCGCGCTCAGTACCTCGTCGCGCCGCGCGCGAATCGTCTCATCTCGTGACGTCGCGGTGAACGTCGCGGGCGGGAACCTCGGCTGCGCGCTGCTGATCGGATGACCTTCGGAGATCCACCGTTCCCGGGGGCCGTTGAGCAGCCTGACGTTGTCGTGCCCGTAGTACTTCAGGTACCAGTAGGTATACGCCGCGAACCAGTTGTTGCGATCGCCGTACACGACGATCTGATGATCATCTGAGATCCCTCGGGTGCCGAGCAGCTCGCCGAACTCCTCGGGCCCGAGGAAATCGCGCCTGACCGGGTCCTGCAGATCGAGCTTCCAGTCGAAGCCGATCGCGCCCGGAATGTGCGCTTCGCGATAGTAGGCAAGGCGATAGAGCGCTGGATTCTCGTCGACTTCGACGATCCGGATCGAGTCGTCGTTCAAATGCTGTGCGAGCCACTCGGGCTCAACGAGAACCGCGTTTGCATACTCCCCCAACTTTGCTTCTCCTGCTTGTCAGGTAGGTGTATATCGGTTTGGCTGCTCCGTAACCACCAGTCCGCCGTCCCGCCGAGTCTACTGCTTGGCAGTCGCGCAGCGGGGGATCCGTCCGCGCGACAGCAGTCCGCTCTCTCCTGAACGCGACAGCGCGCCGGTCAAAGCCCGGCGCGCTGCGGGACCGCTTGGGCCGGGCTGGCCGCCGCGGCCCGACGAACAGGGTGCTCTCAGTGCTCGCTCAGAGGCCAGACTGGCAGCACCGCCCGTCCGTAGACGAGCTCGCAGAGCTCGGCAGCGGCCAGATAGAACGCCAGTCCTGCAACGGCCAGCCCGACGTACCCACCCCAGTGGATCAAGGTCAGGTTCGCGCCGTAGTTACCGGCGGCCGACAGGAACAGCGCCGCGATCACCACGAGCATCGCCACGACGACCATCACCGATGACCGGAAGCAGGCCAGCGTGCAGACCACGGCGAAGATGCCGAATGCGTACAGCATCAGGCCCAACGCGTGACCTTGTTGGGCAGCCGGGACGGCCTTCGCCATCCACTCCGCGTAGGCGAACAGCGACAGCCAGAACCCGCCGAAGCCGGAGAAGATCACGCCCGTGAGGACCTTGCCGATGCGGAACTGACCGATGCCCGCGATCAGCTGCACGAGGCCGCCGAACATCAGCGCCACCGCGAACACGATCGGCAGCGCGGCCACCGTCACAGCGGTCGCGTTGACCATGCTCAGCATGAAGATCGTGGTGCCGAACGCACACAGCGCCAGCGGCGCGGTGTCTCCCCAGTCGAGCGTCTTCGTCGCCGGCGTCATGCCGGTGTGATCAACCGTGACGGGCGGCGGACCGTTGGGCGTGACGGGCACCGAACCGTTGCCGTTCTGCTTGATGGGCGGTGAGACGGTTGCCATGATGCAAACCCTCCTCTCAGTGCGCCTGGGCGCACCTCTCACGACGAGCAGGCGTCGGCGCTGGGACCTTCGAATCGCGGTCCCGCCGCCTCTCCTCGACAATGAGCGCCTCACTTAACGGTGCTCGTCGAAAGCTTGTTGTTGAGTACCCGGTGATCCGGGTGTGAGCATCATCAACAACCGCACATGGGCTGACATCGGTGCGGCGTACGACTTCGTCGTGTAGTAACCCGACGAGTTGTGGACGGTTTCTCCACGCGGTCCTCCGCAACAGTGCGCAACCGGGCGCTGACCCGCCACCCGCCACCCGGCCGGGCTGTCGCCCTCGCGCCAGATCGCTACGGCGCGACCAGCTCGCGCAGCGCACGTGCGACGTGGACCGCGACCATCCGCCTGCGGTAGGCGAGCGGCAGGTCAAGAGAGTCCATCGGCTTCGTCGCCGACGTTGCCGTCTCCGCGGCCGCGGTGATCGAGTCTTCGGTCAGCGGGATGCCGAGCAGCGCCTCGGCCGCCTGAGGCACGGGCAGCGGCGCCGTCGCCACCGCCCCGAGCACGAGCCGCGCCTCGGTGCACGTCCCGTCGGCATTCGTGCGGACGGCGGCCGCCACACCGACGAGCGGGAAGTCGATCGCCCCCCGGCGCCTGAACTTCACGTATGTCGCCCGGAGTCCGTCGTCGGGCGGCAGGACGAGTGTGGTCAGCACCTCGTTGCGCTGCTTTTGCAGATAGTGGATCCCGTCATCCATCGTGTACAGCTCCCCGATCGGCAGCGTCCGCTCGCCGCGAGCGCTGACGAGCCGGACGGAGGCGCCCAGCACGTGCGCCACAGGCGCGAGGTCGGTTGAGGAGACCGCCCAGCAGCGGTCCCCGCCCGGCGCCAAGCGGCAGACGTCGGCGCCGTTCTTCATGCAGAAGCCGTGGGCGCAACGGCGGTCGTACGGCAGGTCGTAGTAGTTGCAGCGGGTGTCGACGCAGAGGTTCCCGCCGACAGTGCCGGCGTTACGGATCTGGGGGCTGGCGACCAGCGAGGCCGCGCGAGCGAGCGCCGGATAGCGCTGCGCGATTTCCCTTGAGGATGCGAGCTGGTGCAACCGCGTCCCCGCGCCGATCGACGCGCCGCCGTTCACGTGGATCCCGCAGAGCTCGGACGCGCGGCGCAGCCCGACCAGCGTGTCGGCCTCGATCTGCCCGCGCTTCATCTTCGGGAACAGATCGGTGCCGCCGCCGACCAGACGCGCGCCCGGATGCTCGTCCAGCAGCAGGGCCGCCTCGGCGGCCGAGGACGCCGGAACGTAGGCGAACCGCGGCAGCCGCATCACAGCTCCACCACCTCCCGGTCGGGCAGTTGCTCGGGTGGGTCGACCTTGATCGGCTCGCCGTAGTCGAACTCGGGCATCCGCACCGGTCCGACGCGCGGCTCCTTGCCCCGTTGCTTCTGCTGGAGCGCCTTGACGACCTTGTCAGGTGAGATCGGGACCTCGTCGACCCGAACCCCGACCGCGTCGTAGATCGCGTTGGCGACTGCCGGGATGATCGGCAGCAACGGTCCCTGGCCGGCCTCCTTGGCGCCGAACGGCCCTTCGGGATCGTCTGTCTCGACGAGGAACGTCTCCACCTCGGGCATCTCGAGGAACGTCGGGCTGCGGTACTCGAGAATCGATGGGTTCTTCAGATAGCCGCGGCGGAACGTCTGCTCCTCGAACAGCGCCTCCCCGAGCCCCATGTAGACGCCCCCGACCACCTGTCCCTCGGCCGCGACGCGGTTGACGGGCTTGCCGATGTCGTGAGCGATCCAGACGCGATCGACGTCGACGAGGCCGGTCTCCGGATCGCATTCAAGCTCGACGATCGACGCGCTGAAGCTGTAGGCCGGCGACGGGCCGACGCCGGCCCCCTTGTACGGCCCGGCCAGTTTCGGCGCCTTGTACGAGCCGACAGTGATGAGCGGCGGCTCGAGCACCGAGGCGACCTCGACCGACGCGCGCCATTCCATGCCCACGCTAGGCTCGTCGCCGTCGCAGATGCGGCCGTCGCGCGCGACCAGCCGCTCTGTCGGGACGCCGAGGTCGGCCGACACGGCGGCGAACACCTTCTCGCGCATCCGCTGGGCCGCCTTCACGGCCGCGTTGCCGGCCATGAAGGTGACCCGGCTCGAGTAACTGCCGAGGTCGATCGGCGTCAGATCGGTGTCGGAGGAGATCAGCGCGATGTCCCGCGGGCGCAAACCGAGCACCTCGGCCACGAACGTCACAAGCATGTTGTCCGAGCCCTGGCCGATGTCAGTCGCCATCGAATAGACGGTTACCCCGCCGCCGCGATCGACCTTGATCTGCACCTCCGACTGGGACATGTCGTTGAAGTAGATCGGCAGCCCGGCGCCGCACATGTACGAGCTGAGCGCGAACCCGATCCCGCGGCCGTCGGGCAGCTTCCCGTGCTTCTGGCGCCAGCCCGACGCCGCATCGACGAGCTCGACGCACTCGCGCAGACCGCACGTCGTGACTCGCATGTGGTTGATGCTCCGCGTGAACGGCTCGATCAGGTTGCGCAAACGCAGATCGATCGGGTCGATGCCGAGGTCAGTCGCGACCTTGTCCAGGTGACACTCCAGCGCGAACCGTGGCTGCACCGTGCCATGTCCGCGCTTAGGCCCGCATGGGGGCTTGTTGGTCAGCAGTCGTACGCCCTCGAACTTGTATGTGGGCATGTCGTACGTGACCGGCTGCAGCGCACCGGTGTAGTACATCGAGGCGGGCCCATAGCTGCCGAACGCGCCGCCGTCGAGCATGTTGCGGAATGCCATCGCGGTCAGCGTCCCGTCCTCCGTGAAGCCGCTGCGTACCCGCATCAGAACCGGGTGCCGACCGCGGTGGGCATAGAACACCTCCTCGCGGGTGAGCGTGAACTTCACCGGCCGGCCGGTAACCATCGCCAAGCGCGCGGCGCACACCTCGTGCGCAAACGGATCGCTCTTGCCGCCGAAGCCGCCCCCGACCGGCGTTGCGACGACCCGGATCCGCCCCGGCGCCAGCTCTAGCACCCTGGCAAGCGCGCGATGGAGGTAGTGCGGTACCTGCGTCGAGGACCAGATCGTCAGCCGGCCGCGCGGCTCGGGCTCCCACTGCGCGACCGCCGCGTGCTCCTCCATCGGCAGGTGGGTGTTGCCCTCGAAGAAGAACAGGTCCTCATAGCTGCGCTCGGCGCGATCGAAGCCGCCGGCGACGTCGCCGAACTCGAGCGTCCCGAGCCGATTGACCTGGCGACCGACCCCGTCGCCGTCGATCTTCGGCAGGTCCGGGTTCATCGCATCCTCGATCGAGCTGACCGGCGCCAGCTCTTCGTAGTCGACTTCGATCAGCCGGAGCGCCGCGTCCGCCGTCTCCTCGTCGATCGCCGCCACGGCCGCGACCGGCTCGCCGTGATAGCGGACCTTCTCGAGCGCGAGCGCGTGTTCGTCCATGGCGACCGGCATGATCCCGTAGCGGATCGGCAGATCACGGCCGGTGAGGATGCCGTGCACTCCCGGCAGCGCCACCGCCTTCGCGACGTCGACGCGGAGGATCCTGGCGTGCCGCTGGGGGCTTCGCAGCAGCCTGCCGACGAGCATCCGCGGTAAGTGCATGTCATCGGCGTACACGGTCTGCCCGGTGGCCTTGGTGTGGGCGTCGATCTTTGGGTCGCTGCCCCCGACGACAGCGGTGCCCTGGGCCGGGGCCATCGTTGGGTCGGTCGTGACGGACATCACGCCGCGCTCCGGATGCGGTCCGCCGCGAGCTCGACGGCGTCGAGGATCGCGAGGTAGCCGGTACATCGGCACAGGTTGCCCGCCAGCGCTTCCCGGATCTCGCCCCGGGTCGGCGCCGGATTGCGCTCGAGCAGCGCCTGCGCCGACATCAGCATCCCGGGCGAGCAGTAACCGCACTGCGAGGCGCCCTTTTCGGCCCAAGCTTCCTGCAGCGGGTGCAGCTCGCCACCGACGGCCAGGCCCTCGACCGTACGGACCTCGCTTCCTTCGAGTTCGACCGCAAGCGTTAAGCAGGAGAACTGAGGCGACCCGTCGATGAGGACCGTGCACAGACCGCACTCGCCCTGCTCGCAGCCGTGCTTGGTGCCGGTCAGGCCGGCGTCCTCGCGCAGGACTTCGAGCAGCGTGTGACTCGGGACGATCGCCAACTCGTGGTTCTCGCCGTTTATGTTCAGCTCGACGAGCTGCTTGCTGATGGATGTTGCCATCGTCCCTCCCCAGGTGCTCCGAGCCGCAGCGATGTCTGCGCCGCGGCGTCGATGACGGGTGTTGCCAGCTGATTCAGGTGCTCGCCTACGCGCGTCTTCACGCCGGCGATCGAGATCGTGCCGATCGTCTGCCCCTCGTGGTCGATCACTGGCGCGGACACGGCGCCCACGCCGTGGAGGTACTCCTCGTCCTCCGACGCATAGCCGCGCCGTCGCGTGCGCGCCACCTCCTCGAGATACGCGTCCCGGTCGACGATCGAGCGCGGCGTGAAGGACGGAAGCTTGTAACGGCGCACGATCGCCCTGGTCTCGCCAGGCTCGCGGGCGGCCAGCAGCACCTTCGCGACCGACCCCGCGAAGCGCGGCAGCCGGGTACCGAGCGGGGCGACGACCTTGAGCTGCACAGCCGGCTCGGCGTATTGGGCGATCGTCACGGCGTCGCCGCTGACGAGGTGCAGGATCGCGGTCTCGCCGCTGTGCTCGCGGAGCCTGGCGAGCTGCGGACGCGCGGCCTCGCGGGCGTCAACGTTGGCGAAGACCGCCGCTGCAAGCTCGACCAAGCCAAGCCCGGGTCGGAATCTACGCGTCGTAGCATCGCGGTGCACCAGGCCGTGGCGCTCGAGGGTCGTCAGCAACGCCGAAACAGTGCTCTTCGAAATACCAAGCTCGCGGCTCAGCTCCGAGAGGCTCACGCCGCGGTGGTCGGGGGCGTCGCGCTCGTGCGCGCAGACCGCGCGCAGCACACGGACAGCACGGTCGACCGCCGGCACAAACCCACCTCCGGGCTGTTCAGCCACGAGAACCGCGTTCACAATACGGAACATTACCTCTTTCGTCGAGCGCGTAGAGAAGCTGCCTTCGCCCCGTCAGTCGGCGTGCGAGCGGCTGCCGGACCAGGTGGCGCGTGCGAACGAACACGAGCGAGACTTCGCGGTCCTTGCTCAGGCGTCAGGCCTCGACACTCATCGAATCAGTAGTCGATGCATCGCGGAACTCGCTCAGCTTGTTGCGTTGCAGCTTGCCGGTCACCGTGCGCGGCAGGATGTCGGTCCAGAACGTCTCGCGCGGGCGCCGGTGTGCGGGCAGCGTCTCGATCGCGGTCTCGAGCGCTGCCGCTGCCTGCTCGCGGAGGCCCTCCTTCGCGACCGCGAAGACCGCGATTGCGCTGAGGCCTTGCGCGGTCTGGTACGCGACCGTGCCGAGCTCGAGGACGAACTCGCCGCAACCGGCCATCAGCGCGGCGTCGACGTCGGCGACGCTCACCCATTGTCCGGCGATCTTCAGCAGATCGTCCTGGCGGCCGCGGATCTCGAACAGACCGTCGCCTGCGTCGAGGAACAGGTCGCCGGGCGAGAAGCACCCCGCCCGGAAGCAGTCGTCGGTCTCTTCTGGTCGATTCCAGTAGCCGATCGCGGCGGATGTGTGGCGGATCCAGATCCGGCTGGGGCCTTCGACGGGCGCGTCGCGCCAGCGGACCTCGGCGCGCGGCGAGGGACGCAGGTAACCGCTCCCGTCGGGGTCATAGAGCATCAGGAAGTTCGTTTCGCTGGTGCCGTAGCCGTCCACGATGCCGCGCCCAGTCGCCTCCAGCCATGCGGAGCGGATCACCGGCGGCAGCTTCTCGCCGGCCGAGACGAAGTGGCGCACCTCCCGCAGTTGGCCCGCCAGCCCGGATTGGAGCAGCTTCAGGTACAGCGTGGGCACGATGAACGCAATGGTCGGACAGTGGCGCGCGACGACCTCGACGACGCGCTGGGGGGTGGCCCATTCGCCGTCGAGGATCACGGTCGCGCCGCTGCGCAGGCCGGCGCACATACTGTTGGCATGGGCGTAGGCGAAGAACAGCTTCGACGATGAGTAGAAGCGATCGTCGCGGCCAGCACCGAGCACCGCGGTCGCGAGGTCCGTCGAGGCGAGCACGCACCGGTGCGCGTGAATCGCCGCCTTCGGCAAGCCGGTCGTCCCCGATGTGTAGATCCAGAACGCTGGGTCGTCCGCATCCCGCTCGGCGACCGATAGCGGAGACTCTCGCTCGATCACCGCCTCGAACTCGGACTCGGTCAGCGCGTCGGGGCCGCCCGCGGGCTGGGCGCAGCGTCGCAAGGACGCGGCCATGTCCGGGGTGCACCACGCCATCCGGGCGCCGCTGTCGGCGATGATCGTCGTCAACTCGCGCTCGCTCAGCCGCGAATTGAGCCCGACGGCGACGCCGCCCGCCCAGATCGCCCCCAGATAGGCGACCACCCAGCCGATCGAGTCGGGCGCGAGGATGAGCACCCTGTCGCCCTCCCCGACCCCGAGCGAGCGCCACGCGGCAGCCGCGCGCGCCACTCGGTCGCGCAGCCCGTGATATGTGATCGAGTCGTCGACGGACTCGATCGCGACTTTCGTGGGTGCTCCAACCTCAAGCAGATACGCGGCTGCGTTCACTGCAACTACAACTTTATACATATCAACGGAGAATCGGCATTTTCTTGTCATCGCGTAGGCGGAAGCAGCGCGTCGCGCTCAACACCAACACCGAGACTTGCGAGCTTGGGATTGCACGTTCGCTCCGCGCACCCATCGACAGGCACCGCTTCGGGGGCCGGTGGCGGCCGGTTTCGGGAGGCCCGTGACTGCTGTGGTGGGGTTCGTCGGGGCGAGCCCGCACCGGTGAGTGGGCATTGTCTTGACGAGACACGGACACGACGGTAGACTGACGGCCGCTCTTCGTCCGTCATATCTTTGAGGAGAGGAATGGTGGTCTTCTGATTGCGCCAAGGATCCGCCCATGGGGCGGGTTGCCTGCGAGTGGCAGCGGCTGACTGGCCGCGAACGCTGAGGCTAATTGGTGCGCCACTGACCCATCCTCACTACCGAGCAATTCAGCTTGTTCCCGGACTCCCGTTGGCCAGCTGGATCTTTCGGAGATCGTAAGCCGTTCAGCTTGCTGGGTGGTTTGCTCGGCGTTGCCAGTGTGGTGATGGGTCGTGGCGGAGCGGGTTCACTTCAGCCCGAAAGACGTGACGTCGACTTAGCGTTCTCAGCCGGGTTGCCGCTGGGCCTAGCGTCGTCGACTAACAACGTAGGTGCGCGTTCGCAGGGGCATTGCGAGAGACAGGCCCGCATCCTCCGTCAGATGAGGGCGGCAGATGACCTCGCGCACGCGAGTGACGGGGGATCCGCTCGAACCATTCCCATCGCGTTGGGAGAAAGGACACCCGTGCCAATCGAAATCGGGCCGCAACCGCCTACAGCCCTGGACACCACCCCGCGCCCGGAAGCCGGGCACTTCCACTGGATACGCGCCGATCCGACGCCAGTCGGAACTGCGCTGTTCGCATTCGCGCTTGCGGTTTACGGCGTCCGCTTCGTCAACGTGAACTCGGCGACGATCGCGGCGGGATCGGTCACCGTCGGCCTCAACTATGCGGTCCTGGTCGCAGCGATCGGCGAGAGCATCTGCGGGATCCTGGCGATCATGAGAGGACTGAGTTACAAGGGCTACATCCTCAGCATCTTCGGCATCTGGCTGTGGGGGTTCTACTTCCTCATCACCGCCGGGGTCCAAAGTCACGTTTTCACGACGAACGCGCTCGGATGGTACGTCTTGCTGCTCGACATCCCGGCGGTCATCATGGCGGTGCCTGCAGTCGTCGAGAGGAACATCCCGCTTGTGATCGCGTTTGCGGGCCTGATCACCCTCCAGTTCTTCCTCGGCCTTGGATACCACGAGGTCTACAACGCAATCAACACCGCGACTGCGACTAAGAGCCCACCACACTTCTCATCGGCGGTCACGCTGCTGAATGTTTCCGCGTGGGCGGGCTGGGTCGCGTCGGCCGCGCTGTTCTGGCTGTTTGCGGTCGAGGTCTACGAAGCGACCGGGGTGATCCGCCGGCACGAACCCCTCGCCTAGCTATCTGCCGGGGAACAACCATGAGAACGAAGAGGCCGCGCTGGCGGGGAGCGCGGCCGATTTCGTGAACTAATGCCTCGTTCCGACGGGTGGCCGAGCGGTCCGAGAAGCTCGCCGCACTCGCCTCCTCGCGCAAGGGTTACCTCGACGCCCGCGCAGGCCGTCCGAGCGCTCCCTCGCCGGGCGTGACGTTCTCGTGAAACCGACCCCGGGGCCGGAAAGGAACGGCCGCGTTGCGGCGTCCCACCGACCATGTCCCAGAACCAGATGATCTCGCTTGACCGCGGGTCGACCATCGCGCGTCGACTCACCGCGCTCTTGGGCACCAATCATGGCGCCGTCTGGCCCTCTTGCTCCGGGGCTCTATCCGCTGGCGGCCTCGGCGCGTGCAGTGACCGTCGACTGGTATGACCGCTCTACCAACGAGCAACAGTTCGTCGTGTACAAGCGCGATCTGCAGGGTGATTGGCAACAGGTCTATGAGGTGCCGAGCAGGAATGTGGCCGAGCCCGACGGCAATTACAGCTGGGTGGACACCGACACCAGCGTGAGCGGGCAGTGCTACAGCGCTGCGGCAGTTCATGGCGACACCACGGCGTTCTGGTGGGCGGTCGGAATCTTCGTCGTTGGCTTCGTTCTGGCGATGGGGATCCTGCCCGGTCGGGCCGAACCTCGCGTGCCCACAGTCAGGGCTGCGCTCGCCCGTCACGCGATCGGCAACTGCCACGACTTCGAGGCTGCGGATGGCGCCCGGCAGGCGGTTACTGCTACGACGAGTGTTGAGGGGCGATGAGCACCGGCCGCTTGGTGTGTGCGGCGAGTGCGTGGGAGACGCTGCCGAGGAGAGCGCTGCCGATGGCGCCCCGGCCGCGTTGGCCGCAGACGACCAGTCCGGCGTCAATCTCCTGGGCGATCTCATCGATTGTCTTGGCCACGGATTCGTTTGCTTGCGCGATTCGTGCGGAGGCGTTGTAGCCGCGCCTGCGGGCGCCCGCGGCGCCCTCTTCGGCGATTTGTCGCGCGGTAGCCGCTTCCTGCTCGTCGATCTCGCCTTCGTTCGGTACGGCGACCACGAACGAGCCGGCTCGGGCCAACTGCACCGCTGCCGGCATCCACACGACCAAGACCACGGCATCGGTGGGCTTGATCAGTTCGACTGCGGCAGCCAGCGCCGTCCTTGAGCCGTCGGATCCGTCGTAGCAAAACAACACCGGCTTATTCACCGCTCAGCCTCCTGTTTCAAGCATCACGCAGTCCCGCGTCAGGCTACTTGGCGGCGGGACTCGAGGATGTGAGGACCGAGATCCGGCCTCTCCGGCTATCAAACACCTGCTTTCGCGTCGCGACGAGCATCTTTGATCCGCGCCGTCACGGCGACCGCCGCCTACGGGGAGTCCCGTCCGTGCGTTCGGGTGATTGGCGACAGCGTGAGTGCATCCGCCCTGCTGTGGCTTGATCCGCCGCTCGCCGGTCGTGTTGCGTTCGACGGCGAGCTCGAGGTCTATCCGCAGCCAGCGCTCAGGGGCTGGGTCACATTCCAGGCCGCCCAAACGCCCGACTGGCTGTCCGCGGCCAGCGGATACCAGATCCTAATCGCCTCCTAGAACGACCATCCACAGCTCGTCCGCCGGCTGCTCCAGCTGCCGCGCGCGCCTGCCTGCCGCTGATCAATCACCCGGTAATACAGATGAGTCACGCCGTTGCCCTCGACCACCGTTGGATTCTCGAGTTCGACCGGATCCCCGGTAAGCTCCCCGAACAAGCGGATTCCGGCTCCCAGCAGTACCGGCACCACCTTGACCTGGATCCGGTCAACCAGTCCGAGGTTGATGCACTGCTGGATGATGCTGGGGCTACCGAGCGCAATCACGCCATCACCAGCGGTGGCCTCAGCTTGCTTCATCGCGCTCTCGATCCCGTCAGTCACGAACGACACGGCGGCGCCCCGGCGCGGCCAGCCCTCCGGCATATTGCGAGTGACGACGATCACCGGCGCCCCGGTCGGGTGCTCGCCGCCCCAGCCCCTGGCCTGTTCGAACGTCCTGCGGCCGTAAACGATCACCCGCAGTCCAGAGGCCTCGGCCTCGGCGACACCATCGGCCGCCTGCGAGGCAGGTTGCGGCTTGGCGTACCACGCGAACACCCGATCCACTCCTCCGGCCGGATCGGCGACAAAGCCATCTAACGACACCGACATGTCGGCGACAACAGTTGACACTGAAGGCTCCTCTCGAATCGACAATCGCTTCTTCACCTGTGACCAGGCCACGCCGCGAAAGTCATCGCAACGCCACCGAGAATCGCGGGTTAGCGCTCGGTGGGCGATCATTGCCTTCGCGTTGGGTGGTCCGGGCGCGCACCCGGTCTGCCGCCGGGCACAGACCATCAGGACGTCCGCACGCGTCAAAGTCGCATAGCCGGCACAACCAGCCACTCCGCGGAGCGTTCCCCCGAGCGCGCTCCTCGAGCTTCAGATCCACAAGCTGTCCGGTCAGCGCTTCGGCCAGCCGCATCAGCGAGCGTCGCTCCTGCTCGGAGAGTCCTTCGAGCGTGCCTTCTAGCGCCTTGCGGCGGGCTGCCAGGATCCTGCGCGCTGTTCGCCGGCCCGCGGGGGTCAGCGTCAGCGCTACCGAGCGGCGGTCATCGGTGTGGTGGGTGCGGCTCACGTGGCCATCGGCGACGAGACCATCGATCAGCCGGACCGTTGTTGAGTGACTGATTCCAAGGACTTGTCGGAGCTGGTCGATCGTGCTCCCGGCGGCGAACTCGTGCAGGGCCACGAGCGCGGCGGGCGCGTGGCCGCCGCGGCCAGCCGCCGTGGCGGCTGCCGAGGTCACACCGTCGGCGACCGCAAGCGTCCACGCCCCGACCAGGTTCGTCAGCCGGGCGACGGACGAATCACTGGTCTCGGAGCGTGACCTCGAGCTCATAGGAGGCCGTCGAGCCATGCGGGGCCTCGAACTTGCCCGCGCCCTCGAGGTCCGTTAGTTCGCCGGTCGACGAGCGCGGGAGGACCGTCGCGTCCCATCGTGCTACCCGTCCATCGAACTCGCCCGCGGTCTCGAGCACGAGCGTGCCGCGACGGCCGGCGACCTCTCCGTCGACGACCTGGAACCCCACGAATCGGGCGTGGCCGTCCGCTTGATAGACCATCAGCCACTCCGCGGCCCCATCGCCGGCGATGTCGCCCTCGAATCGCTGGCTAACCGAGGCGCGGGTCAGCCGATGCCCGTCGCGCTCCTCATATACATCCTCGTTCCACGACGCGAGTTGAAAGCTGCCCTTCATCGATGGCATCGCAACCCACCTTTCATCGATATATATGCATGCTACACACATATTTCCCAGTGCGGTGGCCGACGAAACCTGCTCCGGCTTGTGCCACGGCACGCGCATCTTTGCCCGCACCGACGAGAGACGCGGCTCGCACATAACGGGCGGATGCGACGATGACGTGCGCGTACTCCAGCACAGGGAGGGAGAAAAATGTCCCGGCAGACAGGAATCCGAGCTGACGATCCGTACGGCGGGCGGCAACCAACCAGTCACGAGCGGCGGGCAGGCCAGCCCTGGGATGCGTCGTACCTCGATGGTCCGGCGCCCTGGGACATCGGACGACCACAGCCTGCGATACTGCGCATCGCCAACGAAGGCGCATTCGCTGGCGCAGTCCTCGACGCAGGATGCGGGACAGGCGAGAACGCCCTTCAGCTAGCTGCTCTGGGCCTGCACGTCCTCGGAGTCGATGTGGCCGAGACCGCACTGTCGATCGCGCGCGAGAAGGCCGCGGCGCGCGGCCTAGACGCTGACTTCGTGCTGGCCGACGCGCTCCACCTAGACCGCTTGGGCCGAGTTTTTGCGACGGTGCTCGATTGCGGGTTGTTCCACACGTTCGACAGCGATGAGCGGGGAGACTACGTCGCGAGTCTCGCGTCCGTGACGCGTCGTGGCGGGAGCCTGTACGTGCTCTGTCTCAGTGACATCGGACCTGCTGGTACCTGTGGCCCGCACCCGATCAGCCAGGAGGAGCTGAGGGAATCGTTCGAACGCAGCAGCGCTTGGGCCATTGCGTCCGTCAGCACGGATCGGATCCAGACAAGATTCAACGCGCAGGGCGCACCCGCCTGGCTGGCGAAGATCAAACGCATCTACCGCTCGCCGGCATCGCGGCGTGAGTTCCCTCGTTTCCCCGCAAGGCAGGGAGGTCGCTAGGTCGCCGGCCAGTGGCGGATTTGCCAGACAAGCTCTCCTCGACTGGATATATGATGCGTCCGATGGCGCTGGAGGCGACACAGGGCCAGTTTGATGAGTCCAGACTGTAAAGCTCGGAGCAGTCGACGTGGCGTGCTGGCAGCGTTGCTGCTCGCGACGATGATTGGTGGACTGTTGCTCGGCGGCGGCCCTGGTCGCAGCGGAACCGGATCGCTCGGATCTCCCGCGGTCGCCAGTGCAGACGTGTCCGCACCAGCGCCGGGCAGACCAGCGTTGGGGGCAAACCAGGCCGAAGTGACGGTCCCGGCCCAGGCGAGCACGACCTCGATTCCGCGCGCGTTCCTGGGGCTGTCGACCGAATACGCGACGCTGCCCCTGGTCGAGCAGCACACTGCTCTGTACGAGCGGGTGCTGTCGCTTCTGCAGGTACCCGGAGACGGGCGGTTCGTTCTGCGCATTGGCGGCGACTCCGCCGACCATGCGATCTTCGACCCATCGGCAGATCAGCTGCCGCCGTGGGCGTTCCCGGTCACTCCGGCCCTGGTGGCGCGCACGGTCGCCATCATCAAGGATCTCCGGTTGCGGGTCATCCTCGACCTCAACACGATCTCCACCACCCCGCGCCTGACCGGCACGTGGGTACGGGCAGCCATACGGGCGAGCAACCTGCCGGCCGGGAGCCTCGCCGCGTTCGAGATCGGCAATGAGCCGGACATCTATAACCGCGCAACGTGGGCAAGTGATCTGCTGGCAGCGAACCCTCCATCGACCCTCAAACAAGCCACGCTCAGCCCGGTGCGGCTGCCCAAACGGATCACACCGGCGAGCTACTCGCGCACGTACCAGGCGTTCGCTCGTGCCATCGCTTCCGCGGCTCCAAACGCGCCTCTGGTGGCTCCAGCGCTCGCCATGGAACGCAACCACCTGCGGTGGATCTCGACGCTGCTGCACCGCCCACACCTGGGGCTGCGCGTGATCTCCGCCCATGTCTATCCCTATTCGGCCTGCGCCCGGCCCGGGCAGCCGACGTACCCGACAGTGCAGAAGCTGCTCAGCGAGAACGCCACCGTCGGCATGGCCAAGACGATCGGTACGGCGGTCGCGCTCGCCCACAAGGCCGGCTTTTCGCTTCGCCTGACTGAGATCAACTCGGTGACCTGCGGCGGAGTGAAGGGAGTGAGCAATGCGTTCGCCACCGCGCTGTGGACCCCGGATGCCTTGTTCGAGCTGATGCGCGCGGGCGTCGAAGGGGTCAACCTGCACGCCCGAGTGCAGTCCATCAACGCTCCGTTTTACTTCACGCAGCAAGGGCTTCAGACGCATCCGCTGCTCTATGGGCTGATCCTTTTCAAGCGCATGCTGGGCGCCCACGCCCGACTGGTCCCCGTCCAGCTGCGCAGCTCGCGATCGCTGCACCTCAAGGTATGGGCGGTGAGGGAGGGGGAGGGGACCAACACGCTCAACACGCTCAACGTGCTGGTGATCAACAAGGGACGCAGATCGGCGCTGATCAAACTCCACCTACCCACGAGCAGCCAGGCCTCCGTCCAGCGCCTACTGGCACCCTCGGCGTCGTCAACCTCGGGCGTGACACTGGCCGGCCAGCGGCTCGACAACCAGGCGGAATGGCAAGGTAAGGCGCAACTTGAGACCATTAGGCCGACCTCGAGGGGGTATGTCCTGCGGGTCAGGGGCGAGAGCGCCGCACTGCTGACGGTTCACGTTGGGGCCAGCACGCTGGTTGCGCCGCGTGAGCAGAGCGCCGGGGCCGCGCCGCTGTTCGGCTACGAATGAGGTGGCGGACCTCGATGAGCTTGAGTCACGGTCCCCAGCAGTACGTGCGGATCCCCTTGTTGCTCTCGTGCGTCCAATAGCTTACGTGATGCGCCCTCCGGGTAGTGCTTGTTAGCACACCCACTAGTAACGGTCGGGAGAACAAATGATCACTCTGAGCATCATCCTGCTGATAATCGGATTCATCGCCAAGATCGCCATTCTGTGGTCAATCGGGATCGTGCTCTTGGTCATCGGCTTGATCCTCGTTGTGCTTGGCTCCATCGGGCGTGCGGTCGGGGGGCGACGACACTATTACTGACGGCGTTTGGCGTGCAGTTACGTCGGCGACGGCTGCCACAGTCCGACGTACGAGCCGAGGGCCGCGAACCCGAGCAGGCAGGCGAACGCCTCGGCGAGCCCACGCAGCAGCCCGTCGATCGAGTCTGACGCGATCGCACCCTGGACTGTGGCGACCGCCAGCAGTGCGGTGGCGACGATTAGCGCTACCAGCCACGGGCGCCCTTGCAGCCGCGCGGGCGCGAGCGGCCCGAGGTCGTCGAAGATGTCGCCGCGCTCACCGGCTCCGGCCGGCATGATTCGCGCGGCCGTCAGCACCGAGGGGCAGACCGCGAGCAGCGCGGCGGCGCCGACGACCGCCGCGATCAGCGTGAAGGTCCTCCAGCCGTCGGTCTCCGAGTGGCCGAGACCGAGGGCCAGGACCGCGAGCGCGGCCATCGTCACGAGCCCCGACCCGAGCGCGATCATGGTCCGCCTGAGGATCACCCTGGCCTCCGCTCGCGCCAGCGCCTGCGAACGGCGGCGCCAGAACGCGCGGAGCGCCGCGAGCATCCCGGTCGCGAACGCAACCTGCGAGGCGATCACGAGCACGCCTCCGGCAAGCCGCGCGAGCGGATGGGACTCAGCGGACCTCAGAGGCCCGAGGTTCGCGAGCCCGAACGCGGCGACGAACAGCAACCCCGCCAGCGCCAGACCGGCGAACGTCGCGGCGGCGCCGCGCCTGATGCGGGCGGTGCCGAGTTCGTCGGCAAACTGACGGGCGAGCTCGGACGCGGCGCCGAGCTCGGCGTTCGGGTCGCATCGCAGATGGTCCGTGTACTCGGCGAGGATCCGCGCGCGGAGCGCGCCACCAACGCCGGCGGCGGTGAGCTCGCGTTCGAACTCGCTGAGGAAGCCCTGGGCGCCGGCGCTCACGCCATTACCGCCTCGATCGTGGCCGCAAACTCGCGCCAGGAACTGCGGCGCACGCCGAGCTCGCGACGGCCGCGCCCCGTCAGCTGGTAGACGCGTCGTCGGCGGTTGCCTTCCGACCACGAGCTCGCGAGCAGCCCCGCGCGCTCGAGCCGGTGCAGCGCGGGGTACACGGTCCCCTCGGGCAGTGCCAGCGCGCCGCCGCTGCGGCGCTTGAGCTCTTCGATGATCGCGTATCCGTGCAGCGGTTCGCCTGACAGGACCGCAAGGATCAGCGAGTCGAGATGGCCCTTCAGCTCTTCGGCGCGGACAGTCATCGGCGGGATCAAGATACCTAGGGTTGCTAGGTATGTCAACGGTGTGTCGGCCGCTTCTTGGCGGAGCATGGAATACGCCGGCCCGATCCTGCGTCTGTTCGGGTGTTGGGCACGTCGGGGTCTGCAAGCCCGCCACCAGGCGGACCGTCGCGACGTGTGAGCGCCGTCAAATTTTCCTAAAAGGAGAGCGTCATGAATCCGGTCAACGATTCCCTCGAGCCGAGGCCAGCCAGCGTCGACGCCGGTGAGCCGCGCGAGGCGCCCCGGGGCGCCCGATGGGCGCGCAGAGTGTCGGGTCTCGCCGTGTCGGCGCTGGTCGTCGCCGCCGCTCTCGCCGGCGCGGCTGCAGCGGTCACGACCACCTCAACGGTCACGACCTCCTCAGCGATCCCGACCTCCTCAGCGATCCCGACCTCCTCCGCGATCCCGACCGTCCACCGCGATCCCGACCTCCAACACGATTTCGACCTCCAACACGATCCCGACTACCACACTGACTACGACCACCGCAACGTCCACGCCGATCTCAACGACGACGAGCGTCGCAACGACCACGAGCACCCCAGTGACAACGGCCCCCTACCACTTCAAGACGCTCGACAACCAGCGCGACCTCACCTTCAACCAGCTGCTTGGCATCAACAATCACGGTCTGATCGCAGGCTATCTCGGGTCCGGCGCCGCGGGGCACCCCAACCAGGGTTACACCTTGTCGTTCCCGTACGGCCAAGGCGACTACAGGAGCGAGAACTTCCCGCGATCCACACAGACACAGGTCACCGGCCTCAACGACAACGGTCTCACCGTGGGATTCTGGTCGGACACAAACAATGCCAACCAGATGAATGCCAACTTCGCGTTCTATGCAATCCACGGGCATCACTTCCACCTCGTGGACTTTCCGCGACGCAGCCGCTCGACGCCGCCGATCGACCAGCTACTGGGAGTCAACGACCACGCCAGAGCGGTCGGCTTCTACAACGACGCTTCCGGCAACAGTCACGGCTACGTGTACAACATCGAGAAGGACAGGTTCCACTCGGTGTCGATCCCGGGCGCCACGAGCGTGACCGCCGCGATCAACAACTCGAACGACATCGCCGGATTCGAGACCGATCGGGGTCGCGCCGAGGGATTCCTGCTGCGGGCCGATGGCAAGCTGACTCGCCTGGTCTTTCCGAACGCGGCTGTGACAAACGCCCTCGGCGTCAACGACCGCGACGAGGTCGTGGGCTTCTACCAGCTCGGCAGCGGCGCGACGGCAACGACCCACGGCTTCACGTGGACGAAGCACGGCGGCTTCAAGACCGTGGATGACCCCAATGGCATCGGCACGACCACCATCAACGGCGTGAATGACGAGGGCCAGCTCGTCGGCTTCTACGTCGACGGGGCAGGCAACACCGACGGCATGCTCGCCACCCCGTTCCGCTGAGACGTTCGGTCGCGCCCGGGTCGGCAGCGACCCGGGCGCGACGCTCGGCGGCTGGCCGTCCGATGTCCCAGTGGCGAACGGCTCCGCTGGCCGGCAATCAGCGCCAGCGCTCGCGCGGGATCGTCAGATAGGACGCATCCCCGTGACCGAAGGACCAGTCCTCGCGCTGATTCTCGACCAGCGCCACGGCGAGGTCCTCGGATCGAAGGTCCACGGCGGCGATCAAGCGGCGGCAGAGGTCGGCGTAGAAGGCTTGCTTGGCCTCGGTTGTGCGCCCCGCGGAGAGCGTGACGGTGACCATCACGAACCGATCGCTGCGTTCGATGTCCAGGTATCCGCGGTCAAATACGAATCCAGTGTGTGGGTGAGCAGTGATCACCTGAAAGCGATCACGTTCGGGAACGTCCAAGTTCGCGGCCAACGCCTCCTGAACGGCGTCGGCGATCGCCGATCGCTGCGCGTCTGACCACATATCGAGCAGATCGATCCGTACTAGAGGCATGCCCCCATTCTCGCATCAACCGTTACTATCGCCGACGTCTCGGGTGCGACGCTGGACTTGGAGCACGCTCTAAGTCCTATGCTCGACCGATGAGCGTCGAGACAGGGCTTACGATCGCGGACGCGGCCCGCGCGAGTGGCGTCAGCGCGTACACGCTGCGCTACTACGAGCGCGCCGGGTTGATCGACGATGTCGGCCAGGCCGATTCGGGCCATCGGCGCATCGACCGAAAAATCTCCTTCTACGAGGAAACGCTCAATGAATAGAAGACAACTGGGAGGCCAGGGCCTAGAAGTGTCGGCAGAGGGGCTGGGATGCATGGGCATGACCTGGGCCTACGGCGCCGGCGACGAGCAGGCAGGCCTGGCGACGATCCACCGAGCGCTCGAGCTCGGGATCACGTTCCTCGACACCGCCGAGGTCTACGGTCCCTACACCAACGAGGAACTGGTGGGACGGGCCATCGCCGGCCAGCGCGACCAGTTCGAGATCGCGACCAAGTTCGGGTTCGTGATCAATCCCGACGCGGGGAGCGACCGAGCCACGGACGGAAGCCCAGCAAACGTCCGGCGAGCGTGCGAGGGCTCGCTCGAGCGTCTTGGCATCGACCACGTCGACCTCTTCTACCAGCACCGGGTCGACCCGAACGTACCGATCGAGGAGACGATCGGCGCGATGGCCGAGCTGGTGCAGGCCGGCAAGGTCCGCTACCTGGGGCTGTCGGAGGCCTCGGCGCAGACAATCCGCCGCGCTGACGCGGTCCATCCGATTACCGCAGTGCAGAGTGAATACTCGCTGTGGACGCGCGATCCCGAAGACCAGGTCCTGGCAACGCTGCGCGAGCTCGGCATCGGTCTCGTGGCCTACTCGCCGCTGGGACGCGGCTTTCTCACCGGGCAGATCCGCTCGCTCGACGACCTGCCCGAGGACGACTGGCGCCGCTCCAACCCCCGCTTCCAGGAGGCAGCGCTGCGAGCGAATCTCCACCTCGCCGACCGGGTGACCGAGCTCGCGGACAAACGCGACGTGACCCCGGCGCAGCTCGCCCTCGCCTGGGTGCTGGCCAAAGGCGACGACATCGTCCCGATTCCTGGGACGAAGAGTCCGCGTCGTCTCGAGGAGAACGCCGCTGCGACCAACGTGACGCTCTCGGCCGGGGAGGTGCAGGAACTCGACAACGCCATCTCCGGCGACGCGGTTCGCGGCAGTCGGTACCCGGAGCAGATGATGGCACTGCTCAACAACTGACCGGCGGCTGATGGTGCCCGTGCCGCCGGCGAGCGGATCGGGATCGACTGGGCGACATCCCGTTTCGATGTTGAGCAGTTCCGGATGGGGATGGGCGTCGAGCTCGAGCACGGCACCCAGGATCTCGAGACCAACGTCACGGATGACGATGTGTCGGTGACAGCGAAGATCGCCCGAGCGCACTTGAACGAGTTTCCGGATTACTACTCGCGCCTCGCGGTCATGGAGGCGGAGGCGGAGGCCTACTGGGCCGCGCACGGCGAGTGGCGGCCACGCCTCCGATGAGGAGCGTCCGGCGGGTTCGCCCCGCGACCGTCGGTGGCGGGATTGTTTGCGTCGGCGTCGCGTCAGCGACCGAACCAGCGTGCTCGCCGGGTCGCGCCGAACTCTTCCTTCTCGACGGCGTACTCGCGCGACGGGTCGTATCGCTGGGCCTCGGGCCCATCGCCCCTGAGGAAGTTGACGTCGACCTTGCTCACGAGTCCTGCGCCGAACTCGGCGTAACACATGCCTGATCCTACGAACGGCGCCGGAGGCTCCGCGCCCGAGATGGCGGCAGCGATTTCGTCCGCGACGACGAGCGCTGCCGACTCCGCGAAGATCCCAGCTTTGGGGACGGTCCTCGGGCCGGTGCAGACGTCGCCGAGGGCCTAGACGCCGGGAAACTGGAGCCGGCGGGCACTTGAACGGTTGCCCGAGCACGGAGACAAGCACTTTTCCGCCGTCGAAATCGGCCAGCGCATCGCGAAGCCGCTCGGCGCCGGCGAGCGTGTAGTACTGGTGCCCGCCAGCCTCGAAGCCCGGCGTGGCGGCCATGTCGTAGTCGGCGCCGAGCGCCACGACGACGAAGTCGGCGTCGTACGAGCCTGCGTCGGTGGTGACTCGCCGCGCGGCCGGGTCGATGTCGGTCACCGTCTCCTGGCGGAACTCGACGCCGTCCTTCGCGATGTGACGGTAGTAGAGCTTCACCTCCTCGGCCGACTGGCGGCCGAGCATCACCTCAAGCTTGGAGAAGCCGAAGAAGAAGGCGTCGGTTGCGGTCGAGAAGCGTGACCCGAACCGCGTCGGGGATCGTCTCGGAGAGCCGCGTCGCGAGCTCCAGGCCACCGAAGCCGGCGCCGAGGATCAGGACGTGCTGCTTCACGCGGGGCACACTACTCCAGGTCACTGCGACCGGGACACTCGTGTCGACGCCTCTCCGTGACGGTCAGGCTGGCACTGCTTCGGGCGCTCGCGGTTCGCTTGGACGTGTTTCGGCGGGCTGTGTCTGTACCGGGCCGATCAGCCACACGGCGAGTAGCGCGCCGACGAAGGCGACGGCGGCGCCGACCTTGAGTCCGGCGGCGAGTGCCGACACGAACGCGTGGTGCAGGGCATAGACCACGTGCGGCGAGTCGTGCCCGTCGGGCGCGGCGCCGGAGCCAAGCGCGCTGGCCAGCTTGGCTCGGGCGGTCGCGGGGAGCTGCGGGAGGCTCGAGTCGAGCTTTGAGCGCCCGATCGTCGTCACGAGCGCGCCCATCACCGCCAGCCCGACGCTGCCGCCGACCATGCGGCTCATTGACACAACGCCGGACGCCGCGCCGGACTTGGTGCGGTCGACGGCGTTCATCGCCGCGGTGCTCATCGGCGACATCACGAGCCCGATCCCCAACCCCATCAGGATGAAGCCAGGCAGTAGCAGCCCGTAACCGGTATGGATCGTCAGCTGGGACTGGATCAGCAGCGCCGCACCGATGATCACCAGCCCCAGCGCGATCAGTGGTCGCGGACCGACGCGATCGGTCAACCGTCCCGCCAGCGGACCCATGACGATGATCACGAGCGTTGCCGGCAGGAACCGAACCCCGGTCTGAAGCGGCGAGTAGCGAAGCACGTTCTGCATGTAAAGGGTCAGGAAGAAGAACTGGGCGAACATCGCGAACGTGACCAGGAACGCGACCACGTTTGCCCCTGCCGACGTGCGCGACCGAAAGAAGCTGAAGTCGAGCATCGGCGCGCGCAGATGCAGCTCGATCACCACGAACGCGGCCAGCGCGACCACCGCCACGACGAACAGCCCCACGATCGACGCCGAGCCCCAATGCCAGCTGTTGCTCTCCACCAGCGCCAGCACGAGCGCCGTCAAGCCAGCCGTCAGCGTTGCGATGCCGGCGAAGTCCACACTGCGTCCGACGGTCTCATCGCGCGACTCGCGCGCGGCGAACAGGGTCACCGCGACCGCCCCGACCGCGATCGGCGGGTTGATGAAGAAGATCGCGCGCCAAGTCACGTCCTCGGTCAGGAATCCGCCGAGTACCGGGCCGATCGCCAGCGCGAGCGCGCTCACGCCGGCCCACGTCCCGATCGCAGTTCCCCGCTGCTCGGCGGGAAAGGCCTGCGTGATGATCGACAGCGTCGCCGGCATCATGAACGCCGCGCCGATCCCCTGGATGGCGCGGAACGCGACCAGCACCGCATCGTTGGGCGCCAGCCCGATCGCCAGGCTTGAGGCCCCGAACACGGCCACGCCGAACAGGAACAGCTTGCGGCGGCCGAAGATGTCGCCCAGCCGGCCGCCGGTCACCATCAGCACCGCGAACGTCAGCGTGTACGCGTTCATCGTCCACTCGAGCGCCTGCAGCGAGGCGTGCAGATCGCGCTGGATCGATGGGAGCGCGACGTTCACGACCGTGTTGTCGAGCATGATCATGAACAGCGCGAAGCACATCGCGCCGAGCGTCCACCAGCGGCTGTTCTCCTCGTTGATCAGCCGCCCGCGCTGAGCCAGGATCCGTTGAGTCATCGATCGAGTCCCTCCGGTCTGCACGCCGCAAGATCGGAGCGCTCGAGCAGCAACGCAAGCGCCTGAGCGAGCGCCTCTCGTTCGGCGTCGGTCAGGGTCTTGGCGAGCTCCTGCATACGCATCGCGCCGAGCGTCCACCAGCGGCTCTTCTTCTCGTTGATTAGGCGCCCGCGCTGGGCCAGGATCCGTTGAGTCATATCTACTACTCCTTTTGCCGGCTGAGAAGCGCTCGCGGAGCTGGTGGCGCGAGCCGCTTTTGAACTCTCACTCCTACAGACGGATCGGACCGGCGCAGATGTGACGCGCACGACGATCGGGGTCGCGGCTCCAGGACGGCGTCACAATCGGACACCCACAACCGTCATTAAGGATGAATGCCGCTAGTCATGGAGCAGAGTTGTTGAACGACCCAGGCTGGGAGATCGAGCAGTTCCAGCGCCACCGGCCACACCTGGAGGCGGTGGCCTACCGCATGCTCGGATCGGTCAGCGAGGCCGAAGATGCGCTTCAGGAAGCCTGGCTGCGGCTCAGCCGCTCCCAGCAGGAGACGATCCACAACGCCCGCGCATGGCTGACCACGATCGTCGGCCGGGTGTGCATCGACATGCTGCGCGCCCGGCAATCTCGCCGCGAGGACTATGTAGGCGCCTGGGTGCCCGAGCCGATCGTGGACGTCGACGAGCAGGCCGACCCCGAGCAGCAGATGCTGGTGGCGGATACCGTCGGGCTCGCGCTGCTCGTGGTGCTCGAGACGCTGACCCCGACCGAGCGGGTGGCCTACGTGCTGCACGACATGTTCGCCCTCCCGTTCGCCGAGATCGGGGAGATCATCGACCGCAGCCCTGAGGCGGCAAGACAGCTCGCCAGCCGGGCGCGGCGCCGGGTCCGCGGAGCAATGCCGCAGCCCGATGCCGATCTCGCCAGGCAGCGCGAGGTCGTCGACGCGTTCCTCGCGGCCTCGAGAGCCGGGGACTTCGATGCGCTGGTAGCGGTGCTCGACCCGGATGTGGTGTTCCGGGCCGGCGGCGCCCGCGAGCTGCAGCAAGAATTGAACGGCGCAGCCGACGTCGCGAGCAGCATGGCTACATTCGGCCCGCGTTTCGCGAGACTGTGTCATCCGGCGACCGTCAACGGCCAGGCCGGCCTCCTCGTCAAGACTCGCCAAGGCCCGCTCGGAGCGGTCGGATTCACCGTCAGCGGCGGCCTGATCACCACCATCGACCTGACCGTCGATCCCGACAAGCTGGAGGCCTTCGACCACACCGAAGATGCGCGACGGCCTGATCCGCCGCATGGACACGGAGCAGCCAGCGAGCCCAGCCTGCTCAGCTTCATTCGCGGACGCCAGGGCTCAGTCGCCGAGCGGATCATCAGCGAGGCGCTGAGCTGGCCGGGGGTGTACCGCGTGAAGGGCCAGTTTGGATCGGTCGTGTTACGAGTCGGCCGACGCGAGCTCGGCCACCTACACGGCGACGCGGTGGCAGATGTTCCGATTCCACCCAAGCTGCTAGATCAACTCGTTAAGGATGGGGTGGCGCTCGAGCACCAGCGGCGGCATGACGCGGGCTGGGTCACCGTCCCACTCGAGACGGAGGCAGGCGCTCAGCAGGCGTTGTCGCTGCTGCGCACCAACTACGAGCGTGGGAAAGCTAAGAGAAGCCTCGGGCGCCTGAATGGTCCGGCCTAATCGCTGATCTCAGGTCTGATCCGTGGGTCCGGGAGGGCCGACTGGCGTTTTCTCATTGCTCCAACGCTTCCTTGAGCGCTTGGAGTCGCCGGCGCCAGTAGACCTTCATCCGCTCGGCCTCGCTTGCGTTGGGCAGCCTCCTGTGCTCGAGCGCGATCGTGCTCTTGACCTCGTCCTTGACGAGGAACGTGACGTTCACGCGCGTGTCGCCCTCGGCCCAATCGAAGCGGGCCGACTTGGGCCGTCTAGCCGTCCGCGGCGAGAGTCCGCCGTCGGGCACTCACCGCTCGCGCAGCGACCCGTTGACGAACGCGTCGTAGAGTCGCTCGACCTCGACCGCCACCGTCCTTGACGCCGTGATCGCGAACCCGTCGTCCTTCTCGCCCACGACCCGCAGCCCGCGGGCCAGCTCGTAGCTCGACGCGATCGCCTGAACGTTCCACGCCAGCGGATGGAAGCCCGCGGTCGGTCGGGTCCGCGCCAACCTCAACCAGCTTCAGGCTCGGGTCAGTGGTATCTGCCGTCCGCAAACCGCGATCAGTTTGATTCAGTCCAGCGGCACGGCCGAGTGCACGTCCACGCTGCCCACCGAGGCGAGTAACAGCGGCACCCAGACCGTCACTTCGACGCTGACGCAGATCAACGACATCAATATCGACAACAGTCACGATTACCTCGAGTTCGCCGATCCGATGGTGACCGTGACCGGGAACGGCACGCCGCAGCGCGTCACGGTGACGTGCCTGCTAGAGAGCGTTCACGGCACCGAGACCCGCAGCGTCACGCTCGATACCGGAACTTCGACTGCACCGAGCAGCGCCTCGATGGCGCTGGTGAACGCCGCCTCGCCCGGCGAGACAGCGGTCGCGTGCTCTAGAACGTCATCGGCAACGCCGGCGGCAATCGTGACCGTGACCTCCTCCCTGTACGCGCTCGAAACCGCCGACTGAACCGCTAGGCGGCTCGAGGTGAGCACGACGTCCAGGTCCTGACCCGCCAGGGCTTCGACCTCGCCCGCCAGGCGCTGAGCCTCCTCACCCTCGGCAGCGATGGCTGGTTTCAGAGCGCCAACTTGGTGGTCGCCGGGATCCTCGCTCTCGCCTGCGCCGCCGGCGTCCGTCGAATCCTCGACGGCGCCCCGGGCGGGCTCAGTAGCAGTAGTAGTCCTCGGCTGATGGCGGCAGGTAGGGGCAGAGCATTCGCTCTAGCTCCAGTGCGAAATTGTGCCTCTCCATCAGCGACAACGAGGGTAAGGGTGAGCGCTCTGGCCCGTCGGACAGCCGTTCGCGCTCAGCGCCGTCGTGCTCGTTGCCGTCAGGGTCAGTGTTGTGAGCGAAAGCGTCCATATCGCGAACATCGGGAGCCGTGCACGCCCAACCGGATCTCATCTCCCCGCGGGCGAGAGCTCCCCACTCGTATGTCGGCTCATCTCGCCATTCTCTTGAGCTGCACCTCTCCCGAACAAGGGGTTCACGCGGTTTAGAGATCGCGCACGTCGATGAGCGTCTCATGCACCACTCCAGGGAGAAGCGAGAAGTGCCCGTGGTTGGGGTGAAGCCGGAGCCGCGCGTCTGGGATCGCTTTGGCGAAGCGCCGTGCGTGTTCGGGCGGAACGGTCGTGTCGGCCTCGCCGTGGTGAACCCAGGTTGGCACGCGGATCGAGCCGAGCTCAAAGCCCCATGGCCGCGTCAGCAACCGTAGATCCTGCGCAACCCCAGCGCTACCGCGCCGAAACGCCTCCCGGTAACTGTCGATCAACACCGCGCGTTCCTCGCCGTCCCGCAACGCATCACGATCGACGTCCGGAAGCTCGATCGTCACGACCTCGATGAACAGCCGCGGTGAGCGCCGCGCCAACTGAGCAAGGCGCCCGAGGAACCAGCCACCGAAGCCGGGGAGGCGCTGCGCGACGGCGAGCGAGAGGCGCTCACCCGCCGCCATCCCGCCCGTACCCCATTTGACCATTCCCAACGACGAGACCAGCACGAGGCCCCGAACGCGACTTCCTAACGCCGCCGCGCACGCCGCGGCGAACGGGCCACCGCCGGAGACTCCCATCACCGCCGCGGCATCCAGTCCGAGCGCGTCGAGCACGGCCACCGCATCCTCCACCCACTCCACCACGCGATGCAGCCGGCGCGCATCGCTAAGCCCCACACCCGGCCGATCCGGAGCGATCACCAACAAGCCCAGATTGCGTCCCGTCGTATCCAGGATCCGCCCCGACCTCCGCGAATCCGCGAGGCCGTGGCAGAGAAGCAGCGGCGCGCCGGCACGGTCGCCGAAGAGCTCAAACGCGATCGCGCTGCCGTCCGAACGCGTTGCCTGCATCACCCCGGGCAGGCCCGATGCCTAAGCGTCGCCATAGCGCAGCGCGGGAAAGTTGGACTCGGTGCCGCGGCCGTCCGGGGTCACATCCAGCACGTTCCAGATCGGCCAGATGGAGTCGACGTGGCGGGACTCCAGCCCCTGGTCGCGCGGCGCGTACATGAGCTCGGAGGCCCAGGTGAAGCGGAACCGCTCGCCATCGCGGACGAACACGTTCAGCATCGGCATCTGCTCACCATCCGGTGTCTCCGCGTGGTAGTCACGGTTGTAGCTGTTGTTGCGGGAGGACAGAAGGCGTAGGTGCCGCCAGCCACGGTCGCGCGCGAAGATGCGGATCCGGTCGGGATCCGACTTCGCGACCACGGCAAGGTTGAGCCGCTGTGCGAGATGAGGAGCGGCGCCGTCGAGCGAGTCGAGGATCGAGGTGCATGAGGGGCACGGCGTCTCGGTGAGCGGCAGCCGCGCCGTCTCACCCTCCGCGGGTCCCGGCCGGGTGTCGCCCGAGTAGCGCGGGAACATGAAGCTGTAGACGACGAGCATGTCCTTGCCCGCGTCGAACAGCTCCGAGAACAGCACTACGCCGCCGTCGGAGGCCTCCTCGAAGCGATAGTCGTCTGGGACGAGACCACCCGGCGGTAGTGCGCGCCGCTGCGCCGCGACCTGTTCGATCGCCCGCCGCAACTCGGCCTCGGCCTCAACCAGTCGGTTGCGTGCCCGGCGGTACTCGTCGGATTCGCCGGGAAAACGAATGCCAGGATCCATCGTCGTCATCTCCCTGCCTCCCTTGCGGTCTCGTACTGATCGTGGCGGCCGATTTCTGCCTCGGAATGCTGCTCTTCGATCAAAGCGACACTGTGCCCAATGGCGAGCCTAACCAGCGATCGCCCCGGTTCGCTCGCGTTCGATGAGCACGCGGCGCAGGATCTTGCCCGACGGAGACTTGGGGATCTTCTCGACGATCTCGACGGCGCGCACCCTTTTGTACGGGGCGACGTGCTCGGCGACGAACTCCATGATCTCTTCGGGCGTGATCGAGTTGCTCGCCGCGACGAAAGCCTTTGGCACCTCGCCGGCTTCGGCGTCGGGGAGTGCGATCACTGCGGCGTCGGCGATCGCGGGGTGCGTGAGCAGCACCGCTTCGAGCTCGGCGGGGGCGATCTGGTAGCCCTTGTACTTGATCAGCTCCTTGATCCGGTCGACAATCCGCACCGAGCCGTCCGGCTCGATCCGGGCAACATCGCCGGTGTGAAGCCAGCCGTCCCGGTCGATTGTCCGCGCGGTCGCCTGGGGATTGTTGAGGTAGCCCTTCATCACCTGTGGCCCGCGGATGCACAGCTCGCCGGGTTGGCCGGCCGGCGCGTCCTCGCCGGTGACGACATCAACGATCCGGCACTCGGTGTTCGGGACCGGCGGTCCGATCGAGCCTGGCATCTGCCCGGCGAGCTCATCCGGCACGGAATGGGTGGTCGGGCTCGTCTCGGTGAGGCCGTAGCCCTGCTCCATCCGGCAGCCCAGCCGCTGGCGGCACGCCACCTCCAGCTCGGCGGACAGCGGTGCGGCACCTGAGAGCATGAACTTGAGGCTCGAGAGGTCAAACTCGTCGACGAGCGGATCTTTGGCCAACGCGAGCACGATCGGCGGGACCACCCAGGCACGCGTGATCCGGTAATCCTGCAGCACGCGTAGGAACTCGGCCAGGTCAAACCGCGGCATCGACACGACCGTCGCGCCGCAGTACAGGGGTAGGTTCATCAGCACGACGAGCCCGTAGATGTGAAAGAACGGCAGCACCGCGATGACGCGCTCATCCTCGCGCAAGCGTTGGTGAGCGACGGTCTGGCAGATATTCGCGACGAGGTTCCGGTGCGTGAGCATCACGCCCTTCGGCAGCCCCGTGGTGCCACTGGAATACGGCAGCGCGACGAGATCATCGGCGGGGTCGATCGCGACCTCCGGCGACTCACCTGGCGCCCGGCGAAGCGAGGCGAACGGCGTTGCGCCCTCGACCTCACCGTAGACGAAGACCTCCTCCACGCCGGCCCGCTCTGCCGCCACGGTCGCCTTTTCCAACATCGTCGGCACCGTCACCAAGAGACGCGCGCCACAATCCCTAAGCTGCACTGCGAGTTCGTCGGCGGTCAGCAACGGGTTGGCGGTTGTGTTCACGCCCCCAACCGTCGCGACCGCGTGGAACGCGACCGCATACTCGGGCAGGTTCGGAGCGTAGTGCGCGAACACTTCGCCCTTGCCAAAGCCCCGCGCGGCAAGCCCCGCGGCGACCTCGCGCACGGACTGCGGCAGCTGCGCATAGGTGATCGTACGGCCGCTCGCCCCGTCGATGAAAGCCGGCTTATCACCGAGCTGCGTAGCCCGGGCAAGGACAAACTGGGTCAAGGACACTTCCGGAATCTCGACGTCCGGAAACGGGCTGCGGACTATCAACGGCAGACCTCCTGGCTCCACTGAGCGGCCGAGTCTACGGCCACCTGATAACCGGCGTGGGAAAGGGGCGACCCGCGAACCCGACGTCGCCTCGGCCAAACGTAAGATCGGCCCGATCCGCAACCCCCTGGCGCAGACTCCGCGGTGGTTGGATTCCTCGTTCTCGGATGGACTTGGGGTTGTCAAACCGCGCCTCGGGTGGCAGGGTTCTCACTGCCCCGCACCGTCAACCGAAAGCTGGGACTATGCGATGAGCGATCTCGGATCCCGCCCGCGCTCTTTCGAGACGTTGCGGCGGCTGCCGCTTGTTGGTAGGGCGATGGACTGTGGGCTCGGTCCGAGCGCGGCTTCGGAACAGACGCGGCGGGCCGGGGCGAGGATCGCGGGGCTTAAGGTGACTGAGTCGGTATGTCCGTTTTGCGCTGTGGGGTGTGGCCAGCTGGTGTACACCCGCGGTGGCGAGCTGGTCGACATCGAGGGGAATCCGCGTTCGCCGATCAACCAGGGGACGTTGTGCCCGAAGGGGGCGTCCTCGCGCCAGCTCGTGCAGCAGCCAGGAAGGGTGATGAAGGTCAGATATCGGCGGGCGGGCGGCACCGAGTGGGAGGAGCTCGAGCTCGAGCAGGCGATGGACATGATCGCCGAGCGGGTGATCGCCGCGCGCGAGACCGGCTGGCAGGAGACCGACCGCCACGGTTGGCGGGTGGACCGCACGCTGGGGTTCGCGCACCTGGGCGGGGCGACGCTGGACAACGAGGAGAACTACCTGATCAAGAAGCTGTTCACGGCGATGGGGGCGATCCAGATCGAGAACCAGGCCCGGATATGACACAGCTCGACGGTCCCCGGTCTGGGGTCCTCGTTCGGGCGAGGCGGCGCCACCAACTTCCAGCAGGATCTCCAGAACGCCGATTGCATCGTGATCGAGGGCTCGCAGATGGCCGAGGCGCACCCGGTTGGGTTCCGGTGGGTGATGAAGGCCAAGGAGCGGGGCGCGCGGGTCATCCATGTCGATCCTCGTTTCTCGCGGACCAGCCAGTTGGCTGATCTGCACGTGCCGATCCGGGCGGGGACGGACGTCGCGTTCCTCGGTGGGCTGATCCGCCATGTGATCGAGACCGGGTCCTACTTCAAGGAGTACGTCGTCAACTACACGAACGCGTGCGCGATCGTCGACGAGAACTTTCGCGACACCGAGGACCTCGATGGCGTGTTCTCGGGCTATGACCCGGAGACAGGATCGTACGACCCGATCTCGTGGATGTATGGGGGCTGCCAGGTCAACTTCTCGGCTGGGGCACATGAGCACGCCACTCAGGCGTTCAGCGAGCACACCGGCGCGGGGATGCTCGTGAACGATCTCGAGCACGACGATACGCTCGAGCACCCGCGGTGTGTCTTTCAGATCCTGCGCCGGCACTTCGCCCGTTACACGCCTGAGACGGTTCAGCGCATCTGCGGAATCTCTCGCGAGGAGTTCATCGCGGTGGCAGATGCGCTGATCGCCAACTCGGGCCGTGAGCGCACGAGCGCGTTCTGTTATGCGAACGGGTGGACGCAGCATTCCGAGGCTGTGCAGATGATCCGCGCCGCGGCGATTCTCCAGTTGCTGCTGGGCAATGTCGGCCGGCCTGGCGGCGGCATCATGGCGCTGCGGGGGCACGCGTCGATTCAAGGGTCGACCGACATCCCGACCCTCTATGACCTGCTGCCCGGCTACCTGCACATGCCGCGGACTCGCGAGGGTCACCTGACGCTCGCGGAGTACATCGGCGTCGGCAAGGCGGATCGCGGCTGGTGGTCGCACTTTGATGGCTACATCGTCTCGCTGCTCAAGGCGTGGTTCGGTGACGTGGCGACCGAGGAGAACGATTACGGCTTCGGCCGGTTGCCGAAGCTAACCGGCAACCACTCCCATTTCTCGACCATGCTCCGGGCGCTCGACGGCGGGCTGGAGGGCCTGTTCGTGATGGGGCAGAACCCGGCGGTCGGCTCTCAGCACGCCGGGCTTCAGCGCCGCGCTCTGGCGAGGCTGAAGTGGCTGGTCGTGCGCGATATGGCCGAGATCGAGACGGCCATTTTCTGGCGCGACTCGCCGGAGGTGCAGTCGGGCGAGCTTCGCCCCGAGGCGATCCAGACCGAGGTCTTCCTGATGCCCGCCGCCTCGCACATCGAGAAGGAGGGCACGTTCACAAACACACAGCGGCTTGTGCAGTTCCGTGACAAGGCGCTCAACCCGCCCCGTGACGCGCGCTCGGAGCTGTGGTTCATGCACCATCTGGGCAAGCGAGTCAAGGCGCACTACGCCGGGTCCGAGCGCGAGCGGGACTGGCCGATCGTCAACTTGCGGTGGGACTACTCGGAGTGCGGCGAGCTGCGCGAGCCCGACGTGGAGGCGGTCATCAAGGAGATCAACGGCTATGACGTCGCGACGGGCAGACCCGTCGGCTCGTTCGACGAGCTGCGCAGCGACGGCTCGACCGCCTGTGGCTGCTGGATCTACTCCGGCATCTATGCCGATGGCGTCAATCAGGCGCGCCGGCGCCGACCAGGTGACATCGCCGTGGCGGGCGGAATCGTCTCGCCGGAGTGGGCGTGGGCGTGGCCGGCAAACCGGCGGATCCTCTACAACCGCGCCAGCGCCGATCCACAGGGCAGGCCGTGGTCTGAGCGCAAGCGCTACGTGTGGTGGGACGAGGGGCAGGGCCGCTGGGGGGGTTATGACGTGCCGGACTTCCCTCTCGACAAGCGCCCGGATTATCGGCCGGCGGCGGAAGCGCGCGGGATGCAGGCGATCGGCGGCGCGGATCCGTTCATCATGATGGGCGACGGTCGGGGGTGGCTGTACTCGCCCAGCGGTCTGCTCGACGGGCCGCTGCCGACTTTCTACGAGCCCGTGGAGTCGCCGATGACGAACTTGCTCTACCCGACGATCGACGGGAGTCCGGCGGCGATCCGCTGGCGGCGGCCCGAGAACCCGTACCAGCCCGTCGGCGATCCCCGCTTCCCGGTCGTGGCGACGACCTTCCGGCTGACCGAGCATCACACGGCGGGCGGGATGAGCCGCACGGTCCCGTGGCTGGTCGAGCTACAGCCGGAGATGTTCTGTGAGGTCGATCCGCAGCTGGCGGCCGACCGGGGGATCGAGGACGGTGGCTGGATGACGATCGTGACCGAGCGGGCGGAGATCGAGGCGCGGGCCAAGGTCACCGACCGCATCCGGCCGCTGCGGGTGGACGGGCGGACGATTCACCAGATAGGGCTGCCGTGGCACTGGGGGTACAGCGGACTCTCACGCGGTGACACGGCCAACGAGCTTGTCGCTCTGTCCGGCGATCCGAACGTCTCGATCCAGGATGACAAGGCGTTCACGTGCGACGTGCGGGCCGGTCGCAGGCGGGGCGCGAGCACCGTGCGGCTGGCCGGCGCAGCGCTTGCCGGGCATCACATCAGGCCGAACGAGGACGACCCGGCGGCCGAGGACCCACAGGAGGCGGTGGAATCGGCTGGCGCCGATCCCACAGGGACTCCGTGAGCACCAGCGTCCCGGACACCGAGATCGCCATCCATCGCTCCGGCGCGGAGCGTATGGGCTTCTTCACCGACACCACGGTGTGCATCGGCTGTAAGGCCTGCGAGGTCGCGTGCAAGCAGTGGAACGACCTGCCCGCGGACGGCTGGCAGTCCGGCAAGGGCGTCTCCTACGACCACACGGGGGATCTCTCCGCCTCGACGTGGCGCCACGTCCGGTTCGTGGAGCTGTTCGAGCCCTCCCCGCAGCTCAGGCAAGAGGCGCAGCGCGCGCTCGATGCCGGGGCCGGGGGGAAGCTGCCGGCGATCCCGGCTGCCGGCGCAATCGCCCTGGTGGATGCGGCGCAGCCTGCGTCGGGCTTCGTGGATGTCGCCGAGGCGATGCGCAAGATGGGCGATTGGGTGTTCATGTCCGACGTCTGCAAGCACTGCAGCAACGCGGGCTGTCTCGACGCCTGCCCCACGGGTGCGCTGATCCGCACCGAACATCAGACGGTGGTGCTGCAGCCGGACGTCTGTAACGGTTGCGGCTACTGCGTGCCGGCGTGTCCGTTCGGTGTGGTCGACCGCGACCCCGAGGACGGGCGTGCCGGCAAGTGCACGCTCTGTTACGACCGCCTCGAGGATGGACTGGAGCCGGCCTGCGCGAAGTCCTGCCCGACCGACTCGATCCAGTTCGG
>CAWJIO010000010.1:0-193019 GCA_963842995.1 uncultured Solirubrobacterales bacterium | reverse complement strand
GTGATCGTCGATCGGTGTGGGTAGCGAATGAGCGGCCTGTTCGGGGTCAAGGGAGCGCCATGGCTGCGCCAGCTGCATCTCGGGGTTGAGGAGCTCGAGACCGTGGAGACATGCAGGCGCCACATAGAGTTCCTCGACCAGGAGATCGCCGAGGTCGAGCGGGTGATCGCTCGGCAGAGGATCGTCGCCCAGCACGCGACGTCGGAGAACGCGTCATCAACTCGGGTAGCCACGTCCTCGCCAACGGTCTCAACGTCAGGAGCGGGCGCCTCTTCGTGCTAGCCGAGTCGGCGCGGTCCGCAAACGCCCCGCGGAAGATCGGGGAATCCCCGACCGCTTGCTGTCGATCAAGGCTGGCGCGTCCAGCTAACAATCCGCATGATCGACCGCGCGCGCGTGCTTTCGCCCAAAGGGAGGGGTGCCGATCGACGCCTGTGATGGCCCTTCGATGGCCGAGATTCACCGGTGCCCGGCGAGGTCGACCCACTTCTGCTTTTTCGGCGCACCAGCGGCGACGCCGAGACTGCTGCTTGAGATGGCCGGCGGCCCAGAGCAGAAGCGACGGTGCTGCTGGTTTCGGCGGACGACATGGCCGCTGGTTCGTGATTGGGGAAGTGTTGGGGGGGCCAGACGCAGCTTCCGTGGGCGATCGCTCTTGGGTGAATCCGATCGTGCGCCGCGCGCTGAGCGGCGCGATCCCCTGGTCGCCTTTGCAATCGCGCGGGCCGCACCGCTGCCAGAACAAAAGGATCGTTCGGATGCCCAGCGCGGCGCAATCCCATTCCGCGCAATGCGATCACGCGCTCGGCCCGCGTGGTCTTGATAGCTGCCCGTCGAAACCAATTGTCCCATCGAGGCCGTCCTCGCTCCCCAGCTCAAGCCCGGCGGCGGTCGTAGCGTTTGCGAGCCGTCGATCTCGGGCAAGCACGGACGTGGACGTGCATAGGCGCGCAGTCCCGCGGCCGGACGTCACACCCCTCGATCAGCGGCTGCCGCTTCGCGTCGCGAAGCGGTCGCCTGGTCAGCGCGAGGTCGGGCGCTGCCGCAACTCGTCCATTTGGGAAACGACGCGACCAGTCGTGCTCACGCCTGCTCGGTCGCAAGAACGACAGCGACGCGTGCTCCCCCGGCGTGGGCGGATCGAGCGACCGGCAAGCGCTTCGGCGACTGCCGCCCGGCCTGGCTGAGCGGAAGTCTCGGCGCGGCGCGGAGCGACGCTGCTCAGATTGCTCAAGAGCGGCAGTCCGGCCTCGCTGCTGCTGCGGCGACAAAGGAGAAGCCCCGAGAGGGCAGTAGTCGGCATTTCGGAACGCCAACGCGCCGCGCACTCCCCGTCCGCGGCGTGCTGTTCCCCGGGACGGATGCGACATCGACTGCCGCTTGAGCAGGCGGATCAGGTTTGCCGGTCGCCGCGGTGTCGGCTCAGGTCTTGAGCTGGGTTGGGGGAAGCGGCGTGGCTCTGGCGGCGGCGTAGCGGCGGATGTCGTTGATGGAGATCCGCTCGCCGAGCAGGGCGGGTACGCCGAGCACGATCGCGGTGGTGATCTCGATCGCTTGGAGGAGGATGCCGTAGGCGAGGGCGTGGCCGGCGTCGACGCCGTAGGCGGCGAGGACGGCGATGGTGGCGGCTTGGAAGATGCCGATGTTGGACGGGGTGATTGGTACCAGCGCGGTGAGGTTGACGGCTAGCAGGATCGCGGCGGCGGCGGCGAGACCGGCCTTGCCTTGGAGGTTGAGGGCGTAGAGGACCGCGTAGGCGGCGAGTGTCTGGATCGCCCAGGCGGCGAGCTGGGCGGCGATCGCGGCGGCGCCTAGGCGCGGTTTGGTGAACACGCGCAGGCCGCGGCGTACCTGGATGATCTGGTCGGTTAGCCAGCGCACGATTCGGCTGAGGTGAGCGTGGTGGGAGCGCTTGGCCTTGGCGAGCAGCGCCGGGCCGGTCACGACCAGAGCGACGACCGCGAGCGGCAGGCTCGCGGCGGCGATCAGCGCGGTCGCGTGGCCGCGGATGAGCGCCAGGCTCGCGATCGTGACCGCGGCGAGGATCGCGAGCGCGAGGAGGTTGATCAGCGTTTGGGCGAATACGGTGCCGAGCACGAGCGGAAAGCGTTTTGATGTGTCGCCGGCGCGGCGCGCGACGAGGTAGGCCTTGGCGGGCTCGCCAAAACGGCCGGGGATGAGCGCCGATACGAGCACGCCGATCATCGTGGCGCGCACCACGACGAGCCATCGGAGCCTCACATCGGGCAGCGCCGCGCGGAGCACTGCCTGCCAGGAGACGGCGCGCAGGAACATCGAGAACCCGTTAAGCGCGAGCGCCGCCACCAGCCACCACGGGTGTACGTTGCTCAGCGACCTGCCGATCCCGGCGAACCCGATGCCCGACAGCGCGAGGATGATCAGGCCGGCCAGTGCGAGCGAGCCGAGCGCCGCTGCGGCGCGCCAAGCGAGCCGCGACCGCCGCAGGCGGTCTATCCGCCTGACCGTCCGGCTGAGATCCGCGCGAGGCAAGGGCGGCCGACCGATTGACGGCGAGTGCCGCGTCGCGTGTGCGTGCGCTGACGGTCGCATTCGAAGACCTCGCAGTTCCCTAGGTCCCGGCTTGACGCACCATCGCGACGCCCGGGGCTGGGATGGGGGAGCGGGAGTCGGCGCGGGTTGGTGCGCCGGCGCGGAGCCGTCCGGGCAGCAGCGCGGCGCCGAGGATGACCAGGCAGAAGGCGGCGATCCGCGCGGCGATCTGCGGCGGGCCGAGGCCGATCGGATCGTGGAAGACGAGGACTCCGCCGAGCAGCGCGACGATGTTGCCGGTCAGCGAGGTGAAGGTGATGACCACGATCGCCGGGCCGAGCTGCAGGCTGCGCGCGGAGGCGTAAAAGGCGACGACCATCGCGGTCAGCGCCGACACCGTCCACGGGTTGACGAGCAGCATCAGATGGTTCAGCGCGGGGTGAACGAGGTGCTTGATCGCGATGTCGGAGACGCCGAACAGGCCGCCCGCGGCCGTGGCCAGGAGGATCCCTTCTCGCAAATGCAGGCGCTCGAGTCGAATCGAGGCGCAGATCAGAGCGGCGCTGAGGACGATCACGGCGCACTCGACGGCGATCAGCGCGGCCGCCGAGGCGTGCTGGCGCGTGGCGGGCGCCTGAGTGAGCCCCAGAACGGCCAGCCAGACGGCGGTGACCAGCAGGCCGATCCATTGCCGGCGGCCGAGATGAAAGTCGAAGAACCGCTCGGCGAGGATCGCCAGGAACACTAGGCCGCCGGAGATCACGGCCTGCACGATCGACAGCGACGCCAGCGACAGCGCACCCACGTGCAACATCCACGCGCCGAGCGCGACGAGCCAGCCGACCGTCCACCACTTGGAGCCAAACAAGCCGATCGCGCTGGCAACCGGGTGGCGCGCGCAAACGGTCGGCGCCGCGACCGCGCCGCGCTGTCTGAGCAGCACCGCGACGCTGCCCGCCAGCGCGCAGCCGACCGCCAGGAGCAGGCCCGCGATCACCCGGTCGTTCCCGTGCGATCGACCCGCCGCTCGGACCCTTGGGTCGCGGTCAGGATCTCGAGCAGCTCCCCGAGGTTCTGCTCGCGCGCGATCGGGTCAGGAAGCGGAAAGTGGGTGTTGATCGTGTAGTGGTTGCGGCGGCCGTTTCGCTGGCGCGTGATATAGCCGGCGTCGGCCAGCTCCGCGACGATGCGATGCGCGGCCCGCTCGGTGATCCCGACCCGCTCCCCGATGTCGCGCAGGCGCACGCCGGGATCGTGGGCGATGCAGACCAGCACCTGGGCGGGGTTGGTCAAAAACGTCCAGCCGGGTGCGGTGTTCTCAGCCATCCACCGTAGTCTAACATTTCTAGACTTAGTTTTCATGCTATAGTCATCAAATATCCCCACGAGAGGACCGAAGATCCCCTCGTACCACCCGACGAGGTCTTCACCACGCTTTCCAAGACGCGCAGCACGCCGGTCCGGTCGCCCGCACCAGGAGTGATCCCCGACCCGATCACAGGCCCCGTCAGCAACGGGTCAGCAGTCGCGATGGACCCCGACATCGCCCCCGCGCCGGCTGCCGCCGCGACCGCGAACGGCACAGAGACACGAGCCGAGCACTTTCGCCGCAAGGCGCACCGCACCCGGCTTTACGGCTACGCGATCGCAGGCGTCGCACTCGTCGCCTACCTGGTCGCGCTCGCGGCCTCGAATACCGCGCACGTCAAGGTCAACTGGGTGTTCGGCAGCTCGCACCTCTCGCTCGTGTGGCTCGTGCTGTTCGCCGCGATCCTCGGCTGGCTGCTCGGGCTCCTGGCCAGCGCACGGTTCCACTGGCGCACCCGCGGGCCGCGCCGCCGAGACGCTGCCGGGTCATGACCCGCCCCACGCAGGTGGCACACGCTGTAAGCGCGATGAGGAAGGCTCCAGCGCCCGCAAGTGCACTGCCCCAAACGCAAGGAGGGCGACATGCCCGCCAGATCAACTCTCGATAAACAGACGGCTGAGGCTGACTTCGGCGATCCAAACGGAGCCAGCCAGCAGGAAGACGCCACCGTCGCCCAGCAATCGGCTTTAGACGAAGCAGGGTCGGACTCCGAGGAATTCCCTTCGCCTGGTGGCGAGCGCCTCGCAGCCGAGCGAAGTGAGCGTTGCCGCCAACGCGCCTTGGCACACGAGACACCTGTCGCCGCGCGCAAGCCGGGCGGAGCCCGCCCGCGTGACCGCGCGACCGACGCAACGAGCACGCTGAAACAGCAGGCGCATGTGACGCTCCGTGATTCGGTGTCGGTCACCGCGATCGCAAGACCCGGGGCGTCTCCCGGAGCCAGCCGCAAAGCGAGAGGAATGGCAGCCCGCTGATGCTCTACAGGCGCTCAAGCGCTGCGGGCGCAAACGCAGTAGCGAATACAGAGTTACACCTCCACGAGAGCCGTCCGACGCGGCACGTACGGTCGCGTTTGTCGACATTAACGTGACTCGAGCGAAACGTCCTGAAGCATCGTGAGCTGCTGACGATCCACGGGGAGCCGGTGCAGGTACCGGAACCCGAGCGGCTTGTGCATCTGCAGTTCCGCCGGTACGCGGGCTGCCCGATCTGCAACATGCACCTGCGATCCGTCAGCCAGCGGCACGAGGAGATCCTCGCCGCCGGGATCCGCGAGGTCGTGGTGTTCCACTCCAGCGCCGAGACGATGCTGGAGTTCCAAGGCGAGTTGCCGTTCGCGGTGATCGCCGATCCCGCCAAGAAGCTCTACGCCGAATTCGGAGTGGAGTCCTCCCTCAAGGCCGTGCTGAACCCGCGCGCCCCGCTGGCAGGCTTCCGGGCCAGGAGCGTCGTGCACAGCGTCCGCGGCGCGATGGGCATCGGTGAAAAGCACCTCGGTCTCCCAGCCGACTTCCTGATCGCGCCCGACGGCCTGGTCCTGGCGGCGAAGTACGGCGAGTACGCGAGCGACCAGTGGTCGGTTGACGAACTGCTCGACCTCGCCAAGCCCCACAGCCGACAGCTCGCCGCGCCCGCGAGGACGCCCACCCCCGTACCGACGCCAGCGTGAGCAAGAAAGTGCCCCAGCGGGGGCCTCGCAGAACCGGAACGGCCCTCGAGCGCGGTGCTCATCTCCGCGGATTGGGCGACCATGCCCGCCGCGGGCCGAGGAGCTGCCCACGCATTCTGTGCCGGCGGTGCCGCAATGTTGGCGATCCGCCCGGCATGATCTCACCCGTACCGCTACCCCGGTTGCCACGCGGCCGCGCGATCACGTCACACCCAAGCCTGGTGCTCGGCACGGAAACGTCCGGGTTGCTGATCCACCGCGGCTGCTTGCTTCGTTTCCTGCGCCCCAGACGACAGGCGAACCGATGGCTTCCATAACAAGCGAGCGGAAGCAGGAAATACAGCGTCGCCAACAGTTGAGCACAGAGATCCGGGATTCACTGCGCGAGCTGGGCATCCAACTCGCGCTGCTCAACCACCACATCGGCGCACGCCTCGAACTCAAGGACGTCGACCTCGACTGCCTCAATCTGATCGACCGTCACGGACCGCTAAGCCCGAGCACCCTCGCACGACGCGCGGGGCAGCACCCCGCCACGATGACCGGCATCCTCGACCGACTCGAACGCGGCGGCTGGATCGCGCGAGACCGCGACCCCTCAGACCGCCGCGCCGTTCTGATCCGAGCGCTAAGCGACCGCAACGCCGACATGATCCGCCTCTACTCAGGAATGAGCGCCTCGATGAACAAGCTCCTGGCCGGGTATGGAGACACCGAACTCGAACTGATCGCCGACTTCCTCCGCCGCACCGCAAACGCCGGACAAAACGCAGCCGGCGACCTGACCGACGACTGACACAAGACACGACTCGCCACATTGCTGCTCGCCAGCGCGTGGCGCGGTACACGTCGGCCGCCACGCCGCTGACGCCGAGAGGACGGACGGCGAGCGTCCGACCCGGCGCTCGACCAAGTGCCTGTACTCGGCGGAGGAGAAGCCTGGATCCGGCGCAATGCGAGGCAGTCGCCGCAGGTGGCGGGGTCGCGGGCGACTGCTGGATCATGGGTCGTAGGTCCGCGCCGGACGCAGTCGTGTCGCAGGACTGCTGGGTTGCACCAAGAGCGATGACGGCGTCATCGTTGCGATCATCGCGGCTCCTCTACGATCGATGCGACAGTCTCCGAGCTGCGCATCGAAGCGCTCGCAACCGTTCCATAGCAGTAAAGAGCGTTGGGTCGTTGACCCAGGGAGACACTCCTGGTCCTTGTCGATTCGAGGACCCGGACCCGCTTTTCAGCAGGTGAGCAGCCGGCTAGAGGTCGTCTACCGGACGACGGTTGCGGCGGCGGCCGCGGTGTTGGCGGTGGATGAGCCTGGCAGGGCGAGGGCGCCCAGGACCCCGAGGGCGCATACGCTGGCAGCGACGAAGCAGCCGGCGTGGAGGCCGGCCATGAAAGCGCTCTGCACGTGGTCAAGTAGGTCCGCGCGGATCGCCAGGGGCGCGTGACTGGCGGCGGCGTAGCCGGCTCCCACCGAGCTTTTCGCGGCGTTCAGGGCCGCTTGGGGCAGGTGATGGCTCGAGTTCTCTGAGATTCTCGAGATGTAGATCGACGTGTAGACGCTGCCGATGATCGCGACTCCTAGCGTGCCGCCCGTTTCGCGGGTGGCGTCGTTGACGGCGGAACCGATGCCCGCCTTGGCAGGGGGCAGCACGCTGAGGATCGATTCGGTTGCTGGAGTTGAGATGAGACCGATGCCTGAGCCCATCATCACCATCTGGATCACGATGATCCCGTAGGGGATGGTCGCCGAGTCCTGCGCGATCCAGAGAAACGATCCGCCCAGGAGCACGAGGCCGGTGCAGACGATCACTCGGGTGCCCAAGCGGGCGGCGAGATTCGCGCCGAGCACAGCGCAGCCGCCGAGGCTGAGAGCGACCGGCAGGATCCGCACTCCCGTTGAGAGGGTTCCGAAGCCGCGGATGAACTGCATGTACTGAGTGATCATGAAGATGAAGCCGAACAGCGAGAAGAACGCGACGGTGACCGATCCGCTGGCGGCCGAGAAGGCTCGCTCGGCGAACAGCGAGACGTCGAGCATGGGGTGCCTGCTCCGGAGTTCGATCAGCACGAACGCGGCGCCGACGACTAGGGTCGCGCCGAATCCGATCAGGGACGGCGCCGACAGCCATCCGCGGTTGGGCGCCTCGATGATCGTGTAGACCAGCGAGCCGACGGCGACGCTCGACGTCAACAGCCCCGGAAGGTCAAGCGGCGGGGTCGCTGGGTCGCGGGACTCCGGGACCAGCCTGAAAACGGCCGCTGCCGCAAGGAGGCTGACCGGCACGAGTGCGAGAAACACGCTCGGCCAGCTGAACTGTGTGAGTAGCAGCCCGCCGAGTACCGGTCCGATGGCTACCCCCAATCCTCCGACTGCTCCCCAGACGCCCACCGCTCGGGCTCGCTCGCCACGGTCCTGGAAGGTGTTCGTGATCACCGACAGCGTGGTCGGGAAGATCAGCGCCGCGAACATCCCCATCACGAGCCGGGCGACGATCAGCTGCCCCGGCGTCGAGCACAGGGCACCGGCTCCACTGGCGGCGGCGAAGCCGAGCAGGCCGATCAGCAGCGCCGGCCGTCGGCCGTAGCGATCGCCGAGGCTTCCCGCTGCCAGCACGAGAGCCGAGAATGACAGGCTATAACCGGCGACGATCCATTGCAGATCGGACGTGCCCGCGCCGAGCTCCCGGGTCAATGAGGGCAACGCCACATTGACGATCGTCGTGTCGATGTTGATCGCCAGTGCCGCTAGACAGACGGAGGCGAGAATCAAGCCACGGCGCGGTGCGCTAGTACTCACTCGTGACCCTCCCAATGTTGACAGAGGTAACCGCCAATCCTGGCAGATCGATGTGGACGCTGTCAACCGGATACGCGGAGGGGTTTGTGAGCGGTGCCTGAGTCCTATCATCATGGTGGCCTACGGGAAGCGCTCATCGAAGCTGGCGTAGCTCTAGCCCGCGTCGGCGGCCCAAACGCGGTCGTTCTTCGCGAGGCGTCGCGTCGAGTCGGTGTCTCTCACAACGCCGCGTACCGTCACTTCTCAAACCGAGACGAATTGCTCCAGGTGATCGCCGCACGATCTCGCGCCGAGCTGGCGCGGCTCATGCAGCAGCTGATCGCAGAAGTCGACCCCGGTGACCGCAGCCTCGAAGCGGCCAAGCAGCGATTCCGGGCTACCGGTGTCGCCTATGTCCAGTTCGCGACAACCCAACCAGGGCTCTTTCGCACCGCGTTCACGGGCCCTGGGTTGCTGGCAAAACACAGCTCGCAAGCGCTCCGAAAGCCAAAGAGCCCTGGAGAACCCGCGCTCGACCCCTTCGAGCTGCTCAAGCAGCAGGTCGACGAACTCGTTGAGAGCGCACGCCTGGGACCGCAGGCACGACTTCACGCCGAACTCGTCGCCTGGTCAGCAATGCACGGGCTCAGCATGCTGCTCATCGACGGCGAGCCCAAAGGCCTGCCCGAGCAGCAACGCAACGAGGTCCTGGACCGTCTTCTCTCCACGGTCGAGGCCGGCCTCCTCGCCGGATGACTAGCCGATGTCGCCACTCTGAAGCGGTGGCGGCCACCTAACCCAGCGAGACTGGTCCTCCTGGTGCGAAGCTGGCAAGCCAAGCCATCCGCGGTCAGACCGCGACCGCTCGCTGGATGATCAGCCGCCGGGCGAGCTCTGACCTTGTCGATGTTCGCTTGTATCTGCTGTAAATACGCGCCGGGTGCGCTGTTCAAAGCGACGGGCAGGTTCCCTCAAGTCCTGCCAGACAGTTGAAGGAGGCCTACGCCGTGAGACGCACCGTACCGTCGTACTGGGACGCGACCGCAGTGGCGGCCGCTCCGCCAGCTGCTTCCGCCCCCGTCCAGAGCAGGTGCGCGCTGCACTTCTCTGGTTTGGTCCGGCGAAGCGGAAGAGCGGGCGACTAGGATCGGCCACGGCTGCCGACCGACCGTGGGCGACCGAGTTCCGCCGCAGCCGGCTACCTCTGCCAGTCGACAGGTCTCGGGTGCTCCTACTTTGCCCTAGGGACACGAACCCAAGGAGCGGGCCAACCTGCAGGGCGTCGTCCAGCGGGCCCTGGAGGGCCTGCTGGCCGTCGGCGATGTGGGAGCTGTTGTTGGCGATGCCGCTGTTGCGCGGCGCGTAGATCGTCAGCTCGGTGTCGTCGGGGTTGTCCTCGATCAGCAGGATCTCGGTGGTGCTCACGGCGCTGCCTCGTCGGCGGTGGCGGCGTTCGGCTCGGTGGCTGCCGGGAGGCTGAAGGAGAAGCTCGCGCCGTGGCCGGGGGTCCCGGAGGCGGTGATGCTGCCGGCGTGGCGGTGGATCACGCGCTTGACGGTTGTCAGTCCGATTCCGGTGCCGGGGAATTCGCTCTCGGCGTGCAGGCGCTGGAAGGGACTGAATAGTCGATCGGCGTACTCGGGGTCGAACCCGGCGCCGTTGTCGCATACGTGGACGGCGAGGTTCTTGCCCTCGCGCGTGCCGCTGATCTCGACGCGCGCGTCTGTGGTCTGGCGGGTGAACTTGAAGGCGTTGTCGAGCAGGTTGGTGAGCGCGATCCGCAGCAGTTGCTCGTCGCCGGTGACCCGCAGGCGCGGCTGAATTGAGACGTTGACGTCCTGATCGGGGTCGGCGCTGCGGAGCTCGGCGACGATCTCGTACGCGACGGCGCTGAGGTCAACGGTGGTGTGCGCGAGCGGCTGTCGGCCGAGTCGCGAGAGCGTGAGCAGCTCATCGATCATGCTGCCCATCGAGTCGGCGGCGGCCTTGACGCGCTGCAGCGAGTGAACTGCCTCGGGGGGCAGGTCGTCTCCCAGCTGGTGCTCGAGCATGCTGGCGAAGCCGTGGATCGCGCGCAGCGGGCCGCGCAGGTCGTGGGAGATGGAGTAGCTGAAAGCCTCGAGTTCGCGCACCGCGGCTTCGAGCTGCGCGGTGCGCTCATGCACCCGCAGCTCGAGCTCGGTGGACAGCCGGCGCAGCTGGTCCTCGGTGCGCTTGCGCTCGGTTACGTCCCTGAGCGACGCGAGCACCGCGGGGCTGGGGAGTGTCGGAGGAACCGTGTGAGGCTGGCCGAAAGGACAGGTCATGCCTACTTCTTCAATCTCTAGTTCTCATAACACTGCGGTCGAGACCAGCTCGGAGGAGCAGCGGCGGCGGCGGTTGCCGGGCTTGCCAGGCGGCCGCGGACTGGATGAGCCCGATGATCTGATCTCGGATGAGGTGCTGGACGCGCTGCTCGCCGGCGCGCAGACGGCGGACGAGATCGCGGGCCCGGATGGGGTGCTGGCGCATCTCACCCGCCGGCTTTTGAATCGGGCGCTCGAAGCGGAGCTGACCGCGCATCTGGGGTATGAGGCCGGGCAGGCACCGGCGGGTGGGGCGGGGAACTCGCGCAATGGGCGGCCGCCGAAGACGGTGCTGAGCGATCAGGGGCCGCTGACGATTCGCTCCCCGCGGGATCGCAACGGCACGTTCGAGCCGCAGATCGTCAAGAAGCGCCAGACCCGCTGGGTGGGGTTCGATGAGAAGGTGATCAGCCTGTATGCGCGCGGGCTGACGGTCCGCGAGATCCAGGGCCATCTGCAGGAGATCTATAGCAGCGAGGTCTCGCCGGATCTGATCTCGAAGATCACCGACGCGGTCATCGAGGACGCCAAGGCGTGGCAGAACCGGCCGTTGGAGCGGATCTACCCGATCGTCTACCTCGACGCCATGGTGATCAAGATCCGCGACGGGCAGGCGGTCAGAAACTTCGCCTGCTACGTCGCGATCGGGGTGAACCTCGAGGGGGAGCGCGACGTGCTCGGGATCTGGTTTCAGCGCACCGAGGGCGCGAAATTCTGGATGCACGTTCTCACCGACCTGAAGACCCGCGGCGTCGCCGACGTGCTGTTCTTCTGCGTCGACGGGCTGGCCGGGTTCCCGGAGGCGATCGAGGCGACGTTCCCGCACGCCACCGTGCAAACGTGCCTGGTCCATCAGGTGCGCAACAGCTTGAAGTTCGTCTCCTACAAGGACCGCAAGACGGTCGCCGCCGACCTCAGACGGATCTACACCGCCGCTAACGCCGAGCACGCCGGCGACGAGCTCCAGGCGTTCGCCGAGAAATGGGATCAGCGCTACCCGACGATCAGCCAGAGCTGGCTTGAGCGCTGGGAACAGATCACCCCCTTCCTGGCCTACCCGCAGGAGGTCCGACGGGTGATCTACACGACCAACTCGATCGAGGCGTTGCACCGCCAGATCCGCAAGATCATCAAAACGAGAGGGCACTTCCCCACCGAGGACGCCGCCCGCAAACTCCTATATCTCGCGATCACCAAGGCCGAGACCAAATGGAAGCGCGTGTTCCACTGGCCCACCGCGCTCGCCGCGTTCAAGATCCAGTTCGGCGACCGCATCCCCGACAATGCCATCTAGGCGGGCAAGCTTCAGATCGCCGAATGCTTCGGGGTTGGAGGGTGCGTGCGCGAGGGTGTCGCCCGCCAGCCACGGACGGCTGGCGGAACACACAAGGAACTCGCAACCGTCCGCGCACGTGCCCACCCCCGCCAGCCCATGAACGGCTCGCGGAGGCCCCGACACGTCGATGCGACAGTACCATTAGCCATCAGCAAGAACAAGTGTCACACCAGCATCGCAAAACCACTGTCACTCATTGACATTATCCAAGTAACTGTTACACTCACATAGTCAGCTTACACGGAAGAACTGACACCCTCCGCGGCTTCGAGCTGCGCGGTGCGCTCATGCACCCGCAGCTCGAGCTCGGTGGACAGCCGGCGCAGCTGGTCCTCGGTGCGCTTGCGCTCGGTTACGTCCCTGAGCGACGCGAGCACCGCGGGCTGGCCTTCCCAGTCGATCGCGACGACGCGCATCTCAGCCGTCCTCGGTGTAGGCCCGGCGACGACGTCGACCTCGCTCGACTCGCCCGGGGCGAGGGGAAGTCCGAGCCGAGTCCCTTCGAGCGTCTGCGCCGCGCGGCCGAGCAACCGCCCGGCGGCCGGGTTAGCAAACACGACCACGCCCGCATGGTCGATCACCAGCATCCCATCGACGTTCTCGCCGATCACCGTCCGCAGACTCTGCTCCGCGACCCGTGAACCGGCGCCGACGGCGGTGTCCCCGTGGCGCTGCGAGCTCACCGCCGCCCGCCCGCGTTCCCGCCCTGTGCGCGGTCGGCTGCAGGGCTGACCTCCGCCACTCCGGCCAGGATCCCGCGCACCCCGCTAATCGGGCCGCGCAAACGCATCCCGGTGTCGGTGATCTCGTACTCGTGCATCGCATTGGCATGCCCACCCCCACGCAGCTTGAGCACCAACACCGCACGCTTGATCTCGCTGTCGAGATCGAAGTAGCGCAACGCGATGATCGAGTCGGTAATCGTCGAGAGATACACCGCCGTCGCGTGCTCGCCGCCCAGCAGGCTTGGGAGCGTCGTCGTCATCAAGGTCCCGACACCGCGCCCCTTCAGAAAGCCGGTCAGCCCGACGCCGAACTCGCGAAACGCTCTCGGCGGCGCGTTGTGCTCCAAGGCGGTCATGCTGTCGATCACGAACCGCTGCGGCGCGAACTCATCGACGTTGTGCTTGATCTGGACCAGGAGATCCTCGAGCCCCGCGCGCTCCGGATAGCGCGACACGATCCGCAGCCGACCGTCGCTTCGCGCCGTCTCGAGATCGACTCCCCACGACCTCGCGTTGCGGATCAGCTGTGAGGGATTCTCCTCGAAGGACAGCAACAACCCCCGCTCCCCCGCCGCCAGCCCCGCCGCGATGAACTGCACGCTCATCAGCGTCTGCCGGTACCGGTGGCGCCCGTGACCATCACCAACGAATCGCGGTAGATCCCACCCCCACACATCTGATCCAACTCCGGCACCCCCAGCGACATCTTCTCGCTCGCCGCCTCGCGCGGCGCCTCGATGATCGAGAACGGCACGATCTCGATCCCTGCCTTCGGGTTGATCACGAACGGGAACTCCCCCTTCCCGTGCTCAGCGCCGCGCAGCTTGAGCACCTCGATCGTGCGGCGGCGATACTCCGCCTCAAGGTCATTACGCAAGATCACCACGTTGTCGACGACGAACTCCTCCGCCCCGTAACGAGTCACATCGCCGCTCGCGCCCGAGCGCTCGGCCACCAACAACGTCGTCGCGCCCAACGGCCGTAACTCGCGCACCATCGCCGCGAACGCCCGCCGCACCTCGCCCGCGCCAGCGAACCCCGCTAACAGCGCATCGATCGGGTCAAGCACCAACCGCTCGCCCTCAACCCGCGCCAGCGCATGAGCGATCCGCGCCGACAACCCCCCGAGATCGAACCGGCCGGTCACGACCGCGTCCGGATCCGGCGTCGCGTCCACGATCACCAACCGCCGATCCTCCACCAAGCCGCGAAGGTCCCAGCCAAAGCTCTCCGAGTTCGCGATCAGATCATCCGGACGCTCCGCGAACGTCACCAACACGCCCGGCTCACCGAACTGCCTCGCGCCGCTCGCCAAAAACTGAGGCTCCTGGCACAATCGTAGGTGACTCGGGGCCATCGGCGGTCCCCGGGTTCATGGGCTGAGCAGGCTTTCTTCGCTGTTTGCGCGGCCCCGGGAGAGGGTTGGGGGACGCGCACAGGTTCAGACCGTAGGTTCGCGGCTTTGCGGAGTCCGAACTTGGAGGTCGTCACCTATGCGCGTCAGTAGCGCATTCTCTCGCCTGCTGGACCTGCCGGGGGTGTGGGTCCGCTCGGTGGTCTTCGAGCCCGGTCAGGTGATCGTCACGGTCGCGTTGTGTCGCCGACGGCTTGTCTGCCCGAAGTGCTCGTATTCGACGCCGAATCGGGAGAACGAGCAGGATCACGACTCGTCCTGGCGCCATCTCGATCTCGGGGTCTGGCGTCTGGAGGTCCGCGCTCGGCTCAGACGGCTTGTCTGCCCCGAGCACGGTGCGCTCGTCGAGGGGGTTCCATTCGCCCGTGACGGCGCCCGGTTCACGCGCGATTTTGAGAACCTTGTGGGGTGGCTGGCGACCAAGACGGATAAGACCGCGACCTGCCGGCTGGTGCGGATCGACTGGCGCACCGTCGGGCGGATCATCAAGCGTGTCGGCGATGAGCTGATCGACTACGGTCGTCTCCAGAACCTGTATGAGATCTCGATCGACGAGGTCGCGTGGCGCAAGAGGCATCGTTACCTCACGCTGATCGGCGATCACAGCCGCGGATGGGTGGTGTGGGGGGTGCGAGGGCAAGGGCCGGGCTGCCGCTGATGAGTTCTTCACCGCGCTTGACCCGCCGCTCGAGGATCCGCCCGAGTCGGCCGGGCAGCCGCACCGCTGGGAGCCGGAGCCGGCGATCATGGTTCCGTTCGGCCCGTGCCCGACCGTGCCCGCGGGCGAGGGCATCCCGGGCGCGTGGCTCCAGCCCGGGCGGGAGCTCGACCCGCGCCTGTTGGCGCGCGCCTCGCGGCTGACGGCCGTCTCGATGGACATGACCGGCGGCTACGCCGCCTCCGTCCGTGCTCACGCCCCGCAGGCGACGATCGTGATCGATAACTATCACGTCGTCCAGTTGGCGACCAAGGCGCTTGATGAGGTCCGCCGCCAGCACTGGAACGAGCTGCGCCAAACGGGCGAGACCGCCGCCGCCAAGCAGTTCAAGCACGACCGCTGGGCGCTGCTGAAGAACCCCGCGCAGCTCACCGACACACAGAGCGCCACCCTCGCCGCGATCCGTGCCGCCGGCGGAAAGGTCGCGCGCGCCTGGGCGATGAAGGAGATGGTCAGAGCGATCTTCGCCGAAGGCCTCACCGTCGAGGCGGTCAGCGAACTGATCGATCGGCTGCTCGCCCGTCTCTCCCGCTGTCGGCTCGCCCCCTTCGTCCGGCTCGGCCGAACGATTCGCAAACACAGCGAGGGGATCCTCGCCGCCCGTCGCCTGAAGTTGAGCAACGCCAGAGCGGAGGCCTTGAACAACAAGGTGAAACTGATCGTCCGTCGGGCATACGGATTCCACTCCGCCCAAGCCGCGCTCGCGCTCGTTCACCTCACCTGCGGCCCGGTCACTCTGACACTCCCACACGAACGCCCGTTCGCGTGACCTCACCTACGATCATGCCAGGAGAGCCCAAAAACTGCAGCCCAAAGACCGTCTTACCCGACCCCGCCCCCCCAGCCACCAACGTCGTGCGACCCCGCGGCAACCCACCCAAAGCCAACGAATCAAAACCCGGAATGCCAACCTCAACACGCTCCAAACCCAACCCCTCCCAATAGTCGTCCGTCGATGCCGCCGCCGACACGCGCTCGCGCAACGAACCGCGCCATCCGATCACCCATCAAACCGCTCCCCCAAGACCGAGAATCCTCGCGACCTCCCGCCAATCCCCGAGATCCCCAATCACACTCAACCGCGGCCCCGGACACAACCGCACCAACACAGGCGTCGCGACGATCCCGTCGGCCTCCGCCACCCCAGGACGCTCGAACACATCCACAACCTCCACCTCCCAATCCTCGCCGCCCAACCGCTCGCGCACCAACGCAAGCTGCCTCCGCGCCAACATCGACGGCGCACTGTCAGCCGCCACATACAAACGCAACGCCACCCCAACTCGCCCCGGCGCGTACTCCTCACCGCTCACCAACGCACCTCACAAGCCCCGCTCAACCACCAGCCGCTCGACGCAATCCCCCGACCACTCAGCATGCCGATCAGCGGTCCGCACCGTGTCAAGTGGGCAGCACAGACAGATCGCGAGTACGTAAATCGGGACTTTAGACAGGATGAGCAGCCCCGGCTAGGTCCAGCTCGCGCACCTTGCATCGGACGCTCTTCGGATCGAAGAGTTGGATACGCCGTGCCGGACGGTGGATCTCCACGTGTTCGCAAACCACTGCGGTAGGGCATGGACCGTCTCCTCGGTGTTCGCGTGCGACGGCACTCGAAGACCGCGCGAAGCGCCCGGAGGTGGCACGGCTGCGGCTGGACGCGGGTGCCGTAGGCATCTGCGTGGCCAAACCCAGCAAAGCTGAGGTGATTCAGCAAAGCTGAGGTGATGCTGGTCGAACGAACGATGACGTGCTGATCACGACAGAGCTTGCGGGTCCGATCAAGGCACGCCGTCTAGCGCCGCTGACTTCCGGTTGCCCGGACGCGCGCGTGTGCGTCGTGCTGGACTCGTGGGACGGTGCGCGTCGGCGATCGACGCCGCGCTGCCGCGCGTGCTCGAGACTCTGATCGCGGTGAACGTGGACAGGACCGCCGCGGCTTTGCACCGGCACGCACCCATCGATTCCCTCGAGGCGGTCGATCACGTTGCGCTTCATACACGAGCGGCTACTAGTCGTAGGTTCGCGTCAGATAAGCGAAGCGGGGATTGATCGGACCGAACGGGTCCGTTTTGCCCCCGGTGCGATCCGTTCGCCAGGGTGTCAGTTCTTCCGTGTAAGCTGACTATGTGAGTGTAACAGTTACTTGGATAATGTCAATGAGTGACAGTGGTTTTGCGATGCTGGTGTGACACTTGTTCTTGCTGATGGCTAATGGTACTGTCGCATCGACGTGTCGGGCCTCCGCGAGCCGTTCATGGGCTGGCGGGGGTGGGCACGTGCGCGGACGGTTGCGAGTTCCTTGTGTGTTCCGCCAGCCGTCCGTGGCTGGCGGGCGACACCCTCGCGCACGCAACACCCTCGCGCACGCACCCTCCAACCCCGAAGCATTCGGCGATCTGAAGCTTGCCCGCCTAGATGGCATTGTCGGGGATGCGGTCGCCGAACTGGATCTTGAACGCGGCGAGCGCGGTGGGCCAGTGGAACACGCGCTTCCATTTGGTCTCGGCCTTGGTGATCGCGAGATATAGGAGTTTGCGGGCGGCGTCCTCGGTGGGGAAGTGCCCTCTCGTTTTGATGATCTTGCGGATCTGGCGGTGCAACGCCTCGATCGAGTTGGTCGTGTAGATCACCCGTCGGACCTCCTGCGGGTAGGCCAGGAAGGGGGTGATCTGTTCCCAGCGCTCAAGCCAGCTCTGGCTGATCGTCGGGTAGCGCTGATCCCATTTCTCGGCGAACGCCTGGAGCTCGTCGCCGGCGTGCTCGGCGTTAGCGGCGGTGTAGATCCGTCTGAGGTCGGCGGCGACCGTCTTGCGGTCCTTGTAGGAGACGAACTTCAAGCTGTTGCGCACCTGATGGACCAGGCACGTTTGCACGGTGGCGTGCGGGAACGTCGCCTCGATCGCCTCCGGGAACCCGGCCAGCCCGTCGACGCAGAAGAACAGCACGTCGGCGACGCCGCGGGTCTTCAGGTCGGTGAGAACGTGCATCCAGAATTTCGCGCCCTCGGTGCGCTGAAACCAGATCCCGAGCACGTCGCGCTCCCCCTCGAGGTTCACCCCGATCGCGACGTAGCAGGCGAAGTTTCTGACCGCCTGCCCGTCGCGGATCTTGATCACCATGGCGTCGAGGTAGACGATCGGGTAGATCCGCTCCAACGGCCGGTTCTGCCACGCCTTGGCGTCCTCGATGACCGCGTCGGTGATCTTCGAGATCAGATCCGGCGAGACCTCGCTGCTATAGATCTCCTGCAGATGGCCCTGGATCTCGCGGACCGTCAGCCCGCGCGCATACAGGCTGATCACCTTCTCATCGAACCCCACCCAGCGGGTCTGGCGCTTCTTGACGATCTGCGGCTCGAACGTGCCGTTGCGATCCCGCGGGGAGCGAATCGTCAGCGGCCCCTGATCGCTCAGCACCGTCTTCGGCGGCCGCCCATTGCGCGAGTTCCCCGCCCCACCCGCCGGTGCCTGCCCGGCCTCATACCCCAGATGCGCGGTCAGCTCCGCTTCGAGCGCCCGATTCAAAAGCCGGCGGGTGAGATGCGCCAGCACCCCATCCGGGCCCGCGATCTCGTCCGCCGTCTGCGCGCCGGCGAGCAGCGCGTCCAGCACCTCATCCGAGATCAGATCATCGGGCTCATCCAGTCCGCGGCCGCCTGGCAAGCCCGGCAACCGCCGCCGCCGCTGCTCCTCCGAGCTGGTCTCGACCGCAGTGTTATGAGAACTAGAGATTGAAGAAGTAGGCATGACCTGTCCTTTCGGCCAGCCTCACACGGTTCCTCCGACACTCCCCGTTCGCCCGGCGTTCAACCTTGGTCGGGTCGCGATCGCCTCAGATCGTCGCCTCGAATCGCGATCGAGTTCGCGTCGCGTACGAGCCGCCCAGTCCTGCGTCTTGGTTGTCATCGCGTTTGGTGCCTTCCTGTCCCTCCCGGGGGCCACGCCGAGCCGAACACGGCGAGAACCCGAGTGATCAATCAGATTGGGACGCGACAACCGAGGGGCTGGCGTAACGCCGGTAAGACGTACAGACCATTCCCGTAGTCAAAACCCAGCAGCCCCCGCCTCGCGTCTCGCAGGCACACGTCGCGCGGTCGGTGGCATCCAGGCTTGCGTCAAGCATCTGGCGCAACGCCAGCGCGCCACCGACTCTACTCCGAGCGGATCGCGGGCGATCGCCCGCACGGACCTGAGCCGCCGTCTGCGAGCCCGATCAGCGTCACAACGATCACATCATCCCCCCGCTGCCCTGCCACAAATTGCAGCCGTGTCGCGGGCGAAGGGAGAGCGTTGAAGGACGGCAGACAATGATCCCCCCGCTCGCCGAAGACACCTGGAGGATTCGATGGTCGCGAGCCGGTCATCTTCATCACCGAGCCGAACACCGCTCGCGACCGCGCTCGCCGTCTGCGCCCGCCGGGTGCGGCCAACGATCCTCGCCGCGCTGGCTAACGAAACCCCAAGATCCCGCCTACACACCGCGAGCTCGGACGCGACGTCGACAGCTACGCGCCCCCAACCGAACTTGTCGTGCTCGACGAACTCGAGTATCTCGCGCCCCACGACCGCGACAATGAGGCCTTCTCCCCAGTCAGCTCCGAGTGCAACGAACGCCAAAGCCTGGTCTGCACGATAAGCCTCCCGATTCGGCGAGTCGATCAACGCGCTCCCCGACCAAGGCTCGCCAAAACAGTCGTCGATCCGGATCGCCACCGAAGCGCACACGATCGACCGGCACGGCAATCACGCAACGTCAAACAACGGACAACGAACGACGCGAACCGCGGCCAGTTCAAGCCGTCGCTTCGAACCGCGTCAACGTCTCGCATTCGAGCGCCCCCGGAGAGCAACCACCCGAGCGTAGACTGCAGTCACGGCGCCGCGGAGTCGCAGCACGGACCACGTTCGGGTCGCCCGAAGCGAGACGGGTTCGGCAACGCTGCGCCCCACTTGCGCGCGAACGAGCCACGGCGCGAAGATTGGTCTGGCTCGACAGATCGGAGAAGCACCATGACGCCCCAGAACGAACTGCAAGACGGGGAACTCGCCGCCAAGATCTCAAACACCGTCGTTCAGGCGCTGTCCCGGACCACCGGTCGCGGCCCTACAAAGGCGAAAACCACACTCGGCGCCAACGGCGTGTTCGTCGTACTGCAGGACACCCTGACACGCGGCGAGCAGACGCTCGCTAACGCCGGCCAAGGGGAAGCAGTGCTCGATCTCCGCCACCGCTGGCAAATGGTCATGAAGCAGGACGTCAGCCGCGAGATCGAGCAGCTGACGGGCCGCAAAGTGATCGGCTTCATGAGCGATAACCACATCGACCCCGACCTCGCGGTCGAAGTGTTCGTGCTCGAACCACTCCCCAGCACCGACACCCACTGACCCTCCAAACCCACACCCTGCGGCGCGGCGCCCTCGCGCGGCTGCAACTGCCGCCGCCGCCCATCATCACCGTCCACACGCCACCTTTGCGCTCGCAGGCTCGACGCCTGGCGCGTAGCTTCTAAGCGCAAGTCTGGCGGCACCCCAGGACGCTTGCCCGCGAAGCGCCCCCGATGTGCTTCACCACCGGACGCCCGGGCAGGGAGGTCCCGGCCCGTCTAGGCGAGGCCTCGGGCCGCCCGTGGCCTCGCCGTAGCCGGGCTGAAGCCCGCCGGCCGAGGCGTCCGAGTACCCATAGGTAGTGAGACACCGTCACGGCCGGATCGGGACGCCGTCAGCGCGGCGCTCGGGAGCGTTCGCTGGTCGATTCGGCAATCCGACGCGTGCAATCGGGCGGAAATGTCGTCGGCGGTCCCGCTTGTGCTTCGAACTCGCACTCGATGACGTTCGCCAAGCCGCGCGCGAGCTGCGCGCGGCCTACGACTCGAGCGACGGACGCGACGGTTTCGTGTCATTCGAATGCAGACCGGACCTCGCCGACGACTCCAAGGCGACCATCGCCCAGGCAATCGAGCTCTGGCGGCGCATCGATGAACCCGAAGTGACCGTCATGCAGGCCTACCGCATGCAGGTCGCCCGGCTAGCTTGTTAGCCAAAGACCGGGAGGCGACGCTGCTTAGCGAGTCGATCCATTCCGTGTTGGATCGCGGACTCGACTTCGAGGTAGATCGAGTCGACGTACTCGCGGTCGTTGACCCGCTCGGGGTCGTTGTCGACGTGAATCGGGTCGAGCAACTCGGTGCGGATCTTCGCTGGCAGCGGGAGGTGCGTCGGAATGGTCTCGATCGTCAGGCCGAACGGGACGCCGAGCACGATCGGCAGCCTTGAGCCGCGGAGCTTCTTCTTCAGCCCACTGACGCGGTCCAGCCCGTTCGCGAGCCAGCGGCCCTCGGAGAGGACGAATGCGGTGTCATGCCCGCCGACGCTGGCCACGGGAACGATCGGCACGCCTGAACGGATCGCCTGGCGTACGAAGCCTTCGCGCTCACCGAGGACAGCTTGATCGCGTTTGCGCCAGTTGCGCATCGCGTCGACCTCGCCGCCCGGCCAGATGATCACGTCGCGCCCGGCGCTGAGAGCGGCGCTGACGCCCTGGCGGGAGGCTGGAATCACGCCGACCTGGCGGAAGTAGTCGCCGAGGCCGGGCGTCGCCATCAGGACATCGTGAGCGGTCGCATGAAGCACTCGCTCGCTGCCGAATCGCCGCCACCAGTCGGCGACGAATGTCCACGCGTCCATCGTCAGCGAGCCTCCGGAATGATTTCCGACCAGCAGCGATGTCTCCTTGGGCAGCCGCTCCCAACCGGACGTCTCAAGCCGGAAGTAGTAGTCGCAGAGCGCATTCCAGACAGGCTTCTGAGCGTCCAGCAGTTTTTGGTTGGGGCCTTCGAGCGCGTGTTCGGTAGCAGCGGCGGCGCGCTTGGCGATCAGACCCTGAATTCCCCCTTGGGATGGGCGCTTGGCGTTCCTGGCCTTGGCGCCGGCACCCGGATCAACCCTCTGCGGCCCGTGGCCTTTGCGCTGGGCTCTGTTCTGGTCCAAGTTGGTTACTGACATGGCCTCTCCCCAGCTGTTGACATTGACATCGATATCAGCGATGATCGCACACCTAGGCGCCAGCGTCAAGCGGAGCCGCCAGATGTCTCGACAGTTCTTGACATTGACGTCATCGTCGTGCATAGGGAGTACCCTCTGGAAATGCCAGCGACAGCGCGAGAGGCAAATGCCGCGCCCACCGGACCCGCGGATCAGCCGGCGGTGCGACGGGCGAACCGCAGCGGCGGACAAACGCGCGAGCGGCTCTTGGCCGCTGCGCGAGAGTCCTTCGCGAAACTCGGCTTTGCCTCGACCCGGGTCGCTGACATCGTCGCGCTGGCGGGCACCAGTCACGGGACGTTCTACACCTACTTCGACAACAAGCGCGACGTCCTCCTGGCGCTGACCCAGGAGGCCGCCAGCGCGATCTACGGCGCCGCAGTCGCGCCGCTTGCCAACGGCAAGCGACAGTCCGCACGCGAGGCAATCCACGCCCGCATAACAGTTTTCTTTCGCACCTACAGCGAATGGTGGGACGTCGTTCGCACCATGGATCACGGGAGCGCGATACATCCCGAGGTCGACGAACTGCGGGCGCGCATCAGGGCATCGATCGTGGAGCAGCTCTCGCGCGCACTCGCTCGCGACCGCGAGGGCGAACACGTCAATGAACAGCTCGACCTAGAGATCACGGCGATCGCGCTGATCGCGATGGTCGAGGAGTTCGCGGGCCGCTGGCTCGGACTCGGCCACACGCTCGGAACAACCGAGGTCGACCAGCTCACGGCCCTTTGCGCCGGAGCCCTCTACCGAAGCCAAGCACCGGTCGGCGGGTATAGCCGCAGGTAGGGGCCCTTCTCGGGGCCTCGGTGAGACATTCCGCGCTTCAGCGAGCACCAGGAGAGCGCCAGTCGCCAGGCTGAACAAAACACGCTTGCCAAGTCTGGCTCGCCTGCAGGGTCAGCAGCGCGATCGCGGTCGGCGTCAACTACCGAACCGCCCAACTGTGGTCGATCGCCCCCGGCGCGCCGGTCAACGCCGCGGCGATCTCCACCGCGGCGGTAGCCGCTGTAAATTCGGTCTTCCACGAGACTTCTCAGCCGCTCTCTGTCAGCGTCCGGCGAGACGCTCACCATTGAGGAATCTATGAACCTTGAGGGCGAGAACGGAGAACGCCAGGATGTTGGAGATCACGACGAACGGAGCTGGAGCTGAGCGGGAGGCTGCCGCGCCGGTGGGGGTGCCCTATCCCGAGCTGTACTGGCGCAAGCAGCGCCGCGACGGGGCGCTGAAGGAGCTCGGCCGGTCACGCGGGCGCAAGCCAGCTGACCGGCGTGATCAGGAGATCGCCGAGCTCTGTCGCAGGAACGAGCGGCTGGAGTCAGAGCTGGCGAAGGCGCGCAAGGTGATCACGATTCAGGCAAACGTCTCTGCGCTCTTGGAGCAGATGCTCGCTACCGAGGGCGAGATCGGGAGCACCGAGCGATGATCTGCGACACGGTCGAGGAGCTGACGCCCGGGATCGGCACCAGGCCGGCATGCCGCGCGCTGGGCGCGTCTGCGCGACCGTCTACCGGCGTCGCCGCCCGCCCGAGCCTCGGCCACCCAAGCCGCGGCCGACGCCTGAGCGAGCGCTGTCCCAGGACGAGCGCGAGCGGGTGCTCGAGGTGCTGCACTCGGGGCGGTTTCGTGGACGTCTCGCCGGAGGAGGCCTAACTCGGAGTCGAACTTCAAGACCCTGACCTACCGGCCCGAGTTCCCCGAACGGTTCGACGACATCGAGCACGCCCGTGCTCACGGCCGCGCGTGTCGTCGACTGGTACAACCACCGGCACCGGCATCCGGGGATCGGGCTGATGACCCCCGCCGCCGTCCACTTCGGTTAGGCGACGGAGCTGCACGCCGCTCGTGCCCGCGTCCTCGTCGGCGCCTACGCGCGCAACCCTGAGCGGTTCGTCCGCAAGGCTCCGGTCCCCCGGAGCTCCCGACCGCCGCCTGGATCAACAAGCCCGACACGAAGGAGGTCGCTCACTAAATTCGACCGCGAGCCGTCTCACCGGACTTGACAGGCTCCCGCGGGCGCGATCGGCGCGCTTCCTTAGCCGACGAGGTTTGCAGCGGGGGCTGTCTCGAGCGCGCTTGGCGGGACGAAGGATTTGAGCGCCAGCACGTCGGTTACGAGCACACGCCCTGCGGTAGGGTGCAGCAGCTCGCAGACACGAAAACGCGAGCACTCGAGGACGTCGCTCGCCTGCTGAACGGTGATGGTTCCGGCGGCGTCAGCGACGATGGGGCCGAACTTGCTCTGTAGGGGTGTGGTTGTAGTAGCGGTCATGCCTGGCATTTCTCGCCTGATGTTCTCGAACTATAGGCGCACGGCGCCACGCCGGCCGCCAGCCGCCGAAATCCACGGCGCCGCATACCGTTCGCGGGGCGAAATCTTCTGAGGACCCGTTGGCGCTTCGCGACGGGGGTTCCTCTGGTGAGCAGACGCGATGGTTGGGCTACCGTGGGGGCCACCGGTCGTCGGATCGACGGGCGAGTTGCTGACCAGTGGGCCTCCTTCGGCTGTGAGTAGGTTCCAACGTGATCCCTATGGTCTCCAAGAGAATCGGCCTCGGGTGCAGCGGTGGGCTCGACACCCAGAACCGTCGACGAAGAGTCTCGAGATGATCCGCGCGGGTCTGCTAGCGTCCCCCCCTGCTGGGACGGCGCGCCTGCGCGACAACATTCGAGCACTCATCCGACGATAGGTAACAACACGAGCACGCCCACTCCCGCCTTGCGGGCATGAGTCCTGTGCGGTGCCAGTCTCGGCGGTGCTCGCAGGACCACGCCCACCCGGCAGCGCCTGCCTACACGGTGGCAGCGCTCCTGCCAAACGCCGCTGGACCGATGCCCGCAGTAGCTGCCAACGCCTCACTGAGATCGGGGCTTGGTGCGCGCGGCATGAACTCCTGCGGTTGGTCGGACGTTCTGTGCAACCAGCCCCACGTGCCGCCGTCGGCCGCCGCGAGCGCGCTCTGCGCTGATGCCCGGCTGTGTTGCCCGCGGGTGGAGCAGCCAACCTCAACCCGTCCGACAATACTCCGATCCCAACCGAATAAAAGGCGTCCAAGACGCCTGGTCCCAGTACGCTTCGAACGCGTTGACGTTGAGCCCCGCGCCCGTTTCAGGGCAGCGCTGCAAACGGCGGCCTACTCGCACCAATGAGCGGCACAGTCAGCAGAGCAACACGAGGCCAGCGATGAGTGACGCCGAGCCCGACGATCGTGCCCTCCGCCGCCTCGCCGGCGGCAGGCTGCTCTCCGAGATCACGAACCGGATCGTCGCGTTCATGCGCGAGCACTACGGCCGCGGGCCGATCAAAGCCAAGACGTACGTGCTCGACAACCTGATCGTATGCGTGCTCTCGGACGGGTTCACCGCGATCGAACGCACGATGATGCAAGGCGGCGAACCCGACCGGGTGCTCGAGATGCGCCGCGACTTCCAACGGATGATGAAAGCGCGCTACAGCGAAATGATCGAACAGCTCACCGGCCGCAAAGTGCTCGCGTTCCTCAGCCAAGCGCACGTCGAGCCCGACCTTACGATCGAGATCTTCCTGATGGACGGACCACTAGCCGGATTCGGCGCACTCGAGCTCGTCGACCCACCACCGAGCGACCCCGGTAGCGGCAACAACTAACCGCACGCCCGATTTGCGCCGACCGGCGGTAGTCCGGCTGAGAGGCGTCGAACTCGGTCACGGGCGCTAGCGATTGAGGTCGGAGACTCGATCTGGTGACGGTGGCGGCGTCGTGCGTGGGCGTCCGCGACGCGCGCTCTGGTCCGCTTCGCCGCTCGCTCGAGGTGGTCGTGTCGCGCTCTAGATGCGGCGTCTTCGATGTTGTGAACTGAGTCGTGGTCAGCGAGCTCGCGCCGCGATCGCTGCGCGAGTTGCCTGAGAATGCGGATGTGCGGGTCGGTCACGATCGCGGGCCGGGTTCGGGGACTGGGATTGAGACGGCGACCGCTTGGGGCAGCTCGTGCGGGAGGTCCTCTGGTCCGAGGAGACGGAAGCCCAGGGTGCGCTCCAGGTTGGAGGGTTTGAGGTGGCTCACCGCGTGCGGGGCAGGCTGTGATGTACGCCGACGCGGCGGCAGTGAAGCGCAGCCGGCAGCGTGGGCCAGCAAAGGTGGCCATGAGCGATCCTTTCGATAGAAGCTTGGAAGAGGCTCGCCCGCGGCGTGGGGGGCTTGAGCTGGGACAGCGCGCCGGTGGTTGCGATCACGGACGGTTCTTGCCGGGGAGCGCCCGCCGCCAACCCCGCGCTGGCGAGGATCGCTTAAAACCGGACTGACCACCCGCGCCGTCGACACACCTTTGGCTCCTAGGACGCGCTAGTTGGTGCCCTCGGGGCGGGAGCGTCTCACCAGCCAACAATCGACGAACACCGAGCTGCCCGGGCGTGCTCTGCCCGCCTCGACAACGCGCCGCGACGACGCTGCGGATTGGAGACGTGATTTGTTTGGGCGCGCCATTGGGCGCCCCGCGTATCGCAACTTCCCGTTCGCGATTTGGTTTACTGTGGTCTAATGTTTCTGTCACCGAGTATGTCTCCTGACTGCGGGTCGGAGAGGCCACTCGCGGCCGTTCGTCCCTTGACTGCCGTTCTCGCGGCCTGAGCGGATCCCCGGTTGGGAGCGCAAGAGCGCTCGCGGGAGAAATCTGGCGGTTGGCCTCGAAATCGACGCCGACCGTCGAGAGACGACGCGTTGTGAGCCCGTTAGCGGCCCTCGGGGAGATCGCCGCGACCGATCCGTCGACCGAAATCTGGGCTCTGGCGGCGTGCAGCTGCTCGTACTCGACGGGTGGGATGTCGCCGAGCGAGGAGTGCAGCCGGTCGTGGTTGAACCAGGCGACCCAGGCGACGGTCGCGAGCTCGACCTGCGCTTGGGAGCGCCAGACGCGGTCGGCGATCAGCTCGGTCTTGTAGGAGTCGACGAACGATTCGGCGAGCGCGTTGTCCAGCGCGTCGCCGATGGTGCCGATCGACGCGAGCACGAGGTGATCGTCGAGCGTCTGGGTGTAGTCGATGCTGGTGTACTGCGACCCGGCGTCCGAGTGGTGCACGAGCGCGACGTCAGCGCCGGGGTCACGCAGACCGAGCGCCATCCGTAGCGCGTCGAGCACCAACGTCCTGCGCATGTTGCAGGCGAGCTGCCAGCCGACGAGCATCCGGCTGAACACGTCGATCACGAAGCTGAAGTACAGGACGCCCTCCCAGCAGCGCAGGTACGTGAAATCGGCTACCCACAGACGGTTCGGCTCGCTGGCGGTGAACTCGCGCTTGACGAGATCCGGGCTGCGCACAGCCGCGGGATCGGGCTGGGTCGTCCGCCACGGCTTCCCGCGGCGCTTCGCGCCCTGGATCCCGTGCTCTGACATCAGCCGCTGCACCTGGCAGCGGGGCACGCGCTCGCCGGCGCGGTCGAGCGCCTTCCACATCCGCCTGTACCCGTACGCCTCGTAGTTGCGCTTGTGCGTCACGCGGATCACGCCGAGCAGCCGCTCGTCCTCGACCGACCGAAGTGACCGCGAACGAAGGGAGTGCCTGTCATGTGGATCTCTAAGCGCGTTCTCGTCACGGTGTTGGCGGCTGGGATCGGAGTGTTGTCGATGGGGTTCGCCGCCGGCGCGTTCGGCGCGCCCCGCACCGCCGAGCACCCGGGTCATTCCAAGCACCATTCGAGCCCTCGGGGCGACAACGGGAAGCGCGCCGGCCTGCCGTTGATCGACGAGTCGCTTGCGCCTTCACAGCCGACCGACCCGACGTTCCATGGCGTCAGCCCGGGCGGCGCGCCGTGGGTGCTGAAGTCTGGCGAGGTCCGGCTGAAGCGCGACGGCGACCTCGACCTGCGAGTCCGGGGCCTGGTGATCCCGACATTGGGTACAGCCGGGCCGGTGACCACGATCAGCGCATCGCTGTACTGCGGCGCCGATAGCAACACCACGGCGGCGGACACGACCCAGCAGGTCCCGATCTCGAGCAAGGGGGACGCCCGTATCCACGACGCGTCCTTCACCGTGCCCTCCACGTGTCTGGCACCTGTCGTTCTCGTGCACCCAAACGGGATCGCGACGACCTACATCGCGCTGGACGGCTGGCGCCTCTCGTAACGAACCTCCACGCTGGCCGTCGCCGGTAAGGGCCTGTCGTCATCGTCGCGAGCGTGCACGCGCAGATGAACCTGATCGGCGATCCCGCCGAGGCGGACCGCTGCCTCGACGCGATGGAGCGGGCAACCGGGCGCCGGGGAGAGCACAACGGGCAGGGGCGGCTATACGTGGTCGAGGGCGAGAACCTGGGCGAGGCGGCTGACCGGATAGCCGCGCATCTCCCAAAGGGCCGGCAGAACTGCCTCGTGTTCGAGCTGTAGCCGAGGCGGCCTGGCCACACCTTGGGCCATGGGTCGCATGTCGACGCAAACGGCGTCTAGCGACACGCCGCGTAGGACCATCGAAGAGCGGACGCGTCGGAGGCCGATCTGGCGGTCGACGAAGCTGGAGCGCGTTCGAGGCCTCGCCACAGCCGGTCGGTGAGCCCCGAGAAGGCGCCCGCAAGAGGAACCTCGAGTGGACGGGGCTTTGCCAATGGGCGCCGCGCGCTAACGCGTCTTATTGGGGGCGGTAGAGAGTTCGTGCGACCGGGTTACGATGACTCGTCCGGCTGAGCGTGCAGGCTGGTGAGCAGTGTCGCGTCGTCCTGCGACATTCCGTCGCGCGGCGAGGGGTAGACGAAGTGGCCCGCCAGATACTTCGAGTGGTTCCCCGACGACATCGAGTAGTCGTCGGCGGCGTAGATCGCGCGGCCCTCGGCGGCGAGCCTGCGCACCATACCGAGCGCGAACGGCATGCGCGAGCTTGTGATCAGGACCCTCACGGACCCATCTTGCCATCAAAGACCGCGAAGTAGGTCTACATTTTGCTTGTCATTTTTTTGCTCCTGCGGATGGTTGGTGGTGGTTGGACGGGTTTGGCCTAGTAGCCACCGCCACCGGAGACCGCACCGCCACCCGAGCTCGAGGCAGGCGCCGACGCCTGGGTCCCCGACGCGGTGAGCGCGAACCAGGCAGCGCCGAACGCCGTCACTCCCTGGCCGTTGGTCTGCCCGGGCTTTGTGTCCTTGATGAACAGGTACAGCGGGTGGCCGTTGTAGGTGACCTGACGGCTGCCGTTCGAGCGGGTGATCGTTCCGAGCTTGGAGGCGGTCAGTCCCGCGCCGCCGGTCGGATTGCCTGTTGCCAGCAGGGGCGGCCACGCGGTCGCACACGCGCCCGCGCACGCGCTCTGAGTGCCCGAATCCGCCTTGAACAGGTACAGGGTGCGGCCGGTGGAGTCGACCAGGATCGATCCCAGGCTGCTATTCGCGACCCCGACTGTCGCCGAGGCGCCGCTCGAGGTCTTCGGCTTCGCCGCGGTCGCGGCGCCACCGCCACCGCACGCCGCGACGGCCAGCGCGACAAGCGGTATCACCGCTACAGTGGCAAGGAAGGTGATGGGTCTGCTGCGTGTCATGCTGGCTCCCTTGGTAGGGGAGAACGACAGTCGCACCGAAGAGAGGTGCTCGAATCACGCAACGCGTAGTCCGCAACCGAAAACCTCGTAGTCGAGGGGTCGGAACGGCTCGCGCGGGTAGCGTCGGCACAATGCTCACGACTTCGGCCTGTAGAGCCGCCACTGGACCGGTCGCTCGAATCGGGGCTACGCGGTTCACCGCCGCTGGGGCTGGCTTACGTGCGTGTCAGTGCGTTGGCCGGATTGGTGCTCGTGATCGGCGGCGTTGCGTGGATCCTCGTGCTCTCGACGCTGACCTCCCAATATCAGTCGACGCTGCCTGGCTGGGCCAAGGCGTGCGGCATGTCCTACTTCCTGGTGATCTTCCAGGGCAGCGGCGCGGTCGGTAGCGCCGCGTTCGGGGCGATCGCCCAGAACGCGGGGCTGACCGAGGCGCTGATCGCCGCCGCCATCGGACTTGCGCTCGTCGCCGTGACTGGCATATGGCTCCCGTTCAAGGCGATTTCGCCTCACGACCTGTTGCCGGCCGGCGACTGGCCAGCCCCGCACCTGGTCGACGCGGCTGCGACCGACGGGCCGGTGCAGGTCACGCTCGAGTATTGGCCGAGGCCGGGGCGCGAGCGAGACCTCGTCGATGCACTCTACGCCGGGCGCCACGCCCGACGCCGCACAGGCGCGATCAGCTGGCGCGTGTGGCGCGATGCGGCCAATCCCGGCCGCGTCCTCGAGCAGTTCGTCGTCGGCTCCTGGGAAGCACACCTCCGCCAGCACGAACGCGTCAGCATCCGCGACCAGCAGCGCCTCGACGAGATCAAGGCGATGACCGACCCAAGTCAGCCCACCACCGTCACCCACTGGCTGGCACCCCTGCTCGACCGGAACGCACCAACCACGCCGCGATCCGACGCGTCCGACTGACCCAGAGCTGTCGCCAAGCACGGGTTGACGCTCACCAGCGCACGACGTTCGACGCGAGCAACGGCCGCGCGATCGAAAGAGTCACCACGGAGAATGAGCGCGGGGAGCGCTCGCTCCTTACCACCGATGGCGCCTGAGCCTCCTTTCGCGACGAACGACCGGGCAGCTGCACGGCACCACCGACCGCCCTGCAACGCGCGCGGCGAGCTTGGGCGGGCCGGGTCGACAGCGTTGAGAGGCCAACGAGGCAACTGATGCTGGCAAGCAGCAGGGGAGCGGCAGTCACAAGGTCGAGTCTTGCTTGCGTCTCGCCGCGGGCACGCGGCCACACCGGAGCCCGACGGCTGGTGCAGAGTGTTGGAGTTAGACCGAAGCGGCAGCGCCCGAGCTGGCGGCGACGAGGCGACCGCTTCGCCATGCGAAGCGGCAGCCGCTGATCGAGGACTGTGAACGCTCAGTGGGGTGTTGCTGGCACACCGCTACGCGCCCCTACACGCGGGGCTGCTCTACCTGCCCGAGTTCGCCGGCGTGGCGCTGAGCGCGATCGTGTTCGGCTTCGTGTTCCGCACGCGCGGGCTGCACTACCAAGTCCTGCCCGGGATGATCTTCCTCAGCGCCGGCATCGTCGTGATCGGCCGCGTCCTGCCGCCGACCGAGGCGGTCGCGCTGATCGGCTCGGGGCTGATCGGCCTCGGCATCGGGTCCTCGGTGGTGCCGGCGCTGTTCATCGCCGGCTACTCGCTACCCAACTCCAACCTACAGCGCGTGTTCGCGATCATCGAGCTTCTGCGGGCAGTGGCGGCGTTCATGATCGCGCCGCTGATGCTGCACTTCGCCTTCACGGTCGGGCACAGCCTGAGCAACGGCACGATCATCGCGCTGTGGATCTGCTTCGGAATCTCGACCGGCGGTGCGCTCGCCGGCGTCTGTTTGTACGCGCTGGGCGGCGTCCGTCCACAGGCACCCTCACTGGAGCGGTGGTTTGGCGGACTGGAGCCGGGCTGGTACTCGCCACCGCTGCTTGCCAGCATCCGGACGAGCGCGGCGCCGCGGGAGGCGCCCGGGGTCGCTGCCTCAGCGGACGAGGATGGTGATGACGCCGCCGAGCAAACGGCAGCGGAGGGAGCCACGCTGGCCGAGGAGGCAGGCTTCGACGCGCGCAGCATCGCGGTCGAGGCTGCGCCGAGCTGGAAGGGGATCGTCGAGGCGGCCGACGATCACGACGCGAGCGTCATCGTGCTCGGCTCCCACGGGCGCACCGGCCTCGCGAGCGTGCTGATCGGCAGCGTCGCTCGAAGCCGTCGCCGCGCACTCGCGACGGTCCGTGCTGATCGTGCATCGCCGCGAGTAAGGCGTGAGCGTGAGGGGCCGGGCAGCGCCACGGCCCGATCGCGGCCTCCGCGTTACGACTGCCCGGCGGGAGGCTGGTCGATCCGAACCAGATTGCCGGAGGGGTCACGAACGGCACAGTCCCGCGTGCCCCACGGCTGATCGGTCGGCTCCTGCACGATCTCGGCGCCCGAGGCGCGCAGCTTCGCGAAGGTGGCGTCGAGGTCGTCGGTGTGGAAGTGGACGCCGTTCAGGGCGCCCTTGGCGACGAGGGCGGCGAGCGCGTCCCCGTCGGCGGGGCTGCCGTTCAGGTAGTTCGTGAGGACGATCGCGACGCCGGGCTGAGACGCGGCGCCGACGGTGATCCAGCGGAACTGTTCGCGGGCGACGTCGTTGCGTAGTTCGAGGCCCAGCGTGTCGCGGTAGAAGCCCAGTGCGAGGTCGGGCTGATCGACCAGTACGAAGCAGTGGGAAAGAGTGAGATTCATGCTCCGAACGCTAGGGAGCCGGCGCCTCCGCGCGTTTGCGAGTCGGGCGGGTCAGGTCCTTGGCGATGCAGCCCGGCACGCTCGCGAGCGCGCTGTGGTCGCGGGCGCGGTATGCCGTCGGCGTCTCGCCCACCAGCTGGGTGAAGCGCGCGCTGAACGAGCCGAGCGACGTACACCCGACCGCGATGCAGACCTCGGTGACCGACAACTCGCCGCGGCGCAGGAGCGCCTTCGCCCGCTCGATTCGCCGCGTCATCAGGTAGGCGTAGGGCGTTTCCCCGTAAGTGATGCGGAACTGCCGCGAGAAGTGTGCCGTCGACATAAACGCAGCGCGGGCCAGCGCGGCGACGTCGAGCGGGCGCGCGTACTCGCGGTCCATCAGATCGCGGGCGTGGCGCAGATGCACGAGGTTGGCGAGCTCCTCGGGCGTCATCATGCGAGCGTAGCGGCTGCCAGCCCCGACACGCGGATACCGTGGTGGGTACCCACTAAAGGGGGCGCTCCTGCTGTTTCCTTGGGTCAAGGGGGCGCTCCTGCTGTTTCCTTGGGTCGTGTTACAGGGTCGTAGCGGGTAGCGCGGGCTGCGGGGCGGCCCCGGTGTGTGGCCCGATGGGCGCCGGCGGACTGCAAAAACCTGCTCAACTTCCCAAATCGGATCGCCCGGCTCGGGTCCGGGAAGTTGAGCACGATAGTCATGCTCACTTTCCCAAACCGCCGGCATGCAGTCGGGTTTGGGAAGTTGAGCATGTCTTTCAGGGTCTACTGACCCCTGCGTGCGCTCGCTCCCGTCTTGCCCGGAGGTCGGGGCGCTCCCCGGCGGCGGGGGGTAAAGCCGACAACGACGTTCGCGCCACCGAGCGAGAGACCCTCACCCAGCACCCACTCAAAGCAGCAGAAGCGCCCTAAAGCGCCACCACGCGCTGCCGATCACCCTGGTGTTACCCGGGCATCTGCATGTCCGCGATTACGACGTCAGCCGGTTCGTCAGCCAGCGCCGCCAGCGCGGCATCGCCGCCCGCGGCGAAGTCGACCCGCCACGGCCGCTGGTAGGAATCCAGCGCATCCCTCAGGCTCTCGAGCAGATTCGGCTTATCGTCGACGATCAGTACGCGCTTGGGCAATGGCTCGCCGGCCGGCGATTCATCGTTCCGCTGGGCAAGCCTGTCGTTGGCAGCAGTGGCGTCGCTCACGTTGTCTGCGGTAATCGGCCGCCGGCGGCGCTCGCTTGATGGCACCGCCCGTCAAGACCGTGGCGGCAGCTCCGGCTTCAGGTACAGGCGCGGGACGATGTGCGCCGGTGGCGTCGCGGGCAGGCCGCGCCACTGGGGCGGTGGCGGCGGCGGCTTGGCGGACACGTGTGGCGCTGCGCGTGCGTCGCGTGCGTCGCGTGCCGACGCCCGCGCGAGCGTGAGATGGATTCGCTGGTAGTTGAAGCCATACGCCGCCGCACAGTCCAGATGTGGCCCGCAACCGTCGAAGTTGGCAGCGAAGATCATCCACAGGTCCTGCCCGTTGCGGCTGATCCACTTGACCGGAAACGCCGGGTCATAGGCGTTGGCGGGCCCGAAATACGGGTTTCGCGCGACGAACGAGAACGGTCCCCAGGGATGCGGCGCCTCGAGGATCTCCAGCTCCGAGCCGTACTGCCAGATCCCCGGCGGCGTGGCGCCGTAGGAGAACGTGAACGTGAGCAGGTAGCGGTGGATCCCCGCGTCGTAGGTCATCCGTGGGTAGGTGATGTGGTTCTGCCAGGTCATGATCGGCTGCGCCTGAACGATCGAGTTGGTCCAGACCGGCCACGGCTGCCCGCCGCTCGGTCCGGGTGCCCACCCCGACGCCCATTGCCAGTCGGCGGGGTTGATCATGTCGGTGATGTTGGGGAGGCTGCGCCCGAGGATCAGCGTGCTGGCGTTGAACTCGCGCTCGCTGGCGATCGCGTACACGTAACCGTCCGGGGCCGACTCGTCCGGCCCCCACTGCACCCAGTTGAGGTTGCCGATCGTGCCCGAGAACGGTATTCGGGGGAAGAACCAGGTCTGACCGTGGTTGGTCGAGTAGGCGATCCCGGTAAGGCCCTGGAAGGGCCCGTTCGCGTTCCAGTTCCAGTCGTTGACCTGGGTCGCGTAGAAGACGTGGTCGACGATCGCGAATCCGGTCGAGTAGTACGAGCCGAGGGGACCAGTCCAGAGTGCGCGGTTGTGGTCGATCTGTGACCACGTCGCCGGCGGCGGCGAGGCGCCGATCCGCTGAAGCTTCAGCTTCCCCGGCGTGCCGGTGATCCGGGCGAACGAGTTGCGCCACAGGTGTCCCTGGGGAGCCCCGGTACCGCCGTCGTCCATCAGCACGTAGAGGTTGTTGTCGTCCGCCCACGGCGTCGGGAGGATGTCGCCCCACTGGTTGCCCGGCGGCCCGTGGCGAGGACTGGTCCAGCTTGCGCCGGAGATCACCGCGCTGCGCGGGAACGGCGTGTTGTTCGTCGTCAGCAGGGAGGCAGCGCTCGCTGGCGCTGGCATCGAGGCGGCTCCCATGACCACGGCGGCGAGGACTGCGCCTGTCGCGCCCGCCCGCCTGAATCGAAACACGTGACACCTTAACTCGCGAGCAGCGTCAGAGTAGCGGTCGCGTCCGCCGGGGCGCGGACTCGTATCGTCGGGGTGCGATCCGGGCCTCGGCGGCCGCCGATCAGCCGTAGCGGGCCAGCGCGAGCTGGGCCGAGGCGGTGGCGCCGCCGCCCGCCAGGGTCACTTGCGCGCTCAACTGATTGCCCGGCGCCCGGGCCAGCATCGTCCGTCCGGCCGAGGTCAGTGTGAAGAACAGGTAACCGAACTCGCCGGCGCCGAGAAACTCCCGTCCGGTCCGGGCGATCGCCGTTCGCCCGACGGAAACCGTCGTCGCCACATCGCAGAGCGCCGTCGAGCGGCAGCCGGCGAGGATGCCCCCGACCCCGTGGGAGTTGACGAAATCGATCGGGCCGACGACCTGGAACGGGCCCGATCGGGTGGCGTGTGAAGGCGGTGTCCGGCCGCGCGTACTGAACGGGATCAGGTCCACGGAAGTGCCGGCGGCTACCCCCGAAGAGTCCCGGATGCTCACCTGAGCCGAGAGGCGGTTGCCGTGTGCGAGCCTGTTGCGGCCGGCGGGGGAGAGGCGGAAGTAGACGAGCCCGTTGCCGTTCGCGCCGATCGACTCGACGTTGGTCCGAGCGATGATGGCCCGGCCGACGGACACGGTCGTCACGAGGTGGCACGGGTGTCCGGTGAAGCAGCCGACGGGCAGGCCGACGAATCCGGTGGGCGACACGAACGCGCTGTGACCATAGGCTCCGATCCGCGGCGGACTCGCGACGACGGGCGAGGTCGACAGCACCTGTCCCGAGAAGCCGATCGCCTGGACGGCGAAATCCGGCGCCGCGCTATAGGCGTCGATCCGGGTCTCGAACCCATTCCTGGCCGCGCCGCTTACCGTGACGAGCTGGCTCGCGGCCGAGCCGGTACCGGCGAGCACCCGCCAGGACGCGACGTCGGTCGCGCCGTTCCAGCTCGCGTAGGCGCCCACGCTGCCGTCCCCGTTCGGCGCCGCCGCCAACGCCGGCTGCGTCGGCGGTTGCGAGCTCCACTGGAACCGGTAGGCGCGGTAGCTCGAGGTCGGGACGTTGAAATGGGCGTCGAAAACCTGCGCTCCGGTCGCCGTATCCTCGGAGAAATACGGTTGCTGCCCCCAGCCGAGGAACACGTCGCCGTTGGGCAGCAACTGCACCGACCCCTCAAAGTCGGCCGAGAGCTTCGGCGAGTGGTCGTACTCCTGGACGAGCGTCGCGGTCATCTTCCTCGTGTCCAGCCGCTCGCGGATCCCGCGCGAGAACTGGTGCACGACCGGAGGGCCGGCGCCGTCGTCGAACAGCGTCAGCGTGCCGTCCGGCTGGACGATCGCGTTGTGCTGCTCCCAGGTGGTGGTGCCCTTGCCCATCTTGAAGCTCGAGCGCTTGCCGCCCAGGCGCCAGATGATCTGACCGGTCGTGTGGTCGATCTTGTAGACGGCCGAGGTGTTGCGCATCGAGACGATCAGGTTGCCGTCGTGGTCGAGCGAGATCGAGTTGAGATGGAATGGATCGAACGGATTGGCTGACGAGCGGGGGCTGAAGTCCGACTCGTTCAGGCCGACGTGGTCAAGCGCGTGCCACTCGAACAGCACCAGGCCCGTCCTGATGTCGACCTCCTGGATCACCGAGTCGATCGTGGTCTTCGAGACCCCCGGGACGTGGACCGGCGAGTCCACGGCGAAGTACGCGTCACCATTCGGGGTGAGTAGAAACTCGTGCAGGTCCATGTCGAGACCCTCGGCGGCGTGCACCACCGCGATCCGCTGGTAGGCGCTGTTGAGGATCACGCCCTCTCCCCGGCCCGTGCCGGCGTTGGTGTTTCCCTGCCACCAGGTCAGGACCGGCTGGCCGAACAGCTGCTGCTCGCGAAAGTCGGTGATCAGGGTGTTGGCGCCAACTGGAAACGGGTCGAACCAGATCAGCTGGCCGGAGGGGTCGAGGATCATCGGTCCGTCCTGCGCGGGTCCGAACTGCGGCGCGAGGAAGATGTCGCCGTTCGATGCCGGCGTTGTGTTCTTGGTCACGGTCAACGCAGCGGGCTGGAGGTCGGGTCGGGAGAGGAAGTGCTCGACGCCGTTTGAGCCCGCCGGCACCAGCGGCAGCCGGTTGTACGGAATCGGCACCGCCGGTTGCGCGATCTGAAAGCTGTATGTCCCGCCGGTGACGCCGACGACATCCAGTTGGGTGGCCACCGTCACCCGCTCACCGGGTGCAAACGGCTTGTCCGGCAGAAAGCTGCCGCCGTCGCCGTCGGAATCGGCTTCGATCCGACCGCTGTGCGGGCCGGTCTTGGAGCCGGTCACCGCGATCGGGCCGATCGCGCTCGCGGGAATGCCGCGGAATGCGATCTGGCTGCCGAGCAGGTTGTAGCGCGTGTTCGGGATCGGGAACACGGCGACCGGCGCGGTCGCGGCCTGCGCCGGCGGCGCGGGCAGCAACAGCGCGGCCGACAGCAGCGCCGCTACCGCGACTGCAAATGACGCCCTACCGACCGCCACCACGATGCCCGGCAACCGTCAGCCGACTCAATAAAACCCAGGCGGGCCCGGGGCAGCGTGCGCCTTCGGCACCGAGAAGCTCTTCGAGGTACCGAGCACGTGCCCGTGCGCGTCGAGCGCCTGGACCTTGAACGACTTGTAGTTGACGCCGAGCGGGATCACCGTCTCGAAGCCGTTCTTGGCGCGGTGGGCGACCACGGTCAGGTGCTTGGGCCCCGGCCCGGCCAGCACGTTCCAGCCGGCGACGAGCGTGGCGCCGTCCCAGCTCGCGTACACGGTGGCCTTGCCGTGGCTGCTGCGAGCCGCGCCGCTGGGCGAGAAGAACGGCTTACCGACCCACGACTGCACGTACGCGCGGTAGTTGACGTTCGGGGCCGGCCACACAGCGTCCAGCAGCAGCTTGCCCGACTTGGTGTACTCGGAGAAGTACGGCTGCGACCCCCATCCGACGAGCACGTTGCCGTCTGGGAGCAGTTGCATGTCGCCAAGGAACGCGGCGTTGAAGTTACTGCCGTGCTCGTACTGCGAGACCAGCGCTCCAGTGTGGGTGCTCGGGTTGAGCTTCAGCACCAGTCCACGCGACGGCCCACTCGGCGGCCCGAACGTCCCCGGACCGGTGATCGCGCAGCAGGCGTCGTCGAACACGCTGACAATGTTTCCGGGATGCAGCTCGAGATCGTGCTGCCACTGGAACTGTGCGTTCAGAGGCAGCGCGAAGCTGCTGTCCTTGCCGCCCAGCGTCCATTCGATCGCGCCCGTGGCCCCGACCATGTAAGCCGCCCAGGTGTTTCGCATCGATACGAGGAACGAGCCGTTGCCCTGGAGCTGGATCGAGTTGACGTGATACGCGTCCCATGGGATCGGGCCGGTCGGTCCCGCGACCGGGGACGGGTGTGTCTCCGACAAGGTCAAGGGGATGTGCTGCAGCGCATCCCAAGTCTCGAGCAGCTGACCGTTCTCTAGGTTGTACTCCTGCACGGCGGCGTCTGTGAGGACGCCGTTCGTCAGGCCGCCGTACGGCGCGAGATCCAACGGCACGTTCTTGTACGAGGTCACCCAGGCGTCGTGGCCGCTGATCAGCATCTCGTGGGTGCTGATCACCCAGCCGTGCTGGCCCTTCAGCGTCGCGACCGTGCGGTAGTGCTGGTCGACGACCACGTCCTCCCCGCTGGTGGTCGCGCCGGTGCTGCTGATCACGCCCTGCCACCAGCTCAGCACCGGCTTGCCGTCCATCATCTGGGCCCTCAGGTTGCTGCCGACCACGTTTGTGCCAATTGGATCGAACCACACCGGCTGCAGGTGACTGTCGAGAATCAGCGGACCGCCTTCGCCGACCATCGGCAGCGCCGAGGTGAGGTTCTTGAAGTTGGTCGTCATGAAATAGCCGGGCGCCAGCTTGCTGCTGACGGTCGGCACATCGGTGTGCAGTTTCGGGGGGTGAAGGTTCGGGGCTGAAACGAACGTGTACGCACCCCTTGTCGTGTAGGCGCCAATCGCTGGCGTCGCTGTGGCAGCCGCCGGAGCGAGCGCGGCCGCAGCGAGGGCGCTGCAGATAACCATTGGAGCGAAGGTCCTACTGAATCTCATCGCGACCATCCTCTGGTTAGGCCCGACTCGCCCTCCCGGGCCATCCGAGCACGGTTCATCCCCGCGTTCACTATTTACCCTAACAAACACGCAACCTGCATCAATGTTGCGGCGCCCGTCGCTCAGGTCGGGACGGCCCCCGTCGCGAGCGGCCGCGACAGGTGCAATTATCTCCGCCAGACGAGCGATCGGTCGGGGTTCAGGCCGACATCGGAGAAAGGCACCGGGGCGCGGAGGCGGACACCCGCAAGGCAGAATGACCACCTACATGCTGAGCAGGCGGGGCAATCCCGAGCCCGGCGCTCCGAGCAGGCCGCTCGCCGGCCGTACGCTGGTGTTGTCGATCATCGCCGGTTTGGTGCTCGCGGCGGCGGCGTGGGGCGCGGTGCAATTGAGCGGGAGCGATTCGTCGCGCTCGTCGGTGGGCTCTGGGCACGGGCCGGCGCCGGCCGCGCCGAGCATTCCCACGGGCGGGTGCACCGGCACGGCCTGCGACCTGATCGGGATCCACAAGATCCGCCACGTAGTGATCATCATGCAGGAGAACCGGTCGTTCGACTCGTACTTCGGGACATTCCCGGGCGCCGATGGGATCCCGATGAAAAACGGCGTACCGACCGTGTGCGTGCCCGACCTCGTCGCGCGGCTGTGCGTCTACCCCTACCACGACAGCCGCGACCGCGATCGTGGCGGGCCGCACGGCTTCGCCAACTCGGCGGCGGACATCGACGGCGGCAGGATGGACGGGTTCATCGACCAGGCGGAGCACGGAGGCGTGTGCGCGGCAAACGACCCCAGCTGCGGCCGCATCTGCCGCCTGGGCCAGGTCTCGTGCACGGATGTGATGGGCTACCACGACGCCCGCGAGATCCCCAACTACTGGACCTACGCTCGCGACTTCGTGCTCCAGGACCACATGTTCTCGCCGGTCAGCTCGTGGAGCCTGCCCGCACACCTGTACGAGGTCTCCGCCTGGTCGGCCTACTGTCCGGTCCCGGGCGTGCCGTTCAGGTGCGTCAACGACCCCGTCACGTCGGGGTTGCCGCACGACTACGGAACGCCCGCCGAGCGGGCGGCGAGGGCAGACAAGCCAGGTCCGTTCTACGACTGGACCGACATCACCTATCTCCTGCACCGCTATGGCGTCAGCTGGCGCTACTACGTGGTCAAGGGCGACGAGCCCGACTGCGAGAACGCCTCCGCGATCACTTGCACGCCGCTACCGCAGGCGGCCCAGACGCCCGGAATCTGGAATCCCCTGCCCCACTTCACGACCGTGCAGCAGGACGGTCAGCTCGACGACATCCAGTCGGTCGACGACTTCTACGCCGCAGCAGCTCGTGGCGATCTTCCGGCGGTCGCGTGGATCATCCCCAACGACCGTGTGTCCGAGCACCCGCCGGCGCTGATCACCAGGGGTCAGGCGTACGTCACGGGGCTGATCAACGCGATCATGCGCAGCCCCGACTGGGACAGCACCGCGATCTTCCTATCCTGGGACGACTGGGGCGGCTTCTACGATCACGTCGGACCGCCGCGCGTCGATCAGAACGGGTACGGGCTGCGCGTTCCCGGACTTGTGATCAGTCCGTACGCCAGGAAGGGCTACATCGACCACCAGATCCTCAGCCACGACGCCTACCTGAAGTTCATCGAGGACGACTTTCTCGGCGGTCAGCGGTTGGATCCGGCGACCGACGGCCGTCCCGATCCGCGCCCGGACGTGCGCGAGAACGAGCCGCTGCTCGGCGACCTGCGCAATGACTTCGACTTCAGCCAGCCGCCCCGGCCGCCGGAGATTTTGCCGCTGCATCCGCCGTTCTCGTGAGCGTCGGGCGCTCGCCGCGACCGCAACTCGCCGCCTGTCCACGGGTTAGTTTGGGGTAGCGCGTGGTTCGTCCTACCACGAAGATTTGTGCGCTCCTGGTCGGAGTTACCGCCTCGCTAGTGCTGGGGGGCGTCGCCGTTGCGCTCGCAACAGGCTCAGGCGGAACCGCGCCGCAGACCGGCGCCGGCGCGTACAAGCCGGTGGTCGGCGTCGGGCACTGCCCGAAGGCGCAGGGCGTTCAGCTCGCCCCGACCAGCCTGTCGATCGTGGTCGGGCCTGACCCGGCCGCTGCCGGCGCACCGGTCACGATCACGGGTCAGTTGTCGGGTCTCGGGCCGCGCGTGCGCAGGTGCGGGATCACGATCGTGCTCTGGCGCGAGCTGGCCGGGCAACACGGGTTCGCCCCTGTCGCCCGCTCGCGCACGAACGCGTCCGGGAGCTACCGGATCCAGGTGTCATCGGGCGCCGTGGTCACGAATCGGGAATGGTTCGCGACCGCGGGGGCGCTGCACAGCCCGACCGTCAGCGAGCGCGTCCAGGCGGTCGTGACCTTGGCGAGCACCGCCACATTCGCCGTCTCGGGCGACCATCAGACGCTCAGCGGCCAGGTCGTTCCGCGGCATCCGGGTCAGCGCGTGCTGCTCCAGCGGCGCGCCGGCAAGGCCTGGCAGACGGTCGTGAGCCCGCGTCTGAGCAGAAGCTCGGCCTTCTCGGTCAACCACCTGTTCACCGCCACAGGAAGCGCGCAATGGCGCGCGGTTCTTCCCCAGGATCCGCGCAACGTCCAGTCGATGTCGCCTCCGCTGACGATCAAGATCGCCCCCGACACCGGCATTCACAAGATCAAGCACGTCGTCATCATCATGCAGGAGAATCGTTCGTTCGACAGCTACTTCGGGACTTACCCCGGCGCCGACGGGATTCCACCAGGCGTGTGCGTGCCGGATCCGCTGAACGGTGGCTGCGTCGTTCCGTTCCACGACTCCGCCGATCTGAACTACGGTGGTCCGCACGGCGCCGCCAACGCCGCCGCGGACATCGACGGTGGCAACATGGACGGTTTCGTGGGCCAGGCCGAACAGGGGCAAGGCTGCACGACAACCGACCCGAACTGCAGCCCCTGCCAGGAGGATGGACAAGCCAACTGCGTCGACGTGATGGGCTACCACGACGCGCGGGAGATTCCCAACTACTGGACATACGCGGAGGATTTCGTCCTCCAGGACCACATGTTCGAGCCGAACTCCTCGTGGAGCCTGCCCGCGCACCTGTACGAGGTCTCCGAGTGGTCGGCGGCGTGCACGAACCCATTCAAGCCCTCCTCGTGTCACGGCGCCTTGCAGAACCCGACCGCGGATTGGTTCTCGGCGACCGGGATCAACGGCCCCTCGGACGGGCTGCTCCACTACGCGTGGACGGACGTCACCTATCTGCTGCACAAGCAGAACGTGAGCTGGGGTTACTACGTCTTCAAGGGAACCGAACCGGACTGCGAGAACGACAGCGCGATGACCTGCGCCCCCGTCCAGCAAGGGGCACAGACACCCGGAATCTGGAACCCGCTGCCGTCGTTCACGGACGTCTACCAGGATGGCCAACTGGGGAATATCCAGTCACTTTCAGACTTCTTCGCCGCCGCACAGGCGGGCACCCTGCCGGCGGTCTCGTGGATCGTGCCGAACGGGACCGTCTCCGAGCATCCGCCGGCGCTGGTCAGCACTGGTCAGACATACGTAACCGGGCTGGTGAACACGATCATGCAGAGCCGCGATTGGAACAGCACCGCGATCTTCCTCTCGTGGGATGACTGGGGTGGGTTCTACGACCATGTTGTGCCACCGATCGTCGATAAGAACGGCTACGGGCTGCGGGTGCCGGGGATCGTGATCAGCCCATATGCGAAGCAGGGATACATCGACCACCAGATCCTCAGCCATGACGCCTACAACAAGTTCATCGAGGATGACTTCCTCGGCGACCAGCGGCTCAATCCCGCCACCGACGGCCGGCCCGACCCGCGGCCGGACGTGCGCGAGAGCGAGCCGATCCTTGGCAATCTGATCAACGACTTCGACTTCAACCAGTCGCCGCGCCCGCCGGTGATGCTGCCGGTCCACCCGGCGCCGGGACCCGCGTCGACACCACCGCAGTAACGGATCCGGTCAGCATTCCGACGCTGCCGGAACTCCCGGGGGACGGAACTGTTCCTCAGTTCAAAGACACCAACGAAAAGGAGTAGCCGTGCGCATCAAACGCTACGCCCTTGTACCGCTCGTCGTGACAATTGCGACGATCGCGATCGTGTTGGCTACCGGTGCCGCGGCGGCCCCGCCGGCGGTCAGCGCCGCCCCCGTCGTGAGCACCAAATCAGCGACGAGCGTCGGCCAGGCGGGGGCAACGCTGAACGGCACCGTCAACCCGTCGGGCCAGACCACCAGTTACTACTTCGAGTACGGGACGACGACCGCGTACGGCTACGAGACGGCGCCGGTCAACGCCGGCGCGGGGACTGCCAGTCTGTCGGCGAGCGCGAGCGTCGGCGGGCTCGCGTCGAGCACCGTCTACCACTTCCGCGTGGTGGCGGTCAGCGCCGGCGGCACCGCCCTCGGCAACGACCAGACCTTCACCACGACGACGCCACCGGTGGTCTCCACCGGCGCGCCGAGCGACGTCACTGACAGCTCGCTGACGCTGAACGGCGTCGTCACTCCCCAGGGTAGGAGCACGAGCTTCTACTTCCAGTTCGGCACTACGGCCTCGTACGGCCTCCAGACTCCACCCGCAGGCGCGGGCTCGGGCACCGGCGGCGTCGCGGTGCACGTCGATATCACCGGCCTGGTCTCGAGCACGATTTACCACTACCGGCTGGTCGCGCAGAGCTCCGGCGGCATCTCATACGGGGCCGACAGGACCGTCAAGACGGCCGGCCCGGCGGTGATCCCCTCCCGGACCGCCGTGCTCGGGAGGATGGGGTTCGTCTCACCCGGCGGGACGATCGGCGTCGTGATCGGCTGTTTCGGCGGCCAGACGAGCTGCGTCGGTCACATCACCCTGTCCCACAACGGAACGATCGTCGGGCAGCGGAACTTCACCGTCGGAGCCTCCAACGGCGGCTTCCAGAACATGCAGCTGAGCGCAGGTGGCAGGAAGCTGCTGCGGAGTCCCAGCCTGCTCCAGGTCACCGTCACGGTGACCACGACCAGCGGCCAGAAGACCTCCCAGGTCATGCATCTGGCTCGCTGGCACTGACCGGCGCGCGTGCGGACCCGCCGGGGGTCCGCACGCCTCTCCGGCTTTGTGCGATCGTCCTCGCTCCCGTGGCGCCTGAGCACATCGACCTCGACAACCTCGACGAGCTGATGCCGTTCACCGCCCTGCTGGGGATCCAGATGCTCGAGGCGACCAGTGACCTCGTCCGCGGCCGCCTCGAGTGGTCACCCGAGCGGTGCACGGCCGGGGGCATCATGCACGGCGGCGCGATCATGTCGCTCGCGGACGAATGCGGCGGCGTGTGCGCCTTGCTCAACATTCCCGACGGCGCCTTCGGAACCGCCACGATCGAGTCGAAGACGAACTTTCTGCGAGCGGTGGCCGCCGGCGGGATCACCGCCACCACCCGCCCGCTGCACCGGGGGCGGACGCTGATCGTGGTCGAGATCGCGGTGACGCGCGACGACGGCAAGCTCGCGGCGAAGGTGACGCAGACGCAGACGTATCACTATCCGAGGTCGTAGGCGGCGGCGCCTCGTCGCCGGCCGCGAGCGCCTCGCGCAGCCACCAGCTGCGCCGTTTCCGGCCTGTTCACGCGACCCCGCGCGCGACGCAAAGGCGCTGGAGTCGCTCCATCGCCTCGCTCGCGCGGTCGGGAAGCGTATCGAGCGCGTTCGCGGCCTGGCGGAGATCGTCGATCGTGGCGTTGCGGGCCTCGAGCGCGAACCGTCCCAGCCAGCGGACCGCGGCTCGCTCGTAGCGGTCGGGGTCGCTGCCGCGGAGCACCAGGCAGATGCGGAGCGCGTCGTCCAGCGCGATCCAGGGCAACTCCAGCGCGGCGGCGGTCACGAGGGCCTCGTTACCGGTCTCGAGCGCGCGCCGAAACCTGGCGTAGGGGTTCCCGTCGCTCGTCACGAACATATGTTCGTAGACGTGTCAAGGGATCGCTGGGCCGTTGGAGCGCTAGCCGGCGGGGTGCGAGTGCGCCCCCGGACGCCCCTCCAGGCTGCCGCCGCCACTTGCCACGCCGCCACTTCCTCCGCCGCCACTTGCCACGCCGCCGTCTGCCACGCCGCCACTTGCTACGCCGCCACTTGCTACGCCGCCACTTGCCACGCCGCCGCCTGCCACGCCGCCACCAGCAACGCCGCCACCCTGGGCCGGACCGCCGCCGGCGGCTGGCGTCCGATCGGACGGTGGATCGGGAACCGGTTGGCCACCGCTCCCGGCAGCGCCCAACGACTGGGCGCCACCGTTGGTACCACCGGTCGCACCGCCGGCCTGACTGCCACCCGCATCCGCGACCTCGGAACCGCCACTGTCACCACCGACCTCCGCACCGCCACCGGCCGCGCCGGCGACCGAACTGCCGCCACCATCCGCACCCACCAAACCGGCGCCACCGCCACCGCCGCCACCCGCACCCACCAAATCGGCGCCACCGCCGCCGCCGCCACCGGCACCGACCAAACCGGAGCCACCGCCACCGCCTCCGCTCGCACCTACGCCCGTCGCGCCCGGCAAGCCGCCGCTGTCGTTACCGCCGCCGGCGAGCCTCGGAGCCTCGTCGCGGCTGCGGACCCGCCCGCCGCCCGCCCGCGAGCCGCCGGCGCCGCCGCCGGCCGGCGCCGGTCCATTGGTCGCTGTGCCCGCAGGCGGGGACAGCTGCGCGGACGGCGTCGTGGTGGTCTGCGATTCAGCCACGCTGCTGCCCGCAGGCGCCCCGCCCAGCTTGGTCGCGGACACCGTCTCGGGTGCGGACCTGGCCGCGAACAGTCGCGGCGAGCGACCATCGCTCTGGCTGCCGATCGAGCCCGCGGCGCCGGACCGGTCGTCTCCGGCCGCCGAGCGGCTGTAACCGCCGGACTCCAGCCGGCCAACGGTCACGCCGCCGGCGGACGCTCCCGCGCCCCCGGCGGACGATCCCGCGCCGCCACCGGACCGCCCCGCGCTGCCGGCGGACCGCGCCGGCGCAGCTGGGCCACGAACCGGCACCGGCCCGTGCATGTGCGCATGCGGCGCCAGCAGCACGATCCCGCCGACCGCGCACACCGATACAGCGCACGCCGCCGTCAGCTGTGTCAACACGCCGCCGGCAACGGCGCCCTTGGCGGCCAGCCCGCCGACCAGCGCGCCGCCGCCTGCGAAGCCGCTGCTGCCCGTCGGTACCACGCCCCGCAGGGCGCGCGAGTCGGCTCGTAGCGCCCGCTGGTATGACCGGCATGACGCGCAGCCGCGGATGTGCCGCCGCACGGTCTTGTCGCGAGGACGGCCGTCCGGCTCGGTCGCGAGCGCCGCGCGCGCGGTCGCGCACGACAGCTCGGTCGCCTCGCGGTAGGTGCGCAGGCCGATTCGCGCCCGAGCGATCAGCCCTCGGACGGAACGCTCATCGATCTCGAGCACGACGGCGATCTCCTGGTAGGAGTAGCCCGCCAGCTCGCGCAGCAGCAGGGCCGAGCGCTGGGACTCCGGCAGTTCCCTGATCCCGGCCATAACCGACTCCAGCTCATCGTTGATCGCGTTTCCGGCCGCGACCGCCGGTTCGGGGATCTCGTCGGCCGGCGTGCCACGGATCCGCCGGCGGCGGGCGAGGTCGATCGCGGCGTTGCGGGCGACGCGCGCCAACCATGGCCGCAGCTCACGCGGCGGCTTGTCGCGCAGCGACACGGCGAGCGTCGCGAACGTCTCCTGCGTCGCATCCTCGGCGTCGTCGCGGGATCCGAGCACACCGATGCAGACGGCCAGCACGCTGGCCCGGTGGCGCTCGTAGAGCACTGCAAACGCGGTCTCGTCGCCGGCGAGGAAACGCTCCGCGAGCACGGCATCCGAACGTAGCCGCAGCAGTCGCCGCGGCACCGGAAGACGAGCGCGTTGAATCGGCGCGAGCGCGTCCAAGCTCGGGGCTCAACCCCCGGCGGTTGCGGTCGGTGTTCTCGGAAGCAGCTTCATCCTGAGTCCTTGCTGGCATCCTGCGCCGGCCGATGCCACGCCTCTCATCTGTTGACGGACCTCGACGCGAAAAGTACGCCCGTGGCGCTACGCCTGACGATTGCTCGGCCGCAGAGTACGCTCCCAGCGCGCGGTCGTGCAACGAAGGAGGAGGGCAAATACGGATGGCGTTGAAGGCGGCGGACGTCGAATCGAAGCTGATCGACACCGTTTGCGCCCGGGTCCGCGACCGGTTGTCCGACCAGCAGGCACCGGCGTGCGAGGTATTCGTGCGCCAGTACTACCACTGGGTGCCGGCCGAGGACCTCGCCGAGCGCAGCCAGCTGGACCTCTATGGAGCGGCGGTGGCGCACTGGAATCTCGCCCAACACCGCCCACCCGGCGCCGCCAACATCCACGTCTACAACCCGGAGTTCGAACAGCACGGATGGCAGTCCCACCACACCGTGCTCGAGATCGTCAGCGACGACATGCCATTCGTCGTCGACTCGGTGACGATGGAACTGGCCCGTTCCGGCTACGGGATCAACCTCGTGATCCACCCGGTCGTCCGGGTTCGGCGCGACGAGGAGGGCAACCTGCTCGACGTGCTCGAGCCTGGCGTCGACGCGCCCGATGCGATCGCCGAGTCGGTGCTGCACGCGGAGGTGGTGCGCGAACCTGATCCCGAGTTGCTCGCGCAACTGAAGCAGCGGATCACCGACGTCCTCGTTCAGGTGCGGGCCGCGGTCGAGGACTGGGGGTTGATGCGGGCCCGGGCGCGCGCGCTTGCGACCGAGCTCGGCGATCGCCCACCGCCGATCGAGGCCGCCGAGACACGGGAGGCGCAGGCGTTCCTCGAGTGGGTCGCCGACGGCAGCTTCGTATTTCTCGGCTACCGCGGCTACGAGATCACCGGTGACGGCGAGCAGACGGCGCTGAAGGCGATCCCGGGCTCGGGCCTGGGGATCCTGCGCGGCGCCGCCGCCACGCCCTACGCGCGAATGGATCCCAAGGCCCGCGCGCTGGCGCTTGCGCCCGAGCCGCTGGTGCTCACCAAGGCCAATTCCCGCGCGACCATCCATCGGCCCGCATACCTCGACTACATCGGCGTCAAGCGGTTCGGAGCCGACGGGCAGGTGGTCGGCGAGGACCGTTTCCTGGGGCTTTACACGACGACGATGTACAAAGCGAGCGCACGGGAGATCCCGCTCCTGCGCGGCAAGGTCGAGGCCGTCCTGGGGCGGGCGGGGTTTCCGCCGCACAGCCACGACGACAAGGCGCTGATCGAGATCCTCGAGTCCTACCCGCGCGAGGAGCTGTTCCGGATCGACGTCGACGAACTGTTCGAGATCGCGATCGGGATTCTGGGGCTCGGCGAGCGTCGGCGGCTGCGCGTGTTTGTCAGTCGCGACGCCCTCGACCGGTTCGTCTCGTGTCTGGTGTGCGTGCCGCGCGAGCGCTTCAACACCGAGAACCGCGAGCGGGTGGGCAGGATCCTCCAGGACGCGTTCGGCGGCACTGCGCTCGACTGGACGCTGCAGCGCAGCGAGTCGGTGCTCGTCCGTCTGCACTACGTGATCCAAGCCGCGGATGGGATCCGAGACGGCTACGACGTGCACGAGATCGAGGCGCAGCTCACGAACGCGACCCGCGCCTGGAGCGATGATCTGCGCGAGGCGCTGATCGAAGAGCACGGCGAGGATCAGGGGACCAAGCTCTACCGCCGCTACGCGCAGGCCTTTCCACCTGCCTACCGGGACGACTGGGTAGCTCGCTCGGCGGTCGGCGACCTCGGCAGGCTCGAGGAGCTCGCGCAGAACCGGCAGCCGATCATGAGCCTGTACCGGCCGCTCGAGGCGGACCAGGGGCAGATGCGCTGCAAGCTGTTCAGCGCCGCGAGCGTGTCGCTGTCCGACGTCCTGCCGACGTTCGAGCACATGGGCGCGCACGTCGTCGAGGAGCGTCCCTACGAGATCGCTCCCGACGGCTCGGACACGATGTGGATCTACGACTTCGGCCTCCAGAGCGAGGCGGAGGACATCGACGGCGTCCGCGAGCTGTTCCAGGACGCGTTTCTCGGCGTCTGGAGCGGCGAGTTCGAGGACGATGGCCTCAACGGCCTGGTCCTGCGGGCGAATCTGAGCGGGCGCGAGGTGACGATCATCCGCGCGATTGCGAAGTATCTGCGCCAGGCCGGAATCCCGTTCTCGGACCGCTACACCGAACGCACGGTCGTCGCGCACCCCGAGATCGCGACCCTGCTCGTGAAGCTGTTCCTGACGCGTTTCGACCCCGAGCGCCGCGACCCGGCGCAGGCCGAGCGACTCGAGAGCGAGATCGAGGCGGCGATCGATTCGGTCCCGAGCCTGGACCAGGACCGGATCCTGCGGAGCTTCCTGTCGACGATGCGGGCGCTGCTGCGGACCAACTATTTCCGCGTGTCCGAGGACGGATCGCCGCGGCCGTTTCTGTCGTTCAAGCTGGACCCTTCGCTGCTGCCGCTGCTGCCGCTGCCGCGGCCCCGGTTCGAGATCTTTGTCTACTCGCCGCGGGTCGAAGGCGTGCATCTGCGTGGGGGGCGGGTGGCGCGCGGCGGGCTGCGCTGGTCGGACCGCAAGGAGGACTTCCGCACCGAGATCCTCGGCCTGATGAAGGCCCAGATGGTCAAGAACGCGCTGATCGTGCCGGTCGGCTCCAAGGGCGGCTTCGTGCTCAAGCATCCGCCCGAGAACGCCGGCCGCGAGTCGCTGCTCGAGGAGGCGATCGCGTGCTACCGGATGTTCCTCCGCGGGCTGCTCGACCTGACCGACAACATCGTCGGAAAGGATGTCGTGCCGCCGGATCGGGTCGTGCGCTACGACGAGGACGACCCGTACCTCGTGGTCGCGGCGGACAAGGGCACGGCGACGTTCTCGGACATCGCCAACGGCGTCGCGGCCGACTACGGGTTCTGGCTCGGGGACGCGTTCGCCTCCGGTGGCTCGCACGGGTACGACCACAAGCAGATGGGGATCACCGCTCGCGGCGCGTGGGAGTCCGTCAAGCGCCACTTCCGCGAGCTCGCCACGGACATTCAGCGCACCGACTTCACGGTCGCCGGGATCGGGGACATGTCCGGGGACGTGTTCGGCAACGGGATGCTGCTGTCCGAGCACATCAAGCTCGTCGCCGCGTTCAACCACATGCACGTGTTCATCGACCCCGATCCCGATCCGGCGGTGAGCTTCGCCGAGCGCAAGCGGCTGTTCGAGCTGCCCCGCTCGGGATGGGGCGACTATGACCCGGCGCTGCTGTCACCGGGCGGCGGCGTGTTCCCGCGCACCGCCAAGTCGATCCCAATCTCTCCCGAGGCCGCTGAGGTGCTCGGCATCGGCGCCGCCGAGCTGTCGCCGAACGAGCTGATCCGGGCGATCCTTCGCGCGCCCGTCGATCTGCTGTGGAACGGCGGCATCGGCACCTACATGAAGGCCTCGACCGAGACCCACGCCGATGCCGGCGACAAGTCCAACGACGCCGTCCGGGTCGATGGCGCCGAGCTCGGCTGCCGGGTCGTCGGCGAGGGCGGGAACCTCGGCTTCACGCAGCGCGGCAGGATCGAGTACGCGCTGGCGGGCGGACGGATCAACAACGACGCGATCGACAACGTGGCCGGCGTCAACTGCTCCGACCACGAGGTCAACATCAAGATCCTGCTCGACGCGCTGGTCGAGGATGGGGACCTGACCGAGAAGCAGCGCAACGAGCTGCTGTTCGAGATGACCGACTCGGTCGCCGAAGGCGTCCTGTACGCGAGTTACACCCAGACCCAGGCGATGAGCCTCGCGCTCGCGCAGGCGGGCGAGATGGTCGACGTCCACGCGCGTCTGATCCGGCACCTGGAGCAGGTCGCGGCGCTCAACCGGGAGATCGAGTACCTGCCCAGCGAGGAGGTGATCGGCGAGCGCAAGTCGGCTCATCAGGGCCTGGTCGCGCCGGAGTTGGCGATCGTGATGGCGCAGTGCAAGATCAATCTCTACACCGAGCTGCTCGAGTCGGATCTGCCCGAGGACCCATACCTCAGCGCCGACCTCGAGCGCTATTTCCCCGCACCGCTGCCCGAGCGCTACGCCAGGCAGATGCGCAACCACCGCCTGCGCCGCGAGATCATCGCCACGATCGTCGCCAACCAGCTCGTCGACCGCGCCGGGACCACGTTCGCGTTCCGGCTCGGCGAGGAGACCGGCGCCTCGCCGCAGCTGCTCGCGCGCGGCTACGCGGTCTCGCGCGAGATCTTCGAGATGCGCTCGTTCTGGTCGGAGATCGAGGCGCTCGACAACACGATCGAGGCCCACGTGCAGCTCGAGATGCTGATCGAAGGGAGGCGGCTGGTCGAGCGCGCCACCCGCTGGCTCGTCCGCGCGCATCCGCGAGCGATCGACGTGGCGGTGACGTTGCGCGACTTCGAGGCCGGCGCGAAGCTGCTCGCCGCGGCGCTGCCCGACGTGCTCGACGGCGCCGATCGCGACGCGTTCGACGCCCGCGTGCTCGCGCTGGTTGCCGCGGGCGCGCCGGGGCACCTGGCCCATCGCGTCGCGGCGCTGCCGTCGCTGCTGTCCGTGTTCGACATCGTCGAGGTCTCGCGCACCACCGACCGCAGCCCCGAGACCGTGATGGCGATCCACTTCGGCCTCGGCTCACGTCTGCAGCTGAACTGGCTGCGCGAGCGGATCATCGACCTTCCGCGTGCGAACCGCTGGCAGACCCTCGCCCGCTCGGCGCTCCGCGACGACCTGTTCAGCCTGCACCGAGCGCTCACGCACGACGTGCTCGAGGCGGGCGGCCCGAACGTCGACGGCGAGGCAGCCATCCAGTCGTGGTGGCATCGCAACGCGGCCGCAGTCGAGCGCTGCCTGGGGATGATCGCCGACGTCAGGGCATCGCGCAGCTACGACACCACGACGCTGCCGGTGGCGTTGCGGGAGGTCCGAAACCTGGTGCGTGGCTGATCGGGCGCTCCGGGGTGGGATCAGGCCTCGAGGATGTTCGCGGCCGTTCGGCGCGCGAGCGCCATGATCGACACCATCGGGTTGACGCCCGGGGCGGTCGGGAATGCGCTCGCGTCGCCGATCCACACGCCCGGGGTGTCGTGAAGCTGGCCGCGCCCGTCGGCGACCGAGTCGCCCGGATCCGAGCCCATCCGGCATGAGCCCATCTGGTGGGCGGTGTAGATCGTGATCTCGGCGGGACCGTAGGGTGCGGCTTCGAGCCGGGCGACGAACTCCTCGAACGGCTCGCCCGAGTCGCGCCGCCAGGAGATCTCCTCCTCATGCAGGGTCCTGATCTCGGGCGCGCCGGCGGCCTCGTGCAGGCGCGCGAGCTCGACGGTCGCGCGCACAAACAGGTCTCGGTCGACGGCGTCGCTCAGCGACCAGCGGACGAGCGGCTGTCCGTGGGCGTCGAGCACGACCTCGCCCTCGCCGTGGTCGCGCGCGACCGATAGGAACGGGGCGACGTGCCGGAAGATGCGCGCGAAGTCGCGCTTGTGCTGCTCGCCGTCGCGCCACGGGACGCCGGCGGCGTACAGCGCCGGCATCGCCCCGACCGATTCGAACAGGAATCCGTGCTCGCCGGCGCAGTTCGCGAAGTGGTCGGAGACCTCCGACTGAATCTGGCCCACCCACGGATCGATCGGCTCGTCGTAGACGCCGTTGACGATCCCGGCCGGGTGCAGTCGCAGGTGCTTGCCGGCGGCGGGTCCGCCGATCCCGGAGCGCAGCAGCAGCGCCGGTGACTCGATCGCGCCGCCCGCGACGACCACCGTGGGCGCATGCACGGTCAGGCTGGTGGTCGAGGCGTCGGCGTGCGTGACGGTTGCCTGCACCCCGGCGGCGCGGCCGTCGGAGCCGATCACGATCCGGTCGGCGTGGCAGCCGACGACGGCCCGGGCGCCCGCGTCCGAAGCGTCCTGAAGGTAGGTCTTCATCGTCGACTGCTTGCAGCCCTTCTGGCAGCCGCTCAGGCAGTAACCGCAAACGCGCGGGTCGTCGCACGTCGGGTCGACGTTGCGGACGATCGGGCGGTGCGCCATGCCGGATGCATCGAGCGCCTTGATCAGCAACCGGTGCTGCGCGTTCTGGGTCGTGGCGGCATCGGTCGCCCCGATCCGCTCCATCACCGCGTCGATGTGGCCGTCGTAGCTCGGCTCCGCGATCTCGTCGATCCCATGCGCCTGCCATTCGCGCCGGATCGCTTGCGGGGTGCGCAGGCAGTTCATGTAGTTGACGACCGTGCCGCCGCCCAGCGTCGAACCGGCGAAGATCGCGATCGAGCCGTCCTCGGAGCTCAGCAGTCCCCCACCGAGATACAGCTCGAACGATCCCGGCAGCTCGAGCTGCTTGAAGTCGGCTTCGTTGCGGTAACCGCCCATCTCGAGCACGACCACGGACTTGCCGGCCTGCTGAAGCTCGGCCGCGATCACCGCGCCGCCGGCGCCCGAGCCGACCACGCACACATCGGCCGTGAGCGTCTCCGACTCGCCCTGCACGTCGAGCACCGCGATCGTCTTCGGTGCCTGCTCGGGCGACGGGGGCGCTGAGACCGGACCCGGGTAGCCGATCGCGGGCCAGTTGGGGTTCTGGCCGAGCTCGTCCGGGAGCGCGTAGAAGAACAGCAGCGTCAGGTTGCGCAGCGCCCGTACGCCCAGCCGCGCCGCGTGCGAACTGGCGGCGACGCCGTGGAGGATCTGGGTCCGGACCGGCAGCGGCAGATCCGCGAAGCCCTGTTGCGCGAGCGCGTCGAGCAGCCCGGCGAAGCCCTGCAGCTGCTCCGGCGCCGTCATCGCCAGCACCCCCTCGACCTGCTCGGCCACACCGAGCTCGGCAGCGCCGCGCGCCAGGAAGTCGCTCAGCACCGGGTCCTCGCCGATCGACTGCACCGCCGGTGCGACCGTGTCGCAAACCGCCGCCAGCGTGCTCCGCTGCACCTCGTTCAGGACCGCCGTTGCAACCGCCATCTGCCGCCTCTCCTGTGCTTGGAACGCTCGAGCAGTGATCCTATTCCGAACACGACGAGGTCGACCACGCCCGCCAGGAAGAACGCCAACCGGCCTGTCACGAGTCGCCCGGCAAGTCGTGAAAACACGGTCCCAAGCTATCGTCTCGTGCGTGGCACCACCCCCCGCAGTGAAGACCAGTGTGACCGAGCTCCCGGAGTCCCGGGTGCGCGTCCAGGCCGAGGTTCCGGCCGAGGAGGTCGAGCGGCGCGTTCAGCAGGCGGCCCGCGAGCTCGGCCGCCAGATGCGGATCCCTGGATTTCGCAAGGGCAAGGTGCCGCCTCCGGTCGTGATCCGTCGCCTAGGTCGTGAGGCGGTGCTCGACGAGGCGTTGCGCAGCGCGCTGTCCTCCTGGTATGTCGACGCGATCGACGGCGCCGGCATCTCCCCGGTTGGCGAGCCCGAGCTCGACGTCGGCGAGATGCCCGCGCAGGGGCAGCCGCTGTCGTTCTCGATCGAGATCGGCGTCCGTCCCCGCGCGAAGCTCGGTGAGTACAAGGGCCTCGAGGTTGGCCGTCGCGAGCCGCACGTCGACGAGAGCGCGATCGACGCGGAGATCGAGCGCCTGCGCGATCGGGTCGCGACGCTGGAGACCGTCGAGCGTCCGGCCGCCAGCGGGGATCATGTCGTGATCGACTACCGCGGCACGGTCGACGGCGAGCCGTTTGCGGGCGGCGAGGGACGCGACCAGCTGCTCGAGCTGGGGTCCGGGAGTCTGGTGCCCGGCTTCGAGGAACAGCTGACCGGCGCGAACGCGGGCGAGACGCGCACCGTCGAGGTGACCTTCCCCGACGATTACCCCGGCGAGCTCGCCGGTAAGCAGGCGCAGTTCGAGGTCACGGTCACGGAGGTCAAGGCCAAGCAGCTTCCGGACGTCGACGACGAGTTCGCGTCCGAGGCCGCCGGCTTGGACACGCTCGCCGAGTTGCGCGAGGACATCACCTCGCGGCTGCGCGCGGCCGACGAACGGGCGATCGAGCGCGAGTTCGAGGAGGCGGTGCTCGAGGCGGCCGTGAACGAAGCCGAGGTCGACGTTCCCGACAAGCTGATTCACGCGCGCGCGCACGAGCTGCTCGATCAGACGTTCTCGGCGCTGGCGCGGCAGGGGATCTCGCAGGAGGCGTACCTGAGGATCTCGGGCAAGGACGAGGAGGCGCTCGCCCACGAGGCCGAGCCGGAGGCGGCCGCGGCGCTTCGCCGGGAAGCCGTGCTCGCGGCGATCGTCGAGGCGGAGCAGATCGAGCCGACCGAGGACGAGATTCGGACCGCACTCGAACCGGCCGCCGAGCGCGCCGGCAGCACGGTCGAGAAGCTGTTCGAGCGGCTGCAAGCCGCCGGTCGACTGGACGAGGTCCGCGATGACGTGGCCAGCCGTCACGCGATCGACCTGCTGGTCAAGGAAGCAAAGCCGATCAGCGTCGAGCAGGCCAAGGCGCGCCAGAAGCTCTGGACGCCGGGCAAAGAGGGCCCCGAGCAGGGCTCCGGCCGGCTGTGGACGCCGGGTAGCTAGCGGCAATCCGGCGGCTCGCCGAACGGGCCGTCTGGGGGCCGGCGCGGAGTCTTCGTCGTAGTTACTGCGGACCGGCCGGTCACAACCGGTTGCTACATTCGGCAGGAATCCGGCCGAGGAAGGAATAAGAAGCGAGGACCATGAGCCCACTCGTACCGATGGTCGTCGAGCAGACCTCCCGCGGGGAGCGCGCATTCGACATCTACAGCCGACTGCTAAATGAGCGGATCATCTTCCTCGGCACGCCCGTCGACGACCAGATCGCGAACCTGATCGTCGCGCAGCTGCTGCATCTCGAGTCCGAGGATCCCGACAAGGACATCTCGGTGTACATCAACTCGCCCGGCGGTTCGGTGTACGCCGGTCTCGCGATCTACGACACGATGCAGTTCATCAAGCCGGACGTCCAGACGATCTGCGTCGGAATCGCGATGTCGATGGGTGCCCTGCTCCTCGCCGGCGGCGCGCACGGCAAGCGGATGGCGCTGCCGAACGCGAAGATCCTGATCCACCAGGTGTCCTCGAGCTTTCAGGGGCAAGCGACCGATATCGAGATCCACGCCAAGGAAATCATCGACGTGCGCAGGCGGCTGGATGAGATCATCGCTCAGCACACCGGACAGGATCTGGAGAAAGTCCGCACCGATACCGAGCGTGACTACTTCATGAGCTCAGAGGAGGCAAAGGACTACGGAATCATCGATCGCGTGATCTCGCAGCACTGAGGGGCTACCCTTAGCCGCGAGCGCGACGGGTTACGAGCCGTACTCCGGAGAGGAATCGAATGGCACGTCCGACGGACTCCAACGAACAGCTTTTGTGCAGCTTCTGCGGCAAGTCCCAGCGGCAGGTCAAGAAACTGATCGCCGGCCCTGGCGTCTACATCTGCGACGAGTGCATCGATCTCTGTAACGAGATCATCGACGAGGAGCTGACCGCCCCGCCGAGCTTCGACATCGAGAACCTGCCGAAGCCGCGCGAGATCTACGACGTCCTCAACGAGTACGTAGTCGGGCAGGAGCTCGCCAAGCGGTCGCTGTCCGTGGCGGTCTACAACCACTACAAGCGCGTCCAGATGATGCAGTCCGACGAGAACGACATCGAGCTGCAGAAATCCAACATCCTCCTGCTCGGCCCCACCGGCTGCGGCAAGACGCTGCTCGCCCAGACCCTCGCCAAGATCCTCAACGTCCCGTTCGCGATCGCCGACGCGACCGCGCTGACTGAGGCCGGATACGTCGGCGAGGATGTCGAGAACATCCTCCTGAAGTTGATCCAGGCCGCCGACTACGACGTCAAGAAGGCCGAGACCGGGATCATCTACATCGACGAGGTGGACAAGATCGCGCGCAAGGCCGACAACCCCTCGATCACCCGCGACGTCTCGGGTGAGGGCGTCCAGCAGGCGCTGCTGAAGATCCTCGAGGGGACCACCGCCTCAGTGCCGCCCCAGGGTGGGCGCAAGCACCCGCACCAGGAGTTCCTGTCGATCGATACCACCAACGTGCTGTTCATCTGCGGCGGCGCGTTCGCCAATCTGGACAAGGTGATCGAGCGGCGGATCGGCCATCAGGGGGTCGGGTTCGGCGCCGCGATCCAGTCCAAGGAGCAGCGTGACACCGGCGAGATCTTCGAGCACTGCCTGCCCGAGGACCTGATCCAGTACGGCCTGATCCCCGAGTTCATCGGCCGCCTGCCGGTCATGTCCGCGATCCACCAGCTGTCCCGCGATGAGCTGATGCAGATCCTCACCGAGCCCCGCAACGCGCTCGTCAAGCAGTTCCAGCGGTTCTTCCAGTTCGACGGGATCGAGCTCGTGTTCGCCGACGAGGCGCTGACCTCGATCGCCGACAAGGCGCTCGAGCGCGAGACCGGCGCCCGCGGCCTGCGCTCGATCATCGAGGAGGTCCTGCTCGAGGTCCAGTTCGAGCTCCCCTCCCGCCGCGACGTGCGCAAGTGCGTGGTCACGCGAGAGACGATCGACAAGGGCGTCTCACCGACGCTCGTGACCCAGGCGGCGCCCGAGGAAGAGGGCGAGGCGGCGGCCTAAGGCCCGACCGGGTCGAGTACGACCCGGCGCGAGCGCCGGGTCGAGTGCGACCGGGCGCTCGCAGGGGCGAACGGGTGGCACGCCGAGCCGACCCTCAGCTGGAGCGCAGAAACTAGGACGAGGCGGGTGGCCGGGCGAGGCGGGTGCCTCGGGAGATAACTGACGCATGTGGAGGCTGTCGCAAAACCCCGAGAGCGACCAACGCCCGGAATTCGGCGGCATATGCGGCGTAGCCTCCGGGCGAAGGCGCCGCGGGCGATGTGACCCGGAAGAAATGGCGCTACTGCTGTTTTCAGTGGGTGGGGTGAAGGGGTCCTAGCGGGTAGCGCAGCCGTCGTCGGCTTGCAGCCGCCGCCGGCCGCGCTTGGTGCTGGGGAGGTCGGGCACGGGGTGCCCGACCTCGGGGGAGTGGCGCGGGCTGCGCTGGCGGGCCGGTGTGTGGCCGGGCGGCGCCGGCGGACGCCTGAAAACCTGCTCAACTTCCCAAACCCGATCGCCGGGAGAGCGTTCGGGAAGTTGAGCACGATATTCAGGCTCGATTTCCCAAACCGCCGGCCCGAAGTTGGCTTTGGGAAGTTGAGCATGCTTTTCGGGTCTCCCTGACCCGCGAATGCGCCCCTCCCTCGTGGCCGGAGGTCGGGCGCACCCCTGCGCCCCGACCTCCCCAGCCCAGAGCGTGCACGGCGGCGGCTGAAGAGCCGACGACGGGCGCGCTACCAAGCGACAGACCCTCGCCCAGCACACCCGCGGAGTCTGCAGTAGCGCCTACGAAATGCGCTTCCGGGCGCCCGGAGAATTTTGCGACAGCCTCCATGCGGCCAGTTATCTCCCACCCCTTCTCGCCGCGCCGCCCCGCCGCCCCCCGCCGCCGCCCCCGCCGCCGCCCCCGCCGCCGCCCCCGCCGCCGCCCCCGCTCCGCCGCCCCCGCCGCCGCCGCGCCGCCACAACCCCGGGCACGCGCACGACTCTCACCTAGACTCAACCGTCATGTCCGACCTGCAATCCAACACCCGTTACGACCCCTCCGAGGTGGAGCCCCGGATCGTTCAGCGGTGGCTCGCGTCGGGCCTGTTTCATCCCGAGCCGGAGGGGACCGCGGCCGAGAACTACTCGATCGCGATCCCGCCGCCGAACGTCACCGGAGTGCTGCACATGGGTCATGCGCTGAACGAGTCGGTGCAGGACTGCCTGGTCCGGTCTGCGCGCGCCAGCGGTCGGCGGACGAAGTGGATCCTCGGCACCGATCATGCGGGGATCGCAACCCAGACGCAGGTGGAGCGGGCGTTGGAGCGCGAGGGGACCAGCCGCGAGCAGCTCGGACGTGAGGCGTTCCTGGAGCGCATGTGGCGCTGGCGCGATGACTATGGCGGCACGATCATCGAGCAGCTGAAGCGGCTCGGCTCGTCGTGCGATTACGAGCAGGAGCGGTTCACGCTCGATCCGCAGTACATCGAGACCGTGCTGCATGTGTTCGTGGCGTTGTACGAGAAGGGCTACATCTACCGGGATCGGTACATGGTCAACTGGGATCCGGGTAGCCGCTCGGCGATCTCCGAGCTCGAGGTCGAGGACCGAGAGGTCAGGGACGTCCTGTACTACATCGACTATCCGCTCGATTCGGGATCGGGCGCGATCACCGTCGCGACCGTGCGGCCGGAGACGATGCTGGGCGACACCGCGCTGGCGGTCCATCCGGAGGACGAGCGCTACCGGCGGTTGGTGGGGGAGACGGCGATCCTGCCGCTGGTCGGCCGCAGGCTGCGGATCATCGCCGACGAGTACGTCAAGCCGGAGTTCGGCACCGGCGCGCTGAAGATCACTCCCGGCCACGACCCCAACGACTTCGAGATCGGCCGGCGACATGGCCTGGCGGAGGTCACGGTGATCGGCGAGGACGGCCGGATCACCGACGAGGCGCCGGAGCGGTTTCGCGGCCTCGCCACGGGCGAAGCGCGGGATCGGATCATCGATGAGCTACGCGACCAGGGCCTGATTGCGCGGACCGAGGATTACGTGCACGATGTGCCGCACTCGCACCGCTCCGGCGAGCGGATCGAGCCGCTTGTGTCGCTGCAGTGGTTCATGCGGATGGATGAGCTGGCGCGGCCGGCGATCGAGGCCGTGAGGAGCGGACGGGTGCGCTTCTACCCCGAGCACTACACCCGGACCTACCTCACGTGGATGGAGAACATCCGTCCGTGGGTGATCTCGCGGCAGCTCTGGTGGGGCCATCAGATCCCCGTCTGGTATCGGGGCGAGGAGACCTACGTCGGCGCCGTGGCGCCCGAGGGGGAGGGCTGGGAGCGCGACCCCGACGTGCTCGACACCTGGTTCTCGAGCGGGCTGTGGCCGTTCGCGACCCTCGGCTGGCCCGAGCAGACCCCGGAGCTGCGCGCCTTCTACCCGACCGACGCGCTTGTTACCGGCCGCGACATCATCTTCCTGTGGGTGGCGCGGATGATCATGATGGGGCTGGAGTTCACCGGCCAGGATCCGTTCAGCGACGTCCACATCACCTCGATCATCCAGGCCCCCGATGGCCGCCGGATGTCGAAGTCGCTCGGAACCGGCGTCGACCCGCTGGATCTGATCAACGGCGGCCCGCGCCCGCCGGTGTTCGGCCAGGGCAGCCGCGATCCGGGCGAGTTCCCCGCCTATGGCGCCGACGCGGTCCGCTGGGGCCTGCTGGCGATGGCCTCGGGGCAGGACGTCAGCTTCAGCGAGGACCGGATCGCGCAGGGCCTCCAGCTGACGAACAAGCTGTGGAACGCCTCGCGGTTGATCCTGCTCGGAGTCGGGGCGCAGACACGGACGGCGGCGCGACCGCGGACGGTCGAGGACCGTTGGATCCTGTCGCGGCTGCAGCGGGCGCGGGCCGAGTTCGACCGGCGGATCGCCGGGTATGACTTCTCCCACGCCGCGCTGGGGCTCTACGACTTCGTCTATGGGGAGCTGTGCGACTGGTATCTGGAGCTGGTCAAGCCGCGCCTGCGCGCCGGTGATCCCGAGCTGGGGGCGACGCTCCTGCACGTGCTGGTCGAGACCCTGACGCTCGCCCACCCGATCATTCCGTTCGTCACCGAGGAGATCTACTCGTTCGTGCCCGGGGTCGATGGTCTGCTCGCGGCGCGGATCAGGCCGCGCGACGGTGGCGGCGACGGCGGCGCGGTCGCGGACGCGGACGCCGAGGCGGCGCTGGCGCGCGTGATCCACGCCGTGCAGGCGCTGCGCGGCTGGCGCGATCTCGCCGGTGTCAAGGTCGGGGCCCAGCTCTCGGCCCGGCTCGCCGCCGATGGCTATGACGAGACCGCCGAGCACCTGGCGCGGCTCGCGAGGTTATCGTTCTGCAGCAACGGCGAGCAACCAGTGGCGTCGGTCGCGGTTCCCGGCGGCGCGGTCGAGATCCTCGCCAGCGACGACCTCGATCTGGAAGCCGCCCGCCGCCGGCTGGCCGACAAGCGCGACAAGCTCCAGACCGAGATCGACCGGTCCGAGAGCAAGCTCGAGAACGGCGGGTTCGTCAGCAAGGCGCCGCTCGCGGTCGTCGAGGAGGAGCGGCAGAAGCTGTCGCGGTTGAAGGCCGAGCTCGAGGCGCTGAGCACGGGGGATGGGCTGTGACGCCCGACGAGGCGGAGCGCTACTTGCTGTCGCTCGAGCTGTTCGGGATGCGGTTCGGGCTCGACCGCATGCGCCGCCTGATGACCGCGCTCGGCCACCCGGAGCGCAGGTTCGACTCGATCCACGTCGTCGGCACCAACGGCAAGTCCTCGACGGTGCGCATGATCGCGGCGATCCTGTCGCGTCACGGCCTGAGGTCGGGGTCCTACCTGTCTCCGCACCTGGTGTCGTTCTCGGAGCGCATTCAGATCGACGAGGCCGATCTCGAGCCGCCGGCGTTCGCCGCCGCGGTCCAGCGCGCGGCCCATGCCGCCGAGCTCGTCGACCGCTCCCTGGCCGGCGATGATCGCGTGACCCAGTTCGAGGCGCTGACCGCCGCCGCCTATTCGGAGCTGGCGCTGCGCGAGGTCGAGGTGGCAGTGGTCGAGGCCGGGCTGGGCGGACGCTACGACGCCACCAACGTGATCCCCTCGACGGTGCAGGTGCTGACCAGCGTCGGCCTCGAACACACCCGCTGGCTCGGTCCGACGGTCGCCGACATCGCCGCCGAGAAACTCGACGTCGTGCAGCCCGGGGCGACGCTCGTGCTCGGTGCCGGCCTGCACCCGGACGCCGAGCGGATGGCGATCGAGGTGGCGGCCGAGCGCGGCGCGACGCTGGTCCGCACGAGCACCGACCCCGGGGTGGCGGTCGGCGCGCTGGGATCTTTCCAGCGGCGCAACTTTGCGCTCGCCCGCGCCGCGGCCCAGGCGTACCTGGGCGAGCTCGAGCCGCCGGCGGTCGCCGCGGCCGCCGCCGAGGTCCGCGTGCCGGGGCGTCTGCAGATCGTCGGACACGAGCCGCTGACGCTGCTCGACGGGGCCCACAATCCGGACGGAATGGCCGCCCTGGCCGAGTCGCTGCCGGAAATCCTTGCCGGTCACGACCGCCTGGTGGCCGTGATCTCGATCCTCGACGACAAGGATGCGGCCGGGATGCTGGCCGCGCTCGCGCCCGTGTGCGACGCTTTTGTACTGACCAACAGTCAAAATCCGCGGGCCTTGCCGCCTCCAACACTCCAATCACTTGCGGGTCAGGTCGGTGGTCCGCCGTCCGAGCTGGTGCGCAGCCCGTCCGCGGCGATGGTCCGCGCACGCGAGCTGGCGGGTCCCGCGGGCGTCGTGCTCGCGACCGGCTCGATCTACCTGATCGCCGACCTCGTGCGCCCGGCGATGCTCGGGCGGGCATCGATGCTGTGAGGATCCAACGCAATTGCAGCGGCCGATGAAGGATCGGGACGCACTTCCGAGAACTCCATGAACGATCGCGACGATCACCCCAGCTTTCTGACCATGATCGGGCTTGTAGCGCTGATCGTGGCGGTAGTGATTCTGGTGTTCTTCGGGATCGGATACCTGTTCGGCCGGGTGTTCCTATGAGGGACGCCGGAGCGCCGGAGCGCCTACGACCACTACACTCGCGTCTCAAATGTTGCAATTAGGCGGAATCTTCGGAATCACCAACAAGACGATCAGCCTCGTGGTCGAGCTGGTGATCCTGTTCCTGTTCGTGATCTGGCTCGCGCTGGTGTACTGGACGTACGCCGACGCCCGCCGCAGGATCTCCGACCCGATGCTGATCGGCTGCGCCACCGCGGCGTCGCTGTTCCCGTTCGTCGGGACGTTCGTCTACATGATCGTCAGGCCGCCCGAGTTCCTCGACGACGTGCGCGAACGAGATCTCGAGATGCAGGCCGCCGAGGCGCGGCTGGCGGAGCTTGGCTACCACCTGTGCCCGCACTGCGACTACGAGGTCGAGAAGGACTATCTGAGGTGCCCGAGCTGCATGCGCAAGCTCAAGGATCCGTGCAAGACCTGCGGTAAGCCGCTCGACCCGGCGTGGAAGATCTGCCCCTTCTGCGAGTCGGAGATCGGCACGGTCAGCGCCGGCCGCCGGCCGCCGCGGCGGCGACGCGACACGACCGAGCAGCCGGTCGGGGGTACGCCTCCCCTGAACGAGCCGAACGCCCCGCCGATCCCCGCGGAGCCCGGCCGTCCGACCACGTACGCGGCGGAACGCGGCGGCCAGACCACCTGACCCGGCTCTCGAAAGACCCTGAGAACGCGGTCATGGAGCGCACGCTCATCCTTGTCAAGCCCGATGCCTTCGCGCGCAACCTGACCGGCGAGATCATCGCCCGCTTCGAGCGCAAGGGACTGATGCTGGTGGCGCTCAAGCTGATGACGCTGGACCGTGATCTGGCCGAGCTGCACTACGCCGAGCATGTCGGCAAGCTGTTCTTTGACGAGCTGGTCGAGTTCATCACCTCCGGGTCGCTGGTTGCGATGGTGCTGGTCGGCGAGCGGGTGGTCGAGGCCGCCCGCCAGGTGATCGGCGCCACCAACCCGCTCGAGGCCAGCCCCGGCTCGATCCGCGGCGACTACGCGATCTCGGTCGGGCAGAACATGGTCCACGGCTCGGACTCCGCCGAATCGGCGGCGCGCGAGGTCGCACTGTTCTTCCCGGATCTCGCCTGATCCTCGCCTCGCGCTCGCCTCAGCGGCGGGCGATCCTCGAGCAGCTCGGGATCGGCTTCTCGGTGCTGGTGCCCGACGTGGACGAGCTCGAGTCGGGTCCTCCGAACGAGGTCGCGATCGAGAATGCGTACCGGAAGGCCGCCGCCGTCGGTACGCAAGCGGGCAGCGCGACGATCCTGGCGGTTGACACGATCGTCTGCATCGGCGCCCGGATCTACGGCAAGCCGGCTGATGAGACGGGGGCGCGGGCGACGCTGCGGGCGCTGGGCGGCCGTGCCCACACTGTCGTTGGCGGGCTGTGCCTGCTCTCGAACGGGCGGCCGCGGACCACCGCGGTGACGACCACGGTCGAGTTCCGCGCACTCGACGAGGCGCTGATCGATTGGTACCTCGCCAGCGGCGAATGGCGCGAGCGCGCCGGGGGCTACGCGATCCAGGGACGCGGCGCGGCCCTTGTGGCGCGGATCGAGGGCGACTACATGAACGTCGTCGGCCTTCCGGTGGCGACGCTGCTCGAGATGGCGCCCGAGCTGCTGCGCGCGGGATGACCGTTTTACGGTCTTTACCGGCCGTTTAGGCAATTTCCAGCGTTTTTGCCGCTTCCGGCTGCCGGTGTGAAGGACTGTCGACGGACGTGTGTTCGATACACTCACGCGCGGACGGAGCTGGCAGCCTGGAGCGGCCCCCCCGTAACTCGCCGCCCCGTTCAGTGCTTGCAGCTACCCCAATCCAAGTATGGGCTTTTTCACGTACCTAACCGGCTTCGGTGGCCGCGACATGGCCGTCGATCTTGGGACCGCCAACACGCTCGTGTATGTCCGCGGGCGCGGGATCGTGCTGTCCGAGCCAAGCGTGGTCGCGGTTGACTCGCGCACCGGCGAGGTCCACGCGGTCGGGATCGAGGCCAAGCGGATGCTGGGCCGGACCCCCGGAACGATTTCGGCGATCCGGCCGCTGAAGGACGGCGTGATCGCGGATTTCGAGGTCACCGAGGAGATGCTGCGCCACTTCATCCAGAAGGTCCATCAGAACCGCTGGGCGCACCCGCGCGTGGTCGTCTGCGTCCCCAGCGGCGTGACCGGCGTCGAGAAGCGGGCCGTCGAGGAGGCGTGTCTGTCGGCCGGGGCACGGCAGGCGTACCTGATCGAGGAACCGATGGCGGCGGCGATCGGCGCCGGCCTGCCGGTCGGCGAGCCGACCGGTTCGATGGTCGTCGACATCGGCGGCGGCACCAGCGAGGTCGCGGTGATCTCGTTGGGGGGAATCGTCGTTTCGCAGTCGATCCGCGTCGGCGGCGACGAGCTCGACGAGGCGATCATCAACTACGTCAAGCGCGAGTACAAGCTGCTGATCGGGCAGCAGACCGCGGAGGAGGTCAAGCTCGAGATCGGCTCCGCCTACCCGATGCCCGAGGAGGTCCAGGCCGAGATCCGCGGACGGGACATGGTCTCGGGACTCCCCAAGACCGTCGTGCTGACCAGCGAGGAGATCCGCGGCGCGCTCGAGGAGCCGGTCTCGCAGATCATCGACGCGGTCAAGGAGACGCTCGACCGCACCCCGCCCGAACTGGCGTCGGACATCATGGATCGTGGCATCATGCTCGCTGGAGGCGGTTCGCTACTACAGGGCCTCGAAGAGCGTTTGCGTCACGAGACGCAGATGCCTGCCCACTTGGCCGAGTCGCCGTTGACGTGCGTCGCGGTCGGCTCGGGAAGGTCGTTGGAGGAGTTCGAAGCGATCCACCGTTCGAGCAAGAATTCACGTAACCGGCGCCGTCGTTACTAGGTTGAGACCTGGTATTTGAGACCGTCCAGAGCGAGACTTTGGAGACCCGCTACCCGTGCATGAAAAGCAAGTCCGCCGGCGACGTGCAGCACTTGCGCTGCTCGTTGCCGTTTCCCTGATTCTGCTGACGGCCTACTTCGGCGAGTCCCCGAACAGTCCGCTGCACAGCATTCAGCGGGGGATTGTCGAGGTCTTCTCGCCGATTCAGGAGGGCGCGAGCAAGGCCCTGAAGCCGTTCTCGAACGTCGGGCACTTCTTCTCGGATACGTTCAGGGCCAAGTCGCAGGTCAACGGGCTGCGCAACGAGGTCTACAAGCTCAACCAGGAGCTCGCCCAGGCCAAGACGGCCGAATTTGAAAACAACCAGCTGCGGCAGCTTGTCGGGCTCAATACGACGCTCGGGATCCAGCCCTCGGACTACGTGACCGCGGATGTGATCACCCGCGACCCGACCCTGTGGTACGCCCAGATCGAGGTCGACAAGGGCTCCGCCGACGGCGTCGCGCTCGACGACCCCGTGATCGGGGACGACTCGCTGGTCGGCAAGGTCACGACCGTGGGCCCGACCTTCTCGGAGGTCACCCTGATCACCGATCACTCGATGAGCGTCACCGCCCAGGTGATCGATCAGAACAACGACACCGGAGAGCTGGTTCCAGACGTCGGCGACCCGAACCACCTGCTGCTTCAGGATCTGCCCCAGTACAACCCGAGCCAGCAGCCGCCCGCGGTCGGCGATCAGGTCGTGACGGCCGGGTTCAAGTCCGGGGCGCTCGAGTCCCTTTATCCCGCCGGGATCCCGATCGGGACGGTGTCGAGCGCTAGCCAGAGCAACCTCGTCAACAACAACGAGGTCCAGGTCGCGCCGCTCGCCGACCTGCGCCAATTGGCGTTCGTCGAGATCTTGACCAAGCCACAGACGACCACGCTGCGGGCGTCGTTGCCGTGAAATCGCACAGTGCACTCGCGCTGCGGCTGGTCGCGCTGGGACTGGTGTCGGTGATCCTCCAGGAGGTGGCGATCTCGCAGATCTCGGTGTTCGGGGTCAGCGCCGACATCACGCCGCTGGTGGTCGCGTCCGTGGGGCTGCTCGCGGGTTCGATGGCCGGTGCGGTGATGGGCTTCGGGATGGGGCTGTTCGTCGACACGCTGCTCGTCCAGACGCTCGGCGTCACCTCGCTGCTGTACATCACGATCGGCTACTGGGCCGGGCGGCTGCGCGAGCTGCGCGACCCGTCGCACGGACTCGTGCCACTGGTGGTCGGCGCGGCGGCGACAGCGTTCGCCGGCATCGGGATGGCCGTGATCCAGTTCCTGCTCGGGATCGATGCGCCCGTCAGCCTCCTGCTGCTGCAGCAGATCTTCGTGACCGTGCTCGTCAACACGCTGATCGCGCTGCCCGTCTACGCGCTCGTCCGCCGGATTCTCCAGCCGACGCTGCCCGATGATCCCCGCCGCCGGCGGCGGCGCGCTTACACGACCGGCGGGCTCAGCCCGCTGCACCGTCCGTCCGAGGGCCTCGGTGGTCCGCTGCCCCGGTCCTCGGCGCAATGATCCAGCTGCCCGAGGACCGCCGTCCGCCGATGACCCCACAGCTGGCGCTGCGGGTGGCGATCATCGGCAGCTTCGCGCTGGCGATGTTCGCGATCATCTTCTTTCGGCTCTGGTTCCTGCAGGTGCTGTCCGGTCAGAAGTACCTCAACGCGGCCAGCGTGAACCTCGTCCGGGATATCTCGATCCCGGCTCCGCGCGGCGACATCGTCGATAGCACCGGTCGCGTGCTGGTCGGGAACACGACCGCCCGGGATGTGGTGATCACGCCCTCCGATCTGCCCGTGCCGCTCGAGGGAACCGACCTGCTGCACCCGCCGCGCGCCGACGCGGTTGTATATGTCCGCTTGGCCAACGTGCTGGGCGTCTCGGCGGCCCGCCAGCCGTGCAAGGTTCCGGGCGTCGGCAAGACCCAGCTGAGCCAAATCGGCTGCACGGTCGCCCAAGAGGAGGCCCTGTTGCCGTACGCCAACGCGACTGTTCAGAAGGACGTGAGCCAGGACGTCCAGTACTACCTCGCGGAGCGCCAGAACCTGTTCCCGGGCGTCAGCGTGGAGCAGGTGTACGTGCGCAACTACCCGCTCGGCGATCTCGCCGCGCAGCTGTTCGGAACGGTTGGCCCGATCAACGCGCAGGAGGTCAAGGAGCGCCGGTACCGGGGCGTGAACGAGAACGACATCATCGGCCAGTCCGGGCTCGAGGCCTCTTACGACCGCTACCTGCGCGGCGAGGACGGCGAGGATCGGATCGAGGTCGACGCGCTCGGGAACTTCAAGGGTTATCTGACCCAGGTCAACCCCGTACCCGGCCACGTGCTGAAGCTGTCGCTGAACGTACCCCTCCAGCAGGCCGGCGAGCAGGCGCTCGCGCAGTCGATCCAGAGCAGCTACCCGTCGGACGGCGGCGCATTCGTCGCGATGAACCCCCAGAACGGCCAGGTCTACGCGATGGGATCCAATCCGACCTTCAATCCGAGCATCTTCACCAAGACGCTGTCGGAGGCCACCTACCAGCAGCTCACCAATCCCGCCGGCGGCGATCCGCTGCTGAATCGCGCGATTCAGAGCGCGGGGCCGACCGGGTCGACGTTCAAGCCGATCACCGCGACGGCCGCCCTCGAGAGCGGGGTGTGGAGCGTCGATGACACCTATGACGACACCGGTCAGTACTGCGTCTACGGTCAGTGCCGGCGCAACGCCGGCGGCGCCGCCAACGGTGTGCTCGACCTGGTCGACGCGATCCGTGTCTCCGACGACGTGTTCTTCTACAACCTGGGCGATCTGCTGAACGCGGATCCGACCACCCATCCGAACGGCGGCGCGCTCCAGCAGTGGGCACGGAAGTTCGGGATCGGGCAGAACACCGGCATTGATCTCCCCGACAGCGCCACCGGCAACCTGCCGGACCCGGCGTGGCGCAACAAGGTCAACGAGGAGGAGGCCGAATGCGACAACGCCACCGGACCCTTCAAGGGCCACCCCAAGCATCCGCCGGGAGGCTGCGGGATCGCCGACGGGACCAACCGGCCGTGGTCGGTCGGCGACAATATCAACCTGGCCGTCGGTCAGGGCGATGTGCAGGTGAGTCCGCTGCAGCTGGCGGTCGCGTACTCGGCGCTCGCAAACGGCGGCACGGTCGTCACCCCCCATCTCGGGCTCGACATCGAGTCGCCTGACGGCACCGTCCTGCAGCGGATCAACCCCGGGCCCGAGCGCAACCTGAACATCAACCCCGCCTATCTCGGGGCGATCCAACAGGGAATGCACGACGCCGCGCAGACCGCCGGCGGAACCTCGGACGACGTGTTCGGGAACTTCCCCGAGACCGTGTACGGCAAGACCGGCACCGCCCAGTACATCTACCCCGATGGGGTCGAGCAGGACTACGCGTGGTATGCCTGCTTCGTCCCCGCGAGCGCGACGAGCAAGCCGATCACCGTCGTCGTGTGGGTCGAGAAGGGCGGCTTCGGAGCGGCCGCCGCCGCGCCGGTGGCGCGCGAGATCCTCTCGCAGTGGTTCTTCGGCAACCGCGGCCAGTTCGTCGCAGGAACGTCCAAGACGCTATGAGCGCCACTCCGATCCAGATCTCCGAAGAGGCCGAGGTGCCGCGGCCGCGCGCTCTGGTCCTGTTCGATCCGCTGCTGATGCTGGGGGCGCTCGGGTTGGTGGCGTGCTCGCTGATCACGCTGAAGGTCGCCACCGGCACCGCCCAGCCGGGTCAGCCGCTGTACTACGTCAATCGGCAGGCGCTCTACGCGGGGATCGGGATCGTGCTCGCGCTGGTGCTCAGCCGGATCGACTATTCGCGCCTGCGCGAGTACAAGTACGGGCTCTACGGGCTGGTCATTGCCCTGAACATCGTCGTGTTCGGGATGCCGCGGATTCAGGGCGCGCGCCGCTGGATCCCGCTGCCGCTGTTCCAGTTCCAGTCCTCGGAGTTCGGCAAGATCCTGCTGATCGTGGCGCTGTCCGCGTTCCTCGTCGATCGCTCACGGCGGTTAGACGAGCGGCGGACGACGGCGCGGATCATGCTGCTGGCGCTGATCCCGGCGATGATCGTGATCCCGCAGCCGGACCTCGGTACGGGGATGGTCTATGTGGTCGTCGGGTTCATGCTGCTGTTCGTGGCCGGCACCTCGTGGAAGCAGCTGACCGCGCTTTTCGCCCTGTTCGCGATCGCGATCGCGACCGTGCTCGCGGGGGCGCCGGCGCTTGGCGTGCACGTGCTCAAGCCCTACCAGGAGCAGCGGTTGACCGGGTTCCTCAATCCCTCCCACGTCCCCAGCAGCCAGACCTACCAGATCCTCCAGTCGGAGATCGCGATCGGCTCCGGTCAGAAGACGGGTCGGGGCAACAACGCGACCCAGACGAAGTTCAACTACCTGCCGGCCAACGACACCGACTTCGTCTTCGCAGCGGTGGGGGAGACCTATGGTTTCGCGGGTGCCGCCGTCGTACTCTCGTTGTATGCACTGCTCATCTGGCGCACCTTGCGGATCCTGACGATGTCCAAGAACTTGTTCGGCACCCTGATCGCGGCGGGTGTCTTGGCGATGCTGATGTTCCAGGTGTTCGTGAACGTCGGCATGACGATCGGGATCATGCCGATCACCGGTGTGCCGTTACCACTGCTGAGCTATGGAGGCTCCTCGGTGGTGGTCACCTTCATTTCGCTCGGCCTACTACAGTCGATCTATATCCAGGCGCGGAAGTCGGCTGCCGTTAAGAACCGAGTGCTCGTCGAGTAATGCCGGCGCCACACGTGAGCAGCCGAGCCCGCCGCCCAGGGGCGCGGGCGCTAACAATCTCCAAAGGACTGAATGACAATTGAAGAAGCAAGTTTTGGTCAGCGTCGACCGTGGGGAGACCAGGGTCGCGCTGCTGGAGGCAACCGGAACGGTTGCCGCAAGAAAGCCCGGAACGCGGTCGAGCCGGCGGCGGCGTAAGCCCGCCAATCCCGCCAGCGGGTACAAGGTCGCGGAGCTCTACCTCGAGCGCCGCGGTGCCCGCTCGATCGTGGGCAACATCTACAAGGGCCGGGTGGACAACGTCCTCGCCGGCCTCGAGGCCGCGTTCGTCGACATCGGCCTCGAAAAGAACGGTTTCCTGCACGTCGACGAGATCGTGATGCCCGGAGTCGAGGCTCCGCGGCGCGGCCGCGGGGGCACTCGCGAGGGTCGCCAGATCACCGACATGCTCAAGCCGGGCCAGGAGATCGTGGTCCAGGTCGTCAAGGACCCGCTCAAGACGAAGGGAGCGCGGCTGTCGATGGACCTGACGATCGCCGGGCGCTACATGGTCTACGCCCCCTACGGCGAGGGCGTCGGCGTCTCCCGGCGCCTGGATGACAAGGAGCGCGAGCGGTTGCGCAAGGAGGCGGCGCGGCTCGATCTGAAGGGCGCGGGCGCGATCATCCGCACGGCCGCCCAGGGCGCGACCCGCGCCGACCTCGAGCGCGAGCTGTTGTATCTGTTCAAGCTCGGCGAGGTGCTGCAGCGGCGGGTCGCCGAGACGCCGGCGCCGGCGCTCGTCTTCCAGGAGGCGGACCTCTCGGTCCGCGTTGTGCGCGACATCTTCTCCGACACCTTCGAGCGCGCGATCGTCGACGACCCCAAGCAGCACCACCGGCTGGTGTCGTTCTTCTCCCGCACCGCACCCGAGCTGGTCGAGCACGTCGAGCTCTGGGAGGAGGACACGCCGCTGTTCGAGGCGTTCGGGGTCGAGCAGGTGCTCGACTCGACCCTCTCCCGACGGGTCGATCTGCCCAGCGGCGGTTACCTGATGATCGACTACGCCGAAGCGCTGACGGTGATCGACGTCAACTCCGGCTCGTTCATCGGTCGCGGCCGCGGAGCCAGGTTGGAGGACACGATCACCAAGACCAACCTCGAGGCGGCCGAGGAGGTCGTGCGCCAGCTGCGGCTGCGGGACATCGGCGGGATCATCGTGATCGACTTCATCGACATGGCGCGGGCACGCAACCGCGACACGGTCCTGAAGACGCTGCGCAAGGCTCTGGACGAGGATCGGACGAAGACCTTCGTGGTCGAGATCTCGCCGCTCGGGCTGGTCGAGATGACCCGGCAGAACGTCACCGACGGGGTGCGCGAGATCATGACCCGCCCCTGCCCGACCTGCGACGGGGAGGGCGTGATCAAGTCCGAGGAGACGATCGCGATCGAGTTCGAGCGCCGGATGCGCGACCTCGCCAAGGAGACGAAGGCCGAGGCCCTGCTGATCCAGATGAACCCGCGCGTCAGCGCCGAGTTCACCCGCGACGACGCCCGCGCGCTGCGTCAGGTCGAGGAGGAGACCGGCAAGTGGTTCGTGTTCGAGGGATCCGAAGGGCTGCCGCTCGAGCACTTCTCGGTGCTGCTCGAGGGCTCCCGTGATGAGATCCTCGAGCGCGCCCTGCCGTTCCGCGAAGGCGAAGAGGTTCACGTCGAGATCGTCGAGCCGCACATGTACAGTCCCGGCGATGCGGTCGCCAAGATCGACGGCTACATCATCGCGGTCCGGGGAGGCACCCCATACGTCGGCCAGAAGCGGCTCGTACGGATCGACCAGGTCGGCCGCACCGAGGCGACCGCCTCGCTCGTCGATGCGCCGGCGGTAGCGGATGGAGCGGGTCCCCGTGACGATGGCGATGCCCTAGAATCGAAGCCTCGGCGTCGTGGCCGCAGAGGCGGGCGGCGCCGTTCCGGTGCCACGGCCGAATCGGCCACCGCATCATCTTCTTCTGATTAGCCATGTACGCAATCGTCAAGACCGGCGGCAAGCAGTATCGCGTCGAGCCGGGTCAGTCCCTGCTCGTCGAGCGCCTACCGGTCGAGGATGGCGCCAGCGTGCGTTTGGCGCCGCTCCTGTACGTCGACGGCGACACGGTGCTCGACGGCCCGGACCTCGGCGGCGTGAACGTGCAGGCGCGCGTGATCGGCCACGAACGCGGCCCCAAGCTACGGATCGTCAAGTTCAAGCCCAAGCGCGGCTACAAGCGCCGCACCGGTCACCGGCAGGAGCTGACGAGGCTCGAGGTGACGGCGGTCGAGGTGGCGGGCCGCGGGTCTGGGAATACGGCGGCGGCGGCGGTCGCGGAGCCGGAGGCGGTCGGGAGCGCGGAGTCCGCCGGGTCGGCGGTGCCGGAGGCGGTCGGGAGCGCGGAGTCCGCCGGGTCGGCGGTGCCGGAGGCGGTCGGGAGCGCGGAGTCCGCCGGGTCGGCGGTGCCGGAGGCGGTCGGGAGCGCGGAGTCCGCCGCGTCGGCGGTGCCGGAGGCGGTCGGGAGCGCGGAGTCCGCCGCGTCGGCGGTGCCGGAGGCGGTCGAGGCGCCGGACGCCGCGTCCCCAGGGCCCGAGGCGAACCCCCCTACCCATTCGGAGGCAGACGATGGCGCATAAGAAGGGACTGGGGTCGTCCCGCAACGGGCGCGACTCCAACGCCAAGCGCCTCGGCGTGAAGGTATTCGCCGGGCAGACGGTCACGGGCGGCGAGATCATCGTGCGCCAGCGCGGGACCCGCTTCAAGCCCGGCGACGGCGCCGGCATCGGCAAGGACGACACGATCTACGCCCGCTCCGCCGGCACGGTGCAGTTCACGCGCGGCCGGCGCGGCCGCGTGATCTCGGTCGCGACCGCCGACCGAGAGGAAAACTGACCCACCCCCCAGCTATTCGGCCGCTACCGCTGTTTCGGTGGGTGGGGTTACAGGGTCGTAGCCGGTAGCGCAGCCGTCGTCGGCTTTCAATCGCCGCCGGCCGCGCTTTGTGCTGGGGAGGTCGGGCACGGGGTGCCCGACCTCGGGGGAATGGCGCGTCGGGGCGGGATATTTCTGGCCGTATGCAGTACGCGGAGGTATCTCCGAGGGCTGCTGCGAGGGGGCGGTTAGTGGCCGGGCAGCGCCGGCGGACGCCTGAAAACCTGCTCAACTTCCCAAATCCGATCGCCGGGCGCGCGTTCGGGAAGTTGAGCACGATAGTCATGCTCGATTTCCCAAACCGCCGGCACGCAGTCGGCTTTGGGAAGTTGAGCATGTGTTTCGGACTCTCCTGACCCGCGTCCGCCTCTCTCCTCCTGCCCGGAGGTCGGGCGCACCCCTGCGCCCGACCTCCCCAGCCCAGAGCGCGGCCGGCGGCGGCTGTAAAGCCGACGACGGGCGCGCTACCCAGCGACAGACCCTCACCCAGCATCGACGGAAGCAGCAGAAGCGCCCGAAAATGTCACCCACCTCTGGGAAAGCCCGGGGGTGTGTCGGATCGACCCTGTATATCGATGTCGATCGCACACACCCCGGGGTTCGCCCCCAGGTGGAGTCACTTTTCCCCGAGCGAGCGAGCGCGCCGCCACCGCCGCGCCGCCACCGCCGCGCCGCCACCGCCGCGCCGCCACCGCCGCGCCGCCACCGCCGCGCCGCCACCGCCGCGCCGCCACCGCCACCGCCACGCCGCCCGCCCCCCCTCAACTGCCCTGCGACGTCGGCCTCACCAGGATCTCGTTGACGTCAACGTGCGGCGGCTGAGATACCGCGAACATCACCGCGCGGGCGATGTCGTCCGCCGCCAGCCCATCTGAAACAGGGTTGTCGTAGAACGGGGTCGCAACGATCCCCGGCTCGATCAGCGTCACCCTCACGCCGGTGCCGTCCAATTCCAGCCGGGCCGACTCCCCCATCGCGGTCACTGCCCACTTGGTCGCGGAATAGAGCGATCCGGGCAGCGCGCGCCGCCCCGCCACCGACCCGGTCAACAATAGGTGCCCGCGCGCCTCCTTCAGCGCCGGCAGGGTGGCCCGGATCGTCAGCGCCGCGCCGTAGACGTTCGTCAGCACCATCGACCGCCACATCTCGGGCGACTCGTTCAAGAACCCCCGCGCGGCGCCGAACCCCGCGTTCGCGAACGCCACGTCGAGGCGCCCGAACACCGACACGGTGTTCTGGACCATCGCCTCCTGCTGCTCCCACTCGGTCACGTCGCACGCCACCGCGAGCGCCCTTTCCGCGCCGCCGAGCTCCAGCGCCAATTCCGCCAGACGGTCGGCGGAGCGGGCGGCGAGCACGATCCGATAGCCGGCCGCGGCCGCGAACCTCGCCGTGGCTGCGCCGATCCCGCTCGACGCGCCGGTGATCAGGAAAACGGGATCGCCGGACATGTCAGCATCATCGCATGCAGGATCGCGCGCGCATTCACATCAAGGCCGGCGGTGGCGGCGACGGCTGCCTGAGCTTCCGCCGCGAGGCCCACGTGCCGAAGGGCGGCCCGGACGGGGGCGATGGCGGCCGTGGCGGCGATGTCACGCTGGTGTGCGACGACTCGCTGCGCGATCTGGAGCGCTTCCGCCGCGCCTCGCACTTCAAGGCCCGCCGCGGCGGGCACGGACAGGGTGCGCTGCGCCACGGTGCGGACGGCCAGCCGCTCGAGATCGCCGTTCCTCCCGGCACCGAGGTACTGGTCGAGCGTGACGGGACCCGGCACGATCTGGTGCGTCCGGGGCAAACCGCGGTGGTGGCGCGGGGGGGTCCGGGTGGGCGTGGCAACAAGCGGTTCGCCGGCCCCACCCATCAGACCCCGCGGTTTGCGGAGCGCGGCCTCGCGGGCGAGGAGAGCTGGCTGACGCTGCAGTTGAAGCTGCTCGCCGATGTCGGGCTCGTGGGCCTGCCGAACGCGGGCAAGTCCTCGCTGCTGGCCCGTCTGACCCGTGCCCATCCCAAGGTCGCGGACTACCCGTTCACCACCCTCGAGCCGGTGGTGGGGACGCTCGAGGCCGGCGATCGGCAGTTGGTGATCGCCGACATCCCGGGCTTGATCGAGGGCGCTAGCGAGGGGGCGGGGCTCGGGCACGAGTTCCTGGCCCATGTCGAACGCACCCGGCTGCTGGTGCACGTGGTGGACATCGATCCGCTCGACGGATCCGACCCGCGGGTCAACTACGAGATCGTCGAGCGCGAGCTGGGCCTGCACGAGCCGCGGCTCGCGGCGCTGCCGCGGGTCCTCGTGCTGTCGAAGGTCGACCTCGTCGAGCCGGGGAAAGCCACTGCCGCGCAAAGCGCCTGGCAGCAGCGACTCGGCCCCGACGTGCCCGTGCTGCTCACCTCTTCGGCCACCGGTGCTGGCCTGCGGGCGCTGGCGGCCGAGCTCGTGCGACTGGTCTCGATCGGCGACCGATCCGAGCAGCCAGATCAAGTCCCCGGCGCCCCGCTCGAGCAGGATCTCGCCGAGCACCGCGTGTTCCGCCCCGCCGAGCATCGCGCTTACCGCGTGCAGCGCCTCGGCGAGCGGAGCTTCAAGGTCACGGGAACCGGGATCGAGCGGCTCGTGGCCCGCTATGACCTGGCAAACGAAGAGGCGCTCGCGCACCTGGAGCGTCGGTTAAAGGGGATCGGCGTGATCCGTGCGCTCGAGGCGGAGGGCTTCGAGCCCGGCGACGACGTCGAGATCGCCGGCGTGGCGTTCGAGCTCGACCCGACCGTGTAGCATCGCGCTCGGCCGGACGCCAACTTTAGGTAAGAGAGGAGAGGATTTGATGCGTCGTATCGTCGCGGCGTGCGGGGTTGCAGCCGCAATGGCAGTGCTGATTCCTGCGGCTGCTTCGGCCAGAACTGCTCGGGTGCTGCGGGTCGGCACCTATCGCGGAATCGCAGGCCAGTTCACCACGATCCAGGCGGCCGTCGATGCGGCCAAGCCCGGCGACTGGATCCTGATCGGACCGGGCGACTACAAGACGACCACGTCGCGCGCTCCGGCCGGAGGCAAGAAGTTCCCGGCGGCGATCCTGATCACGAAGAAGAACCTGACGCTGCGGGGGATGAACCGCAACACGGTCGTGGTCGACGGCACCAAGCCGGGTTCGGCCCGATGCAGCAGCAGCAAGGCGGCCCAGAACTTCGGTCCGGGGAGCGGCACGCGCCGCGCCGGCCTGAACGGGATCATGGTCTGGAAGGCCAACAACGTATCGGTCGAGAACCTGACCGCATGTAACTTCCTTGCCGGCACCAACGGCGACGGCGACACCGGCAACGCGATCTGGTGGAACGGCGGCGCCGACAGCGGCAAGGTCGGCGGCCACGGGTACTGGGGTTCGTATCTCAACGCGACCAGCACGTTCTACGGTGGCGACGAGACCGCCTCGCAGTACGGGATCTTCTCCAGCGACTGGAGCGGCGGTACCTGGAATCAGACCTACACCAGCAACTTCAGCGACTCCGGCTACTACATCGGCGCCTGCCAGCAGGTCTGCGATCAGACGATCGACCATGCCTGGGCCGAGTACAGCTCGCTCGGCTATTCCGGTTCGAACTCGGGCGGCTGGATGTTGATCGAGAACTCCAAGTTCGACAACAACAAGGACGGGTTCGACACCAACAGCCAGAACGGCGACAACCCGCCGCCTCAGAACGGCTCCTGCCCGAAGGGCGTCAACCCTCCCGTCGCCGGCGCGTCGACGTGCTGGGTGTTCACCCACAACCTGCTGCTCGACAACAACGACCCGAACGTCCCGGAGGTCGGCCACTCGGCGGTGGGCCCGAACGGGACCGGGATGACGATCACGGGCGCCCGCAACGACACGATCATCGACAACACCTACGAGGGCAACGCGGCTTGGGGGCTGATCGTGGCGCCGTGGCCGGACAGCGGGCCTCCCTGCACGGGAGGGATTAAGAACCTGCTGTTCAACGGCAGCTGCATCTACGACGACTGGGGCGATCACGTGCTCGACAACACGTTCGCCCACAATGGCGGACTGGGGCACCCCACAAACGGCGACCTCGCCTGGTTGACGCTGACAGGCGGGCACCCGAACGCCTGCTTCAGCGGCAACACCGAAGTCGGTGGCGCTCCCGCCACGACTTCGCCCGCCAACCTGCAGACGACCAACTCGAGCTGTGCTGGTACGTCAAGCGCCGGCAATGGAAACAACGCGTTCATGAACGAGGTGCTCTGCGACATCAAGATCGACCTTATCCCGGGTACGCCGCCGACCTGTCCGACGGGTCCGTATCCCCCGCGCACGAAGGTGGTCATGCACCCGCTGCCGACGAGCCAGCTGCCGTCGATGCCGAACCCATGCAAGGGCGTTCCGGCCAACTCGTGGTGTCCGGCCGCGAAGAAGGGCAGGTCGGGCGCCAGCTGGTAGTGCCAGCGCAAACCGACACACGAACTGTCCTGAGCGCCGGCGCGATCGCCGGCGCTCAGTCTTTCTAAGCTCTGGCGGCGAATGAGCTCACTGGTCGTCAAGCTCGGCTCGAGCATCGTCGCCGATGAGCGCGGCGCCGTCCGTGCCGACGTGCTCGCGCGGATCTGCGACGAGCTCGCCAGCCTGCACCGGTCCGGCCGCGACTTGATCGTCGTTACCAGCGGCGCGATCGCCCGCGGGATGGGGGTCATGGCGCTGCCGCTGCGCCCGCGCGCGATCGACGAGCTTCAGGCGGCCAGCGCGATCGGCCAGGGCAAGCTTTACCAGGTCTACGACGAGCTGCTGCGCGACCGCGGCGTGCCGACCGCGCAGGTCCTGCTCACGTTCTTCGACATGAGCGCGCGCACGCACTACCTCAACGCGCGCCAGACCCTGCGCAAGCTGCTCGACTGGCGGGTGGTGCCGGTGATCAACGAGAACGACACGACCACCACCGACGAGATCTCGTTCGGGAACAACGACTTCCTCGCGGCCCAGGTCGCGATCCTGCTCGGGGCCGAGCTGCTGTTGCTGCTGACCGACGCCGACGGGGTGTTCACGGCCGATCCGCGCGTCGATCCGAACGCCGTCCTGGTCCCCGAGGTGACCGACTTCGGCGCGCTCGAGCAGCTCGACATCGGTCACGGCGCGTCGCCGCTCGGTTCCGGCGGTATGCGCTCGAAGGTGGTCGCGGCCGAGATGGCGACCGCGGCCGGGATCCCGACCGTGATCGCGAGCGGCCTGCAGCCCGGCACGATCATCGCGGCTGCGGCGAGCGGCCCGGGCACGCCGACGGGCACGGCGACGGGCACGGCAACGGGCACGGCGACGGGCACGAGGTTCGCGGCCAGCGAGAGCCGCTACTCGAGCTTCAAGCTGTGGCTCAAGTACGCCAAGCCGACCCGCGGCCGCGTGCAGGTCGACGCCGGCGCCGCGCGCGCGCTGCGTGAGGGCGGGACGAGCCTGCTGCCGGTCGGGGTGGTCGACGTGTTTGACGAGTTCGACGCCGGCGACGCCGTAGACGTGTTCTTCGACGGCGAGCAGGTCGGCAAGGGAATCTCGAACTACTCGGCGTCGGAGCTGCGGCGGGTGCGGGGGCTGAAGTCCACCGCGGTCCGCGAGTTGTTGCCGCGGGCGAGCGAGGAGGCCGTCCACCGCGACTACTTCGTGCTCGCGTAACCTGTATCGAAGATGGCCACGACCGCCACCTCAGTCGCCGACACCTGCCTCGCCGCCAAGCGCGCCTCGCGCACGCTGGCGACGCTCTCCTCGGCCGTCAAGGACGCGGCGCTCGAGGCGCTCGCGGTCGCCTTGACCGACCACGCCGGCGAGATTCTGGAGGCCAACGGCCGCGACCTCGAGGCCGGCCGTGAGTCGGGGCTCAGCGCCGCCCTGCTCGACCGCTTGACGCTGACCGAGCAGCGGATCGCCGAGATGGCCGCCGGCGTGCGCAAGATCGCTTCGCTCCCAGACCCGGTCGGTGAGGTGATCGACGGCTTCCGGCTGGCGAACGGACTCGACGTACGGAAGGTGCGGGTCCCGGTCGGGGTGGTGGCGGTCGTCTACGAAGCGCGTCCCAATGTCACGATCGACGCCGCGGCGCTGTGCTTGAAGTCCGGGAACGCGATCGTGCTGCGGGGCTCGAGCTCCGCGACCCACTCGAATGCCGTGCTGGCCGCCGTCGCGTCTGAGGCGGCGACGGGCGCCGGCCTGCCCGACGGCGCACTGTCGCTGGTGGCCGGCGGTGGCCGCGAGGAGCTGGCCGAGCTGGCGACCCAGACCGGAGTGGTCGATCTGATCATCCCGCGCGGTGGCGAGGGACTGAAGGCGGCGCTGAAGGGCCTGGCGACGGTGCCGGTGATCTACGCCGCCTCGGGCAACTGCCACGTGTACGTGGACGAAACCGCCGATCTCGACTCGGCCCGCGAGATCATCCTCAACGCCAAGCTCCAGCGGCCCGGGGTCTGCAATGCGGCCGAGAAGCTGCTCGTCCACGCCGGCGTCGCGTCCGCGTTCCTGCCGGCGGCGCTGACCCAACTCCGCGATGCCGGGGTCACGCTGCACGGCGATGACCGCGCCCGGGCGGCGGCGCCCGGGCTCGTGATCGATGCCGCCAGCGACGAGGACTGGGATACCGAGTACCTCGCACTCGAGCTGGCGGTCGGCATCGTCGACTCGACCGCCGAGGCGATCGCGCACATCAACCTCCACGGCAGTGGCCACTCCGAGGCGATCGTGACCCGCGACACCGCCTCCGCCCGCGCCTTTCAGCTGGGCGTCGACGCCGCCTGCGTGTACGTGAACGCATCGACGCGATTCACCGACGGGGGCGAGTTCGGGATGGGTGCCGAGATCGGCAACTCGACCCAGAAGCTGCATGCCCGCGGTCCGATCGGCATCCGCGAGCTGTGCTCGTTCAAGTACCTGGTCGACGGGGCCGGACACGTCAGGCCGTGAGCCGCCCGAAGCCGTAGGTGCGCGTCGGAATCCTTGGCGGAACCTTCAATCCGCCACACCTTGGTCACCTCGTGTGCGCGCAGGAGGCGTACGTTCAGCTCCGTCTCGAGCGCGTGATGCTGATTCCCGCCCGCATACCGCCGCACAAAGCGGTCGAGGATGAGCCCGGCGAGGAGCACCGCTTGGAGCTGTGCCGGATGGCGATCCGCGATGATCGGCGATTCACGGTGTCCGACCTCGAGGTCGGCCGACCGGGGCCGTCTTACACGGTCGATACCCTTAGAGAACTGCATTCCCGAGCGCCAGATAGCGAGCTGTTCCTGATCGTCGGCGGAGACGTCGCGGCCGGACTGCCCCAGTGGCGCGAGCCCGAGCAGGTGCTATCGCTGGCGACGCTTGCCGTCGCCAAGCGGCGCGGCACCCCACGGGCCGCCGTCGACCGGGCCTTGGACGAGCTTCGCGGCGGCGAACGGGCGGAATTCTTCGCCATGCCACGGATCGGCGTTTCTTCGACCATAGTGAGGAGGCGCGTGAAAGCCGGACAACCGATCAAGTACCTCGTGCCCGACGCGGTCGCGGGATATATCGATGAGCACCAGCTGTACCGAGGTTCACCCGAGCGATGAGAGACAACGCGACAGTGATGGCCCCCGAGGAGCTCGCGCTTGCGATCGCCGAATACGCCGCCGACCGCAAGGCGCTCGAGATCGTCCAGCTCGACCTGCGCGAGGTGATCGGCTACACCGACTACTTCGTGATCTGCACCGGCCGCTCTGACCGGCAGACGAAGGCGATCCACGACGCGATCCACGCCGGCATGAAGTCCGAGCACGGCATCCTCCCGCGCCGCGTCGAGGGCCTCAGCCAGGCCCACTGGATCCTGATGGACTACCTCGACGTGGTCGTGCACGTGTTCACGCCCGAGACCCGCGCGTACTACCGGCTCGAGCAGCTGTGGGGCGAGGCGCCGGCGCGGGCCGTCGGCGTCGGCTCCGGGTAGGCTGGCGCCGGAGGCACACGACCCCCGCCGCCCCCCGGCGCTGGACCGAAGTTCCCGTACTTCGGTCTAGAGCGTGCTCAGCAGCTTCGGCGCGACTTCCTTCTTGCGACTCATCACGCCCGGCAGTTCGATCAGGCTGTCCTCCGGCGAGACGCCGAAGCTGCGCCCGACCGCGAACACGTCGCCGGCGACGAGCAGGTCGGTCCCTTTGGTCAGCACATCGGTGACCATCAGCGCGTACAGCTGCAGGCCGCCCCGATCGCGCTCGCGGCGCATTGCGTCGAGCAGCTCGGTCTTGCGCTCCAGCAGCGCCTTCCCGACGACCTCGATCTGCGCGATGCAGATCTCATTGCCGCCGCTGACCTGGTAGCGCTTCGCGTCGCGGGTGATGATCTCTTGCGCGCTCACCTGCGAGACATCGGCGGTGGCCTCGAACATCTCGCGCCCGAACTCGGTCGCGTTCATCGACAGCACGCGTTCGAGGTACTCGACGACCGCGTGGTCGCGCTCGGTCGTGGTGGCGGAGTTGAGGATGACGGTGTCCGACAGGATCGCCCCGAGCAGCAGGATCGCGGTCGGTCGGCTCGGCTCCATGCCGGCTTGGCGGAAGCGCTCGATCACCAGCGTCGCGGTCGAACCGACGGGGTCGAACGTCGCCTGCACGGGCACACGCGTCTCGATCGAGCCGACGTGGTGGTGGTCGAGGATCTCGACGATCTCGGCCTGATCGACGCCGGCGACGCTCTGACTGCGCTCGGCATGGTCGACGAGCACCACCCGCCGCCGCGTCGGCGCGACCAGATCCGAGCGTGTCACCAGTCCCACCGGCCGGTGTCGCGAATCGACCACGACCGCCGCCCCGTAGTGGCTGTCCTTGATCTGCTCGGAGACCTCTGCCAGCAGGTAGTCCGGCGTCACGGTCAGCGGATCCTTCTCCATGAAGGCACGGCACGGCGCCGCGAGCGAGATCAATCGTCCCGAGACATAGCTGTCCAGCGGGGAGACGATCACCGCCGTCCCGCGCTCGCGCGCGAGCGCAAGCACGTCCTCGGGCGGCATCGACCCGTTGGAGGTGACGATCAGCGACGCTCCGAGCTCGATCACGAGCCGCTGAGCGTCGGCGCGATTGCCGAGCACGACGACGTCGCCCGGCGAGATCCCGCTGGTCGCCGAGACGTCCATCGCATACACCCAGACCCTGCCGGCGAGCTGCATGTCCTCGCCGGCGAGCAGCTCACCCTCGAGCGTTTCGACGATCGCGTGCAGGTCCGTGGGCGCGTCCTGGAGCGTCGAGGTGTGACGCCCCTCGCGGATGTAGCGACGCGCGAGCTCGCGGTCGGTGACGATCCCGGTCAGGGCCCCCTCGTCATTGATGATCGCCACCAGCTCGAGGTCGGCGCGTCCCATCTCGATTCCCGCCGCGCGCACCGGCTGGTCCTCGCCGACGATCGGGAACGACGACTGCATCACGTCGCACGCGCGCAGGCGCACGTGCGCCAGCAGCTCCGGCGCGGTGACGCCGCCGCGCTCGAGCACCCAGCGGGTCTGGGCATTGCACTCGCCGAGCCTCACTGCGACGTACTCGTTGCGTGGATCGAGCCGGCCCTTCAGCTCGGCGTAACCGATCGCGGAGGCGATCGAGTCGGTGTCCGGATTGAGGTGACCGGTGACGTAGATCTCAGGCACGGTGGCGATTATCTCGCGCCACCTGCGATTACGGAAAACATGGCCCCGAACTCGCGATACTGTCCGGTCGTGAATCCGGGCAGCGGGTGTTGGCTGTCCGGGCAAGCCAGCGACGATTGGAGTGGACATGCCGGCTGCACCGCAGCTCCTCCCGACCCAGATAACCCAGGGCACGGCTCCCGGCCTGAACTACCGCCTCGAGGGGGAGCTCGTCCCAGTTCTGCACATGGCGCTGGACGGGCAGGTGCCGATCTACTTCGAGCACCACGTGCTGCTGTGGAAGTACCCGAACATGCAGATCGGACTGCACCCGCTCAAGAAGGGCCTCAAGCGCCGCATGTTCGGCGGCATGCCGCTGTTGATGCTCGAGGCTCAATCGCCGGGCGAGATCGCGTTCAGCCGCGACGCGCCCGGGCACATCGCGGCACTGCACCTGCCACCGGGGCAGGGGATCGTGGTGCGAGAGCATCAGTTCCTGGCGGCGACCGGCGGCGTCGAGTACGACTACAGCCGGATCAAGGGCTTCGCGAACATGATGTACGGAGGCGGCTTCTGGGTCGACCAGTTCTTCGCCGCCGACCGCGAAGGCGTGGTCTGGGTCCACGGCTACGGCAACGTGTTCGAGAAGCAGCTCGAGCCCGGCGAGACGATCGACATCGAACCCGGCGGCTGGGTCTACCGCGACCACTCCGTGTCGATGGAGCAGGAGGTCTACGGCTTCAAGACCGGACTGCTGGGCGCCGGCGCCGGCAACCTCGTGTTCAACCGCTTCACCGGTCCCGGCCGCGTCGGGCTCCAGAGCGCCTACTACCACCCACCGGTCCAGGAGGACGGCGGCGCCGCGTCGCAGCAGGGCGGCGGCCTCGACGTCGGCGGGATCATCGGCGGCCTGCTGAAGAACTAGTGCCCCTCTGCGAATCCTTGGGAGGCACTAGCCGATGAGCTTCCCGCCCGGCCACCTCGCGAGCAACCCGCTTCCCGCCGGCATCGTCGGCGCCCTCGGTCTGGGCGGCTACCAGCTGCTGGCCGAGGTCGCCGGCGTGGGGGCTGGGCGACTCGGCCCGCAGGCCTTCCTGCTGGTTGCGCCAGACCCCGATCCGACGCTGCCCGACGCGGGCACCCAGATCTCACTGCATCACAACAAGCTGCGCGACGAAGCCGAGCTCTCGGCGTTCACCCAGCTGGCGGCGCAGCTGGGTTACCTGCGACTGTCCGGCTACCGGCTGGCGCTGGAACGGGTCGGGCTTCGGAGCAAGGTCAACGTCGTCAACCCTGCCACCGGCGGGATCGTGGCGACGATCCCCGACAAGCCGCCCGGCAAGCTGTTCGGCGGCGGCATGGGCGCCCCGCGGCTGCTCGCGATCGCGCGCGGACTGCCGCCGGCGGGGCCACCCCCAGACCTCCAGAACCCGGAGCTGATGCGGCAGGTGCTGCTCGCGCTGGCGCTCCGCGACGAGAGCCTCGGCGGCGCCGAGGCGGCGGATCTGGCCGATCGCGCGCTGGAGCTCGCGAAGGGCAACCAGGCACTCGATCCGCCGGCGGCGCTGGAGGCGGCCAAGAGCGCGGGGTAGCGTCGGCGGCGCGCGAGGCGGCCAACACAACAGCGCCGGCTAGTGGCGGCAGCGCTGACCCCCCAAACAATGGAGCTAGCGGGATTCGAACCCGCGACCTTTCGGCTGCCAGCCGAACGCTCTCCCAGCTGAGCTATAGCCCCGACGAAGTCGAAGTCGTAGAGCAAGGTTAACTGAAACCGTACCCGGCGCCGAAACCGCCCCGGGCGCCGAAACCGCCCCGGGCGCCGAAACCGTACCCGGCGCCGAAACCGCTCCGGGCGCCGAAACCGCCCCGAACGCCGAGCCTAGCTGCGGGGAATGAACTCCGGCACCTCGAGCGCCCCTTCATCGGCGCCCCCGTCGCCGCGCTGGCGCGATCCCTCCCGCATCCGCCCCCGCAGCTCGCGGCGTGAACCGATCGACTGGCCGCCCAGCAGGGCTCCGTCGACGCGGTCGATCTCCGCCACCATCCGCGAGTGGATCATCTGCACGTCGCGCAGCAGCCGCTCGGCGTTGGCGCGCAGCGAGTCGCCCATCTCGCGCAGGTTGCCGGCGATCTCGATCCCCTCGGTGCGGACGTCGCTGGCGGCGGTCCGCGCCTGGCGGAGCAGTTCGAGCGCCCGCTCCTCGGCCTGCACCCGGGCCTGCTGCGCCGCCACCTCCGCCTCGTCGCGAATCGCCTTGGCGTGCGCCTCCGCGGCCGCGACGGTCGACTGGGCGTAACTCTCGGCGTCGGCCCTGACCCGCTGCGCCTCCGCCGCGGCCCGCTCCGCGTCCGCGCGCCCGGTCTCACGTACTCGCGTCGCCTCCTCGCGCGCCGAACCGAGGATCTCGGCCGCCTCTTCCTCGCCCGCCCGGACCCGGTTGTCGGCGGCGCGCTGACCCTCGGCGATCCGGTCGCGGACGCGCTGCTCGGCCTGGACCCGGATCTGCTCGGCCGTCTGCTCGGCGGCCGCGAGAATCGCCTCGACCCGCGCCGCCGCACTCTCAGACTGCGGCGGGCCACGATCCTCATTCTCAACCACAGGGTGATGGTAGAGCCGCGTCGCGCCGGGGCGCGCAAAAGGGGCACCGCGTAAGCTCAATACAACCAATGTCCGAACGCCGCTACGACCCCGCGCTGATCGAGCCGAAATGGCAGGAGATCTGGGCGCGCGAGCACACCTGGGAGGTCTCGAATGACCCTCCCGCGCCGGGACAGGACTACGAGCCCAAGTCCTACGTGCTCGAGATGCTTCCGTACCCGAGCGGCGAGCCCCACATCGGCCATCTGAAGAACTACGCGCTGGGTGACGCGCTGGCCCACTTCCGTCGCCGCACCGGCCACCGGGTGCTGCACCCGATGGGGTTCGACGCGTTCGGGCTGCCGGCCGAGAACTATGCGATCAGCACCGGTGTGCACCCGCGCAAGTCGACCGACGACTCGATCGCCGCCTTCCAGCGCGCGTTCCGCTCGTGGGGGATCTCGATCGACTGGTCGCGCGAGATCGCCAGCCACGAGCCGAGCTACTACCGCTGGACGCAGTGGATCTTCCTGAAGCTGCACGAGCGCGGTCTCGCGTACCGCAAGGAGGCGGCGGTCAACTGGTGCCCCCACGACCAGACCGTGCTGGCCAACGAGCAGGTGATCGACGGCCACTGCGAGCGGTGCGGCACGCAGGTTGAGGTGCGCCAGCTGGAGCAGTGGTTCTTCCGGATCACCGACTACGCGCAGCGACTGCTGGACGACCTCGACACGATCGAGTGGCCCGAGCACGTCAAGGCGATGCAGCGCAACTGGATCGGCCGCAGCGTCGGCGCCGAGGTCACGTTCCGCTGCGAGGAGCTGGGAATCGACTACCCGGTGTTCACGACCCGACCCGACACGCTGTTCGGCGCGACCTTCTTCGTGATGGCGCCCGAGCACCCGGACGTGTTCCGCCTGGCTCAGGGCACCCCCCGGGAGCACGAGGTCCACGAATACGTCAACCGGGCGCTGATCGAATCGGTCGAGGTCCGCGGTGCGGCCGAGAAGCCGAAGACCGGCGTCCCGCTGGGACGTACCGTCACCAATCCCGTCACCGGCGAGCAGATCCCGATGTACGTCGCCGATTACGTGCTGATGGAGTACGGGACCGGCGCGATCATGGCGGTCCCCGCCCACGACCAGCGCGACTACGACTTCGCGAAGGTGTTCGATCTGCCGATCCGCCAGGTGGTCGCGCCCGCCGATCAGACCGAACCGCCCGAGGGCGAGGCGTTCGCGGCCCACACCGAGGGCGAGGTGCTGGTCAACTCCGACCAGTTCACCGGCATGAACGCGGTCGCCGGACAGGAGGCGATCGTCTCGTGGCTCGAACAGCAGGGCAAGGGACACGCATCGGTCAACTTCCGCCTGCGGGACTGGCTGCTCTCCCGCCAGCGTTACTGGGGCTGTCCGATCCCGGTCGTCTACTGCGAGGACTGCGGCATCGTCCCGGTGCCCGAAGGAGATCTCCCGGTCGAGCTGCCCGACGTCACCGACTACCAGCCGAAGGGGCGCTCGCCGCTCGCGACCGCCGAAGACTGGGTCAACACCCGCTGCCCGCGCTGCGATCGCCCCGCCCGCCGGGAGACCGACACGATGGACACATTCGTCGACTCGAGCTGGTACTTCCTGCGCTACTGCGACGCCCGCAACGACCAGGCAGCGTGGGATCGCGCGGTGCTGGGGTACTGGATGCCGGTCGACCAGTACATCGGCGGCGTCGAGCACGCGATCCTGCACCTGATGTACGCGCGCTTCTTCGTCAAGGCGCTCGCCGACATGGAGCTGCTCGACGTCCAGGAGCCGTTCCGGGCCCTGTTCACGCAGGGCATGATCCTCGGTCCCGACGGTCACAAGATGTCGAAGTCGCGCGGCAACGTGATCAGCCCGATGCCGATCGTCGAGCGGTTCGGCGCCGACGCCGCCCGCTGCTACATCCTGTTCATCGGACCGCCCGACCAGGACGCGGCCTGGTCCGAGACATCGCTGGCGGGCGTGTTCCGGTTCCTGGCGCGACTGTGGCGGCTCGCAGACGAGCTGTCCGAGCACCCCGGTGCCGTCGAGCAGCCGCCCGACCCCCAGGGCCGCGACCTGACCCTGGTCCGCAAGGCCAACTGGGCGATCGACAAGGTCAACGGCGACATGGTCGGGCGGTTCGCGTTCAACACCGCGATCGCGGCCGTGATGGAGCTCGTCAACGAGATCTACAGCCCCCCGCGTGCGAGTCCCGAGGTGCAGCGGTTCGCGACCGCGACCGCCGCCTCGCTGCTGTTCCCGTTCGCGCCCCACCTCGGGGCCGAGGCGTACGAGCTGCTGACCGGCCGGCGGGTCTGGCTCGAGCCATGGCCGGTCGCCGATCCGGCGATGCTGACCGCGGACACGTTCGAGCTGGTCTGCCAGGTCAACGGCAGGGTCCGCGATCGCGTCACCGCGAGGACCGGCGCGCCCCGCGAGGATCTCGAGCAGTTGTGCCTGAGCGCACAGGGCGTGCGCAACTATCTCGACGGCCACGAGGTCGCCAAGGTCATCGTCGTGCCTGACAAGCTCGTGAACGTCGTCGTCCGCTAGCGCGGTGGCCGCGGGCGGCCCATACGTCGCAGTCGTCGGTCCCGACGAGGCGACGCGAGGCCAGATCGACGACGCCGAGGCGGTCGGCCGCGGCCTCGCGCGCGGCGGCGCGGTCGTGATCACGGGTGGACATGGTGGCGTGATGGCGGCGGCCTCGCGCGGCGCCGCCGGCGTCGGCGGGATCGTGCTCGCGATCCTGCCGGGCGACGATCGCCGCGCCGCCAACGAGTGGGCGACAGTCGCGATCCCGACCGGGCTCGGCGAGCTGCGCAACGGCCTGATCGTGCGGGCCGCCGACGTGGTCGTTGCCGTCGGCGGCGCCTACGGGACGCTGTCCGAGGTCGCGCTCGCGCTCAAGACCGGCGTCCCGGTGCTCGGCCTCGACACCTGGTCGATCGAGGGGATCGAGCCGATCGAGTCGCCCGAGGCCGCGGTCGCGCGCGCGCTCGAGCTGGCGGCTGCCGCCTGAGCGGCGCATACACTCGGACGGTGCCCTCGTTCAAGCCCGCCTACCTGGTCCACGGCGACGATCACGGCCGGATCGCCGAGCGCCGCGCCCGTCTGCGCTCGCTCGCCGAGTCGGGCAGTGGCGCCCAGGGGATCGAGCTGTTCGAGGGCGACGCCGCGGTCCCGGACGCGGTCGCCGGCGCGCTGAACTCGATGACGTTCGCGATCGGCCGCAGGTTCATCATCGTCGACGGAGTCGAACGGTGGAAGGAGAAGGAGCTGGGGCCGCTCACGGCCGCGCTCGAGCAGATCGCCGCGGACACCACGGTCGCGTTCTTCGCGCGCGAGGACAGCAGGGCCAAGGCTCCCAAGGGCCTGCACGACGCCGTGCGCAAGGCGGGCGGCGACATCAGCGCGGAGCAGAGCGTGAAGCCGTGGGAGCTGCCCAAGTGGGTCGGCGCACGCGCCCGCGAGCTCGGCCTGACGCTCGGACCCGGCGCCGCCAGTGCGCTGATCGCGCACGTCGGCGACCGCCAGCAGCGGCTCCTGCGAGAACTCGAGAAGCTGGCGATCGGCTGCGGGCCCGGGGCGGAGCTCGACGTCGATCAGATCGAGGCGCTGACCGCGCCATCGGCCGAGCGCAGGGCGTGGTCGGTCGCCGACGCGCTCGTCAGCGGCGACGGCGCGGCCGCGACCCGGGTCTACGTGTCGCTGCGCGCCCAGGGCGAGCGTGTCCCCGGACTGCTCTACTGGATGGCCGGGAGACTGCGCACGGCGCACGAGATCGCCGCCGCGGTCGAGGCGGGCGCTGCACCCGCGCAGGTGAAGCGGAGCCTGCGGATGCCCTCGCGGGCGGCCGATCAGCTGATCAGCGACGCGACCCGGACGGGCTCCGAGAAGCTTCGCCGGGGGATCGAGGAGCTCGCCGATCTGGAGCTGGCCTCGCGCGGCGGGGCCGCTGGCGGCGCCGGCGAGGACACCGCCGCGATCACCGCGATCGGCCGGATCGCGGGGGGCTAGTGGCCACCGGCGATCACCGCGATCGCCCGGATGGCGGGCGGTTGGCCACCGGGCCGATCGCTAGGCGTCGTCGGCGTGGCCGCGGCGAACACGTGCTGCCCGGGACTTCTTGCGGGCGCCGGTGTTGCGGTGCAGCGCGCCGCGCTTGACGGCCTTGTCGATCGTCTGCACGAGCACCCGGTGCTCGCTGTCCGCCAGCTCGGTGTCGCCGCCGTCGACGGCCCGCTCGAGCCGGCGGAAGTAGGTCTTGATCTTCGACGTGTAGCGTCGATTCTCGAGCCGCTCGCGCTCGGCGCGAAAGATCCGCTTCTTCTGGGAATGGATGTTGGCCATGGGCAGAGAGAAACCGCGGCAAGGTTCCGCCGCGGCGCGTCCGTACTATAGCCGCCCGGTGACTACGTCCACCACCACGATCCAGGAAGGCGAGCCGGCGAGCACCGCGCCGCCGCCCCGACCGCGCCGGCGGATCGCGGTCAACACCGCGATCTTCGCCGCGGCGACCGCGGTCTCGCGGGTTGCGGGGCTCGGCCGCGAGGTCGTCCAGGCCGCGTTCTTCAACACCTCGGCGGCCGCGTCCGCGTTCACGCTCGCCTCCCAGGTCCCGAACCTGTTCAGCAACCTGTTCTCGCAGGCGGCGCTGTCGGCGGCGTTCGTGCCGGTGTTCACGGAGCTGCTGCAGAAGGGCCGCAAGCGCGAGGCGTTCCAGCTCGCATCGACGCTGTTCTGGGTGATCCTGATCGGGCTCGGGGCGCTGACGATCCTCTGGACGGCGGTCGCCGGCCTGGTGGTGCCGCTGTTCACCGGCTCCAACGTGCCCGCGGGGCTGACCGCGGGCCTCTCGCAGGTCCTGTTCCCGGTCGTGCTGCTACTGAGCCTCACCGGCCTGCTCGTCGGGATCCTGCAGTCCTACGACGAGTTCACGATCCCGGCGATCGCGCCGGCGGTCTGGAACCTCGTGATCGTGGTCGTGCTGGTCTACCTGCACGGCCACATTCACGGCAACGAGAACAAGATCTACGCGTACGCGATCGCGTGGCTGGCGGCGACCGTCGTGCAGCTGCTGATGGTCGCGTTCGCGCTCCGCAAGGTCGAGTTCCGGCTGTCGTTCTCGCTGCGCTGGCGCGACCCCCGCGTGCGCCAGGTGCTGATCCTGTTCCTGCCCGTGACGATGAGCATCGGGATCGTCAACCTCGACATCTTCATCAACGCCGGCTTCGGCTCGCTCGTCTCGCCCGGCGCCCCGGCCGCGATCAACGACGCGTTCCGGATCTACATGCTGCCGCAGGGGATCTTCAGCGTCGCGGTGGCGACGGTCCTGTTCCCGACCCTCAGCCGACTGGCGGCCCGCCTCGACATCGGCGGCATGCGCCGCACACTCGGCAACGGCATGCGGCAGATCAACCTGCTGCTGATCCCCTCGGCGGCCCTGATGATGGTGCTCGCGACCCCGATCACGCGGCTCATCTACCAGCACGGGACGTTCGGCCCGCACTCGACCAAGCTGGTCTCCGAGGCGCTGTTCTGGTTCTCGTTCAGCCTCCCGTTCGCGGGCCTCAACCTGCTGCTGACGCGGACCTTCTTCGCGCTCCAGCGACCGTGGATCCCGACCCGGCTGGCGGCGATGAACATGGTCGTCGACGTGATCGTCAGCGTCGGTCTGTACAAGCCGCTCGGGATCGCCGGACTCGTGATCGGCACCGCGGTTGCGAACATCGTGATGACCGCGCTCCAGCTGCACCGGTTGCGGCTCGGCTTCAACGGCCGACTCGAGGGCGGGCAGACGCTGATGATCACCCTCCGGATCCTTGTCGCGACGGTGCTGATGGCGGCGCTCGCGTGGGGCTCCTGGACGGTGATCGATCAGCTCGTGGGACGCTCGCTACTCGGGCAGATCGTCTCGGTCGGCGTTTCGGTGACGGCCGCCTGCGTGCTGTACGCCAAGGTGGTGCTGTGGATGCGGATCCCGGAGGCGCGGCAGATCGAGCAGCTGGTGATGGCGCGCCTGCGCCCGCGCACCGCCGCGTAGCCCCCAAATACCCTTGTATACGTGGCTGATCAGGCTCACATCCGCAACTTCTCGATCATCGCCCATATCGATCACGGCAAGTCGACGCTCGCCGACCGCATCCTCGAGCTGACGCACACGGTCGACCCCCGGTCGATGCGCGCCCAGGTGCTCGACTCGATGGATCTCGAGCGCGAGCGCGGGATCACGATCAAGGCCCAGGCGGTGCGCGTGTTCTACGAGTCGCCGGTCGACGGTCAGACGTACCAGCTGCACCTGATCGACACGCCCGGCCACGTCGACTTCACCTACGAGGTGTCGCGTTCGCTGGCCGCCTGCGAGGGGGCGCTGCTGGTCGTCGACGCCTCGCAGGGGGTCGAGGCGCAGACGGTCGCCAACACCTACCTGGCGGTCGAGTCGGGGCTCGAGCTGATCCCGTGCCTGAACAAGGTCGACCTGCCCGGGGCGGAGCCCGAGCGGGTCGCGGAGGAGGTCGCCGACCTGCTCGGCGAACCGGCCTCCGAGGTCCGCCGGATCAGCGCCAAGACCGGCGAGGGCGTGACCGCGGTGCTCGACGAGCTGATCGAGCGCGTGCCGCCGCCCCGCGGCGATCCCGAGGCGCCAGCCCGCGCCCTGATCTTCGACTCCGAGTTCGACCAGTACCGCGGCGTGATCGCCTACATCCGCGTCGTCGACGGCACCTTCACGAAGGGCGAGGCGATCCGCGCGATGCAGGCCGGCACCGAGGCCGAGATCGATGACATCGGCTTCTTCACGCCGCAGATGACCTCCGCCCCGCGGTTGACCGCCGGTGAGGTCGGCTACCTGATCACCGGCATCAAGGACGTCACGCGGCTGCGCGTCGGCGACACGCTCACGACTCGTCAGGGACGGGTGGGGTCCGCCTCGGAGCCGCTGCCGGGCTACCGCGAGGTCAAGCCGATGGTGTTCTGCGGCCTGTTCCCGATCGACTCCGACGACTACCCCGATCTCCGCGACGCGCTCGAGAAGCTGACGCTCAACGATGCCGCGCTGTCGTGGGAGCCGGAGACGAGCGACGCGCTCGGGTTCGGCTTCCGCTGCGGCTTCCTCGGCCTGCTGCACATGGACATCGTCCGCGAGCGGCTCGAGCGCGAGTACGACCTCGAGCTGCTGGCGACGATGCCGAGCGTCGAGTACGAGGTCACGCTCACCGACGGCACCGTGGTACCGGTCCACAGCCCGAATGACATGCCCGACCCGAATCTGGTGGCGGAGGTCCGCGAGCCCTACATCCGTGCCTCGATCCTGACCCCGAAGGAGTACGTCGGCCAGATCATGGAGCTGTGCCAGGAGCGGCGCGGCGACCACGCCGGCATGCACTACTTGTCATCGGAGCGCGTGCAGCTGACCTACGACCTGCCGCTGGCGGAGATCGTGCTGGACTTCTTCGACCAGCTCAAGTCGCGCACCCGCGGCTACGCGTCGCTCGACTACGAGCTGATCGGCCTGCGGGAGTCCGACCTCGTCAAGCTCGACATCCTGCTCGCGGGCGAGCCGGTCGACGCGCTGTCGATGCTCGTTCACCGCAGCAAGGCCTACGACGCGGGCCGGACGCTGACCGAGAAGCTGCGCCAGAAGATCCCCCGCCAGCAGTACGACGTCCCGATCCAGGCGGCGATCGGCTCGCGGATCGTGGCGCGGGAGACGATCAAGGCCTACCGCAAGGACGTGACCGCCAAGTGCTACGGCGGCGACATCAGCCGCAAGCGCAAGCTGCTCGAGCAGCAGAAGCGGGGCAAGCAGCGGATGAAGCAGGTAGGGCGGATCGAGGTGCCGCAGGAGGCGTTCCTGGCGGTGCTGGAGCTCGGAGAGAAGAGCTAGCTATACCGGGAAGCCGGCGGCGCATGCGCCGCCGGCCCGGCCGCGCATGCGCGGCCGGCGGGTGCGCGCATGCGCGCACCCGAACCACCTACCACTAAAGCCAGGTGCCGGTGCTGCTCTGGCGTGCGCCCGGGCTTCCGCCCTGGTAGTGGTGATGACCGCAGCCGTGGACCCGGCGCGCGTACCGTCGCGAGCCACCGAGCCGGTGGCCGAACATGTACCAGCCGACCGCGATCAGCACCGCCCAGACCGCGAACAGGCTCGCGATCACCGCCACCGCCGCGATCACGAACGCGACTAGGATCGGGATCACGAACACCAGCCCGACCGCTTGTGCCGGACCGATCGGCAGCGAACGCGACTGGCGGCCGCGCGGGGCGACGCTCGCGTTTCCCGGTAGATCGAAGACGAGCGCATCGAGCTCTCCGTAGGTGCGGGCGGAGAACGCCACTCCGAGCCGCTGTTCGAGCTCATCGGCGAGCAGGCGACCTTCTGCGGTTGCGTGGCGCAGGCGCTCGGCAACCTGCTCTCGGTCCGCATCCGACGCCCGCATTGTCGCTCGCCTCGCCATATCGCCGCTCCTAGGTCGCTCGCGCTCAAGGCTACCGCGCGCCGGGGTTGCGCTCAAGAACTCCCGCCCCGACGGAGAGAATTTGATGCCTTGACGAGCATATACAAATTTGGTTATATACCGACCATGACATCTACTTGGTCGGCACTCGCGGACGGCCACCGCCGCACGATCGTCGAGCTGCTCCGGCAGCGCCCGCGCCCGGTCGGCGAGCTGGTGGCGCTCACGGGTCTGACCCAGCCAGGCACGTCAAAGCATCTGCGGGTGCTCCGCGAGGCCGGCCTGGTGGCCGCGCGCACCGAGGCTCAGCGCCGCGTCTACACGCTCCAGACGCGTCCGTTGGTCGAGCTCGACGACTGGCTCGCCCCGTACCGGCGCCTGTGGGAAACGCGCCTCGACGCGCTGGAACGGCATCTCGACAACCAACCTTCCCGCGAGGAGGAATAGCCGATGGCCACCTTCGCCCAGATCGAAAACCGTCCGGCGCTGCGCTTCGAGCGCCGGCTTGCGCACCCGGTCGACGCCGTCTGGCGCGCGATCACCGACCCCGACGAGCTGTGGCACTGGTTCCCCAGCGGCGTCGAGGTCGACCTCCGCGTCGGCGGCGCGATGACCTTCACGTTCCGGGAGCTGAAGCTCTCCGAGCAGCCGACGACGATCGGCGGTGAGGTCACCGATCTCGACCCGTCGCGGCTGTTCGGCTTCTGGTGGGGCGGGGATCACCTGCGCTTCGAGCTCGAGCCGCTCGACGGCGGCGCCGCCACCCGGCTCCGGTTCACCGTGCTGCTCGACGCGCGCGAGAAGGCCGCCCGGGACGCGGCGGGCTGGCACGTGTGCCTAGATCGCCTCGCAGGCCACCTCTCCGGGGATCCGACCGAAGCGCCCGGCAGCGAGCCGACCAGCGAGTGGCGCGTGCTCTACGACCGGTATGCGGCCGAGGGGATGCCCACCGGCGCCGAGATCCCCGAGAATGGATCAAGCTGATTTGATGTAATCTCGAGGGCGATGCGAACAGTGAGTTCGAGCAGGGATCTCGCATCGCCCTCGTTCTTCCGGCTCGCCGCCCACCCGGTCCGGTGGCGCCTGCTCGGCGAGCTCGCGCGTAGTGACCGCCGCGTCGGCGAGCTGTGCGGTTTGCTTGGCCGGCCGCAGAGCCTCGTCTCCTACCACCTGGGCCGGCTGCGGTCCGAGCGCGTCGTCCACCGGCGCCGCAGTACCGCCGACGGCCGTGACTCGTACTACGTGCTCGACCTCGTGCGGTGCGGGGAGTTGCTCGCGCAGGGCGGCGCCGCGCTTCATCCCGCGCTGCGGCTGAGCGCCGGGGCGACCGGCGGCGGCGCGCGGGCGCGATCTCGGGGCCGACCGGTGCGGGTCCTGTTCCTGTGCACCGGCAACAGCGCCCGCTCGCAGATCGCGGAGGCGCTGGCACAGCAGCTCGGTGACGGGTGGATCGAGGCACGCAGCGCCGGCAGCCACCCGAAGCCGGTGCACCCGAACGCGGTGCGGGTGATGCGTGAGCGCGGAGTCGATCTGTCGGGACGCCGCTCGAAGCCGATCGGCGCGTTCTCGAGCCGGCGGTTCGATTTCGTGGTCAGCCTGTGTGACCGGGTCCGCGAGGTGTGCCCCGAGTTTCGCGGCGCGCCGGTCGTGCTCCACTGGAGCATCCCGGATCCGGCCTCCAGCGGCGGCGACGAGGAGGAGACGTATCCCGCGTTCCGCCGGGTCGCGGCCGAGCTCGAGACCCGGATCCGGTTCCTGCTCGAGTTGATCGAGCACGGCCAGGTGACGTGAATGCCGGCGGTCGCTTGCGGGCAGACCGCCGGCGACCGCGTGTCGCTGTGGACGGTCGCGCGGGAGTGGACGCGGATCGGCGTGACCGGGTTCGGCGGCCCGCCGGCGCACATCGCGCTGCTCCGCGAGCTGGTCGTCGGGCGGATGCAGTGGATGGATGCGCGTGCGTTCGAGGACGCGAATGCCGCCTGCGGGCTGCTGCCGGGCCCGGCCTCGACGCAGCTGGCGATCTTCTGCGCCTACCGCGTCGCCGGGCCGCCGGGCGCGATCGTCGGCGGCTTGGGATTCGTCGTCCCCGCCGTCGTCCTGATCCTCGCGCTGTCGGTGCTGTTTCTGGGCTCCTCGCCGCCGTTGTGGGTCAGGGGTGCGGGGGCGGGCGCCGGCGCGGCGGTCGCGGCGGTCGCGGTTCAGGCGGCGCGGGGTTTGATGGGACCCAGCCTCGAGCGGGTCGGGGATGCCCGCGCGCGGCGGGCGCGCTGGTTCGCGTACGTGGCGGTCGGCGCCGCCGCCGCGGCCTTGATCGGGGCCTATCTGGTGCTCGCGCTGCTCGCCTGCGGGCTGCTCGAGCTGCTGCTCCAGCGGCGGCCGTGGCGCTCGCCGCTGGGGATCTGGGCGCTGTGGCCGGCGTCGATCTCGACCGGAGGCGTCGGGGCGCTCGCGTGGACGGCGTTAAAGGTCGGGGCGCTGTCGTTCGGGGGCGGGTTCGTGATCATCCCGCTGATGCAGAGCGACGCTGTGCACGCGTACCACTGGATGACCAATGCCCAGTTTCTGAACGCGGTCGCGCTCGGCCAGGTCACGCCCGGGCCGGTGGTCGCGACGGTCGCGGCCGTCGGCTATTCCGCGCACGGCCTGGCGGGCGGGGTGCTGGCGGCCGTGGTCGCGTTCGCGCCGTCGTTCTCGTTCATTCTGCTGGGGGGCGGGCGGTTCGAGCGACTGCGGTCGAACGCCGGAGCGCGTGCGTTCCTGGACGGCGCCGGCCCGGCGGCGATCGGCGCGATCCTCGGCGCCGCGATCACGCTCGCGGTGGCGCTCAGCGAGAGCTGGCAGTTCGTGGTCCTGGGCGCCGCTGCGGTGGCGCTGCTGTTGCTCGGTCGCGGCGTCGTGTTCACGTTGCTCGCGGCGGGGGTGGTGGGAGTGGTGGCGGCGCTGGCGGGTGCGGCGCTGCCGGCGTGAGTGGGTCGTGCGGGCGGGTGCGGCGCTGCCCGCGCGCTAGATCGGACGCCTGACCCCGACCTCATCGAGGTGCGCGAGCAGGTCCGCCGGGTCCTCGTAGACCCGGAACGCGCCGGCGTAAATCAGCTCCTCGCGGCCGTAGCCGCCGGACAGCAGGCCGATGCCGAGCGCCCGGGCGCGGCGCGCCGCGAGCAGATCCCACACGCTGTCCCCGACCACCATGCTGTTGGCGACGTCGACTCCGATCCGCTGCGCGGCGGTGATGAACAGGTCCGGGTCGGGCTTGGCATATCGGACCTGGTCGCGGGTGATCAGCGGCGTGTCGGGCGGCAGCTCCAGCAGGTCGAGCGCCAGGCGTGCGTTGCGCTCCTCGCCGCTGGTCGCGATCGCCCACGGCACCTGGTGCTCGGACAGGGTGCGAAGCAGCTCGATCGCGCCCGGAAGCGCGGTCACCGTGTCGAACCGCCGCTTGTAGCCCTCGGCGTGCTCGCCCGGGAGCCGGGCCAGGGTCTCGGGGTCGAGCTCGCGGTCGAGCTCGCGCACAAGCGCGTTGACGAACAGGCCGCCGCTCATCCCGATCCGGCGGTGGATCTTCCAGACCGACAGGTTGATGTCCTCCGATTGGAGCGCCTCTCGCCACGCGATCACGTGCTGGTAGACGCTGTCGATCAGGGTGCCGTCGAGGTCGAACAGAAACCCGGGCTGGCCGCGCCGGTCGGGGGTATTGGTGCTCATCGCCGTGATTCTCACCGATCGCGATGTGAGAATCCCGATCCGTGGACCTCGGGCTTGAGGATCGCGCCTGCATCGTCACCGGCGCATCGAGCGGCATCGGCCGTGCGACCGCGCTTGCGCTGGCGGCGGAACGCGCCGCGCTGCTGTTGATCGGCCGGCGCGAGGATGCGCTGCGTCCGGTCGCCGACGAGTCTCGCCAGGCCGGCGGCCGCGCCGAGACGCTCGTGCTCGACATCACCGCCGGCGACTGCGGCGAGCGGGCGGTGGCGGCGTGCCTCGATCGGTTCGGGCGGATCGACGCGCTCGTCAACAACGCCGGCACGAGCCGGATCCGATCGCTCGAGCAGCTCACCGAGGAGGATTGGGAGTCGCAGTGGCAGCTCAACGTGATGGGGCCGATGCGGCTGATGCGCGCGGCCGCGCCGGCGATGGCGGCGCGCGGGTGGGGTCGGATCGTGAACGTCAGCTCGTCATCGGGCAAGCGCCCCTCGCAGACCAACATGGCCTACTCGGTCACGAAGGCCGCCGAGCTGTCGCTCTCGCGCGCGTTCGCCGACATCTACACCGCCCGCGGCGTGCTCGTCAACGCGGTTGCGCCGGGACCGGTGGGGAGCGAGCTGTGGCTCGCGCCCGGAGCGATGGCGGATCAGGCCGCCGCCGCCCGCGGCATCACCCGCGAGCAGGCGCTCGCCGCGACTGCCGCCCGGACGATGGTCGGGCGGCTGGCCGAGCCGGCCGAGATTGCCTCGGTGATCGCGTTCCTTTGCTCGGAGCCGGCCTCGAACGTCGCCGGCGCCGCCTGGTCAGTCGACGGGGGCGTGGTGTCGATCATCATCTGACAGACTGCCGCCCCGATGCCCCTCAACACCGACGCGATCGGCAAGTCCTACCCACCCGTCGTCTACGCCGTGGGTCGCGAGAAGATCCGCGAGTACGCGGCGGCGGTAGGCGAGACCAACCCGCTGCACCACGACCTCGACGCGGCCCGAGCCGCCGGCTACGCCGACCTCGTCGCGCCGCCGATGTTCGCGGTCGTCTACGCGGCCCGCTCGATCATGGCGGGCCTGTTCGACCCGGATGTCGGGATCAACCTGGCGTTGATGCTCCACGCCGGGCAGGAGTTCCGCTGGGGTCCGGTGGTCGTCGCCGGCGATGAGATCACCAGCACAGGCACCTTCACGGACATCGCCGAGCGCGGCGGGATGACCTTCTACGTGTTCGAGTCCGTGTCCTCGAATCAGGGCGGCGAGACCGTCTGCACCGCCACCTGGACCAACATCGTCCGCGGGGCCTCCTAATGCCCCCTCTGCGAGCCAACCGTTTCTTGAGGAGGCACTAGCGATGCAGCCTGGCGACACAGTCGAGCTCAGGGTCACCCCGGACCCCTACGTGACCGTGCGCTACGCCGGCGCCTCGGGCGACTTCAACCCGATCCACATCGACGACGGGTTCGCCAAGCAGGTCGGGCTGCCCGGCCGCATCCTCCATGGCCTCTGGACGATGGCACAGGTGGCGCGCGCCCAGACCGACGCCGCCGGCGGGCCCGAGAAGCTGAAGTTCCTGTCGGTCCAGTTCCGCGGGATCGGCCACCTTGGCGAGGAGATCGTCGTGCAGGGGACCGTCACCGGGGTGAACGACGGGATCGCGACGATCGAGTCCGAGGCGGCGCAGGCCGGTCAGCGGATCATTCGGAACGCGGTCGCGGAGGTCACGGTCGCCTGAGGGGCGCCGGCGCGCGGCCGCGGCGGCGTGCGGGGGTGGCGGGGGAGAGGTGCGTGGCGGCGGCGGCCTGGTGGCGGGGTGGCGGGGGAGAGGTGCGTGGCGGCGGCGGCCTGGTGGCGGGGGTGCGGCGCCGGATGCGCCCGATCGCGCCGGCGCCCCGCCTCGACATGCTCAACTTCCCAAATCCAACCGCGGGCTCGGGCTCTGGGAAGTTGAGCACGATATTCGTGCTCAACTTCCCAAACCGCCGGCGCGGAATCCGGCTTGGGAAGTTGAGCATGTTTTTCGGGCCTCTGACCCCGCGTCTGCCCCTCTTCTCCTGTCCGGAGGTCGGGGGGCGCCCCCGCGCCCCACCCCGAAGCGCGGACGGCGGCGACTGAAAGCCGTCGACGGCCGCGCTATCCGAGGCAAGCTTGGTCGAGTGCTCCGCCGCCGCGGTCCGCCGGTCCCGCGGTCCGCCCGGCCCCGCGCTCCGCCGGCCCCGCGGTCCGCCGGCCCCGCGGTCCGCCGGCCCCGCGCTCCGCCGGCCGTGCGCTCCGCCGGCCGCGCGCCACGGCCGCTCGCAGGCCCCCCCGACCGCGCCACCCCCCAACCTACAATCACTAGGAGTGTTGACCGACCGCCAGGAGCTCGTGTTGCGCAAGGTCGTCGAGGGCTACCTCGCCGCCGGCGCCCCCGTGGCTTCGAAGGCCCTGTCCAACGACGTGGTGTGGGGGCCTTCGACGATCCGCCATGAGCTCGCGAACCTCGAGGAGCTGGGTCTGCTCGCGCACCCGCACACCTCCGCCGGCAGGGTGCCGACCGAGGCCGGCTACCGGTACTTCGTCGACCGCCTGGTGGTCGAGGACGCCGGTCCGGGCCTGTCGCTGTCGCTGGTGCGCCGCGAGCTCGACGAGGCGATGCGGGTCACGACCGAGACCCTGTCGCAGGTGAACAACCTGCTGGCGATCGTCACCGCGCCGCCGATCGAGACCTCGACGATCCGCCACATCGAGGTGCTGGGGCTGCAGCCGCAGGTGCTGATGGTGGTGGTGATCACATCCACCGGTGGCGTCACCAAGCGGATGTTCACGTTCGCGACGGCGATCGACAGCGGGCTTGCCGACTGGGCCGCGAGCTATCTGAACGAGCGGCTCGTCGGCATCGGTCTCGGGGCCCGGATGCTCCACCAGCGCCTGCACGAGCCGTCGCTGTCGCAGACCGAGGCCGCCTTCCTGGAGGCGCTCACGCCCGTGTTCACCGAGCTCGAGGAAGCCGCGCAGGAGAACTTGTACGTCGAGGGGACCTCGCGGCTGCTGCGCGTCGAGCGGTTCGCCGATGTGTCCGAGCTGAACTCGTTGATGGACATGCTCGAGCGCCGGGTAACGCTGCTCGGGGTGTTGCGCTCGGCGTTCTCGAACCGCGATGTGCTGGTCCGGATCGGCACCGAGAACGACGCGCCGGCACTGCGCAGCCTGGCGCTGGTCGCGGCGGCGTACGGCTTGCCGCAGCGCAACCTGGGCGCGGTGTCGGTGATCGGGCCGCTGCGGATGGACTACGGCCGGGCGATCCGGTCGGTGCGCGAGGCCGCGACTCAACTTTCGAGCTTTGTCGCCGAGGTCTACGACGAGCGATGAGATGAGCGCCACCCGCGACTACTACGACGTCCTCGGTGTCCCCCGCGACGCCGACGAGGCCGAGATCAAGAAGGCCTTCCGCCGCCTCGCTCGCGAGCTGCATCCCGACGTCAACAGCCACGACCCGAACGCCGAGGAGAAGTTCAAGCAGGCTGCCGAGGCCTACGAGGTGCTGTCCGACCCCGAACGCCGCGCCACCTACGACCGCTACGGCCACGAGGGCCTGCGCAGTGGCGGCTACGCGCCCAACTTCGACACGTTCGGCTCGGTCGCCGACATCTTCGAGGCGTTCTTCGGGGGAGCGACTGGCGGCGGATTCGGCAGCGTGTTCGGTACCAGCGCCGGCGGCCGCTCATCGGTCCCGCTGCAGGGCGGCGACATCGCCGCCAACGCGCAGATCGACCTCGCCGAGGCCGCCGCCGGCACCACTGTCGATGTCTCCTACGAGGCGATCACGCGCTGCGAGCATTGCCGCGGCAACGGCGCCGAGCCGGGCACGCCGATCGAGACCTGCTCGCGCTGCCAGGGCAGCGGCCAGCTGCGCGCGGTCACCCGCACCCCGTTCGGCCAGGTCGTGCGCGCGGTCACCTGCGACGTGTGCGGCGGCGATGGCCGGGTCGCGCGCGACCCGTGTCACGAATGCGCCGGTCGCGGTCGCAAGGTCGAGCGCGCCAAGGTCGGCGTCGAGGTTCCCGCCGGGATCGCCGACGGGCAGCGGATCCGGGTTGCCGGTCGCGGCCACGCGGGTGAGCGTGGCGGCCCGCCCGGAGACCTCTACGTGCTCGTCCGGGTACGGGAGGACTCGCGCTTCGTGCGCGACGGCGATGATCTCGTGACCGCGGTGGACGTCGCCGCTCCGCTCGCCGCGCTCGGCACGACCGTCATCGTCCCGACGCTCCAGGGCGAGGAGGAGCTCGAGATCCCCGCCGGCACGCAACCGCACGAGACGATCGTGATGCGTGGTCGCGGAATGCCGTCCCTGCGGGGCCGCCGCGGCGGCGACCTGCGCGTGGTCGTCAACGTCGTGATCCCGCGCCACCTCAAGCGTCACCAGCGTGAGCTGCTGGAGCAGCTCGCCGGCACCTTGACCGAGCACAACCTGCGCACCGAGGAGGGCGTGTTCGGGCGGCTCAAGCGGGCCTTCGGCGGCCACCACCAGTAGCCCGAATGATCCGTCTCGCGGTCCGCGTCCGCCGCGACCAGGCGGAGCTCGTGCTCGCCGAGCTGCTCGAGCTCGCGCCGAGCGGCGTCGAGGAGGTCGAGCTCGACGAGAGCACCACCGAATACGCCGTCTACGGCGCCCCCGGAGAGCTGCCGACGCTGCCGAACCTGAAGGCGGCGGCCGGCGCGGCGCTTGTCGAGATCGAGACGACCACGGTCGCCGACGACTGGAACGAGCGCTGGCGCTCCTACCACCGGCCGATCAAGATCGGCCATCGGCTCGGGGTCCGGCCCCCGTGGGAGCCGCCGCAGCGGACCGAGATCGAGCTCGTGATCGACCCCGGTCAGGCGTTCGGCACCGGCGCCCACGCGACCACCCGCCTGTGCCTCGAGCTGATGCTCGAGCTGACGGCGCCGAAGACGGACTTCGTCGACCTCGGCACGGGCTCCGGCGTGCTCGCGATCGCCGCCGCGAAGCTCGGGTGGGCGCCCGTGACGGCGCTCGACAACGACCCCGCCAGCATCGAGGCGGCGCGCGCCAACGCACGGGCCAACGGCGCCGGCATCACCGTCGAGCGTCTCGATCTGCGCACCGACACGGTCCCGCCGGCGGCGACGATCGCCGCCAACCTGCTCGCGCCGCTACTGCTCGCCTGGGCGCCCCGGATCGCGGCGGGGACCGCCACCGTGATCGCCGGCGGGATCCTGATCGGCGAGGCGGACACCGTCGCCGAGGCCTTCACGGCCCGCGGCCTGCTCGAATCAGAGCGCCGCCGGCACGGCGAGTGGTCGGCGCTGTTGCTGCGCCGCGCACGAGTGGATAACTGACCGCCCCCGAATCTTGGCCATGCGGCCGATGAGCGCCGCGGCGATGGCGGGCATCCTTTTCCGCGACGCTGGATCAGGGAATGCCTGAAGGAGGTGAATCTAGGTGCCTAACCCGCTCGCGATCGGCGTGACGCTCGGTGGCCTGCTGCTCGACGTCATCGCCCCGCGGCCCAAGCCTCGGGCTGGAATTGCGTATGAGCCGTCTCTCCTCTCAACGCCGGCCGTCTCGAGGACAGTCCGCGGTGCGCAGGTCGCGCAGTACGACGGTCCGCCGGTCGCGAGCGGCGCCTACCGCGTGTAGCTCGTGTCACGCCGCGCTACCGTGCGCGGCACGCGATGACGACGTTCGCGGTCAAGTTCCTCGGCTGTAAGGTCTCCCAGGCCGACGCGATGCTCGCGCGCCAGGCGCTGCTCGCGGCCGGGCACGTCGAGGTCCCCGAGCAGGACGCGGAGCTGCACGTGATCAACACGTGCTGCATCACGAGCGAGGCCGAGGCCAAGTCTCGTCAGTCGGTCCGCCGTTCGCTGCGCGGCGGGGCGCGCGAGGTGTACGTGTCGGGGTGTGCCGTCAACCTGGACTGGCGCCAGTTCGCCGAGATTGATCCGGTGGTCACGCCGTTCACCGGAGTCGCCGAGGATGTCGCCTCGGCGATCGCGTGCGCCGACCTTCAGCACGACGTGCTCCCGCGCCGGGCTCCCGCGCCGTCGGCCCGCACCCGCGGCTTCGTCAAGGTGCAGGACGGCTGCGACTCCGACTGCGCCTACTGCATCATTCCGACCGTTCGCGGTCCGGCCCGCTCGCGCCCGGCCGGTGCCGTGCTCGACGAGGTTCGCCGCCGCGTGCTCCAGGGCCAGCCGGAGATGGTGATGACGGGGATCAGCGTCGGCGACTACCGCGATCCGCAGCGAGGGCTGGAGCTCGGGCAGCTGATGGTCGAGGTCGCGCGGGTGCCGGGTGTCGAGCGGGTGCGCCTGTCGAGCGTCGAGGTGATCCACGTGCGGGACTCGCTGCTGGGGGCGCTCGCCTGCGAACCGAAGGTGTGCCCGCATCTGCACGTGCCGATGCAGTCGGGCGACGACGGCGTGCTCGCGGCGATGGGTCGCCACTACTCCGCCGTTCAGTACGTGGATCAGATCGCCCGTGTGCGGGCGGCGGTGCCCGGTCTGAATGTCACCACCGATGTGATCGTCGGCTTCCCGACCGAGTCCTCCGAGGCGTTCGAGCGAACCCTGGAGGCGGTCGACGCGGCCGGGATCAGTCGCGTGCACACGTTCGCCTACTCGCCGCGGCCGGGGACGGTCGCGGCGGCGCTCGAAGATCGGGTGGGCTCGGAGGAGTGCAAGCGCCGCTCGCAGGTCTTGCGCGGCCGCTCGGAGGTGCGCTCGCGCCACTGGCGTGCGGGCAAGCTGGGCGGCGCCGAGCGGGTGCTGGTCGACAAGGTCGCCGAAACGCAGTGCTCGGGGTACACGGCCGACTACACGCGGTGCTACCTGCCGGCCGGCGCGGCGGCGCGCGGCGAGGTGCTAGACGTGCGCTGCGACGAGCTGCATGCGGACGGGATCAGCTGCGAGCCGATCTCAATTTGACGACCTCGGGGCGCGTATCCTCTAAAGGGAGATGACCGTCCAGGAACAGGTCCGCACGGACATGACGAGCGCGATGAAAGCCGGCGAGAAGCAGCGCGTCGGCGCGCTGCGGCTGGTCCTGTCCGAGCTCCAGAAGGCGGCCAAGGAGGGCGGCAGCGATGAGCTCGCAGTCCTGCGCCGCGAGCGCAAGCGCCGGCTCGAGGCCGCCGACCAGTTCCGCGATGGCGGTCGACCCGAGCTCGCCGAGCAGGAGGAATCCGAGGCCAAGATCATCGCCGGCTACCTTCCGGCCGAGCTGCCGGACGCCGAGCTCGACGCGATCATCGCCGCGGCGATCGCCGAGACCGGCGCGGGCGATGTCAAGGACATGGGCAGGGTGATGAAGGTCGTGATCGAGAGGTCCGGCGGCCGCGCCGACGGCCGGCGCGCGTCGACCCGCGTGCGCGAGGCGCTGGGGAGCCAGTGACGGCCGAGCGCGTGCGCAGGCAGATGGAACTCGACAACGCGGTCGCGATTGAGCTCGCCGGAAGCGAGGACGCGATTCTGCGCACGCTCGCCGGCCACCTCGACTGTGAGGTGTTCCTGCGCGGCAACGTGCTCACGCTCGAAGGTTCTGAGTCGGCCGTTGAAGCCGCCGCGGCGGTCGTCAGGGAGCTGGCCGAGCTGATCGCGCAGGGCCACGAGATCGCCCCCGGGACGATCGAGGCGGTGACGCGCGCGCTCGACGCGCACGAGTCGCCTGCGAACATCCTCGAGGATGTCGTCTGGCGCCACCGCGCGACCAAGGTCGCGCCGAAGACCGTCAACCAGAAGCGCTACGTCGATTCGATCCGCCGCAACACGATCACGTTCGGGATCGGGCCCGCGGGGACCGGCAAGACGTTCCTGGCGGTCGCGCTCGCGGCGGCCGCGCTGTCGCGCCGCGAGGTCAACCGGATCATTCTGACCCGTCCCGCGGTCGAGGCGGGGGAGCGGCTCGGGTTCCTGCCCGGCGACCTGATGGCGAAGGTCGACCCGTACCTGAGGCCGCTGTTCGATGCGCTCCACGACATGCTCGAACCCGAGCGCGTGAGCGCCCATCTCGAGCGCGGCGTGATCGAGGTCGCGCCGCTCGCATTCATGCGCGGTCGCACGCTAAACGACAGCTTCATCATCCTCGACGAGGCCCAGAACACGAGTCCCGAGCAGATGAAGATGTTCCTCACCCGGCTCGGCTTCAACTCGAAGATGGTGGTGACCGGCGACATCACCCAGATCGATCTCCCACGCGAGCAGGACTCGGGCCTGGTGGTCGTGAGCGAGATCCTCGACGAGGTCGAGGGGATCGAGTTCGTCCGCTTCGGCGAGGAGGACGTCGTCCGGCACAAGCTCGTCCGCCGGATCGTCGCCGCCTACAACGAGCACTCGCAACGGCTGGCGCCCGAGCTCCGTCCCCGCAAGCGGGCCTAGGTGCCCGGAGCACCGGCGAGGCGCCACGACCCTGTGCTCGAGTTCGACGTGATCGGAATCGAGCTGGTCCCCACGGGGGGGCCGACGGCGGTCGAGGTCGAGGAGCTGTGCGCGATCGCGCTGGCGTCGGCCGGGATCGCCGACGGGCACCTGGCGATCGAGTTCGTCGACGAGGACCGGATCCGCGATCTCAACCGCGACCACCGCGAGATCGACGAGCCCACCGACGTGCTCTCGTTCGGCATCGACCAGGACGGCGGCGCGGCCGGCCCGCGGGAGTTGGGCGACATCGTGATCTGCCCACCCGAGACGGCCGACCTGCGCGAGGCGATCGTCCACGGCGCGCTCCACGTCACGGGGATGGATCACGAGACCGACGACGGGGAAATGCTCGCGCTCCAGGCCGAGCTGATGCGCTGGGTCCAGTGACCGGTGCCGTGAGCGGATCGCGGTCCACCACCCGCTCCGGTTTCATCGCGATCGCCGGCCGCCCGAACGTCGGCAAGTCGACGCTCGGCAACGCGATCGTCGGCGCCAAGGTCGCGATCGTGTCCGACAAGCCGCAGACGACCCGGCGCGCGATCCGCGGTGTCGCGACCGGACCCGACTGGCAGCTCGTGCTCGTCGATCTCCCCGGGGTGCAGCGGCCGCGCGACGCGCTCACGGAGCGGATGCAGCGGCGCGTCGAGCGCGAGCTCGAGGATGCCGACGGCTGCCTGTTCGTCGTCAACGCCGAGCAGGGGATCGGGCCCGGCGACAGGTTCATCGCCTCGCTGCTGGCGCGGGCATCGGTGCCCGTCGTGGTTGCCGTCAACAAGGTCGATCGCGCCGACCGGGGACGGGTTGCCGCGACCCTGCAGGCCGCGGCCGAGCTGGAGGTCGGCGACGAGATCTTCCCGGTCTCGGCGCGGACCGGCGCCGGCGTCGGGCCGCTCGTCGAGCACCTCGTCTCGCTGCTGCCGGAGGGCCCGTTCTACTTCGAGCGCCGGCAGCTCTCCGACCAGGCGGAGTCGGTGTGGCTCGCCGAGCTGGTCCGCGAACAGGTTCTCGCCCGCACCAGCGAGGAGGTGCCCCACGCGGTCGAGGTCGAGATCGAGACGATCGCGCAGCAGCGTCCCGACCTGGTCCGGATCGAGGGCGTGATCCTGGTCGAGACCGAGTCCCAGAAAGGGATCCTGATCGGCTCCCAGGGCCGGATGATCAAGTCGATCGGGACCGCCGCCCGGCGCGCGATCGAGGGTCAGCTCGGGGCGCGCGTCCACCTCGAGCTGTCGGTCCGCGTGCGCCGTCACTGGCGCGCGGACGAGCGCCTGCTCGACCGGCTGGGGATCGAGTGATGCGTCCCGTCTTCGACGGCCACAACGACGCGATCACGCGCGATGACCACGACCGCCTCGTGTCCGGCCGCGACGGCGGTCACCTCGACCTCCCGCGGATGCGCGCCGGCGGCCTGCAGGGCGGGATCTTCTCGGTCTTCACCCCCACCAACGGCTGGCGCGAGGACCCGGTGTCGCGGGCGGACGGCGTGCTCGAGTTTTCGCTGGCAGAGCGCGTCGATCACCGTGCCGCGGCGGCCTACGCGACGGCCGCGGCGGGCCGGCTGGCGTCGCTCGAGCGCGCCGGCTGGCTCCGGATCGCTCGCCGCGCCGGCGACCTGGACGAGGCGCGCGCCGGCGGGCCGCCGCTCGCGGTCCTGCACCTGGAGGGTGCCGAGGCGATCGACCCGCGGTTGGAGGCGCTCGAGCACTGGTACGCGGCCGGCCTGCGATCCGTCGGCATCGTCTGGAGCCGGAGCAACGACTTCGGCCACGGGGTGCCGTTCGTCTCGCCGTCCTCGCCGGACACCGGCCCCGGGCTCACCGAGGCCGGTCGCGCGCTCGTGCGCCGCTGCGCCGAGCTCGGGATCCTGGTCGACCTCAGTCACCTCAACGAGGCGGGCTTCTGGGATGTCGCCGCGCTGGCGCCCGGGCCGCTGGTCGCCAGCCATTCCGGCGTGCATGCGCTGTGCCCGACCTCGCGCAACCTCACGGACGCGCAGCTGGACGCGATCCGCAGTTCGGGCGGCCTGGTCGGGATCGTGTTCGCCTGCCCGTTCCTGCGTCCCGACTTCGCCGACGACGCCGACACCCCGCTGTCGCTGATCGCCCAGCACGCGCGCTACGTGGCCGACCGGATCGGGGTCGAGCACGTCGCGCTCGGGTCCGATTTCGACGGCTGCACAATTCCCGCCGCGCTCGGGGACGTAGCCGGTCTCCCGCGCCTGCTCGACGAGTTCGCCGCGGCCGGGTTCGGCGATGCCGAGCTGGACGCGATTGCGTGGGGAAACTGGCGGCGCGTGCTGGCGGCGTGGTGGCGGGAGTAGCCGGTGCGGTGGCGGGAGCAGCCGGTGCGGTGGCGGGAGCGGCCGATGTGGCGGCGGGCCGGCGGGCGCTTCTTCAGGCGGCCCGGTCCGCGGTCAGGACCGCGAGATCCCGGTGGCGCCAGCGGACCTCCGCGCGCAGCCCCGCGTCGGCCAGCCCACTGAAGCTGATCGGCGACCGAGCTCGGCTTGTCGCAGTCGCCGTCGATCGGTGTGACGATGTCCGCCGGATCCTCCGGGATCACGACGTCGGCGAGCACGAACCGGCCGTTCGGCCCCAGCACGTCCACCACGCGGCGGAACAGGTCGGCCTTCTGCGGGCCGTCGAGATGGTGCACGGCCAGCGCCGACACGACCAGCTCGAACGGACCCACCGGGAGCGGTTCCTCGATCCGTCCGACGGCGAGCTCGGCCCGACCGTCGGGGAGCGCCTGGCGCGCGACCGCGAGCATCTCCGCGCTCGCGTCGATCCCCTGCACGCGTGCTCGCGGATGGGCGGCGAGCACGCCCCTCGTGGTCTCGCCCGTACCGGTGCCGAGCTCAAGGATCGCGTCCGCCGTGACCGGGCGTGTGGCGTCGACCGTCTCGTCCTGCAGCCGCTCGTATTCGGGCACCTCCCGACGCATCAGCTCCCGGTAGGTGATCGGGTCCCAGTGGAACTGGCCCATTGCGGCGGACGGTACCGCGCCCTGGCCGGGTTGTCGGCAGCCTGCGCTACGGGCAGCGGGCCAGCGTCCGCGCGTAGAACGGCATGTAATCGCTCCAGCGACTGTTCCAATACGAGCTGTTGTGTCCGCCCGGCTTCACCGAGAAGGTCACGTTGGTCCCATGCGCGCGCAGTTCGTGCACCAGCTGGGTGTTCGCGGCGAGGTACGGGTCCTGGTTGCCGATGTCGATCCAGACCGGCGCCGTCCCGTACAGGCCCGACCGGCTCGCGAACTTGAGCAGGTTGTTGCGCGAGAAGTCCGCGCGATCGTCAAACGCGCCCTTGGCGGCATTGGCATCGGCGAGGTAAACCGCCGCCGCGTGGCCGCCGACAGCGCAGAACCGCCCCGGATGCAGCCGAGCAATGTCCAGCGCCCCAAACCCACCCATCGAGATGCCGCCGATCGCGACCCGCCGCCCATCGGCGTGCAGCAGCGCCACCGCCTGTGGGATCACCTCCGAGAACACGTAGCTGCCCCAGGCGCCGCTGTGGCGGTTGTGCCACCACGAGTCAGCGCCGTACGGGAACACGATGTCCGGCGCCGCGCTCCCCTGCGCGGCCAGCGCCGCGAACATCTGCGAGTTGAGATACGAGCTCTGGTCGTCGCCCTGGGCATGCAGGAACACCAGCAGCGGCCGGCCGGCGCCGCTGGTCCCCGCCGGCACGACCGCCACCGCCGGCAGCGACTGGTGGACGAGCGGGCTCTTGATCGTGAAGTCGATCTCACGCGCGCCATGCTTGTCGGTCCTGAGGTCCCGCAGCACCAACACCACCGCCGCCGCCACGATCACGACCAGCACGGCGACCAGCAGACCCCGGCGCAGCCCATAACGTCTGCGCCGGCGCGCGCGGGTCAGGGAGTAGTTGGGGCGTCTGCCGCGGCTGGCCATGTGAGGGATCCCGGATCCCAGCGCACATATTGCCGCGCGGGGAGGCGCCGGCGTGGCCACTGCCCCAAATGAACGGTTCGGCTGGGGGTTCGGGCGTGGTTCTGGCCGCGGGGCGCCGGCGGGGGGCGGGTAGAAACGGCGGCTGGGGAGGGGGTGGGTTGGTGGCGGCGTGGTTGTGGCCGTGGGCACTCGCGCGGGCAGGTGGAAACGGCGGCTGGGGAGGGGGTGGGTTGGTGGCCGCGTGGTTGTGGCCGTGGGCACTCGCGGGGGCAGGTGAAAACGAGGCTCGGGAGGCAGTTGGCGACCAGCTGCTCCGGGCTGGCTGCGCGGCGGCCCGCAACGCCCCGTCGCCGCGCCCGTTGCGCCGCCACCAGCGCGATGCACCGGAATCAGGACCTGCTCAACTTCCCAAATCGAATCCACCCACCGCCGATTGGGAAACTGAGCATGAGGTGAGTGGCCGGGGGCGCCGGCGGACGCCTGAAAACCTGCTCAACTTCCCAAACCGGATCGCCGGGAGACCGTTCGGGAAGTTGAGCACGATATTCATGCTTGATTTCCCAAACCGCCGGCGCGAAGTTGGCTTTGGGAAGTTGAGCATGCTTTTCGGGTCTACTGACCATGCTTTTCGGGTCTCCTGACCCGCGAATGCGCCCCTCCCTCGTGCCCGGAGGTCGGGCGCACCCCTGCGCCCGACCTCCCCGGCCCGAAGCGCGGACGGCGGCGGCAGTCAACCAGCCTCGCTGGTTGATTGACGACGACGCCCGCGCTACCCCGCGACAGCCCCACCTACAATCGCCACTCCGTGGACGACACCCAGATCGCATACGACGAGCGCGGGCTGGTGCCGTGCGTGGTCCAGGACTGGCGCACGGGCGAGGTGCTGACGCTCGCGTACATGAATGCCGAGGCGCTGAAGCTGACCCGCGCCACCGGGGAGATGCACTTCTTCAGCCGCTCGCGCCAGGAGCTGTGGCGCAAGGGCGCGACGTCCGGCAATACGCAGGCCGTGAAATCGCTCCGGTACGACTGCGACGGCGACGCGCTGGTGGCGCTGGTCGAGCCCGCAGGCGCGGCCTGCCACACCGGCCAGCGGACCTGTTTCCATCGCGGCGAGCTGGAGCCGGCCGCCCCTTACGAGGTGCTCCCAACCCTGGAGCGGACGATCGCCGACCGCGCGCGAGCACGGCCGGACGGCTCCTACACGGTCCGGTTGCTCGAGGATCCCGAGGAGAACGGCGCCAAGGTGGAGGAAGAGGCGGAGGAAGTCGCTCGCGCGGCGCGGGAGGAGTCAGATCAGCGCGTGGCCGAGGAGGCGGCCGACGTCCTGTACCACCTCGCGGTGCTGCTTCGCGGCCGCGGCCTGACGCTCGAAGACGCCGAACGGGTGCTCGATGGCCGTCGCAACCGCTGAGGCCGGCGCGATCCCGTCGCTGAGCGATCTGCGCGGGCTGGCGCGGGACCACAATCTGATCCCGCTGCGGGAGACGTTCATCGACGACTGCCAGACGCCGGTGTCGGCGTTCCTGAAGCTGCGCGAGCAGGGCAACGCGTTCCTGCTCGAGTCGGCCGACCAGGGCCGGGTCGGCCGCTACTCGTTCATCGGCTTCCGTCCCCGCCAGGTGCTCCGGTGGTCGCTCGGCGACCCCGGCGATCCGTATGCGCTGGCGGCCAGGGAGCTGGCCCGCTTTCGCCCCGCGCCGCTGCCCGACCTGCCGCCGTTCGCCGGTGGCGCGGTGGGGATGTTCGCCTACGACCTGGTGCGCACGGTCGAGACGCTCGGCCCGCCGAACCCTGACCGACTCCACGTCCCCGACCTGGCGCTGATGTTCTCGGATGCGCTGGTCGTGTTCGATCACCTCAAGCACACGGTGACCGTGCTCGCCAACGTGTACGCGGACGAGCACCTGGAGACGTCGTACAAGCAGGCCCTCGACACGATCGCCGAGGTTCGCTGGCGGCTGGCGGGCCCGGTCCCGCGCCCGCCGCGCCCCCCCGCCGGCAAACGCGAGACACCCGCGTTCGAGCCGAACATGTCCAAAGACCAGTTCGAGGCGAACGTCGCGCGGATCGTCCGTTACATCCATGCCGGCGACGCCTACCAGGTGGTGCCCTCGCAGCGGTGGTCGGCGCCGGTCCCGGTGGAGGCGTTCTCGATCTATCGCGGGCTGCGCGCGGTCAACCCCAGCCCCTACATGTACTTCCTGGACTTTGGCGACTTCGAGGTCGCCGGCGCGAGCCCGGAGCCGCTGATCACGGTCAGCGGCCGACACGTCTCGACCCGTCCGATCGCCGGCACCCGTCCGCGCGGCTCGACCGCCGAGGAGGACCGGCGGATCGCCGAGGAGTTGCTGGCCGACCCCAAGGAGCGCGCCGAGCACGTGATGCTCGTCGACCTGGGACGCAACGACCTCGGACGCGTGTGCGAGTACGGCAGCGTCAAGGTCGAGGACTTCATGGCGGTCGAGCTGTACAGCCATGTGATGCATATCGTCTCGAGCGTCACCGGCACGCTGCGCAACGGCATCGATGGCCTCGAGGCGCTGCGCGCGACGCTGCCGGCCGGCACCCTGTCGGGGGCGCCGAAGGTGCGCGCGATGCAGATCATCGACGAGCTCGAGCCGGTCAAGCGGGGCGGCTACGGCGGCGCGATCGGCTACGCGAGCTACACCGGCGACCTCGACACCTGCATCCACATCCGCACGGTCGTCGTCAAGGACGGCGTCGCGCACGTGCAGGCCGGCGGCGGGACGGTCGCCGACGCCAAGCCGGAGTACGAATACCGCGAGTCACAGGCCAAGGCCCGGGCCGTGCTGAACGCGATCGAGCTGGCGGTCTCGCAGTCGGAGTGGCCGTGACCTCGCCACCGAGCGCCGGCTCCGCGATGCGGCCACCTCTCCCCCGCCGGTACCGTAGGGCCGCGTGAGACTCCTGGTCCTCGACAATTACGACAGCTTCACCTACAACCTGGTCCAGTATCTGGGCGAGCTCGGAGCCGAGATCGAGGTCGTGCGCAACGACCACGCGACCGTCGACGAGCTGCTGATCCGCGGCTATGACCGGGTGATCGTCTCGCCGGGCCCGTGCACCCCGAACGAGGCCGGGATCTCGCTCGAGGCGGTCAAGCGGTTCCCGCTCGCCGGGATCCCGACGCTGGGCGTGTGCCTCGGTCATCAGGCGCTCGTACAGGCGTGGGGGGGAAAGGTGATCCAGCACTTGCCGGTGCACGGCAAGACGGCCAGGATCGAGCACGACGGCAGGACGATCTTCCACGGACTCAAAGATCCGCTCGAGGTCGGCCGCTACCACTCGCTGGTCGCTGACCCGAACCTGCCGCGCACCCTCGAGCGCAGCGCATACGCGCTCAGCGACAGCGACGGTGACGGCGACGGCGACGTAGTGATGGCGGTCCGCCACCGCGAGCTGCCCGCCGAAGGCGTCCAGTTCCATCCCGAATCGGTGCTCACCGAGCAGGGCCGCGAGCTGCTCTCGAACTTCCTCGTCCGCGCCGCATGAGCCTGTCCGGTGACCTGATCACGCGGGCGATCGATGCGCTCGCCAGCGGCCACGATCTGACCCTCGAGGACGCCGCCGCGGTGCTGGAGGAGATCATGGCCGGCGACGCGACCGAGGTCCAGATCGCCGGCTTCCTGATCGCGCTCAGGACGAAGGGTGAGACCGTGCCCGAGCTGGCCGGGCTGGCGCGGACGATGCGCGCGCTCGCCGCGCGGGTTGCGGTCGATCGCGCCGACCTGCTCGACACCGCCGGCACCGGCGGCGGCGCGCGCACCTTCAACGTCTCGACGACCGCGGCGCTGATCGCCGCCGGCGCCGGCTGCACGGTCGCCAAGCACGGCAACCGCTCGGCCACCGGCCTGTCCGGGTCAGCCGACGTGCTCGAGGCGCTTGGCGCGCGGATCGATCTGCAACCCCAGGCGGTGGCACGCTGCATCGAGGAGGTCGGGTTCGGGTTCATGTTCGCGCCCGCACACCACCAGGCGACGCGCTATGTAATCCCCGTCCGCCGCCAGCTCGCGGTCCGCACGATCTTCAACTTCCTCGGCCCGCTGACCAATCCCGCGGGCGCGACCCGGCAGCTGATCGGCGTCTCCGACGCCGCCTACCTGGAGACGATGGCTGGCGCGCTGGCGCTGCTCGGGACCGAGCACGCGCTGCTCGTGAGCGGCGAGGACGGGGTCGACGAGCTCAGCATCTCGGCGCCGACGCTGGTGGTCGAGGTGCTCGGCGGCGAGCTGCGCCGCTACTCGGTCACGCCCGAGGAGGTCTCGCTCGAGCGCGCCAAGGCCAGCTCGGTACCGGGCGGTGACCCACACCAGAACGCCGAGATCGCGACACGGATCTTCGCCGGTGAGCCCGGCGCGCCGCGCGACCTGGCGGTGCTGAACGCGGGCGCCGCGATCTATGCCGGCGGGGTCGCAACCTCGCTCGCCGACGGCGTCAGCCGGGCCCAGGAGGCGATCGACTCGGGCGCCGCGACCGCGGCGCTCGATCGGTTCGTAGCGCGCACCCAGCAGCTTGCCCCCGCCGCCGCGCACCGGTGAACGAGCTTCAGAAGATCGTCGCCGCCACCCGCGGGGAGGTCGCCCGCCGCAAAACGGCAACGCCGGTCGACGAGCTCGAGCGCGTCGCCCGGACGCGCGAGGAACCACGCTCGTTCACCGACGCGATCGCCGCCCCAGGGCTGTCGCTGATCGCCGAGCACAAACGCCGCTCACCGTCGGCCGGCGTGATCCGTGAGGGCGCGTCGCTGGAGCAGATCGCGAGCGCATACGAGCGCGGCGGCGCGCGCGCCCTGTCGGTGCTGACCGACGGTCCGAGCTTCGGGGGTTCGCTGGATGACCTCCGCGCCGCCCGAGCCGCGGCCACGCTCCCGGTGCTGCGCAAGGACTTCATCGTCGACCCCTACCAGGTCTTGGAGTCCGACGCCGCCGGCGCCGACGCGATCCTGCTGATCGTCGCGGCGCTCGACCCCGGGCGGCTCGCCGCGCTCCACGACGAGGCCCGGCGCCGCAACCTGAGCGCCCTGGTCGAGGTCCACGACGAGGCCGAGCTCGACCGTGCCGCGCAGCTCGGCGCGAGCATCGTCGGGATCAACAACCGCGACCTGACCACGCTGAAGGTCGACACCCGTCGCACCTTCGAGCTGCTCCCGAACGTCCCGGGCGGCACGCTGGTGGTGGCCGAATCGGGTTTCCAGACCCGCGCGCAGCTGGATGAACTGACGCTCGCAGGCGTGCACGGAGTGCTCGTCGGCGAGGCGCTGATGCGGGCCCCCGATGTCGAACAAGCCTGCCGAAAGCTCACCGAATAGCTCTATTTAGCTTGACTTCAGCGCTACGGGAACACTGGTTTCGGGATGAAGTCGCTGATCCGCTCGCACTTCGCTTCGGCCGTTATCGGCGGGCTGGTCGTCGCCGGCGCGTTTGTCGCGCTTGGAGGTCTCGGCGATCGGAGCACGCAGACGATCATCGAGCAGGGGCCGGTGTCCGCCGAGCCGGCATCGAGCAACACCGGACTGACCCCGCACGACATCTATGTTCGCGACGCGCCCGGGGTTGTGTTCGTGCGCGCCAACATCGTGCAGCAGGTGCAGGACCCGTTCGACCTGTTCCCGCAGCAGGAGAGCAGCACCTCGACCGGCTCGGGCTTCCTGATCGACTCCCAGGGCCACATCATCACCAACTACCACGTGATCGAGGGCGCGGACCGGGAAACCGGGGTGACCGTGCAGTTCGAGGACAACATCACCCGCCCGGCCGCGGTCGTCGCGGTCGACCAGAACGATGACCTCGCGGTATTGAAGGTCAACATGGGCGGCGTCCCGCCCGTCCAGCCGCTGCAGCCCGGCGACTCGTCGACCGTTCAGGTCGGCGACCCGACGCTCGCGATCGGCAATCCGTTCGGCCTCGACCGGACGCTGACGAGCGGGATCGTGTCCGCGCTCCAGCGCCAGATCCAGGCCCCGGACGGGTTCAGCATCGACAACGTGATCCAGACTGACGCGCCGATCAATCCGGGGAACTCGGGCGGCCCGCTGATCGACGCCGCCGGCCGCGTGATCGGGATCAACTCGCAGATCGAGACCGGCAACGACGGCGGCAACGGCAGCATCGGGATCGCGTTCGCGGTCCCGATCAACACCGCGCTGGCGCTCGTCGATCCGCTCGAGCACGGAGCGCGCGCGCACCAGGGGTACGCCGGCCTCACGGGCCAGCCACCACGGCGTTGTCGTGCATCCGGAGGCGGCCAGGCCGGCCGCCAACCCGGGCGTCAAGGGCGTGGCATGTGTGGACATTCACCGTGACCTCGACAGCCGGACGGCCCACGCCACCGGCAGCTGAGCGCGCCCCTACGATGTGGGTGTGGCAGCACCCGCCCCCAAGATCAAGTTCTGCGGCATCACCTCGATGTCCGACGCTCGCGCGGCGGTCGAAGCCGGCGCCTGGGCGATCGGCGTGATCTTCTGGCCACGCTCGCCGCGCCGCTGCGAGCTCGACGTGGCGGCAGAGATCGCGGCGGCGCTGAAGCGGCGGGTCGAGGTCGTGGGGGTGTTCGTCAACCCGACGCTCGAGCAGGTTGCGCGGACCGCCGACGAGGTCTCGCTGTCGATGATCCAGCTGCACGGCGACGAGGGCCCGTCGTTCTGCGGCGAGGCCGCCCGCCGCACGGGCTGCAAGGTGATCAAGGCGGCGAGGGTGCACAGCCGCGCCGACATCCAGGCATTGGCGGCGTTCCACACCGACTATCACCTGCTCGACAGCCACGTGCCGGGGCGCCCGGGCGGCACCGGGGAGACGTTCGAGTGGGAGCTCGCGGGCTCGCACCGCGGCCCGGTGCCGGTGATCCTGTCCGGAGGCCTGAACGCGGACAACGTCGCCGATGCGATCGCGATCGCGCGCCCGTTCGCGGTCGACGTCGCGAGCGGCGTCGAGCTGTCCCCCGGCCGCAAGGATCACGGCAAGCTCGAGGCGTTCGTGCAGGCGGTGCGTCAATCGGATCCGGCTGGGCCGCATGCGGCCCAGCCCGCCCGGCCGCATGCGGCCGGGCGCGGGGGCGCGCATGCGCGCCCCCGAACATCACCAACGGCATGACGGCCACCGTCCCCCACCGCTTCGGCCCCTACGGGGGTCAGTACGTGCCCGAGACGCTGATGCCGGCGCTGGCGGAGCTGGAGCAGGCGTGGCTCGCCGTACGCGACGATCCCGGCTTCGAGGCCGAGCTGGGCGCGCTGCTGCGCGACTTCGTCGGGCGGCCGTCGCCGCTGTACCTGGCCGACCGCCTCAGCGCCGCCGCCGGCCATCCGGTGTACCTGAAGCGCGAGGACCTCAACCACACCGGGGCGCACAAGATCAACAATGCGCTCGGACAGGCGCTGCTCGCGCGGCGGATGGGCAAGCCGAGGATCATCGCCGAGACCGGCGCCGGCCAGCACGGCGTCGCGACCGCGACCGCGTGCGCGCTGCTCGGGCTCGAGTGCGTCGTCTACATGGGCGTCGAGGACATGCGCCGGCAGAAGCCGAACGTCGAGCGGATGGGGTTGCTGGGGGCGCGCGTGGAGCCGGTGCAGGCCGGCGCGCGGACGCTGAAGGAGGCGGTCTCGGCGGCGATCCGCGACTGGGTGACGAACGTCCAGACGACCCACTACATCATCGGCTCGTGCGTCGGTCCGGCGCCCTACCCGGCGCTGGTGCGCGACCTGCAGCGGGTGATCGGCGACGAGGCGCGGGCGCAGATTCTGGCCCAGGCGGGGCGGCTGCCCCGGCGCGTGATCGCGTGCGTCGGCGGCGGCTCGAACTCGATCGGGATGTTCGTCCCGTTCGTCGAGGACCGCGGCGTCGAGCTGGTCGGGGTCGAGGCCGCGGGGGAGGGGATTGAGACGGGCCGGCACGGGGCGCCGCTGACCGCCGCGGGCCTGCCGGGGGTCCTGCACGGCTCGTTCTCGGCGGTGATGCAGGACGAGGACGGCCAGATCCTCGAGGCGCACTCGATCTCCGCCGGACTCGACTACCCCGGCACCGGGCCCGAGCACGCCTGGCTGCGAGACACGGGCCGCGCCCGGTATGTGGCGGTGACCGACCGGCAGGCGCTGGACGCGTTCGCGCTCACCGCCCGCCTGGAGGGGATCATCCCCGCGCTGGAGAGCGCCCACGCGCTCGCCTGGACGCTCGCGAACGGCGACAGCGAGCTCGACCTCGTGTGCCTGTCGGGCCGCGGCGACAAGGACCTCGAAGAGGCGCTGGGCCTCCTGGGTCGCGGTTCGTGAACGGCCTCGAGCGGATCGCTGAGGCGTTCGCCTCAGCCCATGCCGAGGGGCGGCGTGCGGCACTGATGCCGTACATGATGGGCGGCTATCCGACGATCGAGACCTCGATCGCGATCGGGCGCGCGTACGCGGACGGCGGTGCCGACCTGGTCGAGCTCGGGGTTCCGTTCTCCGACCCGCTCGCGGACGGGCCGGTGATCCACGCGGCCGGGACGGCGGCGCTCGCCGCCGGGGCAACCGCGGACCGGGTGCTCGAGGTCTGCGCGGCGCTGTCGCCCCGGATCGCGGTGGTGGTGATGTGCTATGTCAACGTGCTGCTCGCGCGCGGCCTCGAGCGGTTCGCGGACGCACTCCGGGACGCCGGCGCCAGCGGCCTGATCGTCCCCGATTTGCCGCTCGAGGAGGCGGCGACGGCGCTCGAGGTGTGTGACGGCCGCGGACTCGCGCTCGTGCCGCTGGTCGCGCCGACGACCCCCGAGGAGCGGCTGGCGCGGATCGGCGCCCAGGCGCGTGGGTTCCTGTACGCGGTCGCGCTGACGGGGACGACCGGGGAGCGGGCCGCGCTCGACGGGGGTCTGGCGGCGATGATCGCCCGGACTGCGGCGCACACCGAGGTCCCGGTCGCGGTCGGGTTCGGGATCGGGACGCCGGCGCAGGCGGCCGCGGCGGCTTCGGCGGGGGCCGCCGGCGTGATCGTCGGCAGCCGCCTGGTCCGGGCGGCGGGGGACGCCCGCGACCCCGTCGCAGCCGTCGGCGAGCTCGTCCGCGACTTTTCGAGCGCGTTAAGCGAGTCCTCGATCACGGCCTCCGGCGGCGACACCGGTTAGCATCCTGGCGATGGCCCTGATTCTCACCGGCACCGCCGGCCTCTGTATTTGGATCGTGCTGTGGGCACTCGGGATCAGCGGCTTTGACGCGATCCTGATCGCAGTCGTGATGGTGCTGATCGCGATCGGGATCCACAACCTGCTCCCGTTCCTCCCCGGCCGACGGGACTAGCGGACGGGGTCATGGGTCGAGGTTTGCTCGCACGGAGCCGGGCAATCGGTGCTTGCGCCGTCGCCGGGCTCGTCCTGGGGATCGCCGGCTGCTCGACGACCGGCTCGTCCTCGAGCGTCAGCGTCAGCGGCAACATGCTGACGATCTACGCCAGCGCTGCCGGCTCGTCCGCCGACTCGGCCCAGGCGCAGGACGTCCTCGACGCCGAGAAGCTCGCCTGGCAGCAGGCGGGCGGCAAGGTCGGCTCGTTCAAGCTCAACTTCGTGCCGCTTGCCAGCAACAAGGTCACCGACAACGCTCGCAGCGCGATCGAGAACTCGAACACGATCGCCTACCTGGGCGAGTTCGACCCTGGAACCTCGGGGCCGTCGATCACGATCACCAACTACTCGGACGTGCTCCAGGTCAGCCCCGGCGACACGGCGCTCCAGTACACCCAGGCGACCAAGGCGGTCCCCGACTCACCGCAGAAGTACTACACGGAGGCGTACAGCAACTACGGGTACACATACGCCCAGGTGGTCCCCAGCACCGCGCTCGAGGCGAAGGCCCAGGTCGAGGAGATGCAGGCGCAGCACGTGAAGAGTCTGTACGTGACCAATGACGGCAGCGACTACGGCAGCGCGATCGCGCTGGCGGTGGCGGATGCCGCCCAGGGCGCGTCGCCCGCGCTGGTGGTCACGCAGGGGCCGGCGAGCGCCGCCAAGGTGCAGGCGTCCGGGGCGGACGCCGCGTTCGACGGCGCCAGCTCCAGCTCGGCGGCAGCGGGACTGTTCAACGCGGTCGCCGCGGCGAGCCCGAAAGTGAAGCTGTTCGGCCCCTCGGCGCTCGACACCGGCGCGTTCGCCTCGGCGCTTAGCTCGGGCGCACAACCGAACGTCTACATCTCCGCGCCGGGGTTCCTGCCGAAGGACCTCAGCCCCGCCGGTCAGATATTCGTGTCGGATTTCAAGGCGGCCTACGGGCACCAGCCGGCGCTCGGAGCGATCTTCGGCTACGAGGCGATGTCGGCCCTGATCAGCGTCCTGCAGGCCGCCGGCAGCCAGGCCAACGACCGCGGCACGGTCGTCCGCGACTTCCGGACGATGATCAAGAACCGCTCGTCGGTGATCGGGACCTACTCGATTGTGAACGGCTCCCCGAACATTGGCCCGTTCGTGTTCAACCGCTACGACGCCGCGGCCGCGAAGCTGGTTCCGGTCAAGTTCGTCTCAGTCCAGGGGTGAGCGGCGCCGGCTCAGGACCTGACGGATGAGACGAGCGACGGCTGCGCTGATCGTGTGCGCGGCGCTCTCGTGCCTGGCGGGTTGCGGCGCCAGCAAGCGCCCTCTGAGTGACTCCGTCCACGGCACAACCCTGACGATCTACGCGAGCGTTCCGCTCAACGGCGCATCCCGCGCCAGCGGGTTGGCGGTGCTCAGCGGCGCGCAGCTGGCGCTGGCGCAGATCCGCGGCCGGATCGGCCGCTACCGGATCAAGCTGAAGTCGCTCGACGATGCCACCGTCCAGCGACAGGAATGGGACCCCGGCCAGACCACGCTGAACGCCCGCGAGGCGGTTCAGGACGCGACCACGATCGGCTACATCGGAGAGCTCAACTCCGGCGCCAGCGCGGTCTCGATCCCGCTGCTCAACCGGGTCGGGATCGCCCAGATCAGCCCCGGCAGCACCGCCGTCGGGTTGACCGGCGACGGGCCGGGTGCGGCGCCCGGCGAGCCCGAGAAGTATTACCCGACCGGCGAGCGGACATTTGCCCGGGTGGTGCCGAACGATGCCGTGCAGTCGGCGGCGATGGTCAAGCTGCAGCTGAGCGTCGGCTGCCGGAAGACGTTCGTGCTCGACGACGACGAGTTCGACGGCGAGGACATGGCGACGACCTTCCAGGCGGTCGCCAAGTCCTCGCCGCTGACGGTGGTCGGGGTGCAACCGTTCGAGCCCAAGGCGACCGACTACAGCTCACTGGCGGCCGGCGTCGCCTCGAGCGGGGCCGACTGCGTGCTGATCAGCGCGATCGCCGACAGCAACGTCTCGCTGCTCACCTCGCAGCTCGCGGCGGCGATGCCGGACGCGATGATCTTCGGCTCGGCCGGGCTCGCCGAGGGCACCTATCCCGATCCGGCGCAGGGCGGGATCCCGGTCGGGCTCGATTCCCGGGTACTGATCACGGCCCCGATGGACCCTTTGCAGGCGACCTCGTCGCGACTCGTCTCCGCGCTCGATGCCCCGCAAAACCCGTACGGGATCTTCGGCTACGAGGCGATGAGCCTGATGCTGAGCGCGATCGATCGCGCCACCGATCATGGCCGCCGGCCGGCCCGGCGGTCGGCGGTCGTAGCCGCGATCTTCGCCACCCGCGACCGGCGCAGCCCGATCGGGACCTACGGCATCGACCGCAACGGCGATACGACGCTGGACACCTACGGTGCCTATCGAGTGGTGGGCGGGCGGCTTGTACTGTGGCAGGCGATCACGGCCTGACCGGATTGTCCGCCCGCCCTACAAACCGGTTTACGTTCCGTTAAGGAACGGCTTTATCAGGGTTTTCCCGGCTTGCTGAGGTCCGGTGCCCGCATTAGGCTGCTCTGCCACGAGTTGGGGCGAATCGAGAGCCCAGCATCAACCAAGAGGAGGAGCATGCGATTGCTCGGCAACAGACTGGCCGCAGGCGGCCGTCTTGCCATCACAGGATGTCTGCTTCTGGGCGGCGCGATTGGGATCGCGGCGTGCGGCAGCAGCAGCAGTAGCAGCAGTAGCGCCAGCAGCGGGAGCGCGTCGAGCTCGTCGGCCGCCACCGGCGCAAACGTCGTCGATATCTACTCGAGCCTGCCGATGCAGGGCGCCTCGAGCGCCCAGACGATCCCGGCCGTCAACGGCATGCGGCTGGCGCTCGCCCAGCACGGCGGCAAGGCCGGGCAGTGGACGGTCAACTACACCGCGCTCGACGACTCGACCGCCGCGGCGGGAAAGTGGGACCCGACCCAGACGGCCGCCAACGCCCGCAAGGCGGCGGCAGATCCCAAAGCCGTCTACTACATGGGCGAGTTCAACTCCGGCGCGAGCGAGATCTCGATCCCGATCCTCAACCAGGTCGGCATTCCCCAGGTGAGCCCGGCCAACACGTACGTCGGACTTACCACGAACGAACCGGGTAGCGCTCCCGGCGAGCCTCAGAAGTACTACCCGACCGGGACCCGCACGTACCTGAGAATCGTGCCGCGGGACTCGATCCAGGCCGCAGCTGACCTGGAAGCGATGAAGGGTGCCGGCTGCACGAAGGTCGCGGTCGCCAACGACAAGGAGGCCTACGGCGCGGGACTGGCGGACCTGCTCGAGCTCACCAAGGCCGACTACGGCGTCACCATCGTGAGCAATACCGGAATCGATCCGACCGCTCCGAACTTCCGTTCCTACGCGGCGACGATCAAGTCCCAGGGAGCCGATTGCTTCATCTTCGCCGGGATCGTCTCCAACGGCGGGGTCCAGATCAGCAAGGACGTCCACTCGGTGCTCCCGACGGCGAAGATCTTCGGCCCTGACGGAATGTGCACGAGCTCGTGGACGAGCGCGTCGGCAGGCGGCGTGCCCGCGAGCATCGATCCGTACATCCAGTGCACGGTCGCGACGCTCGACCTGAGCGCCTACCCGGGCGGCAAGGCGTTCCTCGCCGCCTACAAGGCCAAGTACGGGGTCTCCAACCCGGACCCGTACTCGATCTACGGCTACGAGGCGATGAACCTCGGCCTCAGCACGATCGCGAGCCTCGGCTCGCAGGGCAACAGCAAGTCCGCTGTGCTGAAGGCGCTGTTCGCGACCAAGGCTCGCCACTCGGTGCTCGGCACCTACGGGTTCGACAGTAACGGCGACACGACCTTGAAGTCCTACGGGCTGTACAAGGTCGGCGCCAACGGCGATCCGGTCTTCTACAAGACGCTGACGCCCACGCAGGTGAAGTAGTCACTACGTAGGAATCTGTGTGGAGGGGGCGCGGATTTGCCGCCCCCTCCATACTTCACACGGCAACCGTGGAAGCGAGTTCATTCACGCCCAGGATGCCGGCGGTCGCCGCGGCCCCGCTCGCGGCGCTGCGCCGGTACATCGGACGCTGGGGGTTGATCTTTGCGCTCGCGGCGCTGCCGGTCTACTACGGCATCCACGACCTCACGCACGGCTACCAGGTTGGCCTCAATTCCCACGGGCAGCCGATCTATCACCACGATCTCTCGCTGCTCGGCTTCAACATCGTCTCGGGGCTGTCCAACGGGGCGATCTGGGCGCTGATCGCGATGGGCTACACGCTCGTCTACGGGATCATCGAGCTGATCAACTTCGCCCACGGCGACGTGTTCATGATCGGCTCGTTCACGGCGGTGGGTCTCTGGGGGTCGCTCGGGCTCGGCCTCGCGACCGGGCCGGTCGGGCTGGTCGCGGGGCTGGTGCTAGTGCTTTTGCTCACGATGGCCGTGTGCGGGTCGCTCAACGTGCTGATCGAGCGCGTCGCGTACCGGCCGCTGCGCACCGCCCCGAAGCTGGCGCCGCTGATCACCGCGGTCGGGTTCTCGTTCATCCTCCAGAACGTCGGGCTGCTGTGGCTCGGCGGCTCGCCGGTGGGCGTCAGCGACCTGATCCACGAGAACTCCACCGTCGTCCGGATCTCGGGCGTGATCATCCACCGGGCCGACGTGCTGGCGCTGGGGATCGCGATCCCGCTGGTGTTCGGGCTCACCTGGTTCATCGGGCACACGCGGCCGGGACGCGCGATGCGCGCCACCGCGCAGGATCCCGAGGCGGCGCGGCTGATGGGGATCAACGTCAACTCGACGATCTCGCTGACGTTCCTGCTCGGGGGTGCGCTGGCCGGCGCTGCGGGCCTGGTGTACGCGCTGTACGAGACGACGATCTGGTACTTCCAGGGCTTCGACGCGGGCCTGATCGCGTTCACCGCGGCGGTGATGGGGGGGATCGGGAACGTCCGCGGCGCGGTGCTCGGAGGGCTCTTGATCGGCTGCATCCAGCAGCTGTCGGACTTTCGCCTCGGGCCCCAGTGGACGCCGGCGGTCGTGTTCGGCTACCTGATCATGGTGATGGTGCTGCGGCCGCGCGGGCTGCTCGGCGAGGAGACTCGGGAGGCCGGATGAGCGCGCAGTCGGGCGGGTTCGGGGAGCTAGCGGCGCAGCTGCGGGAGTGGCGCACCGCGATCCAGGCGCGCCTGCCGCGGTGGTGGAGCCGCGCGCTGGCGGTGGCCCTGCTCGTGGGCGGAATCTTGTTGCCGCTGTTCTTCTCGCAGACCAGCGGCTTCCTGGAGGCGACGCTGATCGCGCTCGCGTACGTGGTGATGGCGCTGGGGCTGAACGTGGTCGTCGGCTTCGCCGGCCTGCTCGACCTCGGCTATGTGGCGTTCTACGCGTTCGGCGCCTACTGTGTGGGCTGGTTCGGCTCGGACTTCTTCTTCAAGGCGCGCCTCCACGTGCTCGTCTCTGGAGTGGCGAACCAGGAGATCGGGATCCACTTGAACTTCATCCTGATCCTCGTCGCCGCCGTGCTGATCTGCGCGAGCGCGGGGGCGCTGATCGGGCTGCCCACGCTGCGGCTGCGCAGCGACTACATCGCGATCGTGACGCTCGCGTTCGGGGAGATCATCGGCGTGCTCGCGCTCAACGGCCAGAGCATCGGTCTCGGCAGCGGTCAGACCCTGACCGCCGGCAACTTGGGGATCACGGCGATCGACTCGCCGTATTTCCCCGGCCTCGGCCAGTTCAACGCGCTCAAGCTGAGACCGTGGTACTGGCTGATCTTCGCGATCATGCTGCTGGTCCTGTTTGTGAACCTGCGGCTGCGGGACTCGCGGCTCGGACGAGCCTGGGTCGCGCTGCGCGAGGACGAGGTCGCGGCCGTGTCGATGGGGATCCCCGCGGTCCGCACCAAGCTGCTGGCGTACTCGATCGGCGCGAGCTTCGGCGGCATGGCCGGCGCGTTCCTCGGCGCCTACTACACGGTGATCGATGCCGACTATTTCGCGTTCACGTTCTCGATCTTCGTGCTGGCGATGATCATCGTGGGCGGCCTCGGCTCGATCTGGGGCGCCGTGCTCGGGGCGCTGCTCCTGTCCTACATCAACTACTACCTGATCCCGGACGTGCTCAACACGCTGCCGCACACGTTCGGGCTGAACTTCGACCTCTCGCAGCTCTCGTATGGGATCTTCGGCTTCCTGCTGGTGCTGGTGATGGTGCTGCGGCCGCAGGGCCTGTTCCCGGAGCGAAGACGGAAGATGGAGCTGACCGGTCAGATCGCGGCGCAGGATTCGGAGCTGGTCGAGGAAGGGGCACCGACGGTATGACCGCCACCGCACCGGATACCGCCGCCGCCACCGCGGCCATGCAGGCCGACCACGTGACCAAGGAGTTCGGCGGATTGATCGCCGTCAACGACGTCTCGATGGAGGTGCCGCTGCGCTCGATCGTGTCGCTGATCGGCCCCAACGGCGCCGGGAAGACGACCCTGTTCAACATGCTCACCGGCCTGTACAAGCCGACCGCGGGCCGGATCGTGCTCGGCGAGCGGGACATCACCCACACGCGGCCCGATCGGATCACGGCGCTCGGGGTCGCGCGGACGTTCCAGAACATCCGCCTGTTCCGCGCGATGACTGCGCTCGAGAATGTGATGATCGGACGGCACGCGCGGATGCGCGCCAGCGTGTTCGGCTCGATCCTGCGCCCGCCATGGGTGCGCCGCGAGGAGCGCGACGTCCGCGCCCGCGCGCACGAGCTGCTCTTGTACGTCGGCCTCCGGGAGAAGGTGATCGAGCAGCCTGCCGCACAGTTGTCGTACGGCGACCAGCGTCGTGTGGAGATCGCGCGGGCGCTGGCCTCCGATCCGACGGTGCTGCTGCTCGACGAGCCGACCGCGGGGATGAACCCCCAGGAGTCGGCGACCCTGACCGACTTCATGCGCCAGCTCCGCGACGAGCTGAAGCTCACAATCCTGCTGATCGAGCACGACATGAAGGTCGTGATGGGCGTCTCCGAGCGGGTCACAGTGCTCGACCACGGCGAGAGGATCGCCGAGGGCCCGCCTGGCGAGGTGCGGGTCAATCCGCGCGTGATCGAGGCCTACCTGGGGAAGCAGGACTGATGGCGCTGCTCGAGGTCGACGAGATCCATGCCCACTACGGCTCGATCGAGGCCCTGAAGGGGGTCTCCTTGAAGGTTGAAGAGGGCGAGGTCGTGACGCTGATCGGCTCCAACGGCGCCGGCAAGTCGACCACCCTGCGCTCGATCTCCGGGCTGACCCCGGCCAGCTCGGGAAAGATCAGGTTCGACAAGGAGGACATCACCCGCGTTCCGGCGCATGAGATCGTCGGCCGCGGGATCGCGCTCGCCCCCGAGGGGCGCCACTGCTTCCCGCGGATGACGGTCCGCGAGAATCTCGAACTCGGCGCCCACCGCCGCCGCGGCCCCGAGGTCGGCGAGGACCTCGATCGCGTGTTCACCCTGTTCCCCCGACTGCAGGAGCGCGACCGGCAGAAGGCGGGGACGATGTCCGGCGGCGAGCAGCAGATGCTCGCGATCGGCCGTGCCCTGATGGCCCGCCCCCAGCTGCTGATGCTGGACGAGCCCTCGATGGGGATCGCCCCGATCCTCGTCCAGCGGATCTACGAGACGATTCAGGAGATCAACCGCTCCGGGGTCGCGATCCTGTTGGTTGAGCAGAACGCCAATTACGCGCTCGACATCTCGCGGCGGGGGTATGTGCTCGAGACGGGGAGGGTCGCGCTAGCCAACGACTCCGATCTGCTCCGCGACGACCCCGAGGTGCAGCGGGCGTATCTGGGGACATGAGGACGGTTCCTTGATCATCTTCGGCCTGATCGGCGCCACCGCGCTGTATCTGCTGTTTGCGTGGCTGTTGTCGGCGGCGGCGGCGGCGTGGCTGGCGGAGCGCAAGGGGTACGGCGAGCGCGTGGGTTTGACCTTCGGCCTGTTGTTGTCGGTGGTCGGCCTGTTGATCGTCCTGATCCTTCCCGGGCGTCCGGGGTCGCGGTGGAAGGAGGAGGGACCAATTCCGCGCTGGATGCGCTGAGGTGCTCTAGAGGCCCACCCCCTCTTTTCGGCGCTCCTGCATGTTCCGTGAGTGCTGGGTGAGGGTCTGTCGGTGGGTAGCGCGCCCGTCGTCGGGTTTCCAGCCGCCGCCGGCCGCGCTCTGGGCTGGGGAGGTCGGGGCGCAGGGGTGCGCCCGACCTCCGGGCAGGAGGAGAGGGGCGCACGCGAGTCGGAGACCCCGAAAAACATGCTCAACATCCCAAACCCCACTGCGCGCCGGCGGTTTGGGAAAACGAGCATGACTATCGTGCTCAACTTCCCGAACCGGAGCCCGGCGATCGGATTTGGGAAGTTGAGCAGGTTTTTCGGGTCCGCCAGCGCCCCCCGGGTCACCACCGGTCCGCCACCGCCACCCGGTCACACACCGGCCCCCCCGCAGCCAGCGCCACCTGGTCACACACCGGGCCGCCCGGCTGAAAGCCGACGACGGCTGCAGTACCCGCTACGACCCCGTAACCCACCCACTGAAAACGGCAGAAGCGCCCTTTTTCTGTTGGGTGGGCGACCTCCTCCTCTACCGGAGCGCCGCCGCCAATGCCAATTCCAGGTCCGGGTAGCGGAACTGGTATCCCAACCCAACGGGGCGCGCGGGAACCACCCTCTGACTCCCCAAAACCACCGATGCCATTTCGCCGAACATCGCCCGCAATACGAACGCGGGGAGGGGGAGGAATGCGGGACGGTGGAGAACCCTTCCGAGGGTTCGCGTGAAAACTGCGTTCGTAACCACCCCCGGGGATGCGGCGTTCACAACCCCATTCCACCCCTCCGAGCCGTCGAGCGCCGCCAGGTACAGCCCAACCACGTCGTCGAGCGCGATCCATGGGATGTACTGCTTCCCGTTCCCGATCGGCCCCCCAACCCCCAATTTGAACGGGGGGAGCATCTTCGCCAGTGCCCCACCACTACGGTCCAATACCACCCCGTTTCGAATAATCACAACCCGGATCCCCAGACCGGCCGCCGCGTTCGCAGCTCTCTCCCATTCGACGCATACGGAGGCGAGGAAGTCCGAACCGGGGGGAGCGGTTTCATCGAGCATCTCGGAGCCCCGATCGCCGTAGTACCCCGCGGCCGAGGTGGACACGAACACCCGCGGGCGGGGACTGGACTTCTCCAGGGCCGCCACCACGGTCTCGGTTCCCCCGATCCGGCTCGAGCGGATCCGGTCCTTCACCGCGGTTGTCCACCGCTGGGCGATCGGTTCGCCGGCGAGATGGACAACCGCGTCCTGGCCCGACAGATCCGGCGGAATCGCGCCACCGGGATTCCACTGCACCGCATTCGCGCCGGGGAACGAGGAGGTCGATGGCGATCGAGTCAAGACCGTCACCTCGTCGCCGCGCGCGAATAGCGCCGGCACCAATCTTTGCCCGATCAGTCCGGTGGCGCCGGTGATTGCGACCTTCATCCGCGGTGTCCCCGCCTCGCTGCGATTGTCCTCAGAATCATGATCAGGCAGTACCCGCAGCTCCCGGTGCGCGAACCTCCGGCGGCCCGTGCGGCCGCCCCGAGGCCAGATAGCCTCACATTAAACGACTATTTCCCTCTGATCCGTGCCTGACGAGCTCTTCCTGATTGACGGCAACAGCCTCGCCTACCGGGCGTTCTTCGCGCTGCCCGAATCGATCGCCACCTCGACCGGGGTACCCACGAACGCGATCTTCGGGTTCGCCTCGATGCTGGTGAAGATCCTCACCGACTACGGGCCGAAGGCCACGGTGGTGGTTTGGGATGCCGGCGACACCGGCCGTAAGGAGCTGTACAGCGACTACAAGGCGCAGCGCACCACGCGCCCGGACCTGCTCAAGGAGCAGTGGCCACACTTGGAGCCGCTGGTTGACGCGTTCGGCTACCGCAACCTGGCGATCAAGGGCTACGAAGCCGACGACGTGATCGCCTCGATCGTCGAGCAGGCCCGGCAAGCGGATCCCCCGATCCCGGTGATGGTCGTGACCGGCGATCGCGACGCCTATCAGCTGGTCGACAACGCGGTTCGGATCATGACCACCTCCCGGGGAATCACCGACACGCGGGTCTACGACCGCGACGGTGTGGTCGACCGGTACGGGATCCCGCCGGAATTGATCCCGGACTTCATCGGCCTGAAGGGCGACACGAGCGACAACATCCCCGGGGTTCCGGGGATCGGCGACAAGACCGCCGCCGAGCTACTGCAGCGCTTCGGCTCGCTCGAGGAGGTGCTCGACCACATCGACGAGATCAGCGGCGCCAAGCGCAAGCAGAACCTGACCGAGCATGCGGAAGATGCGCGGGTCTCGAAGCAGCTCGCGACCGCCAAGCGCGACCTCCCTGTGCAGCTCGACCTGCAGGCGTTCGCGGCAACCGCGCCCGATCGGTCGAAGCTCCGCGACGTGTTCCGCGAGTTCGAGCTCCGCGAGCCGCTGCGCCGGCTCGAGGAGGCGCTGGGCTCGGCGGATGCGGCGGCACCGGCGCCGACGACCGACAGGGCCCTGACCGCGCGCGTTCGCAACGCCTCGCTGGACGATATTCGCAAGCTTCCGCAGACCGAATTGGCGATCGCGACGAGACCCCCGGAGACCCCAGCCGACGCGCTGTTCGCAGCCGACGGGGGCTGGCGGTTCGGCGTCTACCCGGGCGGCGCCGAGGTCTTGGCGGGATCGTGCGACCGCCCCGAGGATCTGGTCGCGGCGGCCGGCGCCCGGCCTGTCACGGCGCATGACGCCAAGTCCCTCGGCGAGGTCCCGCAAACCCTCGCACATGACTCCGAGGTCGCCGCCTACCTGCTCGAGCCAGCCCGGCGCGCGTACCCGTTCCGCGAGCTGTGCGAGGAGCGCGGGCTGGCGGCCGAGATCGACGACCCCGCCGCCGCCGATGCCGTCCTGGTCCAGGCGCTGACCAGGTGGCAGCGGGAGGAGATCCGCGGCCGCGGGCTCACCGATCTGCTCAACGACGTCGAGCTGCCCCTGGTTCGCGTGCTGCGCAAGATGGAGCAGGCGGGCCTCAAGCTCGACACCGCACGGCTGCGCGAGATCTCCGACCGGGTGAAGGCGGAGGCCGACGCGCTCGAGCTCGACATCTTCGAGCTCTGCGGCGAGGAGTTCACGCTCGGGTCGCCCAAGCAGCTCGAGGAAGTGCTGTTCGGCCGGCTCGGGCTGTCGCGCAAGCGCCGTGGCAAGACCGGCTACTCGACCGACGCCCGCGTGCTGCAGGCGATCCGCGACGAGCACCCCGTGATCCCGAGGATCGAGCGCTGGCGGGAGCTGACCAAGCTCGCGCAGACATATCTCGACGCGCTGCCGCTGTTGATCGCCGCCGACGGCCGGATCCACACGACCTTCAATCAGACGGCGGCAACCACCGGACGGCTGTCGTCGAACAACCCCAACCTCCAGAACATCCCGATCCGCACCGAGCTGGGCCGCGAGATCCGCTCGTGCTTCGTCGCCGAGCCCGGGAATCTGCTCGTCTCGGCCGACTACTCCCAGGTCGAGCTACGGCTGCTGGCCCACATCGCCGGCGAAGACGTGCTCAAAGAAATTTTCCGTCGCGGCGAGGACGTGCACACCGCAACGGCCCGTCGTGTGTTTGGGGTGACACCGGACCAGATCGACCCCGGGATGCGATCGAAGTCGAAGATGATCAACTACGGAATCGTTTACGGCCTGTCGGCATGGGGGATGGCCGACCGTCTCGATATCCCGCAGGAGGAGGCGGACGAGTTCATCAGCCGCTACCTGGAGGGGTTCCCGGCCGTCGCCAGATGGATCGAGCAGACGATCGCCCAGGGGACCGAGCACGGCTACGTGTCGACACTGTTCGGCCGACGCCGGCAGGTGCCTGAATTGCGCGCCCGACGCTGGGAACTGCGCCGCCAGGGCGAGCGGTTCGCGGTCAACATGGTGATCCAGGGAACCGCGGCCGACATCATGAAGGTCGCGATGGTCCGCACCGACCGGGCGGTGGCCAATGCGGGTCTCGAGACCCGGCTGATCCTGCAGATCCACGACGAGCTGCTGTTCGAGGGGCCGGCCGAGGAAGCCGACGCGGTCGCGGCGATCGCACGCGAGCAGATGGCCGGCGCGTTCGACATGGATCCGCCGCTGGCGGTCGACGTCGGCATCGGACCCGACTGGCTGGCCGCGAAATGAGACGCGCCCGGATCGGCGCGTTCGCGCTCGCGCTGGGCGCGCTGATCGCGCTCGCGCCGGCGGTGCTGATCGCGCTCGCGCCGGCCGCGCAGGCGAAGACGTTCGCGGGGGTGATCCCCGACGTGCCGACCGGCACCCACTCGCGGCCGCCCCTGCTCGCGCACGTCGCGAACGTGCCCTACGGCGGCGGCGAGGTGCTGCACTCCAATCGCACCCACCTGATCTTCTGGGCGCCGGCGGGGTCCGGGCTGAGCTTTGATCCCGGTTACGAGTCGCTGATCGAGACATTCCTGAAGAACGTCGCCGCCGCGAGCCACTCGACCAGCAACGAGTACGGCCTCACCGGCCAGTACCGGGACCCGGGTGGCCCCGCCGCGTACAACTCGGTCTACGGCGGCGCCGTCGTCGACACCGACCGGCTACCCGCCGGCCAGTGCGTCGAGCCGCCGTTCGCCGGCCCCGGCTGGAGCGTCTGCCTGACCGACAGCCAGCTTGAGTCCGAGCTCGAGCACGTGATCAGCGCCGATCGGTTGCCGACGGCGGCCAACGACATCTACTTCATCGTGACCCCGAACGGGCTCGGCGACTGCGAGGACTCGACCAGCAGCGCCTGTGCCCTCGGCGGCAGCGACAACGGCTACTGCGGCTACCACTCGACGACGCCGGACGGCAGCATCCTGTACGCCGTGATCCCGTACAACGCGGTCTCGGGACACTGCCAGTCGGACAATCCGCGCCCGAACTCGAGCACCGCCGACCCGACCCTGTCGACAGTCAGCCACGAGCAGATCGAGACGATCACCGATCCGATGGGAAACGCCTGGATCGACGCATCCGACAACGAGATCGCCGACCTGTGCATCACGAACTACGGCCCTCGCATCGGCGGGTCCGGGGCCGGCATCTGGGACGAGCAGATCAACGGCGGCCACTACTACCTGCAGGAGATCTGGAGCAACTACAACGGCCGCTGCGAGCCGCGCGCCCAGCCAGACCGGGTCTCGTTCACGTTCACACGCGGGCTGGCGGCCGGGCAGCCGGACACGTTCACGGCGAATGCCTCCGACCCCCACGGATCGATCACGGGCTACACGTGGTTCTTCGGCGACGGCCGGATCGGGACCGGGCGCCGGAACGCGCACACGTTCTCTCGCGCGGGGACCTACCGGGTTGTGCTGCGCACGACCGACTCGGCCGGGAACTGGGCGTTCGAGGCGCAGACGGTCGGGATCGCGAAGGCGAGGGACCGGCGGCCCGTGCTGCTCCATCTGCTGCACCGGCGGCGCTGAACCGCGGGACGCAGGGCGCCTAGCCGACGGCGGCGACAGTAGCCGCGCCGGGCAGGCTGCGCTGGGCGACGAAGTCCGGGTGCGCGATCCCCAGGTAGTGCCGAAACGACCAGTCGACGAACCGCTTGGACTCCATTGCCCGCAGCGACCCCGCCAGCAGCCGCGGGGCGACGCGCGGAATCAGGCGCTGGACCTGCAGCAGCGATTCGAACTTCCACCTGTGGCCGGCGCTGAACGAGCCGTAGCCGGCGAGCGCCTGCTCGGCGCTCCAGCGTCCCTCCAGGACCGCGCCGAGCGCCCGGCCGACAGCGACTCCGAAGTACAACGCGGTCCGGATCCCCTCGGCCGTCAGCGGCAGGCAGTGGCCGGCCGAATCGCCGGCGAAGAAGATCCCGTCCTCGGTCGCGTCGCGGATCCGGTGCGGGATCCAGTTGCCCTGATAGCGGACCGCGTCGCGGTGCAGATCGCCGGCCAGCCGCATGGTCGGCTCCTTGACATGGAAGCGGGGATTGAACGAGCCGACGCCGACCCGGACCTCCCCATCGGCCGGGAAGCTCCAGCCGTACCCGGCGGGCACGTAGCTCCGGTCGATCCACACCTCCAGGTCCTCGCCGGCGCCGAACGGATGCACCTCGAGGCCGCGGGACAGGTATGCGTCCGGCGGCTGGATCGCCGCCCCGCCGCCCAGCACCCGGCGCCACCCGAGCGCGTCGACGATCAGCGGCGCCCGGACGTCGCCGCGGTCGGTATGGACGGTGTGACCGGTGCGGCCGTCGATCTTGGCGGTCTCGAACTCGAACGACCCCTGCTCGGCGAGCAGACCGCAGAGCGTCCGGTAGTCGAACGTCGAGAACGTCCACGGCAACTCGTAACGGACAGTCGCACGAGGCGTGTGGATCACGAGCTCCGCGAACGTCTGCTGGAGCGAGGGCTGAAGGTCCATCGCGGTCAGCCATCCGGTTGGGATCCCGCAGGCCGACGTCTGCCGCTCGCCGATCTCGTAGCGGTCGACGATCAGCACCTCGGCGCCGCTTCCGGCGAGCTCGCGCGCGACCGCCAGGCCGGCGAAACTCGCACCGCAGATCAGCACGTCACAGTCGCGATCGAGCGGCGTGCGCTCGTCGCCTCGCTTGGTCGCTCGGCGTGGCATCGGCGTCCCCGATGATACGTACGCGCCTTAACAGGACACTGCGGCTATCCTCCGACGAACGTATGTCTCCAGCCACCACCTTGCCACCGCCCACCGACCAACCGAACGCCAAGATCGTCGAAGGGTCTGACGGCCTCCTGCTCGAGGTCGACGGCCAGATCGTCCCGAACTACGATGCGACCCTGCATCCCTTCCAGGAGGGGGATGTCGTCACCGGTCACGTCGTCAGGATCGACAACGACGAGGTGCTCGTCGACATCGGCTACAAGTCCGAGGGCGTGATCCCCTCCAGCGAGCTGTCGATCCGGAAATCGGTCGACCCCGGCGATGAGGTCTCGCTCGGCGAAGAGGTCGATGCGCTGGTCCTCACCAAGGAGGACCAGGACGGGCGGCTGATTCTGTCCAAGAAGCGCGCCCGGTTCGAGAAGGCGTGGCGCCGGATCGAGGCTGCTGCCGAGTCGGGCGAGCCGGTCGAGGGCCAGGTGATCGAGGTCGTCAAGGGCGGGCTGATCATCGACCTCGGGGTGCGGGGCTTCCTCCCCGCCTCGCTGGTCGACATCCGGCGCGTCCCGAACCTCGACGAGTACATGGGCCAGGCGATCGAGTGCAAGGTGATCGAACTCAACCGCTCGCGCAACAACGTCGTGCTGTCGCGCCGCGCCGTGCTCGAGGAGCAGCGCAAGGAGGATCGCGAGCGGATCCTCGACCGGCTCCAGCCGGGCCAGGTCGTCGAGGGCACGATCTCCAACATCGTCGACTTCGGCGCGTTCGTCGACCTCGACGGGATCGACGGCCTGATCCACATTTCCGAGCTTTCGTGGTCGCACGTCAACCACCCGTCGGAGATCCTCTCGATCGGCGACACGGTGATGGTCAAGGTGCTGGACATCGACCGTCAGCGTCAGCGGATCTCGCTCGGTCTCAAGCAGACCCAGGAGGACCCGTGGCAGCGCGTGGTCGACACCTACAACATCGGCGACGAGCTCGAGGGGACGGTGACCAAGGTGGTCACGTTCGGCGCCTTCGTGGAGATCCTCGACGGCGTCGAGGGACTCGTGCACATCTCGGAGCTCGCTCAGCACCACGTCGAGAACCCGCGCGAGATCATCCAGCCCGGCGATCCGGTCCGCGTGAAGATCCTCGAGATCGATTCCGAGCGCCGGCGGTTGTCGCTGTCGATCAAGCGGGTCGAGGGACAGGTCCTGCCGGTCCGGCCGATCGTGCCTCCGACCGAGGCCGACGACACCGGGCTCGACGACGTGCCCGAGCTCGGCCTGTCCGAGGAAGTGTTCGCCGGCACCGACACCGCGCCCGAGGCGGAGGTTGGTGCCGAGACCGAGGTTGGTGCCGAGGCGGAGGTTGGTGCCGAGACTGAGGTTGGTGCCGAGACCGAGGTTGGTGCCGAGGCGGAGGTTGGTGCCGAGACTGAGGTTGGTGCCGAGACCGAGGTTGGTGCCGAGACCGAGGTTGGTGCCGAGACCGAGGTTGGCGAGACCGAGGGCGGTGCCGAGGGCGACGACGTTTCCGAGTTCGGCGGGGCGGCGTCGCCGTCGCCCGAGGCGAGCGCGATCGGCGCCGACGAGCCGTCCGCCGACGCGTCCGGCCTCGCGGGCGCAGCCGATGAGGCTCCCGCGCCCAACGGGACCTCGGAATCGGCTGCTGGGCGGGAGGCGGGCGACCCCACCGCTTGATCGCACGCGGGGTTCCGTTTCTCGGCCTGACGGGCGGGATCGGCGCCGGCAAGTCGGTGGCCCTCGAGGCGCTCGAAAGGCTCGGCGCAACGGTGTTGTCGACCGACCGCGTGGTGCGCGAGCTGTATGAGTACGACGAGGAGTTGAAGAGGGAGATCGTGGAGCGCTTCGGAGTCTCGGTCGCGCCTGCGGGCGTCGTCGATCGCGCGGCGTTGGCGCAGCGAGCATTCGCTCGCGCCGAGGATCGCGCCTGGCTCGAGGGTCGGCTGTGGCCGCGGGTCGGCGCTCGGATCGCGGTCTGGCGCGAGGCGGTCGCGCATGCTTCGCCACCCCCGCGCGCGGCGGTCGTCGAAGTCCCGTTATTGTTCGAGGCGGGAATGGAGGGTGCATTTGACGCGACGATCGCCGTGGTCGCCGACGAGAAGTCGAGGTCGGCACGGGCGCAGGCGCGCGGCCATCGGGCACTCGACGAGCGCACCGCGCGGCAGCTCACTCAGCAGGAGAAGGCGGCTCGCGCCGCGTACGTTGTCACCAACGATGGCACGCCCGATGAACTCGAAGCCAAGTTGTCGGGCGTTCTTGAGATGCTCTCGCGATGACGCCGCAGACTGCACGGCTGAACGCCAACGCCCGGCGCGCGGCCGCCCGCCGCGCCGCCGCGCGCCGCCGGGCGACCTTCGTCCGGCGATCGATGCTGGCGCTCGTCGGAATCGGGCTGCTGGTGCTCGGCGTGGTGCTCGCGCTGCCAACCGTCCGTGAGGCCGTCAACGACCTCACGCTGCCCCTCCAGGACCAGAGCATCATCCGCCAGCAGGCGGCCGAGAAGCGGCTCGATCCGGCGCTGATCGCGGCCGTCATCTACGCGGAGACGAAGTTTGATCCGCGCCCCTCGTCGGCCGGCGCTCAGGGGCTGATGCAGATCATGCCCGAGACCGCGCAGTTCCTCGCGCACCGCTCGGGCGCCACCACATTCAACGTCGCGGACCTCGGGACACCCGCGGTCAATATCGCCTACGGCAGCTACTACCTCCGCTATCTGCTCGACCGTTACAACGGCAGCACGTTGCTGGCGCTGGCGGCGTACAACGGTGGCGAGTCGAACGTCGATCGCTGGGTCGCCGACGCGCAAGCGCAGGGACGCACGCTGACGATCGACGAGATCCCGTTCCCGGAGACGCGCGCCTACGTGGCCCGCGTGCTAGCAGCCCAGCAGGACTACAGACACACGTACGCGTCGCAGCTCGGCTACTCGTAGGCGCCGCGTGGTCGCTCCACGTGCGGGGGGCGGCGGGTGGCGACTCGGCTCAGTACGACCGCCGCGGCCTGCCCGCGTATCGCGACGGACGAGATTCCGTCTGGCCTCGCCGCTACGCTAGAAGGTCCAGTCGAGATGCCCGCTTTCGAGCTTGACTCCGCCTACCGTCCAACCGCCGATCAGCCGGCGGCGATCGAGTCGTTGGCGGAGGGCGTGAACGCCGGCGAGCGCTTCCTCACGCTCCTCGGCGCGACCGGGACGGGCAAGACGATGGCGATGGCGGGGGTGGTCGAGGCGGTCCAGAAGCCGGCCCTCGTGATCGCCCACAACAAGACGCTGGCGGCGCAGCTGTGCAACGAGTTCCGCACCTACTTCCCGCGCAACGCGGTCGAGTACTTCGTCTCCTACTACGACTACTACCAGCCGGAGGCGTACGTCCCCAGTAAGGACCTGTACATCGAGAAGGACTCGGCGATCAACCAGGAGATCGACCGCCTCCGGCACTCGGCGACCGCCGCGCTGTTCGCCCGGCGCGACGTGCTGATCGTGGCGAGCGTGTCGTGCATCTATGGCCTCGGCTCGCCGCAGACCTACGATGAGAACCTGCAGACGCTGCGCAAGGGGGAGTACATCGATCGGGATGCGCTGCTGCGGAAGCTGGTCTCGATTCAGTACACGCGTAATGACACCGCGCTCGGCCGGGGGACGTTCCGCGTCCGCGGCGAGACGCTGGAGATCTTTCCCGCATACGCAGAGACCGCATTTCGGGTGGTGCTGTTCGGTGACGAGGTCGAGCACCTGCAGCACTTCGATCCGCTGACCGGCGAATTGCTCGAGGACGATCTCGAGCACGTCGGGATCTGGCCCGCCTCGCACTACAACGTCCGCGAGGGGATGATCGAGGACGCGGTTGCCGAGATCGGTCGAGAATTGAACGAGCGCTGCGCCGAGCTCGAGTCACAGGGCAAGCTGCTCGAGTCCCACCGGCTGCGGCAGCGGACGCAGTACGACATGGAGATGCTGCGGGAGCTCGGGTTCTGCTCCGGGATCGAGAACTACTCGCGGATCCTCGACGGGCGCCGGCCGGGCGATCGCCCGTACTGCCTGATCGACTACTTCCCCGAGGACTTCATCTGCTTCATCGACGAGTCGCATCAGACCGTGCCGCAGATCGGCGGCATGTACGAGGGTGACCGTTCGCGCAAGCAGACCCTGGTCGAGTACGGCTTCAGGCTGCCGAGCGCCCTCGACAACCGGCCGCAGACGTTTCAGGAGTTCCTCTCGATCACGCCGCAGCTGCTGTTCGTGTCCGCCACCCCCGGCGAGTACGAGCGCAGCCACTCGGACCGCGTCGTCGAGCAGATCGTCCGCCCGACCGGGATCGTCGACCCGGAGGTCGAGGTGCGCGAGACCCGAAACCAGATCGACGACCTGATGAACGAGATCCGGGGTCGGGTCGATCGCGACGAGCGCACGCTGGTCACGACCCTGACCAAGAAGATGGCGGAGGATCTCACCGACTACCTGCTCGAGATGGGATTCCGGGTCCGCTACCTGCACTCCGAGGTCGACACGCTCGAGCGGATCCAGATCATCCGCGAGCTGCGGCTGGGCGAGTTCGACGTGCTCGTCGGCGTCAACCTGTTGCGCGAGGGCCTCGACCTGCCGGAGGTGTCGTTGGTGGCGATCCTCGACGCCGACAAGGAGGGGTTCCTGCGCGGCGAGACCTCCCTGATCCAGACGATCGGTCGCGCCGCTCGCAACGTCGAGGGCAGGGTGCTGATGTACGCCGACAAGGAGACCGCGGCGATGCGGGCCGCGATCGAGGAAACCGACCGCCGGCGCGCGATCCAGCGCGACCACAACCAGCAGCACGGGATCACACCCGAGACGATCGTCAAGGGAATCTCCGACATCGCCGAGTTCCTGCAGTCCGACTCCAAGGTGCCGCGCTCGCGGCGCCGGCGCCGGCGCAGCGCCGAGGCGATGGCACCCGCCGAGATCGAGAAGACGATCGTCGAGCTGGAAGAGGAGATGCTCGCGGCCGCCGAGGACCTGCGATTCGAGTACGCCGCCAAGCTCCGGGACGAGATCCGGGACCTCAAGCGCGAGCTCGACCAGGCGGTCGCCGCCGGCTAGGCCGGTGCAGTCGTGTTCGCCTCACGATAGGCTGACTGGGCTTCGCCAATGACCTCGAGACGGAGGTAGTTCCGTGGCTCTCGACCGACAGAGCATCGAGAAGAAGGACTTCCCAATCGGCCGCCGCGGCTATGACCCGGATGCGGTCGACGCGCACCTGTCCGAGCTCGCCGGCGAGGTGGAGGAGCTCAGGGCGTCATCGCGCAGGCGCACCGAAACGCTCGCGTCGTCCGCCAGCGACCAGGTCCGCGCGATCGTCGAGGCCGCGGAGAACAGCGCCGCCGCGATCCAGCGCCAGGCCGAGGACGAGGCCCGCGAGATCAAGGCCGAGGCGAGCAGCGAAGCCCAGGGCACCCGTGAGCACGCGACCGAACAGGCGCGGGAATACGTCGGCAAGGTGTCGGAGTCGACCGGGACGATGCTCCAGCGCCTGGATGCGATGGAGAGCGAGTTGAGCGCGCTGATCGAATCGCTGCGGACCGGCTCCAACCGCCTGAACGCGGATCTTCAGCTGCTCGAAGGCAATCTGAGCGAGGTTCACGACGCGGTCGGACCGCGGCCGCGATTCGAGCCCGAGGAGGGACCCGCGCGGACCGAGGAGCAGTCGATGATGACCGAGGAGCCGAGCGCGGTGGCGGGCGTCTACGAACAACAGGCCCACGAGGAGGTCGAGGAGGCGCCGTACGAGCGGATCGAGTCCGAGCCGTTCCATCCGAGCGCAGCCGAACCGGGCGGCGCACCGGCCGACCGGACCGCCGCGCCGACCGGACCGAGCAGCGCACCGGCCGAGTCCGCCGATGGCGCCGACGACACCCAGGGCGCTCGCCTGATCGCGCTCAACATGGCGCTCAACGGCACCCCGCGCGAGGAGACCGACCGGTACCTCGCGGAGAACTTCCGGCTCGCCGATCGCAGCGGCCTGCTCGACGAGGTCTACGCCAGCGTCGAGGGCTAGCCGGGCCCCGTCGACGCGGGCGCGTCCGGACAATGCGGCTTTCCTGGCAGGGGAACGTCTGTTCGCTTCACTAGACTCGGGCTAGTGGATCAACTCGTCGTCTCGGGAGCCCGGGAGCACAATCTGAAGGACATCACGGTGGCGATTCCGAGGGGATCGCTGACCGTCATCACAGGTCTGTCCGGGTCCGGCAAATCGTCGCTGGCGTTCGACACGATCTACGCCGAGGGACAGCGCCGCTACGTCGAGTCGCTGTCCGCGTACGCGCGCCAGTTCCTGGGGCAGATGGACAAGCCGGACGTCGACTCGATCGAGGGTCTCTCGCCGGCGATCTCGATCGATCAGAAGACGACCTCCCGCAATCCGCGCTCCACGGTCGGCACGGTGACCGAGATCTACGACTATCTGCGCCTCCTGTGGGCGCGGATCGGCCACCCCCACTGCCACATCTGCGGCCGTCCGATCGCGGGGCAGTCGGCCGAGCAGATCATCGACCAGGTGATGGAGCTGCCGGACGGCACGCGGTTCATGGTGCTCGCGCCGATCGTCCGCGGGCGCAAGGGTGAATACGGCAAGCAGCTCGAGGAGCTCCGGGCCGAGGGCTTCAGCCGGGTCAAGGTCGACGGGGAGCTGCGCCGGCTGGACGAGGAGATCACACTCGACAAGAAGTACAAGCACGACATCGCGGTCGTCGTCGACCGGCTGGTGATGAAGGGCGAGCTGCGCAAGCGCCTGGCGGACTCGATCGAGACCGCGGTGGCGCTGGCCGACGGGCTGGTCGAGATCGAGCTGGTCGACGGTGGCGAGGTGCAGACCTACTCGGAGAAGTTCGCATGCCCGGTGCACGGGCCCAGCCTGGTCGAGCTCGAGCCGCGGATCTTCAGCTTCAACTCCCCCCACGGCGCTTGCCCCCGCTGCACCGGGCTCGGGTCCCAGATGGAGATCGACCCGGAGCTGGTGGTGCCCGACCCGACCCTGTCGATCGGCGAGGGGGCGATCGCGCCGTGGGCGGTGAGCGCATCCGACTACTACGACCAGCTGACGCAGGCGATCGCCGAGCGCTACGAGGTCGACCTCGAAACCGCCTGGGAGGATCTGCCGGCCGATTCGCGCGATTTCTTCCTGTACGGCACCAACGGCGAGCGGGTGCAGGTCTCGTACCGCAACCGCTTCGGCCGCAAGCGCTCGTACGGGACCACGTTCGAGGGGATCGTGCCCAATCTCGAGCGCCGCTATCGCGAGACGGAGTCGGAGTTCTCGCGCGAGAAGATCGAGGAGTACATGACGCTGCGGCCGTGCCCGGAATGCAAGGGCGCGCGGCTGCGGCCCGAATCACAGGCGGTGCTCGTCGCCGGCACTCCGATCCACGAGTTCACCGCGCTGTCGGCGCGACGGGCACTGGAATGGATCCGCGGACTGGAGCTGACCGAGCACGACCGCCGGATCGCGCGGCTCGTGCTGAGGGAGATCCAGGAGCGGCTGCAGTTCCTGGACAATGTCGGCGTGGGCTATCTGTCGATGGAGCGCGCCGCATCCACGCTGTCCGGCGGCGAGGCGCAGCGGATCCGCCTCGCGACCCAGATCGGCTCGTCGCTCGTCGGCGTGCTGTACATCCTCGACGAGCCGTCGATCGGGTTGCACCAGCGCGACAACGAGAAGCTGATCGCGACGCTCGAGCGCCTGCGCGACCTCGGTAACACGGTGCTGGTGGTCGAGCACGACGAGGGCACGATGCGGGCCGCCGACCACCTCGTCGACATGGGCCCGGCCGCCGGCGAGCACGGCGGCCATGTGGTGGCGCAGGGCACCGCGGACGAGATCGCGGCTGTGCCGGAGTCGCTGACCGGCCAGTTCCTGGCGGGCACTCGTGTCATCGAGGTCCCGCGCCGGCGCCGCAAGCCGTCCGGGTACGTCGGGATCGAGGGCGCTTCCCAGCACAACCTGCAGTCGGTTGACGTCAAGATCCCGCTCGGGGTTCTGTGCTGCGTGACCGGCGTGTCCGGATCCGGGAAGTCGACGCTCGTCAACGAGGTCCTCTACAAGGCGGTCGCGAACCGGTTGCACCGCACCCGGCAGCGGGCCGGGGTCCACCGGCGGCTCATCGGGCTCGAGCAGCTCGACAAGATCATCTCTGTCGACCAGTCGCCGATCGGGCGCACGCCGCGCTCCAACCCGGCCACCTACATCGGGCTATTCGATCAGATCCGCGAGCTGTTCTCCAAGACCCAGGAGGCGCGCGCCCGCGGGTACAAGCCGGGGCGGTTCTCGTTCAACGTCAAGGGCGGTCGCTGCGAGGTCTGCCGGGGAGACGGCCAGATCAAGATCGAGATGCACTTTCTGCCGGACGTGTACGTGCCGTGCGAGCAGTGTCACGGCAAGCGCTACAACCGCGAGACGCTCGAGGTCCGCTTCAAGGGCAAGACGATCGCGGACGTGCTCGAGATGCCGATCGAGGAGGCGCTCGAGTTCTTCGCCCACATCCCCAAGATCCGCCGTCGGGTCGAGGCCCTGAACGACGTCGGCCTCGGCTACATGCGCCTGGGGCAGCCGGCGACGACGCTGTCGGGTGGCGAGGCGCAGCGGGTCAAGCTCGCAGCGGAGCTGTCCAAGGTCGCGACCGGGCGGACGCTGTACATCCTCGACGAGCCGACCACCGGCCTTCACTTCGCGGACATCCAGCGGCTGCTGGAGGTGCTGATGCGGCTGGTCGCCGCTGGCAACTCCGTGGTCGTGATCGAACACAACCTCGACGTGATCAAGGTCGCCGACCGGATCATCGATCTGGGACCGGAGGGCGGGGAGGAGGGGGGTCGGGTGATCGCGACCGGGACCCCCGAGCAGGTCGCCCAGGTACCCGGATCGCACACCGGCAGCTTCCTCGCGCAGGTCCTGCCAGTCGAGGCGCGACGCGGCACGGGCCGCCGGGGTCGTGCCGCCGCCGCGGCCGCCGCCGGCTGAGCCGATGCGGCGAGTCAGCGTCGCGGTTGCCGTGGTCGTACTGCTGGCGGCGAGTGGCGCGGGGGCGGCCGTGTGGGCGGCGTCGGGCGGCCGGAGCGGCGGGGCGAGCAGCCCGCGCAGCCCCCTGGCGCGCGTGCTGGTGCTGACGCAGACACTCGGCTACCACCATGCCTCGATCCCGTGGGCGATCGCCGCGCTGCGCCGGGTCGCCGCCGCGGACGGGCGCTACCGGCTCGTGTTCCTGCCGACCGCGGCTGATCTGACGCCGCGAGCGCTGAGCGGCGCGGCCGCGGTCGTGTTCCTGCTGACGACCGGAGAGCTGCCGATGACCCCGGCTGACAAGCGCGCGCTGGTCGCGTTCGTGCACCGGGGCGGCGGCCTGATCGGCTTTCACTCCGCCACCGACACGTTCCACCACTGGCCCGGGTACGTCGACCTGATCGGCGCCGAGTTCAGCCATCACCCGCTTCCCAGCACGCAGCGGGTGATCGTCGAGGACCGACACACACCGGCGACCGACCGCCTGCCGCCCAGCTTCCTGATCCACGACGAGTTCTACGTCTTCAAGCACGACCCGCGACCGCACGTGCACGTGCTGGCGCGGCTGGACACCGGTCGCGGCGGCCCTGACCGGCCGCTCGTGTGGTGCCGGCTGGTCGGGCGCGGCCGCGTGTTCTACGACGCGCTCGGCCACTTCCCCCAGACCTGGAGCGATCCGCACCAGGTCGCGCTCGTGACGGGTGGGGTCGCCTGGGCGGCGGGGCTGACCGGGCGCGGCGGGTGCTGAGCCGCCGGCGGTGGGCGCCGCCTGAGCCGGGAGACGCCCCGCCCCGTCAGACGACCTCGCGCAGCCTGCCGGTCTCGACCTCGTACACGAACCCGCGGACCGACTCCTTGCGGGGGATGAACGGCGACGCCTTGATCCGGGCGACCGACTGGCGCACATCGGTGTCGAGGTCGGAGAACGCGTCCGCGGCCCACTCGGGCTTCATCCCGGTCTCCTCCTCGATCGCCTTCTTGAACTAGGACACGCGCAAGCAGGCGGCGGACGAAACCTAACCATATCAATTCAGATGATTGTAATTGCCAGGCAATGGGCGCTGCTGCTGTTCCGGTTGGTGGGGTTGTGGGGTCGTAGCGGGTAGCCCGGTTTCGGGGGCGGGCCGGTGAGTGGCGCGGGTTGCGGGGCGGGCCGGTGAGTGGCGCGGGTTGCGGGGCGGGCCGGTGAGTGGCGCGGGTTGCCGGGCGGGCCGGTGAGCGGCCGACGGGCGCGGGCGACCCTCGAAAACCTGCTCAATTTCCCAAATCCAATCGCGGGCTGTGGGTTCGGGAAGTTGAGCACGATAGTCATGCTCGATTTCCCAAACCGCCGGCCCGCAGTCGGCTTTGGGAAGTTGAGCATGTCTTTCGGGCTCTCTCGACCCGCGAATGCGCCCGTCGCTCCTCCCCGGACGTCGGGACGCGCCCCAGCGCCGCAGCGCCCGCCCTGCCAGCCCCAAGCCCCCAGCGCGGACGGCGCCGGCTGTAAAGCCGACCACGGCCGCACCACCCTATGACGGACCCTCACCAACACCCACGCAAGCAGCGCAAGCGCAGGAAATGGGAGGATCAAATCGTGAGCGCCGCTCAGCTCAAACTCTGGGCGCAGAAATGGCGCTGGTATGAGCGCAACTCGCTGCCCTGGAACCGCGCCCGGATCCACTGGGAGTTCATGCGGCGCGAGGCGTTCATACGCTGGCCGGTGCACGGAAACGTGCTCGAGGCGTTCCGCGAGGGCCGCCTGGAGATCGGTCCGCAGGTGCTGCTCGAACCCGGGGTGTGGCTCACCGCGCCGGGCGCGGCGCGTATCACGATCGGCGCTGGATCGTTTCTGAACCTCGGCGTGATGGTCGCCGCCGCCGGGCTGGTCGAGATCGGCGAGCACTGCATGTTCGCCAACGGGTGCTTCGTCACGGACGCCGAGCACCGGTTCGATGACCCGCGCCGGCCGGTGCCCTGGCAGGGGTTCACGACCAGCGGTCCGACGCGGGTCGCGGACAATGTCTGGTGCGGCGCCCATGTCGTGATCACCAGCGGCGTGCGGATCGGGGAGCGGTGCGTGATCGGCGCGAACTCGGTCGTGACCAGCGATATCCCCGCGCATTCGATCGCGGCAGGAGCGCCCGCGCGAGTGCTCCGGACGATCGAGGACCCGGCCGGCTAGGAGTTCTTGATCACGATCCCCTCGAGGATGTTCGCCACGTGCTCGGCCGCGTCGATCGCCTCCTCGAGCCGCTCGAACAGGTCCTTCCAGCGGATCACGACCATTGGGTCGATGCCACCGTCGAACAGCGAGGCGACCGCCTCGCGCGTGATCCGGTCGCCCTCGTTCTCGAGTCGGTTGATCTCGACCGTGTGGTGCGAGATGTCCCGGAACCCACGGAGCCGCGGCACCGCCTCGGCGATCTGATGTGCCGCCGCGTTGAGAATCCGCGCGAGCTTGATCGCCTGGTCCATCGGCGCCTCGATCTTGTACAGCCCGAGGTAGTCGGCGACCTCCTCGGTGTAGTCGACGATGTCGTCCAGCGCCGAGGCCAGCGCGAGGATGTCCTCGCGGTCGATCGGCGTCACGAACGTGTGGTTCAGGCGGTCGATGATGTCGTGGGTGATCCGATCGCCCTCTTGCTCGCAGGCGAGGATCTCCCGCGCCAGGTCCTTGCTGTCCGGGAAGTTGCTCAGCATCCGGTCGAGCAGCTCTGCCGCCTGGAGGATGTTCCGGCCGGCCTCCTCGAACAGCTCGAAATAGACCCGGTCACGTGTCGCGAAGACTTGGCCCAGTCGGGGCATCACGCCATCGTAGTGCCCTGGCGGCTTCTCAGCAGGCCGGCGACTTCTCAGTGGCTCACGATTCGTCACCGATACCGGCGCGGAGCTGCTCCAGTTGGTCGGCGTCGATCGAGTACACGTGCTCGGCTCCCGGGAACGCCCGCGAGCGAACCTCGGCAGCGTACTCCGCGACGCCCGCGACCATCTGCGCCCGCACCTCGGCGTAGCGCTTCGCGAACCGCGGCGCGTGGCCGTCGTAGATCCCGAGCAGGTCGTGGAACACGAGCACCTGCCCGTCCGCCAGGCCGGCGCCGATCCCGATCACCGGCACGGTCAGCTGCGTCATCACGAGCTCGGTGACGGTCGCGGGGATCGCCTCGAACACGATCGAGAAGCACCCCGCCTGCTCGAGCGCGACCGCGTCGCGGGCGACCGCCAGCGCGCGCTCGGCCGTGCGGCCCTGTGCCCGGTAGCCGCCGAGGGCAGTCGCGGTCTGGGGCGTCAGGCCGACGTGACCCATCACCGGGATTCCGGCATCGACGATCGCCCGAGCCCGCTGGACGCTGGTTCCGCCCCGCTCGAGCTTGACCGCGTCGCAACCGGCCTCCTTGATAAATCGCTGCGCGGTCGCGATCGCGAGCTCGTCCGAGCCCTCGTAGGACCCGAACGGGAGGTCGCCGATCAGTAGTGGCGTCGACAGCCCCCGCCGGACAGCGCACGCGAGCATCACCATCTCCTCGGTCGACACCGGCACCGTCGAGGGGTACCCGAGCACGGTCATCGCGCCCGAGTCCCCCACCAGGACGATGTCGACGCCGGCCTCCTCCGCGACCTGCGCGGACGGGTAGTCGTACGCGGTGAGCATCACGATCGGCTCTCCCAGCCGCTTCTTCTCCGCCAGGCGCGGCAGGGTCATCGGCAGCGGTGCCTCGAGGTTTGGTGGCACCGTCACGCGTGGTGTAGCTGACATCTGAACGTCTCCTTACGCGGTGGTTGGCGTCGCCTTGGGAAGGGTTGCCACCTCGCGGTCGACCTGCAGGATCTGGTTGTGTGCGTCGACGTGGACCACGCACGGGTTGTAGTGCTCGAGCTCGTCGGGGCTGTAGCTCCCGTACGAGATCACGATGATCGTGTCGCCGCGGTGAACCAACCTCGCGGCGGCGCCGTTGACCTTCATCTCTCCCGAGCCCCGCTCCCCGGCGATCGTGTACGTCTCGAACCGGGCGCCGTTGTCCACGTCCAGGACGGCGACCTGTTCGAACTCCATTACATCCGCTGCGTCGAGCAGCTCCGGGTCGATCGTGATCGAACCGACGTAATGCAGGTCCGAATCGGTCACGGTCGCGCGGTGGATCTTCGACTTCAGCATCGTGCGCTGCATGTCAGGGTCTCCCGTTGTTGGTGCTTCCCGCCGCCACGCGAGCGGTCGAGAGCGGCTGGTTGTCGATCAGTCGGGTGGTGCCCACGCGCGCGGCCACGACGGCCAGCAGCTCGCCGTCGATCGTCGCTGCCGGCGCCATCGATTCCGGAGCTACGAGCTCGAGATACTCCGGTTCGATTTCCGAAGCGCCCAGCTCAGCGCGAGCGAGCTCGAGCGCGGAGGCCGGGTCGCGCTCACCGGCCGCGATCGCGTCCTCGAGCCGCTTCAGGCCGCGGTGCAGCGCGGTCGCGCGCGCCCGCTCCTCGGGGGAGAGGAGCGCGTTGCGGCTCGACAGCGCGAGCCCGTCCGGATCGCGCACCGTCGGGCAGACCTCGATCCGGACCGGCAGGTTCAGGTCGCGGACGAGCTTGCGGATGACCACGGACTGCTGGGCGTCCTTCTGCCCGAAGTACGCGACGTCCGGCCCGACGATCGTGAACAGCTTGGTCACGACGGTGGTGACGCCGTCGAAATGGCCCCGGCCCCGATAGGCGCCCTCGAGCCTCTCCGTGAGCCCGGCGATCGACACGGTCGTCGCGAAGTCCGGCGGGTAGACCTCTTCGGGTGGCGGCGCGAACAGGTAATCGACGCCGATTTCGTCGGCCAGCTCCGCGTCGCGCTGCTCGTCCCGTGGGTAGGCCGCCAGGTCCGCCGCCTCGTTGAACTGGGTCGGGTTGACGAACAGCGACACCACGACCTCGTCGGCCTCCGCGCGTGCGCGGCGCATCAGCGACAGATGGCCGTCGTGGAACGCGCCCATCGTCGGCACGAGGCCGATCACACGGCCGGCCCGCCGCGCCGGCAAAAGCGCAGCTCGGAGCTGGTCGACGGTGCGGATCGTGCGCATGCTCATGCTCATGCTCCTGTCAGCGCCGTCTGAGGCGCGAGCGCCCTCGTCGCCTCCACCATCTCGTCGAACAGCGGCAGCAGCTCGGCGGCGTGCTCCGCGACCGCCGCGCGCTGAGTCTGGATCGTGCCTTCATCGCCCCGCGCGACCGGCCCGGTGAGCGCCCGCTCGGGTCCGAGCAGCGCCCAGTTCTCGACCGTCGCCCGCACCAGCGGGACCAGCAGCGCGCGATCAACGCCGGCGCGCGCGGCAATCCGCTCCGCCGCGGCCTGGAGCGTGACCAGGAAGTTCGACGCGATCGACGCGGCGGCGTGATACGCGGCCCGGTTCTCGTCGGAGACGACGACCGCGTTGAGTTGCAACGCCTCGGCGAGCTCGCGTGCGAGCGTCAGCGCACGGTCCGTGCTGCCCGCGATCGCGCCGCCGGCACCCGCGAACCGCGCCCCCTCGGCGGTCACCGTCATCAGCGGATGGAGCGAGAACGCCTCGTGGTCGCCAAGCACGTCGAGTCCGGTCGCGCCCGAGCAGTGGCCGACCAGGCGACCGGGCGCGACTGCCGCGGCAGCGCGCGCGATCTCGCCATCGGGAACGCACAGCAGCACCGCGTCGGCCGACCCAGCCTGAGCTCCCCGCCCGAGCGGACCGTTAACCGTGTACCCAGCCGCGCGCAGCGCCCGGGCCAGCGCTGTACCCAGCCGGCCCTGGCCAACGATCGCCAGGCGCCCGCACGGAGATGGGTCCCGGGAGGGATCCCGTTCCAGTTCTCGCATCAGAGATACCGGTCGGCTCTGTTCAGTTTGTGGGAGGCTGCAAACGGTCCGCGCATCAAGTGGCGGCCGCAACGAGAGGATATCGGGTGCAGCGCTGGTGGCGCCGAGTGCCACCAGTTCTCGCTGATAGCGCGATCGCCCGCCGGCACGAGTGGCGCGGCCGTTCAGGGCGTCCACGCGCGCCTTTACCATCGCGGTTGCCGATGAGGAGCGCCGCCGAACGCCGTGAGCTGCTGAAGGCCGTTTACGAGCAGGCGCGCCAGTGCGAGCGGTGCCCGCTGCACGAGACGCGCACGACGGTCGTGTTCGGGTCGGGCAACGCCGACGCCGAGTTGATGATCGTCGGTGAGGCGCCGGGGGCGAATGAGGACCGCCAGGGCCTGCCGTTCGTGGGGCAGGCCGGGAAGCTGCTCGAGAAGCTGCTGGCGGAGATCGGGTTGGAGCGGCGAGATGTGTTCATCGCGAACGTCCTCAAGTGTCGCCCGCCGGACAACCGCGACCCGCATCCGAACGAGATCGAGGCGTGCCAGGCGTGGCTGCAACAGCAGGTCGAGCTGATCGAACCGACCGCGATCTGCACGCTGGGGAACTTCTCGACCAAGCTGCTGCGGGGCGATCCGACCGGGATCTCGCGGTTGCACGGACGCGAAGAGGTGCGGATCATCGGATCGCGGCCGATCCGGCTGTATCCGCTCTACCACCCGGCCGCTGCGCTGTACACGCCGTCAACGCTGGAGGCGTTGCGGGCGGACTTTCATCGCATTCCATCCGTTCTCGGGCTCGGACCGCCGCAGCAGCCGGAGCCGGTCGAGGAACTCGAGGAGGCGATCGAGGCGCTGGAGGAGCTCGTGGAGCCGAAACGGGCCGAGGAGCCGCCGGTGGCTGCCGTGCCTGAGCCGGCGACACAACTCGGTCTGTTCTGACGCGCTGGTGCGCTACTCGCTCACGCGTTCGACCAGGAACGAGACCCTGACCAGCGCGCGCCACTCGCGGAGGTTGTCGCCGCGAAGGCCGACCGACACGACGTCGAGTCCGCGGATGTTTCGGAGTGTCGCCTGAGCCTCCGCGAGTGCGGCCTTGATGGCGTCGTCAGAGCCGGCCGACGAGCTGCCCACAAGCTCGATCACCTTTGTTACTGCCATATCACCTCCCTCTTGGTGGTTATCTGTTCCGACCCTAGCGAGACCGGTTACGCAAGTGTTAATCACGACGCCGAAGCCGCCCGTGCGGCTACCCTTTAGCCCGTCGTGGAGGCTCAGGGGCTTCCTTCTTCGCTCGGCGATGGATCAGCCGGCGGCGATACGCTCGCCGCGCGAATCGGCGCCCGCGACCGCGACCGGTTCGTCGGACGCCTCGCCGAGCTCGAGTTCCTCGAGCGTTGCCTCGACGAGGACCCGCCCGCCAGCGTGGTGCTGGTCCACGGTCCTGGCGGGATCGGGAAGAGCACGCTGTTGCGCGAGCTCGGCCGCCGGGCTCGCGCCCGTGGCCTGGAGACGTTCTTCGTCGAGGGGCGGGAGCTGCCGCCGATGCCCGACGCGCTCGAGGCGGTGCTCGCGGCGGCACCCGAGAGCGAGCGCCCCGTCGTCCTGATCGACACCTACGAGCGGATGACGGCGCTCGACGGCCATGGAGGCGGTGCGCGAGGCGCTGCGCAACTTCCGGATCCCGCACGAGCTTGCGCGCAGCCGGCTCGCGACCGGCGTCAGCCCCGATCAGCGCGCCGAGTCGGTGCGCGAGCTGCTGCGCGACGCGGCCGAGCGTGCGTTTGGGGACAACGAGAACGAGAAGCTGCTGCGGCGGGTGCTGATCCGCGGCTATCTGGAGCCGGCGCACAGCCACGAGCAGGCCGCGATCGATCTGTCGCTCAGTCGCGCGGCGTACTTCCGGCGCCTGCGGACCGCCGCCGAGCGGGTCGCGGAGTACCTCGCCGAGCGCGATGCTTAGCTGCGCCGGCCCGCCAGCACCGGCGCCCGCTCGGCGGCGCCGCGCGACTCGGCCGGCTCGGCGACAGCCGTGACCGGCGGTCGGCTGTCGGGCCGCAGCGCCATCCCGAAGGCGAGCAATGCCGCCACCGCCTGCACCCCGAACACGACCGCCGCGAAGCCGGCCGGCTTGTCGGGAGCCTGCAGCAACAGCACCGGTTCGGCGATCGCGACCGCCGCGAGTGGCACTAGGAACCAAGTGCGCTTCAACGCCAGCATGTATTGAATCGCGAGGTACGTGCCGGCCAGCGCGGTGAACGCGAGGCCGAGCAGCAGCAGCGAGTCCGCGGCCTCGAGCCGCTTGGGCCCGAACGCGATTCGCAACAGCGGCGTCGCGGCGAACGCGAAGATCAGCAGCACCGGCACCGCGCAGACCGCGATGATCGCCAGCGAGCGCATCAGCACCGCCCGGGTGTCCTTCCCCTCGGCGTACCGCCGCGAGACCTCCGGAACGAGATAGAAACCGGCGCCCATCGCAACCCAGATCAGGACCTTGGCGGCGACCGCGGTGGCGGCGTAGGAGTTGGCGAGCTCCCTGACGTCGCCGAACCGATGCTTGGCGGCGATGATGTCGATGTTCTGCAGGACGGCGATGATGATCAGACCGCAGATCGGCGCCCAGGCGCTCTTGACGTGAGCCCACAGGCTCACGGTCGCGGGAGCCGCGGTACCGGTGGCGGGCGCCTGCGTGGCGGTGCCGGTGCCGGGCTCCTGCGTGGTGGTGGCGGCCTGCAGCACCCGCCGCAGCTGCAGCGCACAGAACGCGATCATCGCCACAAACGAGAACGGCGTGCCGAGATAGGCGCCGGTCACGCCCAGCCCGACCGCCGCGAGGGCCGCCCCGACCACCAGCCGCACCGACTGCTCGCCGATCAGGCTGATCCCGACATCCTTGTAGTCGCCGACCCCCTGGAGCGCTCCGCGGAGGATCGAGAGCTCGATGTACATGCACCCCGCCGGCAACCCGATGGCTGCCGCCCAGGGGTACTTCTTCACGCCGACGGCCGATGCGATCGGATCGCGCAGCAGGATCGAGATCACCGTTAGCGCGAGCGTGAACCACAACATCGACCACGCCCATCTCTTCATCGTCGCGATCAGGCCGGGACCGACGCCGAGGTGGCCGAGCACGCCCTCACGAGCGGTGGCGACCTGCAGCGCCAGGCCGGCCACCGACAGGATCAGGAAGTAGCTCACCAACGCGGCCAGCGCCGCGTAGTCGTTGAGCAGCCGCGCGAACACGACCGTCGAGACCAGCGCGACCAGGTTGTTGACGATCATCGCGCCGGCGAGGCCGGCGGCCTTGGCCGTGTCCGAGCTGCGCAGATCGGCCAGCGACGAGCCGTAGCGCTCTCTCAGCCCGGCGACAGGACCAGTCATGTTTGCGCCGCACGCGTTGACATCTGCGCCGCTCACGGTACCGAACCGGGCGGAGCTTACGCGCGCCAGGTGCCGCGGCCTGCACTACAGTGAGGCGGCGATGGGCTCCAGGCGACCAGCGGCGGCCGTGCTTGTCGCGGTCGGGCTGCTCGCGACGGCCGGGGGTGCCGCGGCCGCGGTCGTACCCGCGTCGACCCGGGCGCCGGCGCTCAGCCCAACCCCACCGGTCACGCTTCCGACCACGGGCCGGGCGACGACGACCACCTCGACGACGGCAACCTCGACGACGGCAACCTCGACGAGGGCAACCTCCACGAGGGCAACCTCGACGACGACAACCTCGACCACGACCTCGTCAGCGCCGGCACCGCCGCCCACGACGCAATCCTCGCCGGCCCAGCTGCCCCGCACCGGGGACGACGAGCTCCTGCAGGCGATGCTCGGCGCGGCGCTGCTCGGCGCCGGCACGGTGGTCAGAGTCCGCGCGCGCCCGGCATCCGGGTTCGGGCGCCACCCGTAGGCTCCGGCGAAGCGCCGATGACCCGCCGCCTGATCGAGACGAGCAGTGCTGCCCAGACGGAGGCGATCGGGGGCGAGCTCGCCGAGGACCTCACGCCCGGAGACGTGGTCCTGGTCGAGGGTGAGCTCGGCGCCGGCAAGACGACGTTCGTGCGCGGCGCCAGCCGGGCACTCGGCGTCACTTCCGCGGTCACGAGCCCGACGTTCACGATCGGCCAGCGCTACCCGGCACCGGTGCCCGTCTCGCACCTCGACCTGTTCCGCGTTCCTACCCTCGCCGACGAGGACCCGGATCTACTCGCGGACTATCTCGGCCCGGACACGATCGCGTTCGTCGAATGGCCGGCCGGGGGCGAACGGGAGCTCGCGGCGTTCGGGAGAATCGCGGCGCACGTGCGGATCGAGCACGCCGGCGGGGACCGGCGCACGGTCGACATCACGTGCCGATGATCCTCGGATTCGATACCGCCACGCGTGCGACCACGGTCGCGCTGTGGCAACCCGGCGCCGCAGCCGGCGACGCGCTCGAGGCGCGCGACGACCCTCCGCCCGGCGCGCGCCCCCGCCACACGACGATGCTGATGGCGCTGATCGTCGAGCTGCTCGAGCGCGGCGAGGGCGGATGGGACCAGATCGAGCGGATCGCGGTCGGTGTCGGCCCCGGGACGTTCACCGGCCTGCGGATCGGGATCGCAACCGCCCGCGCGCTGAGCCGTGCCCTGGCGATCCCGTTGGTCGGCATCTCGACGCTCGAGTCGCTGGCTTTCCCGGTCATCGCCGGCGAGGCCCGGCCGCCGGGCGTGGATGCCGTGCTGGCGGTGATCGACGCGCGCCGTGGCGAGGTGTTCGCGGCCGGCTGGCCGCTCGGCGAACGCGAGCAAACACCCGTGCTGGCGCCGCAGGCTCTGCGTCCGGAGCAGCTCGAGCGGATCGTGGCGGGGGACGGCCGACGGTGGCTGGCGGTCGGGGACGGGGCGTTAGAATGCGGGAAGGTTCTCGAGCGCTCGGGTGTGTTGATCCCGGATCAGGACTCGGACCTCCACAGGGTCAGCGCGGTCAACCACTGCCGGCTTGCCACTGGCCGGCTCGAGAGGGCCCCTGATGAGGTCGGTCCGGACTATCTACGTCTTCCGGACGCTGAGATCGCCCGCCGCTCCGGATCGAAGCGATGACTTCCGAGCCAACCACCTTCCGCCCGCTGTCCTACTCCGATCTCCCCCAGGTGATCGGATTGGAGCGACGCGCCTTCCCGACCCCCTGGTCGCTCGCGATGTTCGTGCTCGAGCTCTCCAAGCCGGGTGGCGTGTGCATCGCCGCGACCGAGTCGGGCAGGCTCGTCGGCTACCTGATCTGCGCCCGCTACGACCAGGTCTGGCACCTGATGAACATCGCCGTCGACCCGCCCGCGCGGCGGCGCGGGATCGCCACGGGGCTGCTGGAGGAGATGCTGGAGCGCGCCGGCCCGATGCAGGCGTACACGCTCGAGGTCCGCACGTCGAACGCCCCCGCGATCGCGCTGTACGAGCGGTTCGGCTTCCGCCCGGCCGGCACGCGACCGCGCTACTACCGCGATACCGGCGAGGACGCGATGATCATGTGGCGGGTCGCTCGCAACGCCTCGGCCTCGGGCGCCTCCGGGTGATCCTCGCGCTCGAGACGAGCTGCGACGACACCTGCGCGGCTGTGATCACGCGGGAAGGGGAGATCCATGCGAACGTGATCTCCTCGCAGGGGATCCATGACCGCTATGGCGGCGTCGTGCCCGAGATCGCCTCGCGGCACCATCTGGATCTGATCGGCCCGGCCGTCGACGATGCGCTGAGGACGGCGCAGGTGTCGCTGTCCGAGCTCGAGCTCGTGGCGGTGACATGCGGGCCGGGCCTGGTCGCGGCGCTGCTGGTCGGAGTGGCGACCGCGAAGGCGCTGGCCGCGACCGCAAAGCTGCCGCTGGCACCCGTGGATCACCTTCACGGCCACGTGGCGGCTAGTTTCCTCGGCCCGACCCCGTTTGAGCCGCCGTTCCTGGCGCTGATCGCGAGCGGCGGCCACACGCTGCTGGCACGGGTCGAGGATCGAGGACCCCACTTCCGGGTTCTCGGTCAGACGCTCGACGACGCGGCCGGCGAGGCGTTTGACAAGGGCGCGCGCCTGCTGGGACTCGGGTATCCCGGCGGCGCCGCGCTCGAGCGCCTGGCGCGTGACGGCGATCCGGACGCGTTCGGGTTTCCGACCGCGGCCGGCCTCAAGGGCCTTGACTTCTCGTTCGCGGGGCTGAAGACCGCGCTGCTCTACCGGGTGCGCGATCTCGGCGAGGTCGAGGCGGCGCGTCGCCGCGCCGACCTTGCGGCCGCCTACCAGCGCGCGATCCTCGAAGCCCTGATCACTCGCGTGCAGCGGGCGCTCACGGCGACCGGCCTCTGTCGGCTCGCGGTCGGCGGCGGGGTGGCGGCGAACGGGCCCCTGCGCGGGCGCCTGGCCGCACTGGAGGTCGAGCTCGACCTGCCGCCGCGCGAACTGTGCACCGACAACGCCGCGATGATCGCCAGCGCTGCGCGCTACGTGGAGCCGCTGGCGTTCCCCGAGTATCTGGCGCTCGACGTGTACGCGAGCGGCGAGCGAGCGCTGGCGGCATGATCAGGACCGTGGTGCTATACGGCCGCGAGGGCTGCTGTCTGTGCGACGACGCACGGGAGGCGCTGCTCCGAGTGCGCGCCCGGCACCAGTTCGCGCTGCAGGAATGCGACATCGACGATGACGAGGGGCTGCTGCGCGCGTACCTCGAGCGGATCCCGGTCGTTACGATCGACGGCACGGAGGCGTTCGAGTTCGTTATCGACGAAGCGGAACTCGAGCGCCTGGTCGCAACCGTCCATCAGTAGAGTTGAAACCGGGATGAGCTACACGGTGGGCCGTGGTCCAGAAATCGCTCCGGCGGACGACGAGAAGCCGGGGGAGAAGCTGGCACTCGGAGTCGCGGCGCGGCTGTCCCGCTACCTCCAGGTGCTGACGCAGGCCCGGAAGATGGGCAAGGACACGATCTCCTCGCAGGAGCTCGCCGACTACACGCACGTGAACTCGACCCAGATCCGCCGCGATCTGTCGGGTTTCGGCAAGTTCGGCAAGCGCGGCGTCGGCTACAACGTGGAGTCGCTGGTCACGCAGATCCGCAAGATCCTGCGAACCTCGGGTCAGCACAACATCGCCCTGTTCGGGGCCGGTCACCTCGGCACCGCGATCGCGACCTCGGACATCTTCGCCGACCACGGCTTCCGCGTCGTGGCCGTGTTCGATGTCGATGAGACGAAGGTCGGCACGACGATCGGGCCGCTGTCAGTTCGCGCCAACTCAGAGCTGCGGACGGTGATCGAGGAGCAGGACATCGTCGTCGCGGTGCTGGCGGTGCCGGCGGCCGCGGCCCAGTTGCTGGCCGACGAGATCGCCGATGCCGGCGTGAAGATCATCTTCAACTACTCGGACGCTCTGATTCACGTTCCGCCCGAGGTCACCGTGCACACGTCGAGCCCGGCCGTGGATCTTCTCTACGCGCTGTACTTCTATCTGACGTAGTCACGCACCGGCTTTGTGAACCTAGACCTTTACAGCGCTCGCGGGGCCTTCGATGCCGCGACTGACTTCACGGTTGGTCTCGAGGAGGAGTTCGCGCTGCTGGACGGCAGCGATCTCGGCCTCACCTCCAGGTTCGAAGAGCTCAGGCTCGCCGCTGCCGGCGACCCGGCGCTAGCGGAGGCGGTCGCCGGGGAGCTGATCTCCTCTGAGATCGAAATCCGCTCCGGCCGGGGCGAGGACCTGGCGGCCGCGATTGCCGCGCAGCGAGACCGCCGCCGGAAGCTGTTCGCAGTGGCGGCCGGCCGCGGGATCGCGCTCGGGGCGACCGGCACGCACCCGTGGTCCGACTACCGCGATCAGCACATCATCCAGACCGACCATTATCGGCGTGTGGAGGACGGCCTGAAATACGTCGCATGGCGCAACAACACGTTCTCGATCCACGTGCACGTCGGGATCCGCGGTGCCGACCGGGCGGTGCTCGTGTGCGACAGGCTGCGCCCGGTCCTGCCGCTGCTGCTCGCCGTGTCCGCCAACTCACCATTCCTCGACGGCCGTGACTCGGGTCTGCACAGCGCCCGCACCCAGATCTTCACGAAGAGCTTTCCGCGCTGCGGGGTACCGGACGCGTTCGGGACCTGGGACGCGTTCGCGCAGTACATCGAGTTCCTGGTCCGGACTCGCTCGATCGTCGAGTACACACAGGTCTGGTGGTCGGTGCGGCCACACTTCGCGTTCGGGACGGTCGAGGTCCGGATCTGCGACGCGCAGAGCACCGCCCCCGAGTCGGAGGCGATCGCGGCGCTGATCGTGGCGTGCGTTGCCCAGGCCGCGCTGGACGTCGACGCCGGGGTCCCGTTCGAGGACCCTCCCCGCCGGCTGATCGAGGAGAACCTGTGGCGGGCGGTGCGGAGCGGGCTCGACGGCGAGTTGATCGACCTCGCAAGCGGCGAGACGTATCCGGCCGCCGAGACCGGGTCCCGGCTGCTCGAGTGGTCGGCGCCGGCCCGGGCGGAACTCGGGATCGAGGTGGCGCTGGCGCCGCTGAACGGCGCGCAGCGCCAGCGGCGGATGATCGATGACGGGCTCAGCATGCGAGAGATCTACGCTACGACTGTGGCGAACACGCGCGAGACTTACGCTCGCGAGCTTGGAAGCACTGCGGAGGTGACTCGATGAGCACAGTGGGACAGCAGCCCGGAGGGGCGCCGAGCGAGGAGGAGCTGCGGGCGGCGTACGAGGCTGAGATCAAGAAGATCCGGGTCGAGCACGTCGTGCTCGAGCACGTCGTCACGCTAGTCAACCTGGGAATGCGCCGTACCGGGCTGGCCCCCGGAACCGAGGCCGAGCGCGATCCGGAGCAGGTGCGGGTCGCGATCGAGGCGATCCGCGCGGTCCTGCCGCTGATCGAGCAGTCCGCGCCGCAGCAGGTCGCTCCGATCAAGGAGGCCCTGTCGCAGCTGCAGCTGGCGTATGTGAAGATCGGTGGCCAGCCGGCGGCCGGCGGCGAGGGGCCGGCGGGGCCCCATGGCGGCGCCGGTCCGGGTGCGGCGGGTGGCGGCGCCGGGCCGGGTGCGGCGGGCGGCGGCGCCGGGCCGGGTGCGGCGGGCGGCGGCGCCGGGCCGGCCGGGTCGGGTGGTGGCGCCGGTCCGGGTGGTGGCGCTGAGCCCGAGCGCCCGCAACCGAAGTCCGGCGAGCCGGGGCCGGCGCAGCGCAGTGGACGGCTGTGGGTTCCCGGGCAGTAGCCCGGCCTGCTGCCAGAGCCACGTTGTGATGCATTGGCAGTGACAGTCGTGACGTTGTCACGGCTGGTGGCGCGCGATGGCGCTGATCACGGTAGACTGGCCGCCGTCTGATTGACCGGGCCTCCGCTCGACCGTACGGGCGGCGGCCTTTCCAGTTTCTTGGGGCCGCGCTGCTGCGCTCCCTTTGACGATCTGAGAGCTTCCCCGGAGGACCTTCTTGTCTAGCTTCTTGACGCACCACGGCGTCCTGGTCGCGCTTGTGTGCGGAGCCGCCGCGATTGTGTACGGCGCCCTAACGGCGCAACAGCTACTGGCGCTTTCGCCAGGAAACGAACGGATGCGCCAGATCTCGGCGGCCGTCCAGGAGGGCGCCCGTGCGTACCTGAACCGGCAGTACGCGACGATCGCGGGTGTCGGCGTGATCCTGTTCATCGTGCTGATCCCGATCCAGAACATCCGGGTCGCGATCGGGTTCCTGATCGGTGGCGTGCTGTCCGCCTCGGCCGGCTACATCGGCATGAACGTGTCGGTGCGCGCCAATGCGCGCGTCGCCGAATCCGCTCGCGGCGGCGTCTCGCAGGCGCTGTCGGTCGCGTTCCGCGGCGGCGCGGTCACGGGTCTGCTCGTCGTCGGCCTGGCGCTGATCGGCGTCGCCGGCTACTACGGGGTGCTCACCTGGATCGCGGGCGAGAGCGAGAGCAGTGCGGTCAACGCCCTGATCGGGCTCGGCTTCGGCGGCTCGCTGATCTCGGTGTTCGCGCGCTTGGGCGGCGGCATCTTCACCAAGGCCGCCGACGTCGGCGCCGACCTCGTCGGCAAGATCGAGGCGGGAATCCCGGAGGACGACCCCCGCAACCCGGCGGTGATCGCCGACAACGTCGGCGACAACGTCGGCGACTGTGCCGGGATGGCAGCCGACCTGTTCGAGACCTACGCCGTGACCGCGGTCGCGGTGATGCTGCTGGGCACGTTGCTGTTCCGGCAGCAGTCAGCGGTGGCACTCTACCCGCTGGTGCTCGGCGCACTGTCGATCCTGTGCTCGATCATCGGCACGTTCGCGGTCCGCTCCAAGGCTGGAAACGTCGAGCGGGCGCTGTACCAAGGACTGATCGTGTCGGGCGGGCTGGCGGCGATCGTGTTCCTCCCGATCACTTACTGGATGATGCACGGCGTCACACTTAAGATCGGCGTGACCCCCCACTGGTGGAAGTTCTATCTCTGCTCGCTGATCGGGATCGGGATCACCGCCTGCCTGTTCGTGATCACCGACTACTTCACCTCGACCCGGTTCGCTCCGGTCAAGCACACGGCCAGAGCCTCACAGACCGGGCACGCCACCAACATCATCCAGGGGCTCGCGTCCGGCTTCCAGTCGACGGCGCCGCCCGCGATCGTGATCGCGTTGGGGATCCTCGGCGCCTGGAAGCTGACCGGCGGCGGCAGCGAGGGGATCTACGGGATCGGCATCGCGGTCATGGCTCAGCTCTCGCTCACGGGCCTGATCGTCGCACTCGACGCGTTCGGCCCGATCACCGACAACGCGGGCGGGATCGCCGAGATGGCCGACCTTCCGGAGGAGGTTCGCAACGTCACCGACCCGCTCGACGCCGTCGGCAACACCACCAAGGCCGTCACCAAGGGATACGCGATCGGGTCCGCGGCGCTGGCGGCGCTGGTGCTCTTCAACGCGTTCGAGCGCGAGCTCAACGCCAGGGGCAAGTTCCCGGACTTCTCGATCGACAACCCCGCGGTGCTGATCGGGTTGCTGATCGGCGGGCTGATGGTGTACCTGTTCGTGTCGCTGGCGATGGAGGCCGTCGGCCGCGCGGGTGGGGCGGTGGTCGAGGAGGTCCGCCGCCAGTTTCGCGAGAAGCCGGGGATCATGGAGGGGACCGAGCAGCCCGAGTACGGCGCCGCGGTCGGGCTGGTGACGCGCGCGGCCCAGCGCGAGATGATCCTGCCCGCGATGATCCCGATCGTGATCCCCTTCGTGGTCGGCCTGATCAGCATCGAGGCGCTCGGCGGCCTGCTGATCGGAGTGATCGTCGTGGGTCTGTTCATGGCGATCTCGATGACCTCCGGCGGCGGCGCGTGGGACAACGCCAAGAAGCTGATCGAGGACGGTGCCTACGGCGGCAAGGGCTCCGAGGCCCACGCGGCCGCGGTCACGGGCGACACGGTCGGCGACCCGTACAAGGACACCGCCGGCCCGGCGATCAACCCGATGATCAAGGTCGCAAACATCGTCGCGCTGCTGATCATCCCGCTCATCACTTAGTGCTGTAGAGCCGACGACCGACGGCGAGGCAGCGCGGGGCGATGGCGCCGCGTGCCGGCCGTCGGGAGCGGTCATACCGCTGCACCGCTATGCCTGCTGAGCGCGCTTCGCTAGGCTCCGAGACCGGGCGATGTCGCTCTCAGTTGAACTTGGACTTTTTCTGGCCCTACTGACTGCGTTCGGGTCGGTCGCGGGCTTCCTGTACAAGTTCCGCGGCGCCCGGAAAGCCCCGGCCGTCGTCCTGCGGCGGCCGCTCGCGAGCTCGATCGCACTGTTTCGCTCGCCGCTGTACTCGCTCGGGATCGTGATCGCGCTGGTCGGATGGGGCCTGCACGTCGGCGCGCTCGCACTCGCGCCGATCTCACTCGTGCAGTCTGTGATCGCCGGTGGATTGGTGCTGTTGACAGTCGTCGCCGACAGGCTGTTCGGGATTCCGGTGACGCGCCGGCAGTGGATCGGCGTCGCGTTGACCGCCGCCGGGCTGGCGTTCCTGGCCGCGACGCTCGGCGCCGGCGCCGGCAAGGCGTATTCGCACTACGACCCGGGGCGGCTGGCGGTGTACATCGGCGCGCTTGGCGTCGCCGGTCTCGTGCTCGCGGCACGGTTTCGCCGCGCGACCGTGCTCGCCGTCGCCGCCGGTCTCCTGTGGGCGGCGTCCGACACCTCGATCAAGGCGCTCAGCTCGCACCTGAGCCAACTGGGGTTCGGGGTGCTCGTCCACCCGCTCGCGTTCGTGATCCTGGTCGCGTCGCTGGTCGGCCTGCTGGTTTCGGCCAAGAGCCTTCAGCTCGGTGATGCCGTGCCGGTGATCGCGCTGACGAGCGCGGCCGCCAACCTGACCACGATCGCCGCCGGGCCGATCGTGTTCGGCGAGCCGCTTCCGAGTGGCGGCTTTGCGCTGACGGTGCGCTTGATTGCGTTCGCGCTGGTGATCACTGCGGCGGCGCTGACTCCGCCTCCTGCAACCCGTCCGGCAAATGCGGTCGCTTCCGGCGCGCCGGTCGCGATGCCCGCTCCAGCACCGAATCAGCTTCCCGTTTAGAGTCCACCTCATGTTCATCTTGATCGTTGGCTGTGGTCGCGTCGGATCGGCGGTCGCAAAGCGCGCCCTCGATGCCGGCCACGAGGTCTCGGTGATGGACAGCGACCCGCTGTCACACGAGCGGCTGGACAAGGATCAGGCCACGACCTGGGAGGACGCCGGCGGACGGTTCACGGTTGGCACCGCACTCGAGATCGACGCGATGATCGAAGCCGGGATCGAGGAGGCGGATGTGTTCATCGCCGCCACCAGCGGGGATAACACTAACCTGGTGATCTCGCAGATCGCAGCTCGACGGTTCAAGGTCCCGCGCGTGGTCGTGCGCGTGGCCGATCCGGGCCGCGCCGCCTGGTACGCCGAACAGGGGCTGCTGACCATCTGTCCGACTCAGGTTGCGATCGACCAAACCGAGCGCGTGGCGCTCGCGCCATAGGGGGCTTGAGGGCCGATGTACGTGATCATCGCGGGAGCTGGAAAGGTCGGCTGGAACCTCGCCCGCGAGCTGATCGCGAAGGATCGCGAGGTGACGCTGATCGAGTCCGATCACAGCCGCTACCGCGTGGTCGAGGACGAGCTCGAACACGCGGTCCAGTATGGAGACGCGACCGAGCTGTGGGTGCTGGAGCGGGCGGGAATCCAGCGCGCGGACCTGGTGATCGCGGTCACCGGAGATGACGAGGACAATATCCTGATCTGCCAGGTGGCGAAAGAGCGCTACGGCGTGCAGCGGATCGTCGCCCGTGTGAACAACCCCCGCAATCTGCAGCACTTCAAGCTGCTCGGGATTCAGCCGGCGGTGTCCGCCACCGATCTGATTCTGCGCCTGATCGAGCATGAGGTCCCCGAGTACGGGCTGGTCCAGCTGCTCGCGCTCGAGGAGGAGCACCTCGAGATCATCGAGCTCGAGGTGGGGGATGGGTCGTTGGCCGCCGGCCGCAGGGTCCAGGAGGTTCGGCTCCCCGACGGCTCGCTGATCATCTCGGTGCTGCGCGGCGGCGTTGGCTTCGTGCCCAAGGCCGACTCCGTGATCGAGGCCGGCGACCAGGTCCTGCTGATCCTCGATCCGGGCCTCGAGTCACAGATCACGCCGCAGTTCGCGCCCGACGGTGCCGTCACGAGCGATCGGTCCCGCTGATGGCCGATCGCCGCGTCGAGTATCTACTGATCGGCGGGGGACTCGCGTCCGGCAACTGCGCGCGCTGGCTGCGCGAGTCCGGAGCCGACGGTTCGATCCTGCTGGTCGGTCGCGAGCCGGACCTGCCCTACAACCGGCCACCGTGCTCGAAGGGGTTTCTGCAGGGCAAGGAGTCGCGCGAGGAGACCCTGTTCCGGCCGCCGGAGTTCTACGAGGAGCAACGGGTCGAGGTGCTGAGCAGGGTGTCGGTCACGAAGCTCGACCTCGCGCGCCGCGCGGTGACTCTGTCCAACCGCGACGAGGTGACTTTCGACAAGGCACTCCTCGCAACCGGTGCGAATGTCAGCCGGTTGAACGTCCCCGGTTGCGAGCTCGAAGGCATTCACTACCTTCGTACGCTCGGCAACAGCCAGACGATTCGCGACGATGCCGCCGGCAAGCGGGTCGTGTTGATCGGCGGCTCGTACATCGCCTGTGAGGTCGCGGCCTCGCTGACCGAGCTCGGCAGTACCTGCACGCTGGTGATGCTGGAGTCGGTCGTGCTCAGCCGCCATTTCGGTGACCTGGCCGGCCGGTTCTTTCAATCGCGACTCGAGGAAAACGGGATCACCGTTCACCCGGAGCAGGGGCTGGACCGCGTCGAGGGCGCCGCTGGCCGCGTGACCCGGGTGCTCACCGCCACAGGCCTCGAGCTCGAGGCTGACGTAGTCGTCATGGGTACCGGCGCAGTGCCGGAGGTGAGCTTGGCGCGCACCGCAGGAGTGACGCTCGGAACGAACGGGGGCGTGTCGGTCGACTCGCGGCTGCAGACGTCCACGCCGGGCATCTACGCCGCCGGCGACATCGCCGACTTCATCAGCGTCATCCACGACGGCCGGCCGCTGCGGATCGAGCACTGGGATGTCGCCTTCAACCAGGGAAAGTACGCCGCCCTGAACATGCTCGGGGCTGACCGACCCTACGACGTGGTTCCCTACTTCTTCTCCGATCTGTCCGACTGGGCTTCGCTCGAGTACGTCGGTCCGGCGTCGGACTGGCACGAGGAGATCGTCCGCGGCTCGCTCGACGAGGGCGAGTTCAGCATCTGGTACATCGACGACGGCCGCGTCGCCGCCGCCCTGTCGGTCGGCCGTTCCGATGATCTCGAGCACGCCCGCCGGCTGATCGTCTCACGCGAGCGGGTCGACGACCGGCTCGAACAGCTGCGCGATCCGTCGAGCGACCTGGCGGCAATCTGAGCGCTGGCGGCGCCGAGTCGAGCGCTACTCGCCGGGAACGCCGCGGCGCCGGGGCGCGCCGCCGGGAAGGCGATCCACCAGCCGGCCGAAGCGGTCGATCGCCCCTTCGAGCGGCGTCGCCATCTGCAGCGCCCGCTCGAACGCCGGCAGCACGGTGATCAGCTCGCTGCCCGTGTCCACGACGCGGTTCGCGCCATCGACGACCTCGGCCCCCCGGGCGTCGACCCGCTCGCCCAGCCCGCGCATGTCCTCACCGAGCTCGATCAGTTCCTCGGTGCGGGCATCGAGCCGCTCGCCGAGCAGCATGATCGCCTCAGCGCGTCGGTCGAGCCGCTCCGCGATCTCGAGCACCTGACGGCCGATGCCTGCGATCTCCTCGCCGAGCTCCAGGATCCGGTCGAGTTTCGCCGGCGCCGCGCGGGCAAGACGCGCGACCGCCCCCAGATCGGACACAGCCCGGTTGATGACCGTCTGTGGGGTCTCGATCGGGAAGCCGAACAGGCGCACCGTCCGAGTGACAGTAGCTGAGTGTGGCGCGTCTGCTGTTGGCGACCCGCTGCGAGCCTGTAAGCGCACTCCCGAGTAGTACGCTGAATGTCACCCGACGAGGACTTGAGCTGCGGGGCAGGGATTCGAACCCCGATAACCAACTCCAGAGGCTGGCGTCTTGCCGTTAGACGACCCCGCACAGATATGAAGTGGATCAACGGACGCCTGGAACGACGACGCAGTATAGACCCGTGGGTCCGGTTCCGTCCGGGGTCGATGAGAGCGTATGTTCCTTGTCTGAAGCACTGGCGGGCGCGTGAATATTGTGTTGGACGTGGCGCAGTCACAACAACGATCCAGGCTCGACGCCCGCGTGGAACGCGCGGCCGAAGCAGCTCTGCAGCAGCGCAAGTTCGTAACCCCGATCGATGTCCTGATCGGGGTTGGCTGGCTTCACCAGAGCCACGTCGACGCGTGGCAGCAGGGCCGGATCGAGTATCTGGAGGCGCTCGTCGCGGTTGAGCCCGCGAAGGCGTCCGCGGCACTGAGCTCGCTCCGGCGGTGGGCCCTCGAGCGCGGTCTTCAGCCAAGCGAGACCTCGTATCTGGCGCGTTCTCGTGCTCGCGCGGTGCTGCGGTTCTCCACCACGGGCGATCCGGACGCTGAGCTGGCGTACCGCACCCATTGGCTTTCCCCTGAGTTGTCGGAGCGGCAGCGGGCGCGGCTGGCCGAGCGCCAGAGCCGGCCGCCGGACCTGGTCGTGATCTCGCCGATCAAGGATTGGACGTGTTCGGTGTGTTCGGTCACGAACGCCGGCCTGCTGATCATGGAAGCAGGCGGGCCGGTGTGCATGGAGTGCGCCGACATGGATCACCTCGTGTTCCTCGCCTCCGGCGATGCGGCGCTTACACGCCGGGCGAAGAGCGCCAGCAGGTTGGCCGCGGTCGTCGTTCGGTTCAGCCGCGCTCGCCGGCACTACGAGCGGCGGGGCACGTTGGTCGAGGAGCAGGCACTGGAGCGCGCGGAGTCGGAGTGCCTGGCCGACGAGCAAGCGCGCGCCCGCGGGCGCGAGCGCGACGCGGCGCGCCGCGCCGATCAGGATCTGGAGCTCCAGGCAAGGATGGCCGCCGAGATCGTCAGGTCGTTCCCCGGTTGTCCTCCGGAGCGAGCGCAGGCGATCGCCCAGCATGCCGCGAAACGTGGGAGCGGACGGGTGGGACGCAGCGCGGCCGGTCGGGCGCTCGATCAGGGCGCGATTGAGCTTGCCGTGACCGCGGCGGTACGCCACGAGGACACGCGCTACGACGAGCTGCTGATGTCGGGCCTCGACCGGACCGCGGCGCGCGAGCGCGTCTGTGCCGAGGTGTCCGACGTCCTGGAACGGTGGCGTCGCCGTCAGGCCGGCTGAGGCGGCCTCGTATAGTGGCGCGAGATGGCAGCTTTGCGTGCGCGCGGCCTGGTCAAGCGCTTCGAAGAGACCTGCGCGCTGGACGGCGTTGATCTCCTCGTCGAGGAAGGCGAGGTGCGGGGCCTGCTGGGACCGAACGGTGCCGGCAAGTCGACGCTGCTGAGGTGCCTGCTCGGCCTGGTCAGGCCCGACGCCGGCGCGGTGGAGCTGCTTGATCGTCCGCTCGACGCGCCGGCCGATGCGATCCCTGACGGTGTCTCGGGGTTCGTCGAGGAGCCGACGTTCTACCCGTACCTGTCGGGACGGACGAACCTCGAGCTGCTCGCCGAGCTGGATGGTGGCGGCGCGAACGACCGGATCGACGGCGTCCTGGAGCAGGTGCTGCTCGCCGACCGCGCCCGCGATCGTGTGAGCGGCTACTCGACCGGCATGCGCCAGCGGCTGGGGATCGCCGCGTCGCTGCTGCGGGGGCCGCGGCTGCTGCTGCTCGACGAGCCGACCAGTGGACTGGATCCGGCCGGCGCCCGCGATGTGCGGACCCTGGTCCGCGAGCTGGCCCGCGACGGCGTCTCGGTGCTGCTGAGCAGTCACCTGATCGGCGAGGTGGAGGACGCCTGCGACAGCTTCACGGTGCTGCGGCGCGGACACGTGGTGTGGGACGGCACGGCCGAGCAGCTGCGAGCGGACTCGCCGGCGTCGGCGTATCAGTTCAGCACCAGCGACGATGGGCGGGCGGTCGAGCTGGCCGAGCATCACGAGGGCGTCCATCTCGCTCCCGCGGAAGGTGGGGGTCTGTCGCTGACGGTGGCGACCGGCGTGCTCGACGACTACGTCGTGGCCCTGGGCCGGGAGGGGATCGCGGTCCGCCGCCTGGAGCTGCTCGTCAGCCCGCTGGAGTTGATGTTCTTCGCGCTCACCGACGAGCCGGATGCGGAGTCGGCCGGCGAACGGATCCTGAGCTCCTCGTCGGGCTCATGACGACGAGCGCCGCAACTGTTCCGCGTGCCGGCGCCCGTGCGCGGACGGTCGGCCCGTTCGGGGGTGTGTGGAGCGTGTACCGGGCAGAGCGGCGCAAGCTGATCGCGCAGACGCCCGTGCGGCTGATCGCGCTTGTCTGCGTGGTCGGGCCGTTCGCCTTCGCGGCGGTCCTCAGCCTGCAGAGCGGGGTCCCGGCCGACACGCTGTTCGGGGTCTGGGTGCACTCGTCGGGATTCGCGGTGTCGCTGGTCGTGCTCGGGTTCTCGGGCTCCTGGGGGTTTCCCGTGATCGCCGGCGTGCTGGCCGGCGATCTGTTCTCCGGCGAGGATCGCCACGGCACCTGGAAGACGGTCCTGACCCGGTCGTGTACGAGGGCCGGCGTGTTCGCCGGCAAGATCATGGCGTCGGCGACGTTCGCGGTCGTGGCGGTGGTGCTGGCGGCCGTCTCGAGCCTCGTGGCCGGCCTCGTCCTGACCGGCGCCCAGTCGCTCGTCGGCCTCAGCGGGACGCTGCTGTCCCCGGGACGATCGCTCGGCCTGGTGGTGGCGAGCTGGCTGCTCAGCATCCCCCCGATGCTTGCGTTCCTGAGCATCGCGGCGCTGTTCTCGGTCGCGACCCGCAACGGGATCATGGGGGTTCTGGGCCCGATCCTGGTCGCGCTCGCGATGCAGCTGCTGGCGCTGGTCGGCAGCGGGACCTGGGTTCACATGCTGCTGGTCGCCTCGGCATTCGACGGCTGGAACGGACTGTTCACCTCGCACCCGTTCTTCGGACCGCTGGTAATCGGCTGCATCGTCAGCGTCGCCTGGATCGTGGCCTGTCTGGGCGTAGCGTGGCTGATCTTGCGCCGGCGGGACTTCGCCGGTCCTCCGGTCGCCCGCCGAGCGGGGTGGGTGATGCCGGTGCGCGCGGTGGTTGTCACCGCGGTGGTGCTGGCGCTGCTCGCGGCCGCCGGGAACCTGGGTCCGCACTCGATCACCGCCGCCCGCCTGCAGGCGGCGATCACGCCCACGTTCAACAACCTGACGCTGCTTCAGCAGCGGGAGCTGGGTCGCTCCGTTCCCGCCGGCACGAAGCTGAACATTCTCACCAGCTGTAGCCGGCGCGCCGGCACGAGCACCGGTCCCGGCGACGACTGGACGTGCACGCTCGAGGTCTTCATCCCCCAACCGGGCGCGGTCCCGTTCCAGCAGACCCCCGTCACCTACGACATGAGCGTCAAATCCAACGGGTGCTACAAGGCCGAGGCGCCACCCTCGTTCGTCGGCCAGCAGCTGATGCGCGATGCGCACGGACACAACGTCGTCAACCCGTTGTTCACGATCTACGGCTGCTTCGACGTGACGTGAGGCGCCGAGCGGGCGCCGGTTGTCCCGGCCGGCACTCGACCACGTGGTGCGCCTCAGCCGACGTCGGCGAACTCGGGGGGCTGCTTGGTCATCCCCGCCGCCACCGCCGCGAGCTGGTTCGGGGATCCGATCAGACCGCGCTGAATCGAGGCCTCGAGCGCGAGCGTCTGCTCGGGCGAGCCGGTCCACGCCTCGTCGAACAGCCGCTTGGCGCCGCGGACCGCATCGGGAGACCGCGCCGCGATCTCCCCCGCCAGCGAGATCGCCGCGCCGACCGGATCGGCATCCACGTGCGTGACGACCCCCAGTTCGTGCCCCTCGGCGCCGTTGAACAGCCGGCCGGTGTAGGTCAGCTCCTTGGCGACATCGATCCCGACCAGCCGCGGCAACGTGCGCGTGATCGACATGTCGGGGATCAGGCCCCACTTGATCTCCATCACCGACATCCGCGCGTCCGGCGTGGCGATTCTGATGTCGGCCGCCAGCGCGATCTGGAGGCCACCGCCGAAGCAGTTTCCGTGCACGGCCGCGATCACCGGCACAGGTACCCGGACCCAGTCGTAGGCCGCGCGCTGGAACCAGTTCGGCACCTGGCCCCGTAACTCCTCGACGATCCCGTCGAGCCCCTGCTGGGCGGCCGCGATGCTCGCGACGTCCAGTCCGGAGCAGAAGCTGGACCCCTCGCCGTGCAGCACAACGGCGCGCAATCCCGGCTCGCTCGACAGTCGTGCGCAGGCGCCGATGATCGCCTCGAACATCGGCAGGTCGAGCGCGTTGTGCTTGTCGGCGCGGGTCAGCGCGACCACCGCGACGTGGTCCACTACCTCGATCCGGACGCGGTCCTCGCTCATCTGCTGGCAGCCTACCGCGCCGCGAGCGGCGCTAATCCTCCGGGACGACCGGATCGCCGAGCCGCACGTTCCCGGGCGCCACGACCTCGCCGTAGATCCCGAACGGCAGCGGCTCGGTCGTGCCGAGCCCGCGGCGGTAATCGCCCAGCAGATCGAGTGTCGGCAGATCGATCTCGCCGGTGTCCGGGTCGCGGCTCGTGACCAGGCAGCGCCCGACGTGGCCGCCGAAGCGCACGAGCGCATCGCCGATTCGGACCGCCCGGCCCGGCCAGCGATCCTCCTCGTGCGCGGCCACGCCGTCGATCTCGACCAGCATCCGGAACCGGCGCGAGTCGATCTCGGTTTGTCCCGCCGCCTCCGCCAGGCGGCCGAGCGAGGCGCGCGAGATCAGCGACACGCCGCCGCGGGGGCCGCGGTCGACGGCGCCGCCGCTGTCGACCAGCCGCAGCGGCTGACCGAGAAACGAGGACAGCGCATCCGCCCACGGGCCCTCGACCAGCACGCCCGAAGCGACGCGTGAGAAGAACTGCGCGCTGACCGCCGCGCCGTGCACGACCGGGCCGGACACGACCGCGCCGTCCGGGAACGTGAGCGTCAGCGCGCGATCGCCGGGATCGAAGTCCGCCACCACCCGCTGCAAGTCGCCGAGCACCTTGCTGTTGATCATCCGGTCGCGGCCGTCGATCAGGAAGAAGCGCCGATTGCCGTCGGCTCCGGCCGGCCCCAGCTCGAGGCGCTCCACGGACCGCAGCCGGGTCCCCTTGACCGGCGTTATCGCAAGTCCCGTGACCGCGACCACTATGCCGCCGCCTGCTCGGCCCAGTCGCGATACAGCCGCCAGTAGCGGCCGCCGAGCTCGAGCAACTCCTCGTGCGTGCCCTGCTCGACGATCTCGCCGTCCTTGAGTACGACGATCCGGCCCGCGTGGCGGATCGTCGACAGGCGGTGGGCGATCACGATCGCGGTCCGGCCGGCCACCAGTCGCCGCAGGCCCTGCTCGATCAGGCTCTCGGTGCGGACGTCGACGTTCGAGGTCGCCTCGTCGAGCACCAGGATCCGGGGATCGGCGACGAGCGCCCGGGCGAACGCGAGCAGCTGTCGCTGGCCGGCTGACAGCTGGACGCCGCGCTCTCCCACCTGGGTGTCATAGCCGTGCTCGAGCGCATCGATGAAGCCGTCCGCCCCGACCGCGCGGGCCGCGGCGGCGATCTCCTCGTCGCTCGCGCCGGGACGCCCGAAGGCGATGTTCTCGCGCACCGTGCCGCTGAACAGGAACGCCTCTTGGGGAACGATCCCCATCTGCGAGCGCAGCGAGTGCGCGGTCACCGACCGCAGGTCATGACCATCGACGAGCACGCGTCCCTCGGTCGGGTCGTAGAAGCGGGCGACGAGCTTCGCGAACGTCGACTTGCCGGCGCCGGTCTCGCCGACGAGCGCGACCGTCTGACCCGCCGGGATCTGGAGGTCGATGTCGTGCAGGGCCCAGGAATCGGAACCGTAACCGAACGACACGCGGTCGAATCGCAGCTCGCCTCGGATCGGGGGCAGCTCGGTGGCCCCGGGCGCGTCAACCAGATCCGGTTGCTCGTCGAGCAGGTCGAAGATCTTATCGAGCGCCGCCATCCCGGACTGGTAGGTCGTATACAGCTGCGAGAGCTGCTGGATCGGATCGAAGAAGTTGTTCAGCGCCGCGATGAACGCGAACACGACGCCGGTCGAGGTGTGGCCTGACAGCGCCTCGTAGCCGCCGATCACCAGGATCTCGACCGTCACCAGCGCAGACAGCAGCTCGACCGCCGGGAAGTAGGCCGCGTTCAGGTACACGGTCTTCATGTTCGCGTCACGGTTCTCCTCGTTGAGTTCGCCGAATCGCTCGATGTGGCGTGGCTCCTGGCCGAAGGCGCGCACCACCCTGATTCCCGACAGCGTCTCCTGCAGGTACCCGGTGATCCATGCGATCTTCTCGCGCGTCACGCGGTACGCGTCCGCGGAAGCGATCCGGAACAGGACCCCGCCGACGGCCAGGATCGGCAGCGCCACGAACGTCAGCAGCGCCAGATGGACGTCCAGTACCAGCAGGATCACGAACACTCCGATCAGCATCAGGCCGGACTGGATCAGGGTCGCCAGGCCGTCGGAGACGAGCTGGTCGAGCGCCTCGACGTCGTTGGTCAGGCGGGAGATGATCACCCCGGCGCGGTTGCGCGAGTAGAACCCGATCGAGAGCGACTGCAGGTGCCTGAACAGCTGCAGGCGCAGATCCTGAAGCGCACGCTGACCGACCCAGCCGACTAGATACGTCTGCGCGTAGGTGGCGATCACGTACACGAGCGCCGACAGCATGAACGCGGCAACGACCAGATCGAGCGTGCCGACGTCGTGGCGTTCGATTCCGTTGTCGATCGCGAGCTTGGCCAGCGGCGCCGGCGCCAGCGCCGCTCCGGTCGCGACCACCAGCGAGACGAACATCGCCGCGACCCGCCACCGATACGGAGCCAACAGCTGCGCGAGGCCGCGCAGCTTGCGCCCACGGCCGCCGGTCTGGCGCAGGCGGCGGCGGATCTCGGCTCCCGCGCCGCGGCGGTCGGCCTGACGCCTGGACGCGCTCACAGCCCCGCCACCTCCACCTGCTCGGGCTCGCGTGTCAGGAACACCTGATCCGGCATCCCCTTCTCCACGATCTCCCGATACAGGTCGGATTGCACCACCAGCTCGTCGTGGCTTCCGCGGGCGGCGATCCGACCGTCCTCGAGCACCACGATCTCGTCCGCGAGCGCGATTGTCGACAGCCGGTGCGCGATCACGAACGTCGTGCGGCCGGCCATCACGTCTCGCAACGCGGCCTTGATCTCGGCCTCGGTCGAGGCGTCGACGGACGAGGTCGCGTCGTCGAGGATCAGGATCCGCGGATCGGCGAGGATCGCCCGGGCGATCGCGATCCGCTGGCGCTGGCCGCCCGACAGGGTCAGTCCCCGCTCCCCGACCAGGGTGTCGTATCCCGCCGGCAGGCCGCGGATGAAGCGGTCCGCCTGCGCGGCGCGCGCGGCCGCCTCGACCGCCGCCCGCCTCGCGCCTGGCTTTGCATAGGCGATGTTGTCGTGGACGCTGGCCGAGAACAGGAACGGATCGTCGTTGACGACCGCGATCGACCGGCGCAGGCTGACGAGGTCGACCGAGCGGACGTCCGCGCCGTCGATCGCGACCGAGCCGTCGCTGACGTCGTACAGCCGCGGTAGCAACGACACGAGCGTGGTCTTGCCGGAGCCCATCGCGCCGACCAGCGCCACCGTCCGGCCCGGCCGGACATCGAGGTCGATCGCCTCGAGCGCCGGCTGCGTCGCGCCGTCGAAGGTCAGCGTCACGTCATTGAAGGCGACGCCGCCGCGGCCTGCGGGGAGTGCCGGCGCGCCCGGCGGCGTCGTCATCGCCGGCTCCCGATCGAGGATCTGGAAGATCCGTGCACCCGAGGCGGTGGCGCGCTGGGCCGCGCCGAGCATGTACCCGAGCGTCCGCATCGGCGAGATCAGCATCAGCAGATAGGCGTAGAAGGCAGTGAACTCGCCCAAGCTCAAGGTCCCGTCGATCACCTCGCGACCACCGATCAGCAGGATCGCGGCCAGGCCCAGGTTCGGCAGAAAGCTGATCATCGGCGAGTACCGGGCCTGGATCCGCGTCGCGTACATCGCCTGCTCGAACACTCTCTCGACCGACCGATCGAACCGTCGCAGCTGCTGCTTCTCCTGTGCGAATGCCTTCACTACCCGCACCCCGGAGATGTTCTCCTCGGCCTCCGCGGTCAGCTCGGCGATCCGCTGTTGCACCTCCTGGAGCGCCGGCCGCGACTCATGACCGTAGCGGTGCGCGATCAGGATCACGAACGGCACCGGCGCGAGCGAGATCGCGGCCAGGCCGGGCTGGAGCAGGAACATCGCGACGCCGGCGAGCACGATCGTCAGCAGCGACTGGCCGATGAAGATCAGCCCGTAGCCGAGGAAGAAGCGAACCGCCTGCAGGTCGACCGTGGCGCGTGACATCAGCTGGCCGGTCTGCTGGCGGTCGAAGAACGAGAGCTCGAGCCGTTGCAGGTGCCCATAGAGCGAGTTGCGCAGGTCCAGTTCCACTCCCAGCGACACCTGCCCCGCGATCAACCGCCGCCCGACGCTCAACCCGAGCCGCGCCAGACCCGCCCCCGCGATCACCAGCGCCCAGACGGTCAGCGCGTGCTTGTCGTGGCGCCCGATCCCGTCGATTGCCCGTCCGGTGAAGTACGGAATCAGCACGGTCGCGCCCATCGCCCCGCCGGCGAGCGCGAACGACCACGCCACTGCCCGCCGGTAGGGGCGCAGAAAACGCAGCAATCGCCAGAACGTGGGCATACTTCATAAAGTATAGTAACCATGGCTCCGTGCGTTCCGGTGCGACGGGCCGCAGCAGAGGGGCTGGTCCGAGCATTGAGTAGGGTCTGAAGACCCGAGCGAAGGAGAAGACCGGCCCGATGGCGACGATCCGTGAAGCGACGTTCGAGCTGCTGCGCGCGCACGGGATGACGACGATCTTCGGCAACCCGGGATCGACCGAGCTGCCGATGCTGGCCGAATTTCCCGCCGACTTCTCGTACGTGCTCGGGCTCCAGGAGCTGGTCGTAGTGGGGATGGCTGACGGCTACGCGCAGGCGACCGGCCGCCCCACGCACGTCAACCTGCACACGGCGCCAGGGGTCGGAAACGCCGTCGGCGGGATCTTCAACGCGCAGGCGAACAAATCGCCGCTGGTGATCACGGCCGGGCAGCAGGTGCGGCCCCAGATCACGATCGAAGCGATTCTGACCAACCGTGACGGGACCCTCGGACCGCAGCCATACGTCAAGTGGAGCCACGAACCGCCGCGCGCGCAGGACGTGCCGGGTGCGATCGCGCGCGCGATCCACCACGCGGCGCTGCCGCCAAGGGGTCCCGCGTTCGTGTCGATCCCGATGGACGACTGGAACGCCGGGGCCGACGGCGACCGGGTCAAGCACGCGCTGGCGCGCTCGGTTGATGGCCGCACGGGCCCGGATCCCGCCGCCATCGCCGCGCTCGCGGAACGGCTCGCGAGCGCTCGCCACCCTGTGGAGCGCGGTCGCGTACAAGGTCCCGGTCACGTTTTTGGTGCTGCGCAACGAGGAGTACATGATCCTCAAATGGTTCGCGACCCTCGAGCAGGTCACGGGCGCGCCCGGACTCGAGCTGCCCGGGCTCGATTGCGCCGCCGTGGCCCGCGGCTATGGGATGCGGGGCGACGACGTGACCGAGCGCGCGGCGCTGACCGAGGCGCTGCGCGCGGCGATCGCGGACGACACCGGCCCCCGGCTCGTGCAGGTCCCGGTCGCGAGCGGGATGTGGACGGAGTAGCGGATGCGGCCGCCGGCGGGGCTGTGTGACTCCTGCGCCCAGCAGCAGCTGATCCGCAACACCCGCGGCTCGGAGTTCTCGCTCTGCCGCCGCTCGCGATCCGAGCCCGAGCGGTTTCCGCGCTATCCGCGGCTGCCGGTGCAGGCGTGCCCCGGGTACGAACGCCGGGAGCCGGCGCGTGAGCCGGTGCAGGACTGATCGGTCCCGCCGCTACTGCGGCGGCAGCGGGTTGAGCACGATCAGGTTGCTGCCGTCCTGAGCCTGCTCCACCTGCTCGGTGAACAGGCCGTGCCCGGTGATCAGGCTGACGAGCTCCGCCTCGGGCGCGTTCGACATCGCCGACACCGAGGGCGGGGGCGAGGGGAGCGTCTCGTCGATCGGACGATCGAGCAGTGGCTGCAGGTCGGCGCGGTCGAACCCGAGCGCGAGGTCGAACGGCTTCGTCGTCGTGGTCGTGTTTGGCTTCGGGCAGATCCCGGTGCACCCCGAGGTGGTGTGACCCGGCGGCAGGATCGCGACGACCGTCTGCGCGGAGGAGATGTACTTGAACGTATACAGCGCCAGCTCGAGCGCCTCCCGCCGGAGCAGCAGGAGCCGGGCGGACGATGGCGCCCCGACCCCGATCGTGCAGTTGCTGGTGTTGATCCCGCACAGGTTGTAGGCGATCGTGCTGCTGGGGGAAAGGACCTGGAGCTGGCCATTGGAGCCACTCGGAATCACGACCGCGAGCGGGTTGGAGGGGTCATTGAGGTTGACGGTCGTGACCACGGCCAGCTGGTAGGCGGACGAGGCCCGGTAAAGCGGCGAGACGTAATCCGCGATTTCCTGGGCGCCCGTTAGCCCGCCGTCGGTGGGTTGGAACGACGACCAGAAGGGAGCGGCCTGACTCTTGCTCTTGCTGTTCGAACTGAGCACCACGGCGGCTGCCACCGACGCGATCGCGGCACCGATCAGAACCGCGATCGCCAGCCGGAACTTCGGCGAGTGAGGCGAGTGGGTGGCCTTCGTCCGCACCTGCGGCGCGGCTAGGAGGCGCGCCGGCCCGACCGGGGAGTCGGATACTGAGTCATCGACCGCACGTGCTCGAAGCCGCCGCCCATTCATACCCGCGGCCATGTGCTTGGGTCGAGCGGATCGATCTCGGGGCGGACGAGATGCTGGCGGTTGAGCAGGTCGACGACCTCGTCGCCATGCATCTCCTTGCGCTGGATCAGGGTATCCGCGATCCGCTCCACGGCCGCGCGGTTGGCTGCGATCGTTGCATACGCGGTCAGGTAGGCCTGGCCGAGCAGCGCCGCCACCGACCGGCGCTTGTCGCGGTCGCTCAGCGTGCCGGCGATCGGATCGGCGTCGAACGGACCGCCGCCGCCGGACCGCCCCATGATCTGGACACCGATCTCCTCGAACCGGCGCAGCAGCTTCTCGCGCTCGGCATCCGCGTCCTCGACGTTGGCGAACCGTCCGTCCAGGTCGATCGGGTTGGGTCCCATCGCACAGGCGCCGACCATCCAACCCGCGCGTGCGGTCGCGCTCATCACGTCGCCGCCGACGCCGGTCGAATTCTCGCCGTAGAACACATGCTCGGCGGCCATCGCGCCGAGCGTCCAAACGAGCTTGGCGAACTCGTCGCTGCGCCAGGAGGAGAATCGCTCCTGGGTCTCGATCGCCTGGTGGTGGCCGAGCGATTCGCCGCGCTTGCGGATCGACAGGCGCGTGGAGAGCACGTCCTTCATGTACAGGTGGCCGTTGACCGCGTGACCCGCTTCGTGGATCGCGACCGCGCGGGTCTCGTCGGGAACGTAGTCGATCGCGACCGCGGTGCCGGCTTCGACCGTCGTCATCGCCTCGACGATGTCCGACCAGCCGAAGATCTGGCGCCCATCCGCATGTGAGTAGGTGAGTGCGAGCGAGCACACCTGCTCGATCATCGCCGGCGCGTACCCGTTCGTGATCCGCGCGAGCTCGTCGCGGCGCCGGTCGGAGTCGAGGCCCGGCTCGTGATCGACCTTGGCCAGATACAGGTTGAAGATGTCCTTGCGGTCCTCGAGCGTCGGCGTGCGAAACCACACGTGGCGGCCCATCCGGCCCGGGCGGATCAGCGCCGGGTCGAGCCGATCGATCGGCACGTTGGTGGCGCCGATGAAGAACACCTGTTCGTTGGCGGGCTTTGGCGGCGGCAGCCGCAGCGAGGCATTGCCGACCTTGCGCGGGACGAAGTACGTCGCGTCGAGGATCGTGTTGACGCGGTTGGTGAAGAAGCGGCGCATGAACGGCGCCTCGCCGATCCCGTCCATCTGCACGAGCAGCTGGTTCAGCGCCAGGCCGCCACCCATCCCGCCCATCCCGGGGAACATGTAGCGCTGCGTCCACTCGGCCGGCTTGGCGAAGATCGCCGGGATGCTGGATGGACGGTGCTCGGCACGCTCGGCAAACAGGCGCTCGCGCCAGCGGCGCGTCTCCAGGATCAGGTCGCCGGTCGGCGTCAGCGCGCCCCACGGCCCGTAGAAGCAGTAGTCCTCGAAGCTCGTGCTGCTCTGTGTCATCCGTCCGATGCCGCCGGCGCCGAGGCTCTGGCGCCGGCTCCCGACGGCGTCGATCTCGTCGATGAACACGATGCACTGCCCGCCCCACTTGCGGGCGAGCCGGCGGGCCTTGCGGATCAGCCACATCACGACGATCACGTCGATGCCGATGAACGTCGCCGCGAATCCAGATCCGGGAATCGTCACGAACGGGCAGTTGAAGTTGGTCGCGATGCCCTTCGCGAGCATCGTCTTGCCGGTGCCGGGCGCGCCGAGGAACAGCAGCCCGCGCTCGCGCTTGCCGCCGGCCTTCTCGAACTCCTCGCCCGACTGCCACAGGCGCACGACGCGCGAGACCTCCTCCTTGGGCTCCGCCTGGCCGCGAACGTCCTCCATGTTCACGCCCCACTTCGCGTCGCCCGGCTCGTAGCCCCGCACCTGCCTGAGGTTCGCTGCCAGCAGCGGCCCGAACAGAATCAGCAGGTTGCCGAGGAACAGCACGAAGATGCTGACCGCGACGCTCGGCAGCTGGCCGCCGATCGACCCGAGCCAGTTGAACATCGACTGCACGCCGCCCCACCAGGTGTGGTGACCGGCGAGCGCGATGACCGCGCCGATCGCGGCGATCACGACCACCAGCAACAACAACTTGCGGTACAGCGAGCGCCAGAACCACACCCGCCGCCGCGCGACCACGTCCTCCTCGGCGGTTGCCCGGTCGACTCCGTACATGCTCGGCCACGGCAGGAAGTGGCGCGAGACGACGTCCACGAAGCCGCGGAACGCGATCACGCTGACGACGGTGGCGCCCAGCGCGCCGATCAGCGACAGACCCAGCCGGTCGTACAGAACGACGAAGAACAATGGGCTGGTGAACAATGCGACCGCGGTCGCGGCGCGGCGCAGGCGCCGCCACTCCCCGGCCAGCATCGTCGCGTCGACTCCGACCCGCCGAGCAGCACTCGTCTCTTGCGCTACGGCCATTTGTCGACAGGGTACAGGGGGCAGTCAACCGGCTGCGAAACTACTCACCGGTCCCGGCCCGGGCCGCTCAGCCGAGCAGCTTCTTGATCGCCTCCGCTCCGCCTGCCAGCGCATTCGACTGCGAGACATCCCCGTTCGGCGTCGATTTGTCGACGAGATGCGGTAGCACTTGAGCCAACTGCTCGGCGATGTGCTGGGGCGACGTTCCCGTCTTGTCGGCCAGCTTCTGCAGCCGGTCGGACCCGAGCGCCTGTTGAACCTGGCCGCCACTGACGGACTGGTTGCTGCCCGTGCCAATCCACGATTTGACCTGATCTCCCAGCCCACCCTGGTTGAGCTGCTGCACCAGCCCATTGATGCCGCCGTGACTGTTGATCAGGTCGGTGATCGCGCCGAGCCCTCCACTCTGACCGCCTTGACCGCCGAGCTTGCCGACCACTTCGTCAAGTAAACCCATCACACTCCCCTCCATCGAGGTCGATGTCGCTCGAAGCGTAACGTTCCCGCGGATACCTGTTGTCGGTCTCGCCTCCATAGCCCGCGCAGAAGTTCGGGATGCACGTGTGAGTTGAGCAGAAGGCAGTGACAAAGCTGCCGCTGTTCCCGGCGGTGCCGGCGCTGGTGAATCTGGACCGAAGGCGGAACGACCGCGGTCGTGCCCGGGCACGCAACAGCCCGCAGCGATTTCCCTTCTACAGGTTCACCGCGACGTACTTCGTCTCCAGATATTCCGCGATTCCATCGGGGCCGCCCTCGCGACCGAAGCCGGACTGCTTGATGCCGCCGAACGGGGCGGCGGGGTTGGAGACCATCCCCTGATTGAGGCCGACCATCCCGGTCTCGAGCCGCTCCACCACGCGCAGCGCGCGCTTGATGTCATTGGTGTAGAGGTAGGCGACGAGGCCGTACTCGGTGTCGTTGGCGGCGGCGACGGCCTCGTCCTCGTCGAGGAAGCCCTTGACGGGCGCCACCGGTCCGAAGATCTCCTCGCGCAGCAACTCCGCGTCCTCGGGGACATCCGCGAGCACGGTCGGGTCGAAGAAGTAGCCGGCGCCGTCGCGAGCGTGGCCGCCGACGAGCGCGCGGGCGCCGCGTCCGACGGCGTCATCGACCAGGTGGGCGACCTTGTCGCGCTGGGTGCCGTCGATCAGGGGGCCGACCTCGACGTCGTCCTCGGTTCCGCGCCCGACCTTCATCGCGGCCAGCTTCTCGGCCAGCTTGTCCGCGAACTGGCCGGCGACGGCGTCTGCGACGTGGAACCGGTTGGCGGCCGTGCACGCCTCGCCGATGTTGCGCATCTTCGCGATCAGCGCGCCCTGGACGGCGGCATCGACGTCCGCGTCGTCGAACACGATGAACGGCGCGTTGCCGCCCAGCTCCATCGACAGCCGCAGCAGGTTCCCCGATGCCCGCGCCATCAGCTTGCGCCCGACCTCGGTGGAACCGGTGAACGACAGCTTGCGCAACCGCGGGTCGGAGATCAGTGGCCCGGTGGTCTCGCTCGCCGACGAGGCCGTGATCAGGTTCAGCACCCCACCCGGCAGCCCGGACTCCTCCAGGATCTGGGCCAGCATCAGCATCGACAGCGGCGTCTGCTGGGCGGGCTTGACGACCATCGTGCAGCCGGTTGCGATCGCGGGCCCGACCTTGCGGGTGCCCATCGCGAGCGGGAAGTTCCATGGCGTGATCAGCAGGCAGGGGCCGACCGGTTGCTTCATCGTCAGCAGCCGGCCCTGGCCGTTCGGCGCGACCCCGTAGCGGCCGTCGATCCGCACCGCTTCCTCCGAGAACCAGCGAAGGAACTCGGCGCCGTAGGCGACCTCGGCCTTGGACTCCTTGAGCGGCTTGCCCATCTCGAGCGTCATCAGCAACGCGAGCTCGTCTGCGCGGGCGATGATCGTCTCGAACGCGCGTCGCAGAATCTCTCCCCGCTCCCGCGGCGGATACCGGCTCCACTCGGCACCGGCGTCGACCGCGGCGCTCAGCGCGGCCTCGGCGTCATCGGCCGAGGCGTCGGCGACGTCGCACAGCGACGCCCCGGTCGAGGGGTCATCGACGGCCAGCGTTCCCTTGGCGCCGTCCCGCCACTCGCCACCGATGTACAGCTGCTTGGGGACCTGGTCGACGACGCGTGCTTCCTCTGGGGCGGTGATCGTTCTCATAGCTGGAACCTACCCTACGCACCGTTGGCGTCAACCCGCGCGGGCATATAGGGTGTGCGTGTGGGCGCGAAGCGAGTGGGGCTTCTGGCAGTTGTGCTGTTGCCACCGGCCACGGGTTCGTGATCTCGATCCAGTCCAACGGGACATTCTGAGCCGCGGGGGCCACATAGCCCCCGCGGCTGCAAATCGTTAGGCGGCGGACCGGACCGGCGCGGTCTCGAGTGCGACCCCGAGCACCTCGTCGATCGACATCGCGAAGTGGAACTTCATCGCGTCGCGGACCTCCTGGGGGACGTCGTCGAGGTCGCCACGGTTGCGCTCGGGCAGGATCACATCGGTCAATCCGGCGGCGTGCGCCGCGAGTACCTTCTGCTTGACGCCGCCGATCGGCAGCACCCGACCCTGAAGCGTGACCTCGCCGGTCATCCCGACGGTGTGCCGCACGGGACGGCCGCTGAGCAGCGAGCTCAGGGCGGTCACCATCGTCACGCCCGCGCTCGGGCCATCCTTGGGGATCGCGCCGGCAGGAACGTGGACGTGGAATGACCGATCCTCGAACGCGTTCGGCTCGATGCCGAGTGCCTCGGCGTGTCCGCGCACGTAGGAGAGCGCGATCTGGGCCGACTCCTTCATCACGTCACCGAGCTGGCCGGTGAGCGTCAATCCGGGCTTGCCCTGCATCGCGGTCGCCTCGACGAACAGCACGTCGCCGCCGGCACCGGTCACCGCAAGCCCGGTCGCCACGCCAGGGACGGCGGTGCGGATCGCGGACTCTTGGAAGTGACGCTGACGTCCGAGGGCGTCCCGGATCTGATCGAGGTCGATCGTGACCGGAGCCTCAGCCTTGCCGGACGCGATCTTGGTCGCGGTCTTGCGCAGCAGCGTGCCGAGGTCGCGCTCGAGCTGGCGCACGCCGGCCTCACGCGTGTACTCGATTGCAACGGTCTCCAGCATCTCGTCGCTGATCTCGACCTCCTCGGGCTTCAGCCCGTTGCGCTCCCGCTGGCGCGGCCACAGATAGCCGCGGGCGATCGCGACCTTCTCGGAGGTCGTGTAACCGTCGAAGCGGATCACTTCCATCCGGTCCAGCAGTGGTCCGGGGATCGTGTCGGCGACATTCGCGGTCGCGATGAACATCACGTTGCTCAGGTCCAGCTCCACGTCCAGGTAGTGGTCGCGGAAGCTGTGATTCTGGGCCGGGTCGAGTACCTCGAGCAGGGCCGAGCTCGGGTCGCCGCGCCAGTCGGCGCCGACCTTGTCGACCTCGTCGAGCATGATCACCGGGTTCATCGTGCCAGCGTCCCGCAGGGCCCGGACGAGCCGGCCCGGGAGCGCGCCAATGTAGGTACGCCGGTGGCCACGGATCTCGGCCTCGTCTCTTACGCCACCCAGGGACATCCGTACGAATTCCCTCCCTGTCGCGCGCGCGATCGACTCGCCGATGCTCGTCTTGCCGGTGCCGGGTGGGCCGATCAGGGTCAGGATCGCGCCGGAGCGCTTGTCCTCCTTGATTCCCCGCTCGACGCGGAGCTTCTTGACGGCGATGTACTCCACGATCCGGTCCTTGACGTCCTCCAGGCCGGCGTGGTCGGCGTCCAGCACCTCACGCGCGTGCTGCGGGTCCAGGCGCTCCTCGGAGCGCTTTGCCCACGGCACCGCGATCAGCCAGTCGAGGTAGGTACGGATGACGCTGGACTCGGCGCTCTGCTCGCCCATCCGCTCGAGCCGGCCAAGCTCCTTGTCGGCCTGCTCGCGCACGGCCTCGGGCATCTCGGCCTCTTCGATCTTGGTCCGGTACTCGTCGATGATCGAACCGTCGTCCTCACCCAGCTCCTTGCGGATCGACTCCATCTGCTTGCGCAGGAAGTACTCCCGCTGCTGCTTCTCGGCGCCGGACTCGACGTCCTCGCGGATCCGCTTGCGAACCTGGAGCTCGGCCAGGCGCTCGCGCTGGAACTTCAGCGCCAGCTCGAGCCGCTCGGTCACATCGACGGTCTGGAGCAGCTCGACCTTGTGCTCGTAGCTGATGTCGGGCGAGTAGCCGGCCGTGTCGGCCAGCGCGCCCGGCTCGGTGATGCTGCGCACGAACGCCGACACGCGGCCGTCATCGCCACGCAGCTCGAGGATCTCCTCGACCACGGCACGGTATTCACGCTCGAGGTTGCGGGTGCGGCCATCGACGGGAACGTCGTCAGGGCGCTCCTCGACCTCGACGTACAGCTGTCCGTCCGGCATCGTCTGGGCCGCGCCGGCGATCCCGCGGTGCAGGCCCTGGAGCGAGACGGCGCGCGCGCCGCCTGGCAGGCGGACGCGATCTCCGACCTCGGCCACGGTGCCGACGGAGGCGAATTCCTGCTGGTGCCGGGGCACGAGCAGCACGCGGTCCTCAGCGCCCGCGTCGACGGCGAGCGTGAGAGACATGCCCGGGAAGACGACCACGTCATCCATCGGGACAAGAAGAAGGCGACTCATCTCAGGTTGTCTTCACTTTCGCTAGTTGCTTACTTGAAGTAAGCAGAAGCATAGCACGACGCGCCCGGATCTCAGTCAAGCCAACTTAGATTATTGCGCGCCTTCCGTCCCGCTGGTCGATTTGTCAAGATGCGCTCATGGCCGAGACCAAGACTCCAGCCGAGGAGCCGGCGCACGACGTCCTCGCCGCGGAGGAGTTCCCAATGCCGGCGCCGGATCCGGACCTCCACCACGGGCCGGTCGTGTTGCCCGACGATCCGACCGGGATCGTCGAGCCGCACGACGTGCTCGCGGCCGAGGAGTTCCCGATGCCGGCGGCGCGGCGCGGGCCGCTGATGGCTCCGGGCACCTCCTCGCGGCGCGGCCTGTCCGCCGCCGTGTTCGCCAGCGCGTTCGCGCTCTGGCGCCTGCGCAGCCGGCGCAAGCCCTAGCGATCTACTGCGGCACTCTTTATGCGGCGCCGGGTTCGTAGCGCGGCGATCGTCGGCTGTCGGGGACAGCCGCCGCCCTGCCGCGCTTTGGGCTGGGGAGGTGGGGCACCGGGTGTGCCCGACCTCCGGGGGAGCGGCGTGTGGTGGCGTGGGAGCGCCGCGGCGGGGGTGGGGCGCCGATACGCGCGATCGCGCCACCAGACCCGTCAGAACATGCTCAACTTCCCAAATCCGATCGGCGGACACCGGTTCGGGAAGTTGAGCACGATAGTCGTGCTCGATTTCCCAAACCGCCGGCGCGAAGGTCGCTTTGGGAAGTTGAGCATGCTTTTGAGGGTTCTCGACGCGTCCGTCGGTCGAGCGGGCGCTCCGGTGGCGAGAGGGTCGGCCATTGAGGGCATCGCGAGCGCGATCAGCGCGGCGTGCGCCCTCTCCTCCTGCCCGGAGGTCGGGCGCACCACTGCGCCCGACCTCCCCAGCCCAAAGCGCCGCCAGCGGCGGCTGTAAAGCCGACGACCGCGGCGCTACCCCACGATGGCGGCCGAAACAGCGACCGCCCCGCCCTACAACCGATCAGCGCCGCGAGCCGGCTCCCGCCCGACGCGGCGGGAGCAGGTCGGTGATCGTGCCGTCGACCATCTCGCCGGCGAACATGACCGTCTCGGTCAGCGTCGGGTGGGGGTGGATCGTGAGCGCGATGTCCTCCGCATCGGCGCCCATCTCGATCGCGTGCACGGTCTCGGCGATCAGCTCGCCGGCGTTGACGCCGACCAGGCCGGCTCCGAGCAGACGCCGGGTCCCGGCCTCGAACAGCAGCTTCGTCATCCCCTCAGACCGGGCCAGGGACAGCGCCCGGCCGGAGGCGGCCCACGGGATCGAGCCCTTCTCGTACTCGATTCCCTGGTCGCGCGCCTCCGTCTCGGTCAGTCCCATCCAGGCGACCTCCGGATCGGTGTAGGCGACCGACGGGATCGCGCGCGGGTCGAACTCGGCGCCGGGCACACCGGCGATCACCTCCGCCGCGACCTTGCCCTCGTGCGAGGCCTTGTGGGCCAGCATCGGCGGTCCGACGATGTCGCCGATCGCGTGGATGTGGGGCACGTTCGTGCGCAGCTGGCGGTCGACCGGGATGAATCCGCGCCCGTCGATCGTGACGCCCGCGGCGGGGGCATCGACGGCGGCGCCGTTTGGCTTGCGGCCGACCGCCACCAGCACCCGGTCGAACAGCTCCGAGGAACCGTTAGAGAGCTCCACCCGGAGCCCGTTCGTCTGCGCCTTGACGGCCGACACGGAGGTGCCCAGATGGACCGCCTCGTAGCGACCGCTGATCCGCTTGTGCAGCGGCTTGACCAGGTCTGGATCGCAGCCCGGGATCAGCTGGTCGAGGAGCTCGACGACCGTCACCTTCGATCCGAGCGCGTCGTACACGGTCGCCATCTCCAGGCCGATGATGCCGCCGCCGATGACCAGCAGCCGGCCGGGAATCGAATCGGGGGACAGGGCGCCGGTGGAGTCGAGGATCCGAGGGTCGTCGGGCAGTCCGGGCAGGGTCGACGCCTGCGAGCCGGCGGCGATGATGCAGTGGTCGAACGTGACCGTGCGGTCGGCCACCGAGACGCTGTTCGGCCCCGTGAACCGAGCCACGCCGGTGATCACCTCCACCTTGCGCTGGCGCGCCAGGCCGGCGAGGCCGCCGGTCAGCTTGCCGACGACCGACTGCTTCCACTCGAGCAGCGCGCCGAGGTCCACCTTCGGCGCCCCGAAGGAGATCCCGTGGGCTGCCATCTCCTCCGCCTCCGCCACGACGCGGGCGGCGTGCAGCAAGGCCTTGGAGGGAATGCAGCCGACGTTCAGGCAGACGCCGCCGAGCGTGTCGTAGCGCTCGACCAGCGCCGTCCGCAGCCCCAGGTCGGCGGCCCGGAAGGCGGCCGTGTAGCCGCCGGGGCCGGACCCGATCACGAGCACCTGGAAGTCGTGATCGCCGCCGCCCGCCGGCCCGGCCGCCGGCGGTGGTGGCGCGGCGGCGGGCGCCTGCGCCGGCGGGGGTGGCGCGCCGGCGGGCGCCTGCGCAGCAGGGGGCGGCGCGGCCGGAGCTTCGGGAGCCGTAGCCGGCTCGGACGGCCCGGCGCCATCCGTCTCGACCTTCAGCAGCAGGCTCCCCTCGGAGACCCGATCGCCGATCCCGACCGCCAGCTGCGTCACGACCCCCGCCAGGGGAGCGGGGACGTCCATCGTCGCCTTGTCGGACTCCAGTGTCAGCAGCGGGTCGTCGACCGCGACCGTGTCGCCGGGCCCGACGTGGATCTCGATGATCGGCACGTCGGTGAAGTCCCCGATGTCGGGAACCCGGACCTCGCTCACCGCGCTCACAACAGCGCCCGCCGTAGATCCGACAGGACCCTGACCAGATGCGCGACGAACCGGGCCGCGGCGGCGCCGTCGATCACCCGGTGGTCGTAGGACAGCGACAGTGGCACGATCAGCCGCGGCACGAACGCGGACCCGTCCCAGACCGGCTTGGTCGCCGACCGCGTGACGCCCAGGATCGCGACCTCGGGAGCATTGACGATCGGCGTGAACGAGGTTCCGCCGATTCCGCCAAGGGAGGAGATCGTGAATGTGCTGCCGGCCATATCACCCGGCATCAGCTTGCCGTCGCGGGCCTTTGCCGACAGCGATCCGAGCTCGGCCGCGATCTCCAGCAGACCCTTGCGGTCCGCCTCCTTGATGACCGGCACCACGAGCCCGCCGGGGGTGTCGGCGGCGAAGCCGATGTTGTAGTAGCGCTTGACGATCAACTCGTCCCCGTCGAGCGAGGAGTTGAAGTCCGGGAACTCCTTCAGCGTCGCGACGGACGCGACGATCAGGAACGCGACCATCGTGACCTTGACGCCCTGCTCGGAGTTGAGCTGCTTGCGCCACGCCTCGAGCTCCGTGATGTCCGCCTCGTCGTTGTGCGTGACGTGCGGGATCATCGCCCAGTTGCGGGCCAGCGCCGGCGCCGAGAGCTTCTGGATCCGCGAGCGCGGCACCCGTTCGAGCGGACCGAACTTCTCGAACTCCAGCGACGGCCATGGCGGCAGCTCCGCGCCCAAACCAGGCCGGGCCGCCGCAGGCGTGCCCGGCCCCCGATCCACAAACTCCTGCACGTCGGCGCGGGTGATCCGTCCCTTGCGACCGCTGCCGGGCACGGCGCGCAGGTCGACGCCGAGCTCGCGTGCCATCCGCCGCACGGCCGGGCTCGCGTACACGGGACCGCCGCCGTCGGTCTGCGCCGGCGGCGCCTGGACCGCGGGCGCGGCTGCCGGCGGCGCGGGCGGTGCCGGCGGGGCGGCCGCCGGTGGCTCGGCCTGGAGCGCGGTGCCGACGGCGTCAGGCGCCGCGGCCTCGGTGGGCGCTCCTTCGGAGGCGACGGCGGCGGCCTTCGAGTCGGCCGCGGTGGCGCCGCCCTCCATCGTCAGCAGTAGCGTCCCCTGCGAGACTCGATCGCCGATCGTGACGTGCAGCTCGCGGACGACGCCGGCGACCGGCGCCGGCACGTCCATCGTCGCCTTGTCGGACTCGAGCGTCAGCAGCGGATCGTCGACCGCGACCGTGTCGCCGGGCCCGACGTGGATCTCGATGATCGGTACATCGGTGAAGTCGCCGATGTCGGGGACCTCGACGGGGAGCAGCGTCGCGGTCATACGGTCGTCGGCATCGGGGCCTCGGGATCGATCTCGTAGCGCTCGATCGCCTCCTGCACGTGCGCCGCGTCGATGGCCCCCGCGTCGGCAAGCTCCTTCAGCGCCGCGACCGTCACGTAGTGTCGGTCGACCTCGAAGAATTGCCTCAGCGCCTGCCGCTTGTCACTGCGGCCGTAGCCGTCGGTGCCCAGCACCCGGTAGGACCCCGGCACCCACTGGCGGATCTGATCTGCGAACGCGCGGATGTAATCGGTCGAGGCGATCACCGGGCCGGCGTGCTCGGCGAGGCACTCGCTCACGTACGAGCGGCGTTGATCGGACAGCGGGTGCAGCATGTTCCACCGCTCAACCGCCAGCCCATCGCGCCGGAGCTCGGTGAACGAGGTGACGCTCCAGACGTCGGCGGCGACGCCGAACTCGGTCTCGAGTAGCGTCGCGGCCTCCAGGACCTCGCGCAGGATCGTCCCCGACCCAAGCAGCTGCACCCGGGGCCCCTCGGCCTCGGTGCTCCGGAGCCGGTACATGCCCCGGAGGATTCCCTCCCGTGCGCCTTCGGGCATCGCCGGGTGGCGGTAGTTCTCGTTCATCAGCGTCAGGTAGTAGAAGACGTCCTCCTGCTCGACCAGCATCCGCCGCAGGCCCTGGTGGATGATCACCGCCTGCTCGTAGGAAAAGGTCGGGTCGTAGGCCCGGCAGTTGGGAACGACCGAGAACAGCACGTGGCTGTGGCCGTCCTCGTGCTGGAGGCCCTCGCCGTTGAGGGTCGTGCGCCCGGCGGTGCCGCCGAGCAGGAACCCGCGCGTGCGCGAGTCGCCGGCGGCCCAGAGCAGGTCACCGACGCGCTGGTAGCCGAACATCGAGTAGTAGATGTAGAACGGCACCATCTGGACGGCGTGGGCGGAGTAGGACGTGCCGGCGGCGATGAACGACGAGACCGAACCGGCCTCGGTGATCCCCTCCTCGAGGATCTGACCGTGCTCGTCCTCCTTGTAGAACATCAGCTGCTCGGCGTCCTGGGGCTGGTAGAGCTGACCGATGTGGGAGTAGATGCCGACCTGGCGGAACAGCCCCTCCATCCCGAACGTGCGCGATTCGTCCGGCACGATCGGGACGATGTGCTTGCCGAGCTGCTTGTCGCGCAGCAACGCCGCCAGCACGCGAACGAACGCCATCGTGGTCGAGATCTCGCGGTCGCCGGTTCCGTCGAGCTGTGACTGGAACATCTCCAGCGGCGGAATCTGAAGCGGTTCCGCGGACCGCCGGCGGACCGGCATGCTGCCGCCGAGGCGGGCGCGCGATTCGCGCAGCAGCTGCATCTCGGGAGAGTCCTCGGGCGGCTTGTAGTACTCGGCCGCGCGCACCTGGGCGTCGGTCAGCGGCAGCTCGAACCGGTCGCGGAACTGGAGCAGCGCGTCCTCGGTCATCTTCTTCGCCTGGTGGGTGATCATCTGGCCCTCGCCCGAGACCCCCATCCCGTAGCCCTTGATCGTCTTCGCGAGGATCACGGTCGGCCCGCCGCCCGATCGAACCGCTTCGTGGTATGCGGCGTACACCTTCTGCTGATCGAGCCCGCCACGGTTCAGCATCCAGATCTCGTCGTCGGACATGTTCGAGACCCGTTCGAGCAGCACCGGATCACGGCCGAAGAAGAATTCGCGCACATACGCCCCGTTGCGGGACTTGAACGTCTGGTACTCGCCGTCGACGCACTCATCCATCACCTTGACCAGGCGGCCGTCGGTGTCGGCTGCCAGCAGCGGGTCCCAGCGAGAACCCCAGATCACCTTGATCACGTTCCAGCCGGCGCCGAGGAAGTCGGACTCGAGCTCCTGGATGATCTTGCCGTTGCCGCGGACCGGGCCGTCGAGCCGCTGGAGGTTGCAGTTGACGACCCAGATCAGGTTGTCGAGCCGCTCGCGTCCGGCGAGCCCGATCGCGCCCATCGAGTCGGGCTCGTCCATCTCGCCGTCCCCCAGAAACGTCCACACCTTGCGCCCGTGGGTGTCAGTGATCCCGCGCGCCTTCAGGTACTTCATGAACCGCGCCTGGTAGATCGAGGTGATCGCCCCGATCCCGAGCGAGACGGTCGGGAACTGCCAGAACTCCGGCATCAACCACGGGTGCGGATACGAGGACAGGCCGCCCGGGGTCGAGACCTCGCGGCGGAAGCCGTCGAGCTGCTCGGCCGTGAGGCGGCCCTCCAGGTACGCGCGCGCGTAGTTACCGGGCGCCGAGTGGCCCTGGAAGTAGACGAGGTCGCCGCCATGCTCCGCCGACGGCGCGTGCCAGAAGTGGTTGAAGCCGACCTCGTACAAGGTTGCGAGCGACTGGAAGGTGGCGATGTGGCCGCCGAGCTCGGAGCTGCTCTTGTTGGCGCGCACGACCATCGCGATCGCGTTCCAGCGCACGATCGAGCGCAGGCTGCGCTCGACTGCCGGATCGCCCGGCAGCAGCGCCTCGCGCTCGAGCGGGATCGTGTTCACGTACGGCGTGTTGAGGCTCGCGATCGGGCCGGTGCCCGCGTGCTGAGCGCGATCGACGACACTCCGGAGGATCTGGCGCGCGCGGTCCGGTCCGTCGTGGGCAACGACCGCGTCGAGCGCCTCCAGCCACTCGCTCGTCTCGACCGCGTCGGTGTCAGTCCCGGCGCCGTTGGTGTTCAGACTCTCGACGGTTTTAGTCATACCGTTGGCGGTAAATAGTGGAGTGACCCGGCCTGATGGCCACTATACGCCGCGGCCTACTTCGCTACGGTCTGAATGTGGCTTTGCGTGAAGTTGAGGGGCCGGCGGGCGCACCTTGGGGAAGAGCTCTGTCGGGGTCACTTGACCAGCTGGTCGTCGAGTCGGATCTGCTGGCGGGCAACCCTCTGGGCGACCCGGCGCGCCGGCCTCTGTACGTGTACCGCTCGCCGGGCGCCGGACGCCGCGGCCAAGTCCCGTCCGTGTACGTGATCCAGGGCTTCACGGGACAGGTCGACATGTGGCTTGCGCGGGCCACGTTCGAGCCGACGATGGTCGAGCGGCTGGACGCGATGTTCGCCGCCGGCAACTGCCCCGAGGCGATCGTCGTGTTCGTCGATGCGTGGACCAGCCGCGGCGGCTCGCAGTTCCTTAACTCGACCAGCACCGGCCGCTACCTCGACTACCTGTGCGACGAGGTCGTGGCGTTCGTCGACTCGCGCTATCCGACGCGTGCGAGCCGCGAGCACCGTGGGCTGGCGGGTAAGTCGTCCGGCGGCTACGGAGCGATGGTCGTGCCGATGCTGCGGCCGGACGTGTTCGGGGCGCTCGCCTCGCATGCGGGAGATGCGCTGTTCGAGTGCTGCTATCAGCGCGACTTTCCGCTCGTCGCGCGCGAGCTGCGGGACAGCTACGAAGGTTCCTACGAGCTGTTTCACGAGCGCCTGCGCGAGAGCGACCACTTCGACTGGTCGCGGTTCGGCAAACCGTTCGAGATCTACGGTTACGCGTGCGCGTATTCGCCTGACCCGAACCGCCCCGGGCAGGCGTTGCTGCCGTTCGAGATTGAGACGGGACGGCTCGTGGCGGACGTGTGGGAGCGGTGGCTCGAGCGCGATCCGGTGCGGATGGCGCCGCGGCATGGGGACGCGCTGGCGGGGATGCGGCGGATCTACCTCGACGCGGGACGCGGCGATGAGTGGTTCCTGGACCTCGGGGCGCAGGCGTTCGCGGACGAGCTCCGCAAGCTGGGCGTCGAGTATTCGCTCGAGCTGTTCGACGGCAAGCACGGCGGCATCACCTACCGCTATCCGGGAGCGATCCGAGAGCTCCTGCTGGCGCTCGAGAAGTCGTGAGCGTGCCGGCGCGAGCCGCCGGCTGCGAAGCTTCAGCGATGACCGCAACCGCCGACGAGGAGCTCGCGTTCGCCGGACCGGGCGCGCTGGCGGCGCTGGTGCGTGCCGGCGAGGTCAGCCCGCGCGAACTCGTCGAGCTCAGCGTGCGGCGGATCGAGGCCGTCAACCCGCACCTGAACGCGGTCAGGGTGACGATGCCCGAGCGGGCGCTCGCGGACGCGGACGCGCTGTCCTCCGACGGGGACCTGCCGCTCCGGGGGGTCCCGTTCGCGGTCAAGGACGACACGCCCGTCGCCGGTCACGCGACCACCCGCGGTTCACGGTCCTACGGGCCGCCGGCGAGCGCCGACGCCGAGGCGGTGCGGCGGCTGCGCGCGGCGGGCGCGATCCCGGTCGCGATCACGAACGTTCCGGAGCTGACGATCTTTCCGTGGACCGCGAGTGACGCGAACGGGATCACGCGCAATCCCTGGAATCTGGCTCGCACGCCGGGGGGCTCCTCGGGTGGCTCGGCCGCCGCGGTCGCCGCCGGGATGGTTCCGGCCGCGACCGGGTCCGACGGCGGCGGCTCGATCAGGATTCCCGCGGCCTGCTGTGGGCTGGTCGGGATGAAGGCGACGCGGGGACGCGTGTCGATGGCACCGGCGAGCGAGGGCTGGCTTGGGCTCGCCACATACGGGCCGCTGGCGCGCTCGGTCCGCGACAGCGCGCTGCTGCTCGACGCGATGGCGGAGCCCTTCCCGGCGCCGCTCGTGGCCGCCTGCGATTCGGCTCCCGGCCGTTTGCGGATCGGCCTCTCGCGCAAGACGCCGCCGGGACTGATCGCGTCGCTGTCGGGCGACCAGCGATATGCGTGGGAGCAGACCGGGCTGCTACTGGAGCAGTTGGGCCACGAGTTGCTCGAACGCGACCCCGCTTACCCGCTACTCGGAGCGACCGAGTTCACTCAGACCTGGACCCGGGGAATCTACGAGGAGTCGCTGCTCGTACCCGATCGCTCCAAGCTCGAGCGTTCGAGCCGGCAGATGGCCGCCTTCGGGCGGTTCACCGTCTCCGCCCGCCGCCGGGAGCGGCTCCGGGGGCCGTTGCGCGCCGCCACCACCGAGCGCGTGCTCGCCGTCTGGGAGGACATCGACGTGCTGCTGACGCCCGCGCTCGCGCGGACCGCGATCGCCGCCGAGGGCGGCTACGGGCGCGCGGCGCCGGTCGCGTTTGACCGCGCGGCCAGGTTCACGCCGTGGACGGCCGTGTTCAACATCACCGGCCAGCCGGCGGTGGCGGTGCCGGCCGGCTTCGCCGCCGACGGCCTGCCGCTCAGCGTTCAGCTCGTCGGGCGGATCGGAGCCGAGGATGTGCTGTACGCGCTCGCCGCCCAGATCGAAGCCGCACGCCCGTGGGCGCACCGCCGCCCGCCGATGTTCTGAACAGCCGCCGCCGGTTCACATCTCCTGGCCGCCGTTAACCGCCCACACCTGCCCGGTGATGTACGAGGATGCGTCGGCGCACAGGAAATGCACGACGCGTCCAATCTCGTCGGCGTGGCCAAGCCGCCCAAGGGGGATCTGGGAACGCATCTTGTCGAGTACCTTCTCGGGAACCGAGTCGAGCATCTCGGTCTCGATGAATCCGGGGGCGACGGCGTTGACGGTCACATTGATGCTGTCCGGGTCGAGCTTGCCCGCCTTCTTGAGATTGAACGCCGCCTCCCGTGCAAGTGACTTCGTCAGCCCAAACATGCCCGCCTTCGAGGCTGCGTAATTCGTCTGTCCGATGTTCCCGATCTGGCCAATGAGCGAGGACATGTTGACGATCCGCCCGGTGCCCCGCTCGAGCATGTGCTCCAGGGCGGCCTTCGACATCAGGAACGCTCCCGACAGGTTCACCGCGAGGACCTTGGACCAGTCCTCATAACTCATCTTCAGGATCGCCCGGTCAGAGGTGATGCCGGCGTTGTTGACGAGGATGTCGAGCCGCCCGTGCTCGTCGATCACCTCGGCGACCGTGCGCTCGCAATCCTCCTGCAAGGCCACGTTGCCCTGATGGATGGTGGCGTGAACCCCGATCTGCTCGAGCTCGGCGCGGAAGCTGTTGGCGCGGTCCACGTCGTGCGAGTACCCGGCTGCGATCGCCGCACCTTGATTGGCAAGGCTGCGACAGATCGCCTCCCCGATTCCGCGCGTGCCACCTGTGACGAGGGCGACGCGACCCTTCAGCTTCTCGCCGCCGACGGGCAGCGCCGAGCTACGTTTCTCTGCGATTGCCATCTGTTCACCCTTTCCTCGTGTGGAGCCTCTTCACTCGACCACGCGATCTTAGGCCAGATCGGCGCGCGCGCTTGCGATCCGGCCCTCAATCTGTGACCTGACCGTTGGCTGCCCTGGCCGGCCAAGCGTCAAACCGCGGCGGCGCGGCCGCGGGCTTCAAGCGGCAACGACGACGAACCAGCGGCCGTCGTGGAGGATCTCGCCGTCGCCCAACTCGGCCGCAAGCTCGGCACCGCCGAAGAAGCGCTTATAAACGCGGTGCAGCGAACCGTCATTGAGGACGCGCTCCTGCCACTGCTCGGCGCCCGTGTCCTGGCGACGTGCGGAGTCGACGACCACGACTTGGCCGGCGACCCGACGCGCCTGCGCCAGGAACTCCCGGCGCTCGCCGTCGAGCAGGTGACCGTAGAAGTGACTGGTGAACACGCGATCGAACTCCTCAGAACCAAACGGCAGGGGGACGGCATCGCTTTGGACGACGCGGGCGCCCGGGATGCGCGCAGCAGTCACTTCGACCATCTGCGGGCTCTGGTCGAGCGCCGTGACCTCGCCCCGCAGGTGGCGAGTGAGAAAGCCGGTGCCGCAGGCGACATCCAGGACCCGCGCGGGCGGAAGTGTCCGCACGACCTCGACCAGCCGGTCGACCTCGGCTTTCCAGCCCGGCCGCGCCCGCTCCGCAAACAGGCCGGTGCGGCGCCACCAGTCGTCGTACTCGCGCGCGCGGCGGTCGTAGTACGTGCGCATCCCATCGCTCACCACTCGCTGGACCACCAAGGCCAACGTAGCACGGGCCTGTGGTCAGGATGCCGACACGGCG
>CAWJIO010000009.1:0-125279 GCA_963842995.1 uncultured Solirubrobacterales bacterium | reverse complement strand
CGCAACTCGACTACTACGCGGCGCAGAAGGCGTACTTCGCCGTCTTCGGCTACGCGTCATTCCCGAAGTTCACCTCCAATCGGATCGACTACGCCAGCGCCGTGCTCCATCAGGTGTATGGCTGGGACTGGCTGACGTTGCGTTTGAAGTAGACCCGTAGAGGGGAGCTCGAGCGGCGGACTTGCGTCTCTCGAGCTCCCAGCGGTCTAGGCTTACGGACGAGGAAGATGGCAATCGAACGCGCCACTGAGGCGACGGGAACTGAGTTCTCAACCGGCGTGCCGGCTGCGCTGGTGCACGAGGAGGGGGAGGGCAAGCTCCCAGCCGGCACGGGGCCGTACAAGCTTGCGTGGCGGCGGCTGCGACGTAACAAGGTCGCACTGTTCTGGGGTGGCGTGTTCCTGGTGATCGTTGTGCTCTGTCTCCTCGCCCCCGTGTACGCGAGCGACATCGCCCGCACCGGGCCCAACGACAACCACATCACGGAGCAGATCGAGATCGGAGGGAAGCTGACGTACGTCGTCAACACGATCGGCCTCCCGATCGGTCCGACGTGGCACTCGAAGTTCTTCCTCGGCGCCGACTTCAACGGGCGTGACGAAGCCGTGCGGCTGCTGTACGGCGGCCGAAACTCGTTGGAGGTTGGGGCGGTGGCGATGCTGATCACGATGATCCTGGCGACGATCATCGGCCTGATCGCGGGATACGCGCGCGGCATCGTCGACGGAACCCTCACGCGGATGCTCGACGTGATCTGGGCGTATCCCGTCTACATCCTCGGGGTCGCGCTCGGGGTCTCATTCGCGCTCGGCGGGATCGGCCCGCTGCACGGGAACTCGCTGATGGTTCCCGCGTTCGTGATCGGATTCGTGTACATCCCGTACGTCGCGAAGCCCGTCCGCGGCCAGGTCCTTCTCCTTCGCGAGCGAGAATTTGTCGACGCCGCCCGCGTGATGGGACTGAGCCATGCACGGATCATGGCCACAGAGATCCTGCCCAACTTGGCCTCGACGATCATTGTCTTCATCCCGCTGATCCTGGCCAACGCGATTCTGCTCGAGGCGGGCCTGTCATATCTGGGGGCAGGTGTCCAGCCGCCGAATCCCTCGTGGGGAACGATGCTCGCCGACGGGATTCGGATCATCCCGGCGTCGTTCCACCTGGTGCTGGTGCCCGGCCTCATGCTGGTGCTCGCGGTGATGAGCATCAACATCTTCGGCGACGGGGTCAGGGACGCGCTGGACCCACGTGCGAAGGTTAGGGTGGGCCGCTGATGGCGCGGTTCGTCGTCCGCCGCACAATCGCCGCGATCGGGGTGCTGTTCGTGATCTCGGTGCTGACGTTCCTGATCTTCCAGGTGATCCCCAACGGCGATCCTGCGGCGCGCATCGGTGGGCAGCACGCCAACGCGACCACGATCGCGGAGATCCGGCGCGTGTGGGGGTTCAACAAGCCGATCTATGTCCAGTACATCAAGACGATGGGCCAGATCCTCAGCGGCACCGTCGTCTCCTACTCACAGGGCGTGAACGTGCTCGACTCGATCCGCCAAGGCTTGCCGGCCACGTTCTCGCTGGCGATCGGAGCCGGGATCATCTGGCTCGGGCTTGGAATCCTGTTCGGGGTGATCACGGCAATCAGGGCCGGGCAGTTCGCCGACCGGGGCCTGACCGTGCTGGCGTTCGTCGGCGTCTCGAGCCCGCCGTTCTTCCTCGGCGCGCTGGCGATCTACTACCTCGGGTACAAGGCCAACATCATCCCGCTCGGCGGATACGTTCCCCTGACCCAAAATCCGTGGCAATGGTTCAGGCACCTGATCGCGCCATGGCTGGTGCTCTCGGTGCTGTTCATCGGCATCTACTCGCGGGTGCTCCGCTCGACGATCCTCGACACGATGCACGAGGACTACGTCCGCACCGCCCGCGCCAAGGGGCTGTCCGAGCGCCAGGTGCTGATCCACCACATCCTGCGCAACTCGCTGATCCCGGTCGTCTCCCTGTTCGGGCTGGACTTCGCGGCTGTGATCGGCGGCGGCGCGATCCTGACCGAGTCGGTCTTCAACCTCCACGGCGTGGGCCAGTTCGCCGCGTATTCGATCAGTGCTCTCGACGTGCCTCCGGTGCTGGTCATCACGATGTTCACGGCCTTCTTCGTGGTCTTGCTCGGCGCGCTGGTCGACATCCTCTACGCGTTCCTGGACCCGCGAATCAGGCTGATCTGACGATGCCGGCCGATCCACTCCTCGCGGTCGAGGACCTGCGCGTCTCGTTCGCCACCGAGGACGGGGTAGTGCATGCAGTCGATGGCGTTTCGTTCTCCGTCGCGGCCGGCGAAGTGGTCGCGATCGTCGGCGAATCCGGCTCCGGCAAGTCGGTCTCGGTGATGACCCTGATGGGACTGACCCGCGGACCAAATGCGCGGTTTGAGGGCAGTGCCATGTTCGGTGGTCGTGATCTGATCACCGCGCCCGACTCGGAGCTGCAAAAGGTCCGGGGAAACCAGATCGCGATGGTCTTCCAGGACCCCATGAGCTCGCTCAATCCGGTTCACAGGGTGGGGAATCAAATCATCGAACAGATCCGGGCGCACGAACCGGATACCTCCAAGGCGCAGGCGCTCGACCGCGCAGTAGATCTGATGGAGCGGGTGGGGGTCCCACGCGCACGCGAACGGCTGCGCTCCTATCCACACGAGTTCTCCGGCGGCATGCGCCAGCGCGTGATGATCGCAATGGCGCTGTCCTGCTCGCCGCAGCTGCTGATCGCCGACGAGCCGACGACCGCGCTCGACGTCACGATTCAGGCGCAGATACTCGACGAGCTGCGCCGGCTGCGCGACGAAACGGGCGCGGGAATCATCCTCGTCACCCACGATCTCGGCGTCGTCGCGGACATCGCCGATCGCGTGCTCGTGATGTACGCCGGCCGCGTGGTGGAGCAGGCCAGCCTCGACGAGATCTTCTACGACCCCCTGCACCCGTACACTTGGGGTCTGCTCGGCTCGATCATGCGGATCGATCGCGACCGCAGCCAGCGCCTTCCTGCGATCCCTGGCCTGCCGCCGTCGCTGCTCGCGCCGCCCGAGGGGTGCCATTTTCGCCCGCGCTGCCCGCATGCGTTCGACCGCTGCACCGAGGTTCCTGAGCTGATCGCCCGCGACCCCGCTTCGTCCTCGCACCTTGACCGCTGCTGGCTCGAGCTCGAGCAAAAGCGCACCCTGCGGCAGGTGGGCGACCAGATCGGCCTGGCGAGTCCTGAGACGGTGATCTCATGACGGGCGGTGACTCGCAACAGGACGGCGCGTGGACCGCAAACCCCGGCGCCTGGCGTGGTGAGGAGCCGGACACGGGCCAGACGGCTGGGAACGGCGCCCTGCTCGACGTCGACCATCTGCGGGTCCTGTTCCCGATCAAGGCAGGCCTGATCATCGATCGCAAAGTGGGCGCGGTCCACGCGGTCGATGATGTCTCGTTCGCGCTCGCGAACGGCGAGACGCTCGGGGTCGTCGGCGAATCAGGCTGTGGGAAGACAACGTTGATCCGAGCCCTCGCGAACCTCGTCCCGATCACCAGCGGCGCGATCCGTTTCCGCGACGCAGACATCACCAACGCGGGCCGGGCCGCTCTGCAGCCGGTCCGCAAGGAGATGCAGATGGTCTTCCAGGACCCGCAGGCTTCGCTGAACCCGCGCAAGCGTGTCGTGCAGATCCTCGCCACGCCGCTCAGGCTGCGCGGCATAGCAAGGGACCAGATCGAGCCTGAAGCCAGACGCTTGCTCACACGTGTCGGTCTCAACGCCGAGCACCTGAACCGCTTCCCACACGAGTTCTCAGGCGGCCAGCGCCAGCGGATTGGAATCGCGCGCGCGCTTGCCGTCAACCCTACCCTGATCCTGCTCGACGAGCCCGTATCCGCGCTAGACGTCTCGATCCAGGCACAGGTCGTCAACCTGCTCGAGGAGCTGCAGGAACAGCTCGACCTCAGCTACGTGTTCGTGGCCCACGATCTGAGCGTGGTGCGACATGTATCCGACCGGATCGCTGTCATGTATCTCGGCAAGCTGATGGAGGTCTCGCCCGCGCAAGAGCTGTACGACAAGCCGATCCACCCATACACATCAGCGCTACTCTCGGCGATCCCGATCTCCGATCCGGAGGAGAACCGGGCCCGGGATCGCCCGATCGTGGGCGGCGAGCCCCCCAACCCAATCCGCCCACCGTCGGGCTGTCGCTTCCACACGCGCTGCCCGCGTGCGACCGATATCTGCCATCAGGTCGAGCCGCAGCTGACCGAGTACGTCGGCGGCCATCTCGCCGCCTGCCACCATCCCCAGAGCGTGACCGGCGAAGAGATCGCGACCGCGACGCGCTCCGACGCGAGCCCGCTGTCGGCGGGCGAGCTGGCACCGGAAGCCGTACCCGTCGCAGGGTAGGCGAAGTAAGGGGTACCCAAACGCAGGTAAGGGGTCACCGGTCCGAACCGGCTGCATTCTCCCGATGTACGAACCCGCTTCTCAGCTCATGCTGACCAGGCGCGGATTCGACCGAGAGGAGCACAAGATGCACCCGAACATCAGCAGAGCGATATCCGAGGCGTACGTCGATGACCTCCGGCGAGCCGCCTACCGAGAGCGGCGGGCGATCGCGTTCCGGCGGCGCCGGGCGCGCAGCGTGCGCCGACTTGCCTTCTGGCGATACTTCAGCGATGCGGGCGAGGCTCACAAGCAACCAGTTCGTGGGGCGGGTGGGCGAGCTAGCGGAGCTGGAGCTGGCGTTTGCTGAGGCAGCGGCCGGCCGCCCGACGCTGGTCTTGCTCGGGGGCGAGTCGGGAATCGGCAAGACCCGGCTGGTGGGTCAGTTCGAGCGGCAGCCGGCTCACCAGGAAGCGGTGATCCTCCGCGGCGAGGGAGTCGATCAGGGTGCGGGAGAGCTTCCGTACGCGCCGCTGATCGCGGCGCTGCGCTCCCTCGTCCGCGAACGCCACCCGGCGTTCCAGGCACTGAGTCGCGCCAGCCTCGCACAGCTGGCGGCGCTGCTGCCCGGACTCCAGGACGGCGAGCCGCTCGACGAGCGCCGTGACGCGTCGGCTCAGCTGCGTCTGTTCGAGGCGTTGCTCGAGCTGTTCGAGCTGCTGAGCGAGATCGCGCCGGTGGTGCTGATCCTCGAGGACATGCACTGGGCCGACCGCTCGACGCGGACATTCGTGGCGTTCCTGGCCCGCAGCCTGCGACAGGAACGGCTCCTGATCCTGTTGACCTATCGGACCGACGAGCTGCATCGGCGCCACCCCGTGCGGCCGCTGCTCGCGGAGCTCGAGCGACTCGACCGGGTGCGCGGGATTGAGCTCGAGCCGTTCGATCGCGACGAGCTGTCCCAGGTGCTGGCCGACATCCTCGGCGACCGGCCCAGCCAGGAGCTGGTCGAGCGGCTGTTCGCCCGCAGCGAGGGCAACCCGCTGTACACCGAGGAGCTGCTCGCCGCGGGCCTCGACGGTCGCGGCGCCACGCCGCGCAGCCTCCGGGACGCGTTCATGCTCCGGATCGAACGACTGTCGGCCGACGCCCAGCGGGCCGCCCGGGCGATCGCGGCCGGCCGCGCGCTCGCCGAGGCGACGATCGCCGAGGTGACGGGGATCGAGCACGAGGACCTGCAGGCCGCGCTGCGCGACGCGGTCGCCGAGCAGGTCCTGGTCGCCGACGACGATGGGCTGCTGCGATTCCGCCACGCGCTGCTGCGCGAGGCCCTATACGACGATCTGCTGCCCGGTGAGCGCAGCGAGCTGCATCTGGCGCTGGCGCGGTCGCTCGAGGCGATGGTCGACGGCGCCGAGGGCGGCTCGGCGCGCGTCGCCGCGACGATCGCGGCGCACTACGCGGCGGCCGGCGACCAGCCGGCGGCGCTGGGGGCGGCGCTCCGTGCGGCCCGCGCAGCCGGGGCGATCCGTGCTTACGGCGACGCCGCCGATCTCGCGGAACGGGCGTTGGAGCTGTGGCCGCGGGTCCCGGATGCCGTCGAGGTCGCGCAGCTCGATCACGTCGAGGTGCTCAGGCTCGCGGCCCGTGCGCACTCGTTCGCCGGCGACCGCGGGCGGGCCGAGGTGCTGCTCGAGAGCGCTGTGGCCGAGCTCGATCCGCAGGCCGATCCCCGCCGGTACGCGGCGCTGCTCGCCCGGCTCGCGCGGGTGCAGTGGACCGCGAACCGCGGCCGTGAGGGGTTGGAGACCGCGCAGCGCGCGCTGGCGATGCTCCCCGACGGCGAGGTCAGCAGCGAGCGTGCCTCGCTGCTCGCGTGGCTGGCGCGGACCCAGCACCTGCGGGGGCGCTACCGCGAGGCGGAGCGTGACGGGCAGGAGGCGCTCGCCGCCGCGATCGCCGCGGGCGACAGGACCTCCGAGGCCGAGGTGCTGAACACGCTCGGGATGACTCAGATCGTGACCGGTCGCGTCGACGACGGCGCGGCGCAGCTGTGGCGTGCGATCGAGATCGCACGCCAAGCGGACGACCTCGACAGCGCCGCGTTCGCGTACGGCAATCTCGCCGATGCCCTGAGTCTCGCCGGTCGCACGCGCGAGGCGCTCGAGATCGCGCGCGAAGGACTCGCCTCGACTCCTGCCCGCCTGAAGGGGACCCACGAGTGGCTGATGATGACCGTCGCCGAGCTCTCCTTCGAGGTGGGAGACTGGGCCGGTTCCCGTGCCCACCTCACGCCACCACCGTCGCGACTGAGCGGCATCTCTCTGATCTTTCGCTTGATCCGCGAGGCGGACCTCGCCCTCGGGGAGGGGGACGAGGACGCGGCGGCACGCTGTCTGACCGAGGTCGAGCCGCTGGTCGCGCTGTCGTCCCAGCCGCAGTGGATCGGGGTGCTCGGGGCGCTGCTCGGCGAGCTTCGCCGGCGCCGCCGCGAGCTGGCCGGCGCGCGCGCCGCGGTCGCCGAGACGCTCGACCGGATCGAGGTGTGCACCGACGATGTCGCCCGGATCGCGCACGTGACCGCGGTCGGCGTGAGCGTCGAGGCCGACTTCGCCCAGCGCGGGCGGGACCTGCGCGAGAAGCGCGAGGAGCGCGACGCGGTCGCCCGCGGGCGGATCCACATCCAGCGGCTACGGGCCGCGGCGGCGGCCGGTGGGCCGGTCGAGAAGGCGTATCTCGCAAGCGGAGCCGCGGAGCTGGCACGGGCTCGGGGCCGGAGCGATCCAGCGCTGTGGCGCAAGGCCGGCGAGCATTGGGAGGCAATCGACCGTCCGTACCCGGTCGCGCTCGCGCGCTGGCGCGAGGCCGAGGCGTACGTCGAGGCGGGCGATCGAGCGGCGGCCGGCGGCCCGGCGCGGGCGGCGCTCGAGGCTGGCCACCGGCTCGGCTCTCGGTGGCTCTCGGATGAGGTCACGGCGCTGTCCGAACGGGGACGGGTCAGATCGGCACGGCGCTGTATATGGCCGAGAAGACCGCCAGCGTCCACGTGTCGAGGATCCTCGGCAAGCTCGGGGTCCAGAGCCGCACGCAGGCCGCGGCGGTCGCGCATCGCATGCACCTGGCCTGAGCCCCGCGCCGGCGGGGCCGGAGCCTACGGCGCCCGTTCGCCGGTCGCCGCCACGAGCGGGCCAGTGCGGGGCGGGACCTGGCGCGAGAGCACGATGTAGCTCGTGCAGCGCTGGATCGCCGGCGTCCGCAGCAGTTCGTTGACCAGCTCCTGGAGGTGCGCGGTGTCGCGCGCGACGATCCGGCAGATCAGATCGTGGGGACCGCTGATCGCGTCCGACTCGAGGATCTCGGGCATCGCCTCCATCACCGCCACGGCCTCCGGAAGCTGTCCTTGTGCGAGATCGACCAGGACGAAGGCGGTGATCGAGTAGCCGAGCGCACGCGGGTCGATCTCCGGTCCATAGCCGATGATCACGCCGCGGCGCTCGAGCTTCGCCAGGCGTGCCTGGACCGTGCCCCGGGCGACGTTCAACCGCCGCGAGGCCTCCAGCAGGCCGATCCGGAAGTTCTCGCGCAGGGTTGCGATCAGGCGCGCGTCGAGCTGGTCGATGCTGGTCAACTTGACCAGGATCCTAGCCGCATTGGAAACATTCTTGAGCACTTTGACGCCCTGCACTGGACAGACTTGCAGCGAAAGGGCGCTGGTGCTACACCGAACCGTGAGGGATGTACGAAGAGGCACAGCTCTACTCACCTGTGACCACCGATGACGCCGGCGCGGTCACGGTTCACCTGGCGCACGACCACCCGGGCGCCAACGACCCCCGCTACCGCGCCCGCCGCAACGAGATCGCCGCGGCCGCACTCGCGTGGCGATACGGCGAACCATCACCGGTGATCGACTACACCGACGACGAACAGCACGTGTGGCGCACCGTATGCCGCGAGCTTGCCGGCAAGCACGAGCGCTACGCGGTCCACGAGTACAGGGAGGCGAAGGCGCGCGTCTCGATGCCGGCCGACCATATCCCCGGCCTCGATGAGATCTCCCGCCTGATCGCGCCGCTGACCGGCTGGCGCTATCTCCCCGCGGCCGGACTGGTCCCGCTCGAGCTGTTCTACGGCTCGCTCGCCGATCGGCTGTTCTACTCGACGCAGTACGTGCGTCACCCGGCCGTGCCGCTGTACACGCCCGAGCCGGACATCATCCACGAGGTCATCGGTCACGGCCATCTGCTGGCCACCCCGACGTTCGGAGCGCTGCACCGGCTCGCGGGGACCGCCGCCCGGCGCCTGCAGGACGCGGAGAACCTCAAGTTCCTGTCTCGCGTGTTCTGGTTCTCGCTCGAGTTCGGGACCGTGGTCGAGGACGGGGAGCTGCGCGCGTACGGGGCCGGGATCCTGTCCAGCTTCGGCGAGATCGAGGAGTTCCGGACGATGGAGCACCGGTCGCTCGACCTGCTCGCGATGGGCAGTGCGGACTACGACATCACCGCCTACCAGCCGGTCCTGTATCGCGCCGAGGCGGTCCAGGAGGTCGTCGAGGTCGTGGGGGGTTTCTTCCGCCGCTGTAGCGACGAATCGATTGCGGCGATGCGCTCGGGGGCCGCGGTGATCGCGCCGTGAGCGTGCTCGCGTCCGAGCACACCCTGTCGGTGCCGGAGTTCGAGGAGGTCCGCGTCGGGCAGGGTCGCCGCTCCGGCCTGACGATGGTCGTGGCCGTACACCACACCGTCGAGGGCCGCGCGCTCGGCGGCTGTCGGATGTGGACCTACGCGGGTAGTGATGACGCGGTGCGGGACGCCGAACGGCTGGCCGGCGCGATGACCCTGAAGGCCGCGATCGCGGGGCTGCGGCTCGGCGGCGCCAAGGCGGTGATCGCGCTCCGCATGGGCTCGCCGCCCGTGGGTCGCGACCGGGAGAACATGCTGCACGACTTCGCCGAGCTGGTCGAGTCGTTCGGCGGCCGCTACGTGACGGCGCAGGACGTCGGCACCCAGGTCCAGGACATGGTCTACCTGACCCGGTTCACCAGGCACGTCACCGGCCGCCCGGTTGCCCACGGCGGCGCGGGCGACCCGAGCGCATACACGGCCCACGGCGTCGAGGTCGCGATCCGCGCGTCGCTGCGCGGGTCGGTTGCCGGGCGCCGGGTGGTGATCATCGGCCTCGGTCACGTCGGCAGCGAGCTCGCGATGCGACTGCATCACGCGGGCGCACGGCTGGTGCTGACCGACACCAACGACCGTAAGCGCGGGCTGGCGAGGTACATGGTGGGGGCGAGCTGGGTCGCGCCCGACGAGGCGCTCGGGGTCGAGGCCGACGTGCTCGCGCCGTGCGCACTCGGCGGCGTGCTCGACCACGACACGATCGACCGGCTGACGGTTCCGATCGTCGCCGGCGCCGCGAACAACCAGCTGGCGGACGATTCGGTCGCCGACGCGCTGCGTGACCGCGGGATCGTGTGGGCACCGGACTTCGCGATCAACTCGGGCGGACTGATCGCGGTCGCGGACGAGCTCCGCGGGTTTGACAGAGGGCGGGTCGAGCGGGCGATCGAGGGGATCGCCGACAGCCTTGCGGAGATCTATGTCCGCGCCGGCCGCACCGACAGCAACACGCTCACTGCCGCCAGGGAGCTGGCAGCCGAGCGACTAGGAGGTATCGATGGCGACGACTTCTGAGCCCGCCACGGCGGCCCGCGGCGTGGACTTCATGCCGCTGCACGGGATCGACCACGTCGAGCTGTGGGTCGGCAACGCGGCCCAGGCGAGCTACTACTTCTGCCACGCGTTCGGATTCCGCGAGGTCGCCTACCTGGGACTCGAGACCGGGTCGCGCGAGCGCATCTCGCGCGTCGTCGAGCAGGGCGAGATCCGCTTCGTCCTGACCGGCGCGCTGCACTCTGACACGGACGTCGCCCGCCACCATGCGCGCCACGGCGACGGCGTCAGGGTGATCGCGCTGTCTGTCCCCGACGTCGAGCGCGCCTTCCACGAGGCGACCGCGCGCGGAGCCGAGGGCCTGGTCGAGCCCCACGAGGTGAGTGACCGCGGCGGTCGCGCCGTGCTCGCCGATGTGGCCGCCTATGGTGAGACGATTCACCGGTTCGTCGATCGGTCCGCGTATCGCGGCGCGTTCCTGCCGGGGTTCGTGGCTTCGCCGCTCGCGGGCGACGCGCCGGGCCGGCGGGGCCTGCTGGACGGGATTGATCACATCGTCGGCAACGTCGAGCTCGGGGCGATGAACGAGTGGGTGAGCTACTACGAGAATGTGTTCGGCATGACCGAGATGATCCACTTCACCGACGAGGCGATCTCGACCGAGTACTCGGCGCTGATGTCCAAGGTCGTGACGAACGGCGACGGTCGGGTCAAGTTCCCGATCAACGAGCCGGCCGAGGGCAAGCGCAAGTCACAGATCGACGAGTACCTCGAGTTCTACGAGGGTCCGGGGGCGCAGCACATCGCCCTGAGCACCGATGACATCGTGCGCGCCGTGACCGAGCTGCGCGACGGCGGGATCCGCTTCCTGCGCACGCCGGACAGCTATTACGAGGAAGTTCCGGGCAGGGTCGGGGAGATCAACGAGCGGTTGGAAGATGTGCGCAGGCTGGGGATCCTGGTCGACCGTGACGACGAGGGATATCTGCTGCAGATCTTCACCGCTCCGCTCGGCGATCGCCCGACGATCTTCTTCGAGCTGATCGAGCGTCACGGCGCACGTGGGTTCGGCGAGGGGAACTTCAAGGCCCTGTTCGAGGCGATCGAGCGCGAACAGGCGATGCGAGGGAACCTCTGATGCGCTATGCGGCGGTCGGCCGGGTCCCGCGCAAGCGTCACGTACAGGTCCGGGACGACGGGCGGCTGCTAGTCGAGGAGGTGATGGGCTACGAGGGCTTCTCGGGCAACGAGTCGATCCTCTACCACCTCGGCTCGCCGTGCCGGATCGCCGGGACCGGCAGCTTCACGGCGCTCGAGTACGACGAGTGGGTGCCCCCCGCCCACGTGCACAGGCTGGGCGATTTCAGGGCGCTGCCGGCCGGCGGCGATCCGGTCACCGGTCGCCGCCTGCTGATGTTCAACGGCGATCTGGAGATGTCGATCGCCAAGCCCTCGGCGGCGTTCGAGGGCTTCTACCGCAACGGGTCGGGGGACGAGGTCATCTACGTGCACCGCGGCGGTGGCGTGATGCGGACGGTGTTCGGACGGGTGCCGTTCGCCGAGAAGGACTACCTCGTGATTCCGCGCGGCACGACCGTGACGTGGGAGCTCGACTCCGACTCCGACTCGGCCTCCGATGAGCAGTTCTGGCTCGTGTTCCACACGCCGGGAGAGATCGAGACGCCGTCGCGGTACCGCAACCGCTACGGGCAGCTGCTCGAGCATGCGCCGTTCTCACAGCGTGATTTCCGCGGACCGCAGGAGCTGGAGACCTTCGACCAAGCCGGGTCATACCGGCTGCTCGTGCGGGTGCGCGGCGGGCTGCAGGAGTACGAGCTCGATCGCCACCCGTTCGACGTCGTCGGCTGGGACGGCTACGTCTGGCCGTACGCGTTCAACGCCGGCGATTTCGAGCCTCGCGCGGGCCGCTTCCATCTGCCACCGCCGACACATCAGACCTTCCAGGGCCCCGGGTTCGTGCTCTGCACGTTCGCGCCCCGGCTGCTCGACTGGGATCCCGCCGCGGTACCGCTGCCCTACCACCACTCGAACATCCAGTCCGAGGAGGTGATGTTCTACGCCGAAGGCGACTACGCGGCGCGCAAGGGGGTCGAGATCGGCTGCATCACGCTGCACCCCTCGGGCTTGCCGCACGGTCCCCAGCCCGGCGCGGTCGAGCGCGCGCTCGGCGCCACGCGGACCGACGAGCTGGCCGTGATGTGGGACACGTTCAAGCCGCTTGCGCTGACGGCTGCGTGGCGAGACCACGACCGGCCGGAGTACGCGTTCTCATGGAATCCAGATCTTGTTCAGGGGGATGGCTTGCCCCCGGAGGTAGGTGGGACGGTCGCCGCGGGAGAGGGGAACCCGCAGGCCGGCGCGGCGACCGTCACCGGGCCATCTGCCTGAGGCCGTCGAGCTAGCCCCATTTTGTTACGCGGAAAACGGGGCTAGCGCAGCGTCCCGGAAGTTGCTTGATGCTCTCGCGAGGGACGTTGCACTCTGCGCCCGCCGGGCGCCGTTACGCCGCTGGCGCCTTGTCGATGAACCCGTACACCCGTTGCACCTGCCCGTCCTCCGCGATCAGGACGTCGAAGCCGATGTAGTCGGGCTCGGACGCGCCGGGCGGGGTCGCGTTGCGGGTAAAGCGCGCCTGCGAGTGATGTGCGTCGACCGCGCCCCCGACCGTGAACGTGTAACCCGGGAACTGCTGTTGCACGCCGGCGATGAACGCCTCGATCTGATCCCGGTTCTCCAGCGCCACCCCGGGGTCGGTGTAACGAGCGTCCGCGGTGTACAGCTGTTCGACCAGCGTGTGGCGCCGCTCCGGGTCGGTCTCGTTGAAACCCTCGATGTAGCGCTCGGCTAGATCCTGGAAACCGGCCATCGTCACTGCTCCTCTGGGATTCGCGGTTGAACTGACTGCGCGGACGATGATCGCCGTGCAGGCCTCGCCCCTCAATTACCTGACAGGTAGCGTTCCGGTATGACATTCGAGGCCCAGCTGCAGACCAAGGTTCGGCTTCCGGCCGAGTGGGAGCGGCACGAGCGGACGGTGATGGGGTGGCCCTGCCGGCGGGAGCTGTGGGGTGAGACGCTTACCCTGGCGCGCCGCGACTACGCCACCGTCGCGAACGCGATCGCCGCGTTCGAACCAGTCACGATGATCGCCAACGCCGGGGAGGACGCGGCGTCAGCGCGGGCCGCGTGTGGCGCCGGGGTCGAGGTCGTCGAGCTGCCACTCGACGACTCCTGGCTGCGTGACATCGGCCCGATCTACGTCTACCGCGACGACGGCCGCCGGCTCGCGGTTCACTTCCGCTTCAACGCGTGGGGCGAAAAGTTCCCGCCGTGGGATCGCGACGCGGCCGTCGGGGACCTGGTCGCCCGGCACCTCGGTGACGAGGTGGTGGCGGCTCCGATCGTGCTCGAGGGGGGCTCGATCGCCAGCGACGGGGAAGGCACGGTGCTGACGACCGAGCAGTGCCTGCTGAACCCGAACCGCAACCCGGATCTCGACCGTGCACAGATCGAGCAGTCGCTGCGCACCTACCTCGGCGCCGAGCGAATCGTGTGGCTCGGCAACGGGCTGCTCGAGGACCGCGACACCGACGGGCACGTCGATCTGATCGCGGCGTTCACCCGGCCCGGTCAGGTGCTGCTGCAGACGGTTGCGCCAGAGAACGCCAATTACGCAAACTGCGAGGAGAACCGCGCGCGCCTGGCGCTCGCCGGACTCGAGGTCATCGAGCTGCCATTTCTGCCGTATGGCGAGATCGCGGGGGATCTGATCGCGATCGGGTATCTGAACCTCTACGTGGTCAACGGTGCGGTGATCGTGCCCGTGTCCGGCGACCCGACCGACGCCGATGCGCTCGCGATCATCGCCGGTGCCTACCCCGGGCGCGAGGTCGTGCCGGTGCCGGGAGCGGTGCTCGCGTTCGGCGGCGGCGGGCCGCACTGCATCACCCAGCAGGTGCCGCTCCGCCATGGCTGAGCAACCGACGCTGCTGACGGCGTACCCGCCCCTGCCCTCGCCGGCCCGCACCCGTCCCGCGACTCGCGAGCCGCTGCGGATCGGCCTCGTGCAGGAGCGCTGGCACTCCGACCCGGCGGAGCACGAGGCCGCCCTCGAGCACGGGATCCGCGTCGCCGCCGGCGAGGGCGCACGGATCGTGTGCCTGCAGGAGCTGACGCTGTCGCGGTACTTCGCGATCACCGCCGCCGGGCCCGCGGCGGCGGGTGCCGCGCCCGAGGACCTTCACAGCGGCCGCACGGCGACGTTCGCGCGGCGCTGCGCCGCGGCCACCGGGGCGTATGTCCACGCCTCGCTGTACGAGCGTGCGGACGGCCCGGACGGACTCGGGTACAACACCGCGATCGTCGCCGCTCCCGACGGCCGGCTCGTGTCGCGCACGCGCAAGCTGCACATCCCGATCACGGTGGGCTACTACGAGGACCGCTATTTCCGTCCGGGTCCGGCCGACGGCGACCCGTTCCCGCTGACCGAGCTGGAGCTGGGCGCGGGTCAGCGGGTCGAGCTCGGCTGCCCGACCTGCTGGGATCAGTGGTTCCCGGAGCTCGCGCGGGCCTATTCGCTGTCCGGCGCCGAAGTGCTCGTCTACCCGACCGCGATCGGCTCGGAGCCCGACCACCCGGACTTCGACACCCAACCGCTGTGGCAGCAGGTGATCGTCGCCAACGGCGTCGCCAACGGGACCTTCATGGTCGCGATCAACCGGATCGGGGTCGAACCACCGCTGACGTTCTACGGCTCGAGCTTCATCTCCGACCCGTATGGCCGCGTGCTCGTCCAGGCGCCGCGCGACCACCCCGCGGTCCTGGTTGCCGACCTGGACCTCGATCAACGTCGCGATTGGCTCGAGCTGTTTCCGTTCCTGCGCACGCGGCGGCCCGAGGCGTACGGCCTGCTCACGCGACCCGGCGCTTGAGCCGATAGCGACGCTCGGTGCGGGCGCACGCCTACCGGACCCTGATCGCGCAGCCGCGGCTGCGCTGGCAGGCGGCCACCGGGCTGCTGGCCCAGGTCACGCAGGGCGCAGCCCCGGTCGGGATCATCCTCGTGATCAGCCGTCACACCGGGTCGCTCGCGCTCGGAGGCGTGGTAGTCGGTGCGGGGACGGTCGCAACCGGGATCGCGCGCCCAATCCAGGGAAGGTCGATCGACGTCCGGGGATCGGCGGCGCTGATGACCGTCTGCGGCCTGGTGCATCCGGCCGCGCTGGTCGGGATCGTCATACTCGCCGGCGGCCCTCGGTGGCTGCTCGTCGTGCTCGGCGTGATCGCGGGGCTGGCGCTACCGCCCGTCTCGACCAGCATGCGCGTGGTCTGGGGCGAGGCAGTCGCCGAGGATCAGCGCACCGCCGCGTACAGCCTCGTCTATCTGACCCAGGAGCTCGCGATCCTCACCGGACCGCTGATCCTGTCGGCCGTGATCGCGCTTGCCTCCCCGTCCGCGGCGGTGATCGCGGTCGCCGCGATCTCGGCCCTCGGCACGCTCGCCTTCGCGGCGTCGGTCGCGGACTCGGGTGACGGGAGGGCCGACCGGGAGAGGACGCGCGGACGGGTGCTGGGCTCACCGGGCGTCCGGGCGCTGGTGGCCGTTTCGACGCTGCTCGGCGCGGTGCTCGGAGCACTCGAGGTGGCGGCCCCTGCGATCGCGAGCGCCCGCCACCAGCCGGCCGCGAGCGGCCTGCTGATCGCCGCGCTATCGGCCGGCGGGATCCTCGGGGCGCTGATCTACGGCGCGGTCCGCTGGCGCGCCGAACCCCCGCTGCGCCTGCTGCTCCTGCTCTCATCGACGACGGCGTGGCTCGCCGTCGCGGTCCTCGGACCGAGCCTGCTCGTACTCGGCGTCCTGCTGCTGCTCGCCGGCATGTCGATCAACCCGGCGCTGACCACGATCTCGTTGCTCGTCGATTGGCACACGCCGGGGCGCACGGCCGCGGAGGCGTTCGGCTGGCTGTCCACCGGGATCGCTGCGGGCACCGGCGCCGGCAACGCGATCGCCGGCGTTGTCGCGCAACATCGCGGCGACGCCCGTTCGGCGCTGGTCGTCGCGGCGCTTGCCGGTGGCGCCGCGGTGGCGGTGGTGGCGGCGGTCCGCCGGACGCTCGCGGCCCACTAGTCGAACGGCGCTCGATTACTTAGTAGACCCTTGCAGAAGCGGAACAAGGAGTGCCGGGCGCGTAAAAATCGTGCCGGGTGTGTAAAGACTCTGTGAGGGGTGTAAAGACTCGGTCGGGGGCGGAGTGGCGCGTGCCACGCTCCGGGGAGGCCGTGGTCGATTTGTCCTCGTGGAGGGGACAAATCGACCACAGCCTCCCGAGCCGACCCGTGTCCGAGCCCATCGACCTGACGATCGCCGCCCTGGCCTCGCGCCACCACGGCGACGTGGCCCACGGTCAGCTGTTCGATCTGTGTATCGGTCGCAAGGCGATCGCGCACCGCAGACGCCCGCGGAACCTCACGGCCCTGCTGTCTCCCCGCCATCTCGCTCCTCCTGCTCGGTAACGCCGCCGCTGCCCAATGGTGACGCATAGAAGGCGGCGATCGCGGCGCAGATCACCAGCGTGACGTACGGCGACACGGCCGCGAACGCGGTCGCGACCACATACGGAATCAGGCCGGAGACGCTGCGCCGGAGGATCCGGCGGCGTGTCTCCTCGGGCAGCTCGGGCGACAGTAGATGCGCCTTCACCAGCAGGATGTGCCGGTTCAGCGACGCAAACGTGATCGCCATGAACAGGAACGCGCCGGCATACAGCCCGGCCGCCAGGTTCTCGCCCTCCGATCCCTTCAGGTACGCCGCCATCAGCGCGGTCGCGAACGGCAGCAGGCCGATGCTCATCAGCAGCAACAGGTTCAGCAACAGGATTGTCCGGTCCACCCTCCTCAGCCGGCTGATCATCGCGTGGTGGTTGACCCAGATGATCCCGATCGTGATGAACGAGACCACATACGCGGCGTAGTGCGGCCAGTTCCGCGCCAGCGCGTGCCCAAGCGTCTGCCCCGACTTCAGCGTCGGCACCGTGATGTCCAACACGAGCAGCGTGATCGCGACGGCGATCACGCCGTCCGAGAACGCCTCGAGCCGGCTGGTGCTCACGGTTGACAGTTCGGCGCCGGCGTTTTGGCTCCTGTCCGCCGCGACCAGTGGGGCTGGCTGCGCTGGCCTGCCGGCGAGGCGCCGGAGGGCGCCGGCGGACGCCTGAAAACCCGCTCAACTTCCCAAATCCAAATCGCCGGCGCGCGTTCGGGAAGTTGAGCACGATAGCCATGCTTGATTTCCCAAACCGCCGGCACGCAGTCGGCTTTGGGAAGTTGAGCATGTTGTTTTGGGTCTCCTGACCTCGGTGCGCGCCTCTCCTCGTGCCTCCCCAACCCAGAGCGCGGACGGCGGCAGCTGCAAAGCCGACGACGGCCGCGCCACCCCCCGAAAGCGGCCCGCGACACCACCAGCCGCGCCGCGCCGACGCCCCGCCATATCGACCTCTTAGGAACCTCGTACGCCCCTCTTCAGCACTCCCGAATGTTCTCTTACGGGCGTGTATCAGAGTGCTCTCATCACCATGAAAGCGCGTCACATCATCTCCACCTTCGCCGCCGTCGGCGCCTTCGCCGCGGTTGGCACTCCGGCCGCTCTGGCTGCGAGCGTGAGCACGCAGGAGGCGGTCAGTGAGAACTGGTCCGGTTATGTCGCGGGTAATCCCGCCGGCTCGGGTCAGTTCTCGGATGTTTCCGGCAGCTGGGTTCAGCCGTCGGCGAAGTGCGGTTCCTCTGACACCTACTCGGCCTTCTGGGTCGGGTTGGGCGGCGCGGGAAACAACTCGCAGGCGCTCGAGCAGACCGGCACGCAGGCGGACTGCGTGAACGGCGGTCAGACCGAGTACTACGCCTGGTATGAGCTCGTCCCCGCGGCGCCAGTCAAGCTCGGGCTGACAATCAATCCGGGCGACCATATCTCGGCCCATGTGGCGGTCGACGGGACCAGCGTGACGGTCTCGCTGTCGGATCAGACAACGGGACAGTCGGCGACCAAGAACCTCCAGATGAGCCAGCCGGATGCTTCCAGCGCCGAGTGGATCGCGGAGGCGCCGTCCTCGTGCGATCAGACCGGCAACTGCCAGCCGCTGTCGCTGACGGACTTCGGGACCGTGAACTTCACCGGCGCCTCGGCGACCGCCGACGGTCACACCGGAACGATCGCGGACTCGGATTGGTCGGCCCAGCCGGTCGCGTTGAGCAGCTCGTCCGATCAGCTCGGCTACGTCAGCGACACCGTTGGCAGCGGCGGGTCCTCGGCCGGCGCACAGCCCTCCAGCCTGTCATCCGACGGATCCTCGTTCTCGGTCTCCTACCAGGCCGACAGCTCTGACACGAGCGGGTCGGCCGGGTCCGGATACCCGGACGGGTCCGGTTACCCGAGCGGCGTCTACGGCCAGAACCCCGGGACTCAGGGCGGCGGCTACGGCGACGGACCGGGCGGCTATAGCGGCGGCGGCTACGGCTCCGGCGGCGGCTACGGCTCCGGCGGCGGCTACGGCTCCGGCGGTGGCTACGGCTCCGGCGGTGGCTACGGCTACAGCGGCGGCTATGGCGGTGGCTACGGCTACAGCGGTGGCTACGGCGGCGGCTACGGCTACTACAGCAACTAGCAACTACCCCGACAACAATTTCCCCACCAACACCCAACCCCCCAGCCACTACCCCACAAACACCAGCCCGCAATCGGCGCCGGCAAGTGCTTCAGCCACGGCGGCCCGGTGACGATCGTCGCGACAAACCGCAGCGATCGCGCCGCCCGACCCGGTGAAGTTCGAGCCGGCGTCGTTTGCACGTGCGATCTCGATCATCTCGACGTGCCGGCGATCCAGTGTCATCAGCGCCCGCCGCGCCTCGAAGCTCGCGTCGACACAGCGGGATAGCTCGCCCCGGTCGCCACCGAGCAGGGCGGCACGAGCGTCGCGGGCGGCCGCCGCCAGCGCCGAGATCGCCTCTCGGACGCCCGGCTCGCCGCGTGCGAACCGCTCCCTCAGATCGCTGTGGACGGGACCCGAATCCACCGCCGCGTGCTCTCGCCATGCGACCACCAGCGGCGGCAGCAGCCCCGACCCGAGCTGCTCGCAGAACGGGCGATCGCCCGCGAACTCCATGAACGTCACGCCACCGTGCGCCTGCGCGATCCGGTCCTGGGGACCCGCTGGGATCCCCAGGTCCTCGGTCTCGACGGCCAGCGCGCACGCCGCAAGCGACATCGGCTCGAGCCTCACCGCGTAGAGGTCACAAAGGGCCCGCAAGGTCGCGATCACGATCGCGCTCGAGCCGCCGAGCCCGACCCCGCGCGGGATCGATGTGCTCCACCGCACCGAGGTCCTGAGCGCGGCGGGCTCCAGTTCGCGCGCGAAGCGCCGGACGGTGGCCTCGACCAGCGGCACGGCCGGGCTGACCGCCAGCGCCGGCGCCGGTCGCGCCACCGCCCGGGCACCGTGGTCCGGCAGCGTGACCGCCAGCACCGCGCCGCCGTAGCCATCGGAGGGGTTTCCCGCCAGCGCGGCCCGAGCCGGCGCCACCCCGACCCCGGCCTCTCGCTCAGCCGTCACCGTCGAGCAGGGCCGCGGCGCGCGCCCGCAGCGCCGAGCCGAACCGCGGATCGGTCAGCGCGTACTCGAGGAACACGGCGCAGTACCCCGCCACCGTGCCGATGTCGTGGCGGCGCTCGCCGGCGGCCAGGGGCACCGCCACCACCCGCTCGCCGCGAGCGATCACCGCCCGCAGCGCGTCGGTGAGCTGGACCTCCCCGGAGCGGTCGGGCGTCAGCGCGCGCAACGCGGCGAACACGCTCGGGCCGAGCACGTAGCGGGCGGCGATCGCGAGCCGGCTGGAGACGCTCGCGGGGTCGGGTTTCTCAACCACGTCGGTCACCTCCAGAACGCCGCCACCCAGCGCCCCGCCATCCGCCGCACCACGACCAGCCGCACCACCACCAGCCGCCCGGGCGCCGACCCCGCCCGCCCCGTCAGCGACGCCGCGCGCCCCGCCTGCGTCCCCGCGCGCCCCGCCTGCGTCCCCGCGCGCCCCGCCGGCGTCCCCGCCCGCCCCGGCGACCACAATGCCATACCGCGACACGGCCTCGCCCGGGACCTCCTCGACCGCCACCGCGGCACTGACCCCGCCCGCACCGAACGCCTCGATCAGCCGCGCCACCACCCCGACGCCGGTGTGCGCCGGCCCGGCGATGATCGTGTCCCCGAGCGCGACCACGACGCCGGCGCCGGCGCCCAGGCTCTCCCCGTACCGGACCGCGTCGCCCAGTCCGGCCGGATGGGCCTGGCGCGTGTACAGAATCTGAAGCCCGGTGCGGGGATCGATCAGCGGCCCCGAGCCCAGCTCGGGGTCGGCGTCGAAGTGGTCCTCGATCGCCCGCTTGCGCCGGCCGGTGACGAACAGCACCCGTCCGATCCCGGCCCGGACGAGCTCCTCGACGACGTACTGGACGACCGGCCGGTCGACCACGGGCAGCATCTCCTTGGGCTGCGAGCGCGTAGCGGGCAGCAGGCGCGTGCCCAACCCCCCGACGGGGATCACCGCATCGGTGATCTGGTTCACACCGCGGAAGCTACGCGACCTGGCGGCCGGCCGCGGGCGCGCCCTCGTGCAGCGCCGCACCGTAACCGGCCGCGAGCTGCGACAACGACGACTCCCAGGTCCGCCCCCGCACCGACGCCAGCGCCGCGCGGCGGATCCGCTCCGCGAGCAGCGGCCCGGTCACGAGCGACAGCAGCCGATCCGCGAGCGCGTCCGGGTTCGCCGGCGCCAGCAGGCCGGTCTCGCCGTCATCGATCAGCGACAGCGGTCCGCCCTCGGCCACCGCGACCACCGGCAATCCGCTCGCCTGGGCCTCGAGGATCACCTGTCCGAACGTGTCGGTCTCGCTCGCGAACAGGAATGCGTCCGCGCTCGCGTACGCCCGCGCGAGCTCGCGTCCGCCGAGCCAGCCGAGGAACGTTGCGTGCTCGCCGAGGCGGTCGCGCAGCTGCTGTTCCTCCGGACCGCCGCCGGCGAGCACGAGGTGCAGCCGGGGATCGCGCCAGCGGGCGGCGAGAAACGCCTCGGCCAGCAGGTCGACGCCCTTCTCGGCCGTCAGCCGGCCCGCGTACAGGACGTTGATCTCTCCCGGCAGCAGCCCGGGCTCACGGAGCGCCGGGCTGAAGCGATCGAGATCGACACCCCGATCCCAGCGACCGATCAGCCCCGGTGCGATTCCGAGCTGCTGCAAGCGCTGATCGCTGACCGGGCTGGGCGACAGCACGACATCGCAGGCGCTGTAGAACATTCCGAGCGCGATTGCGGCCAGGGACGCGAGCTGCTGCTGTCCGGTACGGAGGCCGGTGTATGCCACCAGCTCGGTGTGGTAGCTGCCGACGACCGGGAGCTCGAGCACCCGCGCCAGCAGCCAAGCGCCGATTCCGGCCGGGCCGGGCGAGACCAGGTGGACGAGGTCGTAGCGGCCCTCGGCGAGCGCGTCGGTGATCGCCGGCAGGCTCGGCACGCCGATCTTCAGCCCCCGGTAGAACGGGATGTCGATCTCGGCGACGGCGCTCAACCGCCGGTCCACATCGGCGTCGGTGCCGATCACCTCGACCTCGAACCCGGGGACGCCGCGGTCGCGGATCTGCTGGATCGTGTGCGTGACGCCGTGCATGCCGGACAGGCCGTCGGCGACCAGGGCCACCCGCGGGCGGTCGCCGTCGCTCCGGGTCAGCTTGAACTTCTCGCGTCCCAGAAACGCGCTGGCGGCGGCGTACGGGATCGCCGGGATCGCCGCATCGAACAGCTCGACCGCCCCGCGTGCGAGGTCGAGCGTCTGCTCGCCTTCGGTCATCGCGACGAGCTCCTGAACCGCGTCGGCCAGCTTGCGCTCGTGGATCCGGCGTGCGCGCCGGTACAGGTCCGGATGACTCAGCTCGCCGTCCTGGAGCATCTCGAGCAGCACGGTTTCGTCGATGTCGAGGTCCATCGCGGTCAGCCAGGCGCGCAGCAGCGCCCGCGCATCCTCCGGACCCAGGTCCGACGCCGCGTGTCCGTGGCGGACGTCGCCCTCGCGCATCACGCGCTCGACGATCTTCAGCACCGATCCGGGATCGGGGCGAGCAGCGCCGTGGCCGCGCCCGTGGGCCCGGATCGCCAGCGCCATCGCGGCGTGGGCCCACTTGGCCGCACTGCCCTGGGCTCCGTGGGCTCCGGCGCGACCCGCGCAAATGTGCGCGAGAAACTCTTCGGGCGTCGCCGCTCGCGGGGTCTCCGTGAACGTGCGCCCGATGTCGATGCCGGCGTGATCGTCCGAGCCGCCGATCGGCGTGCCCCCATGTGTCTCGATGTACACGAACGCCGGCAGGTTCAGCTCTTTCGCCCGCGAGCCGTTGCGCGTCTCCCAGATCGGGAACAACTGGGCGAGGCGGCGGCGGTGCCGCGCGGTCAGCGGTGCCTGAACCGCGTAGAACGGATGTGCAAGAGCCGCGGTGATCTCGTGCGTGTGCAGGTACTCGGCGCACGCCTCGACGTCATCACGGTGTGCCTGGAGCCAGTCGTGGTCGTCCGGCGTGATCCCGTAGCACAGCACGTGCACGGCCTGGGGTTCGCCCTTGAACCACGCGGTCAGCTCCTCGGACACGAACGTATCCGGGAGATCGGCCAGCGTCAACGCGCCCTCGATCGTGTCGTGGTCGGTGATCGTCACGAAGTCCATCCCGCGCCGCTTCGACAGCGCGTATACCTCTTCCGGCGGGGTGGCACATTCGGGCAGGTGCAGTGAGTTCTGGATGCCGAGCTTCGAGATCTGCGAAGCCGTCGAGTGCACGTGCATGTCGGCGCGGCTCGTTTCGTTCATGGGCACAAGGATTGACCTGCAAACCGGCCCATTCGTGAAGAACGAGGACAACTTCTGTGACGATTTCGTGAACGCGGGCATGGGCCGGGCGCCGTTCCGAGAACCTTCCGGGGATGGCGGCAGCGATTTCGACGGACGCCGAACAGGTCGTCCTGGAGCAGGCAGCGCTGCGTGTCGAGCTGTCGCTGCGCCCGTTTTCGCTGACGGTCCGGCGAGCCGGGCGGAGGCTGTTGCGCGCCGGCGCGGTGTGGGCGGCCGACGGGACCGTCCACGACCACTTGGTCCTGTTCACCGAGGGCGTCGTTCCGTACGAGGAACGCGCGCCAACCGAACGGGCGGTCCGCGCGTCGCTCGCGGAGCGCGGCGAGCGTGGCGTCGAGCTGGCGCTGAAGCTGCACGGCGGACGTGACGCGCGCCTGCGAGTCGCGATTGCAGAGGATGACCGGGTCGCGCTGGAGCTGGAAGCAGAAGGCTCCCCGCTGCGCCTCGCGCTCGAGTGGGACCGGCGCGCCGAGGAACGCCTCGTCGGCCTCGGCGCCCGCCACAGCACCCAGTTCGACCAGGCGGGCCGGCAGGTGCAGCTCGGAGCGGACCGCCGCTACACCGGCCCCGACTGCCCGGCGGAGATGCTCGCCGAGGGCGGCATTCCCCAGGGCGACTGCGCCCCCACGCCGTGGTTGCTGTCGAGTCGCGGCTATGGGGTCTGGGTCCAGACCGACGCCAACGGCACCCGCTTCGACCTCGCCGGTGACCGGATCGCCGTCTCGACGCGCGCCCACGCGGGACCGCTCCGACTTCAGCTGCTATGCGCCCCGACCCCCGCCGCTCGCCTGCGGGCGCTGTGCCGGTTGACCGGGTTCCCGTCGCTGTTGCCCGAGTGGGGATACGGGTTCTGGAAGAGCCGCGACGTCTACGAGCACCAGGACGACGTGCTCGACGACTTCAACGGCTACCGCCGCCACGGGATCCCGCTCGATGCGATCGTGCTCGACTCGCCATGGGCGAGCCAGTACAACACCTGGGAGTTCAACCCCTACCAGTTCCCCGATGCACCCGGGACGATCGCGATGATGCGCTCGCACGGCGTGCGGACCGTCGTCTGGTGCACCCCCTGGGTCAACCTCGACTCGCGCGACGGGCAGATCCCGCCGCAGCCGGGATCCGAGCGGCTGCACCGCGAGCCGGCGCCGAACTACGCGCCCGGCGCGGCCGCCGGCCACTTCGTCCGCGGCGCCGACGGCGAGCCGTTCGTGACCCAGTGGTGGATGGGGACCGGGTCGCCGATCGACTTCACCAGTCCCGCCGCCGAGGCCTGGTGGCGAGAACAGGTCAAGCGGGTCCTCGAGCTCGGCGTCGAGGGGATCAAGATGGACGACGGCGAGGGGTACTACATCCCGCCCGAGGCCCGGTTCGCCGACGGCCGGACCGGTGCGCAGGCCGCGTGGGCGCTCGGCGGGCTGCACCGCCTCAGCCTCCAGCGCGCGCTGGACGAGGTACATCCGGGACGTGGCGTGCTGTTCGGTCGCAGCGGTTGGACGGGCCAGCACGCGGCCGGTTTCACGTGGGCGGGCGACCAGGCATCGGACTTCTGGTCGCTGCGCGTACTGGTGATCGCGACACTCGCGGCAGCCGCCAGCGGCTACTCCAACTTCTCCCATGACGTCGGTGGTTATCTGGGGCACCGGCTGGTCGAGCGCTGCCCGCCGGAGCTGCTCGCCCGCTGGGTTCAGTTCGGGTGCTTCACGCCGTTGATGCAGGCGCACGGGCGGCTGCCGCAGGAGCCGTGGCACTACGGCGAGCGGATCGTCGACCTGTACCGCTCGTACGTGTTGCTGCACGAGCAGCTCGTCCCGTACGTGCGCGCGGCGGCGGCGACCGCAGCCCGAACCGGATTGCCGATTATCCGGCCGCTGTGCCTGGTCGATCCCGGCGATCAGCGCGGTTGGACGATCACCGACGCGTACGGGTATGGACCCGCGCTGTGGGTGGCGCCGGTACTCGACGACGGCGCGCGCGAGCGGGAGGTCGCGCTTCCCCGCGGGGAGTGGGTCGAGAGCTGGTCCGGGAGCGTGGTGCGGGGCGGTGGCGAGGTCGTGGTCGAGTCACCGCTGAACCGGATCCCGGTGTGGATCAGGGCCGGCTCGATCGTCGTCACCTACCCGGCGGCGGAGGTGCGCGCCGGCCTTGGTGACAGCGCTGAGTCGGAGCGGCCGCTGGTCGCGACCCTGTGGGGCGAGCCGCGGCGAGGCGCGGCAGCGGCGCGACTCGCGGACGGGACTCGAATCGGATGGCGTCGCGGCGCCTGGTCGGTGACCGGCCCGTCAACCGGCCGCGAGATCACGTTTCGGACTGTGTCCGGCTGAGCGCATCGGGGCGCGGCCCTCGCCGCGCCCCGGGGCCTTTCGGATCGGAAGCGAGTTCTAGATGTTCCCGTCGCCGTCGCTCGGCCCGCCGTTGTTGTCGCCGTCTCCGTCACCACCGCCGCCTTGCGGGATCCCGCCGGCGGCCGAGGTCGGGGCCGCGGTCGTGGTCTGCTGCGTGGTCGTCGGCGGTGGGGGCGGGGGCGTGCTCGTCGTCTGTGGCGGCGGCGGCGCGCTGGTGGTCGTCGGTGGCGGCGGCGCACTGGTGGTCGTCGGTGGCGGCGGCGCGGCCGTGGTCGTCGGCGTCACCGGCGCGGCAGTGGTTGTCGCGGCAGCCGCGGTGGCGGTCGTCGCCGGCGGCGGCTTCGGCTTCGGCTTCGGCTTCGGCTTCGGCTTGGGCTTCGGCTTCGGCTTGATTGCCGCCGCCTTCGTGGTGGTGGCGCTCGAGCTCGTCGAGGTGGTCTTGGTGGTGCTGGTGGATGAGCTGGATCCGCAGCCGGCCGCGATCAGCGACACGAGCACGGCCCCCGCCGGAAGAATCCTGCGCACACGACAAACGGTCATTGCCTCTCCTGGAATTTGGGTCGTCGAGGTGAAGGACGCCCCCGACCGCCGCTTGCTTCCCGGGCGTTTTAGAGCTGGCCTGGCGGGCACTATGCTCGCGGTCGTGCACTTCGCGGAACTCACACCACCGGAGCAGCGTGTGCTGGGCTGCCTGATCGAGAAGCGCTGGACGACGCCGGAGCAATACCCGCTGTCACTCAACGCTCTGAGGCTGGCGTGCAACCAGTCAACCAACCGCGATCCGGTCACGGACTACGACGAGGCGACGGTCAGCGAGGCCGCCCAACGCCTGTCGCGCTACGGGCTCGCGCGCCTCGCCAGCGGTCACGGCAGCCGCGCGACCAAGTACCGCCACCTCGCCGAGGAAGGGCTAGGTCTGGGGCGCGAGGAGCTCGCGATCCTGGCGGTGCTGCTGTTGCGAGGACCCCAGACTCCGGGGGAGCTCAAGAGCCGGAGCGAACGGATTGCGCGACTCGAATCGCTCGAGCAGGTCGAGCTCGTGCTCGACGCGCTGATCGAGCGCCGGTACGTGCGGCGGCTCGAGCGCCGGCCGGGCCAGAAGGAGGATCGCTTCGAGCATCTGTTCGGTGGCGCGGGGGCCGAGGCGCAGCCCCCGGCGGGGTCGACGCCGAGTCACGCCTACTCCGCGGCCGCACCCGCGGCACCCGCACCACCACCGGCGCCACCCGCGCCGCCGGCGGCCGCGGCCCCGGGACCGGATCCGAGCGACGGTAGCCCCGGGCTCGCCGACCGCGTCGCCGTGCTCGAGGCCGAGGTCGCCGAGCTGCGCGCCCAGCTCGCCGAGCTCCTGGACTAGGTCGCGGCACTAGGTCGGCAGGGTCAGGCCGACGAGGTACGTGGCGCCGCCGACGATCACGCAGGCGGCCGCGCTCGCGCAGCGGCTGCTGAAGCTCCTGGGGACGGTTGGCGAGGACCTCGGCACGATCATCGCCCGGCACCGCAATCAACCGGCCGGCTGGCCGCTGACGGTGCGCGAACTGGAGGTGCTGAGACTCGCCGCCGAGGGCATGGGGGCACGCGAGATCTGTGATCAGTTGAACCTCACGCACTCGACCGTCAAGACCCACTTCGCCAACATCTACCGCAAGCTGGGCGTGTCCGACCGAGCGGCGGCGGTCGCATACGCGATCCGGACCGGACTGATCGAGTATGCGTGCCGGCGGCGCCGGCCGGTCGGGGAACTAGAGCACCCCGATCTCGGAGTTGTCGCCGACCAGGAACCGGTACGCGCGGGGCTGGCGCTGATCGCGGCCGACCTTGACGTTGCGGCCGAGCAGCGATGACTCCATCCGGCCGGCGAGATCGCAGACCGACGAGCCGGTCAACAGGATCGAGTGCTCGACCTCGGCGTTGCGGATCGTGCAGCGCTCCCCGACGGCCGTGTAGGGCCCCACGTAGCAGTCCAGCAGCCGGGCCCCGGCGCCGATGATCGCCGGCCCGCGGACCGCGGAGCGCTCGAGCCGCGCACCCGGCTCGATCACCACGCGGCCGTCGACCTGGGAGTCGATCAGCTCCCCCTCCATACGAGCGTCGATCGTCTCGAGCACGAGCCGATTGGCGGCCAGCATGTCCTCGAGCCGGCCCGTGTCCTTCCACCAGCCCTTGACGATGTGGGGCTCGATCCGTAACCCCTGGTCGACCAGATGCTGGATCGCGTCGGTGATCTCCAGCTCGCCTCGACCCGAGGGCTCGATCGCACGGGCCGCGTGATGGACGCTGGGCGTGAACATGTACACGCCCACCAGGGCGAGGTTGGTGTTCGGGTTGGCGGGCTTCTCGACCAGCCGCACGACCGCGCCGTCACTGAGCTCCGCGACGCCGTATGACTCGGGGTCGGGAACCGGCGTCAACAGGATCAGCGCGTCCGGCCCGCTTTCTCGGAACGCCGCGACCAGATCCTCGATTCCCCCCTGGAGCAGGTTGTCGCCGAGGTACATCACGAACGGAGAATCGCCCAGGAACCGCTCAGCGGTCAGGACCGCGTGCGCGAGGCCGAGCGGCTCGTCCTGCAGGATGTATGTCAGCTCGACGCCGAACCGCGAGCCGTCGCCGGCCGCCGCCCGAACCTCGTCACCCGTCTCGGGCGCGATGATGATTCCGACCCGCTCGATCCCGGCCTCGGCCATCGCCTCGATCCCGTAGAACAGCACCGGCTTGTTGGCGACCGGCACCAACTGCTTGGCGCTGGTGTACGTGATCGGGCGCAGCCGGGTCCCCTTGCCGCCGGAGAGGATCAGCCCCTTGAGTTGTTCCATCCCGGGGAGGGTATCCGGGCTTAGGCCGAGGGCGATTAGTAGGTTCCGCCGAGCTTGCGGTGATCCCACGTCGCGGTTCGCCGCGCAGCGAACTCGAGCGCGACCCGCTTCGGTGCCTGGGCCCGTACGGCCTGCTCGATCCGCTCGTCGTCCGATGACCCGTTCGCGTAGCGCCGGAACAGATCGAGCCCTAACTCCGCCACCAGCTCGGTGTCACGGTGAATCGTCGTCCGCGCCTCGATCATCACCCCGCGCAGCTCGTGGTAGTCCTCGCCGGTCTCGACCTGAAGCGTCGCCCGCTCGTCACGCTCGAGGTTGCGGACCTTCTGGGACTTGGCGTACGTCCACGCCCACACCTGCTCGCCCCGGACGACGTACCAGAGTGGCATCAGGTGAGGCCAGCCGGAGGGGCCGTTTGTGGCACAGATGACGACACGCTGCCGGTCGAGGAACGCCGCCACCTCCTCGGGACCCATCTTGATCTGGTCGCGGCGGCTCACGCGCTCCTGGCGTGCGTCGCCGCGTCAATCGTCTCGGCGGCGACACGGACCGCGGTGCGGACGTCGTCGGGGTCGAGCACGACGGCGTCTCCCGCTTCCTTCATCACCTCGCGCACGAGCCAGTCGACGCCGGCGAACCCCAGCTCGACGATCACCGAACCGTCGTCCAGCTCCTCGAGCACAGTCCGCTCCTCCCGCGCCCAGCGCGCGCGGTCGGGCGAGATCCACACCCGCGCCCGCCGCGATGCCGGCACCTCGCCGGTGCGCGGCCACCCGTCGACGTCGGCGGCTGGATCGACATCGGGACGCGGCTCGAACGACTGGTCGGTGACCGTCGCAGACTTGATCCGGTCCAGGCGGAAGTGGCGCACGCTCTCGCGGGCCGGGTCGAAGCTGGCCACGTACCAGCCCTCGCGGCCGTTGATCAACGCGTACGGCTCGACCACCCTGTTTGAGAACTCGTCCTCGTTCTCCTTGTAGTACTCGAACGACAGCAGCCGTCGATCGGCGATCGCGCGCGAAACGACCGCCGCCATTTCGGCGTCATCGCCTCCGATCGACGCGACCTGAAGGCCCTCATGGGCGGGGTCTTCGCCGAGTGCCGCGATCACCTTCTCGCGCACCGACGCCAGCGAGCCCTTCGGGATGTGCTCGCCGATCAGATCGATCGCCGCCACCAGCGCCTTGGCCTCCACCGGCAGCAGCCGTGCGGGGCGCGCGAACGAGTCCCCGTACGGCTCGGGGTCGACCGCGATCGTTCCCTGCTCGTCGATCTCGGCGTACAGCACGTACGTACCGGCACCGAAGTTGACCACGTTCAGGACCGAGATGTCCTCGCTCAGCTCCTGGTCGGTGACGTTCAGCTCCTTGCACAGCGCCGCCGCGTCCAGGTGACGCCCGGCCCGGCCCGCGTCGATCAGGATGCTCGCCAGCGTCACCAGTCGCGCGAACCGCTCAGGGCGAATCGCGGCGTCCGGCTGGTGCCCGTTGCCGTCGACATCAACCGGTGGCGGTGGCTGCGCCTGCAGCTGACTGACGCCGGCCGCCGACGGCGCCGCGTGGGGCTCGCCGCTGTGACGCTCGACCAGCAGCCGCACTCGCTCGCGCAGCTCGTCGACCAGCTCGGGCGGGCCCAGCACACGGGCGTTCTCGCCCAGGCCCAGCACCCATGCGATCAGTTGCCGCGCGTTGGCGTAAGCGGTCGTGAAGATGCGGTCGTCATCGCCGCCGCCGGAGGCGTCTTCCACCGGCCGCATCTGGCCATAACGGCCGAAGTGGCGCTCGATCTGCCACGCGATCCGATGCCCGATCCAGACCTCCGCAACCCCGACTGGCTGGCCGAACTGCCAGTCGATCCGGTTCGCATAGGCGCGCGGGTCGAAGTTCGCGGCACGCTGAAAATCGTGCTCGGCCTTGGTCGCATAACCGACCTTGCCGCGAATCCGCGAGAGCCGGAAGACCCGGATCGCGTCGCGCTCGTGCGAGCGACCGACGACATAGAACTGGCCGCCCTGGTACAGCAGCTGATACGGATCGACCCGCCGCGTGCCGGTCTCATCCCGCTCCATCGTGTAGTAGTCGAACACGATCGTCTTGCGGCGGAAGATCGCCGTCTCGATCTTGGCCAGTCGCTGCGAGACCTCATGGCCGCCGGCCGAGCCGGTGATCCCCAGCGCCACCGTGCTCTGTTCCGGGGCCTGGAGCGGGCTCGGCCGTCCCCACGAGATCTGCTGCAGCGCCAGCCGTAGCGGTTCCGCATATGCGAACTCGCCGTCCAGCAGCTGCAGCGCGGTCCGCAGCGCCGCCAGCTCCTCATCGGTGAACTCGATCGGGGACAGGTGGAAGTTCTCGGGCGGCAGCGAGTAGTTCTCCTGCTCCACCAGGCCGTCGACCGGCTTCTCCACCGCCAGCACGATCCCGAGCGCATCCAGCTCCGACCGATCCGCATAAAAGCGCCGCGCGAACGCGTCCTCGTTCATCACGCTGTATCCCTCCACATCGCGCCGGATCTCGGGCGCGGTCACCGGCCGGCGCTCGGCCATCAGGTACGAGATCAGCGACAACTGACGGATCAGCTTCTCGGTGTCCTTGGCCATCGTCGATCAACTGTAGTTGGGGCGGTCTACCCCGCGTGGCGGAGGTCACGTGTCGGCACGCTATTTGCGCTGATTTGCGGCGATGTCGAGACGCGGCGTGGGGCGGGTGTGAGGTGTGGCGGGGCAGGTGGTGGGGTGGTCCTGGCCGTGGGCGATTTCGTGGGGCGGGGCGGGTGGCGTGGTTCTGGACCTGCTCAACTTCCCAAACCCGACTGCGCGCCGGCGGTTTGGGAATCGTGCATGACTATCGTGCTCAACTTCCCGCAGCGCGAGCCCGCGGTTGGATCTGGGAAGTTGGGCATGTTTTCGGGTCAGAACGCTGACACTCGCTCTGCCGGATCGGAGTGGCGCGGCGGGAGGCCGGATGGAGTGGCGCGGCGGGAGGCCGGATCGGAGTGGCGCAGCGGGGCGCGGGAGATAACGAACGCATGCGTGTCGAAATATCCCGGACCCCCGCCGCCAACCGCCCCGCGTCCCGCGTCCCGCCACGCCCCGCGCGCCCCGCGCCACCACCGCCCGCGCCGCCAAAGCCCCCCAAAGGCGCCCCGTTAGCCACCAAAGGCGCCACTACGGAACACGACCGCCACCAAGTCCACCCCCACCAGACGGCCCCCGACCGCCACCAGCGCAACGATCGCCCGACCCAGGGCCTACGCCGCCTCCCGCGCCTCCACCTCCCGCCGCGCGAAATATGCGCCGCCACCCAGCGCCTTGTCGTAGGCCGACCACTGCTCGCCGGCGGGGAGCTGCTTCTCGAGCCGGTCGAAGCTGCCCAGGCAGGCGCCGAGGTTGTCGATCATGTGGACCAGAGCAGCCTCGCGCGTGCAGGGCACCACCGGGCTGCCGTGCTCGAGTGAACCGTGGTGGCTGAGGATGATGTGGAGCACCGCCTGTTCGAGCTCGCCGGGGAAGCCGTCGAGCCGTTCGATCAAGCGGCGGATCCGGTAGTAGCCGAGCGGGATCTCGCCGTACAGCCGGCCCTGATCGGACATCGAGATTGCGTCGCCGGTGACCTCGTACGCGTCGAGCTTGCCGATGTCGTGCAGGAGCGCGCCGGTGACGGCCACGTCGCGGTCGATCCCGGGGAAGGTGGCGGAGATCGCGCTGACCGCCTGGGCGACCGTGAGCGAGTGCTCGAGCAAGCCGTGGCGGTAGGCCTGGTGGTAGCGCTTGGCGGCCGGCGCGTCGCGGTAGGTCGCCCAGATCGCCGACTCCTCGCCGAACACGATTCCGAGCAGGCGGCGCAAGTGGGGATTCTGGATCGTCGCCACCAGGCCCCGGAGGTCGGCCTCCATCTGATCCGCGGCGCGGGTGGGGCCGTCGAGCAGGTCGTCGCGAACGTACTCGCCCTCGGCCGCCGGCCGGACCGACTCGACCACGAGCTGGGGCCCGAACCGGACGTGGACCGAGAAGCGGCCGGTCACGTGGACGACCGCGCCGACTGTGCAGACTTCGCGAGCCGCGACGACGTTGTCCGCCACCGTCGCGAGCACCGTGCCGGTACGATCCCCGAGCAGCAGACGGAGGAACTCGGTGCCGCCACGCCGCCGCCGCGGCTCGGCTTCGCGGACGAGCAGCGCCTGTGAGATCTGGGAACCGTCTGTGAACTGGCTTACCTCCATCGGCAAACGAAGATAGAGCGACCTGCGGACGGCTCAGATGAACAGCACTGCGATCGTGACGGGTGGTACCGGCGGGCTTGGAACCGCTGTTGTGGGGCGACTGATCGACGACGGCTGGCGGGTCGTCGTGCCGTGGATCGTCGAGAACGAGCTCGACCGCGTCGAGCGGCGCGAGGGCCTCGAGCTGGTCAAGGCGGACCTGTTCGATCCGGACAAGGTCGGCGAGGTCGTGACGCTCGCGGCCCGTGACAGCGGCGCGCCGCTGAAAGGTGTGGTGAACCTCGTCGGTGGATTCCACGCCGGCGGGCGTGTGCATGAGACGCCGATCGACACGTTCGAGCGTCAGTACACGCTGAACCTGCGGCCGACCTACCTGGTGACCCAGGCGGCGCTGCCGCACATGCTGCAGGCCGGCGAGGGATCGATCGTCTGCGTCAGCACCCGCGCGGCGCTGCAGCCGTTCGCCGGCGCCGCCGGCTACATCACGTCCAAGGCGGCGGTGATCTCGTTCGCGCAGGCGGTCGCGGTCGAGTACAAGCAGGACGGCATCCGCTGCAACGCGATCCTGCCGAGCGTGATCGACACGCCGGGCAACCGCGCCTCGATGCCGAACGCGGACTACGAGCGGTGGGTCGAGCCGGCCGAGATCGCCGGCGTGATCGCGTTCCTGCTCTCGCCTGACTCCACCCCCACGAGCGGCGGCGCGATTCCGGTTTACGGCCGCGCGTGAGGGGGCAAGCGGGGCGGTGAAGGTGCCCTTGCGTGCTCAATTAGGATCAGGTCACGATGGAACGTAAGTGGTGGACCCTGATCGTCGTCTGCGTCGTCGACGTTCATGCTGCTGCTCGACATCACGATCGTGAACGTGGCGCTGCCGACGATCGCGAAGGATCTGAAGGCCAGCTTCTCGGACATCCAGTGGGTGATCAACGCGTACGCGCTGATGCTCGCGTCGCTGCTGCTGACGACCGGGTCGCTCGCCGATCTGCTCGGGCGCCGGCTGGTGTTCTCGATCGGCCTGGGGCTGTTTGCGTTCACGTCGCTGCTGTGTGCGCTGGCCCCGAGCGCGCTGTTCTTGATCCTGGCCCGCGGCGGCCAGGGGATCGGCGGCGCGATCATGTTCTCGACTTCGCTCGCGCTGCTCGCGCAGGAGTTCCACGGTCGTGAACGGGGCACGGCGTTCGGCGCCTGGGGCGCGACGATCGGCATCTCGACCGCCGTCGGCCCGCTCGTTCACGCAGGACAACGCGATGTTGGACGTCACGCTGTTCCGCAAGCCGACGTTCGACGGCGCCTCGCTGGTCGCGTTCACGCTGTCCTCGTCGATGTTCGCGATGTTCCTCTACCTGACGCTGTACCTGCAGACGGACGGTGGCGGTCCACAGCGCCTTCACGAGCGCGATGAACGACATCCTGCTGGTCGCCGGGATCGTCGCCCTCGTCGGTTCCTGCCTTGGGCTGGTGCTCGTGCGCGGTGTTGATTTCGTCGCCTCCGGGGCGCCCGAGGGCGCTGCCGCAGCGGCGCCGGCGTCGTAACGGCGCCCGAGGGCGCCGCCCCGCCGGGGCCGCGTGCAAACCGCGTCGCACGCGGCCAACGATGCCTCGCCGCGACAGATCCTACGGCTCGAACTGACCCGCGTACAGCGCGAACACGGCCCCCTGCGGGTCCGCCGCCACCGCGATCTTGCCCATCCCGATCTCGGTCGCGCCGAGGATCTGGGTACCGCCGGCGGCCGCGACCTTTGCCAGCGCCGCGTCGACGTCGTCGGTGCCGAAGTACACGAGCCAGTGCGGCGGCTCGGGCGGCATGTTCGTCCGGATCCCGCCGTTGTTCCAGCCGGACCCGTTCTTGATCGTCATGTACGGGATCTCCCCGCCCTCGAGCGGCTCCACGTTCCACCCGAACAGCTCACCGTAGAAGCGGGCCGAGGCTTCCATGTCCGGACTCGCGAGCTCGTCCCAGGACAGAGCGCCGACCGCGTTCACCAGCGACGCGCCGATGTGGTCCTTGGCCTGCCAGACGAGGAAGTACGCGCCCTGAGGATCCTGGACGACGCCCATCCGGCCGGACTCCATGACGTCGAACGCCGGCGCGTGGACGGTCGCTCCGAGCGACTTCGCCTTCGCCAGCGCCGCATCGGCATTCTCGACGGTGATGTACGAGTTCCATGCAGGCGGCACCCCCGCGTCGCGCTGCTGCTGTGGCTGGGACGAGATCGCCGCGACATCCTTGCCGCCGAGGGACATCATCGAGTAGACCCCGTTCCCCGGGACGGGGTAATCGGTCACCTCCCAGCCGAACAGCTCGCCGTAGAACTTCTTGGCGGCATCCTGGTCGGTGGTCGTCAGATCCGTCCAGCTGAAGGTCCCGGGTGTGTATTGCGTGCGTTCTCCCATGTTGCGACAGTACACGAGCCTGAGCAGCCCAAGGGCTTAGCGGCGCTCTACGAGCGCGCGATCGACGCCGGGTCGGCGCGATCGAGTCGCGTCATCGTCACGCTGGCCTCGAGCGAGGAGTTGGCGATCCCCCGGTAGACGCCCTTGATCGGAGGCACGTCAGGGTAATGCCGGCCGTGGCCGATCTTGACGTGGTTCTCGCCGGCCAGCCCGCGGTTGGTCGGATCGGCGCCGACCCAGACCGGCTCGCCGCCGCCCGGATCCGGCAGCAGCGCCTCGAGCCAGGCGTGGGTGTCGACCTCGACCGACCGCTCGCCGTGCGAGCCGCCGGCCGTGAACAGGTAGCCGGACACGTACCGGGCCGCGATCCCGTGGTGGCGCAGCACGCACAGGCCGAGATGGACGAAGTCCTGGCAGACGCCGCCGCCGATCTCGAGCAGATCGCCGATCGTCGAGTCGACGTAGGTTGCGCCCGGGCGGTACTCGAACCGGTCCGGGATCAGCTCGGAGAGCAGCTTCAGCATCGCCAGCGGGTCCGGGGCGGCGCGGGTCGTCGCGAGCAACTCCTCGAGCGCCGGATGGCCGGGGGCGTCGCCCGTCTGCAGCAGGAACTCGCCCGCCGCCTCGCGGTAGCTCCGCTCGCGCAGCGCTTCCCAGGTCGCGTGCGGCGGCTCGGCCGGGGGCCTGGTGGTAACTCGGGCGCGGACGTCGATCGTCAGGTAGCGGTGCGGGCGGGAGATCTCGAACTCGACCACCTCGGTCCCGAAGTAGTCCGCGTGACGGTGCAGCCGCACCTCGGGCGCCAGCACGACGCTGAACTCGTCGCAGCGCTGGCGGCCGTTCGCGGCCGGCTTCACGCGCAGCGCGTTGAGGTTGTCGACGACCTCGCCGTCGTACTCGTACTTCGTCAGGTAGCGGATTGCGAAGTTCATCTCGAGCCGGAGGATGATGACGGCCGTCACAGATGTACGGCCGCGAGCGCCGCGATCGCGAAGTAGCGCTCGTCAATGTCCCGATCGACCGATTCCAGCTGTTCCTGTACCCCTGCCAGCGTCTCGTGAAGCGCGCCGGCCTCCTCGGGAGTACGCCGCTGCAGCTCGAGGTCCGCGATCAGGCGCCCCAGCCGCAGCACCGGCGGCGAGGAGCGGGGCTGGGCGTCGGCGGTCGAGAGCGCCTCGCGCAGCCGCTCCACCGACGACGCGACCGAGCCCGGGTAGGCGCCGTCATAGAGCAGAAAGCGGACCACCGCCGGGATCGTCGGCGCGGTGCGAATCGCGCGGCGGTAGGCCTGGACGCCGCCGACCGCGTGCAGCAGCGCGAGCGCCTCGGCCTCGCCCTCGATCCCGCTCGGCGGCGTCTCGACGGGCACCGTGACCCGCAGCATCCGCAGCACCATGTCGGCCTCCTCGATGTGACCGCCGGCCTCCAGGAACGACCGCCCCTCGTCCCGCAGCATCGTCCGGTCGACCAGCCCCCAGAACAGCGCGCAGCGCTCCTTGACGTCCTGGTAGACCGAGTAGGGCCCGGTCTGGAGCGCGCCCTGTAGGTCGTAGCGGCCGAGCGCCAGGTAGAACGAGTTGAGCGCCTGCCACATCTCGGTCGAGATCACGTCGCGCAGCGCGCCGCCGCGCTCGCGCGCCCGCGCGACGCAGGAGACGATCGAAGCGGGGCTCTCGGTGTCGAGCGTCAGCAGGCTCGCGACCGCCTGGCGGCGCGCGATCGCGTCCGGTGGCTCGGGGGTCTGGACGACGGCCGTCGGGGGCGTCTCCTTGGGCTCGCCGTGGACCGGGGGCTTGGCGCCGATGATCGTGAGCACGCCGTCCCACGAGAGCGCGATCCCGCGCTCGCCGGTGCCGCCGCCGACGTCGGCGTGAAAGGCGCCGTCGAGCATCCGCGCGGTGTGCTCTGCCCGCGTCAGGTCGCGGCCGAGCCAGAACAGCTCCTGGGCAATCCGCGCCAGCATTTATGTTCAGGGGGCCGCGCTTGCGCGCGGCCTGTGGTGTGGCTGGCGCAGTTGCTGCTGCTGTTGCTGGGCCTGGCCCTGCCAGCCGCCGTAGCGGACGTCGGGCAAGCGCGGCGGCCGGTGCGGGGGAAGGGTCCCCGGCGCCAGTTCGCCCGTGCTGCCGTCGTCCAGCACCCAGGTGTCCTTGGAGCCGCCGCCCTGGGAGGAATTGACGATCAGCGAGCCCTCGTTCAGGGCGACCCGCGTCAGTCCGCCGGGCACGATCCGGATCTCGTCGCCGAACACCGCGAACGGCCGCAGGTCGACGTGGCGCGGCGCCAGCCGTCCCTCGCCGATCTCGGTCGGGGCGGTCGACAGATGGACCAGCTCCTGGGCGATGAAGCGATCGGGCTGCTGCTCGATCAGCTCGGCCTGGTGCTCGCGCTCGGCCGCGCTCGCCTGCGGACCGATGAACACGCCCTTGCCGCCCGATTCCGAGGTCGGCTTGACGACCAGCTCGGCCAGGCGCGAGATCACGTGCCGACGCGTCCGCTCGTCGGTCAGCAGGTAGGTCTGGACGTTGTCGAGGATCGGCGCCTCGCCGAGGTAGAAGCGGATCATCTCGGGGACATAGTGGTAGATCGCCTTGTCGTCGGCGACCCCGGTGCCGACCGCGTTGGCGATCGCGACCGTCCCCGCGCGGTAGGCGCGGACCAGTCCGGGCACGCCGAGCAGCGAGTCGGGCCGGAACTCGAGCGGATCGATGAAGTCGTCATCGATCCGCCGGTAGATCGTATGGACGCGCTGGAGCCCCGAGGTCGTGCGGATGTAGCAGACGGCGTCGCGCACGACCAGATCGGAGGCCTCGACCAGCTCGACCCCCATCTGCCGGGCCAGGAACGCGTGCTCGAAGTAGGCCGCGTTCAGTGGACCGGGTGTCCACAGCACGACCGTCGGATGGCCATCGCTGGACGGCGCGACGGCGCGCAGCGCGTCGAGCAGCAGCGACGGGTAGTGATCGACCGCCCGGACGCGATGACCCGCGAACAGCTCCGGCATCAGACGCGTCATCGCGAGGCGGTTCTCGAGCACATAGGAGATTCCCGACGGGGTCCGCACGTTGTCTTCGAGCACCCGCCAGCGACCGTCGCCGTCGCGCACGAGATCGCACCCCGACACGTGGCAGTAGACGCCGCCCGGGGCGCGGACGCCGTGCACGGGCCGCGCAAAGCTGGGGCGGCTGACGATCAGCGACCACGGCACGATCCCGGCCCGGACAATCTCGTGCGCGTGGTAAACGTCGTCGACGAACGCGTTCAGTGCCCGGATCCGCTGCGCCAGCCCGCGCTTGATCATCGTCCATTCGGAGGTCGGCAACACGCGCGGGACGAGATCGAGCGGCCATGCGCGGTGCCGGGGGTTGCCGTCGCTGTCGGGGACCTCGAACGTGATCCCCTGCTGCATGAAGATCGTGTCGCGCCGCTGCCCGGCCGCGTCGAGCGCCGCCGGTCCGAGCCGCTGCAGGGCCGCGATCACGGCTGCCGCGTGGCCGCGCGGTACACCGCCGGCGCCGATCAGCTCGTCGCAACAGCCCGCAGGAATCGCATATTGGTCGATCGGCTGCGCGTCGGACATCGGCGGGAATGAGATGTAACACGTTTGAGCACGTGGTCCTATAGCCAGATGGCCAAGCGGCGAGCGATCGTTGCGTCTACCCTTGGCGCCCGATGCGGCTCGTGATCACAGGCGCGGCCGGAATGCTCGGCCAGGACCTGGCGGCGGCGGCGAACGCTGCCGGCCACGAGGTGCTGGCGTTCGCCCGCGCCGAGCTCGATGTCGGCGATCCCGACGCGGTCGACGCGCTGGTGCGCCGCTCGAGGCCCGACGCGGTCGTCAACTGCGCCGCCTGGACCGATGTCGACGGTGCGGAGGCGGCCGAGGACCGGGCGGTGGCGATCAACGGTCCCGGAGCGGGCAACGTCGCGCGGGCGGCGGACGCGGTCGGGGCATGGACGCTGCAGATCTCGAGCGACTACGTGTTCGACGGCAGCAAGGCGACGGGGTACGTGGAATCGGACCCGGTCGGGCCGCTGTCCGCGTACGGGCGCTCGAAGCTCGCCGGCGAGCTGGCGGTCGCCGCGGCGGCCCCCGAGCGCCACACGATCGTCCGCTCCTCCTGGCTGTTCGGGACCGGCGGGCCCTGCTTCCCGGCCACGATCGCGAGGCTCGCGGGCGAGCGCGAGGAGCTGACGGTCGTCGAGGACCAGGTCGGCTGTCCCACCTTCACCGGCCATCTGGCGGCGGCGCTGGTGAAGCTCGCGGCCGGGACGCCCGTCCCGGGGATCCTGCACGTGGCCGGCGGCGGCGAGTGCTCGTGGTATGAGTTCGCGTGCGCGATCGTCGCCGCGACAGGGGCCGCTTGCGAGGTCAAGCCGGGGCGCACGGCGGACCTGGGCCGACCCGCGCCGCGGCCCGCCTGCAGCATCCTGCGCAGCGAACGCTCCGCCCCGGCGTTGCCCGACTGGGCCGACGGGCTGGCCGCATACATGTCCTCGCGCGAACGGGTGCTCAGCCGATGAAGCTGCTCGTCTGCGGCGGCGCCGGGTTCATCGGCTCCACGTTCGTGCGCCTGCGGGTCCGCGACCACGGCGATCAGGTCACGGTGCTCGACAAGCTCACCTACGCCGGCCGGCTCGAGAACCTCCGCGAGGTCAGCGACCAGATCCGCTTCGTCCACGGCGCGATCGAGGACCCGGCCGCGGTCGCGGACGCGATCGGGGACTGCGAGGCGATCGTCAACTTCGCCGCCGAGACCCACGTCGACCGCTCGATCTCCGGTCCGGAGGCGTTCATCATCACCAACATGCAGGGCAGCCACGTGCTGCTGGAAGCCGCCCGTGAGCGCGGCCTGCGCTACCTCCAGGTCTCGACCGACGAGGTGTACGGCTCGATCGAGCAGGGCTCGTTCACCGAGCAGTCACCCCTGCAGCCGTCCTCGCCGTACAGCGCCACCAAGACCGGCGCCGACCTGCTGGTGGCGAGCTACTTCCACACCTACGGGCTCGAGACCCTGATCTGCCGGGGATCGAACAACTACGGACCCCATCAGTACCCGGAGAAGCTGATTCCGCTGATGATCCTCAACGCGCTGGCCGGCGACCGGTTGCCGGTCTACGGGGACGGCCGCAACGTGCGCAACTGGCTGTTCGTGGAGGACTTCGGCCGCGGCATCGGCCACGTGCTCGCACACGGCGAGCCGGGCCAGGTGTACAACTGCGGGGGTCCGGACGAGTGCGAGAACCTGCACGTCGTGCAGCGGATCCTGGCGCTGGCGGGCGCGGACGAGTCGCTGATCGAGTACGTCACCGACCGCCCCGGCCACGATCGCCGCTACTCGCTGTCCTCGGCGAAGCTGGAGGCGCTCGGGTGGAAGGCGTTGACCCGCTTCGAGGAGGGACTGGCGCGGACCGTCGACTGGTACCGCGACAACCAGTGGTGGTGGGAGCCGATCCGATCGGGCACTTACCGCGACTACTACGAGCTTCACTACGGTCGGGCCTTGAAGGGCTGAGCCGATGAGTGCGGGCCAGCCCGCGGCGCGGGGGCGGCACGCGCCGCCGCCCGAGGTCCGGCTCGCGCTCCAGCGCCGCCGGCTGCTCGAGGCCGCCGCCGCCGAGTTCGCCGCGCACGGCTATGCCGGGGCCAGCTCGGAGTCGATCAGCCGCCGCGCGGGCATGTCGAAGGCGACCTTCTACGAGCACTTCGCGAACAAGGAGGAGTGCATGCTCGCGCTGTTCGAGCTCGCGGCCGAGGCGCTGCAGGTCGCGATGGCCGACGCGGCGCGGGAGGTCGGGCACGACGACGCGGTCGGGCGGATGCAGGCGGCGACACGCGCGTTCCTCTCGACGCTCGCTTCGCATCCGGAGTTCGCGCAGACGATGCTGGTCGAGATCATCGGTGCGGGACCCGGCGCCGCCCAGCGCCGCGACCAGATCCTGAACGCGTTCGCGGACGTGCTCGACGCCGAGAACGAGGCGGCGGCGCGGCACGGTCTGATCGGTCGCTTCGCCTCGCCGCACGATGCGTTCGCGGTTGTCGGCGCGATCACCGAGCTCGTCTCGCGGCAGGTGCGGCTCGGTGAGCCCGCCGACGTGATGGAGCTGGCGCCGGTGATCGACCGGCTGATCGCGGGGTTGCTGACGCCGGCGCCGTCGTCGCCGTGAGCGCGGACAGCCTGGAGCGTCTCTGTCGGGAGGTCGTGGTCTGCCGGCGGTGCCCGCGGCTGGTCGCGTGGCGCGAGGAAACCGCGCGGGTCAAGCGCGCCGCATATGCGGATCAGGAGTACTGGGCGCGGCCGCTACCCGGGTTCGGCGACCCGGACGCCCGGGTCGTGCTGCTCGGCTTGGCGCCGGCAGCGCACGGCGGCAACCGGACCGGGCGGATCTTCACCGGCGACCGCTCCGGCGACTGGCTGTTCGCGGCCCTGTGGCGGGCGGGGTTCGCCAACCAGCCGCAATCCGTGTCGCCCGACGACGGCCTGACGCTGAGCGACTGTTACGTGACCGCCGCGGTCCGCTGCGCGCCGCCGGGCAACCGCCCGCTGCCCAGCGAGCGCGACAACTGCCTGGGTTTTTTGGTCCGGGAGCTGTCGCTGCTGGGGCGCGCCCGCGTGATCATGTGCCTGGGCAGCTTCGCCTGGGATGTGGCGCTGCGGGCGCTGGCGGCGCTCGGGGTGGCGGTGCCGCGGCCGCGGCCACGGTTCGGTCACGGGACCTCCGTGGCGCTCGGCCGCTTCACGCTGCTGGGCTCGTATCACCCCAGCCAGCAGAACACGTTCACCGGGCGGTTGACGGCCTCGATGCTCGATCAGGTGCTGGCGCAGGCGCGGGAGCTGGGGGGCTTGCAATGATCGGCACGTGGGACGAGTTCCAGCGCAACACGCTCAACGCGCAGCTGTCCGTTGATGGCATCCGCCACCTCGAGGGTTCAATCAATGAGGGTGTCGCGCCGATGGTCGGAATGTTCCAGGAGGCGATCGCGAAGGTCCCGCAGCGGGCATAGCCTTCTCGCCGGAGCTGGCGGAGCTCGACGTCTCCGACGTTCCGCGGTTGTGGGAGGCGCTGGGGTTCGCGGTCGTCGAGTCGCGGGTGGAGCTCGGCGGAGTCAGCGTGCGGCTCGGCGTGGCCGGCGATGGGATCAGCGGGTGGGGGCTGCGTGGTGGCGCGGCGCCGACGACGATCGATGGGCTGCGGACGAGGCTTGTGGGTGGCGGCGCGGGTGGCGCCGGTGGCGGGCCGCGTGGCGCCAGCTCGCCGCATCCGAACGGCGCCACCGGCATCGACCAAGTGGTCGTAGTCACACCCGACTTCGACCGCACGGGCGAGGCGCTCGATGCCGCCGGGATGCCGTTCCGCCGCGTCCGCGACGCCGGCGGCTACCGCCAGGGCTTTCGCCGCCTCGGCCCCGCGATCCTGGAGGTCGTCGAGTCGCGCGAGCCGTCCGGTGAGGCGCGCTTCTGGGGCCTGGTCGTGATCGTCTCGGACCTCGACGCGCTCGCGGCGCGACTCGGCCCGGGCCTGCTCGGTGAGGTCCGCGCCGCGGTCCAGCCGGGGCGCAGGATCGCCACCCTGGGGGCCTCGGCGCGGTTGGCGGAGGCGGTGGCGTTCATGGACCCCGACCCTCGACGGCAGCGCCCGGAGATTTCTGGCGCTCCTGGATAATTTCCCAAACCGCCGCCACGGAATCCGGTCTGGGAAGTTGAGCATGTCTTTCGGGGTCTCCTGACCCGCGAATGCGCCCCTCCCTCGTGCCCGGAGGTCGGGCGCACCCCTGCGCCCCGACCTCCCCGGCCCAGAGCGCGCACGGCAGCGGCTGAAAAGCCGACGACGCGCGCGCTACCAAGCGACAGACCCTCGCCCAGCACACCCGCGGAGTCTGCAGTAGCGCCTACGAAATGGGCTTCCGGGCGCCCGGAGGGTTTTGTCCAGGAGGACAGAACCCGCTACCCCCGCGAGCTACGCTGGCAAGATGTCGCTCTCCGCGTTCACTCCCAGGGTTCGTGACTGGTTCCTCGCCGCTTTCGACCAGCCGACGCCGGCGCAGGCCCAGGCCTGGCCGGCGATCGCGCCGGGCGAGCATGTCCTGATCTCGGCGCCGACGGGTTCGGGCAAGACGCTGGCGGCGTTCCTGTGGGGGATCGACCGGCTCGCGGCCGCTGACGATCCGCCCGCCGACCCGGCCGCCACCGCCACCGCCGCCGCCCCGCTCGAGCGCGGCATCAAGCTCGTCTACGTCTCCCCCCTCAAGGCGCTGTCGTACGACATCGACCGCAACCTGCGCGCGCCGCTGCGCGGGATCGGCGCCTCCGTGCGGGTCGCCGTCCGGACCGGCGACACGCCGGCGCGCGACCGCCAGGCGATGCTCCGCGAGCCGCCCGACATCCTGATCACGACGCCCGAGTCGCTGTACCTGATGCTCACCTCCCGCGCGCGGGAGCTGTTCGGGACCGCGCAGTGGTGCATCGTCGACGAGATTCACGCGGTTGCCGCGACCAAGCGCGGCGCGCATCTGGCGCTGACGCTCGAGCGGTTGACCGAGGCCGCCGGGCGCGACGTGCAGCGGATCGGCCTGTCCGCGACCCAGAAGCCGCTCGACGAGATCGGGCGGTTCCTGGTCGGCCCGTCTCGCAGCTGCCGGATCGTCGACACCGGCGTCCGCAAGCAGCTCGATCTGAAGATCCACGTACCGGTCGAGTCGATGACCGAGCCCGACGGCGGCGTCGAGCTCGATCCGCTGGTCGGCGGCGCCGAGGCCACGCGCCGCTCGATCTGGCCCGCGATCTACCCCGAGCTGCTCGAGCTGATCCGCGCGCACCGCTCGACGATCCTGTTCGTCAACGCGCGCCGCGGCGCCGAGCGGCTGGCGCTGCGGCTCAACGAGCTCGCCGGTGAAGAGATCGCGCGCGCCCACCACGGCTCGCTCGCGCGCGAGGAGCGGACGGTCGTGGAGGAGATGCTGAAGGCGGGCGAGCTGCCGTGCCTGGTGGCGACCTCGTCGCTCGAGCTCGGGATCGACATGGGCGCCGTCGACCTCGTGATCCAGGTCGAGTCCCCGAAGTCGGTCGCGCGGGGCCTGCAGCGGATCGGCCGGGCGGGGCACTCCGTCGGCGACATCAGCCGCGGGCGGATCTTCCCCAAGTTCCGCGCCGACCTGCTCGAGTGCGCGGTCGTCGCCCAGCGGATGCGATCGGGCGAGATCGAGACGACGGTCGTGCCGCGCAACGCGCTCGACGTGCTCGCGCAGCAGATCGTCGCGATCGCCGCCGCCGCGGACCAGAACCCGGTCAGCGTCGACGAGCTGTACGCGCTGGTCACCCGGACCCATTCGTACTCCGAGCTGAGCCGCGCGCAGCTCGAGAACGTCCTCGACATGCTGGACGGGCGCTATCCCTCCTCGGAGTTCTCCGAGCTGCGACCGCGGATCGTCTGGGACCGGATCAACGGTGTCATCCGGCCCCGCCCCGGCGCTCGCCAGCTTGCGGTCACCAACGCCGGCACGATCCCCGACCGCGGCCTCTACTCGGTCACGCTGCCCGACGGCCGCCGCGTCGGCGAGCTCGACGAGGAGATGGTCTACGAGGCCCGCCCCGGTCAGACGTTCCTGCTTGGGGCGACCACCTGGCGGATCGAGGAGATCGGCCGCGACCGCGTGATCGTCACGCCGGCTCCGGGCTTGCCCGGCGCAGTGCCGTTCTGGAGGGGCGATGGCGTCGGGCGGCCGCGCGAGCTCGGCGAGGCGATCGGGGCATTCGCGCGCTGGGCGGTCGACGTCGACCCCGAGGTCCTGCAGTCCGACTACGACCTCGACCGCCGGGCGGCGTCGAACCTGGTCGAGTTCCTGCGCGAGCAGCAGCTGGCCACGCGCGTGGTGCCGTCCGACCGCGCGATCGTGATCGAGCGGTTCCGCGACGAGATCGGTGACTGGCGGTTGTGCGTGCTGAGCCCGTACGGCGGCCGCGTCCACGCCGCCTGGGGGCTCGCGATCAGCGCGCGGATCCGCGAGGAGCTGGGGTTGGAGTCCGACGCGATCTGGTCCGACGACGGGATCATCGTCCACCTCCCCGACGCGGAGGAGCCGCCGGGTGCAGAGCTGGTGCTGCTGGAGCCCGACGAGCTCGAGGACCGGGTCGTCGCCGAGCTCTCCTCGAGTGCCCTGTTCGGCGCCCGGTTCCGCGAGAACGCCGGCCGCGCGCTGCTGATTCCCCGCGCCCGTCCGGGCAAGCGCACGCCGCTGTGGCAGCAACGGCTGAAGTCGCAATCGCTGCTCGAGGTCGCGAAGAAGTACGGGCAGTTCCCGATCGTGCTCGAGACCTACCGCGAGTGCCTGCGTGACGTGCTCGACGTCCCCGGCCTCGTCGAGCTGCTGACGAAGCTGCACCGGCGCGAGCTGCAGCTGGTCGAGGTCGAGACGGCGACCGCGTCGCCGTACGCCTCCTCGCTGCTGTTCGACTACGTCGCGACCTACATGTACGAGGGCGACACGCCGAACGCGGAGCGGCGCGCCGCCGCCCTGTCGCTGGATCGGGACCTGCTGCGCGAGCTGCTCGGTCAGGAGGAGCTGCGCGATCTGATCGATCCGGGCGCGCTGGCCCGGGTTGAGGACGATCTCCAGCAGCTTTCCGGCCACGCGCGCGCCGCGAACCGCGACGGGCTGCACGACATCCTGCGCCGGGTCGGAGACCTGACCGCGGCCGAGACGGCGCTGCGCGTGATCGAAGGGCTGGACGCGGCGCGGATGCTCTCCGACCTGGCGGCCGAGCGGCGCGCGGTGCGCGTGCGGCTCGCCGGCGAGGAGCGGTGGATCGACGCGGCCGACGCCGGCCTTTACCGCGACGCGCTCGGGGCCGCGCCACCGGGCGGCCTGCCCGCGGTGTTCCTCGAGGACGTGCCCGATGCGTCGAGCCGCCTGGTGCGCCGCTATGCGGCCACCCACGGCCCGTTCGTCGCCGACGATCTGCGCGCGCGCTACGGGGTCGACTTCACCGCCGTGCTGACGCTGCTCGAGCGCGACGGCGTGCTCGTCCGTGGCGAGCTGCGCCCGCGCGGCTCCCAGCGCGATTGGTGCGATCCCGAGGTGCTCCGCCGGCTGCGGCGGGCGTCGCTGGCGGTGCTCCGCAAGGAGATCGAGCCGGTTGACCAGCGATCGCTGGCCCGCTTCCTGCCGGCCTGGCAGGGGGTCGATCGCCATCCCGCTTCCGGTGCCGGGATCGACCGCCTGCGCGATGCGCTGGTGCCGCTCCAGGGGCTGGCGCTCCCGGCCGACGTTTGGGAGCGCGACGTGCTCCCGCGTCGCGTCGGCGCGTACTCGCCGGCCTGGACCGACCAGCTGTGCGCGAGCGGCGAGCTGATGTGGATCGGGGCCGGAGCGCTGGGGCGGAACTCGGGACGGGTGGCGCTGTACTTCCGCGACGACGTGTCGCTGCTGGGACCGCCCGCCGGCGCTCTGAAAAGCGGGTCGCTGGATCTGGCTTCGCACGCCTTGGTGCGCGAGCGGCTCGCGGCCGGCGCCTGCTTCTTCACCGATCTGCTGGTCGATGTCGAGCTCTCGCCCGAGGAACTGCAGGAGGCGCTGTGGGATCTGGTCTGGGCGGGGGAGGCGACGAACGACGCGTTCGCGCCGCTGCGCGCGCCGCGGTTGACGCTCGCGCGCGCCCAGCGTGAGCGCTCCCGGTCCAGTGGTCGCTTCATGGGCCGCCGGCGGGGCGCGGGTGCCGCGGCCCAGGTTCAGGGCCGCTGGTCGCTGACGGCGCCGCTGTTCCGTGCGCCGGCCGACCCGACGGCCCGGCGCCGCGCGCTCGGCGAGCTACTGCTTGAGCGCTACGGGATCGTCACGCGCGAGCAGGTGCTGGCCGAGGGCGTCTCGGGAGGGTTCTCGGCGCTGTACCCGGAGCTCTCGACCCTGGAGACGCTCGGGGTGGCGAGACGCGGCTACTTTGTCGAGGGGCTCGGCGGAGCCCAGTTCGCACTGCCCGGCGCGGTCGAGCGGCTCCGCTCGCAACCCGATCCCGATCACGACGCGCCGATCGTGCTGGCGGCGGTCGACCCGGCGCAGCCGTACGGCGCGGCGCTGCCCTGGCCGGCTCGCCCGGGCGAGGACGCGCGGCGGGTATCACGGGTCTCGGGTGCGTACGTGGTGCTGACGGGAGGCGATCCGATCCTGTATGTGGAGCGGGGCGGCAGGGCGCTGCAGACGCTCGTGTCGCCGGACGACCCCCGCGTCGAGCCGGCGCTGACCGCGCTCGTCGAGGAGGTCAGGCTCGGGCGAATCAAGCGGCTCGCGCTCGAGAAGGTCGACGGCGGGGAGGCGATGATCTCGCCGCTGGCGCCGGGGCTGATCGGGCTTGGGTTCCAGGAGGGGCCGCGGCGGTTGACGCTGAGCGCCTGAGCGGGTCGTTGGATGCCGGAGGGCGACACGATTGCCTATGCCGCGAACCGCATTCGTCCGGTGCTGGAGGGTCGCGTGCCCGACGAGATCCGCACCCCGCAGCCCCGGCACGCGCTCGATCGCTGGCCGGCGCGGCTCGCCGACAGGACGGTTTCACGCGTCGATACGCACGGCAAGCACCTGTTCCTGGTGTTCGAGGGCGAGCTCGTGATCCACTCGCACCTGGGCATGAGCGGGGCCTGGGGGGTCTACGGACCCGGTCGCCGTTGGGGCCGATCGGCGCGGCGGGCGTGGATCGTGCTTCGAAGCGGCGGCGCCGAGGTGGTCGAGTTCGACGGGCCGCTGTTGGAGCTGATGACCGCGGGCCGGGTGCGATTCGATCAGCGGCTGGCCGCGCTTGGCCCGGACGTGCTGGCCGCCGAGTTCGAGCTCGACCGGTTCCTGCGGCTGCTCCGTTCCGACGATCAGACGCGGCCGCTCGGCGACGCGCTGCTCGATCAGCGCAACGTCGCCGGGATCGGCAACGTCTGGAAGGCGGAGGGGTGCTGGGAGGCCGGCGTCGATCCATGGCGGCCCGTATCCGAGGTCCCGGATGAGCTGGTGCTGGCGGTGGTTTCGGCACTCAGACCCCGGATGCAGGCCTCGGCGGAGCGGGGGCCGCGGTCGATCGAGCCGCGCGTGTACGGGCGCTCCGGGCGGCCGTGTCCGCGCTGCGGGACGGCCGTGGTGGCCCGCGCGGGGGGCTCGGCCCGCTCGCCGTCCAGGCTCGCCAAGGCCGGGCCGGCCCCCCGTCCTCCGGCTGGTGACGCAAACCGGACCACCTACTGGTGCCCGGGGTGCCAGAAATGAGTTCGTGCGTAGCCTGTGTCGGGGATGACCGAGCTACGACTGCGACGCGTGGGGCACAAAGGCGCCGCCCACATCGCCCCCGGTAACACGTCTGCCAGCTTCGATGCCGCGCTGGCGGCCGGCGTCGACATGATCGAGTTCGACGTCCTGCCCGAGCGGGAGGGCGGCGGGCAGCTGCTGCTCGCGCACGACTATCACGACGCCGCCCGGCGAACGCCCGACACGCTCACGCTCGAGCAGGGCCTGGCGCATCTCGCCTCGGGCCAGTTCGCGGACGTCGAGATCGACGTCGATATCAAGCTCCCCGGTTATGAGCTGCGGGTGCTCGAGGCGCTCCGGGTTCACGAGATGCTCGATCGGACCCTGATCTCGAGTCAATATCGCTCGACCCTGGCGACGCTCCGGGCCGCGGAGCCCGGCGTGCGGCTCGGGTTGTCGGTCCCGAAGGTGACGCGCGATCCATTTCTCTCGCCCGCGACGAGGCTGCCGGCGATCGTGGCCGTGCAGGCGTTACGCGCGATCATGCCGGCGCGAGCCGCGCGCGCGGTCAGGGACGGGACCTGTGACGCGCTGATGGCCCACTGGCGACTCGTGACGCCGCGGCTCGTGCGGAGCCTGCGCGACGCGGGCGGCGAGCTATACGTGTGGACCGTCGATGACGTGGCCCGGATACGAGCGCTCGAGGCGCTCGGCGTAACCGGGGTGATCACGAACGATCCGAGGTTGTTCGCGGCGCCGGTGTGATGAAACCGATCGAGCGCCGTAGTGAGGGCGTGGTCGAGACCTTCCAGCCCGCCCCGGCGGATCCAGCCGCGAGCGGATGGGCCCGATTCGAGGCGCTGTACCGCTCCAGCCGCAACGACGTGTACGCGTACGTCGCGACCTTGCTGCGCGACTCGGCCGCCGCCGAGGATGTGACGGCCCAGGCGTTCGAGCGCGCGTACCGGCGCCAGCGGACGTTCGATCGCCGCCGTGGCGAGGAGCGGGCGTGGCTGTTCGGGATCGCCCGCAACCTGGCGCTGGACGAGCTGCGCCGACGCCGACGCCGCGTAGCCCTCGCCCGGGCATCGGCCCCGGCCGCGGGTCGCATCTGCTTTCCTGCTGCCCGTGGCAGCGAGCACCGGGGAAACGATTGCCCTCCTTCAGCGCGTGCCGGCGTTCGAGACGCTCGCTGAGGATGACCTTGCGCAGGTCGCCGAGGTCGCGGTCCCCCGCCGGTTCGAGGCCGGCGAGGCGGTGTTCCACGAGGGAGATGAGAGTGACACCTGTTACATCGTCAGATCGGGTCAGGCCAGAGCCGTGCGCGAGCACTCGGATGGTCGCTCACTGACGCTCGCGCACTTCGGTCCGGGCGACATCTTCGGCGAGCTCGCGATGTTCGACCAGGAGCGCCGCTCGGCGACCGTCGAGACGATCGAGCAGACGGAGCTGATCGCGATCCTCGGCCGCGACATGCGCCGGCTGATCGGACGACATCCGGACATCGCGGTCAAGCTGTTGGCCGCCCTCGGCCGGCGCCTGCGCGAGACCAACGAACGGCTGACACGGCAGTCGTTCCAGACGGTTCAGAGCCGGGTCGCGTCGGTACTCGTCCAGCTCGTCGAGGCCGCGCGCTCCGCGACCGATGACGAGGACCAGGGCGGTGTTCCGGAGCAGGGCGATGTTCCGAGGCAGGGCGATGTCCTGATCACCTCGACGCAGGCCGATCTCGCGCAGCTCGCCGGATCCTCGCGCGAGTCCGCCAGCCGCTTCCTCGCGGTGCTGGAGCGGGCAGGAATAATTACCCAGGGTCGCGGAAAGCTGATCGTGCATGACCCCGGCGCCCTCGAACGATACGTCTACTAGCTCCAACCCCGAGTTCTCAGCCGGTGGGGTCGTCGTGCGCGGCGGCGACGTGGTCGTGATCGTGCCCGTCAAGCGCGCCGCCGACGGCAGCCGCGTGCTCGGACTTCCAAAGGGCCATCCGGACGGGGACGAGAGCCCCGAGGCGGCTGCGATCCGGGAGGTCCGCGAGGAGAGCGGCATCAGCGGCGAGCTGATCGACAAGCTCGGCGATGTCGAGTACAGCTACGAGCGCAAGGGCCGTCAGGTCGCCAAGCGGGTCGCCTTCTACCTGTTCGAGTACCGCTCCGGCGACGTCGCCGACCACGACCACGAGATCGAGGACGCGCGGTGGATGCCCATGGTCCAGGCCGTCCACGACCTCACCTATGCCGGCGAGCGCGAAATGGTCGTCCGCGCGTTGTCGCGAACCCCGCCAGATCGGTAGGCTGGCAGGGGTGCGTGTATTGAATTTCTACTCTTCGGTGTTTGCCGATCAGCTCCGCCGCGGCCGCAAGACCGCGACGATCCGTCTCGGCGACAAGTCCCACAAGTACCGCAAGAACGACTGCGTCCTGGTCACGATTGGCTACCAGCACTCGCCGCGAGAGAAGATCTTCCATGCGGTCATCGACCAGGTCGAGGTCAAGCGCGTCCGCGACCTCTCCCCGCGCGACATCGAGCACGACAATCCCGAGTTCCGCCGCGTCGACGAGATGATCCACTTCCTCGAGCAGATCTACGACCGCAAGGTCACGATGGACGACACGGTCACGGTCGTGCGCTTCTCGCAGATCATCGAGAAGTCGCCGGAGCTGCGCGACCGGATTCACGGTCTCGGCGGAGCCAGAAACTGACCGGGCTGCGTTAGCGGGCTTCGGCCGCGTCGCCACTCCCCCTTGGCACTCTTCACCAGAGAGTGCCAACTGGTCTTGGCCTGGCGCTGGCGACAAGCTATAGTCTTGTCCCGTTGGCACTCTGCCTCAACGAGTGCCAAAAAAAGCAGCAAGCAAGCATCAGTCTCAACCCGGAGGTTTCATCAGATGAAGCTCAAGCCCCTCGGCGATCGTTTGATCGTGCGGGCAATCGAGGAGGAAGAGACCACCGCGAGTGGCATCGTCCTGCCCGATACCGCCAAGGAGAAGCCCATCAAGGGCAAGGTCCTCGCGGTCGGGGACGGCAAGATCAGCGAGGAGACCGGCAAGCGCACGCCCCTCGACGTCGTCGAAGGTGACGAGGTCCTCTACAGCAAGTACGGCGGCACGGAGATCAAGGTCGAAGGCGAGGACCTGCTGGTCCTTCGCGAGTCCGACGTGCTGGCGAAGGTCCAGTAAGACCCTCTCAGGAGAAACAGAACACATATGGCACACAAGGAACTGAAGTACGAGGCGGACGCCCGCAAGGCGCTCGAGCAGGGCGTCGACGCGGTCGCAAACGCCGTCAAGGTCACACTCGGCCCCAAGGGCCGCTACGTCGTCCTTGACAAGAAGTTCGGCGCCCCCACGATCACCAACGACGGCGTAACGATCGCCCGCGAGATCGAGGTCGAGGACGTCTTCCAGAATCAGGGCGCACAGCTCGTGCGCGAGGTGGCGACCGCCACCAACGACGTCGCCGGTGACGGCACCACGACGGCGACGGTGCTCGCCCAGGCGATCGTTCGCCAGGGGCTCAAGAACGTCGCCGCCGGCGCGAATCCGCTGGCCCTCAAGCGCGGCATCGAGAAGGCGGTCGAGGAGGTCGTCAGGAACATCGAGTCGCAGTCGACCGAGATCTCCGGCAAGGAGCAGATCGCCCGCGTGGCGACGATCTCCGCCGGCGACGACGAGATCGGCGACGTGATCGCGGACGCGATCGACAAGGTCGGCAAGGACGGCGTCGTCAACGTCGAGGAGGGCCAGACGTTCGGCATGGACCTCGAGTTCACCGAGGGCATGCAGTTCGACAAGGGCTACATCTCGCCCTACATGGTCACCGACCAGGATCGGATGGAGGCAGTCCTGGAGGACCCCTACATCCTGATCGCCAACCAGAAGATCGGGTCGGTCCGTGACCTGCTGCCGGTGCTCGAGCAGACGATCCAGTCCGGCAAGCCGCTGCTGATCATCGCCGAGGACGTCGAGGGCGAGTCGCTCGCGACCCTGGTCGTCAACAAGCTCCGCGGCACGTTCACCGGCGTTTCGGTCAAGGCGCCGGGCTTCGGCGATCGCCGCAAGCGGATGCTCGAGGACATCGCGATCCTCACCGGCGGCGAGGTGATCACCGAGGAGATGGGCCTCAAGCTGGAGAACACCCAGCTCTCGCAGCTCGGCCGCGCCCGCCGCGTGGTCGTCGCCAAGGACACCACCACGATCGTGGACGGCGCCGGCGACACCGACGGAATCAAGGGCCGGATCAACCAGATCAAGACCGAGATCGAGAACACCGACTCGGACTTCGATCGTGAGAAGCTCCAGGAGCGCCTCGCGAAGCTGTCCGGCGGCGTCGCGGTCGTCAAGGTCGGTGCTGCGACCGAGACCGAGATGAAGGAGAAGAAGCACCGCGTCGAGGACGCGCTGCAGGCCACCCGCGCGGCCCTCGAGGAGGGCATCGTGCCGGGCGGCGGCATCGCGCTGCTGGCGGCGCAGAAGGCGCTAAAGGTCGAGGCAATCGAGGACGCCGATGAGCGCACCGGCGCCAACATCGTCGTGCGCGCGCTCGAGGAGCCGCTGCGGCAGATCGCCGAGAACGCGGGCCTCGAGGGCTCGGTCGTGGTCAACGACGTGCGCAAGGCGAAGAAGGGCGAGGGTCTCGACGCCGCCACCGGCGAGATCGTCGATCTCGTCGCCAAGGGCATCATCGACCCCGCGATGGTGACGCGCTCGGCGCTTCAGAACGCCGCGTCGATCGCCAAGAACATCCTCACCACGGAGGCGATCGTCGCCGAGGTCCCGGAGAAGGATTCCGGCGGTCCGGGCGGCGGCGGTATGCCCGACATGTCGGGGATGATGTAGTCCGCGCCAAGCGTGATGTAGCTTTCGCCTCTAACAGGCGAGTGTTTTCGAAGGGCCCGGCCAACCGCCGGGCCCTTCCTGTCTTTGCGCCTGGCCTAATTGCCTAGATCGCGAATCTCGACAGCTCCGTCTTCGCGAGCGCCGCGTACAGGTCCTGCGTCCGGCGCGCGACCGCGGCCCAGTCGAACCGCAGCGCATGCTCACGTGCCTCCGCCACCATCCGGGCTCGTGCCGCGTCATCGGTCAGCACCTGATTGACGATCTTGCGCAGGGCCTCCGAATCGCGTGCCGGGAAGCGGAGCGCGATCGTGCCGTCGTCCGGCACCACCTCGCGCAGTCCGCCCGTGTCGGCGACCACGCACATGCAGCCCGAAGCCATCGCTTCCAGCGCCACCAGGCCGAACGGCTCGTAGATCGACGGCACGATGCAGAGGTCCGAGACGCGGTACAGCGAGTGCAACATGTCGTCGCCAACCCAGCCGAGGAATGTCCCGTGCCGCGCGAGCCCGAGCCGCCGCGCCTGCCGCTTGAGCTCGGCCTCCGCCATGCCCGACCCCGCGACCACGAACCGGACGTCGCCGCGGCCGCGGATCAGCGGCGCGAGCGCGTCGAGCGCAAGGTGGAATCCCTTCTCGTACATGAGCCGGCCGACGAGCAGCACCAGCCGCTCGTCAGGTGCGGCGTAACGGGCGCGGAGCTCGTCGAGATCGGAGACGACCGGCTCCAGATCGCGCGGGTCGACACCGTTCGGGATCGCCGTGATCCGCGCCGCCGGGACGCCGAACAGACCAGCCACGTGGCCGCGCATGTAGTGCGAGCAGGTGATCACGTGGTCGGCGTGGCGGGCCATCGCACGTTCCGCGCGGTGGATGTAGGACTGCGGGTGCTTGTGCACCCAACCCTGGTGGCGGCCGAACTCGGTCGCGTGCACGGTCGTCACCCACGGCAGGCTGAAGGCGCGCGCGATCCGCTCGGCAGCCCCCGCGACCAGCCAGTCGTGCGAGTGGACGAGATCCAGCTCCAGGTGCTCCGCCAGCTCCACGCCGAGCTCGCGCATGTCGGCGTTCATCGCCGCCACCCACCGCACGAACCGGTCCAGATCGACCGGGAACGGCGGCTCCCGCACGCGGTGGACGACAACCCCGTGGCGCTCCTGGTGCGCCGGCAGGCGCGCGCTGCCACGGGTCAGCACGTGCACCTCCTCGCCGCCGGCCACGAGATGCTCGGACAGCTTGCGCACGTGGCGGCCAAGTCCTCCCTCGATCACGGGCGGGTACTCCCAGGAGACCAGCAGGATCCGCATCAGCCTTCGGACACCGTAGTTGATGCGGCTGCGCTGTGCTGGTCGAGAAACGTCCCGCATGAGGACGTTTCTCGACCAGCACTCCGGGCGGCCCGCCCCGCCAGCCCGCCAGCCCGCCAGAGCCCCGCCAGAGGCGCTAACGCCCAACCCGCTCAAACACCCCGTACCCCTCCTCCCCGAGCAGCCCACCAAGCCGCTCCCGCGCCGCGAACGACTGCTCGCCCCCCCTCAGCACGTCGAGCCACCGCCCCCGCGGCACCTCGAGCACGTCCTCCGAGGCGCCGTCGCGCACACCGACCACCACCAGCACCTGGCCGCCACGCACGAACACGCACGCCCGCGGCCCGGCCGGGAGCGGCTCGTAGTCGCCGACGAAAGGCTCCGGTCGCCGCGCCCGCAGACCGAGCAGCCGCACGATCAAGGACAACTTCACCGACGGGGCACCGCCGCCCATCAGCCGCGCCAGCATCGACTTGTAGTAGTCCCAATCGACCGGCCGGCGGTTGTCCGGATCGACCAGCGCCCGGTAGTCCAGCTCGTCGCCCTGGTAGATGTCGGGGATCCCCGGCGCGGTCAGCTTGAGCACCAGCTGCGCGTGCGCGGCCCGGTCGCCGGCCACCGCCACCGCGGCCGCGAATGGCTCGAACACGTCCAGGAACGCCCGATCCGAGTACACGCCGCGGGTGAACCGATCGACGGCCTGCTCCCAGTCGGTGTTCTGGTTGACCCAGTCGGTGTTGCGCTTGGCCTCGCGCAGCGCCTTGAGCATGTAGCCGGCGACCCGGTCGGGCTCGATCGGCCAGGCGCCGACGAGCGTCTGGAACAGGAAGTAGCGCTCGACGTCGTCCGGTGCGCCGTCGGTCCGCAGCGACTCGGTCAGCTCGAACCACCGCTCGACCGCCGAACGCCACTCCGACGCCATCGACGCCAGCGCCGCGATCCGCGCGCGCACGTCGCCCGAACGCTTGGTGTCGTGCGTCTGGGTCGTCAGCATGCTGAGCGGGAAGCGCTCGGCGCGGTCCAGGCAGCCGGCGTGAAACTGCTCGACGTCGATCCCCCAACGCGACGGGTCGCCGCCGACCTCGTTCAGCGCCAGCAGCCGCCCGTAGCGGTAGAACGCGGTGTCCTCGACCCCCTTGGCCATGATCGCCGGCGTCGTCTGCTGAAATCGGGTCACGAACGCCGGCGGCGCGTCGCGCTCCAGCAGCAGCGCGGCGGCGACCGCCGGGTCCATCTGCGCCGCCGCCACCGCGCGGCGGTCCTCCTCGCTCACAACCCCGGTGAGCGGCTCCACGTACGTCCGATACACCGACAGCGAGGCGAGCGCGTGCACGATCGCATCCGTCCCAAACGCCCCGCCGCCGTCGCGGGATATCCATTCGACATCGGGAAAAAACGGGCCACGCGCCTGCTCGACCTTGGCCTCGAACGCGACCTCCCGGAAACCGCGCGCGTCGCCCGAGACCTGCTCCCACAAGGCGCTCAGCGGCTCCTCGCCGGCCGGATCGATGAACAGCCCGCAGACATCGTTGAGGAACTCGTAACCGACGGTGCCGGTGACCGGCCAGTCGCGCAGCGGCTCGGCGGACTCGAGGATCTTCTCGATCCAGACCAGGGACGCGCCCCGCTCCCGCAGCCGCGCGAAGTAGGCGGGCGGGTCGGCGAGCCCGTCGGGGTGGTCGATCCGCAGGCCGTCGAGCAGCCCGTCGCGGACCAGCGCCAGCGCCAGCGCGTGCGTCTCCGTGAACACCTCCGGGTCCTCCTCGCGCACGCCGGCAAGATCGTCGACGTCGAAGAACCGTCGGTGGCGGCCGGTCACGGGATCGAGATCGAAGAACTGCGCGCGCAGCTTCGGCTCCACCCAGAAGCGGTTGTCGTCGCCCGCGAACATGTGGTTAGGCACCAGGTCCAGCACCAGCCCCATCCCCGCGCTGCGGGCCGCGTCCGCGAGGTTGCGGAACTGCGGACCGCCGCCGAGGTCATCCGACAGCGCCAGCGGGTCGGTCACGTCGTAACCGTGCGGCGAGCCGGGCCGCGCCTGGAGCGACGGCGACAGGTACAGGTGCGAGATGCCGAGATCGCGCAGGTATGGGATCAGCGCCTGCGCGCTTGCAAACCGCAGTCGCGAGCTCAGCTGGAGCCGATATGTCGCCCGCGGCGTGGTCAACCGATCCGCTTGAGCACGACGATCGAGTGATGGATCACGGGTACCTCGGTCCGCGCGTTGGAGGTCCAGCTGCCCGGCTCGACCTCAGGCTCCGCAGTGGAGAGCTCAACCGACCACTGCGCCCCGAACCGGCGGCGGGGCAGCAGGAACACTCGATCCTCGTGATGGGCGTTGAACAGAACCATGAACGAGTCGTCCTCGACCGTCTCTCCACGTGGTCCGGGGGTCGTGATCTCCTTCCCGTTGAGGAACATGCCCAAAACCGGCGGCGCGCTCTGCCAGTCGCGCCCGGTCATCTTGCGGCCGTCGGGACGGAACCACCACACGTCCGGGAGCCCGGAGCCCATCACCTCGGTGCCCTGCAGGAAGCTCTCGCGGCGGAACACAGGATGCTCGCGCCGCAGGCGGATCAGCCGGCGCGTGAAATCGCGCAGCTCGGTCTTGGCGGGGTCCTCGCTCCAGTCGAACCACGACACGTCGCTGTCCTGGCACCAGGCGTTGTTGTTGCCCCCCTGGGTGCGCCCCATCTCATCGCCGCCCAGCAGCATCGGCGTGCCCTGCGAGAGCAGCAGCGTGGTGAGGAAGTTTCGGATCCGTCGCGCCCGGAGCATCGCGATCTCGGGATCCTCGGTCGGACCCTCGACGCCCGTGTTCCAGGAGCGGTTGTCGTCGGTCCCGTCCTGGTTGCCCTCTCGGTTCTCCTCGTTGTGCTTGTCCTGGTAGGCGACCAGATCCGCGAGCGTGAACCCGTCGTGCGCGGTGATGAAGTTGATCGAGGCGAACGGATCGCGGCCGTCCGCCGCGTACAGATCGGCGGAGCCGGACAGCCGCGAGACGAAGTTGCCGTTGCTCGCGTGGCCGCGCCAGTAGTCGCGCACGACGTCCCGGTAGACCCCGTTCCACTCCGACCACAGCACCGGGAAGTTGCCGACCTGGTAGCCGCCGGGACCGACGTCCCACGGCTCGGCGATCAGCTTGACCTGGGAGATCACGGGGTCCTGGTGGATCACGTCGAAGAACGCCGACAGCCGGTCGACGTCGAAGAACTCCCGCGCCAGCGCGGACGCGAGATCGAATCGGAAGCCGTCGACATGACACTCGGTCACCCAGTAGCGCAGCGAGTCCATGATCAGGCGCAGCACCGACGGGTGCTTGGGGTTCAGCGAGTTGCCGGTGCCGGTGAAGTCGACGTAGTAGCGCGGGTCCTCGTGCGAGAGGCGGTAGTAGGAGCTGTTGTCGGCGCCCTTGAACGACAGCATCGGACCGAGGTGGTTGCCCTCGGCGGTGTGGTTGTAGACCACGTCCAGGATCACCTCGATGCCGGCGCGATGCAGCGCCTTGACCATCCCCTTGAACTCGCGCACCTGCTCGCCGCGAGGGCCGCCGGCGGCGTACTCGGAGTGCGGCGCTAAGTAACCGATCGTGCTGTAGCCCCAATAATTGTGAAGGTCGCGCTCGGCGAGGAACGACTCGTCGGAGATGTGATGCACGGGCAGCAGCTCGACGGCCGTGACCCCGAGATCCAGGAGGTACGCGACCGCCGCTTCGGAGGCCAGCCCAGCATAGGTACCCCGGAGGTCCTCACGCACCTCCGGGTGGCGCATCGTGAAGCCCTTGACGTGCGTCTCGTAGATCACCGTGTCCGCGAACGGGACCTGCGGCGGCCGGTCGCCTTCCCAGAAGAACGCGTCGTCGATCACGATCGACTTCGGCATCGCGGCAGCGTCGTCCTCGTCGTCGAGCTCGAGGTCGTCGTCGGGTGTGCCGTCCGGGACGTAGGGGAGCACGTTCACGTCGTGCTCCCAGTCGACCATCCCCTCGATCGCCTTTGCGTACGGGTCGATCAGCAGCTTGGCCGGATTGAACCGATGGCCCTGTCCGGGTGCATACGGCCCGTGCACCCGGTAGCTGTACCGCTGCCCGGGCCCGACGTTTGGCAGGTAGCAGTGCCAGTTCAGTGCCGTGCGCTGGCGCACGTCGATCCGGGTCTCGGTGTCCTCATCGTCGAACAGGCACAGCTCGACGCGCTCGGCGTGCTCCGAGAACAGCGAGAAGTTTGTGCCGCCGCCGTCCCACGTCGCGCCGAGCGGGTACGGCCGACCGGGCCACTCGTCGTTCACTCGATCAACGCCCCGGACAATCCCGGCAGCTCGATCTGGCCGTCGAGCAGGCGCACATCGGCTACCGTCGCGATTCGTACCCGAGCCCCGCCACTGCTCAACCGCGCGGCCTGGTGGGCGAAGTTGCAGACCAGCTCGAACGCTCCTCTCCTAACTCGCAGCCACCGCTCCCGCTCGTCGAACTCAATCACATCCGTCTCGCCGCGAGGCAACTCCCGTCGCACCGCCAGCAACTCCCGGTACAGGCCTGCGAGCGCCGGATCGCGCTGCCGGGTGAGCTTGGAGCGCTCGAACGTCTGCGGCGACTGCGGGTCGGGGATCTCCTGCTCGAAGGTCGCAAACGCCGCAAACTCCTTGCGCCGGCCGTCACGCGTGGCGTCGGCGATCTCCTTGTCGATGTGGTCGGAGAAGAACTGGAACGGGGCGTTCTCCCCGTACTCCTCACCCATGAACAGCAGCGGTACGTATGGTGTGAGCAAGGTGCAAAGAGCGGCTAGAGGCCGAACTGGGACGGGCATCCGGTCCCCGAACGCGCGGTTGCCTACCTGGTCGTGATTCTGTGAGAAGACTACGAACCGCTGCGGCGGCACGTCCTCCGCGGGTGCGCCGAAGCGTCGGTTGCGAAACGCCGAGTACCCGCCGTCGTCGACATATGGGCGGTGGAAGGCTTTGGCCAACTGGCCAACCTGGCCGAAGTCCGCGTAATAGCCGTCGCGCTCGTCGGTCACCAGCGTCCGCAACGAGTGGTGAAAGTCATCGGCCCACGACGCATCGGTTGCGTACCCGCCGCGCTCGCGCGGCCGGACCACCTTGGGGTCGTTCAGCCCGCTCTCGACGATCACCAGCGCGTCGTCGGAGACCGCGTGAACGCGGCGCGCGACGGCGGCGACGATATGCTCGGGGCTCGAGTCGAAGATCGCGTGGATCGCGTCCAATCGCAGGCCGTCGATCCCGAAGTCCCGCACCCAGCCGGTGGCGCTCTGCAGCACCCATTCGCGGACCGGATCGCAGCCGGCGCCGTCGTAGTTGATCGCCCGCCCCCACGGGGTCTCGTACTGGCCGGTGAAGTACGGGCCGAACGCATCCATCGCCGTCACGCCGGACGCCCCGAGATGGTTGTAGACGACGTCGAGGATCACCGCCAGCCCCTGCTCGTGCGCCGCCTGGACGAGCTTCGCGAGTCCGGCCGGGCCTCCGTATGAGGACTGGGCCGCGGAGATGTAGACCCCGTCGTAGCCCCAGCCGTGATCGCCGGGAAACTCGGCCACCGGCATGATCTCGATCGCCGTGATCCCGACCGAGGCGAGCTCGCGCAGACACGGGATCGCCGACTCGAACGTGCCTTCGGCACTGAACGTGCCGATGTGCAGTTCATAGATCACCAGGTCCTCCACCGCAGGCCCCGCGAACCGCTCCCCGAGCTCCACCGACACCACGCGCGACGGGCCGCGCAGCCCACGCGGCTGCGAGCGCGAGCACGGGTCCGGCAGCGGCTGCCCGCCGACCACGAACCAGTAGTCGTCCCCCGGCCGTGCGGGCGCGATCACCTCGTAGACCCCATAGCCGGCGTCGGACAGCTTCAGATCAGCCGATCCCTCCACGCGTAGCACGAGCGACTCGGCCCGCGGCGCCCAGACCCGGAACTCGCAGTTCCCGTCGCCGAGGGCCCGTGCCCCAAGCGGGCGTTCCCAGGGGTACGCCGCGCTCACTCCTCTTCCGGCACCAGCAGCACCGTCGCGAGCGGTGGCAACGTGACCACGGCGGACACCGGCTGCCCGTGCCACGGCACCGACTCCGCGTAGACGGTTCCGGCGTTGCCGACGTCACTGCCGCCGTAGATCCTCGAGTCGGTGTTCAGCGCCTCGCGCCAGCGGCCACCCCGCGGCAGCCCGATCCGGTACCCCATCCGTGGCACCGGCGAGAAATTGGCCGCGAACACGAGCAGGCGCTCTCCCCGCTTCGACGCGCGCACGAACGCGATCACGTTGCTGTCGGCGTCGTTTGGCTCCAGCCACCAGAACCCGGCCCCCTCGGAGTCGACCTCCCACAGCGCCGGCTCGGACCGGTAGAAGTGGTTGAGGTCTCGGACCAGCGTCTGGAGGCCGGCGTGGTCGGGTTGCTCGAGCAGGTGCCAGTCGAGCGACCGCTCATGACTCCACTCGGCTTCCTGCCCGAACTCCGAGCCCATGAACAGCAGCTTCTTCCCCGGATGGGCGTACATATAGCCATACAGCGCACGCAGGTTCGCGAGCTTCTGCCAGCGATCGCCGGCCATCTTCGAGTACAGCGAGCCCTTCCCGTGCACGACCTCGTCGTGCGACAGCGGCAGGATGTAGTTCTCGCTGAACGCATACAGGAAGCTGAACGTCAGCTCGTGGTGGTGATAGCGGCGGTAGACGGAGTCCTGCCGGAAGTACTCGAGCGTGTCGTGCATCCAGCCCATGTTCCACTTGAAGCCGAAGCCGAGCCCGCCCAGGTAGACGGGTCGCGACACGCCGGGCCACGCGGTCGACTCCTCGGCCGCGGACAGGATCCCCGGCTCGCGGCCGTGGATCACCTCGTTCATCTCCTTCAGGAACGAGATCGCGTCGAGGTCCTCGCGGCCGCCGTACTGGTTCGGGATCCACTGCCCCTCCTCGCGCGAGTAGTCCAGGTACAGCATCGACGCGACCGCGTCGACGCGGATCCCGTCGGCGTGGTACTCGCGCAGCCAGAACAGCGCGTTGGAGATCAGGAAGTTACGGACCTCGTGGCGCCCGTAGTTGAACACGGCCGTGCCCCAGTCCGGGTGCAGGCCACGCTTCGGATCGGCGTGCTCGTACAGCGCTGTGCCGTCGAACCGAGCGAGTCCGAACTCGTCGCGCGGGAAGTGCGCCGGAACCCAGTCCAGGATCACGCCGATCCCGGCCGCGTGCATCCGCTCGACGAAGACGCGGAATTCGTCCGGCTCGCCGTAGCGAGGGGTGGGGGCGAAGTAGCCCGTCACCTGATAGCCCCATGAGCCCGAGAACGGGTGGTGCATCACGGGCAGCAGCTCGATGTGCGTGAAGCCCATGTCGGTCACGTACGCGGCCAGCTCGTCGGCCAGTTCGGTGTAGGTCAGCCGCCGGTTGCCCTCCAGCGTGTTCAGCCGCCAGGACCCGAGGTGCACCTCGTAGATCGAGACCGGCTCGTCGTACGGTCTCCATTCGTGCCGCGCGGTCATCCACTCGAGATCGCCGTCGCTCCACTGGTGCTGGCGCTCGAACACCACCGAGGCGGTCTTCGGCGGCGCCTCGGCCTGGAACGCATACGGGTCGGCCTTCAGCGTCAGCTCGCGGTCGGCCGTCAGGATCTCGAACTTGTAGCGCTGGCCGGGCTCGACCCCGGGCAGGAACACCTCCCAGATCCCGCTCGAGCCGAGCGAGCGCATCGCGTTCAGGCGACCGTCCCAGGAGTTGAAGTCGCCGACGACGCTGATCGCGCGCGCCGACGGCGCCCAGACCGCGAACGCCGTACCGCGCACGCCCTGGTGGTCGCGCATGTGGGCGCCGAGCTTCTCGTACAGCTCCTCGTGGCGGCCCTCGCCGATCAGGTGCAGATCGAGGTCGCCGAGCGTCGGCGTGAACGCGTACGGGTCCTCGATCGTGAACGTGCCGGCCCGGCCGTAGCCCACCTCGAGCAGGTAGTGCAGCGGCAGCTCGACCCCTTCGATCACCCCCTCGAACACGCCCCCTGGGTGGATCAGCTGCAGCTCGTGGCGGTTGCCGTCGTCGAACAGCGCGGTCACCGTCGAGGCGGCCGGCCGCAGCGCGCGGATCACGACCCCCTCGTCGATCGGGTGCGCGCCCAGCACCGAATGGGGGTTGTAGTGCTCGCGCCGCACGAGCGCGTCGAGATCGCGCGTCGCGAGCGTCACGCCGACTCCAGCAGGCGTGTGATCCCGGCGACCGGAATCGACACCCAGTCGGGACGGTGATTGAGCTCGTACTCGAGCTCGTAGATCGCCTTCTCGAGCTCGAAGATCGACAGCAGGTTGGCGATCGCCGCCTCGCCATGGGGAAGCAGAGTCGTCTCCACATCGGCCAAGTAGTGGCGCATGAACGTCTCCCGGGCGCGGCTCTCGAACTCCAGCGGCGGCTCGACCCCGCTCAGGATCTGCAGCGCGGAGGTGACGTACGCGAACGAGCGGAGCATGCTCGCGACATCACGCAGCGGCGAGCGCTTCTGGCGGCGCTCCGAGAGCGGGCGCGCCGGTTCGCCCTCGAAGTCGAGGATCACCCAATCGCGGTGCGTGCTGAGCGTCTGTCCGAGGTGGTAGTCGCCATGGATGCGGATGTTGCGCCCGCCGGCGCCGACCGACGAGCGCGACGCGAGCCGCTCGCGCACGTCCTGGCCGCGCCCCATGATCGGCGCGACCTGCTCGTCCTCCGGCAACCGCAGGAAGATCCGCTCGATGTCCTCGTCGATCGTCGCGGTCAGCAGCGACAGCGCCTCCTGGCTCGGCTCCTCGGGCGAGAACGCCGGGTCGCCGGGGTCGGACGCGAGCACGTTGTGCATCCGCGCGGTGACCGTGCCGAGGCTCCCGAGCCGATCGAGGAACTCTTCCGGCTCGGACGCAATCTCCTCCAGCGCCAGCTCCCAGCCCCCGATCGCGTCGGCGAAGAACGTCTGCGCGACGCCGAGCGTGGCCGACAGGATCTGACCCCCGTACTCGTACCAGCCCTGAAGCGGAGCGATGTTCGGAAACTGCCGCCGGGTCAGGAATCGCAACATCTCGAGCTCGGGGTTGATTCCCGGTTCGAGCTTGCGGAACACCTTCAGCACGACCCGGTCGTCGAACACGACCGAGGAGTTTGTCTGCTCGACCCCGATCGTACGCACACGGGCATCGTCGCTGAGCGCCACCGCCTGCTCGACGTGGTGGAAGCTGAACCGGCCCTCGCTCGTCTCGATCTCGTCCGCTTGGTCGATCTTCCGCACCAGCTCGAGCGCCTGCCCGGGGTCCGCGAGCGCGTCGTACACGGTCCACCCCCCGCCGGTCGCGATCACCTCGAGCCCGGAGCTCTCGCCGGCGGGGCGCAGCCCCAGCGGGAGCTGGTAGAGCTCGTGCGTGCCGGTCGCGAAGCGCGTCTGCGCGAGCGCGATCAGCAGCCACGGCTCATCGCGAACGGTCGCGCTCTCGACGATCTCGACCCCGTGGACGGCGCGAGACTTCGACGCGTACCAGCGCTGGCGCTGCACCCAGCTGCCCAGACTGTCCTCGTCGAGCAGCTGCAGCGCGTCCGCCGGTGGGTGTACGCGCTCAGTCATCGGAGTGATCCTGCGCTTCCCCGTCGACCAGCTGGAACCAGTAGAAGCCTCGCGGCGCCAGCGTCAGCAGGTATGGGAGCTGGCCGATCCGCGGAAACCGCGAGCGCCCGAACAGCTCGACCGGGTAGCGCCCCTCGGACGTGCTGAGGTCGAGTTCGACCGCCTGGGCCGAGCGTGCGATGTTGTGCACGCACAGCACCAGGTCGTCCTCGAACCGGCGCACGTGCGCAAAGATCCGCGGGTTCGACGGCTGGATCGGCTCGTAGGTGCCGAATCCGAACACCGGGTGCTCCTTGCGCAGGGCGATGAACCGGTGAATCCACCGCAGCAGCGAGGTCGCCGTTCGCAGCTGGGCCTCGACGTTGACTGCCTGGAAGCCGTACACAGGGTCCATCAACGGCGGCGCGTACAGCTGCGCGAAGTCTGCGCGGGAAAAGCCCCCGTTGCGGTCGCCTGTCCACTGCATAGGGGTGCGTACCCCGTCCCGGTCGCCGAGGAACACGTTGTCGCCCATCGCGATCTCGTCACCGTAGTAGATCACAGGCGATCCGGGCAGTGAGAACAGGATCGCGGTCATCAGCTCGATCTCGTCACGGCCATTGTCCAGCAGCGGCGCGAGCCGGCGGCGGATGCCGAGGTTGAGCTTCATCCGCGGATCCTTGGCGTACTCGGCGTACATGTAGTCGCGTTCCTCGTCGGTGACCATCTCGAGCGTCAACTCGTCGTGGTTGCGCAGAAACAGGCCCCACTGGCAGGTTTCCGGGATCTCCGGTGTCCCCTCGAGGATCTCGTAGATCGGGACCGCCTCCTCGCGCCTGACTGCCATGAACATGCGGGGCATTACAGGGAATTGGAACGCCATCTGGCATTCGTCACCGTTGCCGAAGTACTCGACCACGTCCGCGGGCCACTGGTTGGCCTCGGCCAGCAGCACCCGGTCAGGGTACTTCTCGTCGACCTCACGCCGGATCCGCTTCAGGTAAGCATGGGTCTCGGGGAGGTTCTCGCAATTGGTGTGCTCCCGCTCGTACAGATATGGGACTGCGTCGAGGCGAAATCCGTCCAGCCCGAGGTCGAGCCAGAAGCGAAGCACGTCGATCATCGTCTGCTGGACCTCGGGGTTGGCGTAGTTGAGGTCGGGCTGGTGGTAGAAGAAGCGGTGCCAGTAGTACGCGCCGGCGACCGGGTCCCAGCTCCAGTTCGAGGACTCCGTGTCGAGGAAGATGACCCGCGCGTCCTTGTAGCGCTCGTCCGTTTCCGACCACACGTACCAGTCGCGCTTCGGCGAGTCCGGACTCGAGCGCGACTCCTGAAACCAAGGATGGTCGATCGAGGTGTGGTTCATGACCAGATCGGCGATCACCCTGATCCGCCGCGCGTGGGCCGCGTCGATCAGCTGGTGGATGTCGTCGACCGTGCCGTAGTCGGGGTGGACGTTGGTGAAGTCCGAGATGTCGTAGCCGCCATCGCGTAGCGGCGAGCGGTAGAACGGCAGCAGCCAGATGCAGTCGATCCCCAGCCACTGCAGGTAGTCGAGCTTCTCGGCCAGCCCCCGGAAGTCGCCCAGGCCATCGCCGTTGGCATCGAAGAACCCGCGCACGTGCACCTCGTAGAACACGGCCCCCTTGAACCACAGCGGCTCGGCCTCAAACCATTGCCGGGTCTGCGCGGGGCTCGGCGCGTCCGCGTTCGAGGCGGCCGGCCGGCCGGGCCTCTCGGCGGCGATCAGGTGGGTCAGGGTTGGGGGTCCGATTGACATCCGCGGCTATCCCTCGACCCCCAGCACATGCGCCTGGCGGACCCCGGGCTCGAGGCGCACGAAGTTGGGGCCGATCCGCCACGGGAAGGACTCGCCGGTGAGCAGGTCGTGAGCCGTGAACGACGGCGGCAGCCCGAGGCTGGCGGGGATGATCGCGAGCCCTTCCTGGGTCCATTGCGGATCGATGTTCACGACGACGATCACCGTGTTGCCTCCAAGCTGCTTCGTATATCCGATCAGCGCCTCGTTGGCGGTGTCCAGGAACCTTACGTCCGATAGCTCTTGCAGTGCCGGGTTCTCCCGCCGCGCCCGGTTGAGCCGCTCGATCATCGGCATCAGCGGACCGTCCAGCGTCCGCTCCTTGATCTCGTACTTCTCCGAGTGAAGGTACTCCTCGGAGTCCTCGCGCACCGGCACGTTCTCGACCTGCTCGTAGCCGGAATAGATCCCGTAGCTGGGGCTGAGCGTCGCCGCCAGCACCAGCCGCGCCTCGAACGCCGGCCGCCCGCCGTGCTGCAGGTACTCGTGCAGGATGTCAGGCGTGTTGACGAAGAAGTTCGGCCGGAAGTACTCCTCCTCGCCCGAGGACGCCAGCTCGGTGACGTACTCGGTCAGCTCGTAGCGGGAGTTCTTCCACGTGAAGTACGTGTACGACTGCGTGAACCCGAGCTTCGCCAGGTGCCGCATCACCGACCTGCGCGTGAACGCCTCGGAGAGGAAGATCACCTCCGGATCGCGTGCGTGCACCTCGCCGATCAGCCAGCTCCAGAACGGGAACGGCTTCGTGTGCGGGTTGTCGACCCGGAACGCCTTGACGCCGACCTCGACCCACACCAGGATCGTCTCCAGCAGCGCCTCCCACAACGATCGCCACTCCGTCGTGTCCCAGTTCACGTTGTAGATGTCCTGGTAGCGCTTGGGCGGGTTCTCGGCGTACTTGAGCGTGCCGTCGGGGCGGTGGTGGAACCACTCCGGGTGCTCCTTCAGCCACGGGTGGTCGGCGGAGCACTGGATCGCGAAGTCGAGCGCGACGTCGATCCCGTGGCCACGGGCGGTCTGGATCAGGTCGATCAGATCCTCCCTGGTGCCGAGGTCCGGATGGATCGCGTCGTGCCCGCCGCTCTCGTCGCCGATCGCCCACGGCGAACCGGGATCCTCGGGGCCGGCGGCCAGCGTGTTGTTACGGCCCTTGCGGTTCGTGTGGCCGATCGGATGGATCGGCGGCATGTAGAGCACGTCGAAGCCCAGCTCCGCCAGGCGCGGGATCTGCTCCTCGACGCCCCGGAACCCACCCCACGAGCGCGGGAACAGCTCATACCACGAGCTGAACCGCGCCCGCACCCGATCGACGCGGATGCTCAGCGGCCGGTTCAGCGTCACCCGCCCGTGGCGCTCCTGGGTCCGCTCCACGACATCGAACAGCTCGGTCCCGAGCGCCGCGTCGAATCGCGCCCGTTCGGGCACGCGCTCGCCCTCGAGCGTCTCGATCGCCTCCTCGATCAGCGCCCGCTCGCGAGCCAGCTTGGCCCGCGCCGCGGCCGCGTGCAGCAGCACGATCCCCTCCGAGAGCTCGCCGGCAAGGTCGTGCTGACCCGCGGCGACCTTGCGGGCGAGCTCGTCCCGCCAGGTGCCGTAGACGTCGGTCCAGGCCTCGATCGTAAACTCCCACGGCCCGACCGCGTCGACCGTGAACTCCGACGCCCACCGCACGCCTCCAAGGTGGGCGTCGATCCGGACCATCTCGGCCTCCCGCCACGCGCGCTCGTCCGGGCCCCGATAGCGTACCACCGCCCGGATCAGCTCGTGACCGTCGCGAAACACGTCCGCCTCGACCGCGACCACGTCGCCGACACAGCGCTTGACCGCAAAACGGCCATCATCGACCGCCGGTTCGGGATACTGGATCCAGAGGCGCTTGGGTAGTGGATCGGGCACGTGTTGGCGAAAGTATCCGGCTCAGCTCGTCAGGTAAACGATTTCATGTGAGTGCGCCTCAGCGTCTTCCGCGTTCCAGCGGCGTCCAGCTCCACATAACATCGCTCCCCGGTGGCCGGCTTGGTCTGGAGGCGTATCGGTTCGTCGATTGGCTTGTCTCGGCCGGGCAGTCGTGGTGGCAGGTTCTGCCGCTCGGTCCGCCCGACCGATACCACTCACCGTACAAGTCTCGCTCGGCGTTCGCCGCCTGGCCGGCCCTGCTGGCCGACCCGCGGGCGCCCGTGTCGACCGTCGAGATGCTGGACTTCCGCGACCGCACCGGATACTGGATCGAGGATTGGGAGCACTTTGCCGGCCGCGGGTCGGTTCTCAAACAGGTCCGCTTCGACCGCGAGTGGGGCGCACTGCGGCGCTACTGCGCCGACCGCGGCGTGCGCCTGTTCGGCGATCTGCCGATCTACATCGCCGACCGCAGCGCCGACCACCTCGCCCACCCGGAGCTGTTCCAGAAAGGGTTCGTCGCCGGCGTGCCGCCCGACGCGTTCTCCGCCACCGGTCAGCTGTGGCGCAACCCGCTCTACGACTGGCCCGCGAACCGCCGCCACGGCTACGACTGGTGGATCGAGCGGCTGCGCCGCACCCTGTCGCTGTTCGATTTCGCGCGGATCGACCACTTCCGCGGCTTCGTGGCCTACTGGGCGGTGCCCGCCGGGGCTCGCGATGCGTCCGGCGGCACGTGGCGGCGCGGACCGGGCCGGGCACTGTTCGACGCCGTGATCGACGGGCTCGAGGGCGAGGGCGGCACCGATCCGCTGCCACTCGTCGCCGAGGACCTCGGCGTGATCACGCCACCGGTCGGGGCGCTGCGCGACGCCCTCGGCCTGCCCGGCATGATCGTGCTCCAGTTCGGCTTCGACCCCCACGCTTCCCGCAGCGTGCACCGGCCCGCCAACCATGCCGAGTGGCGGTTCGTCTACACCGGCACCCACGACCACGACACCGCGCGCGGGTGGTACGACGGGCTCGAGCCGCGCATCCGCCGCCTCGTCGACCGCGAGCTGGCGCCGTTCCGCGAGCGCGAGCCATGGTGGGGCCTGATCCGGCTCGCGTTCTCCTCGCCGGCGCGGGTCGCGATGATCCAGGCCCAGGACGTCCTCGGGCTCGGGAGCGAGGCGCGCATGAACCGCCCCGGCCGCGCCACCGCGAGCTGGCGCTGGCAGATGGAGCCGGGGACCCTGACCCGTTCGCTGGCGGCGCGGCTGCGCGAGGCGACGGAGGCGGCGGGGCGGCTGGTGTCGCCGCCAGGATGAGGGCGGCGGGGCGGTGGCGGGGGTGATGGACCTGGTGGCGGTCGTGTTCCGTAGTGGCGCCTTTGGTGGCTAACGGGGCGCCTTTGGGGTGGCGGGGCGGGATTGGTGGCGGGGCGAGTGGTGGCGGCGCGGGGAGGCGGGGCGGCGGGGCGAGTGGCGGGGCGCGCGGCGCGCGTGGGGTAGGGCGGCGGGCTGGTGCCGAGGGCGGTTGGCTTTCGTTGTGCCAGCCCCGTCCGTTATCTCCCTCGCCCCGCTGCGCCACTCCGATTCGGCTGCCGGCCGCGCCACTCCGATTCGGCTGCCGGCCGCGCCACCCCGGTCCGGCCTCCCGCCACGCCACCCCGATCCGGCGGGGAGCGCCAGTGTTCTGACACCAAAACCTGCCCAACTTCCCAGATCCAACCGCGGGCCCGCGATCCGGGAAGTTGAGCACGATCTGCATGCTCGGTTTCCCAAACCGCCGGAGCGGCGTCGGCTTCGGGAAGTTGAGCATGTTTTTTCGGGTCTCCGGACCCGCGAATGCGCCCCTCCCTCGTGCCCGGAGGTCGGGCGACACCCCTGCGCCCGACCTCCCCAGCCCAAAGTGCGGCCGGCGGCGGCTGCAAAGCCGACGACGGCTGCGCTACGCCTCAACAGCACCCCGGCCCGCCAAGACCGCGCGGTTCTGCGGTCACAAACAGAGCGCATCCCCGCCACCCGCCGGTACTCAAGGGGCAAGGTCAATGCCGCCACGCCACCCACGCCGACCGCGACGCCGCCGCCGCCACCTTCGCGCTTCGGTACGTGTAGGTCAGATCTCCCTGTAGGCGTCTGAGCCAGGTGGTCTCGTAGTAGATCATCGACCGGGGGTTCGCGCGCGCCGGCCGGCCGTCACACTCCAGCACCGCCAGCGCCCGCTCGGCGATCGCGATCTGGCCGAACGCGGTCGGGTGGACGCGGTCGGCCATCACGAGGTTGCGCGCCTTGAAGTGATCGAGCGCCAGCACCAGGGCGCGGTGGTCGGCGGACGCGGCGCGGACGACCGAGTTCATCGCCTCGACGTTGACCGGTGCGCGGGGTCGTCCCAGGTCCAGCGGCGCGGTGACCGTCAGTAGCCGGTCGCAGCGGGGGGCGAGGAAGTCGAGTGCGACTCCGAAATCGGCCGCGAATGCGCTCGCGTCCCAGTCCGGCGCCCGCACGTCGTTGACGCCGATGTACAGGCAGCCGAGGTCGTAACGGCCGTCGGGGTGGGCGGTGTGGCGCTCGAACGCCGGGAGCTGTAGTGCGGTGACATCGGCCGCGCGCGCTCCGTCGACCGCGTAGTTCGTGAATGGAAGGCCGAGCGCCCGCGCGACCCACAGGGCCCACGACTGGAGGGCAACGCCCCACTGCAATTCACCACCGCCGTTGGTGATCGAATCGCCGAACGCGAGCACGCCGAGCCTGCAGTTGGAGGTCAAGTGCGCGAGGGTAGCGTCAGCTTTCAACACTTCCGAAGCCGATCTGCTCGATAATCGCGGCGTGACTGTTAGCCCTGACGCCGTGACCGACGGTCGCGCCGACATCGCCCAGGCGGCGGCCGACCTAGCCGAGCGGATCCCGAAGCCGCTCGCGCCGCTCGCGCGGCTCGCGTACAACTATTGGTGGTCCTGGCAGGCCGAAGGTCCGGCGATGTTCGAGGCGGTCGATCGCGAGCGCTTCGAGCTTTGTAACCAGAACCCGGTGCGACTGCTGCAGGAGGCCTCGAACCGAGTGCTTCGAGCTGCGGCCGAGAACAAGAAGCTGCTCGCGCAGGCCAAGTCGCTGGAGACGCGGATGGCGGCCGACCTGGCGCGACCGGCGCCGGCGGACGGGGTCGATGCCGCGCATCCGGTTGCGTTTCTGTGCGCCGAGTACGGCGTCCACGTGTCGTTGCCGGTGTACTCCGGCGGGCTCGGGGCGCTGGCCGGCGACCTGGTCAAGGAGGCCTCTGACCGCGCCGTGCCGCTGGTCGCGGTTGGGCTGATGTACCGCAAGGGCTACTTCCGCCAGCGGGTCGACGCCGGCGGCTGGCAGCACGAGTATTGGATCGACACCGATCCGGCGCGGCTTCCGGCGGCGCTGGTGAGCGGTTCCAGCGGCCAGCCGGTCACGGTCACGGTGCCGATCTACGGAACCGAGGTGACCGCGCAGATCTGGCGGGTCGACGTCGGACGGGTGCCGGTGTTCCTGCTCGACACCGACATTCCCGTCAACGGCCCGCTCGAGCGCTGGATCACGGCGCGCCTGTACGACGCCGATCCGGATACGCGGCTGGCGCAGTACGTGCTGCTCGGCGTCGGCGGCGTACGCGCGCTGCGCGCGGTCGGGGTCGACCCGGGCGTGATCCACCTCAACGAGGGCCATGCCGCGCTGGCACCGTTCGAGCTGGCGCGATTCATCGAGGAGGAGTCCGGTAGCACGCCGCAGGATGCGCTCAAGGCGGCCAAGGCGCGGACCGTGTTCACCACCCATACGCCGGTGGCGGCGGGCAACGACTCCTATCCGCCCCGGATGATCGAGCGCGCGCTCGGCGCTGAGGCGGGCGAGCTGGGCGTGTCGCTCCAGGAGCTGATCGATCTCGGCCGCACCAAGCCGGGCGACCGCTCCGAGCCGTTCGGCGTCACCCAGGCGGCGCTGCGGATGAGCCGGGCGGCGAACGCCGTCAGCCGCCGTCACGGCGAGGTCGCGCGCGGGATGTGGCGCGGGCTCTGGCCGCGGCGACCGGTGGCGAACATCCCGATCATGCACGTGACCAACGGCGTGCATATACCGACCTGGATCGGCCTCCCGTTGCGGCAGCTGTTCAACCGCCGGCTGGGAGCGGACTGGCTGGCGCGCGACGACGACCCGCATCTCTGGACCCACGTCGACGACATCACCGACGAGGAGCTGTGGGAGGCACGCGAGCGCCAGCGCGCCCAGCTGGTCGCGTTCGTGCGGGCCCGTAGCATCGCCGACCGCCTCGCCCGCGGTGACGCGCGCGAGTACGTCGGGGCCGCGGCGCGAGGGTTCAGCGATGAGGTGCTGACGATCGGCTTCGCGCGCCGGGTTGCGACCTACAAGCGCATCGACCTGCTGACCCGCGACCCCGAGTGGACGCTGGCACTGCTCGGGGGCGACCAGCCGGTGCAGGTCGTGCTGGCCGGCAAAGCGCATCCACGTGACGAGGAAGCCAAACGCGTGCTCCAGGGCCTGTTCGGTCTGAAGGCCGCGAGGATCGTCGCCGAACGGGTCGTGTTCCTCGACGACTACGACCTCGCCACGGGCGCGCAGCTCGTCCGCGGCTGCGATGTCTGGCTCAACGTGCCCCGACCGCCGCTGGAGGCGAGCGGCACAAGCGGCATGAAGTCGATGGTCAACGGTGGCCTGCAGCTGAGCGTGCTGGACGGCTGGTGGGCGGAGGCTTACGACGGTGAGAACGGTTGGGCGCTGCCGGGCGAGGTCGATGACGATTCCGGCGCCCAGGACCGACGCGACACCGAGGGGCTCCACACGCTGCTGCGGGAAGAGGTCGTTCCCGCGTTCTACGACCGCGACGAGCGAGGCCTGCCGCTCGAGTGGCTGAAGCTGATGCGGGCCTCGCTGCGCACGCTCGCGCCACAGTTCTCGGCCGCGCGGATGCTGGCCGAATACGTGCACGGGCCCTATCGGGACTAGCGCCGGCCGGGAAGGTTTGCCGCTGTTACGGGGTCGTTAACCTGAACGTAGAGAGAACCAGCCGATGTCCTCGCACGCCGACATGCCCGAACTCAGTGCCAGCGAGCTGGCCGAACTGTCCGCACTGGCGGACGGCACGCTCGATCCTGCGCGGCGCGCCGAGGTGCAGGCGCGGATCTCGGCCTCCCCGGAGCTGAGCGCGCTGTACGAGCGCGAACGCCGCGCCGTCCGGATGCTGCACGAGGCCCGGGCGAGCGACCGCGCTCCCGCCGGGCTGCGGGCGCGGATCGAAGCGCAGCGGCCAAGCAACGCCGCGCGGGCCCGCAGGCGGTTGGGGTACGGCGGCGTGCTCGCGGGAGCGTTGGCCGCGGCGGTGCTGGCGGCGGTGCTGCTGCTGCCGGGTGGCACCCCCCTGGCCCCATCGCTGAGTCAGGCCGCCGCGGTTGCGCTCCGCGGGCCCACCGCGCCGCCGCCCGCCCCCGACCCCGACAACCCGGGCGTGAAGCTCGGCGCCAAGATTGAGGGTGTCTACTTCCCCAACTGGGGGCACGAGTTCGGGTGGCAGGCGGTCGGCATGCGGACCGACACGATTCATGGACGCAATACGACGACCGTCTACTACCGCGAGCACGACGAGACGCTCGCCTACACGATCGTCGGCGCACCGGTCCTGCGCAGGCCGCCGGGACAGACCCTGTGGCTGAACGGCACCGAGCTGCGGACGCTGATGCTGCACGGGCGGCTGGTCGTGACGTGGGAGCGCGACGGCCGCACGTGCGTGTTGTCGGCCACCAACGTGTCGCCCTCGGAGCTGCAGAAGCTGGCCGCGTGGAAGGTGCCGGGCCTCGAGCACGGCAGCTGACCGGCGCGCGAGCGCCCGGCCGGCCGGTCAGGCGCTGGAGCGCTCGCGCGGATCGGAGCTGCCCGGCTGGTCGGGAGACTCCGGCGCCAGGCTCCGCGCCACGCGCTGGCGGGCGCGGTGCAGCCGGGTGGTGATCGTCGCCTCGCGGACCCGCAGCGCGCGCGCGGCCTCCTTGTAGGAGAGCCCGACGACGTCGATCGCGAGCAGCGCGTCGCGGAAGTCGTCCGGCAGCTGCGAGATCGCCGCGTACAGCTCCTGGGACTCGAGCCGAGCCGCGGGCTGGGTCGCCGAACGGTCCTCGATCACCTCCAGATCATCGGGCATCGGCGCCGTCTGCGGCCGGCGGGCGGCGGTCCGCCGGCTCGAGAAGAACGTATTGCGCAGGACCCGCAGCAGATAGCCGAGATCGTCCTCGGAATGGAGGATGCGGGGCTTGCGCAACACGCGCGCGAACGTCTCCTGCACGAGGTCCTCGGCCTCCTCGCGCGAGCCGCACAGACCCCAGGCAGCCCGGTACAGCCGATCGATGTGATCGCCGAGCGCCTGTGGGTCCAAGCGACGTTCGGGGCTCATGGTGGCCGGTGGCCGGCCGCGCTCATTCCTGTAGATCTGACAGCGGCCGAGGACCCGGACCGACGTACTTGGCGGTCGGTCGGATCAGCCGGCCCTCGCTCTTCTGCTCCAGGATGTGGGCTGACCAGCCGGCGGTCCGGGCGCAGGTGAACATCGATGTGAACAGCTCGGGCGGGACGTCGGCGAAGTCGAGCACGACCGCCGACCAGAACTCGACGTTGGTCGCAAGCACACGGTCCGGGCGGCGCGCCTGCAGCTCCGCGAGCGCGGCCGTCTCGAGCGCCTCGGCCGCCTCGACGCGCGGCGCGCCGATTTGGTGTGCGGTCCGGCGCAGAACCCGGGCACGCGGGTCCTCGGCTCGGTAGATCCGGTGACCGAACCCCATCAGACGCTCGCCGCGGTCGAGCAGATCCCTGACGTAGCGCTCGGCATCGCCCGAGGCCGCGAGGTCATCCAGCATCTTCAGCACGCGTGAAGGGGCGCCGCCGTGCAGCGGTCCCGACAGCGCCCCGACGGCGGCCGACAGCGACGCCGCCACGTCCGCTCCGGTCGATGCGACCACGCGGGCGGTGAATGTCGAGGCGTTCATGCCGTGCTCCGCCGCCGAGATCCAGTACGCGTCGATCGCCTCCACGTGCCTGGGGTCGGCCTCGCCGCGCCAGCGGATCAGGAACCGCTCGGCGATCGACGACGCCTTGTCGATCTCACGTTGCGGGACCGGAGGCCTGCCGATCCCGCGGGCCGACTGAGCGACGAACGACAGCGCCATCACCGACGCCCGCGCCAGGTTGTCGCGGGCCTCCTCGTCGGAGATATCGATCAACTGCTTGAAGCCCCACTGCGGCGCCAGCATCGCCAGCGCCGACTGGACGTCGACCCGGGGATCGCCGGAGCGGACGTGGAGTGGATACGGCTCCGCGGGCGGCATGCCGGGCAGCAGCTTGCCGTCGACCAACAGTCCCCACACCTGCCCGAAGGGGACGACGCCGACCAGATCCTCGATATCCACCCCGCGGTAGCGGAGGGCGCCGCCTTCCCTGTCGGGCTCGGCGATCTCGGTCGCGAAGGCTACTACTCCTTCGAGACCGGATTGCACTTCCGGTGTGGTGACGCTCATCTCGCATTGCTCCTGGACGTGGTTTGGCAGAGAGTAGCTGGGGAGCCCGGGTAGGCTGTGCGGCTGTGACCGAGCTGCTGTTCCGTCCGGCGCTCGAGCTTGCCGCCCAGGTGCGCTCGGGCGAGCTGAGCGCCCGCGAGCTGGTGGCGGCATCGCTGGCGCGGATCGACCGGCTGCAGCCCGCGATCAACGCCTTCACCCACGTCGCCCATGAGTCGGCGCTGGCCGAGGCGGCCCAGATCCGCGCGGGTGACGAGCGCCCGTTTGCGGGAGTTCCGATCGCGATCAAGGACAACCGGCCGGTCAAGGGCATGCCGCTCACGATGTGCAGCGAGCTGTGGGGCGACTACATGCCCGACCACGATGCGTTCCTGGTCCGGCGGCTGCGCGCCGCCGGGTTCGTGATCGTCGGCAAGACGGCGCTGCCCGAGGGGGGGATCCTGCCGACGACCGAGTCCCGCCGCGCGGGACCGACCCGCAATCCTTGGGATCCCGACCGCACTCCGGGTGGCTCGAGCGGCGGGGCCGCCGCGGCCGTGGCCGCCGGCATGGTGCCGATCGCGCACGGCAACGACGGCGGCGGCTCGATCCGAATCCCGGCCGCGTGCTGCGGCGTGGTCGGCCTGAAGCCGGCCCGCGGTCGCGTGTCCGTCGGCCCGGACGCCGGCCAGAGCTTCCTGACCGTCGACGGCGTCCTCGCTCGGACGATCTCCGACACGGCCGCCGTGCTCGACGTGCTCGCCGGCTACGAGCCCGGGGACGCGAACTGGGCGCCGCCGCCCCCGGCGCCGTACGCGGACCTGGCCGCCCGTGACCCGGGCGCGATGCGGATCGGCCTGGCGCTGAACTCGCCCCTTGATGGGGTCGTGCTCGATCCCCTGTGCGAAGCGGCGGTCCGCGACGCGGCGGCGCTGCTGCGGTCGCTCGGCCACGAGGTCGAAGAGGTCACGCCGCCGTGGTCGGGCCTCGACGTGCTGTCCGACTTCACCCGCGCGTTCGGCCCATTGGTGTCGCTCGACATGGTCGTCGGCGGGCGCCTGAGCGGGCGCGATCCGACCGAAGCCGACGTCGAGCCGCTGACCTGGGCGCTGTGGGAGAGCGCCCGCAGCCACGACACGCTCAGCGTCCTCGAGACGCAATCGCGGCTCGAGTCGGTCGCGCGGGCGGTCGTCTCATTCCTCGCTCCGTACGATGCGCTGCTGGCACCGGTGGTGGCGCTCCGGCCGGTGGCGATCGGAGAGATCCACGGCCGCGGACCCGATCCCTGGGGCAACTACCGGCGCTCGGGCTACTTCACCCCGTACACGGCGATCATCAACGTCACCGGCTTGCCGGCGATCGCGCTGCCGCTGTACCACGGTTCCGACGGCCTCCCCACCGGCATCCAGCTGGTCGGGCCGCCGGCGCGGGAGGAGGTCGTGCTGGCGCTGGCGGCGCAGCTCGAGGCCGCGCTGCCATGGGCCGAGCGGAGGCCCGAGCTTCCGGCGGCCTAGGCTAACCCGCTTCCAGCACTGCGCCCATCGGCCTGGGTGCCACGCCCAGGCGTTCCGCGTCGCCGCTGCCGTTACGGGCGGTCATCGAGATCTCCATCAGCTCGGCCTCGTCCCAGGTCGCGAACGCCGCCGGCCCCAGCAACCGCTCCAGCAGCGTCAGGCTGCGGCGGACGATCGGCAGCGGCACATGGACGATCGGGCGCTGCCGGCGATGAATCGACCGCAGGACGAGTTCGACGATCTGCTCGTGGGTGAGGGTCTCGGGACCGGCCAGCTCGTACCGCGCGCCGTCGGCCGCCGCCGCCATACCGCCGCCCGGGAGTGCGCTCAGCACGCAGTCGGCCACGTCCTCGGCCCAGATCGGCTGGAAGCTCGCGTGGCCCGCGCCCGGGATCGCCATCACCGGGAGGCGCGACATCCGTGCGAGCAGCCGCAGGTAGGGATCGCCGGGGGAGTAGACGATCGACGGCGCGAACACCGTGTGGGCGAGCGGTGACTCGACCACCGCTCGCTCGGCGATCGCCTTGGCGCGCATGAACCGAGAGCGGCTCCGAGGGGAGGCGCTGAGCGCGGAGAAGAACACGAACCGTTGCACGCCGGCGCGCTCGGCGGCCTTGACCAGTCGCCAGGTCGCCACCGCCACCAGCTCCTCGATCGAGCCGCGGGGCTGGTCGCGGATCGTCGCTGCCAGGTGGACGACCGTATCCACGCCCCTGAGGGCGTGGCGCAACGAGAACGGATCGGACAGGTCTCCGAGCGCGATCTGGACGCGGACCCGCTCGCTGCCGAGCCGGCGCGGATCCCGCACCAGGCACCGGACCGGCGTGCCGACTGCCGTCAACCTTCGCAGCAGCGGCAGCCCGATCGTCCCCGTCCCCCCGGTCAGCAGCAGCACGGGTGCAGCCTACCCGCGCCCCTAGAATGGCGCCTCTCCGTATCACTGACGACAGGAAACGCAACCGAAATGGCTTATGTGATCGCCGAGCCGTGCATCGGCACAAAGGACAACTCGTGCGTCGAGGTCTGTCCCGTCGACTGCATCCATCCGACCCCGGACGAGCCCGGCTACGACGGCGCCGAAATGCTCTACATCGACCCCGAGGAGTGCATCGACTGTGACGCCTGCGTTGAGGCGTGCCCAGTCGACGCGATCTTCGCCGAGGATCAGCTCCCCGAGCAGTGGCTGAAGTACTCGGGGATCAACGCGGACTACTACGCGCGCCGGTAGCGGCGGGGCGCGGGGGCGCGGGGGCGCGGGGGCGCGTGGCGCCGCCGACGCTCAGGCCATCGGCAACGACATCCCGACCGGCTTCGGCGCCGCGGCCGGTGCCGGCGGCTGCATCACGGGCAGCTCGATCGGCGACAGCGCGATCAGGCCTCGGGCGGCCTGCGCCACCGCCTGCGCGGCCGGATCGTCGGGGTCGGTGATCACGACCGGCAGGCCCGCGTCGGACTGCTCGCGCAGGGCCATCGTCAGCGGCACGTTGGCGAGCAGCGGCACCTCGAGCTCGTCCGCGAGCTGCTGGCCGCCGCCCTCTCCGAAGACCGTGAACCGCTCCCCGGAGGGGGTCACGAACGCCGACATGTTCTCGATCACGCCGGCGATCTCCAGCTTCAGCTTCGCGGCCATCTCGGCCGAGCGGCGCGCGACCTTCTGTGCGACCGCCTGCGGCGTCGTGACGATCACGAACTTGGCCTGCGGGAGCAGCTGCGCGAGCGTCATCGAGACGTCGCCGGTCCCGGGCGGGAGGTCGATCAGGAGGTAGTCGAGCGTCCCCCACTCGACGTCCTCGAGGAACTGCTGCAGCGCCTTGTGAAGCATCGGACCGCGCCACACGACGGCGGAATCCTGCTCGATGAAGAAGCCGATCGACATCACCGAGATTCCGCCGTGGGCGGTCAGCGGCAGCAGCTTGCGCTCGGCGTTGACGCGCGGCCGCTCACCACCGAGGCCGAGCATCCGCGGCTGCGAATAGCCCCACACGTCCGCGTCGAGTACGCCCACCTGCTTGCCGTCCGCGGTCAGCGCGGCGGCCAGGTTGGCGGTCAGGCTGGACTTGCCGACGCCGCCCTTGCCCGAACCGACGCAGATCACGTTGCTCACCCGCGCGAGCGCCCCCTCCGGCAGCGAGCCGCGGCCGAGCTTGTGGCCGAGCGCCGCCTTCTCGTTGTCGGACAGGACATCGAAGCTGACGTTGACCCCGGTGACGCCGTCGAGCGCACGCACGGCCTGGGCGACCCCGGTCTGGAAATGGCTGCGGATCGGGCATCCGGGAGTGGTCAGTGAGACCATCACGTCGACCACGCCCGTGGCGTGAATGTCGATCGATCGAACCATCTCCAGCTCGACGATGTCGCGGCGCAGCTCGGGGTCGATGACGGTCCGAAGGGCTGTGGTTACTTGGTCTCTAGTGGGCATGAGGCCATTGTAGGCCGGAGTCTTCCGGGCGACCGCGAGGCCCTCAGCCGACCCCGACCATCACGTCGGAAGCCTTGATCACGGCCACCACCTCGCGTCCCGGCTCGAGCCCCAGTTCCTCGACAGCCTCGACCGTGATCGACGAGACCAGCCGCATTCCGGCGACATCGAGCTCGACGTTCGCAATCGCCTCGCCTTTGCGGATTGCGACGACGGTGCCGGCCAGCTTGTTACGGGCGCTGAGCTTCATCTGAGCCTCCCTCGGCGGATTTGGTGGTCACCACGGCGCACAGCCTAACTCCCAATTAAGGACCGACGGGGCGCCACTTACGTGACGCCCCGGCGGTTGAGGGAGGAGAGGGTGCTGCATTCGCCGGCGAGAGTATGAGGCCGGCGAACCTTTCCCGCGACGGCGCTCTCCTGTCGCCTCGCGGGGGAAATCGGTGTCAGGTCGTCGATCCCAGGCGATCCTGTGTGACTGCGACCAGCTTCTCGAGACGGGAGCCGACGGCGCCAGACTGCTTCTCGAGGTCCTTGCGCACGGCGCGCACCTGACGCTCGAGGCTACGGCGGTTGTGCTTCACCGACCGCTCCACGCGCGTGCGGCGCAGGCGCAGCTCGCGCTCGAACTGCGTGCGGGTCTTGCGCACACGCCGCTCGAACCGGTTGCGCGCGGTCGCGCCGCGGCGCTCGTAGCGCCTCAGCTCGCGCTCGAGGTTGGCGCGGGTGCTGTACTTCGTGGCGAGCCCCTTGACGCTCGACACGATGTTGTCGCGGACGAGGAGGCCCGCGCCGACCGGCACCAGTACCACGCGCTCGGCAAGCTCCTGCGCCTGCCCGACCGGAGTCTTCGGCTGGGTCGATGTCGTCGTCCCCGCGGCAGGCTTGCGCGCGGTCGACGTCCTTCTTGTCGTGGCGGGCTCGTGCGTGCCCGGACTGCTACTGGTAGCCATTGGTATCCGCTCCACTCGAAAGAGGGCTGAGAGACTAGGTCCCGTTTTCAGTTCGCTACAGCAATGATAGCGAACACATGTTTGTAACCCACTCGCCGCGCTTGGTTACATTGCATCCGCAGATGAGCGTCTCGGATCTGAGCTCGAGCCGCGAGCTCCAAGCGGTCATTGTCGAGCATGAGCAGCGCGGCGTGCGTCTGCAGATCGCGCTGCGAGCGGTGCTGGCGACGTTCCTGCTGCTGACCGCGGTCCTGAGCGCCGTGGAACCGGCCCGCCACACCACTGGCTACGACGTGGTTGCCGGGGCATACGCGGCCTGGACGGTGGCGCTCAGTGCTTGGAGCTGGAGTGGCCGCGCGACGGCTGTCCGGTTTCTGTGGCTGGCGCTGTTCGTCGACCTGGCGGCGCTGTGCGTGCTGACGGTGCTGGCCGGGAGCTCGGCGCACGAGAGCTGGACCTCGTACGTCGTCCTGTACGGCTTCTTCCTGGTGCCGCTGATTGCCGCGACCCAGCTGCGGCCCGAGGTCTCGGCCACGATCGTGGTGCCGACCGTGATCGTCTACTTCATCGCCAACGCGGAGACCAGATCCGCCAACGGCAACGAGCCCTGGGCGTCGATCCTCCTGCACACGTTCGTACTGGCGGGCGTTGGCCTCGGCTGCGTCGGCCTGTCGTGGATCCAGCGGTCCCGGGTGGCGACGATCGTCCGGCTGGTCAGAGAGCGGACCGAGCTGCTGACCGAGCTCGTCAGCACCGAGGATCGCGAGCGCCGCGCGCTGGCCGAGAACCTCCACGACGGCGCGCTGCAGTACGTGCTGTCGGCCCGCCACGACCTCGAGTTCGCGTACGAGCACGCGAACGAGGACGCGTTCGTGCGCGCCGATCAGGCGCTGGTCGAGTCCTCGCGCCTGCTGCGCTCGACCGTCACCGAGCTGCATCCGGCGGTGCTCGAGCAGGCCGGCCTCGGATGGGCGCTGCGGGAGCTCGCGCAGTCGGCGGGCGCGAGCGGGGGTTTTCCGGTCGCGCTCGACGTCGAGGACTGGGACGAGGACCTGCGCACTCCGGTCGACGGCCTCCTCTATACGACCGCACGAGAGCTGCTGAGCAACGTCGTCAAGCACGCCGACGCCGCCTCGGCACGGATCAGCCTCGCGCACGAGGACGGACAGGCCCGGCTGGTGGTCGCGGACGATGGGCGCGGGATCCCGGACGGCGCGATGCGCGACAGCCTCGGCCACGGCCACATCGGGCTGGCCTCGCACCGCGTGCGGATCGAGGCCGCTGGAGGCGAGCTGACCGTCAGCCGTGCGCAGCCGTCCGGAACGGTGGCGCTGGTCGAGCTGCCCTGCGAGCAGGCCGCCGGCAACGGCTCGCTCTAGAGGACCACTTAGGCCGCGTCGAGCTGCGGCGTCGTGCGCGCCAGCCAGGCGCGCGGATTCTGGATCTCGTTCAGCGTCGGCAGTGCCTCCGGATCGGAGAACACGTGCCGGAGCGCCACTGGACCCCGCTCGCGAACGATCGCATCGCAGAAGTACTTGCCCTGTTCGTACTGCCGGAGCTTGAGGTCGAGGCCGAGCAGGCGCGCGATCACGCGCGAGGGCAGCGATTGCGAGTGGCGGCGGCGGTCAAGCGCCGCCCGCAGGCGCGGCAACGACGGCAGCAGGTCGGGCGCGACCACGTCCATCACGTGCTCGGCGTGCCCCTCGATCACCGCCATCACAGCCTGGACGCGATCGAGCGTGTCGCGCTCGGCCTCCGTGGTCATGACCGAGATCAGATCGCCGCGCCTGAGCGCGGTACCCATCCGCATCACCTCGTCCCGGCTCGGGACGCGCATCTTGCGGGGGCTGTCGATCCGCAGCTCGGCGGTCTTCAGCAGCTCGCGGACGAGCCCCGCGACATGGCCCTGGAGCCACGGCACACCTGCGAACTGGACCGCGTGCGTCACCTCGTGGAGCGCGACCCAGGTCATGAACTCCTTCTCCTCGGCGCCGAACGCCCGCATCGCCTGGCCCAGGTTCGGCAGCACGAACAGCAGCCGCGGCGGGTGATCCTCGACCCCCTCGTCGAGCAGCACCAGTTCGTACTGGCCGAGCACCCGCTGGGCCAGATACCCGACCACGACCCCGACCTCGGATGTGAGCACGAGCCCGAGGCCGATCTGTATCGCGGGGCGCAGCGGGCCGAGACCCTGGTTGGCGCGCGCGAGCACCGGATCGAGCAGCAGCCGCATCGCCGAGACGTTGGTCGCGACCCACTCGCGGCGGCTGATCCCCTCGGGCGCGGGCAGCGGCCGGGCCGGCTGGAGCCCCGTGTAGCCGACGACGCGGACCTCGGACTCGGCCGCGAGCGCGGCCAGATCCGCTCGCGGGAGCCCGTTCACCTCGCCGGTGCCGGCCACGTAGCCGGCGATCCGCTCGGCCAAGATCCAGTCGATCATCGCACCAGGTCCTCGAGCTCGCGCAGCGACTCGGGCGTCCGTGCCGCCACGACCGGGGAGGTCGGGACGGCATCGAGCGGGGCGCCCAGCGGTTCCTCGCAGGTGGGGAAGCTGACCAGACCCCCCGCTTCGCGGACGATCAGCTGACCGGCGGCGCCGTCGACGCCGCGGGAACGCTGCAACGACACCATCCCATCGAACCGTGCCGCCGCGACCTGGCACAGCGTGCCGGCGATCGTCCCCAGCGCGCGCAGACGGTAGGCGGTCCTCAACAGCGGCTCGATCGAGACCGCGACCCAGCGCGGGTCGGCCGACTCGATCCCCAGCACTTCAAGCCGGCCGTCACGGGCGCGCCGCTCCCCGAGGTCGGGATCGAGCCGTTCGCCGTCCAGCCACGCGCCCTCGCCGCGCCGCGCCCACCACTCCTCGCCGGGCCCGAAGTCATACACGTAGGCGAACGCCACGTCGTTCATCGTGTGGCCGTCCGCGACCCCGACCGACAGCGCGTAGTGGGGGATCCCTCGCTTCGCGTTCAGCGAACCGTCGATCGGATCGATGATCACGGTGATCTCCGGATCCCCGTAGTCGACCCGGCCGCGTTCCTCGGAGCACACCGTGAAGCGGTGGCCCTGCTCCCGCAACCCGTCGAGCTCGGACAGCACGACCGACTCCGCCGAGCGGTCGATCACCAGCGTCCGGTCGCCGCCGACGCCGCGCGTCCCGGTCTCGATCGCGCGCTCGGCGGTGCTCGGGGAATCGGCCAGCACCTGTTCGAGGCCCCGCGTCGCGCGGCGGCAGGCACCGAGCCAATCGGCGTCGAGGGCTGAGCGGGTGGAGGTCATCTGCGTTCCGAGCGCGGTGATCTGGGTGTGAACATCTCGGACTTATCCTGTCAGACGTGTCGTCTCTGTCAGCGGCGCTGACGTCCGAGCAGCGCGAGGCCGTCGCCCATGTGGGCGGTCCGGTGCTGGTGCGCGGCGTTGCGGGCAGCGGCAAGACGCGGGTGATCGAGGCGCGCTTCCTGTGGCTCGCGAACCGGGGTTGCGAGCCCGAGCGGCTCGCGGTCGTGGTGCCCTCGGTTGCGCGCGCGGACATGATCCGCGCACGGCTCGAGCAGTCGCTCGACCGTGGCTACGAGCAGCTGTTCGTGCTGACCCCGGTCGAGCTCGCGGCGCTGATCCTGAACGTGACCGCGGTCGAGGCGGAGCTGCTCAGCGCCGGCGACCGCCTCGCGATGCTGCTCGAACGGATCGACGAGCTGACGCTCGCGCATCACGACTTCGGGGGTAATGTGAACGCCCTGCTCGGCGGGTTCATCCGCCGGATCGACCGGCTGAAGGCCGAATTGATCGGCGCCGAAGACTACGCCGCCTGGGCCGCCGACCCGCACGAGCGCGAGTTCGCCGAGGTCTACCGGGCGCACGAGCGGCGGTTGGCCGAGGTCGGTGCCCGCGACGCCGGCGATCTCGTCCGCGACGCGCTGCGGGTCGCCGAGCGGCGGTTCGAGCACGTGCTCGTCGATGACGCGCAGGAGCTCGACCTCGCGCCCGTGCGGCTGATCCGCGCGGTCGCGGGACCGGGCCTGACCGTGGCCGGGGACCCGCGAGCCGCGCTGCGCCGGTTGCGCGGCGCCGGCGAGCAACGGATGCGCAGCTTCGAGGGACCCGGTGTGCGGGTGATCGCGCTCGAGCACTCGTTTCGCTCGCCGGACAGGGTCCTGTGGCGGTGCGCCAACGACCGCGCACAGGCACAGTCGGTGGCCGCTGACGTGGAGCGGTTGATCTCGCGGGCCGGGGTTGAGCCGGGCCGGGTGGCGGTGCTGGTTCCCTCGGTCGCGCACGAGGGCCAGGTCGTAGCGGTGGCGCTCGAGGAGCGCGCGATCCCGCACCGGCTGGTGGGCGAGGCGGCGTTCTTCCAGCGGGCGGAGATCCGCGACCTGCTCGCCTGGCTGCGGTTGCTCACCGATCCATCCGACGCGGCCGCCGTCGTCCGTGCGCTGGCGCGACCACCGATCGAGCTGCGGTCAGTCGATATCGCGCGCTGCACCCAGATCGCGCGGCGGCGCAAGCTCGACATGGTCGCGGCGCTCGCGGCGGCGACCGAGTCGCCGCAGGTGCCGCCCGAGGCCCGCGAGCGGATCCGGGTGTTCCTGAAGCTCCACCGCGCCGGTGCCGCCGCGATCGACACGACCCGCCCCGATCTGTACGTCCACCGCCTGATCGAACGGCTCGGGCTACGCCGCCAGCAGCTGTTCGCGGCGCAGTCCGACGTCGTCCAACGGCTGCGGGCGCTGGCCCGCTTCGGCGAGCTCGCGGCCGCGTACGTGCGCCGCGCGCCGCTGGCGACGCCGCGGGAGTTCGCCCGCCAGATCGCCGCCGTGGCCGATTTCGGGCTGCGCGAACAGGAGGAGCCGGAGCTGACCGACGCGGCCGCCGTGCAGGTGCTCGCGCTCGACGCCGCCGGCGGGCTCGAGGCCGAGCACGTGTACGTGGTTGGGCTGTCGGCCGGATGGTGCCCACCCGCGGCGGATCCGATCCCCGATCCGCTCCTGCACGAGCAGCTGCCGGACGATCCGGGCGCGCTTCAGCGCCAGCAGCTCTACGTCGCCGTCACTCGGGCTCGGGGCCGGGTCGTGCTCGCCTACCCGCGCGCGAGTGATCGAGGCGCCGCGCTCGCGCCGTCGCCGTTTGCGGAGGAGCTGCGGGCGGCCGTGGGGCGCGACTGGGAGGATCGCGAGGAGGAGCTGTTCGGGCCCGCCGAGACACTCCACTCGACCTACCGCCTCCTGCGCGACGAGTTGCTGGAGGGCACGATGCGCGCCGGTGGCCGGCTCGGCGAGCTGCGCTTCGACACCGATCTCGACGTCACGCACGCGGTCGTGCGCTATCTCGAGCTGCTCAAGGTCGCGGCGCTGATCGCGCGGCCCGAGGGCCAGAGCGTCGCCGACACGCTCCGTGACGTCAACGCGCGCATCCTCCAAGCGGTGACCGCCGAGCAGCGAGAGATCTTCACCTCCTCCGTGCTCGACGACTACCTGCTCGACGCCGAACTCGACGCCCGCCGGCGTGCGCAGGCGATCGCCGCCCGCGACGAGCCGTCGCTGGAGTCGTTCTTGCCCAAGCGCGGAGACGGGGTGATGCTGTCCGCGTCCGACATCGACACCTACCGCACGTGTCCGCTCAAGTACAAGTTCGCGCGCGTGTTCCGGATTCCCCAGGAGCCGACCGTCCACCAGCGGTTCGGGATTCTCGTGCACCAGGTGCTGGAGGAGTTTCACGCCCCGCCCAACGGCTCCGCAGGCAGCCTCCCCGAGCTGCTCGGGCTGCTCGACGAGCGCTGGCGCCGGCACGGGTTCGGCGACTCCGACGAGGAGCGCCAGCTGCGGGGCAAGGCGGCGGCGTCGCTGACCCGCTACCACGAGCGCTTCCGCTCCGAGGAGTCCGAACCGGTGTGGTTCGAGCGCCAGTTCACCTTCAAGCTGGGCCCGCACATCCTGCGCGGTCGCGTCGATCGCGTCGACCGGCTGCCGGGGGGCGAATACGAGCTGATCGACTACAAGACCGGACGCCCGAAGTCCCCCGACCAGCTGCTCGAGGACGTGCAGCTGTCGCTGTACGCGGTCGGCGCCCGCGAGGCCTGGCGGCTCGATTCCTCCCGCCAGGCGTACTACTACCTGCTCGATGACCAGAAGGTCGAGGTCCCGGCCGACGACGGCGATCGCTCGGAGTGGGTCCGCGAGGTCGCGCTCGAGGTCGCCGGCGGGATCCTCTCGCAGGGATTCGAGCCGACGCCGTCGATCGCCGCCTGCTCGATCTGCGACTACCGGCTGGTGTGCCCGGCGGCGGAGCGGTGAGGCCCCGGCTGAGCGGCCGCCGTCAGCTTGCCGGTCCCGGCGGCTGGTCCCCGCGCTGGCGCAGGAATCGCTGCAGGTCGCGCGCGATCGTCTCGCCGGATGGCAGTTGCCCGGGATCGTCGCTCTCCTCGCCGGCGGCCTGCTCGAGCCGCTCGACGAACGCCTGCACGTCGGGATCGCTCTGGACCGCGAGATTGACCTGCCGGTCATAGTCGGCCGAGGCGGACTCGAGCTCGGACGCCTCCACGGCGACGCCCACCAGCCCCTCGAGCTTGCGGACCAGCGCCAGCGCCGCCTTCGGGTTCGGAGCCGCCGCGATGTAGTGCGGGACCGTGGCCCACAGGCTCGCGGACGGGATTCCGGCCTCCTGGAAGGCGCCGTGCAGGATGCCGACGATTCCGGTCGGGCCCTCGTATGAGGACGAGCTCAGCCCGAGCCGGGCGATCAGCGTCGGGTCTGACGCGAGCCCCGTGACCGAGACCGGCCGTGTGTGCGGCACATCGGCCAGCAGCGCCCCGAGCGTCACGACCAGCTGCGTCCCGAGCGCCTCCGTGAGCTCCACCACCACCCGGCCGAACGTGCGCCACCGGAACGACGGCTCAGTGCCAGAGAGCAGGATCAGGTCTCGCGGCGCGCGGGGGACCCGGGCCTCGTACAGCTCGACCTCGGGCCACACGATCGACCGTGTCTGTCCCTCGGACAGCTTGATCCGCGGACGGGTCGCCTGGAAGTCGTAGAACTCCTCGGGATCAATCGTCGCGAACCGGCGGGCGCCGAGCGCCGCGCCCACGAACGTCAGTGCGCTGGACGCCGCGTCTGCGGCATCGTTCCATCCCTTGAACGCGCAGATCAGTGCTGGAGCTCGCAATCCATCCGGTCGATACTCCCATCGCAGCGGCTGCATCCGGACCACCGTACATCATGGGCGGTGTGGGCCCAACCGATGAGACTGTCGCCACCGTCAGCGCCCTGCGGCCCGGCGCCAGGGTGGCCGGCGTGTTCGCCTGCACGCGCAAGGACCGCTTGACGACCCGCCTCGGCTCGCCCTACCTGGCGCTCGAGCTGCGCGACCGGACCGGGACGATCGCGGCGCGCGCGTTCCGCCACGCCGACGCGCTGTCGGGACAGTTCGAGCGCGGCGAGCTGGTGCAGGTCTCCGGCAGCGTCGAGCGCTTCCGCGACGAACTGGTGGTGGAGGTGATGTCGGTGCAGCGGGCGGATGGACTGGAAGGGGACGCCTTTCTGCCGAGGGCGTACCGCGACCTGGACGAGCTGGACGGTTTCCTCGAGCACCTCTGCGGCGAGGTCTACGACCGGCGCTACCGGATGCTGCTCGACGCCGTGCTCGCCGACCCGGCGCTGCGCTCAGCCTGGCGGCGGGCACCCTGTACCCGCGCCGGCCACCACGCCTACCTGGGCGGGCTGCTCGAGCACACGGTGGCCGTGACCACGCTCGCGCACGAGCTCTGCCAGCTGCACCCCGGCCTGAACTCGGATCTGCTGCTGACCGCCGCCGTCGTCCACGACCTCGGCCTCACGCGCACATTCACCTACGGTGCGGAGATCGGCCTTTCAGATGAGGGGCGACTGCTCGGGCATCTGGTGATCGGCGAGCAGCTCGTCGCCGCCCATGCCGAGCGGCTGGGGCAGGAGCGTCGGCTGGCGCTACTGCACTGTCTGCTCTGCCACCATGGACCCTCGGCCGCGCCCGGCGGCCGATTCGCCTCCGCCGAAGCGGCCGCGCTGTACCGCCTCAACGCCCTCGACGCGAGCGTCAAGGGAATGCTGGAGCACGGCGCCGGCGCCGGCGGGTGACCCGCGCCACGGCCTCGGCGGCGCGCGGCCTAGCATCGTGTACGGCGCGGCACGGGCCTGGTGGCCCATCCAGTCTTCAAAACTGGCAGGGCGGGGCAGCCCCTCGCTTGGAAGGTTCGATTCCTTCGCCGCGTCGCTCCAGGTTTCTCCTGGTAATTCCGCTGAATCTGCGCTCCCGGCGAGCTGTAGGGGCCAGATCGTCCGCAGCGGGTCAACGCGGGCCAATTCGGGCCTCGTCATTCCCCCCGCCGTTCCCCCGAGCATTCCCCCGAGCAGGGGTCGTCCCCCGCCTTCGAGCGAGGCTCCCGCGCCGCGCTCGATCGTTCGGCACGTGTCGGCTGACGGCACGCTCGCTGCTCGACGCCCGCGCTGCTCGCGAGAACTCCACGTTCCGGTCGCTCCGTCGCCTCGGCGAGCTCGCGGTCGGCGCCGTCCGCATCCGAGGACCGCCTCCGATGAGCGGCGCTTAAAGCAGAAAGACCGGGCCGTCACCCCGGTCTTCCAAACCCATAGGCGCCCTCCGGCGCCGCACCAAGATCCATGAAGCAGTCTAACCGCGTCGAGGACGGATTCTCGCGCGGCGCGGTGAGTCTGCGCCGTTTCCGCTCTGGGCTGAGCGCCACCGCGAGTTCCTGCGCTGGCAGCGGGAGCTGGCGATGGCTTTCAGCCATATCACCCAATCGAGTCAGCGCCGTCCGGCGCGCTTTGCGGGTGCGCTGGCGGAGGTGGCGCTGCCGTGAGTCGCTCGGCGATTGCAGCCTCGCTTGCGCGCGAAGACCTGTCGTCCGGCGAGCGGCTCGTTGCGTTCTCGCTGGCCAGCTTCGCGGATCGCGAGAACCGCGCGCGGCCCGGTACGCCGGCGGCGGCGGAGAGAGCGGGGCTGAAGCGGAGCTGGTTTCTCCAGGCGCGCGAGGTGCTCGTACGCCGCGGTCTGGTCGTCGTGGAGCAGGCGGCGGGCGGGCGAGGACAGGCGAGCATGCTCTGGCTGCCGTTCGCTGACCGGGGGCCGTGGTGGGAGGGTGAGATCAACGCTGAGCTGTTCGAGGCCGTCCTGACCTACAGCCGAGCGCAGGGCACCGTCCGGCTGCTGCTCGCCGCGATGGCGGCGCTCGCGAACGAGAGCCGGGTCATCGACGGTGTAACGACCGAGCGGCTCTGCGCGGCTGCTGCCGTGACCGATCGGACCTATCGGCGGGCGCGGGCCGCGTTGCTCGCATCGGGCGAGGTAGTCCTGCGTGGCGGGACGGGGGGCAGGGGCAATACGAACTGTTGGGAGGTCCCGAACCCGCGGTTGCGCGGCGACGCGGCCGCCCCGGTGGCTCGACGACGGGTTGCGGCGCCTCCGGGGCAGCGTCCGCTATTGGCGAGTGTTCGCGCGGGGCCGGGCGCGGAGGCCGAGGAGCGCGGTGGCGCGGAGAGGTCGACCAGGAGCCAGCCGGCATCGCCACGCTGCAAAGGGCGGCGCTGGCCGGACGGTTTCTGGCGAGGAGTGTCCGCTGGGAGCTGGGATTTCGTTTGGAAAGGGCGGCGGGGAGCGGACACTTTCATCCAGAATCTGTCCGGCCGGTGCCGGGGTTTCAGTCCTAAAGGCCGGCGCTGACCGGACACTTTCGCGCGAAACCCCGGCGAAAACCCCGGCAGAAACCCCGGCGCCCAACGCGCGCGCGGGTAGGGAACCCCAGAACCCCAGAACCCTTGACCCCCCCAGCCCCCCTGGAGGGGGGAGCGTCGTTGACGAGATTTTGGTCGAGGAGACGTACCTCACGGAGCGCGGTCGCAGGCGTCGGCGCCCGGTCAGGGTCGACCTCGCGGCTGTGCGGGAGCGGCTGGCGGCGGCGGGGGCAGCGGAGCAGGCTGTCTGGGAGCAGATCCGCGCGAGGCTGCTGCAGGCGGTCGGCGAGAGCACGTTTGGGATCTGGCTGGCGCCGCTTGAGCTGATCGCGGTCGATCTCGCTGGCAGCCTCGTGATCGATACGCCGGACGCGACCAGATCGTGGGTGCAGGCGCGGTTCGGTCGCCTGCTTGAGCGCTGCGCCGTGGAGGCCGGTCGTGCAATCCGTTTCGCGGAGGAGCTCGAGCGCGTTGCGCTCGAGCCGCGGCCGAACGTTGCGCCGCCGGGGACGTCCGGTGGCGAGGCGGACGGCGGGGAGGTCGGCACAGACCTCACGGCATCCGGGACCGCACGTCTGACGCCGGTGTCGCCGGCGGGCGCCGGCGCGAGGTCGGCTGACAGGTGTGCCGGCGGGTCGTCGGGCTTGGCTTCTGACCGGTCAGGTGAATGGCAAGCCGGAGAGTCAACTGGCGCGCCGTCTTACAAGTCGTATTACACGCGTGTCTACACCGAGCAGGCGGGGATGTCGTGATCGTCCCGCGGCGTCCCGCAGCGGAACCAGCGCAGTCGCCGCCCGCGTGTGACGGGATCCGCTCGCTCGGTCACGGATTCGTGACAGTTGCCGAGAAATCTCGCCGCTTCCGGTGGAACGTGGGGCGGGGCAGAAGGTCATCGGCCTTGTATCTGACTTGTGTGGTGACTTTCCGGCCGGTCATCGCGCGAGCGGTCTTACAGGTCGGCTCACAAGCGCTCTTACACGCATATCTACAAGGCAACAGAAGGAGGTGTCGTGATGGTCATTGCGGTGGCCAACCAGAAGGGCGGCGTGGGTAAGACCACGACCGCTATCAACTTGGCCGTGCTGCTGGCCAGACGCGGGCGCCGCGTCCTGGCGGTCGATATCGACCCGCAGTTCGCGCTGACACGTCGGCTGGGGATCGCTCAGCGCGAGCTGCCGAGCACGATCGTCGACGTGCTCGCGGGCTGGATCGCCGCCGCAGAGCCAGTCGTGGCCGGCGTGCATGGAATCGATGTGCTGCCGGGCTCGCGCGAGTTAGCCGGCGTCGAGCTGGCGCTCGCGGGGGAGGTCGGTCGCGAGAGCGTGTTGCGTGAGGCGCTCGAGCGGCTCGCCTACGACGCGGTGGTGATCGACACGCCGTCGAACCTCGGGCTGCTGACCGTGAACGCGTTGGTCGCCGCGGACGTGGTGGTCGCGCCAGTCGCCGCCGGGGACGAGGGCGCGGCCCAAGGCGTCGCCGAACTGCGGGCGACGATCGCCAAGCTCGGGCGGATCCGGCCCAGCATGCCTGAGCTGGCGGCGATCATCACCAAGGTCAAGCCACACCGCGTGATGGGCGAGGTGATCGACGACGCGGTGAGCCGCCTCGGTCTGGAGATCCTCGCCCGGGTGCCTGATCGCACGGCGGTCGAGGACGCCGACGTGACGCGCACGCCGATCGCGATCTCGGCGCCCGATAGCGCCGTCACGCTCGCGTACACCAAGCTCGTCGATCACCTCGAGCCCGGGGCAGTGATCGCATGAACCGGCCCAGACGACGCGGCCTCCAGATCGACGACCCACTCGGACCCGGACCGTCCACGCACGAGCAGCCGACGGCTACACAACCACGGACCGATCACACCGCCCCGACGCACGAGGACGAAGCGGCCGAACGGAGCCCGGACGGCGGAACTGGGTCGGCTCGGCTGCCTGTGCGGTCCGAGGGCCGAAACACGGTTCCGGCGTCCGAACGCCCTTCCGCCATTCGACACCAGCCGACTGGCGAGACCGGGGATCGCGCCGAGCCCGACGGACGCCCATGGCGGGAGTGGACAGGACTGGGCGGCGTGGGCAGCTTCCGTCTGCCGCACGAGCTGCTGGCCGAACTCGGCGACACCGCCCGGGAGCTGCAGCTGCCGATCGGGATGATCGTCGCGGCCGCGATTACGAAGCTCCTCGATCAGCCGCCCGAGGAGATCGCGGTGCTCGTCGACCGCGCCGACGACGCCCGGATCAAAGGGCGCAGACGCGCGCGCCGGCGCCTGACCACACGGAGCGATGACTGACGCAGTCCGCTCCCAAGAAAAGGACGGCCCCGCGCCCTGGCAGCGGCCGGGGCCATGACACCGGAGGAGGTGACCAATCGATGCGACCCCAACCTAACGCAACCACCGCCCTCGAGGCGCCCGTCGAAGGGCTCGTCCGCACCCGCTACACGCTCGTGGTGTGCGTCGTGTGCGGCCACGAGCGTATCCACACACCACGACAGGAGACCAGCTGCCCCGAGTGCGGGGCCAGCGCCCGCCGCTCCTTCGCCCTGTTCCGCGACCTGCGCGAGGAGCAGCGATGACCGCGATAGCGCTCGCGACCAAGCAGCTCGCGATCCCGGCGGAGCTGGAGGAGGAGATCCTCGCCCGGATCGACCGCGCCGGCCTTGAGATCTGCGAGGCTGAGCTCCGCTACAAGCTCCGCTGGGGCGACCAGAGAGACGGACCGCTGCTCGAGGTGCTCGACGAGCTCGAGCGCCGCGGGCTGATCGAGAGCGCGCTGCACTTCCGGCTCACCGAACGCGGCCACGCGCAGCTCCCCGACGGCTACGAGCCGCCGGTGCGCTACGGCGGCGGGATCCCGTGGCAAGTGCGGTCATGAACGCCGCCAAAGCTAGGACGCAGTCGTCAGCGCATGTCGACTTCGTCGGCGAGATCCAGCGCGGTCGGCTCGCGGAGATCGCGCGCCGGCCCCGTCCCGACTCGGCCGAGGACGGAATCCCAGCCGCGGTGGCCGAACGGTCATCCGATGGCGCCGTCGGCCATAACCCCGAAGTCGGGCTCGGGTGGGTGGCATGACCGGCGGAGACCGGGGCACGCGAGCGATTCAGGCCTGCCGAGAAGCCGGCTTTCCAGTCATTGACCCGGAGGACTGCACCTGCGGCCTCTCCGGGCGACTGGTCGTGCTGGCCGGAGCGGACGGCCTCAGGATCGTGTGGCCGTACGAGCAGCGCTGCCCGATCCACGGCGCCCGCGACCGCCAACGACCCCAGCCGATCACCCCAGTTCGCGCCGGTCGCTCGAGTTCGCAAGCCGCCACAGAGGCATGGACACAGAGCGAAGCGAGCGGGCGTTGATCCGCGCAGTCCCAGATCTGGCGCGGAAGCTCGCGGGGCGGCTCGCCGCCCTGTTCACCCACGACGCCACCCTCGCCCAACGGCTGAACGAGGCCCAACGGCGGCTCCAGAACGCGAACGATCGGCTCTGGTGGGGCGCGCATCCCGACGGCCTCGCCGCCGTCTACGGCGAGCACCCCGCCGCAGTCGACGTCGCGTTCGGCGACCACCGCTCCGAAGTCCTCGGCGCGGCCGACCCGCTCGCAGCGATCCAGCAGGTCCACTGGATGTTGTGTCTTCACTGCACACTTACCCTTTCCCGGCTAGTCATTCGGTCCAGATCTGTGCGGCAGTCCCTTGCATTTGCTGAGTTTTATCATCGTTCGGTCTGCCTGTCTGCGGTAGTGGGGAGGTCGACTGGACCGGATGACAACTCGATTGTTAGCCGAATAGCCGTCCGTATGGGTCGTGTGCCGCGCCGATCTCGATCGCCAAGCCGCTGCGCTGGCCGCGCTTGACGTGCACGGCGCGCAGCTCGCCCCGCCTGACTCGGTCGAGCACGGTCTGGCGGGCCACGCCGAGGGCGCGCGCGGCCTCGTTGAGTCTGACCCAGCCGGAGGGCACGTCGGGGACGATCTTGGCGCGCAGCTGATCGTCCACGTGGATGTGCCAGGGGCCGCCTGGCGTGAGTTGAGTGCCGGCGATGAATCCTTCGCGCAGCCAGCGGTAGAGCGTTGTGCCGGACACGCCGAGGGCACGTTCAGCTTCGGTGAGGCTCATGATCGTTCCGTTCTGGTTCGCATCCGCGCGGGGCTGGTGAACAGGAATGTCATGGCTGTGGCGCAAGGCTTTCACTCGCTCACGTGTGAAGCTCAGGCCGGTGGCGGTCTTGCGTCCCTGGCGCGAGAGGATCTGGGCGATGAGCGTGTCGTTGTAGTGTGAGGCGAGTCGACGCACCAGTTCGACTGTGTCCTCGTCGGTGGCGGGGACGTGATTGCCGGGCCGGGGAGGCGGCACGGCGCGCTCGACTGAGATGCCACCGGCGAAGCAGATCCGCACGGCTGCCTTCTTCGTTTTACTGTTAGACGTGATGGTTACCTCCGCCAGCACCAGGCGCAGCAGCTGCTTGCGTTCGGTCATGGTGGTGGTGGGTGCCTCGAACACGGCGCGCAGATCAGCGCCGGCACGTTCAAGCCAGGTGACCTCCTCGGCGGTGAGTGACACTGGCCGGCGCGCGCGCCTGTCGTTGAGCGCCGCCTCGGCTCGGCTGACGTCAACGAGCCGCGCCTCCCATTCGGCCTCGAGGTTTCTGGCGACAAGCCGGTTCTCCGGCTCGACCGCGTCGAACTGGCGGTGGGCGCGCTCGGCCTCGAACCGGGCGCGCTCGAGCGCCACCTCGAAGGCATGCAGGCTGCGCTGATGCTCGGCCTCCATGTCCGAGAGTGCCTTGGCCGTGACCTGCAGGCTGGCCGGCTCGAGCGCCTCGAACACGGCGTCGAGCACCGCCTCGTCGACGCGGCGCCCGCCGATCCGTTGGCAGACGGGCGAGGCGATCTCGAAGGAGGCGCGCGCGCAGAGGTACGTGTGCGGCTTGGCCGAGGTACCCGGGTAGGCGACCTGCATCCGTCGCGCGCAGTGCCCGCAGCGCACCAGCCCCTGCAACAGCGCTCTGCCCTCGCGCGGGGCGCCTCCGCCTTCACCGCGCTCCGGGCGGCGGTTGGCGGCGAGCCGCTCCTGGTTTTCCAGGTACGTATCCCAGGTGACATAGCCGGGGTGGTGGTTGAGGATGCACACTCCCCACTCGCTGCGGGGCAGTACGCGACGGCGTGTCACGACCCGCCTGTTCTCACCAAGTGACTTCTCCTGCCGCCGGCGGCCGAACACGAACGCACCAGCGTACGTGGGGTTGATGAGCATCTCGCGCACCGCGCGGTAGCTTGCTGGCCCCCACATGATCCGCGTCGTGCCAGGCTTTCGCCGTGGGAGTTTGAGGCCATCGTCGCGCAGCGAGAGCACGACCTGGCGCCCCGAGCTGAGCGTTTGGAAGCGCGTGAACACCTCGCCGAGCGCAGCCCGCACCGCGTCATCCGGTGAGAGCACGATCGCATGATCCTCGTTGTAGTCAAGACCGACCGGGAGTCTCACCACCAGCAAGCCCTTGGCCGCCTTGTGGTCACGACCGGCGATCAGGCGCGTGTTGATCAGGTGCAGCTCCGCCTCGGCCATGTTGCCCTTCAGCCCCAACAGGAGTCTCGAGTTGTAATCACCGGGGTGATAGACACCATCACCGTCGGCGATCAGCGTGTCAGTCAGCGCGCACAGGTCCATCAGGCTGTACCACTCGGCGCTGGTCCGTGCCAGACGCGAGACCTCCCGGCCGAGCACGATCCCCACATGCCTCAGGCCAACCTCGGCGGCCAACCACTCAAACCCGGCGCGCACGCTCCCCTGCGAGGCACGACGGCCAAGATCCTCGTCGATCACCTTCACCTGATCACGATGCCATCCCAGTGACACCGCCCGCTCAGTGAACTCATACTGAAGCTCACGACTCTCGACATTCTTCACCACCTGCCCGGCACTTGACTGCCGGATGTACACGACCGCGGAGCGACGCAGCTGCTCCGAGGTCGGCCTGGAGCGATCCATCATGCCTCCTTCTCTTCGATCACGACACTGCGCGCGACAAGCCGGGCAAACAGCGACAGCAGCTTCGCCTGCGCCTCGGCAGGCACGCTCTCCCAGAGCTCCCACGGCTCAGGCCCCTCATCCGGCGCACCCAGCCTCAAGCTCAACTGGGCAGGCGCCGCTATCCTCAACGCTCGCAAGGCTCGACCTCCACATCTCGTTGGCGCGAATGTGGCGTGCGAGCCTAGCCCGCGCGGCGGCGGGTCCCGCGGCCCTCAGAGCCGCGGGACTTCGCCTCCAAGAACACCCGCAGACGGCGCACGCCGTCGGCCGTAAGCACCGTCGCCACGCCCGGCTCGACTCCCAGCTCCTCACCGAGCAGGTCGGTCGCCGCCGCTGGGATCACGCCCCCCGAGCCATCCGGCAGCAGCACAACCAGCAACAGCAGGCCCTTCACGCGCCTGAAGCCCCGGGCCTTGAGCGTCCGGCCCCACAGCGGATGCGTTCGCTGCGTCACCCGGACCTCGCACGGGAGCACCTCGCGAACACGCTGCAGTGTGGTCCTATTCACTGGCAAATCCACCGCGCCTTCATCGCCTACCAAACCGTCGCCGAGGAACGCCGGCAGCTCGCCGCCGAGATCGGCGAGCTCGTCCGACAGCTCGTCGATGCGCTGCTCGCGGCCGGCTGGACCGAGGAGCAAGCCCGCAACACCAACGTCGACGAACTCGCCATCCACAAACCAGCGACCCAGAGGAGGAACTGAGCATGGGAACCACCCTGATGCCGCCATTCGCGACGGCCGGCACACACCGAGACCGACAGACGATCGAAGCGCTTGCCCAGGCAAACCGCGTCCGCCTGCGACGGGCATCGCTCATGCGCTGGATGCAAGACCGCTCCCCCGCCGACTCCCACGCGAAGGCCGCTGAGCTGATCGTCGAGCCCGACCCGACACTGCACTCGATGCTCGTACTCCAGTTGCTCCAGCGCGTCCATCGGGTAGGGCCGGCACAGGCAGAACGGATGCTCGAGCTCGCGGACGTCTCACCCACGTGTACGGTCGGGGCGCTGACCGCCAGGCAGCGCGCCGGCCTCGCGGCACTGCTGCGCCTCCGCGCCGACCAACTCTCGTCCCACCCCCGACGGAAAGCAGCGCGATGAACGCGCGGTCCCGGACGCCTTCGACCGGTTCGGCATCAGCTGAGTACCACACGCCCCCGATCGGCCAGCGGCGAGGCTAGAGCGCATCCAGCCCCAAGACCTCGTCAAGCTTCAGGTCAAGGACTGCGTCCTCTGAAGCGAGGTGCTCGAGGTCGCCAACGGCATCGTGCGGTTCCGCCGACTGTGCCCCGCATCCGGTTGGCACCACGCGACAGCCCGGCAAGTCGTCGCGCACTGGCGCAAGATCGGCCGCCGAGCATGCAGCCACCCGGGCAGCGGGCACCAACCGGCATCACCCTCCGCCGCACAGCCGCCGCTGCCGGAGTCAAGAGAGCGACCCTATACCTCGTGGCAAGCGGCTCGCGAGCGGCTCGCAATGAGTGCGCCAAGCAGAAGTCCCGGCCGTAGCTACTGCACTGGCTGGACCGTCCAGCAGTCCGCTAAGCACCGAGCCATGCAGCTGCAGCTCGTCCGTCGTGAGCACGTCTCTGACGCCGTTGCCGGATCCTGCTCGTGCGTGAATGCGGAATTGATGTCGCCGACGGCCGAGAGCATCTGCTTGCTCGCCGCCGGCTAGCAACGCGTCGTCCTGAAGTTACGTTTGGTCGCCATTGCGATAGCGCGCTGCAAGCCGGCGCGGGAAGAAAAGGAATCGTCGCGGTGCCCGCCCCGCGCGATCCCTCCCCGTCGAAGGCGATCGTGCCGGTCGAGGCCGTCCTCGCTGCCCAGCTCAAGCCCGACGGCAGTCGTAGCCGTTTGCTGAGCCGTCGATCTCGAGCAAGCACGGACGCGGGCCGTGCACAGGGATGCAGGTCCCGCGGACGGACGTCACGGTCCTCGATCAGCGGCTGCCGCTTCGCCTGGCGAAGCGGTCGCCTCGTCGCCGCGAGCTCCGGCGCTGCTGCAACTCGTCCAAAAGGGGTGGTCGGCGTTAGCTCCAATCCAGCTAGCACCGGTTCCTCCTTCGGCGACAAACCAGAAGTAAGGTTGGAGCCGAGGCATTGCTGCGGTCGTTCCAGCTGAGGCACGGTTTTCCTGTACCGACATTCCCCTGACCCCAGCATCGGGACCTTCAACCCCCCGTACGCCACCTACCCGCTCGAACAAACCGCCCCGGAACGAGTTGCGCACAACGTGTCTGCCCGGTCAATTAGCACCAGCGCCACCATCGCCATCGCAACAGCACTCTTGGGCGGCATTGGCGAACTGATCGGCGTACGCGCTGTGATCGCGGTCACCGGCATCCTCGCGCTGCCCACGCCACTGCTCTGCCGCGCTGTAGAAGTCGAGCCAGCGCCGGGGCGGAACCTGGTGAGGCGGTTGCCGCGGCGGCCTGAGCGGCGCAATCAGGCTAAGGCACGTGCGAGGCCGTCCGCGTCGCTGACAGGAGCGCGTCGCGAACGGCGCCGAGCAGCCAATCCCAGCCGACCCCCGAGCGGGTATCCACCTCGATCAAAGCTGCCCCGACGCCGAGGGGAAGAAGCGTGCCGGCCAGTCGCGCGGCCTGCTGGACGACCTCGGGATTGACCATGTCACGGTGGATCAGATGTCTGTTTGCGCCCTGGCGGGCACGCATCCGGCGCTCGGCCAGGCTCGGTTCGCAGCGGCAGAAGATCTCCACGCAGCCGACGAACCGCTCCTCGGCCCGCTTCCGTCGGTCGCCTCGCCACCACCCCTCGACCACCGCGCAGGGAAACGTGTCGCTGAGCCGGAAGACGACCTCGGCTGCCGCGTCGCCGAGCGTGTACGACCATGCCTCCTGCTCCTCCTTGATCCCGAGCACGTCGGCGAGCGTCTCCTTGACCATGTCCAAGCTGAGCAGCGGGAAGCCAAGATTGTCCGCCACCGCCGCGGCGACCGTCGACTTGCCGGTGGCAGGCGCGCCGGAGACCACGATCGTGCCCTTGGCCGTCATGCCGAGATCATCACACGACCGGCCGCCTCGACGAGGCAGCAGGTTTGGACCGTGGTGCGCGCGAGCTTCCCCGAGCCAGGCCCGAGTCGGGTCGGTCAGGCCCGGCGGCGCGCCAGCGGCCGCTGGCTGTTAGCTGACGCGCCCGAGGCGCAGGAAGAAGGACTGAGTGTCCCGGTGCAGGTTCACGGTGGCATGATCCGAGTGCCCCGCGCGAAGATGAAAGCGGTGTCTGCGCCTGGGTTTCACCCGCACGTCGCCAAAGGCGGGATGCGAGACCGGCGGGCCACAAGAGTTCGCGAGACATCCCGTTCGTCAAGAACCAGGCGGCCAGCTGGGCGGCCTCGACACAGGTCCCGCTTCTCCTTCGAGTCGCCCAATCCTTGAAAGAGAAGCCGCGGGCTGACGCCTCGAAGGGCGACATTGCAGAAGTGGCAGCGAGCGGCACATCGCCGGCTGCAAGTCCTTCGGCATCTGGCCGTTGTCCCAGCCGCCGAAGCATGCTTCGGGACGTCCCAGTGGGCCGGCGGAGCGGCCGGTGCAGGTCAGCATCGAATTCCACGTCCCTGACACCACGGCGGTGGGTCCGGGCGGCACGGGAGCTCGAGGGGCTGGCTACGAGCTGCTGCGCCCCCCCCGCGCGAGGAGCCGTGGGGTCACACGGTGGCCAGGCTGCAGTCACCGGAGTGCGATCGTCGGGATCTCGTATGCCCCTGTCCTGCACGGCCAGGACTGACTGGAGAAAGCGAGCACGACTGTTCAAAATTTCCCCATCGCCAGTCGCAGCAGCCAGGAAGGTGCTCAGGAGACCGCTGCTTTCACGAACGACCGGACGCGGGGACGGCTGCAGGACACGGGGGCGTGATTGCTGGTCCAGGTGTGCGCGCAGTCGGAGCGGAAGTCGCGGGCCGATGGCCGCGGAGGCGACATTGCAGCGGTGAAGCCCAGCTAGCCGCTTGCGCGCTCCGATCGACAAAACGTTGTCGATGTGGCGGCCGAGATGTAGCCTTGGGGTACCAGCAACGGGCGCAGACACCTCGGTTTCGGCCCATAGGGTGCCCAGGTATGGAACGAGCTGGTGGCAGAACGCGGTCGGGTTGATTGACCGGGCGATGTTTGCTGCCCCGAAGGGGCCACCGGTTTCGGGCGAAGTCCCGAAACCGGAGTAGCTGCTTGGGATCGCCGAAGTTCGGCAGGTCGTCGCAGAGTCGCCCAGGTCGGCCGAGCTGATCGCGCGCCTGCCGGACGAAGTGATGCTTCAGGGCATGATGAACCGCTGCCACAATACGATCCAGGAGCCGATGGCCACCCCCCAAGCCCAAGGATTCCCCGCTTCGGCGATCCGGACGGCCATGTGGTCGGCCTGGTCAAGAGCGCCTAGGCCAAGCCGGTCGTTCAGTCCTAGTAGCGGCCGGGAGGGCCGGATACCTAGCAGTGGCCTCCAGGTCGCCGTCAAGATCGAAGCAACGTGCCCGCGGTGACCAGCGCATGAGGCGAGTCCGTGGAACGTGCGTGGTGGCCGCCGCGGTCGCATGCATGCTCGCCGGCGCGCTCTCGTCCTGTAGCTCGACGGCCGCCGCGCCGGGGCCAGTCGCCCCGAGGCCGACGCTGAGGTTCCAGGTAATCACGAAGACGACGCAAAAGTTGGACAGCCTCGTCTGGACTGGCAGGCAGTTCCTTTACGTCCAGAACACCACAAACACGGTCTGGGCTGCGCCGCCGGCGGGACGGCCTCTTCATAAGTTCGCGACGATGCCAAGACTGGTGGAGGAGACACGCTGCATCTTCTCGCCCGGCAGCCACGGTTTCCCGCCCGGCGCGATCTTCTGCCACTCGCCCGACAACAAAATCTATGAGATCAGCCCAGACGGCGCGAACAAGACCGTGTTCGCGAGCATCCCCGCGCCCTACCCGCCTGCGGCGGACGGGGCACTGGCATTCGACAGCGTAGGCCGCTTCGGCTACCGGCTGCTCGCGGCGACCGGGCGCTCGGGCGGCCTTAAACCGGCCGGGGGCGTGGTGTACGCGATCGACCCTTCCGGCCACGTGCAGCAGGTCGGAAGCTACGCCGGGCCCGGGGGCGCCGATGAGCTCGTGATCGCACCCCGTCGATTCGGTTCGGTCGCCGGGGACGCGCTCCTGCCGGTCGACGCCGGCGCGAGCGGCGGCGCCGTCGTCGCGTTGGACCCCAGCGGGAGGACGCGACCGATCGCGACCCTCCCGCTCGGTCTGAACCCGATAGCCCCGATCCCGAAGCTCCCGAGCACGACCGGGAGGACTCGCGCTCCTTTTCCGGGCCTCTACATCAACGACGACAAGACGGGCTACACCTACATGGCGCCGGCGGCCTCCCTCGCCAGATACTCGGGCGATTTGATCGTCGGCACCGAGTCCCCCCGCGCCCTCTTCTGGATCCTCGAGCCGAGAGGCAAGGGTTTCGCCGAGATACCGCTGCGAGACAACCTGGCCGCCGGGACCAGCCTCGAGCAGGCGATCTTCGTCAGCTGAAGGCCGCGCCCCGTCCCCGGCGACCTCACCGCGGCGCACACAAGCCCGAACGCCACACGCGCGGCTGCTGTCTCGATCCAGCACCAGGACCAGGCGAAGCTATGCTCGCCCCCAATCGGGTAACGAACTCCGGCTGCCGCATTCACGAAGACCGAGCCGTGTCACCAGGCACGAACGCCGGCCCGGAAACTTCCGCTTTGGGCTGATGATTTCCCCGAGCAGCAGTCGAGCCATCACAGCCGCGTGGGCGACAATGCAGAAGCGCTGGTCGCCGCCGTCGATATTGTCGCCGGCGTGGGCCGTGCGTAGGCAGACGTTGTTCGTCGGCGTGGCGCCCGGCGCTGCTGCGAATCGTCCATCTGAGGAGCCAGGTGAGTAGTCGTGGCCCGCTTTCGCTCGCCGTGACGGGCCAGTCGTCGTGCCGTGGTCTCGGTGCCTCGAGACTGTGAATGGGTCCAAGGGTTGCGCGTTGGGGCGGCGGAGGGAGATCTGTTTTCGGGGGCGCGGGAGCGCTGCGACTCGCGACCCGGCGGCGCGCGTGCTCGTCGGTGGCGTCCGGTTCGTTGCTGTGTCAGCTCGACGAGCGTGAACGTCGGGTCGCGCGCGCTTGTCTTCGGGCTTTCAGTGGCTGTGTCGCGGTTCGTGCGAGGCGCTTGACCCCGCGCACTGGCACCCCGACCGTGTTGTGGAGAAGCTTCTGCACCGGTCCCATCTCACTCCCTTCTGACGCTGGCGCAAGCATCGATGAGGGCGACCGCGTCGTCAAGGCCAATCACGAGCAGCGAGCCGGTCTCGACACCCGCCGAACGGAGGAGCGTGACGCCGGCGGGCCCGTGCTCCGGCGCGCGAGGAGTCGAGGTCGGGTGACCAAGCGCCCGATTACCGCGGGCGGCGCGCCGTCGGTCCGATCCACGCGGCCGGCCCGCTCGTGGCGGGCCGGCCTCGGCGGCGCTTGCGGTGCCCTGTGATCAGGCGGTGGCGGGGATCCCGGCGGTGACTGCCGGATGCTCGGTCATCGCCTTGTGCCCGCGCAGCTGGACGATCGCGATCCGGGTGCTCACTTCGCAGATCGCCATCAGCACCAGCGCGGTCGGCCACGCGGTGGCGGAGATGTGATGGACGATGCTGAAGCTGGCGATATCCGAGCGCAGGCCGTGGCTGACGGCGAACGCGAACACGATCCGCGAGCCGATGCCCGCGACCAGCAGCGCGGCGGCGAGCCATCCCACGCGGGCGACCGCCAGGCCGTTCTCGCCGGCGCGGACGTGGGTCGCGAACCCGGACGCGATACCGAGGGTGAGTCCGACGGCGGCCAGCAGGCCGATCAGGACGAGGTCGTTGCCGGCGGTCGGAATCGAGTGCAGGTACATCTGGGCGACGAAGAAGACGAGGATGAGCGGGACGATGACGCTGCGGCGGTCAAGCTCGCGCTCGCTGGCCTGGCGCGCCACGACCAGCAGGAACATTGCGTTGATGAGGTAATCGGTGATCGTCATGGCGCCATCATCTTCCGCCGCGCCGGCCATGTCGTCGGCGCACGGGTTGAACCGAGGGTTGAACTTCATGTCAACCCGCGGGTTGACAGCCAACGCCAGGGGGCGAGCACTACGCGGAGACCCGCCCGGCGGGCAGATCCGCTGAGGCACTCCCCGGGCCTCCCAGCCGCCGGGTACGCGTAGCGGCGGATACCGGCACCACGCGCAGTCCTGCAGGAAGGTCGGGGAAGTGGCTGACGTGGACAGCTCCTCGCCTGGACGATTTCGACCTCGCAGTTCGTGGCTCGAACGCCTGGCAACACCAGCCGGGTCTGCTTTCGAACAATCCGACCGCGGAGCGGTTCAACGTCACGAACGAGCCGAACATGCCGTCATGAGCGACGACCCGTGCGCCCTGCTATCCGCGCAGAGCAGGGGCGCTGGCGGAACGAATCGGATACGCGCCGCAGCGCGAAAGGAGGTCTCCGCGCCGGCGACTGTGCGCCCGGCGGTGCCACGACGAGTCAAGGGTTCAGTGTCGGCTACTGCCGAGGCGCGTCCGTATAGCGAACCTCGAGCGCTCAGGCAACGATCTTGTCCTGGTCGCGGAGCTCGCGGGCCACCGACGACTCGAGACCACGCGCCGCTACAGCCTGCCCTCGGTAGCCGATCGGCAGGCTGCGATGGACGCGGTCGAGATCGAGCAACGACCGAAGCCGCTTAGCGCCAAATTCTGTTCCGGTCCGCCCAAGCCCCGTGCGGAGGAGTGCGGGGATCCGTGCAGGCGATTGCGGGACATCGACACCTCACCGCAGTTGCTGGCGATTCCCTGTCCCAGGATCGCATCCCAAAATCAACGGCGCGGCCGGAGGCGATGTCCGAGGCTTCTGGGACGACGAGCCACGGGGTAGGATGTTGGTGGGCGCGAGCGACTGACTTAAGCGAAGTGCAGACGTCAGGGGCTCATCGTCTGCCGCGCGGCTTTGCCGTTCGAGGGCCTTATTCATGCGCGCCCCGGTGTCGCGCTCGCGCCCACTCTCCCCTCGAGCGCCGGATGGCGACGACGCCGCGCCTTCGAGCTTGATCTGGGGTCAGCAGGTTGTTGGTACAGAAACTGTTGGTACAGAAACCCATCTAAGCGCGGGCGGCGAGCGCCGCGTTCCATCAGCGATTAGTCGCGACGCGCGGGCGTTGAGCCGCTGCTAATCGGCTCCACCGGCCGCGGGTCGGTTTGTCTGCTTCCGCCGCCGCGACAAATAGGGTTGGTGGTGATGTCGGAGCTGCTGGAGCTGCGCGGGTTCGCGGCTCTCGGCCCGGGCGGTTGACGAGGTGCTGCGCCGGCCGGCGCGCTCCGCGGGCCTTGAGCTGTGCGGCACGTTTCGCGTCACACGTGGGTGACGAGGCGATGTCAAGGGCGTGATTAGACTCGCGTTCCGGGTGATGACTTGCGGCAGCTGACCGGCCTCGACGCGCAGTTCCTGGCGCTGGAGACACCGCGCCAGTCAGGTCATTTCTCGGGACTCACGATCCTTGACCCGAGCACGAGGCCGAACGGGCGGCTCGAGCTAGCCGATGTGCAGAGCATGATCGCCGAGCGGCTGCCGCTGCTGCCGCCGTTTCGCTGGCGTCTGAAGGAAGTGCCGCTCGGGCTCGATTATCCCTACTGGATCGACGATCCCGACTTCGATCTCGAGTATCACGTGCGGGAGCTGGCGCTGCCGCCGCCGCCGACCGACGCGAAGCTTGCGGAGCAGGTCGCGCGGATCTTCGCGCGTCCGCTCGATCGCGCGCGCCCGCTGTGGGAGCTGTATTTGATCCACGGCCTCAGCGACGGCAATCTTGGGTTGCTGACGAAGGTCCACCACGCGGCCGTCGATGGAATGTCGGGCGCGGAGATCATGGGGGTGCTGCTCGATTTGAGCCCGGAAGGGCGGGAGCCGCCGCCGATCGGCTCGGCGCCGGACCGGGAGCCGGGGGACGGCGAGATGCTCGCGCGGGGACTGCTCGGCGCGCCCCGCTACCTCGAACGCGTGCTGAGGGGCTTTCCCTCGACGCTGCCGAACCTGCAGGACATCCCGATCATTGGGGACGTGCCGGGCGCGAAGACGCTCGGGCGGACAGCCGCCCGGGTCGCGCGTACGATCCGCGGCCGGCCGTCGCGGGTGCTCGAGCGAACCAATCTCAGCCGCCCGCGAACCTCTTTCAACGGTCGCGTCTCACCGCACCGCCGGTTTGCGTTCGGCCAGCTTCCGCTCGACGAGGTCAAAGCGGTCAAGAACGAGTACGGGTTCACGGTCAACGACGTAATCGTCTCGCTGGGCGCCGGCGCGGTGCGACGATGGCTGGTGGAGCACGACGAGCTCCCAGACCGGCCGTTGGTGGCGCTGGTGCCCGTCTCGGTGCGCAGCGAGGAGCAGCGCGGCACCTACGGCAACCGGGTCGGGACCATGAGCGTGCCGCTGTTCACGAACGAGCCGGACCCGGTGCGGCGGCTGCGCGCGACGCACGAGGCGCTACGAGCAGCCAAGGAGCGCCACAACGCGCTGCCGGCGCAATTGCTGCAGGACGCGACCCAGTTCATCCCGCCGGCGGTGTTCGCACGCGCCTCGCGGGTGACGTTCTCGCTGGCCGCGACTCGCACCCCGGTGTGGAACCTCGTCGTCTCGAACGTGCCCGGGCCGCAATTCCCGCTCTACTGCGTGGGCGCGCGTGTGGAGGCCATCTATCCCGTGTCCGTGATCACCGACGGGATGGGGCTCAACATAACGGTGATGAGCTACTGCGGGCACCTCGACTTCGGGATCGTCGCCGACCGCGAGCAGATCCCCGACGTGTGGAAGCTGATCGGATGGTTGCGGGAGTCGCTCGACGAGCTGCGGCCGGCTGCCGCGGGCGACTAGCGCCAGGCGCACGTCGGCGAGGTCGATCGCGACGGTTCTCGGCGATCCAGGCGCCGGCGTAGAACGGGACCAGCGCGAGGGCCTGGTCGCGGGGCGAGGGAAAAGCCTTGACTGCTCACAGGTAGTGCACGCGTTCGCCGAGCGCGCGGGGAGCGGTGGCGGGGACCTCGACCCGCGCCGCCTTGGACGGCCCGAGCCCGCGACGGGTGTAGAGGTCGTCGACGGCGGGGAGCGCGCTGTTGATGGTCGCCGGTTTGCGCTTGAGGGCAGCCTGCAGGTAGGTGTGGTAGTCGGGCACCGCCCAGTCCCGGTCGGCGGCGCTGTCGAGCGGGTCGGTGTCGGTCGATGCGTCCGCGAGCCAGGACAGGTACTGGCGCGCCCCTTGGAGGTGTACGTACGCAGTCTGCAAGGCGAGGGGAGTAACGGGGTTCTCCTAACCGAGAGACGTGCAATCCTGCAAGCCGGGCGGCGCGTTCGATTGAGGATCCACCACCGCCCGCAAGGCCGGGCTGATTGACCGGCTCGCCGCTCGCGTACCATGCGTCGCAGATAGGTCGTCCGTTGAAGATTCGCACTCGCCGGCGCTATACGGACGCCTCCGCGCCGACTGGCTGGTTTCGCTCGCCTCGCGCCGCGGCAGGCTCCATTTCGTGCCACGACCGCGACGACGCGCAGCGGGCGGTACCCGTGAGACAAGAGCAGGACTTGCGACCATTAGCTCAGTGCGTCTCGCTCCTCGCCAATTGCGCGACTGGCAGCGTCGTCGGCCGTCGAGCGCCGTGAGCGATCGGTCCGAGGGCCCTGCTTTTCCGCGCAAAGGGGCGGTCGGCGCTAGCTGGATTCGAGCTAACGCCGACCGCCCCTTTGGGCGAGAAGCAGCGGCAACGCGACCAGGAGTCTCGCCGCTCCTATCGCGTGGTTGGGACGGTGTTGCCCGACCGCCACCAGGTGGTCGCGAAGGACGAGGGCCAGCAGCCCCGGCCGACTCACCCATGCTGAGCGTTTGCCTACGCACGGTGAACATCTTCAGCGCCGACGACGGCGGGAACCGGCGCTCGCTCTCGCTCATAGACACGCGCCCGCCAGCCCGAGGCAGCCAACACGCGTCGCTTTCGCAACCACGCACATCCGGCACTTTCGGCTGATCCGAAACGGGCTGATCAGGCTTCTCCTCCCGGCCGGATCCAGCAGCAGCGCGACGCCGTCCTGCTTTTGCTCACCGACGAGCATCTCCATCGATCCCTGCGGCCCTCCTTCGCGCGGCAAGCGCGACTGAGCGGTCGGGTCGCCCGCATCGCGGCAGGGCCCGAGCTGCGACATGCGCGCTTTCCGCGCAGTGGGGTATCCCCTTCGCTCCCCCTGCTCAGCCAGGGAAGGTGGCTCCGGGCTCTTCGGCGATCGCTGAGACCCGCCCGCGCGGGACCGTGTGCGTCGCGGGCGACGCCGTCGCTCCCTCCACGTCCTCACGGCGGTGGCCGCCAGCGCCGCCTCACGCGCCTGAGACGACGTGGGGGAGCGAAGTGCATAGCCAGCTCCGCGCAAACCGAGACTGTCGTCCCGGCTGGTGAGATGCCTGTGCCATAACAAGAGCAGGGCTCGGGCGGGATCATGACCAGGGTAGGCGTGCTGCCGCTCCACGCCTGCAGCGGTCACTGCGACATCATGGCCGCTTCGCACTACGACCAGCAATGTCATCGTCGCCGGTCGCGTGACTCCTTCCGTCGCAATGCGCAAGTCGCGGGCGCCCGGCGCTCGCGATGAAAGCGGGCGTGAGAACTTGGTCGACGAGGCGGCTGCGCCGTGTGTGGATTTGGGCGCCCGAAGGGGAGCGTCCACCCTGCACGCGGACGGCTGCTTCGGGCAGGGAGCAGTCGCGCCAGAGCGTCGTGATCTCCGTGGCCCCTTTTGTCCGATACGGGCAGCGCGGCCGCCAGCGACGTGGCTGCTGCTCTGATGCTTGCAACATCCGAGGGCCCGGCTAGCACCGGGCGCGCCGAAGGGTGCGGCTCTTTTGAAGTGACCGTCGGGCGGGGCTGATTTGACGGTTAATCGCCTGTAGGTACGGGGTTTTGGGCTGTTAGGAGACGCCGGGCTGGTAGGCCGGTCGTCAGCGGTGGGTGCTGGTTTGGGGCCGGTTGGGCGGCTTGAGCGTGCGCAAACCGGTGGTTGAGGGGTTTTGGCGTGGCTCGACGGGTTGTCGGGCGGGGTCGAGGAGTCATAAGGAGGGTGTCGAAGTCGGCGTTGCTCTTGTCCAACGTGACCACGGAGGTGGCCAACGTGACCGCCGATCTCGACACCCGTTGTGGCGAACTTTACCGCTCGGGCGATGAAGTCCTGCCAGGCGGGCAGGCTGACAGCGAAGGTGCAGCCGCAGCGGGAGGCGGCGACCACCTGGCGGGCGAGTCGTCTTGCGGGGATGCGTTTGCCGCCAGCCGGGGGCAGTTTGAGACGCTGATCGATTTCCTGGATGCGGCGGACGCCGCCGGCCTGTCGCACGCCGAGCTTGAGGAGCATCTGGATGTTCACGGGCGGGAACTGTTGCGCTGCCTGCTTGATGATCATCTGGCGTTGCGCGCCCTGCGCGAGCCGCGCCGTGGGCAGGTCACCGGCGATGAGGGGGTCATCCGCAGCCGCGTGGAGAAAGGTCACGGGCGCGCGCTGGAGACGGTGTTCGGCACCGTCACAGTCGAGCGGCTGGCGTACCGGGCTCGCGGCGTGGGAAACCTGCATCCCGCCGACGCGGGGCTGAATCTGCCGGTCGAGCGTCACTCGCACGGGCTGCGCAAGCTGTGCGCGCTGGAGAGCCCGCGCGGCAGCTTCGACGGCGCGGCAGCGGCGATCGAGCGCCAGACCGGGGTAAGACTCGGAAAGCGCCAGGTCGAGGAGCTGGCCGGGCTGGCGGCGATCGACTTCGAGGACTTCTACGAGACGCGACGTCCGGCACGAGCGAAGCGCGACGATCTGCTGGTGCTCTCGGCCGATGGCAAGGGGATCGTGATGCGCCCGGACGCGCTCAGGACCCGCGCCCCGGTCAGGCCCCGGGCGGGCCCCGCGCCCAAGCCCCGACTCTCAGGCGAGGAGCCCCAGAACCGCAAGCGGATGGCGGAGATCGGCGCCGTCTACGACGCCAAGCCGGCGCCGCGCACGCCCGCCGACATCCTCACCTCCGCCGCGCCCGAGGGATATGAGCCCGCCCCGGGACCGGTCGCGAGGAACAAGTGGCTGACCGCCAGCATCGTCAACGCCCCCGCCGAGGTGATCCGGCGGGTGTTCGACGAAGCCCAACGGCGCGACCCCAAGCACCGCCGCACCTGGATCGCGCTGGTCGACGGCGCCAACCACCAGATCGAGCGGATCAAGTTCGAGGCCCGCAAACGCGAGGTCAAGGTCACGATCGTGATCGACTTCGTACACGTCCTGGGCTACCTGTGGCAGGCGGCCTCATGCCTTCACCCCGACGACGACCAAGCCACCGCCCAATGGGTGCACCACCAGGCGACCCGGGTGCTCCGAGGCCAGGCCCGCAAGGTCGCCGCCGCGATCCGCCGCCAAGCCACCACCGCCCGCCTGGGCCCCTCACAACGCAAGCCCGCCGACGAAGCCGCCACCTACCTGACCAACAAAGCCCCCTACCTCGACTACCCCACCGCGCTCACCCAGGGATGGCCGATCGCGACCGGGATCGTCGAGGGCGCCTGCCGCCATCTAGTCAAAGACCGCTTCGACATTACCGGCGCCCGCTGGGGACTCGCCGGCGCCGAAGCGATCCTCAAGCTACGCGCCATCATCGCCAACGGTGACTTCGAGGAGTATTGGCGTTTTCACCTCGCCTACGAACGACATCAGGTCCACGAAGCCCGCTACCACAACCACAACATCCCAGCCACATGACAGGTCAACCCCGGTCACTCCAGAAGAGCCGCACCCCGCGCCGAAGTCGGCGCGGAGCGCGTCGGGCGCGCTTTCCGCGCAAACCGGGACCGTCGTCAGCGACGCCGAGATGCCCGTCGGAGCTCACGAGCAGGTTTGCGCTCCTTTCGTTCCGTGAGTTCGAGAATGCCCGCCCGGTCATCGTGGACCGGGCGGGCTACCGAGAGCTGGTCAAGCAGGCAATCGGCCGCCACCTCCAGCACCTGACCACCCGGGTGGAGCAGCAGTCGCGTGGGGGTCGGTCATGGCCCCGCCACCCGGGCAGGGTAGGCGCACGCCGTCGCCGGCATCACCTTCACCAGCTGGCGGGCGTGAGGAGCTCGGTGCGGTGGGCCTGGGCCCAGTCGGTGAAGCTGCGTGCCGGGCGGCTCGTGACTGCGGTGATGTCGCCTGTCAGCTCGGAGTTGTACGGTTCCAGGGTGGAGCGGAACATCTCGATGACGGCGTGTGCCAGCTCCTCGGGCATGCCGTAGGACACCATCTGCGCGAGCGTGTCGGCCGGGTCGGTTTCGGCGTAGCGCAGGTCGCGGCCCAGCACCTGGCTGAGGATTGCGACCTGGTCGGTGGGGCTGAGCGGTTCGGGGCCGGTGAGCTCGTAGACCCGGTGGTTGTGGCCGTCATGGGTGAGGCTGGCCGCGGCGACCGCTGCGATGTCCGCCGGGTCGACGACAGCGGCCCGGCCAGCGGCGAACGGGGCGTGCACGACCTGATCCGTCGCGATCATCGGCGCCCAGTTGAGCGCGTTGGACATGAGCGCGGTAGGCCGCAGGAACGTCCACCCGATGCCGCTGTCGCGGATCGCCTCCTCGCCGGCCCGGTGCCAGGTGGTGATCGGGTCGGTGGCGTCGTGTCCGACCCTGCGCACGGACAGCTTGACGATCCGCTCCACGCCCGCTTGCAGCGCCGCGTCTACGAGCCGGTGATCGTGTGCGGCGATGTTGAGCCCGTCGGTTAGCAAGAACACGGCGTCTACACCGTCCAGCACGGGTGCCAGGTCGCTGTCACCGAGATCGGCCACGACCTTCTGGGTGCCGTCGGGGAACACCGCGCCAGGATTGCGGGTGAGGACCCGTATGTGGCCTGCCTGGGCGGGGAGGAGTGCTGCGATGAGTTCCGACCCGATGTGGCCGGTGGCTCCGGTGATCAAAATCATGAGTTCTGGTCCTTTGCTTGTGATTGGTTTTCGGGGTGAGTTTGGAGTGGACGCGCTCCTGGTCCGTCCGATCGGAGTCGCCCTTGCGTCGTACGTGTAGGTGAAGCATCACGATCCTTTCCTGGCGTCAGCTTCACTATCCCCCTCGCGCGCGCGAAGCACCAAGGTGATCGGTCTGAGTGCTGACCAAAACGCGACCCCGCTCGCCGCAGCTTATGAGGGAGTGTTACGGCATCAGGAGGTCGCGATGACAAGGCCTCGGATCCCGATCACGAAGGCCCGGCGCACGGACGGAGAGGGTCGTCACGGCGACCGGCCGCGATCGTTGCCACGCTCCGGTCCGGCGCTGATACGCGCCTGCAATCAGCCGAGAACTCGCCGCCGCGCGACACGCCGTTGGCAGGTCTTTCGCGGGTGTCCCGACCGGGCTGACCCGGTGCGCGCCCTCGATCGCGCGGTGAGGCTTGCCCTTACGACTACAGCCCCTGGCTGGTGCTGAACGACAAGGTCGCGCCGCGTGCACCACTAAGTTTGCGCAACAGGCCCGTCGCGGGAGCGACGCACAACCATTCGCCGGCGGCGGTAGGGCAGCTGCTTGTCTCCACGAGCGCGCCTCGCTGGCCGGGGGCGCGGAGTCAGTTCGGCCCCGGCGAACGGCCCTCCGAGACGCTCGGCGCTAACCCGCGTGCCGAACGGGTGCAAGCATCTGAGCAGCGCTGCGGCGCGAGTGATCTCGTGTACCGATCTTGCCGCGAAGCGGCCACTGGACCGGCGTGACCCGTGGTTCTCACACGTGCCAGCGACAGGCGGCTCGTTCGCCGCGGACGTCCTCGGCCCATCGCTGCTCGCCGGCGTCGGGTTCGGACTGGCGTTCGTGCCCGTGACGATCGCCGCCGTGACCGGAACCGAGCCACACGAGGCGGGCCTGGCCTCCGGTCTGATCAACACCTCCCAGCAGGTCGGCGGCGCGCTCGGGCTCGCGATCCTCGCGACCGTCGCCAACAGTCACACCCAAAGCCTGTTCCACGCCGGCGTCCACAGCTCGGCCGTGGCGCTGACCAAAGGCTATGACCAGGCGTTCCTCGTCGACGCCGGCCTCGCCGTCGCCGGAGCGATCCTCGCCGCCGTGCTGATCTCCTCGCGCGACAGCCACGAACACTCGAAGGCGGCCCGCATCGACGAGGCCACCGGCGCCGATGCCGCAGCCGTTCCCGTCGCCGCGGGCCGAGCGCTTCAGTCGATCTGATGCTCACAGACGCCAAACGAGGTCAGCTGGCCCACCGTGTCGTCGCAGGGCGGAGCTCCGGCCCGCGGGAGCTGCGCCCCCGTCCGGCTGGCTGCGCCGGATGATGCGGATGCGCTCGATCGGCTAGCTGAGCTTGACGGCGTGCGTCTCGACGATGGACGGATCCTGATTGCGGAGGTCGGCGAGGAGCTGCGCGCGGCGCTATCGCTGTCGGAAGGCTCTGTCGTGGCCGACCCGTTTCATCCAACCGCCGACGTCGTCGAGCTGCTCCGGCTTGAGACCGGGGGGTGCCTCGAACCCCCACGGATCGCAGCTCGAGCAGCTCGCCGGGCGGGTCTCCTGAGAGGAGCCAGCCGACTTCGGCGGGGTGTACGAGTCCGTCCTTGGCCAGCTCCGACAGGGCGCTGGTGACCGTCGGGCGCCGGGCTGCGACCAGGTCGGCGAGCACCGTGTGCGTGAGCCGTAGCGGCAGGATCACGCCGTCGTGTCCGACCCGTCCCCAGCGGTCGGCCAGGTGCCACAGGAGCATTTGCACGCGTACGTCGACGCGTGCCTGGTGGACGATCGCCATGTTGACGGCGAAGTTCCGGGAGCGATCGAGCGCTCGGCCGACGAGCCGTCCGGTCAGCTCCGGATAACGCGCGAATCGAGCAGCGACTCGCTTGTCGAGCGCCGCGAGTCGCGCTGGTTCCAGCACGCGCCAGCCGGTCGTCCGGGGCAGCGTCGGCTGGGCGTCCTCGCCCTGCCACGGCCGCAGCAGGTCGCCATCGCCAAGCAACTCGGCGCCCCAGCGGCCGTCGATCCCGACGCGACGGATCAGCAGCCCCTCCAGCACCAGCAGCCCGACTCCGTCCTTGAGAAGATCGGCTTGCTCTCCACTCCAGCGACCGCGGCGCAGCCGGACCGCGGGCGCGATGCACTCCTCGATCGCACGCGCTCTGAGATCGAGCGGGATCGCGTCGGCGAGGTCCGGGTCCTCGCGCAACACATGACAGATCCGCGTCGAGCGCTCGGCAGCAGCCATGACCACGGAATCTGCCACACGCCGCGGGGCCGGTGGTATGCGGCTCGCGAGCACCCGATCCCCTCACTCAAGTCCGCGAGCTGACGCCGGTCGTAGGCCTCGGCTCCGGTTCGGGCTCGGCGGCAGGTGCCAGCACGATCACCCGCTCCCCGGGCTTGAGCTGAACATCATCCAGCGCTGCGCGGGTTTCGCGTTCTTCGGTCACCGCGACCACGCGAGCGCCATCGGGCCACTGGATCTGATCGAGCCGCCGGCCCAGCGCTGGCGAACCGGGGCCGATCGTGAGCTCGATGATCTGGTACCCGCGCAGCGGCGTGCTCGGTAAGTGGACGCGCTTGGCTGGGTCTTGAACGGCGAACTCCGCCGCCTCCGCGCCCTTTTCGATCTCCTGCGCGGAGGCGCGCACGCGCTCGGCTATCGCCGAGAGCACGTCATTGCGGGTGATCCAGCCCTGCAGTTCCTCCCCGTCACCTGCGCCTGGGGTTGTCCCGTCCCTGTAACGGGACCCACGAGGCGCTCCCATACCTCGGCGCTGACCGCGGAATCGTCGCCCCCAGGCCCGGGTGGCTGAAGGCGAGCGCCGCCATCGAGGTACGTGAGCGGCTGCATCACGTCCGCGACAGTCAGCAGCTGCAACACGTTGGTTGCCTTCGGTCGCTCGATGTCGATCCCACGCCGCAGCAGCTTGGTGGTGTAGATGCTGCCGTAGGTGAGCCGCTTCGAGAGCGCCGCGGCGATACCGGTCGCGAGCATGATCGGCAGCGTCAACGTGAAGTTGCCGGTCATCTCGGCGACGCTTGCGATCGCTGTCAAGGGCGCCTGCGCGGCCCCCGCGAACACTCCTCCCATCGCCACCACCCCATACGCCGCCGGCGGGCCGATCGCCGGCCCGAACAGGTGGTGGACGACCACGCCGAAGGCCGTCCCGGCGGCCGCGCCGGTGAACAGTGAGGGCGCGAACACTCCTCCCGACCCGCCAATCGAGAGGGTCAGGCTCGCCGCGATGATCTTGCCGACCATCAAGATCACGATGAACCAGAGCACGTAGTGGTCACCCAGCACCCGGTCCATCACCGGGTAGCCGACGCCATACATCTGCGGCAGCGCGAGCAGCAGCGCGCCGAGCGCGACGCCACCGACCGCTGGTCGAGCCCATTCCGGGCGCCCCCTCCACAGCTCATCTGCCAGGTCCTCTAGCTTGTAAAGAACCGTCTTGAAACCAACCCCGATCAACCCCGCCACCAGCCCCAAGAGCGCGATCAACAGATACGTGTAGTCGTTGCCCACGGACAGGCCGTGCGGCACCCCGATGAAGAACGGCGCCGAGCCGAAGAACGCGCGGCTGATCACATCGCCGGTGACCGCCGACACGCTGGTCGCGAACAGAGCGTCGAGCGAGAACTCGCGCAGCACGATCTCAAACCCGAAGAACAGCCCCGTGAGCGGCGCGTTGAACGTCGCCGCAATCCCGCCTGCCGCGCCGCACGCCACGATGATCCGCAGCCGGCTTTCGGACATCCGCACCAGCTGGCCGAGCGTCGAGGCCAGCGCCGAACCGATCTGCACGATCGGGCCCTCGCGCCCGACCGAGCCGCCCGTGCCGATGCACAAAGCCGACGCGAGCGCCTTGACGATCGTCACCTGTGGGCGGATCCGGCCACCGTTCTCCGCCACCGCGAGCATCACCTCCGGCACCCCATGCCCGCGCGCCTCGCGAGCGAACCGCTGGACTAGCGGGCCATACAGCAGCCCGCCGACAATCGGGATCACCAGCACGAAGAAGATCCCCAGCCATGGCAGGTGCAGGCTCGGCGCATGACCTTGCTGACCGAACTGCGTGTGCCCGGTCGCCAACCACGTCACCGCGAAGATCAGCTCCCTGAATCCGACAGCGCCCAACCCAGCGCCCCCACCGACGACCAAAGCCATCACCACCAGCCCGAGCCGCGAACCCGCCAACCACGACGCCAGACGCATCCGGCCAGGCCCGGCCGGCTCGATCGGCGGCCGCGCTCCCAGCGACGGTGAACGCGTCACGTGTCGAGGCCCCAGCCGAGCGACCAGTCCTGTTCAGGCACCTCTCCCGCAGCGTCCGCGAACGCTCTCAAGGCGGCCACCGTCGCGTGCTGGTCGGCGACGGACACGCGTCATACGATCGCCGTAATTTCGGCCAGACGCAGGCGACTGACCTCGTCAACCAGCTCGCGGCCGGCATGGCTCAACGAAACGCGTACGCCGCGCCGGTCCTCGCCGAGCCGACGGCGACACACGAGTCCCTTTCGCGCCAGCCGATCACTCATCCGGGTCGCAGTCGAACGATCCACGCCGAGCACGGCCGCGAGATCCGACAGCCGCATCGGCCCGCGCGCTGCCAGCTCCACGAGCACCCGGTACTGGGCCAGCGTGACATCCTCGGCGACGACCGCCAGTGACCGGGCGGCGACCGCGACCAGCGCTCGGCTCACTCCGAGCACCGCCTCGATCAGCCCGGTGCCAAGAGCCCACACCCCGTACTCAGCGGCCTCAGCAGGCTCGTCGGATGGGTGCATGCTGCGACAGTTGCATGGAGCAACCGGACCGCGAACGCCACCAGTCAGACTCCTGACTACCCAGACCCGAAACCACTCGACGAACTCGCCTCAGATGATCAGCCGGGCACCGGCGGCGCGACCGCCGAGAGGGACAGGCCAGCGCGAAACCTAGCCAACGCTCACAAGCTTGCAAGCACGCGTCGAGGACTCCGTAGGGGTCGACGACCGCGCCCGACTACCCATTCGTGAGCGGAGCGGCCACGATCTGGACCCCGATGCCGCCGCGCTTCGTGGCCGCTCCCGGACAAAGGCAGCCACGCGAACGTCGTGGGCGGCAGTGCCCGCGCCAACATGAAGGCAGGTCTGCGCACCGTAGACGACGTCCGTCTCGCAAATCGCCACGAGCAGGGAACCAGACACGGAGCCCCATACGCTTGTTCGTCACAGAGCTGCATACGTAGACGTACGCGCCTGTTCGCGCCGCCGCGAGGTCGGTCCGGCCTTGTCCTTTGTGGCAAAACGAGCGTCGGGTGGCCAGAGGACTCGCTTCTCGTTCCACGAACGACCAGGGCGCGTCGAGCCTGATGGCGCCGCCGATCTGACTTCCGCTTCGGCCGGGCGAATTGTCAAGAGCGGCAGCGCTGCGACCAGACCGGTGTCGGCGACAAAGGAGCAATACGAGCGCGAGGGTCGCCAGCTGGCTCCGGGCGGATCCGATCGCGTGCGATGGAACCGACCGGGTCGGTCCGCACGATCGCCGCGTCGCCAGGGCAGTCGCTCGATGCAGTCAACCCCGAAGGTGAGGAGCAATCGCGCCACCGTCGGCCGTGGTAGAGACGCCGTGGCTACCGCCCGATGAGATAGGGCGGTGTCGCAGCCCGTAGCGCTGCTGAGTATTGAAGTGGCGGCCCGACAGTCGCGTGGACCGGCGTGCCGCAGCCAGTCGCTAGGTCAGTCGCGGGCCGTTTCCGTCCAGCTCGCGCGTGCTTGGCGAACGTCCTTCGCCGCACTTGCGTCTCGCCGTCGTCGACCGGAGGTGGGTGTGCCGGGCCATCGACCCGTCGGGCTCCGTGCGCCGAAGCTCCTCGCTGGTGAAGACGGGCGGGCATTGCCGTTGAGCTGCCGGCGGTGGGAGTTGGTTTTCCACGGGGCCCGTGCGGGAGGTGGCTGGCGTGCTGCTGCTCGTCGATGAGAATTCTTCTAGCGTCTCGGCGGATCGCGGCTCGGCGAACAGGAAGCTTTGCCGGAGTCGCAGCGCTCGCAGGACAGCTGTCGAGTTGGCGGGCGGACATGTTGACGAGATTCGGATTGGTGGCCGCGGGCGCGACGGTTGGCCGCCTGCTGGCAGGGCGGTCTCGAGCACCAGCGCCCGATCGGGACGATCTACGCGGCGTCTTCGGGCAGCGGGATGAACATGTCCGGCGCGACGACGCCGCGGGTTCGGTGGCGCCAGCGAAGCAGCTCCTCGGCGCCGGTGACGGTCTCGCTTTGCAGGTCGAGGGTTAATTAACTGGGAGAGCAGGAATGGCACGAACCGCTCGACGGCCGTCGCGAGGTCGCCTGGCGTCGGCGACGGAGGTCAGCATCCGTCGTCGAGTACGGCGCAGCGGTTCATGGCCGGGGCCTTGGCGGTACACAACGCGAGAGGATCGCGCGGCGATTGTCCCGACGACGTAAACGGACGTGGGCGGCCGTCGAAGCTGAGTCTCGGACTTCGGGCGCTGCCGGGACCAGCGACGTGAGATTCTGATCGTGCGATGCAAAGCCGTTGACGCGCGGGGCTACGGCTGCTTGAATGCCGCGCGCAACGGCAGGTGGATCGAGTTGGAAAAGGCGGCGCTACCGAACCGGCGCCGAGGGGCGGATCAGCCACCTCAAACGCTGCTACAGGCGACCGATCCCGCCTCAAAGGCGACGAGGGCCGACAGATCTGGACTGAATGGGCGATCCTCGCCTATAACACCGACACGCTCGCCGTCCGGGCCCGGTGAAACACTCCGAAACGCTCACTCGATCAGAGCAAACCCACTCACTACGAACCGGCCGCGCGAGATCACTCCGCGGCCGTTTCGTTGATCAAGAGTTTTTCCGCGGGAAGTAGCTAGCGTCACGCTTGGCAGCAAGCGCTGCCGTGACACTACGCGCGACCGCTCAGCACTTGTTGATGGTCGAGTCCGGGGTCGCCCCAGCTAACGAACGGCCGGACCGTGGCCGCTCCTGCATTCGCCCAGGAGCACCGACGCGATCGTCAACCCCGTCGCACCTGCTCGTAAACCACAGCAGCAACCGTCTCTCCGTGACCCGTATAGGCGTCGACCGGTGGCGGCTGGCGCTCGACCCGGTTCGACGGGGCCGCCCGGCTCGCGCGCGACCCAAATTGTCCGATTCCAGCAGCGCCGACGCGGGCTCTGACACGGGACGGCGTCGCGGCTTTGCTCGACGAGCGAGCGTGCCAGTGGCAGGGATCCCGTTGCTCCACTTGGGCGATTGCGAGCGTCTCCGAAATGCCGCTTGTGGTAGCTCACTGGAGTCGGAGCCGATCATCAGCAAGCGGTCTCGGAGCTCCGAGGACCTCCCGTCAGGCGCTTGCTGGCGTGCGTCGGCTCGGCTAACGCCGGGAGCGTCGGCTTCTGCAATCGCCGCGGAGCGGCGATCTGGCCGGCGCGGGCCCGCCGGCTTTCTGAGATTGCTCAGAAGCGGAAGCGCCCGATCGGCTGCTCGTTCTGTCGGATAGGCCCGGGCGCATTGCTGCGCCCGAGCCCTCCTAAGAACCCGGCGTGCGGTTTTCGCCGCACCGGGCTCAAGCAAGCCCTGGTGGCTCGTAGGCGTTGTGCAGTGCCAGGCCGTGGCCTTTGCGGCAGTCGGCGTGTACGAGACGGGGTTCGGCCTGGGCCGAGGTGCTGGGCGCCCGCGTGGCGATCGTGTCGATCGTGTAGCGGGTGGTGGTCAGCCACCGTTCCCACTCGCGCGGGTTCTGCGGCCGGTCCTCGACGGTGAATAGGAGACCTCCGCAGATCTGACAGCGACCATCCTGAGCGTCTGTGAGCTCCTGGGTGGTCTTGTTGATCGGCAGGGGCACCTTGCGCCGTCGCGATGCCCAGTAGTCGGCGAGCGCGGGGTCATCGGGCGACGCCCCGTGCTTGACGATCCTGTGTCGGAGGATCCGAGTCCAGGAGAACCTGTGCATGTAGGCGCCGCTGTTGCGGTCACCGAACACCCACCGGTCCTGCCTGGACTTGTTGAACTTGCCGAAGTATCTGGCGAACACCCAGGACTTCGACTTGTTCTGGTGGCTAAACCTGGCCCACTTCCATGTGAGCCGCCACAGGTATGTGTCCAGCGAGCCGAAAACCTCGCTGGAGACCTGCGTCCGGTAGTAGGCGGCCCATCCGCGGATGATCGGGTTGAGCCGTTTGATCACCGCCTGGGCGTTGGTCCCGCGCAGGGACCTCAGCTCGGTGCGGAGCCTTTCCCGGATCCGTCTGACGGCCGCCTTGCTTGGCTTGATCAGCGGCTTGCCGCCATACCGGCGGACGTTGAATCCCAGAAAGTCGAAGCCTTCGCTGAGGGGGACGACGCGCGTCTTGTCCTCGTTGAAGGCCAAGCCCCTGGGCGCCAGCCACTCGGCGAGCCGGGCCTTGACCTCGAGCGCCTCCTGCCTGGTGTGGCAGAGAGCGACGTAGTCATCGGCGTAGCGGATCAGCACCGGGCAGCCCGTCATCGCGACCACGTGCCGGCCGTGCCGGGCGTTGGTGGCGTAACGGACTCCGGCGGCCGCCTCTATCCCGTGCAGGGCGACGTTCAACAGCACAGGGCTGATCACACCGCCTTGCGGAGTTCCCTCCTCGGTGCGGTGCAGCCGACCCTGCTCGACCACGCCCGCCTTCAACCATTGCGCGACCATTCCCCGGGCGGGGAACGTGCCGAGCATGGCCAGAATGTGGTCGTGGGCGATGCGGTCGAACGCCCCGGCCAGGTCTGCGTCCAGCGCCCATAGCCGTTTCGGGCGTCTGCCCTTGACGACCTCGTAGACGGCCTGGATCGCGTCGTGGCAGCCGCGTCCGGGTCGAAATCCATAGGACCTCGGCTCGAACCTGGCCTCCCACTCGGGCTCCAGCGCTCCCGCGACCCGTGCCTGGTGGCACCTATCGAGGATCACGGGAATGCCGAGCGGCCTGCGCTTGCGGCTCCCTGGCTTGGGGATGTACACGCGCCTGACCGGCATCGCCTTGAACGGCTCGGCGGAGTGCTGGATCCTGTCGGCCAGCTTTGCTTTGGCCTCCGGGGTGAGCACCACCTCGCCGTCCACGCCTGCCGTCAAGCGACCGGCGTTGCGCTCGGTCACCCGCCGCACGCTCAAGAGCGTGTTCGCGCGCGACCGAAGCATCAACTTCTGCAGGCTGCGGACCTTCCTCAGGTCCTCCGCCTTCGACGCCGTGAAGATCCGCTGGATGTTGTGTCTTCACTGCACACTTACCCTTTCCCGGCTAGTCATTCGGTCCAGATCTGTGCGGCAGTCCCTTGCATTTGCTGAGTTTTATCATCGTTCGGTCTGCCTGTCTGCGGTAGTGGGGAGGTCGACTGGACCGGATGACAACTCGATTGTTAGCCGAATAGCCGTCCGTATGGGTCGTGTGCCGCGCCGATCTCGATCGCCAAGCCGCTGCGCTGGCCGCGCTTGACGTGCACGGCGCGCAGCTCGCCCCGCCTGACTCGGTCGAGCACGGTCTGGCGGGCCACGCCGAGGGCGCGCGCGGCCTCGTTGAGTCTGACCCAGCCGGAGGGCACGTCGGGGACGATCTTGGCGCGCAGCTGATCGTCCACGTGGATGTGCCAGGGGCCGCCTGGCGTGAGTTGAGTGCCGGCGATGAATCCTTCGCGCAGCCAGCGGTAGAGCGTTGTGCCGGACACGCCGAGGGCACGTTCAGCTTCGGTGAGGCTCATGATCGTTCCGTTCTGGTTCGCATCCGCGCGGGGCTGGTGAACAGGAATGTCATGGCTGTGGCGCAAGGCTTTCACTCGCTCACGTGTGAAGCTCAGGCCGGTGGCGGTCTTGCGTCCCTGGCGCGAGAGGATCTGGGCGATGAGCGTGTCGTTGTAGTGTGAGGCGAGTCGACGCACCAGTTCGACTGTGTCCTCGTCGGTGGCGGGGACGTGATTGCCGGGCCGGGGAGGCGGCACGGCGCGCTCGACTGAGATGCCACCGGCGAAGCAGATCCGCACGGCTGCCTTCTTCGTTTTACTGTTAGACGTGATGGTTACCTCCGCCAGCACCAGGCGCAGCAGCTGCTTGCGTTCGGTCATGGTGGTGGTGGGTGCCTCGAACACGGCGCGCAGATCAGCGCCGGCACGTTCAAGCCAGGTGACCTCCTCGGCGGTGAGTGACACTGGCCGGCGCGCGCGCCTGTCGTTGAGCGCCGCCTCGGCTCGGCTGACGTCAACGAGCCGCGCCTCCCATTCGGCCTCGAGGTTTCTGGCGACAAGCCGGTTCTCCGGCTCGACCGCGTCGAACTGGCGGTGGGCGCGCTCGGCCTCGAACCGGGCGCGCTCGAGCGCCACCTCGAAGGCATGCAGGCTGCGCTGATGCTCGGCCTCCATGTCCGAGAGTGCCTTGGCCGTGACCTGCAGGCTGGCCGGCTCGAGCGCCTCGAACACGGCGTCGAGCACCGCCTCGTCGACGCGGCGCCCGCCGATCCGTTGGCAGACGGGCGAGGCGATCTCGAAGGAGGCGCGCGCGCAGAGGTACGTGTGCGGCTTGGCCGAGGTACCCGGGTAGGCGACCTGCATCCGTCGCGCGCAGTGCCCGCAGCGCACCAGCCCCTGCAACAGCGCTCTGCCCTCGCGCGGGGCGCCTCCGCCTTCACCGCGCTCCGGGCGGCGGTTGGCGGCGAGCCGCTCCTGGTTTTCCAGGTACGTATCCCAGGTGACATAGCCGGGGTGGTGGTTGAGGATGCACACTCCCCACTCGCTGCGGGGCAGTACGCGACGGCGTGTCACGACCCGCCTGTTCTCACCAAGTGACTTCTCCTGCCGCCGGCGGCCGAACACGAACGCACCAGCGTACGTGGGGTTGATGAGCATCTCGCGCACCGCGCGGTAGCTTGCTGGCCCCCACATGATCCGCGTCGTGCCAGGCTTTCGCCGTGGGAGTTTGAGGCCATCGTCGCGCAGCGAGAGCACGACCTGGCGCCCCGAGCTGAGCGTTTGGAAGCGCGTGAACACCTCGCCGAGCGCAGCCCGCACCGCGTCATCCGGTGAGAGCACGATCGCATGATCCTCGTTGTAGTCAAGACCGACCGGGAGTCTCACCACCAGCAAGCCCTTGGCCGCCTTGTGGTCACGACCGGCGATCAGGCGCGTGTTGATCAGGTGCAGCTCCGCCTCGGCCATGTTGCCCTTCAGCCCCAACAGGAGTCTCGAGTTGTAATCACCGGGGTGATAGACACCATCACCGTCGGCGATCAGCGTGTCAGTCAGCGCGCACAGGTCCATCAGGCTGTACCACTCGGCGCTGGTCCGTGCCAGACGCGAGACCTCCCGGCCGAGCACGATCCCCACATGCCTCAGGCCAACCTCGGCGGCCAACCACTCAAACCCGGCGCGCACGCTCCCCTGCGAGGCACGACGGCCAAGATCCTCGTCGATCACCTTCACCTGATCACGATGCCATCCCAGTGACACCGCCCGCTCAGTGAACTCATACTGAAGCTCACGACTCTCGACATTCTTCACCACCTGCCCGGCACTTGACTGCCGGATGTACACGACCGCGGAGCGACGCAGCTGCTCCGAGGTCGGCCTGGAGCGATCCATCATGCCTCCTTCTCTTCGATCACGACACTGCGCGCGACAAGCCGGGCAAACAGCGACAGCAGCTTCGCCTGCGCCTCGGCAGGCACGCTCTCCCAGAGCTCCCACGGCTCAGGCCCCTCATCCGGCGCACCCAGCCTCAAGCTCAACTGGGCAGGCGCCGCTATCCTCAACGCTCGCAAGGCTCGACCTCCACATCTCGTTGGCGCGAATGTGGCGTGCGAGCCTAGCCCGCGCGGCGGCGGGTCCCGCGGCCCTCAGAGCCGCGGGACTTCGCCTCCAAGAACACCCGCAGACGGCGCACGCCGTCGGCCGTAAGCACCGTCGCCACGCCCGGCTCGACTCCCAGCTCCTCACCGAGCAGGTCGGTCGCCGCCGCTGGGATCACGCCCCCCGAGCCATCCGGCAGCAGCACAACCAGCAACAGCAGGCCCTTCACGCGCCTGAAGCCCCGGGCCTTGAGCGTCCGGCCCCACAGCGGATGCGTTCGCTGCGTCACCCGGACCTCGCACGGGAGCACCTCGCGAACACGCTGCAGTGTGGTCCTATTCACTGCCGCAGCCGCCGTACGTCCTCCTCCACCCGCCGCCAGTCAACCTGGCGCCAGTCAAAGGGCACGTCCTCTGGTCCGTTCACCGCGACCTTCGTCGCGGCGTCCAACTTGTCCTCGGGTTCCGGGGCTTCGGTCATCTTTCTCCTCACAGGCTCACCTGACCGCGTCAGCGCGCTTTCGCGCCCGGGCACCAGGCCCGGTATCCGACCGGTTATGCGGGACGGCCAACTGGAGGGGCTGACCATCGCGTCCCGGTTTCCCGTTGCCTTTCGGCTGTCGGCATTTCGCTTCTCGGTCATCCGATGCCCGCCGGGGAATTCCGCCCTCCTCGCGGTCGGCCTACCGGGCATCAGCCCGGACCTCGACGGGGTTACCGCGTTCCGCACGCATGAGCTGCGACCGGGGTGGGTGCCCTCTATACCCCGAGGACGGCGGTGCTCTTCCCGGTCTGAGGATCGTGCTCAGCCGGCGCCTGCCGCTCTACCACGGCTAGTCCTTCGACCCTGCTCCAGCATCCCATCTGCAGGGATCCGCTTGACGAGGCATCAACGAGGGTTCAAGCAATTCACCCGTCCGGCCTGCCCCTCGCCTGTGGCCGCCCGGATGGAACGAGCCGCCCTTGGGCTTCCTCCGGAGCTTCACACCCCGCCGACCAGGAGCCGACGGGTCACGCCGGAGTGGGGCCAGGTCATCGAGCACGAACCTGGAACAACGCTTACGACATCAGCCGAACCTCCAATCCTGCGAGTTCACTCAATACGTGCGACCTCGCGTCGCACCGATCATTGCGACAGCCGCGGTTCTGACCAGTAGCGAGGAAAGAGATTGGGCACGGGTCCGATCGGTTTGAGGTGACGCCGATCCCGAGGGTCGCGGGATCGGCGAGGTGACCGAGGTCGGGGGGCGAGCGCTGCGAAGTGTGGGGTGGCTTATGCCAGGCTCGATCTCGACAGGCCGGGGAGGAGAAGGTCTCGCTCCGCCTGACTACGGACGAGGATGTTGCAGCAGCCGGTGAGGGCCACTCAGTAGGGCCACACGCGAGCCGAATCTGTCCCAAGTTAGCGGAATCGCAAACCCTTGGGTTCCGAACCTGGCTGAAGCCGTCCGAGCCGGATCAAGCGCGGTAATGACGGGGTCCGGGCCCAGGTGACGCGCGGGCTCTCGCACGCGCCACAAGGGCCGTGGCCATATCGCCCTCCTGCCGCCGCCCCGCCGTTTCGAGCGAAGGTTGCCCGAGTTGTCGCGACCTTGACTCGCGGCGCTTGGCGTGCGATGCTCGCCTTGTGGGGGTCGTTTCGCCTCGGAAGTTCGGGTTCTCTATCGTCGTGTCGCTGGCAGTCGCTTTACTGCTTGCGGCTGCCGGGCTCGGGCAGGTCCCCGGCGGTGCGGACCATGCGTTTCCGGCAGTTGTGGGGCAGCACTGTCGTCTCACTAAGATCACGGGCACGACTGACAACCGCACGGGTATGCCGTTGACGGTGGTCGCCGTCCGTCACGGGGCCCGCGATGCCTGGTGCCGGGCTCCTGCCGGGAAGGTTCCAGCGCGCTCGAGCGGGACCATCGGGATGGCCGGTAGCAACTCGTCTGGAACCTCCCTGGACATCACGTACCGGCTCCAGAATGGCGATGAGATTCGCTTCGAGGCGGGGCTGCGCTTCCCACTCAGTCGCGGGCACGCAGCGTGTTCGTTCGTTCGCGTGGTCCGCTCGCCGCGTCGGTACGAGTGCAAGGCCGAGTTCACGGTTCACGCTTTCATCAAACACGCCGTGGCCGTGTTCACGGTAGCCATGGCGCCAAAATCACCTGCCGTCGGTTCCCCCCAATTCTGCGGTTCGGCGTCGGCGATCGATGGCTTCACCCTAAACAACACGAGTCTGCCGATCACGCTCTGGGCGTTGGGGAAAGGCGCGACAAATGCGTGGTGTCAACTCGACACCGATCCCGTTCCGGCTCACTCCCAGAACGACTGGAAGGTTGGTGACACCTTCTTCGGTACCTCGGTGGACTTGACGTACTCGATCCCCACGCCGAACCACACCCCGGACTTTTTCGAGTTCAATGCGCACGTCAATTTCCTCGTCGGTGGTGGCGGGGCGTCGTGTGCACCGATCGAATACTTCACAGGCCAGCCGAACTCGGGTACGTTTAGGTGTCTAACGAGTTTCACCGAGGGCTTTGATCCCCAGCACCCGAGCGTAGACTTCGTGATCACCCCTTAGAGTCGCTCAGCGGTCCGAGCGCGCATGGCCACAGCCCACACCGCCATCGTCGATAACGACTTTGAGCGGATCGGCGCCCGCTGGCGCATTGGCAGCCGATGAGGAGTCGCGGAAACTCTCGCCACCCGACGATTTCGAGGAACGTGGACGGTCAGTCGCCCCCATTGCAACGTATTCGGGCTTGCCGTCACGTGTGGCGTGATCTGGCTTGTGTGCGATGCGGCCGCGGGCTGCCGTTCACGCCTGTTGACAGCTCAAACCAGCCGAAACTAACCGATCTTGAGAAGGGTTGCAGTCAACGCGGTGGTGACCGGTACCGACCCAAGCAATCACACCAAGGTCTACTAGTCATTCATCGCCCACGGGACT
>CAWJIO010000008.1:0-81491 GCA_963842995.1 uncultured Solirubrobacterales bacterium | reverse complement strand
TCCGACGGCGGCCAGTACCTGACGCGCCAGCGAATGTTCGTGATCCTCCCCCGTCGCTGAGCGATCCGGCGGCTAGACTCTTGGCCAGCTATGGCCAAGCAGCAGCGCACCGTGCGGATGGAGCAGCGCAGCCAGCTTGCCGCGATGCAGCAGCTGGAGACCCGCTCCGACGAGGAGCTCGAGAGCGAGACGAAGTACAAGGCCGCCGCCCAGGCGATCTTGGGCGCGCGCGCCGCCGAGCGCTACGACGCCAAGGCGGCGCGGGCGCACTTCCAGCGGGCACTGGCCGCCGCGCGTCCCCAGGAGCGACTGCAGCTGCGCCGGATGGCCGACGCCTCGCTCGCGCTCGCCGAACGCCGGGCCGACGACCTCAAGCGCGCGACCGAACGGCTCGGGGTCGAAGCGCCGACAAACCGGCAGCTGCGCGGGTTGCAGATCATGGGCCTGATCGCGCCGCCGAAGAGCGCCGGGATCCTCGCCCGGATCCGCGGGATCCTGATCGTGATCGTGTTGATCATCGCGGTCCTGGCGGTTGCGTTCGGGATCGTCAACCTGATCGCGCTGGCGACCGGCGGCGTCTCGACCGACATCGCGATCTTCTACTCGATCGTGCTGGTCCTGGTGGCGGTCGGCGTGCTCGCCTACTTCGGACGCCGCCGTCAGAAACGGATGCAGGCCGAGCGTGCCGACCAGGCGTCGGCGCGCGCCCGCTGAACGCCGAGATCGCGCGGCGCGATGTGCGGCCGTTACACGCTCGCCACGCCGAGCCCGGCGGACGTCCGGTCCCGCTTTCCGATCGGCGAGAGCATCGACGTGCGCCGCCGCTACAACGTCGCGCCCGGCGATGACGTACTCGCGGTGACCACCGACCGAGAAGGTGCCCCCCGCGGTGAGCTGCTGCGCTGGGGACTCGTGCCGTCCTGGGCTAAGACCGAGCAGACGGGCCTGAAGATGATCAACGCGCGCGTCGAGACCGTCGCTTCGCGCCCCGCCTTCCGGCGCGCGTTCGAGCGCTACCGCTGCCTGATCCTCGCCGACGGGTTCTACGAGTGGCGGCGCCCCGCCGCGGGGCCCAAGCAGGCCTTTCACATCCTGCGCCGAGACGGCGGGCTGTTCGCGTTCGCCGGCCTGTGGTCGATCTGGTACCGCGAGGACGGCACCAACCTCCGCTCCTGCACGATCCTGACCACCGCCGCGAACCCCGCGATCGCGCCACTGCACGACCGGATGCCGATCATCCTGGCGGGACCCTCGGCCGAGGCCACCTGGCTGGACGCCGCAACCCCGCCCGACCAACTGGGTTCGATCCTGACCGGGCTCGACTCGGCCGACACAGCGCTCTGCGAGGTCGGGCCGGCGGTCAACGACGCGCGATACGACGGACCCGAGTGCCTGGCGGCGCCGGTGGCGAGTGGGCAGGTGGCGCTGTTCTGAGGCGTGGTGGCGCGCCACCTCGACAAGCCCTACGACGCCGCCGCCGTCACCTTCGCCATCACCACCGCCGGCGAGGGCATTCCGTCACCCGGGGGGTTGGTCGGCAGCGAGCCGATCGCGTTGACGACGTTCTGGCCCGACACGACCTTCCCGACCAGCGCGTAATCGGGCGTCAGCCCTGCCGATTGGGTGGCGTTGGCGGCGGTCACGATGAAGAACTGGCTGCCCGAGGCGCCGGGCGGCTGGGACTCGGTCTTGGCCATCGCGACATCGCCGCGAACGTACTGGGTGCCGGCCGGCGGCGGCTCGACGATCGTGTAGCCGGGACCGCCGGCGCCGGTGCCGGTCGGATCGCCGCCCTGGATCACGAACCCGGCCGCGACCCGGTGGAACGTCAGCCCGTTGTAGAAGCCGAGCTTGACGAGCGAGTAGACCGACGCCGAGGTCTTGGGCGATTGCTTCACATCGAGGGCGAACGCGAATGTGCCGCAGTTGGTCACGACCGTGACGGTATAGGTGCGGCTCGGGTTGAGCGTCAATCTCGGCGCGCTGAGGTGGCCCGGTCCCTTCGGTGGCGGCACGGCGACCCGATGGCAGACCGCCGAGGATCCACCGGACGCCCCGACGGACGCACCCGACGCCGCTCCGGACCCACCCGACGCGGCGGCGGACCCACCCGACGCGGCGGCGCTCGAGCCACTCGATGCGCTCGAGCTGCTCGAGCTGCTCGAGCTGCCGCACCCGGCCGCCAACACGGCCACAAACGCCAGAAATGTGATCGCTCTGCGCACGGACGCTGAGGAAAGCACACTGTGGTGCGGTGATCCGCCGCCGACCGTCGCGATAATCCGCTGCCGGAATGACCCTCTCCCCTCTGCTCGACAAGTACGACCACGTACTGCTTGATCTCGACGGCTGCGTGTACGTCGGCGAGACCCCGATCCGCGGCTCGGCGGAGGCGATCACCGAGCTCCGAGGGGCCGGAAAAGAGGTCATGTTCCTGACCAATGATGCGCGCCGGTCGCCCGAGGATTACGTCCGCAAGCTCTGGTCGATCGGCCTCCGGGCGTCGCTCGAGGAGGTCGTCACGGTCGGTGCGGTGATCCAGTATGTGCTCGCGGCCAGCCCCGGCACCAGCACGTACGTGATCGGGGCGCCGGCGATCTTCCGCCACGTCGGCGACGCCGGCCAGCGGATCGTGAACGGCACTCCGCGCGCGACCGAACCCGACTTCGTGGTGGTCGCCAGCCATGATGAGCTGGGCTTCGACGAGCTGCGCGACGCGACCCAGGCGGTGCTCGCCGGCGCCGAGATGATCGCGGCGGGGCGCGACCGGACGTTCCCGACCGACGAGGGCATCTGGCCCGCGACCGGAGCGGTTGTCGCCGCGCTCGAATACGCGACCGAGCAGCAGGCGAGGATCGTCGGCAAGCCGGCCCCCGACATGTTCGAAGCGGCGCTCGATCGGCTCGGCCCGGGGCGCGCGCTGGTCGTCGGCGACCGGCTCGACTCCGATCTAGCGGGCGCCGCCGCCGCCGGCCTCGACGGGGCCGTGGTGCTGAGCGGTGTCACGTCGCGTGCGCAGGCCGAGGCCGCCTCCGATCCGACGCCGGTGGCGATCGCCGACGACCTCCATTCGTTGATCGTGGCGCGATGAGGCTGGCGCTGATCGTCAATCCGTCGGCCGGCGGCGGCCGCGCGGCGCGGGCGCTGCCGGCGGTCCAGGCGGCCCTGCGAGACCGAGGCCTCGAGCACCACGTCGCGTTCACCCGCAACCTCGCGCACGCCGGCGAGCTCGCGCAGGCGGCGGGCGCCGCCGGCGAGGTCGCGGTCGCATTCGGCGGCGACGGAATCGTCGGGGCGGTGGCCGGATCGCTGAAGCGGACCGAAGCGGTGATCGGCGTGCTGCCCGGGGGTCGCGGCAACGACTTCGCGCGCGTGCTCGGGATTCCGCTGGAGCCGCGGGTGGCCTGCGATGTGCTGGCGGGAGGGGTCGTGCGGGAGCTCGACCTCGGCGAGGCGGACGGGAGGACGTTCATCGGGATCGCGAGCTGCGGATTTGACTCCGACGCCAACCGGATTGCGAACGAGACCCGCGTCGTACGCGGGGGGCTTGTGTACGCATATGGCGCGATCCGGGCACTGGCGGCGTGGAGGCAGGCGACCTATCGAGTCACGTTCGACGGTCGCGAGCAGCGCACGTTCAGCGGCTACACAGTCGCGGCCGCAAACTCGAAGGCGTATGGCGGCGGCATGTTCATGGCGCCGGACGCCTCGCTCGACGACGGCCTGCTGGACGTGGTGATGATCGCTGCGATCCCCAAGGGCCGATTCTTGCGCCTGCTGCCGACGGTGTTCAAGGGTCAGCATGTACGCCAGCCCAACGTCGAGGTGCTGCGGGCAACCGAGATCGAGGTCAGCTCCGACCGGCCGTTCATGATGTACGCGGACGGCGATCCGATCGCCGAGCTGCCCGTGACCGTGCGCGCGCTCCGGGGCGCGGTCCGCGTGCTGGTACCAGAATGAGTGCGCTGGGTGCCAAGATCGCCGCCGCGCGGGCCGTCGGCGAGCTCGCCCGCCGCGCCGGCCGCGGCGGTGGCACGAGCCTTCCGGGCAAGGTGCTGATCCGGCTCGAGCCGCACGCGATCGGAGAGCTGGCCGCCCGCCTGCGCCGCGGCTCGGTGGCGATCTCGGCGACCAACGGCAAGACCACGACCGCCGCGATGGCGGCCTCGGCGCTACGGCGGGCGGGGATCCCGCTGGTTCACAACCGCGCCGGCGCCAACATGGCCGGCGGGGTCGCCTCGACGCTGCTCGCGGCCGCGCGCCCGGGCGGGCGGATCGACGGCGAGCTCGGGCTGTTCGAGATCGACGAGTTCTGGCTCGACCGGGTCGTGCCCCAGCTCGACCCGCACGCGGTACTGCTGTGCAACCTGTTCCGGGACCAGCTCGACCGCTACGGCGAGCTCGAGACGATCGCCGATCGGTGGGCCGCGGTCGTGGCGTCGTTGCCGCCGACGACTGGGGTCGTCCTGAACGCCGACGATCCGCTGATCGCGGACCTTGGCCGGGATCGTGAAGGCGTGAGCTACTTCGGCGTCGAGGACCCGAGCGTCGCGCTGGCGCAGATGCAGCACGCGTCTGACTCCAAGCACTGCCGCCGCTGCGGCGGCGCATACGTGTATGACGCGATCTACCTCGGCCACCTCGGCAACTACCGCTGCCCGTCCTGCGGTCAGCGGCGTCCGCAGCCGTCGATCGCCGCCGAGCAGATCGAGCTCGACGGAACTCGCGCGGCGAGCTTCGTGCTCCGTACGCCCGGCGGCGCGGCGCCCGTGAAGCTGCCGCTGCCGGGGCTCTACAACGTCTACAACGCGCTCGGCGCGGCGGCGCTGTGCCTGACCCAGGGCGTGGCCCTGAAGCAGGTCGTGCAGGGGCTCGAGACCGTGACCGCGGCATTCGGACGGGCCGAGACGGTCCCGGTGGGCGACGCCGAGCTGTCGATCCTGCTGATGAAGAATCCCGCCGGCGCGAACGAGGTGCTGCGGACGCTCGCGCTCGAGCATGGTCAGCTCGACGTGCTCGCGATCCTCAACGACCGCACCGCCGACGGCCGGGACATCTCCTGGATTTGGGATGCGGACTTCGAGCTGCTCGGCGACCGCGTTCGCCGCGTCACCTGCGCAGGGACGCGCGCCGCGGAGCTGGCGTTGCGGCTGAAGTACGCGGGCGTGGCGCCGGCACGGCTCGAGGTCGTGCCCGCGCTGGCCGAAGCGCTCGACTCCGCGGTCGCCGCGGCTGCCGCGGCCGCCCGCGGGCGGCTGTTCGTTCTGCCCACGTACACGGCGCTGCTCGAGCTGCGCGAGGAGCTCGCGGCCCGCGGCCACGCCGGCCGGTTCTGGGAGCAGCCGTGAGCGTGATCTGGCACGACCTCGAGTGCGGCGGGTATGCGGAGGACATGCCGGTGTGGCGCGCCCTGGCCTACGAGTACGGAGATCCGGTGCTCGACGTCGGCGCCGGCACCGGCCGGATCGCGCTCGACCTCGCGCGGCGCGGCCATCGCGTGACCGCGCTCGATCGGGACGACGCCCTGCTGGGCGAGCTGAGGGCCCGCGCCGACGGGTTAGCGGTCGAGACGGCGCTCGCCGACGCGCGCCGGTTCGAGCTCGAGTGGCGATTCGCGCTTTGCCTGGTACCGATGCAGACGATCCAACTGCTCGGCGGCTTCCAGGGCCGAACTGATTTCCTTCGCTGCGCCAAGCGGCATCTGCTCGCCGACGGCATCATCGCGATCGCGCTTAGCGAGCTGCTCGAGCTGTTCGACGTGGACGCCGGCTCGCCGGCGCCGATCCCGGACGTATGCGAGCGCGAGGGGATCGTGTACTGCAGCCAGCCGACGGCGGTTCGCTCGGATGCGGGCGGATTCGTGCTCGAACGCCGTCGCGAGACGGTCGCGATCGACGGTCGGCGCTCGGTCGCACAGGATCTCATCCACCTCGACCGGCTGACCGCCGGCGAGCTGGAGCGCGAAGCGCGCGCGGTCGGCCTGTCGCCCGCGGGCCGTCGCGGGGTCGCACAGACATCGGATTACGTCGGCAGTACGGTGGTGCTGCTACATGGCTGACCTCGAGCTGCGGATCTGTGCGCTGTATCCCGAGCTGATGAACATCTATGCCGATCGCGGCAACCTGCTGATGCTCGAGCGCCGCTGTCGGTGGCGCGGGATCGCCTTCAGCGTCGAGGCCGCCGACCTCGGCGAGGAGCTGGATCCGGACGGTGCCGACCTGTACTACATCGGTGGCGGCCAGGATCGCGATCAGGAGCTCTGTGCCCACGATCTGGCGGAGATCAAGCGGGAGGCGCTGCATGCGGTCGCCGCGCGCGCGGGCGTGATCCTGGCCGTGTGCGGTGGTTATCAGCTACTCGGGCGCTCCTACCAGCTAGGCGACAGGACCCTCCCGGGCGTCGGACTGGTCGACCTGTGGACGGTCCGGGGTGAAGGCGAGCGGCTGATCGGCAACGCGGCGATCGAGGTCGAGCTGAAGCCCGGCGAGCGCCGGGTGCTGGCGGGGTTCGAGAATCACGGTGGGCGCACCCATCTGGGTGCCGCGGCGACGCCGCTCGGGAGGGTTCTGCGCGGGCACGGCAACAACGGCGCGGACGGGTTCGAGGGGGTCCGGGTGGGGAACGTGATCGGCACCTATCTCCACGGTCCGCTGCTGCCTAAGAATGCCTGGTTCGCGGACTGGCTGATCGCGACCGCGCTCGGCCTGTCCCTGCCCTTGACCTCGCTCGACGACGAGCTCGAGGCCGAGGCGCACGCGGATGCGCGCCGAGCGGCCGGGGTGTAGGTTCGTTGGCCCGTCGACTCGCCAGCCCGGTGCGCCCCCGTCTGATCGTCGTCTGCCTGTCCGCGCTGTGCGCTGCGGCATGCGGGAGCAGCGGCCATCAGCCGAGCCACCCGCAGTCGGTCGCCAGCGCCTCGGTGTCGACGAGCAGCAGCAGCAGCAGCACGACCGACACGAGTACCAGCAGTACGAGCTCGCTGCCCGGCACCGGCAAGCCGGCGGTCGTGATCGGCGACAAGAACTACACCGAGCAGTTCGTCCTCGGCCAGCTCTACTACGAGGCGCTCCAGGCGTACGGCTACAACGTCAGCCTGAACCGGAACATCGGCGCGACCTCGGTGACGATCCAGGCGCTCGCGACCGGCAGCCTCGCGATGTACCCCGAGTACCTGCAGACCTGGAACACGCAGGTGGCTGGCAACACCCGCACGTACCGGACAGCGCTTGCCGCCTATCAGGCGGGGCAGCGCTACGCCGTCAAGCACGGGTTCGATCTGCTCGACCCGACCCCGTTCAGCGACACCTGGGCGATCGCCGTAACCGTCGGCTACGCCGCCGAGAACCATCTCGGCACGATCCGGGACCTGCGTACGCTCGGACCGCCGCTGACGCTCGGAGGTCCGCCTCAGTTGCAGACCGGCCCCGAGGCACTGCTGCCGTCGGTCGAGCACGTCTACGGCGTCGTGCCGACAACCTACGTCCCGCTCGCGATCGGCGACCAGTACCCGGCGCTCGATGCCGGCTCCGTCCAGGCCGCGTTCGTCAACACGACCGACGGGCAGCTCGCGTTCGGCGACTATCAGCTGCTCGCCGATCCGCGCAACGTGTTCGGCTGGGGGCAGGTGGTGCCGGTCGTCTCGCAAAAGGCCGCAAGCGCCGAGGGGCCGGTGTTCGTGCAGATCATCAACCGCGTCAGCGCGCTGCTGACGACGCCGGTGATGCGCCAGCTGAACGCGCTGGTCGACGTCGCCGGTGAGAATCCGACCGTGGTCGCGAAGCAGTTCCTGGAGACCCACGGGCTGCTTCCCGTGAGCTCGTCGTGAGCGCGCTCACTGCCCGCTCGAGCCGAAGCCGCCCGCGCCCCGCTCCGAGGAAGACAGCGCCTGCACCTCGACCACGTCCGGGGCGTGCACGTCGACCAGCAGTAGCTGGGCGATCCGGTCGCCGGCGGTGATCTCGAACCGGACGCTGCGATCGGTGTTCAGCAACAGCACCCGCACCTCGCCGCGGTAGCCGGCGTCGATCAACCCGGGCGCGTTGACGAGCGCGATCCCGTGGCGCGACGCGAGCCCCGACCGCGGCAGCACCAGGCCGGCCTGTCCGTCTGGGATCTCGACCGCGATCCCGGTTCCGATCGCGGCCCGCTCCCCCGGCTCGAGCACCGCACCATCGAGGGCGTGCAGGTCGAGTCCCGCATCGCCCGGATACGCGCGCGCGGGCAACGTCGCGCGCGCGTCCAGCCGGCGCACGCGGAGGCTCATTCGCCGCCGTGATTCGAGCCGCCGCGCGCGAGCGTGAATGGCTGGTAGCGGGCCGCGACGGCGGCCGGCAGACGAGCGAGGACGCGCACGCCGTCGGGCGTGTCGTCGCGTTCGAGGTCGCCGGCCAGCTCGTGCAGCTCCGCGAGCCGTCCGCCCTCGTCGAACGGGATCAGCAGCTCGACCTCGCGCAGCGTGCGCGCGAACTCCTGCTCGATGCGGTCGGTCAGCGCCTCGATCCCCTCGCCCGTGAGTGGTGACACGAGCACGGCGTCGGGATGGCGGCGGCCGAGCTCGGCTCGGCGCTGCTCGTCGATCAGGTCGGCCTTGCTCAGCACCAGTACCCGCGGGGCGCTGACGGCACCGATCTCGGCCAGGACGTCCTCGACCGCCGCGGTCATCGCCAGCAGCTCCTCCTCGGGCGCCGAGCCGTCGACGACATGCAGGATCAGGTCCGCCAGTCGCGTCTCCTCGAGCGTCGCCCCGAACGCGTCGACGAGCTGGTGCGGAAGCTTGCGGATGAAGCCGACGGTGTCGGTCAGCAGGTAGTCGCGACCGCCGGCGCGGAGCACGCGCGTGGTCGGATCGAGGGTCTGGAACAGGCGATCGCCGACGCCCACCGTCGCCCCGGTGAGCGCGTTCAGCAGCGTCGACTTGCCGGCGTTGGTGTAGCCGGCGAGCGCCACCGAGGGCAGGTGCGCCCGCTCCCGCTCCGCGCGCATCACCGAGCGGCTCGACTTCACGTGCGTGAGCTTTCGCCGCAGCGCCGAGATCCGGTCGCGCGCGAGCCGGCGGTCGGTCTCGATCTGGGTCTCCCCCGGTCCGCGGGTGCCGATCCCGCCGTCGATCCTGCCGGCCCCGAGCCGTTCCAGGTGCGACCACAGGCCGCGCATCCGGGCAAGGTTATATTCGAGCTGGGCCAGCTCGACCTGCAACTTGCCCTCGGCGCTGTGCGCGTGTGCGGCGAAGATGTCGAGGATGATCGCGGTGCGGTCGATCACCGGCAGGCCCAGCGTCTGCTCGAGGTTGCGCTCCTGGCGCGGCGAGAGCTCGTCGTCGCAGGCGACGAGGTTCGCGTCGGCATCGGCCAGCTGAAGCTTCAGCTCCGCCAGCTTGCCCGCTCCCAGGTAGGTGTTGGGGTGCGGCTGGTCGCGCCGCTGCACGATCTCCCCCACGCCCGCGACGCCGGCGGTCCGCAGCAGCTCGGCGAGCTCGGCCAGCTCGTGCTCGTCGTTGTCCGCGGTCGCGGCGATCAGGTAGGCCCGCTGCCGGGCCCGTCTGGCGTCGGGCAAATTGGACGACGGTCGAGTTCGTCCGTTGCGGCTTCGCTGCACCCGAGAGATGGTAGCCGCGGGCTGTCGAGCGCTACAGCTGGCGCAGCCGCCCGACCGCCTCGAGCAGCCGGTCGTCGGGAGTCGTCAGCGAGATCCGGAAGAAGCCCTCGCCGCTGCGCCCGTACGCGCCGCCCGGAGAGATCACCACCGCCGCCCGCTCCAGCACGTGCTCGCAGTACGCGGCGGCGGACTCGAAGCCGGCGGGGACCGGCGCCCAGATGTAGATCGTCCCCTTCGGCGGCGTCACCTGCACGCCCGCCTCCGCGAGCGCGTTGCAGACCAGGTCGCGCCGGCGTTTGTAGATGCCGTTCATGGCCCTCACATCGGCGTCCACGTCGGGCTGCAGCGCGGCCGCGCCGGCGAGCTGAACCGCCTCGAAGTTGCCCGAGTCGATGTTCGACTTCAGCCGCCAGTACTGGCCGATCGCGTCCGCGTTGCCGACGATCGCCGCGCACCGCCAGCCGGTCATGTTGTAGCCCTTGGACAGTGAGAACACCTCGACTCCCACCTCCTTGGCGCCGGGCGTGGCGAGAAACGAGGGGGCGACGTAGTCGTCGTAGGTGGTCTCGCTGTAGGCGCTGTCGTGCACGACGAGGAACTCGGAGCGGCGCGCCAGCTCCACCACCTGCTTGAAGAACCCGTCGGGGACGACGGCGCCGGTGGGGTTGTTGGGGTAGTTGATGAACATCAGCCGGGCGCGCGCGAGCGCGTCGGATCCAATTGCCGCCAGGTCGGGCGCGAACTCCAGCTCGGGCAGCAGCGGCATCAGCACCGGCTCGCCGCCGGCGAGCAGCGGACCGCCCGTGTAGACCGGATAGCCGGGATCGGAGGCGAGCGCCACATCGCCGGGATCGAGGAACGCGAGGTTCAGGTTGAAGATGCATTCCTTGGCGCCGATCGCGGCCATCACCTCGGTCTCGGGGTCGAGCGTGACCCCGAATCGTCGCGCGTAGAACGCCGCCAGCGCCTCGCGGAACTCGCGCCGGCCGCGGTTTGACGGATACGTGTGGGTGCTCGGGTCGGCGACCGCCCCCTGCGCCGCCGCGACGATCGGCGGGTAGGTTGGCATATCCGGGTCGCCGATCCCGAGGCTGATCACATCGATGCCGGCCGCACGCTTGGCCGCGACCTTGCGCGCGAGCTCGGCAAACAGGTACGGCGGGATTCGCTCGAGGCGCCTACTGGGTCGCATGGAGCTCCTTTACGAACTCGTCGGCCAGCGTGCCCGCATAGACCGGCACGGCCCAGCCGCTCAGGTTGATGTCCAGGCTGTCCCCCACCTCGACCTCGAGCTCGCCACCGTCGAGGACCACCGTCACCGGTGAGCGGCCGCCGTCGAGGACGTGCGCGACCGCGGCGCCCGACGCGCCGGTGCCGCTGGCCGAGGTCTCCCCCACGCCGCGCTCGAAGATCCGCGCCCGGATCCGGTCAGGCGCGATCGGCGTGAACCACGACACGTTGGTCCGGTTCGGGAACAGCTCGTGGCGCTCGATCGCCGGCCCGATGGCGGGGAGCTCGAGCGCGGCGAGCTCGTCCGTCGAGGCGACCGCGATCGCGCACTGGGGGTTGCCGACCTGCACGTGCTGGAAGTGCCACGTCCGGCCGCCGGCCGACAGCTCGCCGCGTCCGTCGTCGGCTCCGGCCGGGTAGGAGTCGCTGCGCAACCGCGCCCGCCCGAGCTCGATCGTGCAGGTGCTCGGCGAGGTGATCGTCGGGTGGATCGCGCCGGCCGCCGTCTGGATCGAGAACCGGTCGGCATCCGTCCACCGCCTGCGACGCAGGTACAGGACCGCCTCGCGCGCGCCGTTACCGGACAACTCGGCCTCGCCGCCATCGGGGTTGAAGATCCGCAGGCGCGCCACGAAGCCCGGCTCGTCCGGCGCCGACAGCAGCAGGATCCCGTCCGCGCCCACGCCGGTGTGGCTCGCGCAGATCGCCCGGATCCGCGGCGGGGTCAGCTCGAACGGGAGTGCGCCGGCCTCGATGATCACGTAGTCGTTGCCGAGCGCGTGCCATTTCTCGAACTCCACGCGGTGGGAGTGTATGTGCACGCCTCCCGGTGGAAGGTCGCGGGCAGATCGCGTACCGTCGCGCGGCCATGGCGCGGCTTCGCTCCCTGCTCGATCATCCGCGCGCGCCGCTGGTGCTGCTGGCCGTGCTGTCGGTCGTGTCGCTGGGGGTGCGCGCGGCGGCGCTCGGCGACCCGTGCCGCTCGCCCTGCAACACCGCCACCGACCACACGACCGTCTTCGACGAGGCCTACTACGTCAACGCCGCCCGCGTGATCGCCGGGATCGAGCCGCCCCCGGGCGCCAACTACGCCGCCTCGCCGCCGGGCGATGATCCGAACTCCGAACATCCGCAAGGAGCGAAGCTGATCATCGCCGGGGCGATCGAGCTGTTCGGCGACGGGCCGTTCGCGTGGCGGATCGGCAGCCTTGTGTTCGGCTCGATCGCGCTGCTCGGGCTGTACGCGCTGGTGCGCGCGGCGGGCGGGCGTCCGTGGCTCGCGCTCGGCGCTTGCGCGCTGATGGCGTCCGACAACCTGCTGATCGTTCACGGCCGGATCGGCACGCTCGACATCTACGTGCTCGCGCCGATGCTGTGGGCGGCGGTGGCGTACCTCCGCGGCCGGCCGATTCTGGCCGGCGCGCTGGTCGGGATCGGCTCCTGCTTCAAGCTCGTCGCCCCGTATCTGCTGCTGGCGCTGGCCGTGTTCGAGCTGTTGCGATGGCTCGCGCAACGGACCGATGCCGCTCGGCGGCTCTGGTCTCTGGGTGCCTCCGTGGTCAGCTCGGTCGTCGTGTTCCTGCCCCTGCTGTGGTTGATGGACACGATCGCGCCGCCGTATGACCCCGGTGCCGCGAAGGTGATCACGGGCGGTCCGTTCGCGCATCTGGCGCACATGTTCAGCTACCAGACAGGCCTCACGAGCCCACACGGTCCGATGGGGATCGCTTCCTACCCGTGGGAGTGGCTGGTGGACTTCAAGCCGATCACGTATTTGGCGATCAACCCGGCGCACCCCTCCGGCTCGCTGTTCGACATCTACCCGGCGACCCACTTTCTGGGGATGATCAGCCCGCCGATCATGTTGCTGGCGGTGCCGGCGTTGGTGGTCGCCGGGGTCGAGGCCGCGCGGCTCGCCGCCGGCGGCGGCACCGGTCGCGACTGCGAGCTCGGGCTGCTGGGCCTGTCGTGGTTCATCGGCACCTGGCTGCCGTTCGAGCTGTTGAGCGCGATCTACAGCCGCACCAGCTACCTCTATTACATGGTGATCGTGATGCCGGGAATCTACATCTCGATCGTCTACCTGCTCGCCCGCCTGCGCGTGAACTGGAAGCTGGTGGCGGTGTGGGCGTTCGCCGTGCTCGTGGCGGCGGTCGTGATGTACCCGTTCACCCCCTGGCCGTAAGCTGCGAGTGATCGTCGTGGCCGCGCCACAGGGCCAGCACCTGCTCCGCAACCTGGGCCGGCGCGCGCCCGGTCACGTCGATCTCGATGACCGACGCGAGCTTGCGCATCCACGTCAGCTGGCGGCGCGCGTAGTTGCGCGTACGGCGCTTCATCGCCTCGACGTCGCCGGCCAGCAGCTCCTCGAAGCCGAGCGCCTTGCGCGCGGTGATCGACGCTCCGGCAGCGTGGGCGCGCCGCACCTCCTCCTGGGCGCCCGCCGCGAGCATGCGGTCGACGCGCGCGTCGATCCGCGCGTACAGGGCCTCGCGCACCATCACCAGCCCGACCAGCAGCGTCGGCCGCCGCATCTCGTCGGTCCACAGCTCCGACGGTCCCTCCGGCGGCTCGAGCTCGCCCGCGTCGAACAGCTCGAGCGCGCGGACGATCCGCTGGCGGTCGCTCGGTTCGAGCTCGGCCGCCGCCCACGGCGCGCGCTCGGCCAGCATCCGGTGCAGCGCGACCGGGCCGCGCCGCTCGAGCTCGCTCGTCCACCGTTCGCGGACCCCCTCCGGCGGCGGCGGTCGCAGGCTCAGCTCCGTCAGCGCCGCCCGCAGGTAGAGCCCGGTGCCACCGACCACGATCGGGCGCGCGCCCGCGGCCAGCAACGAGTCGATCTCGGCGTGCGCGAGCTCGGCGTACTGGCCAGCGCTGAAGCTCGCGTCGACGGGCAGGAACGAGATCAGCCGGTGTTCGAGCTGCGCCCGCTCCGCCGGCCCGGCCGCCCCGGTCAGCGTCTCGAGCCCGGCGTACACCTGGAGCGCGTCTGCGGACACCGCCACGGGATGCTGCCTGACCGCGCGCAGCCGCTGCGCGAGCGCGATCGCCACCGCGGTCTTGCCGATCCCGGTCGGGCCGAACACGGCGATTACGTCTGGGGGCGCCATGGCAGGAGTATCGTGAAGCGATGACCCGCGGACGGCAGCGGTGAGCGCTCGCGCGGGCGCCGGCGTCTCAGCGGCGCAGCACCCGTTCGAGGCCGCCGTGGCGGCGGCAACCGCGGTCGCGGCCGCGCTGGGCGGCGCCGAGCCGGACCTCGCGTTGGTGTTCGCGAGCGGCGATCACCTGCGCACGCCCGAGGCGACGCTCGGGGGCATCCGTGACGTGCTCGCGCCGCGCGCGCTGATCGGCTGCGCCGCCGCCGGCGTGCTGGGTGCGGGCCGGGAGCTCGAGTCCGGGACGGCGCTCGCGGTGTGGGCAGCGGCGTTCGATGGCGAGGGCGAAGCGGTCGCGTTCCACGCTTCCGCCGACGAGAGCACGATCCGGGGGCTGCCGGCGCTGACCGGCGCCGACGGCGCGATCCTGCTGTCGGACCCGTACTCGTTCCCCACCGACGCGGCGCTGGTGGCGCTCGCGCAGGACTCGGCCGCTGTGCCGGTGCTGGGAGGGATCTCCAGCGCGCGCACGCCCGAGGGCACCGGCGCGCTGTTCTTCGGCGAGAAGGTCCTCGACGAGGGCGCGGTCGGCGTGACGCTGCGCGGCGTCGAGATGATCCCGTGCGTGTCGCAGGGAGCGGCGCCGCTCGGTCGCGAGGTCACGATCACCGCCGCCGAGGGCAACGTGATCCACGAGCTCGCGGGGCGGCCGGCGCTGGAGACGGTCGAGCGGATCATCTCCGAGTTGCCGCCCCGGGAACGGGCCCTGATCGCGCGCGGTGTCCTGATCGGGATCGTGATCGACAGCTGCAAGCCCGACTACGAGCAGGGCGACTTCCTCGTCCGCGGCGTGCTCGGCGCCGATCCCGACTCCGGACGGCTGGCCGTTGGCGCCAGCGTGCGGCGCGGACAGGTCCTGCGCCTGCACGCTCGTGACGCCAGGTCAGCCGACGAGGATCTGCGCCGCGCGCTCCGGCTGCGGGTGGAGGCGATGGCCGGGGCGCCGCCGGCAGGGGCGCTGGTGTTCTCGTGCAACGGACGCGGCCGCGCGATGTTCGGCACCTGTGACCACGACGCCAAGGCGGTCGAACACGAGCTGCGGGGAGCGCCGGCGGCTGGGTTCTTCGCGGCCGGCGAGATCGGCCCGGTCGCGGGCCGCAGCTTCCTGCACGGCTTCACCGCCACGGTGGCCGTGTTTCCAAGCTGAATAGACTGGCGCGCCGTGAGCCTGGTCAGCGGCAACGTGCTTGTTACCGGCGCGACCGGGGGGATCGGCCAGGCGATCACGCGCGAGTTCGCGGCCCGGGGCGCGCGGCTGCTGCTCACGGGTCGGCGCGCAGACGTGCTCGAGCCACTCGCGGTTGCGGTCAGCGGCGAGTCGGTGGCCTGCGATCTGGCCGTGGCGGAGGACGTCGAGCGGCTCGCCGGAGTGGCGGTGAGCGCGGGGGTCGAGGTGCTCGTCGCCAACGCCGCCCTGCCGGCGTCCGGAGAATTCCTGGAGCTCACCCAGGAGCAGATCGACCGGATGCTGGCGGTCAACCTGCGCGCGCCGATCGCGCTTGCCCGGGCGCTGGCGCCGTCGATGGCGGCCCGTGGCCGCGGTCACATGGTGTTCGTCTCCTCGCTCGCCGGCAAGATCGCCTCGGAGGCCTCGTCGCTGTACTCGGCGACCAAATTCGGGCTGCGCGGCTTCGCGCTCGGGATCCGCCAGGATCTGCGGAGCGACGGCGTCGGCGTGTCACTGGTGGTCCCGGGATTCATCCGCGACGCGGGCCTGTTCGCCGACGCCCAAGCGCGGGTGCCGACCCTGCGGCTGCCGCCGGGAGTGGGTACCCGCAGCCCCCGGGAGGTCGCCACCGCGGTGATCCGCGCGATCGAGCGCGACCGGGCCGAGATCGAGGTGGCGCCGCTGCCGTTGCGCGTCGGCGCGAGCCTCGGGGGACTCGCACCGGAGGCCGCGGCCGCCGTCAGCCGCCGTCTCGGTGGAGGCAGGGTCGCGGCCGATTTCGCGACCGCGCAGCGCCACAAGCGCTGAGCTCGTCCCCTATCGGCCCAGCCCGCCGAAGATCGACAAGCGCTGAGCTGGTCCCCTATCCGCCCAGCCCGCCGAAGATCGAGAACGGGTTGAACGGCCGCTCGTCCATCACCTCGCGCATCGAGCCCTCGGCGGTGACCGTGCATCCCGCTGGTGCCTCCTCGCGCAGGCGCGCCGCGAGGCCCTGGGCGTCGTCCTCGTCGGCGGCCGCGATCAGCAGGTACTTCCAGCGCTGGACGGGCTCTAAGCCCTCGCCGCGCAGCTTATCGGCCAGCCTCTTGGCGTCGTGGTGCGAGGAGCACTGCATCCGTACCTCGAACTCCGCGTAGCCGCGCTCCTCTGACTCGCCGCGCTCGTCGCCCAGCCGCTGTTCGTGCTCCGCCGCGAGCTCGGCATCGGTGATCGGAAGCGGCTTGTCCGGATCCTCCCACTCCTCGGCCGCCGGATGCCAGCGGCGCAGCTCGCTGTCGATCTTCCAGCCGTTCTCCTCCGTCAGCTTGCCGATCAGCTCCCCGACCCGCTCCGCCTGCTCGCGCGTGTCGGCGTAGCAGAACACCTCGGCGCCATCTCGGGATACCGCCACACGGTTCTCGAATTCTGTCTTGAGGTCGTGCTCGAGCTCGGTCGCCTCCATGTGCTGCGTCAGCTCGAGCGCGTGTCCGGGCTCGTGCAGGTCAACTCGCAATCGCCAGTCTTCGCTCATCGCTGGAGCGTATCCGGTCATCGCCGACGCCGCCGGCGCGCCTTGACACCGTCAAACAGGTTTAGTAGGTTACGTAACCAGCAATGGTTCAATGGAGGTTGCCGTGTTGGCAGGAGGTGGTGATCGGACCAGGACCGCGGCGGCGGCGATGAGGCCGCTCGAGAGCCGCGCCGAGCGGTTGCTTGCGCCCAGCCGGGTCGCGAGGCTGGCCGCGCGCGTGCGGGCGAAGAGCCTGGATCGCGCCCTGATCGGCGGCGCCGACCCGTCCGCGTCGGCTCACTGGCCGCCCGGACGGCGTCGCTCACGACTCGCGCCACCCGCATGCGGGTCGCGGCTGGGCTCGAACGGTTGCTCGGCCTCGCCGATCACCCGCCTGCGCGGCGCTGGTACGTGCGTCCGGCCGAGCCCGCCGTCCGCGCGAACTCGGCGGAGCTGTCGGAGCTGGCCGCGCTGCTGCGGGGCTCGCGTCCGCTCTACGCCCGTGGCGTGGCGATGCTGAGCGAGTTGCTCACGGACGGTACGGGGCCGGCGTACGTGGATCCCCGGGGCGCGACGCTCGCGGTCCGGCTGTGCCACGTACGCGAGGCCCTCGGGGCTTGAATCCGGCCCCTACTCCTCGCTCAGCGCGTGCTCATTGGTGACTGCCGCGAGCACCGCGATGATCTCGTCCGCGAGCTTGGCTCCGTCGTTGGCGCGGTCGGGCGTCGCCTGTACCCGGATCACGACGTCGTCTCCGTCGAGCTCCTCCAGCAACACCGTTGCCTTGTCTCGCATCACGGTCGTGACTCCGTCGTCGAGAATCGCCTGCACGTGGCTCGGCCGGACGTTGGACCGCAGCCGCACCTTCACGTCGACCGAGTCAGGCTCCTTGATCGGCACCACGGCGGCGGCGAGCACGACGTTGTTCGGGATCAGGATCCGGTCATCGCCCCGCGCGAGCGTCGTGTACAGCAGTCCCAGCTCGCTGACGATGCCCTCGACGGACCCGCCCACGGCGCCGGCCTGAAGCCGCACGCGCTCGCCGACGCGGAACGGGCGCGCGCTCAGGAGCACCATCCCAGCGAACAGGTTTCCCAGCGTTTGCTGGGCCGCGAGGCCCAGCACGACGGCCGTGAATGCGCTCCCGGCGACGACGGTCGTCGGCGCCACGCCCACGATCCGCAACGCGATCAGCAGCACGATCCCGAGCGTCGCCAGCCGGATCAGGAACCCGACTGTCCCGGCCGTCCCGGGATCCATCCGCCGGAAGAACGTCGGCGCGGCCGCGCGGCCGACATCCCGCGCGATCGTCCACCCGAGCGCCAGCAGCGCAAGCACACAGGCGATCGTCGAGATCGTGTCGGGCGTGGTGTTCGGCTCGATCCCGAACCAGGTCTTGCGGTTGTCGAACAGCACGAGCACGGCCACCAGCAGCGGCAGCAGGATCAGGGCCTCACGGCGTGCGCGGGTGACCATGCGCTGGCTGCTGTTGACCGCCAGCCCGACCTTCTCCCACGCCTCGCTGCGCGTCTCGAACATCCGCTCGAGGTACAGATCTCTACGTTTTCTACGGCTTTTCGACATCGGTCAGAGTGATCGTCCGGATCCCGGGGTTCCGCAACCTACCTCTAGGTATCACCTCGGGGAGGCCAGGGTTTCATTTAGATTCGGTTGGCAGCTTGCTCAGAACAGCCTCTGCTGGCGCGGCTCCAGCGGCGGGGTCTGGACCGCGGGCGGATCCGACCGGTTCGCCCGCTCCGACGGCTCGTCGCTTGGCGGCTCGGTGCGCCTACCTCGCATCCGCTCGCCCGGCGGCAGGTCCGGGCCTTGCACGAGCCCTGCCAGCCGCTCCCGTTCGGCGACCGGCATGTAGGCGGCGCGCCTGTAGAGGCCTTCGTATATGGGTAGCAGGTCGGGCCTGTTGGCGCGCAGCCACTCGTAGAACAGGCCCTTGACCTCCCCGCGCAGGTGCAGCGCGATCCCGGTCACGTACGCGGCGCCCGCCCCCGCCGCCAGCTCCACGATCTCCGCCACCTGCTCGGGCGCGTCGTTGATCCCGGGCATCAACGGCGCCACGAGCACCCCGGTCTTGATCCCCGCCCGGGTCAGTTCCGCCACCGCCTCCAGCCGCGCCCGCGGATTCGGCGTGTGCGGCTCCGTCGCCCGCCACGCGCGCTCGTCGATCGTCGGCACCGACAGCGCGGCCGTGAACTCGGTCCGCGCGGCGATCTGCTTCATCAGCTCGAGGTCGCGCAGCAGCAGCGGCGACTTGGTCAGGATCGAGCACGGATTGGCCGCGTCCCGCATCGCCTCCCAGATTCCCGGCATCAGCTTGTAGCGACCCTCGACCCACTGATATGGGTCGGTGTTGGTGCCCATCGCAACGTGCTCGCCGGCCCACGACGGTCGCGCCAGCTCCGCCCGCACCAGCTCCGGAGCGTTGACCTTGACCACGATCTCACGCTCGAAGTCGCGGCCGGCGTCGAAGTCCAGGTACGTGTGCGTGGGACGGGCAAAGCAGTAGACACACGAGTGGCTGCAACCGCGGTACGGGTTGATCGTCCAGCGGAATGGCATCCGCGACGCGGGCGGCACCCGGTTGAGGATCGACTTGGCCCGGACCTCGTAGAACCGGGTCTCGATCGCGCCCGGCGCCTCGAAGTGGCGCACGATCGCCTCGTCGCGGTAGCCGGGTAGCCGCGTCCGTTCTTCCTCGGACAGGCTGAGGTTGCTCCAGCGCACGAACAGATGTTCGCATACGGTGAGGATGGGGCCGTTGACCCGGCCGTTCGCCCTGACCTCTGCGTCGTCAGCCAGCGGCGCGGGCGAGCAGCGATTCCTGGCCGGCCAGCGTCTGGCTCGTGGCGCTCTCGATCTCGACCTCGACCAGATCCCCGGGCACGCCGAGGCCGGTGAAGTTGACCACCTTGTTGTGGCGCGAGCGGCCCCTGAGGCGGGTCGGGTCCGTCCGCGAGGGCCCCTCGACGAGCACCTCGACGGTGCGGCCGACGAACCGCTGGGCGCGCTCCGACGCGCGGCGCTGGATCACTTCGACGAGCCGCTCCATCCGTGCGACCTTGACCTCGTGTGGGATCTGGTCTGGCAGGGTCGCCGCCTCGGTGCCGCGCCGCGGCGAGTAGATGAACGTGAACGCGCCGTCGTAGCCGACATCTTCGGCCACTTGAAGTGTCCGTTCGAAGTCCGCCTCGGTCTCGCCCGGGAAGCCGACGATGATGTCGGTCGTCAGCGCGCAGTCGGGAACGTGCTCGCGGATCAGCGCCACGCGATCCAGATAACGCTCGCGCGTGTACGTGCGGCGCATGCGCTTGAGCACCGGACTGGAGCCCGATTGGAGCGGCAGATGGATGTGCTCGCAGAGCGAGCGCAGCTCGGCGTGGGCGCGGACCACGTCCTCGCGCATGTCCTTGGGATGCGGGCTCGTGTAACGGATCCGGTCGATCTCCTCGATCGCGTCGATCTGTCTCAGCAGCTCTGCGAACGTGGCGCGCCGATCGGGCGGGAGATCGCGACCGTACGAGTTGACGTTCTGACCGAGGAGGGTCACCTCCCGCACGCCGTCAGCGGCCAGACGCTCGACCTCGCCGATCAGCTCGGCCGGGGTGCGGCTGACCTCCCGCCCGCGGGTCGACGGGACGATGCAGTAGGAACACACACAGTTGCAGCCGACGCTGATCTGCAGCCACCCCTGGAACTCGCGCGCCCGCTTCGCCGGCAGGTGGCCGGTGAAGCCCTCGAACTCGAAGAAGCCCTGCGCGGTGAGCGAATCGCTGGCGAGGAACTCGGCCAGCTTGTGGACCTGGCCCGGACCGAACGCAACATCGACGAACGGAAAGCGCGCGAACACCTCTTCCTTGACCGACTGGGCCCAGCAGCCGCCGACGCCCACGATCCGGTCGGGGTCGGCGGCCTTCAGGCGCTTGGCCTCTCCGAGGTGGGCGATGAAGCGGTTATCGGCGTTCTCCCGGATCGAGCAGGTGTTGAACAGGATCACGTCGGCGTTATCCCGGGCGTCCGTCTCGGCGTAGCCGAGTGACTCGAGCATCCCCTTGATCCGCTCGGAGTCGTGCTCGTTCATCTGGCAGCCGAACGTGGTCACGTGGTAGCGCTTCATCGCGGCCTAAGCGTACCTACGGCCGCGCCGCTCATACCCGGATCACCGTCAGCAGCCTGCGTATCAGACTGAGCCTTCCCTCGAATCGGATACGGCCGAAGGCGACCATCCCGAGTGTGGCGCGGCCGTGAGCGTGGACAGGGCTCGGCATGCCGCCGAGCAGCGGCGTCACCATCATGTGGACCAGATCAGCCAAGGTGGCGGTGATGCGTAGGTCAGGCGCGACGCTCGCCCCATCCTCAACGAGCACACGCTCGTGCCCGAACAGGATCCGAACTGGCGGATACGGCGCTTCCAGGTTGAGCTCGACCTCGGCATTCAGGGCGCGTGCGGCCGCCGGCCGGCGCCGCACCCCGCGCTCCACGATCGCCAAGATCGCCGGCGCAAGACCGCCGTCGATCAGCGTGCCGAGTCTCACGTGCGGAGGACCGATGCGCTGGTGACCGGGCTTCCGCGGCGGCGGCTGACCCGATTCGACGATGTCTAGCTCATCAGTCGACACTCGCGAAGGATCAGGCTTTGCCTTTTTGACGACGTGGCGGTTTGCGGCCCGACCGCGACCGATTCGGGCTGTTTGACCCTTCGGTGTCGCTCGGCGGCTGGTCGCCCGTGGATCTGAACGCAGTGAGGGGGTCGCGCATCGTGTCGCCTGCGCGTGCCAGGAGGTCCGCCTGCTGGTCCATCAAGGCAGCGAGCTGGTGGAAGGTCGTCGACGCTGCCCGAAACGAGCTTGCCTGCGCGTGTAGCGTCCCCGTAGCCTGATCGATGAGATCCAGCGTCGCGTGCAAGGGCGCGGTCGCGCGGCTGAGAAGCTCGCGCTCGAAATCAAGCTGGCGCTGCAGCACCTGCTGGAGCAGCTCGGCCTGGTGCTGCAAAGGTCGCATCACATCGCCGGCCACTCCGGCCGGGGCAGAAGCGACCGAGGCGGCTACCCCGCCTACGTCCCGGATCGCGTTCTGCCAAGCCTTCAACAGGTCAGCTGGATCAGCCATCGTCGCTCTCCTCACCCTCCGGGTTAGCAAGCTCCAAGCAAGCGGTTCATGCGCGGCCAAGGGTAGCGACGGCCGGCTCGGTGGGCTCGAATCCTGGGAGCACCAATTCAATCTGCGCGCCGGTGCCGTTCGCGCTGTCGCGCGCGCGGACCTGACCTCCGTGCGCTTCGACGATCGCCTGCACGATCGCGAGTCCGAGCCCGGCGCCGCCAGCCGCGCGCGCCCTGCCGGGGTCAGTGCGATGGAACCGTTCGAACACCCGCTCCCGCTCGGCGAGCGGAATGCCCGGACCGTCATCGACGACCGCGAATCTGATCTTGTCCGGCGCGACCTTCTCGACCGTAAGGCGGACGAGCCCGGTTTCGTCGGCGGTGTGCTCGATTGCGTTGCGGGCGAGGTTGCGTAGCGCCTGCGCAAGGCGATCCGGGTCCGCCTCGAGGCGTCCGTCCGGCACCGAACCGATCTCGAACCGGCGGGTGGCCGTCAAGCTGACCCCATCCCAGAGATCGGCGACGAACGACTGCAGGTCGATCGGCTCGGTGCGCAGAAAGTCCATCTGTTCCGCCTGGGCGAGCAGCAGCATGTCGTCCACGAGTCGGCTGATCCTCGTGATCTCAGCCTGGACGAGCCGCTCGACCCGCCGCACCTCCTCCTCGGGCGGGTGCTCCTGGGCGACGAGCACCTCGAGCTGTCCCCTGATCACCGTCAGCGGCGTGCGCAGCTCATGGGAGGCGTCGGCGACGAATTCTCGCTGGCCTCGGAATGCCTCCGCCAGGCGGTCGAGCATGTGGTTGAAGGCCTCGGCGAGCACCTCGACCTCGCCGCCGCTGCCGTGCGAGGCCTCCATCCGGGGCTCCAGATCGCCGGCGTCGACGCGCGCCGCGACCGCGGCCAGCTTGCGAAGCGGCGCCGATACGCGCGCGCCGGCCAGATACGACGCGAGCAGGGCGAGCACCAGCGTCAGCAAGGCCGCGAGCAAGAACGAGCGAGCGACGCCCGCTTGCGCCCGGTCGACGACCACCAGCGGCTCGCCGGCCCCGACCACCACCGGAAGCGTGCCGACCCGCACCAGTCGCTCGAGGACCCGGACGCTGCCGACGTCGGGCACTGCTCGTGTCAAATAGCCGAGTCGCGGCACCAGCAGCTTGCGGCCCTCGATGTTCTCCTGCGCCTGCTCGGCAAGCGTCTCCCCTTCCTCGGGGGTGGTCCTGCCGAACAGCTCGGGATGGTTAGTCGCCGGTGGCGCGCCAGGAGTGAGCACGAACAGAAGCGTCGACGTCGCGCTATACGGCTGGGCGCGCGCATACGCGCCGGCTGCGGCCGCCACCTCCGCAGCGCTTTGGCCCGCGTGCGGGCTCAGCGACTGTGCCAGCAGGGTCGTGTCGCCGTCGAGATCACGGTCGATCTCACTGCGGAGCTGACTGCCGGTGTTGATGTAGACGACGACGAAGATCGCTGCGACCGACACCAACATCACCCCCGCAACCCAGCCCGTGAGCCGCCACTGCAGCCCACCCGGCAGCCGCTGCCTAATCCGACGCATCAAAGCGATAACCGATCGAGCGCACGGTCACGATCGGAACCTCGCGCCTGGAGGCGAGCGCGCCTGCGCTCGCCTCGTCGGCCGGACCGGCCGCCCGTCGCAGCTTGCGGCGCAGGTAACCGATGTAGACGTCGACCACGTTGGTCCCCGGGTCGTACTCGTAGCCCCAGACGGCCCGGAGGATCTGCTCGCGGGTGAGTACGTGACCGCGGTTGCGCATCAGATAGACGAGCAGCTCGAACTCGGTCGTGGACAGCCTCACCAGCTCGCCGCCGCTGCGTACCTCGCGCGTCAGCAGGTTGACGTCGATGCCACCGGCGCTGAGTGTCGTGGCGGGGGTCTGCGCGGCGACGCGCAGCTGGGCCCGGATCCGAGCGGCAAGCTCGCTGAGCGAGAACGGCTTGGACAGATAATCCATCGCGCCGGCATCAAGTCCCGCCACGCGCTGCTCAACCTCGCCGCGAGCGGTGAGGATGATCACCGGCAGACCGGGCTTTGCCTCATGCAACTCGGCCAGAACGTCATATCCACTGCGGCCGGGGAGCATCAGGTCGAGCACCACGAGGTCGATGTTCTCTCGCAGCCCGCGCTCCAGGCCGCTCGCGCCATCCAGCGAGGAGACGACCTCAAACCCCTGGCCCCGCAGTCCACGCTCGAGGAAGTCGACGATCCCGGGTTCGTCTTCGATGACGAGGATCAGTCCCGGCACGGCCCAACTGCTAGCGCTTGCATCGCGCGATCATAGGCGGGAGCTGTCGGCCTGGATCGGCGCAGCTGCGGAACAAGAGCATTCTCATCTGGCGCTGAAGCAGGCTTGAGTTCGCCTGGCGACACTCACCGGCATGGAGTCGGGCAGTGCAGGAACGCAGCTGCGCCGGGGGCGATCTATGGCCGATGGGCGCGGCGCTGAGCGGCGGCGCGGGATCGCGTTGTGGGGGGGCGGGACCGACGGCAACGAGCAGCTCACGGCGATCACCGGCGTCGTCCTGATCGCGCTGCTCGCAGTGGTCGGGCTGACGATCCTTCGGATCCGGCAGCTGATCTCGATCCACCTGTTCGTCGGGCTGCTACTGCTCGGTCCGGTCGCATTGAAGATGGCGAGTACCGGGTACAGGTTCGCCCGCTACTACACGGGCAATCCGGCGTACCGCCGCAAGGGATCGCCGCAAATCGTGTTGCGACTGATCGCGCCGCTCGTCGTGGGGCTGACTGTGGCCGTGTTCGCGAGCGGGGTCGTGCTGCTGTTCCTCGGACCCGCGCACCGCGGACCGTGGGTTTCGATCCACAAGGTGACGTTCATCGCGTGGCTCGTGTTCAGCGGCCTGCACGTCCTTGGACACCTGCCGGGTCTGCCGTCCCAGCTCCGCCCAGTGCGTACCAACGATCCACTCGCGGATGTCTGGCCGGGTGGGGCCGGTCGGTGGATCGCGATTGTCGGTGCGGTGGTCGCGGGAGTAGTGCTGGCAATCGCGCTGATCCCGGACTTCGCCGCCTGGACGGCTTCCGGGGCGCTCCCGCACCATCACCACATCGGGTAGCGCGGGCGTCTGGTCAGCGCGCGTACTCGACGGCCCGCGACTCCCTGATCACGGTGACCTTGACCTGTCCCGGGTACTCGAGCTCCTTTTCGATCTCACGCGCGATCTCGTAGGAGAGCAGCGTCGCGGCGTCGTCGTCAATCGTGCTGGGTGCGACCATCACGCGGATCTCGCGGCCCGCCTGCATCGCATAGACCTTGTCGACTCCCTTGTGGCGAGTGGCGATCTGTTCCAGGTCGCGAAGGCGTTTGACGTACTGCTCCAGCGACTCGCCGCGGGCGCCGGGACGCGCGCCCGACAGCGCATCGGCCGCCTGCACGATGACGGCCTCGACCGTCTGTGGCTCGACTTCGTTGTGGTGGGCCTCCATCGCGTGCGCGACCGCCTCGGTCTCGCCGTACTTGCGTGCCAGCTCACCGCCGACCAGAGCGTGCGGGCCCTCGACCTCGTGCGTGACCGCTTTGCCGATGTCGTGCAGCAACGCTGCCCGGCGGGCCGTCTTGGCGCCCGCGCCGAGCTCCTCGGCCATCATCGCCGCCAGCCGCGACACCTCGATCGAGTGCGCGAGCACGTTCTGCCCGTAGCTGGTGCGGAACTTCAACCGTCCGAGCAGCTTGATCAGCTCGGGGTCCAGCCCCTGCACGCCCGACTCGAGCACGGCCTCCTCCCCGAGCTCGACAATATGGCTCTCGAGCTCGGATCTGGCCCGGTAGTACATCTCCTCGATCCGAGCGGGATGGATGCGACCGTCCTGAAGCAGCTTCTCGAGCGTCAGCCGCGCGATCTCACGGCGCACGCCATCGAATCCGGAGAGGACCACCGCCCCGGGCGTGTCGTCGATGATGAAGTCGACGCCGGTGAGATTCTCCAGCGCCCTGATGTTGCGTCCCTCGCGGCCGATTATTCGCCCCTTCATGTCGTCGGCCGACAGCTGTACGACGGAGACGGTGGTCTCCGCGGCGTGACCGGCGGCGAGCCGCTGCATACACACCGACAGGATGTTCCGAACTCGCCGTTCGGCCTCGCGCTTGGTCTGCTCCTCGATCTCGCGGATCCGGCGGGCGGCGTCATGCTTGGCCTGCTGCTCCACCTCCTTGAGCAGCAACTGTTTGGCCTGCGCCACCGACAGTCCGGACGTACGCTCGAGTGCGCGCTGCAGCTCCAACCGTTCGTCGGCCAACGTTTCTCGCTCGCGTTCGAGCTCCGACTGGCGTTCGTCGAGCGACTCCTCGCGTCGTGCAACCTCGCGTCGTGCGACCTCGCGTCGTGCAACCTCCGCGGTGCTCTCCGGTAACTCGCGGTCGGACACGACCGCCGGCGGCGACTGGGCGCCGACGAGCCGCGGCTTGCTTCCGTGCATGCGACCGCTTACCACCGCATAAGCGACCGCGGCGAGCACCAAACCAACCGCGACCAGCGCTGCGGCACCGATGATGTCCATGGTCGTTCCTCTCCCTGGAAGTCCGGTCCAGGTCCGGAATCTTCACTGCGTCTCAGTTTTCGGGGGCGACCGAGCGGCCCGTGCGAGGCGCACGAACGGATGCCGGGCAGGGCGACTTACATCGCCTTCAGGCGGCGGCTAGCTAGCAATTTGTCTGGCTGGTCGGTGCCGGCCGGCACCCGACCCGGAGGGGCGGATGGGCCCTTTCGAGTTTGCCGTCAACGCTGAGTCCGGAATCCAAGATTTACGAAATTTGCTGGTGTTTCGCGGCCCGTCGGGCCGTTCGTTCGCTCCTGGCATCGTAATACCGGTGGCTTGGGGGCGCAATCAGGCGCACATATGACCGTCGGCGTGGCGGAGGGCGGATGGGGTGAGGCCGGGTGTCGGCGGCGGGCGCGGGATGGGCGGCGGGACCCGCTCGGTCTCACGCGCCGCGTGTGTGGGAGGCGAGCGCGTCCAGTGCGATCTCGTTGTCGTACCCCTTGCGCAGGAGCACCCCGAGCGCGCGGTCTCGCCCGCGCCGGTCGGTCGGTGGCGAGGGAAAACGCCGGCGAAGCAGCTCCAGCGCGCGGTCGAGCTCGGGTTCCCGCGGGTTCTCGTCCAGGGCGTCGCGGACAAGCTCGCGGTCGATGCCGCGCCCCACGAGCGCCCGCTCGATCCGCTCGTCTCCCCACTGCTCGAGCTCTCGCTTGTCCTGCGCGAACAGGCGCACGAATCGCGCGTCGTCGAGGTAGCCCTGCCCGCTGAGCATCTCGATCGCCGGTTCGACCGCGTCGGCGGCGAGGCCTTGATGCCCAAGGTGGAGCCGCATTTCGGCGACCGTGCGGTCGCGGCGGTTCAGGTGGCGGTAGGCGAGCGCCAGCGCCCGTTCGACTGGGTCGTCGATCGTCTGAGCTGAGTCGGGAAGCTGCTCGCCGGCGGAGGGATCGGTCTTGGACACACCGCTACTAGGCGGCCCGCTCTCCGACCGGCTGACCGCCATTGACTGCCGCCAGCGGCGCCTCCTCCCGATGCTCGATCGTCTTGACGAGGTCGCGGCCGATTTCGAGCGCAGCATAGATCTTGGTTTCGATCTCCTTGGCCATCTCCGGGTGTTCGTCGAGGAACGTCTTGGCGTTCCCGCGACCCTGACCGAGGCGCTCCTCACCGTAGGAGAAGAACGAGCCGGACTTGGTAACGATGTTGTGCTCGATGCCGTAGTCGATCAGGCAGCCCGAGGTCGAGATGCCCTTGCCGAACTCGATGTCGAACTCGGCCTGCTTGAACGGCGCCGCGACCTTGTTCTTGACGACCTTCACGCGCACCCGGTTGCCGACCGCCTCGGTCCCGTCCTTCAGCGTCTCGATGCGGCGGATATCGAGCCGCTGCGAAGCGTAGAACTTGAGCGCCCGCCCACCGGGCTGGGTCTCGGGGCTGCCGAACATCACGCCAACCTTCTCGCGGATCTGGTTCGTGAACACGCACAGCGTCTGCGCTCGGTTCAAGTTGCCCGTCAGCTTGCGCATCGCCTGCGACATCATCCGAGCCTGGACGCCCACCGTCTGGTCGCCCATCTGTCCCTCCAGCTCAGCCCGAGGCGTCAGCGCTGCGACCGAATCGATCGCGATCACGTCGACGGCACCGGAACGGATCAGCATGTCGACGATCTCGAGCGCCTGCTCGCCGTAGTCGGGTTGAGAGACGAGCAGCTCATCGATGTCGACACCGATTTCCTGCGCATACAACGGGTCCATCGCATGCTCGGCGTCGATGAACGCGCACACTCCCCCAAGCTTCTGCGCCTCGGCCAGGATGTGGTACACGAGCGTCGTCTTGCCCGATGACTCCGGGCCGAAGATCTCGACGATCCGCCCCCGGGGAACGCCGCCGATCCCAAGCGCAATATCCAGCGACAGTGCGCCCGTCGGGATCGCGTCCACCGCGACCCGTGCACCGGGGTCGCCCATGCGCATGACCGTGCCCTTGCCGAACTGCTTCTCGATCTGGCCCAAAGCGCCCTTGAGGGCCGCCTGACGCTTGGCGTCCAACTTCCCGTCCGGCGTCACGCCGACTTTCTCCTGCTCGCTCATCTCAGTTCGGCTCCTTGTCTCATGCGCTTTGAATCCACCACGGTAGGAGGGGTGGCGGACGGAACCGAACGCTAGATCCGACCCCTGTAACGGAACAAGACGCGTCTGTTACAGGGGGCGGGAGGATGTGTGCCAATCCTGAACGGAGGGGCGGACGGGTGGTGGCGGGGCGTAGGTTGGTCGCTGGGTGGCGGGGCGGGATCTCAGGTCGCCGGGTGGCGGGCGGGATCTCGGTCGCCGGGTGGCGGGCGGGATCTCGGTCGCCGGGTGGCGGGGCGGGATCTCGGTCGCCGGGTGGCGGGGCGGGATCTCGGTCGCTGGATAGCGCGGCCGTCGTCGGCTTTACAGCCGCCGCCGCCCGCGCTTTGGGCTGGGGAGGTCGGGGCGCAGGGGTGCGCCCCGACCTCGGGGCGGAGGTGGCGCCACTTGGCGCTGATCCCAGGGTTCCGCCTGGCGGGAGGTCGTAGAAGCCTGCTCAAGTCCCCAAATCCGAGCCCGGTTTCGGCGTTTGGGAAGTTGAGCACGATAGTCATGCTCAACTTCCCTGATCGTTGCAGTCGGATTGGATTTGGGAAGTTCAGCAGGCTCCGATCCGGTGTTGTGCCCCCACTCCACGCCGCCAGCACGGGCCACCACCTTGACCGATGATCAAACGATGCAAGATCCGGTTCCCGCGGCGTAGCCTGGGTGGCGCCACTTGGCGCTGATCCCAGGGTTCCGCCTGGCGGAGGTCGTAGAAACCTGCTCAAGTCCCCAAATCCGAGCCCGGTCTCGGCGTTTGGGAAGTTGAGCACGATAGTCATGCTCAACTTCCCTGATCGTTACAGTCGGATTGGATTTGGGAAGTTGAGCAGGCTCCGATCCCGAGTTTCGCCCGCGCCACTCCACGCGCCGCCACTCCACGCGCCGCCACTCCACGCCCCGTCACCACTTCACCGCCCCGCCACCACGCGCCACCACCGTGAGCGATCATCACACGATGCAAGATCCGGTTCCCGCGGCGCAGCCTGACAGCGACACCACACCCCGCATTCCCGCGTCGGCCGCGGCGCTGATCCGGGACGAGACGGGGCGGTTGCTGATCCTGAAGCCGAACTACAAGAAGAGATGGTCGCTTCCGGGCGGGCAGATCGACGAGACCGGAGAGTCGCCGTGGGAGGCGTGCCGGCGCGAGACGCTGGAGGAATGTGGGCTCGAGGTCCGCCGCGCGCAGCTGGTGTGCGTCGACTTCCTGCGGGCGCGGCCGAGCCGGCCCGGCGGGGTTAGGTTCCTGTTCGACTGCGGCACGATCAGCACCGAGCAGGTTCACTCGATCCGCCTCCAGGAGGAGGAGATCGAGGATTACCGTCTGGTGGAGACGGCTCAGGGATTGAGCTTGCTGAGTGGACCGATACGCCGGCGAGTGGCGGCGGCGCTGGCCGCCGATCGGTTCGTGTACCTGGAGGATGGGGTGCCGGTTGAGGGTGTGGAGGCCTGATCGGTGGCGCGCGAGCTGCGGCTGATCTCGCATCCGTTTCACAACGGTCTGCGGGCTGTGAGCATGGGCAACGGTCCGCTGCTGCTGGCGGCTGACGAGCATCTGCGGGCCGGGATCGAGCGGGCGGGATGGGTGGTCCGGGCTGAGGAAGTGGAGCCGACCGACGAGTCCCGACCGGAGATCGCCCGGGTGATCGAGCTGAACCGAAGGCTCGCGGCGCGGGTACGGTCCGCGGTCGAGGACGGGGCGTTCCCACTCGTGCTGGCCGGCAATTGCAACAGCAGCCTCGGGACCATCGCCGGCCTCTCGCCGGCGCCCGAACCGACCCCGCCCGCGACACCCTACCGGTCCGACGCGCCGTCCGACCTTGGAGTGGTCTGGCTCGACGCCCACGCCGACTTCGACGATCCGGACGAGAATACGTCGGGGTTCTTCGACGTGATGGGCCTGGCGATGCTGACGGGCCGAGGCTGGCGTGGGTTGCGCCACACGATCCCCGGCCACCGCCCGGTGGCGGAACAGAACGTGGTGCTGGCTGCGGTCAGGGACCTCGAGTCCTACCAGCGTGAGCGGCTCGAGCGCTCGGAGCTCACCGTGATCCCCGGCCCGCTCGATCGGGAGCGGTTCGAGGCCGCGCTGAGCGACCTGGCCTCGCGGGTGCGACGGATCTACCTGCACATCGATCTGGACTCACTGGATTCCGCGGAGGCGCGGGCGAACGAGTACGCCGCGAGCGGCGGCCCGAGCCTCGACAGCGTTTGCGGCTGCGTGCGCGCCGCGTGCGAGCGCGTTGAGCCGGCGGCGGCTGCGATCACCGCGTACGACCCGGCCGCGGACCCCGACCGGCACGCGCAGGCGGCAGCGGAACGGATCGCGAGGGAGCTCGCGGACACGATCCGGCAGACCACCTGACCGCGCCCCCCGCCCCAGCTCCGCGCCCCCCGCCCCAGCTCCGCGCCCTCGCCCCGCGCCGCCCCGGCCCCAGCGCCCCGACCCCCTAAACTCGCTGCGGGCGGAAACGGTCCGCGACGGGGTCCAAGGGGCGTAGGACGCAGTGACGACTTGTGAACAGTGCCATCAGCAGGTGCCATCGCGGCCGTTCTGCGTGCGCTGCGGCGCGCCGCTGACGGGCGCGGACGCGACCGACGGCACGGCCAAGGCGCCGGGCCGCCGCGGCTTCGTCGCCGCGCCGCACGAGCATCACCTGCGTCCGGCGATCGTGTCGACGCTGTTCCCACATCTTCCCCGCGCCGACATGCGCCACTACCGCTGGGCGATGGGGATCGGGACGGTGATCGTGCTGGCGCTCGGGGTCGCGGGCCTGTTCCCGCTCGCGCTGGCCGGTGCGGCGCTGCTCGTCCCGACGCTCACCGCGCTGTACCTCCGCGACGTCAACGTCTACGAGGAGGAGCCGCTGCTGGTGATCGGCTTCACGCTCGCGTGGGGCGCGGTGGCGGGGATCGTCGTCGGCCTGCTGGGGCGGGCGATCGAGCCGGCCGGCATCGACCAGCTCGCGTCGGGACACCTGGCCAGTCCGCTGGTTGTGGTCGTGCTGCTGCCGGTGCTGGAGCTGGCGCTGGCGGTCGTCGGACCGGCGCTCGTGCTGCTCCCACACCGTCGCTACAACGACGTGCTCGACGGAGTCACGTTCGGCGCGGCGAGCGCCGCGGCGCTGTCGGCGACCCAGGTGATCGTCACCGGCCTGAACGAGTTCCAGCACGGCCTCGCGCCGGGCGGTCAGGTGCTGCCGTGGATCTGGCGGCTGCTGACGATCCGGCTGGCGCTCCCGATCCTCGCGATGGCCGTGACCGGCGCCGCCTGCGGGGCTCTGTGGTTGCGGTTCCGGGCGCCGCAGAAGGACCGTGACGCGGTCGGCTTCATCGGTTATCCGGTGCCCGCCTTCGCGATCGCCGCGGCGCTGCTCGTGCTAGCGGCCGCGGGCGAGCGGTGGCTGGCGGTCGGGGCGTGGCTGGCGATGCTGCTGGTGCTGGCCGGGCTCGCGCTCGTGTGGCTGCGGTTGATGCTCCAGCTGGGGCTGCAGGAGGAGAGCGAAGAGCTCGAGATCGGGCCCGACATCCGGTGTCCGAACTGCAACCAGATGACCCCTCACCACACCTACTGCGCCGAGTGCGGAGTGGCGTTGCGGGCCTTGCCCAAGCACCGGGACGCCGCCGAGCGCACGGCCCGGGTCCCGAGCCCGGCGCACCTCGTGACTCGCAGTCGGATCGTCGGATTTGCCGCGTTCCTGGGGATGCTGATCGTCGGGGCGGTCGTGATCCTCGCCGTTGCGCCATCCGGGCCGCAGGCACCATGTCCCGACACCACGCATTGCGGCGCGCCGCCGGAACTGCTCTCGCCGCTGCAGAACGAGAACGTATGGCGCAGCGCGCAGTTCGGCTACCAGCTCCAGTACCCCACGCAGCAGTGGACGATCGCGAGCCAGGGACCGGCGGGCGTCGAGCTGCGCAGCCTGGTGGCGCCAGTGGACGTCTCGATCGAGGGTGGCAGCGGCAGCTCATCGCACCTGCTGCAGGCGCGACTCGGACAGCTGAAGGGAAGGCTGCTCGGGTTGACGACCGACCCGTCCTCGAGCGATGCGGTCCTCGGGGCGGCGATCGGCTACCGGTACGGCACGGGCGGCGCGTACGTCGGGGCGCTCAGCAACCCACAGGGCGTGCAAGACCAGCTGCTGCTCACGGTCCAGGCGGCCACCGGCGGCAATGTCGGGGTCGTCGCGACAACAATCACCAGCGACACCGATCCCACCACCCGCAAGCAGGCGTACGCCTTGGCCGACTCGGTGATCAACAGCGTCACCTGGCCGGGAGAGACATGACGCGCGTGAAGATGATCGCCTGCTGCACGGTCGCGGCCGCGGCGCTCGCGGGGATCGCGGCGGCGGTCGCCTCCCGAACTCCGCGGCGAGCAGTCGACACGACCCGGATCCTCGGTCCCGTGAACCCGGCGACGAACATCGGCGCCTCGCTGGTTCTGCGCCTTCCCGGCCAGGGAGCGCTTGATCGGTTCCTCGCAACATCGCAGAACCCGCACTCGCGAGCTTACGGGCAGACGCTGTCGCCGGATGCGTTCGGGGCCAGATTCGGCCTCTCGCAGAAGGCGATCGCGCTGGTCAGCGCCTCGCTTGCCGCGCATGGGCTGACCGTGGAGCGGACATATCCCCAGCGGACCGCGCTGCGGGTCAGCGGTAGCGCGGGGGCGTGGGAGGATGCGTTCTCCGTCCGGCTCCAGGATCGCCTCGACGCCCAGGGGCGGCGGTACTTGGCGCCCGCGAGCGCGCCCCGGCTGCCCGGCTGGCTCGGCGGCGAGGTGCTCGGGGTCACCGGCCTCGATACGCGGCCGGTGATGACCGCCGCCGATATTCCCGCCGGCGGCCTGACGCCGGCGACGGTGGCGGCGGCGTACGACTTCGCGCCCTTGCGGCGTGCGGGGATCGACGGCGCCGGCCAGACGGTGGCGGTGATCTCGTATGACGACTACGAGGACCAGGACCTCGCCAGCTACGAGTCTCATTTCGGGATCGGGGGACCGGCGGTGCAGCGGGATCCGGTCGACGGCGGGACGTTTCCCGGTTCGCATCAGGCGGAGGTGAACCTGGACCTTGACACGATCCGCGGGATCGCGCCGGGTGCCCAGGTGCTCGACTACGACGCCCCGCTGGGCCAGGCGAGCGATGCCGACGTGATCAACCAGATCGTCGCCGATCATCGCGCGCAGGTGATCAGCACCTCGTGGGGGATCTGCGATCTACTGGTCTCGCCGGCGCTCCGGGCGGCGGACCAGAACGCGCTCGCGGCGGCGCGCGTGGCAGGGATCACGATCTTCGCCGCCAGCGGCGACAACGGCGCCTACGACTGCCAGAGCGCCGATCTCGGCGACCACCGCCTGTCGGTCGATTGGCCGGCTGCCAGTAACGACGTGGTCGCGGTCGGCGGTACGCACCTGTCGATCGGCCAGAACGGGGCGTATCAGGCCGAGTACGGTTGGGAGGACGTGCTCGCCGACAGCGGCAGCGGTGGCGGGCTTGCGTCCGTCACGCCGAGACCGTCGTGGCAAGTGGGCGCGGGCGTCCAGAACAACTTCTCCAACGGCCACCGGCAGGTACCCGACGTCGCGGGCCCGGCCGATCCGGTTACCGGCACGGCCGTGGTCGTCGGCGGTGCGTTTCACGAGGTCGGGGGAACCAGTGCCGCGGCGCCGTTCTGGGCCGCGGTCACGTTGCTGATGCGCGAGTACGCGCAGCGCCACGGGGTTGCGCAGCTCGGCTTCATGGCGCCGCTGCTGTACGAGATCGCGAACAACCCGGCGACCGCGAACGCGTTCCACGAGCCGGTCCGGGGCGGCAATCGCTGGTACAGCGTCGGACCGGGTTGGAACTACGTCGCGGGTCTCGGCTCGCCCGACGTCGCGGCGCTGGCGCGCGACCTCGTCGCGCTCAAGACCGAAAAGTCCTAGATACTCAGTCCGCCATCGACCGCGAGCGCATGCCCGGTCATGAACGCGCTCTCGTCGCTGGCCAGGAACAGCACCGCCTGGGCGATCTCGTCGGGAGTCGCGTGGCGCGCGAGCGGGATCATCTGCTCGAACACCTTCGCGGATTGTTCTCGCGAGGCGCCGATCGCCTCGACCTCGATCGCGTGCTGGAACTCGTTGTCGGTCGGTCCGGGATGGATGCTGTTGACGCGGATTCCCTTCGGCGCGACCTCCTTGGCCGCCGTCCGCATCAACCCGACCAGCGCGTGCTTGGAGGTCGCGTAGGCCGCGATCCCGCGGTCGGACGTCAGGCCGACGACACTCGAGTTGATGATCAGGCTGCCGCCGGGCTCCATCTCCTGGAGCGCGTACTTGGCGATCAGGAAACTGCCGAGGACGTTCACCGCCATCACGCGCTCGAACACGTCGACCGGGTAATCGGCGACCGGAGCGACAACCCCGAATACGCCGGCGTTCGCGAACGCGATGTCGAGGCGCCCGAATGACTCGATCGTCGCCCGCACCGCCCGCTCGACCTGCTCGGACTTGGTCACGTCGGCCGCCGCCCACTCGACCGCGTCCGATCCGATCGCGGCCTCGGCGCGCTCGAGCTCCTCCGGCTCGAGGTCGACGATCATCACCCGCGCCTGCTCGGCCGCGAACGCGCGCGCGGTCGCCAGACCGATGCTGCCGGCGCCGCCACTGATCAGCGCCACCTTGCCTGCGAGGCGCCTTATCGCGGCGCTCCTGAGATCAACGTCATCCGGTCGGTCACGAGGCAACAGCGATGCTATCCGCTCAGACGCACGTCGGACAACCGTTCGTAGAGCGCACCCCCGCGGCCGAGCTGCGACCTGAACAGGATCACGGACGAAGCCCCGAACGACAGCTCCGGCGCAGACCCCAAGTCGCGCCGCCCGATGCGCCCGTCCTTTCGCACCCGGGCCACGGTGACGTGGCCGAGGAACGGCCGCGCCTCGGGCTGATACCACCCGCCCGCTTCCAAGGCACTCGACAACGACGCCTGCAAGGAAGCGAGCGCGCCGGCCGAGTCGACGAGCTCGACCGCCAGCACTCGCGCACGACGAGGCGGGAGCCAGACCGCGTCGCCGAACGACAGCGACGGCGGCGCCGAGGAGCCGAGCGTTGCGCACGCGGCCGCGATCGGCGCGATCTCGGACACCGATCGCCAGCCGAGAAAGCACAGCGTCACGTGCAGACCTTCCGCGCCGACCGGCCGCAGCGCCGCCGTATTCGCCACGACCGGCGCGCTCCACGCGATCAACGCCTCCCGCGCCTCGTCCGGCAACTCGAGCGCGACGAACAGCCGCGCGCGCTCGTCGCTCACCCAGCCGACCGCTCGGCCGATGAGGTCACCGACCCCGGCAGCGCCACATCGAGCTCGCCGCGCAGCAGCCGCCGCACGAGGTGCATCGCGACGGTCGTAGCGCGATCGCGTACGTCGCTCCGTCCGCCGGGGAGCCGCGCGCTGCGGGTGATCCGCGCCCCGGCGCGGGTCGCAACCGAGAAGCAGACGAGCCCGACGGGTTTCTCGTCGCTGCCGCCGTCCGGTCCCGCGATCCCGGTCAGCCCGATCCCGACCGAGGCGTCGAACCGCTCCAGCGCGCCGTCGGCCAGCGCCTCGGCGACCTCCGTCGAGACCGCGCCGTGGCGAACGATCAGGGCCGGGTCGACCCCCACCAGCGACGACTTGGCCTCGTTCGAGTATGCGACGACGCCGCCGACGAAGTACGCCGAGGATCCGGGTCGCTCGGTCAACCGAGCCGAAAGCAGCCCGCCCGTGCACGACTCCGCGACCGCGATCGTGCGACCCGCGAGCAGCGCCGCGACCTGGTCGTCGACGGTCGAACCGTCCTCGGAGAACAGGGTGTCGGCGTGGCGCCCGGCGATGAACCGGACCAACTCCCCGTAGGCGGCCGCCGAGCCCGGCTCGTACAGCGTCGTGACCTCGATCTCCCCCCGGCGCAGGCAGGTGGTGACCTCCAGCTCGTCGAGCGGGACGGAAGCGTCCTCGGCCGCACGAAGCGTGTTGGCGATCTCCGACTCCGGGATCCCGAACAGACGCAAATTCCCCCGCCGGTAGGTGGTCGCGCCGGCGATCGCGGCCTGGAACGCCTCGGTCGCGCGGGCCTTCTCCCACATCGGCTGGAGCTCGCGCGGCGGGCCGGGCAGGACGACCACGGTCGGCCCCGAGCCGGTGGCGGGCGGGACCACCAGCCCCGGCGCGGTGCCGACCGGATCGAGCACGGTTGAGCCGCTCGGGATCACCGCCTGCTTGCGGTTGGAGACGCGGATCGCTTCCGGGTCGAGGCCCGGCCAGCGGCGCATCAACGGTCGGAGGATCTCCGCGATCCGCTCCTCGAGCTCGGCGGCGAGCACCATCTCGCGGCCACTGAAACGGCCCACGATCTCCGCGGTGAGATCGTCCGCGGTCGGGCCGAGACCACCGCTCGTCACGATCAACGCGAAACCCTCGGAGGCCATGAACTCGAGTGCGGCGAGCAGGTCCTCGGGGCGATCGCCGACGATCTGGATCAACGCGGCGTCGACGCCGAGCTCACGCAGCCGCTCGGACAGCCACGGGCCGTTGCGGTCCGAGATGATGCCGGTCAGGACCTCGGTCCCCGTGATCAGGATGCCGGCGCGGACGGTCATGGGCAGGTGGGAAGCGCCGAGGACGGAATCGAGTGCTCGCCGGACGGTTCGATCAGCAACCGGATCGCCTGGCTGGAGGAGGGGACCGGAACGGTGTGACCGTTGACCTTCATCGTCACGGAGTTGTTGCCGAGCGTGAGCAGCAGCTTGCCCGCCGTCTCGGTCGGGATCACCTCGCCGGCCGTGAACGTCCGCTCATCGATCAGCTTGGTCCCGGCGCCGTCGACCAGGCAGACATACACGGTTCCGGTTGGCACCAGCTGAAGCTTGACGGTCGTCGCCGCTACCGGCGCGGCTGCCGCATGGTGGGCGCGGTGGCGACGGTGCTTCGGCGGCGGGGCCGCGGCCGTCGTCGGCGCGCCGGAGTTGCTGCTGAACCCGCCGCCGACTGCGAACAGCGCCACCGCGACGGCCACCAGCACCGCTCCCACCAACGCCCACGGCGGCAGCAGGGGACCCCGGGCGGCTCGCTCACGCTCGGTCCGGATCGACGCGATCGTCCGCTGCTCGTGGTCCGCGGGGCGCTCGTAGCGGCGCTTGAACTCGTCCACCAGCAGCCGGCTGTCGAGCCCGAGGAAGTCCCCGTACGTGCGCAGGAAGCTCTTCACGTACACCGGTCCGGGAAGCAGGTCCCATTCCTCGTTCTCCATCGCGCGCAGGTACCTGGCGCGAATCTTGGTCCGGCTCTCGACCTCGTTGATGTCGATCCGCGCGCGCATCCTGGCCTCGCGAAGCGTCGAACCGATATCTGCCATCGGCCGAAGGCTACCGACGACTGGGTGGACGAAACTCCCCGGAAATCGGGCGCGACTCAGTCCTGTTCGGGGTCATCCGGCACGCGCACCGGCGGCGGTGTGGCGGCCGCGTCGGCCTCCGCGAGGTGCGCCAGGATCCGGGGCACATCGGGCTCGTTGATCAGTACCTGCCGCGGCTTGGAGCCCTCGTAGCCGGACACGATCCCGCGCCGTTCGAGCATGTCGAGCAGCCTACCGGCGCGCGTGTACCCAAGTCGCAGCCGCCGCTGCAGCATCGAGGTCGACGCGGTTCCCATCTGCGCCACGAGCGCGATCGCCTCCTCCAGCAAGGGGTCGCTGTCGGGATGGAACTCGCCCTCCTCCGATGACCCAGAATCCTCGCTCGCCACTTCGTCGAGCAACTCGTCGTGGAACTCCGGCTCTCCCTGGCGGCGCCAGACGTCGGTGAGCTCGGCGATCTGTTCCTCGTCGATATAGGCCCCCTGGATTCGCTGCACCTTCGACGAGCCGACCGGCGAGAACAGCATGTCGCCCTGGCCGAGCAGAGATTCGGCGCCGTTCTGGTCCAGGATCACGCGGGAATCCGTCTGCGAGGAGACCGCGAACGCGATCCGCGAGGGGACGTTCGCCTTGATCATCCCCGTGATCACATCGACCCGCGGCGACTGGGTCGCGAGCACGAGGTGGATCCCGACCGCGCGCGCCTTCTGCGCGAGACGGATGATCGAGTCCTCGACGTCGGCCGGAGCAACCATCATCAGATCGGCGAGCTCGTCGATCACGCACAGGATGTAGGGCAGCGGCGGCTCGCCGCGCTTGTCCCGCGCCCGGTTGAGCTCGGGCAGCGAGCGCGTCCGCGCCAGCGACATCGTCCCGTAGCGCTGCTCCATCTCCTTGACCAGGTTCTGGAGCGCGTTGGCGGCCATCCGCGGCGAGGTGATCACCGGCGTCAGCAGGTGCGGGATGCCCTCATAGTGGTTGAGCTCGACCTGTTTGGGGTCGACCAGCACGACCCGGACCTCGTGTGGGGTCGCGCGCAGCAGGATCGAGGACAGCATCGCGTTCACGCACGCCGACTTCCCCGCACCGGTGGTGCCGGCGACCAGCAGGTGCGGCATCTTCGCGAGGTCGGCGCCGATCGCCCGCCCGGCGATGTCCTTGCCGAGCCATACGGTCAGCGGCGACCAGTCCGGTGGCGGGTCCTGGAAGACATCGCCGAGGTGGACGATCCGCCGGCGGGCGTTCGGCACCTCGACCCCGACCGCCTGCTTGCCCGGGATCGGGGCGAGGATCCGGATATCGGTCGCCGCCAGCGCGTAGGCGAGGTCATCCTTGAGCTGGGCAACCTTCGCGACCTTCGTCCCCGGCGCCAGCCGCAGCTCATAGCGGGTGATGTGCGGTCCGGTGACCCGGCCGATCGCCTTCGCCTCGATGCCGAAATGGCCGAGCGTCTCGAGCAGCGTGCTCGCGACCTGCTCCTGGCCGGCCGTGTCGGGCTTGGCCGCCTCGCCGGTCGAGCGGGTGAGGAACCGCGACCCCGGCACGCGCCACACGAACTCGGGGTCATCGGTGATCGAGGTTCGGAACCGGCCCTGCGGCGTCAGGTCCTCGGGCTCCACCTGGCGCCCGGGCGCGCGGCGCGGCTCCTCGGGCTCGTCGGCGCCATGCCGCGGACGCTCATCGTGCGGCTGATTCGACTCGTCGGCGTCCGGCTCGTCCTCGCCCTCGATCGGCGGCGCCTCGACATGCGTCGCGCGCACCACCAGCTCCGCCGTGTCGGACTCGGGCACGGACAGCGGGTCGGCCTGCTCGTCGTCCGCGTCGTAGCCGGACGCGGCCCGCGCCGCGGCGGTCGCGGGCCGGCGCCCAGCCGGCGAGCGCTCCACCGCCCCGCGCCGCAGCGCCCGGCTGGTTCCGGCGACGGTGCTGCCCGTGGCCCGGACGATCCCGGCGACCGTCGCGCCGGTCACGAGGATCAAGCCGGCGACGAACAGGAACACGGCGAGGATCTGGGCGCCGAGCGTCGAGAGCAGGTGCGAGGAGACCCACAGCTCGCCCTGACCGACGACCCCGCCCCGGGTCTTGAACGCGGCCGGATGCCAGAACAGGTCCTGGGTTGTGCGCCCGGGGCCGATGCCGAGCGTGTGCGCCGCCAGCGCCAGCGCCGCGGCCGCGGTGAGGCACAGGATCCCCGTCCGCATCGGCCGTCCGGGAGGCCTCAGCTCCCGGAACAAAACCAGCGCGCCGGTCGCCACGAGCCCGGCCGGGATCGCGTATCCGAGCGCGCCGAGGACGAACCGCGTCGCCTGCACCGAACCATTGCCGAGCGTCCCGCCGGCCCAATGAAGATACGCGACGCCGGCCAGGAAGATCCCGAGCGCGATCAGCGCCAGCCCGATGATGTCGACGTGCTGGGGCCGAAGCTCGAACCGCAGCGACGGGATCCGCAACCGGACGCTCGCGAGCGCCGAGCGCTTCGCGCGCTTCGGCGGCGGCTTCTTGCGGCGGCGGGCGGGCATGATCGCAATGGGCCTACTTCGACGGGCCCGGTTCGCCTCCTGCCACGTATCAAGCTGCACTAAATATCGGACGAACAACCGCTAAGCCGCCGTACCATCCAACGAGCATGGTTGATTACGAACGCCCTCCACGCGTTCTGGTGGTCGAGGACGACGACGCGATCGCCCAGGTCCTGCAGCGCTCGCTGCGGATGGAGGGCTACGACGTCAAGCTCGCCGGCGACGGGATCAGCGCGCTGGACCTCGCGCACGGATTCCTGCCAGACCTGGTGATCCTCGATCTCGGTCTCCCGGGCCTCGACGGGATCGAGGTCGCCAAGACGCTGCGCCAGACCGACGACGTCCCGATCCTCGTGCTGACCGCCCGGGACGCGGTCGAGGCGCGGGTCGAGGGGCTGGACTCCGGCGCCGACGACTACCTGGTCAAGCCGTTCGAGCGCCAGGAGCTCCTCGCCCGGCTGCGGGCGTTGTTGCGGCGCCGCCCGCCGCGCGGGCAGGCCGCGCTCACGGTCGGCGATCTGAAGCTGAACCCCGACACGCACGAGGTGTCCCGGACGGGACGCACGATCGATTTGACCCAGCGCGAGTTCGAGCTGCTCGAGTACCTGATGCGGAACGAGCGGATCGTGATCTCGCGCCAGCGCCTGCTCGACGAGGTGTGGGGCTATGACCCGTTCTCGATGACCAACACGATTGAAGTCTTCGTCTCCAACCTAAGAAGGAAGCTTGAAGCCGGTGGCGAGCCTCGGCTCCTACACACGATCCGCGGCGCGGGCTACGTTCTCCGCATATAGGACGGTCCCGATCCGCTGGCGGCTGGCAGGCGGGTCGGCGGCCCTGACGTTCGTGATCCTGGCCGCGTTCGCGGCGGTCGTCGGCGTGCTCACCGATCGCCAGGTCGCGAGCCAGTTCAACGGCGAGGTCACGCGCGCCGCCGACCGCCTCCAACAGGAGCTGAACGGGCAGCTGAAGTTCGTCCGCGCGCAGCTGAACTGCAACAGCCAGCCGGTCAGCCTCAGCGACTACGCCGGCGCCGAGGACGCCCAGATTAGGATCTTCGCCGACGGGACGTTGTACTGCACGCAGAACCAGTTTCGGAGGGTCAAGTCGAAGGCACCGTTCAACTTCGGCACGTCGCTGTTCATCGACCCGCCGCCGCAGTCGAACGGCGAGTTCAACCAATCCGGATATCGGGTCGCCGTGCGCGGACTCGAGATCAACGCTCCGATCCACTACGACGGCCAGCTTCTATATGCGCGCCCCCTGTCGGATCTCGACCACACGCTCGCGCGCGTGCGCATCTTCCTGTTGCTCGGCGTGATCGGCGGGACCGCGCTGGCGCTGCTCGCCGGGCTCGCGACCGCGCAGCGCGCGATGCGCCCGATCAGGCAGCTGACCGACGCGGCCCGCGAAATCGAGCGCACCCGCGATCCCCGCCGCCACGTCCCGCACCCCGAGGCCAACGACGAGGTCGCTGAGCTCGCGCGAACTCTCGAGGGGATGCTTGGCGCGCTCGACGCCGCCCGCGGCGAGACCGAGACGATGCTCAACCGCCAGCGGGAGTTCGTGGCCGACGCTTCGCACGAGCTTCGCACGCCGCTGACGAGCGTGCTCGCGAACCTGGAGCTGCTGACCGAGGAGCTGGAGGGCGAGCAGGCCGAGTCCGCGCAAGCCGCGCTGCGATCGACCCGGCGGATGCGCCGCCTGGTCGGTGATCTGCTGCTGCTCGCCCGCGCGGACGCAAAGCGGGCGCCGCCCCATCAGCCGACCGACCTGGCCGAGGTCTTGACCGAGGCCGCGTCAGAGCTGTGGCCGGTGGGCGAGCAGCATGAGCTGTCGATCGACGCCGGGCCGGCCGTCGTGTCCGGGATCAGGGACGATCTACACCGGGTAGCGTTGAACCTGGTCGAGAACGCGATCCGGCACACGCCGCCCGGGACGCACGTGCGCGCCGCGACCGCGACCGAGAACGGGACCGCGATGCTGATCGTCGAGGACGACGGCCCCGGGATCCCGCCCGAGATCGAGCGCCGGGTGTTCGAACGGTTCGTCCGCGGCGCCGGCGACGGCGGCCGCGGATCCGGCCTCGGTCTGGCGATCGTGCAGGCGGTGACCGAGTCGCACGGCGGGACGGTGACGCTCGAGCCGCCTGCCGCCGGCACCGGCACCCGGTTCGTGATCCGAATCCCAACCGCTGGCCAACCGGCCGACGGCGACCCCAGCTACACCTCGACCACGACCGGCAGCACCATCGGACGGCGGCGGAGCCGGTCGTAGACGAACGCCGCCAGGTCGTCGTGAAGCTCCTGCTGGAGTAGATCGATCTCCCGGATTCCATCGTGCGCGGCCGCCGCCAGCGAGCGCTCGACCTCGGCCCGGATGTCCTGCACCAGCTCGCCTGCCTGCTCGATGAACGGAACGCCACGGAAGATCACCTCGGTCGGCGCGACCGGCTGACCGTTCTGCTCCGAGATCGTGGCGACGACGATGAAGATCCCGTCGGCCGACAGCATCCGCCGGTCCCGGAGCGCGACGTCGGCGGGGTCGCCAATGTCGACGCCGTCGACGAAGATCATCCCCGACTGCTCGGCCTCGCCGAACCGGGCGCCCTGCGCGGTGATCTCGAGAGGTAGCCCGTTCTCGCCCTGGAACACGTCGTCGGGGTCGATCCCGACCGCGTCCGCGAGCTGTGCGTGCAGGTGGATTCGCTTGTGGTCGCCGTGCATGGGCATCACGTAGCGCGGCTTGACGAGGTTCAGCATCAGCTTCAGCTCTTCGGAGTAACCGTGCCCGGAGGCGTGAATCGGCGCCTCGCGCGGGGTGATCACGTCGCAGCCGATGTGGTAGAGCCGGTCGACCGTCTCGTTCACGGCCCGTTCGTTGCCGGGAATCGGCGTGGCCGAGAACACGACTGTGTCGCCGCGATGCAGCTGGATCAGGCGATGGTCGTTGTGCGCCATCCGACGCAGGGCCGATAGCGGCTCGCCCTGGGATCCGGTCGAGATCACCACGACCCTGTGCTCGGGCCAGTCCTCGACCTCCTGGGGCTGGATCTGCATCCCCTCGGGAATCTCGATGTGGCCGAGTGACCGGCCGATGTTGACGTTCTTGCGCATCGAGCGGCCAACCAGCGCGACCTTGCGGCCGAGTGCCGCGGCGGCATCGACCACCTGCTGCACGCGATGAATGTTGGACGCGAAGCTGGTCACGATGATCCGTCCCTGGGCGTGCGCGAACACCTCCTCGAGCTGCGGGCCCACCTCGCGCTCAGAGGGCGAGAAGCCGGGTCGGTCGGCGTTGGTCGAGTCGCCGCACAGCAACAGCAGCCCGTCCCGTCCGAGCTCGGCCAGGCGCGAGACGTCGGCCGGGGGCCCGTCGACGGGGGTCTGGTCGAACTTGTAGTCGCCGGTCACGAGCACCGTCCCCAGCTCGGTCGTGAGCGCGACCGCGCACGAGTCCGGGATCGAGTGGGTCATGTGGATCAGCTCGACCGTGAACGGACCGAGCTCGAGCTGGTCGCCCGCGTCGAGATCCTCGAGCGGCGCATCGCGGAGGTTGTGCTCGTCGAGCTTCGAGCGCGCCATCGCGATCGTCAAGCGGCCGCCGTACACGGTCGGGCCGGGATCGAGCAGCTCGCGCAGCACCCATGGCAGGGCGCCGAGATGGTCCTCGTGGCCGTGGGTGATCACGATTGCCTCGATGTCCGCGGCCCGATCTCGGAGATAGGTGAAGTCGGGCAGCACCAGATCGATCCCGAGCATGTCCGCGGTCGGGAATCGCAGCCCGGTGTCGACGACCACGATCCGGCCCTCGTATTCGACGACCGTCATGTTCTTGCCGATCTCGCCCAGCCCCCCGAGGGGCAGGACCCGCAGCGTGCTCGTCACGCGCGCGCTGTTTGAAGCAGGCCGTGACGCTCGAGCATCGCGCGGAGGGTCGCCGTCTCACGCTCGTCGAGCTCGACGTACGGGAGCCGCGGCGCCCCCACGTCGAGCCCGAGCAGGTTCAGCGCCGCCTTGGTGCTGCACGCCAGCGGCCCCACCCCCATGTCGCGATACGCGTCGTCGAGGCTCTCGTCGATCGCGTGGCGGTGCTCGGGTTCGTCAACCATCCGGTGCATCTCCTCGCCGAACAGATGGCTCGCGACCAGCACCCCACCGGGCTCGCCCATGTCGAGCACCTTGGCCAGCAGGTCGTCGTTGCCGGCGTAGATCTGGAGTCCGTCGATCTTGGCGAGGTTCGCGGGGTTCGCCTGTTTGACAGCGAAGATGTTGTCGAGCTGCGCGAGCTCGGCGAGCAGATCGTTGGGCAGGTCCGACGCTGTGCGCTGGGGGATGTTGTACAGGAGGATCGGCAGGTTCGTGGCCCGCACCACCTCCTCGTAGTGGCGCACGATCCCGCGGCGGCTGGGCCGGTTGTAGTACGGATTGACCGACAGCAGCGCGTCCGGACCGAGCTCGGTCGCACGCTCGGTCAGCTGCACGGCATGACGGGTGTCGTTCGAGCCTACGCCGGCGACAATCGTCCGCCGGCCGCCCAACTCCTTCACCGCCAGCGCGATCATCCGCAACTGCTCCTCGTCGGAGAGCGTCGAGGCCTCACCCGTCGTTCCGCACACGACCAGGCCATCGGAGCCGCGGTCGGCGAGATGGTGCATCAGGCGCGCCGCGGCCTCCTCGTCGAGGCATCCAGCGGCGTCGAACGGCGTGACCATCGCGGTCAGGATGGCGCCGAGGCGAACGGGCATCGGTGGGGATTATCTCAGAGGCACGAGCTTCATTGCTCGCGCTGCCCACCCCAGGCCAGCACCGACAGCGGCGCCATCACGCCCTTGCGTTCGCGGACGGGCGCCGGCTCGGTCTCGGGCACCGGCTTTGGCGGGTCCGAGATCAGATGCGTCACCGGCGCGCCGGTTAGCTTCGAGACGCGGTCAGGGAGCCCGGCGCGAAGCCACTTGGAGAAGCGCATCGGGAGCGTCGAGATGATGATCTCGTCGTACTTTCTCGGATCCCAGGCGTCCGTGACCGCGACCAGCGGGTCGGAGGCGCCAACGATGCCGTCGATCTCGAGCCCGACGGCTCGGAGCCGCTCGATCGCCTCGTGGAGCTTGCGCACGGCGGCGGTTCTGCCGCCGCCGAACGGCGTCGCCGGAACGACCAGCGTGAACTCGGTCGGTTCGCGCTCGGCGAGAGCCTCGAGCGTTGCCAATAGCATGTCCGAGGTCGCCGTCACATTCGCCACGACGAGCACATTGCGCTTCCAAGCCATTCCAACCTCCATCGGCGATCACGGTGTGAACGCTCACAACATAGCGCGGGCATGGGCGCACGAAAATGGCCGGATGGATAAGCCCCCTACTCGGGTGGTCGACTTAACACCGCGTCAATATGTCTACTCTCTGAGCGACGATGGCGGCACCGATCACTGACCCCTACAAGACGCTCGGCGTGAGCCCCGGCGTCTCGGATGCGGAGTTGCGCGCCGCCTACCGCCGGCTGGTGCAGCAGCACCACCCCGACCACAATCGCGGCTCGGCCGAATCGGCGCGCCGGTTCGAGGAGATCCAGGAGGCGTACGGGCGTGTCACGGCGCTGCGAGCATCGGGCAGGTCCTCGACGGCCTCGGGCCCGGCCACAGGGCCGCGCGCGGCCGGCCCTCCGCCCCGCACCCGGCCGCGCCCGGCGGAGCCGCGACCGAATCCCGACGCCGATCCCGCGGTCGAGTCCAAACTCGCGGACCTCGAGCGCGAGCTGCGCGAGGCGCACGCCGCCAGCGAGCGCGCCCGCCGCGAGGCGCGCGAGGCGCACGCCGCCAGCGAGCGCGCCCGCCGCGAGGCGCGCGAGGCGGCCGCGGAGGCCACCGGCCGGCCGTCAGACGAAGAGCTCGGCTACGTGAGGACCGACGACAGCTTCGGCAAGATCCTGGCGGATGCCGGCGCGGAGCTCGCCGATCGGCTCTCGCACGCCTCGGAGCGACTGTCGGACGAGGCCGATAAGGCCGGCGTCGCCAAACGGGTGTCGGATCTGCTCGAGGAGCTCGACCACCTGAGCTCGAAGCTGACCGGCGACTCGAAGCGCAAGGGCGATTAGACCGACCCGTTCGCGAGCGGCCCGACTGGGGGCCGCTCGAATGAGAGCGTATTTGCGAAGGCGGGCACTAGCTCCGGCGCGCGGGGTCGAGCAGCCGCTCGAGCCCGATCACCGGCGACTCGGTCAGGTCGCCTACTCGGCGGATCGCGAGCAGCACGCCGGGCATGAACGACTCGCGGTCGATCGAGTCGTGGCGGATCGTGAGCGTCTGACCCACGTCTCCGAGGATCACCTCCTGGTGGGCCACCAACCCGGGCAGCCGCACGGAGTGAACCGGGACCTCGGCGAGATCCCCGCCGGCGGCCTGCATCAGGGCGGCGGTGCGCGCCGCCGTGCCGCTCGGCTTGTCGAGCTTGCGATCGTGGTGCAGCTCGATGATCTCCGCCCGGGCCATGTGCCGGGCCGCCTCGGTCGCGAACTGCATCATCAGCACCGCCCCGATCGCGAAGTTCGGCGCGATGAACACGTTTGCGCCGGCGCCGGCAAGCTCGCCGAGCTCGGCCGGGTCGAAGCCGGTGGTCCCGATCACCGTGTGGACGCCCGCCGCCACTGCCTGGCGCGCGTTGGCGAGCGCGCTCGCGGGGACCGTGAAGTCGACCAGCACGTCGGGCTTGGCGGCGAGCGCGTCGGCGAGCGTCGCGCCGAGCGCCGGATCGGCGCGGGCAACGAGCTCCATGTCCGCAGCGCCCTCCACCGCCCGGCAGACCGTCTCCCCCATCCGTCCCGCGGCGCCGGCGACCGCGACGCGGATCAATTCAGCGCCTCCGCGCCGAGTGCGCCTTGCACCGCCTCGTCGAAGTGACCCTCGTCGGGACCGATGCCCGCCACCGACAGCTGCGCGGGGTACCACAACTCCTCCGCCAAGCCGGCCAGATCCTCGTGCGAGACCGCGTCGATCCGCTCGACGACCTCGTCCAGTGACAGCAGCGGCGCCGTCGCCAGCAGCTCGGAGCCGAGCCTGTTCATCCGCGCGCTGGTCGACTCCAGCGCCAGCACGACCCGACCCTTGAGGTTCTCCTTGGCGCGCCGCAGCTCCTCCTCGGTGGCCGGTTGCGCTCTGATCCTGGCGAGCTCGGTACCGACCACGGTCATCGCCTCGGCCAGGTTCTCGGCGCGCGTGCCGACGTAGCACCCGACCTGACCCGTGTCCTGGTAGGCGCTCGTGAACGAGTACACGGCGTACGCGAGCCCACGTTGCTCGCGCACCTCCTGGAACAGCCGCGACGACGAGGTGCCCCCGAAGATCGTGTCGAGCACCCGCAGCGCGAACCGCCGATCGTCGTGGCGCGACAGCCCGGGCCCGCCCAGGCAGACGTGGTACTGCTCGGTGTCCTTGCGCTCGAAGCGACGCCGCGGCGGTGACGGCTCGGGCGCCGGCGGAGTCGCCGGCACGGCCGAGGCCGCTCCCGCCTGCACGCGCTCGCGGGCGAGCTCGACGAACGCGTCGTGATCGACGGCGCCGGCGGCGGCGATCACGATGTTGCCTGGCGCGTACCTGGAGGCGTAGAACTGCGCGATCTCGGCCACCGGCGTGTCTGCGATCACTGGCGCGCGGCCGATGATCGCGCGGCCGAGCGGATGGTCTCCGAACACCGCCTCGCCGAACACATCGAACACCTTCTCCTGGGGATCGTCCTCGTACATCGCGATCTCCTCGAGGATCACCGCCCGCTCGGAGTCGACATCCGTGAGTGCGGGACGGAACACCATGTCGGCCATCACGTCGAACGCCTCGGGAACGTGCTGGTCGATCACGCGGGCGTACACCGAGGTCGTCTCCTTGCCGGTGCCGGCGTTCAGCTCGGCGCCCATCGCGTCGAAGATCTGGTCGATCTCCAGCGAGCCGTACTTGGAGGAGCCCTTGAACAGGAGATGCTCGAGCAGGTGGGAGAGCCCCGCCTGCTGGTCGGATTCAGCCCGTGATCCGGTCCCGATCCAGAAGCCGAGCGACACGGACCGGACGGAGGGCATTGCCTCCGTCACGATCCTGACGCCCGACTCGAGCGTCGTCAGCCGGTGCTCCTGCACCACGACTGCTAGTAGCGCGGGCGGTCGGGATCGCGGTCGCGCACGCGCCCACGGTCGCCGCCGCGATCTCCCTCACGGGCACGATCTCCCTCACGGGCACGATCTCCTTCACGGGCACGATCTCCCTCACGGGCACGATCTCCCTCACGGGCACGATCTCCGTCACGCCCGCGATCGCCGTCGCGGCCCCGAGGCCCGCGTCCACGATCACGGTCGCGATCGCGACCCTCGCGTCCGCCACGCTCCCGGCGCGGCGGTCCGCTGTCGCCGCTGCCGACGGCGGCCAGCTCCTCGACCGACTTGCCCGCGACCTCCGGATCGTCTGCCAGGCGCAGGCCGATGCGGCCGCGCTCGCGGTCGACCTCGACCACGCGGACGGACAGTTCGTCGCCCTTGTTGAGCACCTCCTCGACGGTCCCGATCCTCCGACCGGGAGCGATGTTGGAGATGTGCAGCAGGCCGTCGGTGCCCTTGGAGAGCTCGACGAACGCGCCGAACGTGGTCGTCTTGACGACCTTGCCGGTGAACTCGTCGCCGACCTCGACCTCCTTGGTCATCGAGCGGATCCGATCGACGAGCGCATCGCCGCGCTCGCCGTCGGACGCGTAGACCAGCACCTGGCCCTCGTCGTTGACGTCGATCTGGGCGTCGAACTCCTCCTGCAGCGCGCGGATCGTCTCGCCGCCCTTGCCGATCAGCAGGCCGATCTTCTCGGGGTCGATCTGGACGGTCGAGATCCGCGGCGCGTGCTTTGACAGCTCCGCGCGCGGCGCGTCGATCACCTTCGCCATCTCGCCGAGGATGAACTCCCTGGCGACCTTCGCCTGCGACAGCGCGTCGCGCAGGATCTCGAACGTGACGCCGGTGATCTTGATGTCCATCTGCAACGCGGTGATACCGCGGTCGGTGCCGGCGACCTTGAAGTCCATGTCGCCGAGATGGTCCTCGACCCCCGCGATGTCGGTGAGGATGATGTAGTCGTCACCCTCCTTGATCAGGCCCATCGCGATCCCCGCGACCGAGCTCTTGATCGGCACGCCCGCGTCCATCAGCGACAGCGTCGAGCCGCACACGCTCGCCATCGACGACGAGCCGTTGGACTCGAGGATGTCCGAGACCACGCGGATCGTGTACGGGAACTCCTCCTGGCTCGGGATCATCGGCGCCAGCGCCCGCTCGGCGAGCGCCCCGTGGCCGATGTCGCGGCGCTTGGGCCCACGCATGAACCCGGCCTCACCGACCGAGAACGGCGGGAAGTTGTAGTGGTGGAAATAGCGCTTGGCGGTCTCCAGCCCGAGCGTGTCGAGTCGCATCTCCTCGCGCGTGGTGCCGAGCGCGACCACGCTCAGCGCCTGCGTCTGGCCGCGCGTGAACAGCGCCGAGCCGTGCGCCCGGGGCGACACGCCGACCTCGATCGAGAGCGGCCGGATCTGATCCGAGGTGCGGCCGTCGGGGCGCTTCTTGTGGACCGCGATCCGCTCCCGGATCAGCGTCTTCTCGAGCTTGTCGAAGGCGCGCTGGGCGTTGACCTTGTACTCCGGGTAGGTCGCTGCCTCAGGATCGCCGGCGTACTGCATGAGCACCTGCTCCTCGACCGCGCTGCACGCATCCTGGCGCTCGAGCTTGTCCTCGACCTGGGTCGCCGCGTCGAGCGCGGCACCGTGCGAGGCCTTGATCTGCTCATACAGCTCCGCGTGCACCTCCGGAACCTCGACCTCAGTCTTCGGCTTGCCGGCCCGCTCGGTCAGCTCGCGTTGCGCCGCGCACAGCTTCTTGATCTCCCCGTGGGCGATGTCGAGTGCGTCGAGAATCTCGGCCTCCGGGATCTCGTTCGCGCCCGCCTCGACCATCAGGATCGCTTCCTCGGTACCGGCCACGATGAGATCGAGCTCCGTGCTCTCGGTCAGGTCCTCCTCGTCGGGGTTGACGACGAAGTTGCCGTCGACCTTGCCGATCCGGACCGCGCCGACCGGGATCGGAAACGGGACGTTGGAGACCATCAGCGCCGCGGAGGCGCCGTTCATCGCCAGCACGTCGTACGGATTCACGTGGTCAACCGAGATCGGCATCGCCACCAGCTGCGTCTCGTACCGCCATCCCTTCGGGAACAGCGGCCGGATCGGCCGGTCGATCAGGCGCGCGGTGAGCGTCGCCTTCTCCCCCGCGCGCCCCTCGCGCTTGAAAAATGAGCCGGGGATTTTCCCGGCCGCATACATCCGCTCCTCGACATCAACCGTGAGTGGCAAGAAGTCGACGTCCCGGAGGTTGCCCGCGGTGGCGGTGCAAAGAACCATCGTGTCGCCCGCTCGGACGACCACGGCGCCGGAGGCCTGCTTGGCCAGCTTGCCGGTCTCGAACGAGATCTCCTTGCCCTCGACCTCGACGGAGACCCGCGTAACGGCGTCAGACATATTCAGTTTCCCTTCTTCCTCCGCCCTTCGGTCGGCGGAGCGCTTCGTTTCTTCTGTTTCTTATTCCGAACGCTCTTGATGGTAGCGGGCCGGCGGCCGCGAGTCCGGGCGCGGGGCCGGTTGAGGTGGTCGCCTACCCCCGCGAGCAGCGCCTTCTTCCGATAACCGGACCCTCCGGTCCGCTTGTGCTAGTCTAAACGGACCGCAGAGTTCCAGTTTACACCCGCTCAGGCTCAGGAGCGCCCATGTCCGCCACCGCATCCGCCACACCGGTCGCGCAGCCGTCGAGGAACGCGGCCACCAATCCCTGGTTGGTCCTCGTGATCGCCTGCCTGGCCCAGTTCATGGTCGTGCTCGACGCGACGATCGTCAATGTGGCGCTGCCCTCGATTCAGCGCGGCCTGCACTTCTCCCCCGCGAGCCTGCCGTGGGTCGTCAACGCGTACACGCTGATCTTCGGCGGCTTCCTGCTGTTGGGTGGCCGGGCGGCGGACCTGCTCGGGCGTAAGCGCCTGTTCATCGCCGGCGTGGCGTTGTTCTCGCTGGCCTCGTTGTTCAACGGGCTGGCGCAATCCTCGGGCATGCTGATCGTCGGGCGCGGATTGCAGGGGCTCGGTGGGGCGCTGGTGTCGCCGGCGGCGCTGTCGATCATCACAACCACCTTCACGAGCCAGGAGGAGCGGACCAAGGCGCTGGGCGTCTGGAGCGCGATCGCCGCCGGCGGTGGCGCTGTCGGGCTGCTGCTCGGTGGTGCGCTGACGGATCTCGTCTCGTGGCCGTGGATCTTCTTCGTCAACGTGCCGCTCGGCGCTGTGGCGCTGCTGTTGGCGCTGCGGTTCGTGCCCGAGTCGCGGGCCGATGGCGTCCATCGTGGGTTCGACCTCGCCGGCGCCTTCACCGTCATCTCGGGATTGGTCGTGCTCGTGTTCGCGATCGTCAAGGCCCAGGACTACGGCTGGGGCTCCGCCTGGACGATCGGCCTGATGGCCGCGGGTCTGGCGCTGCTGGCGCTGTTCGTGGTGATCGAGCGGCGCAGCGTGGCGCCGTTGATGCGGCTCAGCATCTTCCGGATCAGGACGCTGGCGGTCGCCGACGGGGTACTGCTGCTGGTGGCGTCGGGGATGTTCGGGATGTTCTTCTTCGCGTCGCTGTACGTGCAGGAGATCCTCGGCTACAGCCCGCTGCGGGCGGGATTGGCGTTCCTGCCGGTGACCGTCGGGATCGTGATCGGGGCCGGCATCGCGCAGGGCCTGATCAAGCGGGTCGGCGTGCGCGGCGTCTCGATTCTGGGAGTCTCGCTCGCCACCGTCGGGATGGTCGTGCTGACCCAGCTTCCGGTCCACGGCAGCTATGTGGGCAACCTGCTGAGCGGACTGATGCCGCTGGCAATCGGCATGGGCTTGACGTTCGTGCCGATCACGCTGCTTGCGACCGGTGGGGTCAAGCCGGAGGACTCGGGGCTCGCCTCGGGGTTGTTCAACACCGCACAGCAGGTCGGTGGCTCGCTCGGCCTCGCGATCCTGTCGACGCTGGCCGCGAGCCAGACCACGAAGCTCCTGCATGGCCTCGTCGGTCACGTCACCCCCGCCGGCGTACTGGCGGCGCGAGTGTCCGGGTACCACGTCGCGTTCTGGGCGGCGGCGGTGATGTTCGCCCCCGGCGCGGTGATCCTCGCCGTGGCGATCCGACCGCGCGACGTGCGAGCCCTGGACCTGGAGCTGTCCCCGCGTCGGTCGCGGCGTAGCGGGCGGTGTAGCAGAATATGGGTGCAATGTCGTCTGAGGACAGGCACCTGCGTGCGGACGCGGAGCGAAATCGCACCCGGGTGCTGGAGGCGGCGATGGAGCTGTTCAGCGAGCGCGGCCTCGAGGTCGGCGTCGCCGAGATCGCCCAGTGCGCCGGCGTCGGCCGCGGGACCCTGTTCCGCAACTTTCCGACCAAGGACGATCTGATCGCGGCGATCGTGGTCGAGCGGATGACCGAGGCGGCGAAGAATGGCCGCGCACTACTGGACGCCGACGATGCCGGCGAGGCACTGTTCGAGTTCCTCGGCGAGCTTGCCGGCGCTCAGCGGCTCGACCGCGCGCTCGTCGATGCGGTCGCCGATACGTGGCTGGCCAACTGCGACATCCGCGCCGCCCACGCGGAGGTGGTCGGCGTGCTGGATGTGCTCCTCACCCGAGCCCAGGCGGCCGGCGCGGTGCGCGGCGACGTCGGGGCGATCGACCTCATGTTCATGCTCAAGGGGGTGTGCGAGGTGGCGAGCGCCCTAGCCCATGTGGACGACGAGATCGTCGCCCGCCACCTCGACCTGATCCGATCGGCGGTGACCGCCAGCGCTTCGAGTCAACCCCTTCGCGGCCGCAGCCTCAGCCTCGAGGACATCGAGCGCGCATTCCCCCAAGCGGGCGCTGCGGCGGCGACCAGGCGCGCCGGCTGACCGTCGGCCGCCCGCGCCGGCTAACCGTCGGCCGCCCGCGCCGGCTAACCGTCGGCCGCCCGCGCCGGCGCTGGTGGAGCTCCCGTGTCCGGTCGGCCCACTAGCCGGCAAGGCCGGCGAGAACCGCGGGGTCGATCCGCCCCGCGTGCATATCCCCGCCGGCGAACACGGTCGGCGTCGTCACGACGCCGGCGCGCACACCCGACTGGAAGTCACGCTTGACGCGCGCCCGGACGGTCTCGGACCGGCGATCGGCGTCGAACCGCTCCACGTTCAGCCCGAGCGAGCGCGCGCGCTCCCACAGGTGCGGGTCCTCGAGCCGGCCCTGGTCGGCGTACAACGAGTCGTGCATCTCCCAGAAGCGCCCTTGCAGACCCGCGGCCTCCGCCGCGCAGGCCGCCGGCCACGCTCGGGGATGACTCGAGCGGATCGGGAAGTGGCGGAACACCTGGCGCGACCGCAGCGCGCTGAGCCGCGCCTCTAGCGCGGCGCAGAACGGGCACTCGAAGTCGCCGTACACGATCACCACCGGCGCATGGTCGGGGCCCCTCAGGTGATCGTCGCGCGCCGGCTCGGGGACCGGCGCCGAGCTCAGGTCAGCCACTCAGCGCGTCGAAGATCAGGTTCGCCCCAGGCAGCTCGGCCGGCGAGGCGGCCTGGTAGCTCCACTTGACAACGCCGTCCGGACCGACCACGACGAGCGCGCGCTGCGGGAACCCGCCCGGGTGGTAGACGCCGAACGCCCGGCAGGCGGCACCCTTCGGCTCGAAGTCCGACAGCTGCTCGATCGCCACCCCGAGCTTCTCCCGGAACGCCGCTTGCGCGTACGTGGCATCGCACGAGACGCCATACAGCGTCGCGCCCCGCGCCGCGAACTCCTCCAGCATCTCGTGGTAGAGGTTGAGCTGGTCGGTGCAGACGGGGCTGAACGCGAACGGGTAGAAGACGAACACGGTCGTGTTCCCGTTCAGATCGGCGCGGGTGAACTCGCTGCCGTCCTCACGCCTGAGCGTGAACTCGGGCGCCGGCGCCCCAGCCTCGATCGGCCCGTCTGGCGGCGGGATCACTTGCGCAGGCCCAGCTCGCGCACCAGCGACCGGTAACGGTCGAGATCGGTGCGCTGGAGGTAATTGAGGAACCTCCGCCGGCGCCCCACGAGCATCAACAGCCCGCGGCGGGAATGGTGGTCCTTGCGGTGCGTGCGCAAGTGGTCGGTGAGGCCGTTGATCCGCGCCGTCAGCAGCGCGATCTGGACCTCGGCCTTGCCGGTGTCGGCCTCGTTCTCGCCGAACTTCGCGATCAGCTCTCGCTTGCGGTCCTGAGTCAGTGTCATGCGGTCGCTGAGGCTAGCAGAGCGCCATCGGCTGCCTCCCGGACGACCCGCCGAGATCAGCCGCACAGCTCACGGGTCCGCTGGATGTCGAGCTTCATCTGCTCGACCAGCGCCCCCACCGAGTCGAACCGGCGCTCGCCGCGCAGCCGAGCGGTGAAGTCGATCTTCAGGCTCTGCCCGTAGAGGTCGACATCACGGTCCAGCAGGTACGCCTCGACGAGCACCGCGCGGCCGGTTCCGAACGTCGGCCGCACGCCCACGCTGACGGCAGCGCAGTCCCCGTTCGCCCGCGCCACGTAGACCCCGTGACCCGGACACACGAGCGCCTCGTCAGGGACGATGTTGGCGGTCGGAAAGCCCAGCAGGTGACCCCGTCGGTCGCCGACCACGACCTCGCCCCGGATCTGGAACGGGGCCCCCAGGAACCGCGCCGCATGCTCGACCTCGCCGGCCAGCAGCAGACCCCGGATGTGGCTCGACGAGACGACCTCGCCATCGACCTCCACCAGCGGCGTGACCCGGGTCTCGAACCGCGGGTCGGCGGCCAGCATCGCGGTGTGGCCCGCCGCCAGATGGCCGAAGCGAAAGTTCTCTCCCACCGACACCCGCGTCGCGCCCAACGTCCCGACCAGCACATGATCGATGAACTCCTGCGGGCTCTGCATGGCGAACCCCTGATCGAACGGAATCACGACCAGCTCCTCGACCCCCAGCTGCCCGATCAGCTCGGCCTTGGCATCGAGGCTCGTGATCAGCTTCGGCGCCGCCTCCGGCCTCACCACCCGGAGCGGGTGCGGCTCGAACGTCAGCACGGTGTCGCTGCCGCGAATCACCTCGCGGTGACCGAGATGAACGCCGTCGAACTCGCCGACCGCAATCCTGCGCGGGCGCGGCTCGGCGCCTGAGAGCTCTGTGACGCGCATCGGCGCCGAAGCCTAGACGGGCCAATCGGTGGGCGGCCCCTCAGAGACGTCCTGACCGGGGTGGCGGCGGGTTCTTTCTGGGGCATCGTTCGGACCGTGAGGCGCGGGCACGGGGCGGGCGGCTGGTAACGGCGGCTCGGGAGGGGGTGGGCTGGCCGTCAGGCGCCGGCGCGGGGCGGGCGGCTGGTAACGGCGGCTGGGGAGAGGGTGGGCTCGCCGTCAGGCGCCGGCGCGGGGCGGGGACGGTCGGGGCCGTGGCGTCACGGCCGAACGACGCCGATGCACCCGAATCCGACTTGCTCGACTTCCCAAATCGAATCCGCCCGCCACGGTTTGGGAAATCGAGCATGACAACCAACGCGGAATTCGGCGGATATGCGGTGTTCTAAGCCCGGGCGAAGGGCCGCGAGCGATGTGTCCCGCAGGGAACCAAGACCAGTAGCGCCTAGAAATGCGCTTCCGGGCGCCCGGAGAATTTTGCGACAGCATCACTACCGTGCTCAATTTCCCAAGCGCCGGATCCGGGCGCGGATTTGGGGACTTGAGCATGCTTTTTTGGGGGTCTCATGCCGGTTTCGTGGGTAGGGCCGGCGCGGCGGGCGCCACCTCTGCCCCGAGGTCGGGTGGCGCGGCGGGCAGGCGCCAGCTCCGCTCCGTGGTCGGCGGCGGCGCGGCGGGCGCGGCCTACCTCTGCCCCAAGTACGGGGCGCCCCTGCGCCCCGACCTCCCCAGCCCGAAGCGCGGACGGCGCCGGCTGCAAAGCCGACGACGGCCGTGCTACCCCGCGACCAACCCTCGCCGCCCTATCGCAAAATCCGACCTACCGTAGCCCAACAACGGGCTTCAGCACGCCATCCCGCGCCTCCGCCACGGCGATCAACCCATCCCCATCGGTGAGCCGCACCACGCCACCCGGGGCCACGCCACCCGCCAGGACTGCCACACCATGCCCGGCCCGCCGCGCCGGCTCGTCGTCGAGCCGCACCTCCGGCAGGAAGCCGAGCGCGGCGTTCAGACCGATCACCCGCTCGGGATCCGCATCGCCGACGTTGAACGGGCCGATCCGCGTTCGCCGCAGCGACAGGCAGTAGGCGTCCCCGAGATCGGCGATCAGGCTCCGTACATACGTGCCCGACGAGCACTCGATCAGGAACGCGCGCCGGTCCCCGTCCCGCCACTGCTCCTCGAACCGGTAGACCTCGACCGAGCGTTCGGGCAAGGAGACCTCGATGCCGGCGCGGGCGAGGGTGTACGCGCGGCGCCCGGAGACCTTCACGGCCGAGTACGCCGGCGGCCGCTGCGCGAGGACCCCGACCGGGAGCGCGAGGTCACCGTTGGGCACGACTCCGGTCTCGACGATCGACCCCTCGGGATCTCCCGTGCTCGAGACGGCTCCGAAGCGGGCGACCACCTCGTAGGTCTTGGGCAACTCCATCAGGAACCGCTGGACGCGCGTGGCGCGCCCGACCAGCACCAGCAGCAGACCGGTGGCGAACGGGTCGAGCGTGCCCGCGTGGCCGACCTTCAGCTTGCGGGCGAACGAACGGCGCACACCCGCGACCACGTCATGGGAGGTGATCCCAGCCGGCTTGTCGTTGATCAGGACCCCGTCGGTGGCGCTCACGTCACCGACGAGGCGAGCTGATCGGCGACCTCGTGGCGGAGGAATGCCACCAGCTCGTCCCAGTCCATCCCGGTCGTGAAGCCGGCCGCCTGGCGGTGGCCGCCGCCGCCTTGAGCGCGGGCGATCCGTGACACGTCGACGCGATCGTCGCTGGCGCGGAGCGAGACCTTGCGCTGCCGGCGGCCGCCGTCGGAATCGGTCATCCGGTCGCGGACGAGCGCGGCCACGATCGTGCCCTCGACCGCACGAAGGTAGTCGACGACTCCCTCGGAATAGTTCTCCTCGGCGCCGGACTCGGCGAAGTCCCAGCTGCGAAGGGCGGTAACGGTCAGGGTGCCGTGGTCGAACCGCTGGACGTTCGCGAGCCCGCGCGCCAGCAGTGCCAGCTTGGCATACGGGACCTCTTCGTACACGCGCCGGTAGATCTCGGGCGGCTCGACGCCCACCTCGATCAGCTCGGCCGCCATGATGTGGGCCCGCGGTCCGGTGTTCTCGTACATGAACCTTCCGGTGTCGGTGATCAGGCCGATGTACAGCGCTTCGGCGATCGTGATGCTCGGCTCCACGCCGAGGCCTTGCATGAGATCCCAGACGATCTCGGCGGTGCAGGAGGCGTCGGGGATCACCAGGTTGACGGTGCCGAACCGCGTGTTGTCGTGGTGATGGTCGATGTTGAGGATCTGTGCTCCCGGCTTCCGGAGTGCCTCGGCCGGATTTCGCTCGAGGTTGCCGCAGTCGAGGAACACGATCGTCCGCTCCTCGAGGTCCGGCGGTGGCGCGCTGACGAGTCCGGGCAGCGGCAGAAAGCGATACTCGTTCGGCAGCGGGAACTCGTCGTCGGCGATGAACATCACGCAGTCCTTGCCGAGCTTGGTGAGGATCTCCTGCATCGCGATCAGCGAGCCGAGCGCGTCGCCGTCGGGATTCTCGTGCGTGACCACGATCAGTTTGGTGGCGGTGCGCAGCTCGGTGAGCGCCTCCTGTCGACTCGATCGGCTCCCGTTCTCAAGCATCGGGTCCCTCGTCGATCAGCTTCGAGATCCGCATCCCACGTGTTATCGACTCGTCGTATGAGAACGTGAGCGTCGGGGTGTGCTTGAGCGACAGCTCGGCGGCGACCCGGCCCTGGAGGAATCCGTGCGCGGACCGCAAGCCGGCGAGACTGTCCTCGCGTGCCTGCTCGTCGCCGAGGACGCTCACGTACACGCGGGCGTGGCGCAGATCTGGGCTGGTCTTGACTCCTGTCACGGTTATGAATCCCACTCTGGGATCCTGGAGGTCCGTCGCGATCGCGTCGCTGAGGACTGCTCTGACCGCCTCATCAACGCGGCGCATCCGTCCGGAGGGCATCCTATCCATACCTGTGTGAGCGTGAACATGGAATTTTGATCATCCACGCAAGTCCTCCACCGAGGCCACGATCCTCTCCACCCGGACACCGTCGGGCCAGCGTGCCTCCAACCATCTCTCGACGTTGTCTACAGCCGCGTTCAGGACCGCCATCGAACCTCCGGTGAGGGCCGCCGACAAGGTTGAGCGCTGCCACGTGTCCTGGTGGTCGACCTCGGACACGGCGGCGCCCAGCCGCCGGTGCAGCTGGGCCTTGATCGAGGCGAGCTCCTTGCGCTTGCCCTTCAGGCTCCCGGCATCGGGAAAGCGCAGGTCGATCACGAGCACGGCGACGAAGCCACCCGCAGACACGGTCTAGTTCAGGCGAGCTCGCGCTCGATCTGGCGCGTGGCGTATGCCTCGAGGACGTCGCCGTCTTTGATGTCGGCGAAGTCTCTGAGCACGATTCCGCAATCGAACCCCGCGGCAACCTCACGGACGTCATCGTTGAAGCGGCGGAGGCTGGCGATCTCGCCGTCGTAGACGACCGTGCCGTCACGGATCAGCCGGACCTTCGAGCCGCGTGTGATCCTGCCGTCGAGCACGTGCGAGCCGGCGATCGTGCCCACGCGCGATGCGCGGAAGATCTGGCGCACCTCGGCCGAGCCCAGCGTCTCCTCGACCTCCTCCGGCGCGAGCATGCCCTGCATCGCGCTGCGGAGGTCCTCGATCGCGCGGTAGATGACCGAGTAGTGGCGGATCTCGACGCCCTCGCGCTCGGCGACGGCTCGCGCGTCGCCGACCGGCCGGACGTTGAACGCCAGAATCACTGCATCGGAGGCCGCCGCGAGCATCACGTCGGACTCGGTCACCGCGCCGACCGCGCCGCGGATCACGTTCACCGACACCTCGTCCTGCGGCAGCTTCGCGATCTCGTCCTCGATCGCCTCCAGCGAGCCGGCGACGTCCGACTTCAGCACCAGGTTGAGCTCCTGGAGGCCGGACTTGAAGATGTCCTCGAGCGAGATCTTCTTGCCGGAGCGGCGGGCCAGCGACTCCGTCTTCAGTCTCGTCTCGCGCTCACCGGCGAGCTGGCGCGCGCGGCGCTCGTGCTCGACCACGCGTACGCGCTCGCCGGCCTCGGGCACGCCATTGAAGCCGAGCACCTCGACCGGCTCGCCCGGCAGCGCCTGCGCCACGCGCGTGCCGGTGAAGTCCTGCATCGCCCGCACCCGCCCCCAGTGGGCGCCGGCCACAAGCGCGTCGCCGACCTCGAGCGTGCCGCGTGCGACGAGAATCGTCACCACCGGGCCACGTCCGGGGTCGAGGCGCGACTCGATCACGGTGCCGGAGGCGGGAGCGTCGGGGTTGGCGCGAAGCTCTTGCAGGTCGGCCATCGCGACGATCGTGTCGAGCACGTCATCCAACCCCTGCCTGGTCTTGGCCGACACGTCGACGAACTCGGTGTCGCCGCCCCACTCGACCGGCTGCAGCCCGAGGGTGGTCATCTCGCTGCGCACCCGGGTGGGGTCGGCGCCCTCCTTGTCGATCTTGTTGACCGCGACGAGCATCTGCACGCTGGCCTCTTTGGCGTGGTCGACCGCCTCCTGGGTCTGCGGCTTGACGCCGTCATCCGCAGCCACGACGATCACGGCGATGTCCGTGACCTTGGCGCCGCGGGCGCGCATCGCGGTGAACGCCTCATGGCCGGGGGTGTCGAGGAAGGTCACCTTCTTGTCGCCGTGAGCTACCTGGTAGGCGCCGATGTGCTGGGTGATGCCGCCCGCTTCGCCGGCCGCCACGTGGGTGTCGCGGATCGCGTCCAGGAGCGAGGTTTTGCCGTGGTCGACGTGACCCATGATCGTCACCACCGGGGCCCGCTCGACGAGCTCGTCCTCGGCGTCGTGGTACACCGGCTCGACGATCGTCTCGTCCTCGGTGTGGATGATCTCAACCCCCTTGCCGAGCTCGGCGGCGAGCACCTGGATCGACTCGTCCGCGAGCGTCTGCGTGAGCGTCTTCATCTCGCCCAACGCCATCAGCTGCTTGATCACGACCGAGGTCGGGACATCGAGGTACTCGGCGACGTCCTTGACCGTCGACCCGGACCTGATCTGGATCGCGTCGGGCTCGGCGACCGCGGTGCTCGCGGCGGGACGTGACTCGGCTTCATCGTCGTAGACGCCGCGCCGGCGCCGGCCCCGGCGTTGGCGGCGCGGGGGTTGATTCGACTGAGCGGGGGTGCCACCGGTCGGCGCACGGCGAGAAGCCTGCGAATCGATCACGACCCGGCGGCGGCCGCCGGGAGTGCCGGGGGCGCGCTCGCCCTGTAGGGAGTCTCGTGTCGGCCGCTTGTGCGAAGGCTCACCGTTGGCGCCGCGGCCGAGCGTCTGGCCCTCGGCTTCATCGCGGCGCGTCGGCGTCTCATCGCGCGCCGGCGGCGCGTCGTCGCGCCGGCCGGATGGGTCGTCGCGCCGGCCGGATGGGTCGTCGCGCCGGCCGGATGGGTCGTCGCGCCGGCCGGATGGGTCGTCGCGCCGGCCGGATGGGTCGTCGCGCCGGCCGGATGGGTCGTCGCGCCGGCCGGATGGGTCGTCGCGCCGGCCGCCGCCCTCGTCGCGGCGCCGTCCACCCTCCTCGCGACGCGGCCTATTCGACGCCGCGGCCGCGTCCCCACGTCGGGGACCACCGTCGCCGCGGCCGCCGCCTTCGCCGCGCGGGCCGCCCTCGCCGCGCGGGCCGCCTTCGCCGCGCGGGCCGCCTTCGCCGCGCGGGCCGCCTTCGCGACGCGGGGCAGCCTCGCTGCGCTGGCCACCACCGCCACGCTGGCCACCCTCGCCCCGCTGAGCGCTGCCACCGCGCGAGCCACCATCGCCACGCCCGCCGCCGCCTCGCGGCGCGCTATCGCCATTGCCCAGCACGCGCAAGGCCTCGCCCTCGTCCACCGTGGAAGACGCGGCCTTCACGTTCAGGCCGCCCGCGCGCAGGCGCTCGACGACGTCCTTGGCTGGAAGTCCGCGCTCCTTGGCGATCTCGTGGACGCGCTTGTTCATCTACTTCGCCAGTGTAGATCGCCTAGGAAGCCGTGTTTTCTGCGGCCTGGTCGCCGGCATCGTCACCCTCGCTCGCGCCGTCGCCATTGGCGTCGGCTTCGAGCTGGTCGGTGTCCTTGTGCGCCAGCGCCTGGTGGGCCTCGATCCCGCAGTAGCGCGACCCCGGCAAAGCCGCGTTCGGGCAGCGGCGGCCGTTGGAGAGGATCGCCGCGCAGCGTCCCTGCGCCTCCTCCTCCTCGTAGCCGTGCTCGGCCTCCTCGGCGGCGAACTCGGTCTCCGAGCGGATGTCGATCCGCCACCCGGTCAGCCGCGCCGCAAGGCGAGCGTTCTGGCCCTCGCGCCCGATCGCCAGCGAGAGCTGGTCGTCGGGGACGATCACCGTCGCCTGCTTGTTGGCGTCATCGACCAGCACTTCCCTCACGCGCGCGGGAGACAGCGCCTTGGCGACGAACCGCGCCGGCTCATCGTTGTAGGGGATGATGTCGATCTTCTCGCCCCGCAGCTCGGAGACCACCATCCGCACGCGCGAGCCGCGCGGGCCCACGCAGGCGCCGACCGGATCGACGCCGTCGACGTGCGAGACGACCGCGATCTTGGACCGGTACCCGGGCTCGCGCGCGACGCCCGTGATCTCGACGAGCCCATCGGCGATTTCCGGCACCTCGAGCTCGAACAGCGACTTGATCAGTTCCGGGTCGCGCCGGGAGACGATGATCGATGGGCCCTTGGTCGAGTTCGAGACATCCTTGATCACGGCCTTGATCCGCTGCGAGTGGTCATAGCGCTCGCCGTCGACCTGCTCCGACTTGGGCAGCAGCGCCTCGACCCGCTCGCGCAGCTGCACCAGCGTGTACCGCGAGTCGCTCTGCTGGACGATCCCGGTGATCAGCTCGCCGACGCGGTCGCGGTACTCCTCGAACATCATGTCGCGCTCGGCCTCGCGGATCCGCTGCAGGATCACCTGCTTAGCCGTCTGCGCGGCGATCCGCCCGAAGTCGTGCGGGGTGACGTCCTCGATCTCAATCTGGTCCTCGTACTCCTTGAGTTTCTCGAGGTCGATCTCCGGCTCGGGTGGCTCGCGCATCTCGCCCGTCTCCGGGTCGACCATCGGCTGCTGGTCGGTGGTTGCCTCGACCAGCAACTGCTCCTCCAGCTCCGGTGGGATCTTCAGCTCCCAGACCTTGAAGTCGCCGCTGTCGCGGTCCATCTCGACCTTTGCGTACGGCGCGGATCCGGGGGTCTTCTTGTAGGCGGACAGGAGGGCGTCCTCGAGCGCCTCCATCAGCTTCTCGTGGGAGATGTTCTTCTCCGCTGCCAGTCCGCGGACGGCTTCGACGATCTCTCTCGACATGGCTCTAGTCTCCCGGGACGAGGTTGGAGCGGGCGATCTGCTCGTAGAGGATCGTGACGATCCCATCCCCCGCGGCGATCGTGACTCCCCGGTCGGAGGCTCCGACCAGTTCCCCCGTCACGCTCTTGTGGCCATCCTTTGCTTCCCGCAGCCGTACACGCGCGTGGCGCCCGAGAAAGCGCGTGTAGTGCTGCGGCTTCGTGAGTGGCCGGTCCTGCCCGGGTGAGGACACTTCCAGCGAGTAGCGATCGCGGTAGTCGTTCAGCGAACCCGAGACTCGCTCGCAGAGGGCGAGCGTGACTCCATCCGGGTGATCGATGAACAGCCGTAGCGTGCCCCCCGGGACGACCTCGGCGAGCAGCACCTCGACATCGGGCTCGGTGGTGGCGAGCCTTGCTTCGATCTCAGTTTGGAGTGCACTCACGATCTCCTCCGTACAAACGTCACAAAAAAAGCGGGCGGGCGCCCACTTTCGCAAACATCGCCGGGAAACGCCCGGCACGGAAAGCTACGTATGCAGCGTAGCACCTGTACCTCGATCGTTTACAACCGGGACGGCCGTCTGGCCGGTGCTACAAGCCGGCTCGCGCGGCGCTCGCGCGGGCCCGATCCCGGTACAGGCGGTAGTCGCGGCGGCCGGGTTGCAGGCACGCGGCGAGGGCCAGCGGCTTGCGCGCCTCCGCGTGCCGCCCGAGCATCTGCAACGAACGGCCGAGGCAGAACTGGGCGAAGTCGTTGGTCGGGGCGCACTCGATCACGGCCTGAAATTCTGCTGCCGCCTGCTCGTAGCGCTGCGCGTGGAACAGAGCGCGGCCGAGCGCCTCGCGGATCGAAGTCTTGTCCGGAGCGAGGTCGCGAGCCCGCGACAGGGGAATCGTCGCCTGGTGGTTGTGACCCGCCTCGAGCAGTTCCGTTCCGCGTCTGAAGAGCTCATATAGGTCGTCCATTACTGAGAGTGTAGGCGGCCCTCCGGCACCCCCTGCTTTCGCTCGCGCGTCCACCGCGGCGGCAGCGCCCACAGGGCGCGCAGGCCTCCCGCCATCCCGAGGCCGGCTCGCAGCTGCGCCCGCAGCGCCCGCCGTTGCTCGGGTGTCGGAGCGTCCCGGTGCCCAGCGAACCGTGCCAGCCGGATCGCGCGGATGTATCCCGCCGCCTCGGGCGAGGTCCGGAATCGCTGCTCCAGGCCCGCGAGCGTGACGCCACCCGCGACCGGCCGCCCGCACCGCGCCAGCGCGCGCTCGAGCTCGGCCACCAGCTCCTCGCCGGTGAGCTCCCTGCGCCGCCGGCGGGTGACGAGGACCGCCCCCGCCACGAGCCCAGCCACGACCACTAGCGCGACGATCCCGAGCACGACCAGCGGGGTGGTTGAGCCACCGGAACGGGCCTTCGGCCCCGACCCCGCGGCCGCCGGCGCAGAGTCGGGCTTGCGGATCGCACCGACCCCCGAACGACCCGTGTCCCCCGCCTTCAGAATCGGCGGCAGCACCCCTCCGCTGCGCGCCGGCGCCGATGCCGGGGTGGGGTCGAACTTGACCCAGCCGTAACTCGGGAACCACACTTCGACCCAGTCGTGCGCGTCGATGTCGGTGACCACGTACTGGCCGGTCTTGCGGTCAAGCGTCCCGGTCGTGAACCCGGCCGCCACACGTGCTGGGAGGCCGCCCATCCGCAGCAGCAGCGCCATCGCTCCCGAGAACTGCTGGCAGTAGCCGTTCTTGGACTGGAACAGGAAGCTCTCGAGCGGATACTGCGAGAGCGGCGGGTTCTCGTTGTAGGTGAAGCCGTGACCCAAGTAGGCCAACACCTTTTCCACGAACGCGTACGGCGTCGGCGACTCGCCCGCGAGCGTCCGCGCGAGCTCGAACGCGCCGCCGTACGGCGAGGACGTCATGATCGCGTCGCCGCCCGGGGCCAGCAGCGACCCGTCGACGTTCTCGACCGCCTGGCTCGAGTGAAACGGCGAGAACAGGATCTGGTGCTGGACGCTTCCGATCCCGGTCGGCGGCAGAGTCATGGTGCGGTGGTCCTCGATTGCCGGCGGGTAATCGGTGCCGGCCGTGGCCAGCTGTCCGGCGGTCGGCTCCGGCGAGTACGTACTCACCGTATAGCTGTCCCCGGGGCCGAGGCTGGTGCCCACCGCCCAGGTGCCGGCGCTCTCGCCGTCGAGCACCTGCGCGGGAACGTGCTGTGGCTGAGTCGCGTAGCCAGCCGCGATCACGTCGGTCGTCTCCAGGCCGAGGATCGTGACCTTGATCGTCTGGGTCCAGCGCCGCAGGTTCGCGGCCGTCGCCTGGACCACCGGCGCGGTGTCGACCGTCCCCTGCGTCCAGGCGACGCCGTTGAACATGTCGAGGTCCTCGGCCTTCCAGTACTCGGGACGGACAGCCTTCACGTCGAGGATCTCGCGGCCGTCGCGAGGCCAGTTCAACGGCCCGTAGCTCTGGTTCCAGTCGAACATGTCGACGTGCGCGGTCGACAGCGTCCCCGCAAGCGCCTCGTAGTTGACCCACGGCGTGTGGCGGTCCAGCGCCGGGGCCGCGACCAGGCCGGCGATCCCGGCCAGGACGGCGATCGCGCAGGCGGTCGCGACCTGACCGGTGCGCACGCGCTCCCCCCACATGAACGCGGCCACAAGCGCGAACAGCACCAGCCCCTGCACGTACGGCAGCGCCGGCCGGTTGAGGGTGGCCGGGACGATCGCGAGCGCCAGCAGCGGCAGCGCCGCGCCGGCGCGGCGGAGATCTCCGAGCACCCGGGGCGTGAACGCGAGCACGATCGCTGCGTCGATCAGCAGCACGCCGGCTCCGAGCAGGTTCACGACCCGCACCCAGTCGTTGAGCCCGGTGTACGGCACGTTCGCGCGCGGGAGCGCCGACAGCCCGTCGCCGATCCCGTTGGCGATCGCCGCGATCCGCAGGTGCCAGACCCAGGCGAGCGGTACGCCGGCCAACGGGAACATCGCCAGCACCGCCGCCACCGCTGCCACCGTCGCCCACCACGAGCTGCGGGTCGCGAGCGCGCCACCCGCGGACGCGAGCACGAGCGCGAGCACGAGCAACGCGGCCAAACGGCCGCCGGCGGCGGGACTGAGCAGCGTCGCCCACCGCAGGACCCCGTACAACGCCAGCGCGGTGAACGCCGCCAGCCGAACCAGCGGCCGCTCCCGGGCGCCAGCCTCGGGAGGCATCGCGTGTGCGTATACGCCGTAGCGCCCGCCGCGGCTGACGACCGCCGGGGTGCCGGCGCTCATGCCGCGCGCTCCGTGGCGATCGGAAACCCGGCTCGGACGCGGGCCGCGAACCCGTAACAGCCCGCGACCTCGAAGCTCGGGCGTAGCTGCATCGACTCGCACAGCTCGCGCGGCAGCACCAGCACGCAGCCGCCTCGACCGGCCGCCGTGAGCGCGCCGCGCAGCTGGGACAGCGGCTGCGCGGCGACATAGAACAGCGGACCCAGGCGCCCGCCCGGCGCGAGTACCGGCGGCCGCACGCCCGGGCCACCGTCTACGACCGCGAGCCGCGCGTGGGCGGCCGGCCAGCCTCCGAGGTCGGGCTCGATCGCAACCGCGCGGCGTTCGCCCGGGAGCAGCAATCCGCAGCCGCCCCGCCGCACAAGCTCCAGCGTCAGCGACGCGGCCGCGCGGACCGCGGCGTCGAGCAGATCGTCGGCGGTGCTGCGGGCGTCGAGCACCACCAGCGGCCGCGTGTCGCCGTCGGCGCGCAGCCGGCGCTCGAGCAGGCCCGCTCCACGGGCCAGGGCCGCCCAGTGGATCCGGGACGCCGGCGTGCCGAGGCGGTAGGGACGCAGCCCGTCGACATCGACGGCGGCCAGCGGCTCACTGGACGTGTTGGCGGCCGACGCGGCCTGGTGGGCGCCGCGGTCGCGACTGCGCCAGCGGACCGGCTCGGTGCGCGGCAACACCAGCAGCTCCTGGGGCGGCCCGGCCGCAACGGTGAAGATGCGCGCCAGCTCGAGCGGGTCCTGAACGATCAGCGCCGGCGGCGCGAGGTGGTGGAGGCCCCGCCTGGAGAAGGTCGCCACGATCCGGACCTCGGCCTTGCGCCCGCCGCTGATCGGCGACAGCGCCTGTCCGAGCGGCACCGAGGCATCGACCAGAGGATCGACGATCTCCGCACCCGGCACCCCCAGGCCGCCGCGACGGATCTCGATCGTCGCCTCGAGCGGCTCCTCCTCGAGGATCCGATCGGTGCGCAGCCGGCGCGCCACGGTGGTGCCGCGGGCGCTGAGCCAGACCCAAGCCGGGGCGGCGAGTCCGGCCACGACGAATGCGACACCGGGCACGAACAGCGGCGAGGAGTCGAACGTGAACGCGATCAGCGTCAACAGCACGCCGCCGATGACGACGCCGGCCGCCCTCCCGATGGCGGTCACACTGCCCTCCCGATCGCGGTCACACCGCCCTCCCGGAGGCCGCGCTCACAGAGCCCTCACCCAGCCCGCGCTCACAGCGCCCTCACCGACGCGACCGCATCGGCGACGACCTCCCGGGCCACCGCACGCGGCGACTCCGGCGCCATCACCAGGCGGTGAGCCAGCACCGCCTCGGCCAGCGCCTGGACGTCGTCCGGCAGCGCATGATCGCGGCCCCGCATCATCGCGTGCGCCTTGGCCGCCCGCAACAGCATCAGCCCAGCGCGCGGGCTGGCGCCGAGGTCGACCCGGGGATCCTCGCGCGTCCGCCACAGCACCCGGACCACGTAGTCGCGCAGCGGCGCGGACGCGCGCACGCGCGTGGCCGCATCCTGCGCCGCCAGCACCTCGGCCGCGGTCGCCACCGGTGCGAGCGTGAGCACCCGGTCTCCCGCCTCGTGGTCGGCGAGCATGCCCGCCTCCGCGTGGCGCGATGGATACCCGAGCGAGATCCTGATCATGAACCGGTCGACCTGGGCCTCGGGCAGCGGATAGGTGCCCTCGTACTCGATCGGGTTCTGGGTCGCGAGGACCAGGAACGGACGCGCCAGCTCGTGGGTCTGCACGTCGACCGTGACGCGTCGCTCCTGCATGCACTCGAGCAGTCCGGACTGCGTCTTCGGCGACGCCCGATTGATCTCGTCGACCAGGACCACGTTCGCGAACACCGGCCCGGGACGGAACTCGAACCGTTGCTCACGCTGGTCGTAGACGTTGGTGCCGACCACATCTGCCGGCAGCAGGTCCGAGGTGCATTGCACGCGCGCGAACTGGCAGTCGATCGAGCGGGCCACCGCGCGGGCGAGCGCCGTCTTGCCGACGCCGGGGTAGTCCTCGACCAGGAGATGCCCCTCGGCCACCAGCGCGACGAGCACGTTTTCGAGCGTCTCCGGCTTGATCTGTACGGCCCGGGCGATGTTGTCGGCGAGCCGCCGTGCGACCCCGGCGTGCAGCTCAGACTCGTGCGGGGCGACGGGCGCCTGCTCGGACGGCTCCACCGGTTCCCTCCTCCATCAACGTCTCGATCTCGTCCAGTACGGCATCCGCGACCTGCTCCTTGCTGGTTCTCGCGACCTGGCGGTGCCGCCCGCCGGCCATCAGGATGGTTACCTCGTTTTCGCGGGATTCGAACCCGATCCCGGGCGTCGAGATGTCGTTCACGACAATCGCGTCGAGACCCTTTCGGCGGAGCTTGTCGGCGCCGTACTCGATCGCGCCGGGGCCGGTTTCTGCGGCGAAGCCGACCAGCAGCTGCCCCGGTCTGCGGGCCGCCGCGAGCCCGCTCAGCACATCGTCTGTCGGCTCGAGCTCGAGCGTCGGAACCCCCTGGTCCTTCTTCAGCTTGCCGGCGGCGGGAGCCGACAGTCGGAAATCGGCCACCGCCGCCGCCATGAGTAACACATCGCACGAGTTGAAGTTCTGATCGCAGGCCCGCTTGAGGTCGGCCGCGCTCTCGACCGTCAGTAGCCGAGCCCCGGGCGGTGGCTCGAGGGCGACGTTCGCCGCGACCACGGTCACCTCGGCGCCGCGTCGCAACGCTGCGGTCGCGAGCGCGTAGCCCATCCGGCCGGAGGATCGGTTGCCGATGTAGCGGATCGTGTCGATTAGCTCGCGAGTCCCGCCGGCTGTCACCAGCACATGGATTCCCGACCACGTTCGGGGCGCCAGCAGCGCCTCGCACACGGCCAGCAGCTCCGCCGGCTCGGCGAGCCGCCCGATCCCGTGCTCGCCGTATGAGGCGAGGTCTCCCTCCCGGGGAGGGATGATCGTGACGTCGCGTCGGGCGAGCGCCTGCAGGTTGGCCTGGGTCGCGGGGTGCGCGTACATGTGATTGTTCATCGCGGGCGCGGCCGCGACCGGGCACTCAGCCGCGAGCGCCGCGGTGGTGACGAGGTTGTCGGCGTGTCCGTGCGCGAGTTTCGCGAGCGTGTTCGCGCTGGCGGGAGCGATCAGGTAGCACTCCGCCCGCTGCACCAGCGCCAGGTGGCTGATCGGGGCCCGCTCAGGGGCCGGCTCGCCGGGGTACGCGCCCCGGGCCGGATCGGACTCGAACTCGCTGGCCAGGACCGGCGCGCCGGTGATCGCCTCGAACGACGTGCGGCCGACGAACCGCTCGCTCGCCGGCGTCTGGATCACCCGCACGGCGTGTCCCGACTTGACCGCGAGCCGCGCCGTCTCGATCGCCTTGTACGCCGCGATGCCGCCGCTCACGCCGATGAGCAACCGGGCCACGGCGCGCCCTCGTCTACCTGTAGTGGTACTTCAGCTTGCCGTGGGCGACTTCCTCGAGCGCAATCGTCAGGTAGTTCTTCGAACGCGTATCCACCATCGGCGGCGGAAACTCGTCGAACGTGCCCTCGCCGAGGTTGTGGTAGTAGGAGTTGATCTGTCGCGCGCGCTTGGCGGCGACGATCACGCTTGCATAGTCGGAGTCAACGTGCTCGAGAAGCTTGTCGATACGGGGGGAAATCAACGGTTTGGTGTCCTTTGCTGAAGCGGTGTGGAGACAAGGTTAGCGATCCGAATTCTGGCCCTCGCGGGCGAGCCTGCCTCGCACGATCCGCACGAGCTCGTCGGTCGCATCCTCGAGCCGGTCGTTGACCACCACGTGCGCGAACTCGGGGCGGGCGGCGAGCTCTCGCCGCGCCGTGCGCAGCCGCTCGTCGACCTGCTCGGGGCTGTCGGTCCCACGTCCCACGAGCCTCGCGCGCAGCGCCTCGAGCGATGGGGGCGCGATGAACACCGCGAGCGCCTCGGGCATCGACTCCCGCACCTGCCGGGCTCCCTGGACTTCGATCTCCAGCACCACGGGCCGGCCCTGAGACAGCCGGCGCCTGACCTCCGAGCGCAGCGTTCCGTAGCGATTTCCCGAGTAGGCCGCGTGCTCCAGGAAATCGCCGGCGACGACGTGGCGCTCGAATGCCTCGGGGCCGATGAAGTGGTAGTGGATGCCGTCCTGCTCTCCGGGGCGCGGCAGCCGCGTGGTCGCGGAGATCGACAGCTCGAGCTCGGGCACGCGCTCGAGCAGGCCGCGGATCAGCGTGCCCTTGCCGACCCCGGAGGGACCGGTGATCACGAACACCGCGGGCTCCACCGGATGGCGCTCGGGGGTGCGGCGCGGTCAGCGGCGACGCATCAGCGCGACCAGCTCCGCGCGCTGGCGCTGCGACAGCCCGCCGATCGTCTTGCTCGGCGAGATCCTGCACTGGGACAGGATCTTGTTGACCTTCACGCGTCCGTACTTGGGGACCGCGAGCAGCAGGTCGAACACCTTGGCCGTCTCGAGGTAGTCGGGCGGTTGTAAGAGCAGTTCATGGATCGGCTGACGGCCCGCCTTCAGATCCCGCTTGAGCTGGGCCCGGCGACTGCGAATATCGTTGGCGCGCTGCAGCGCCTCCATGCGCTGAAGAAGTGACCGTTCGGGCGCGGCGACGAGTTTAGGGGGCGATTCGCTGACCGGCGGCATGGGCGGCGACTATACATCTTGGCGGCGGGCGATCAAGAGATTTGGGCCCAATTCGACTCGACCTCAAGCTGAGGTCGAGCATCGTCGAGCATGGTTATGGGAATACCCAGTTTTTGCAGGGGGTTTTATCGGTTGTTAGCAACTATTGCGCCGGAAACTCGATGTTTGCGTAAAGGCCGGCGCGGGACCGGGTGGGGCGGGGTTGCTGCCGCCGCGCGCCCTGCGGCTGAGGGCACGCGTGCAAGGCCGTCGAGCTGAATCGGGCGGCCAGGGCACGGGAAGGCCCTGGCTGGAGACCCTCAGCGTGTCTTCAGCAAACCCCCATCTCGGCGCCCACGGACACTTACGCCTCACTTACCGTTGGCGTGGCTTACTTGGAAGTGACCGGTCCGGGCCGCATGTCCGAGCCATGGGCTGGCTGACAGAAGTGCTGACGGGAAACGTAGCCTGGTTCAGTCGAAGGTGATGAAATGCAAGATCACGAGAACGAGAAGGAGCAGGAACCCGCCTACGGGACCGGCAGCCCGCAGCCGCCCGGTTACGGGACCGGCAGCCCGCAGCCGCCCGGTTACGGGACCGGCAGCCCGCAGCCACCCGGTTACGGGACCGGCAGCCACGGGGAGCCCTCCTACGGCGCGAGCGAACAGCAGACGGATGCCTTCTGGGTCAGCAACCAGCAACAGCCGCCATACGGCGCGGGAAGCCAGCAGCCACCCCCGTATCCGGGGTCATGGCAGCCGCCGGGCGCAGGCAACTGGCCACCGCCGCCGGGGTCTTCGTTCGGCCAATGGGGCATGCCACCGCAGCCGCCGCCACATCACCGTGGCCGGCGCGCCCTGTCCTTCGCCGTCGTGGCGGTCTTGGGTGTCGGCATAGGTGCCGCCGCCGCGTTCGGGGTCGCGAGAAACACCTCGCAGCCGACAACGTCAAGCCCAGGCGCGCAGGCGATCCCGAGGCCCGGCACACAGCGTGCGCCGCTGCAGAACACGGGTACCAGCAACATCAACACCCAGGCGATTGCCAGCGCGGTCTCATCGTCGGTCGTGGACGTGACGTCGAAGCTTCAATACAGCAATGAGACGGCCGAGGGCACCGGCATAGTGATCAGCTCGTCCGGTCTGGTGCTGACCAACAACCATGTCGTTGACGGGTCTACCAGCGTAACCGCGGTGATCGACGGCAGTGGCCGTTCCTACCCAGCGCGTGTCCTCGGCACCGACAAGACCGACGACGTCGCGCTCCTGCAGTTGCAGGGCGCGTCAGGTCTCAAGGCAGCATCGGTCGGGGACTCGTCCAAGGTCGCCGTCGGCGATTCGGTGGTGGCTCTTGGGAACGCCGGCGGACAAGGCGGCACGCCGACCGTGACTTCGGGCGCGATCACCGGCCTGAACAGATCCATTACCGCTGGTGACCAAGGAAGTGCGGACACCGAGACGCTGCACGGGATGCTGCAGACCGACGCCTACATCGTGGCGGGTGACTCCGGCGGGCCGCTTGTGAACTCCTCCGGCCAGGTTATCGGCATGGACACGGCGGCGGCGAGCAACAACATCGGCCAGTCGCAGAACATCGGCTTCGCGATCCCGGTCAACCACGCGCTGTCCATCGCCCGCGAGATAGCTTCCGGGCAGAGCAGTTCCGCCGTTCAGATCGGAGAGCGCGGCTTCCTTGGAGTGGGCGTGGCGGACATCAGCACAGGTTGCCAGTCAGGCTTCGGCGGCGGCTTCGGCGGCGGCTCGGGCGGCGGGTCTACCGCGCCTGTCAACTCTGGCGCCCTCGTCTGCAATGTCTACAGGGGCACTCCGGTGCAGTCCGCCGGTGTCTCGGCCGGCGACGTCATCACCGCTCTCAACGGCACGACGGTGACGTCCGCGGAATCCCTGACCACGGCGATGCAGTCCAAGCGCCCCGGCAACAGCGTCTCGCTGACGTGGGTGGACACCAGCGGCCAGAGCCACACGGCGACGATCACCCTCGCCGTCGGCCCGGCCGGCTGAGGGCTGCGGCAGGATGTGAGGGGCCCGGCCCGGTGGGGCCGGGCCTTTCATGTGACCCGGCCCTGCCGGCCGGGCCCCTCACATCCCGGGCGCGGACGCGAGCCAGGCACGCATCCGGGTCTCGCACTCGGGAATCTGCGCGAGTTCCACGTACTCGCCCCGCGTGTGCGCGACCTCGGGGATGCCCGGCCCGTAGTTGACGGCGGGTACGCGGAGCGCGGAAAACCTGGCTACGTCAGTCCAGCCGAGCTTGGCACGCGGCGTTCCTCCCACGGCCGCGACGAACGCAGCCGCAGCCTGCCGGTCCAGCCCTGGCCTGGCACCCTCGGCGACGTCGGTGATCTCCACTTGCCATGCCCTGAAGGTCTCGCGGATGTGCTGCTCGGCCTGGTTCGCGGTCCGGTCGGGGGCGAAACGGTAATTGACCGTCACCACGCATGAGTCGGGGATCACGTTCCCGGCCACGCCACCGCTGACGTAGACCGCGTTCAGGCCCTCACGGTAGACGAGCCCGTCCACCTCAGGCTGACGAGGCTGGTAACCGCGAAGCACGTCGAGCACCCCCGCCGCCTCATGGATGGAATTGCGGCCCAGCCACGATCGTGCGCTGTGCGCACGCTCCCCTGGCACGCGCACCTCGGCGTGCATGGTGCCCTGACAGCCGCCCTCCACCACGCCATTTGTCGGCTCCATCAGCACAGCGAAATCACCGGCCAGCCATTCCGGATGGTGGCGGCTAAGCCGGAGCAGGCCATTGCGCCCCGCCTCAACCTCTTCGCAGTCATAGAAGACGTACGTCACGTCACGTTCCGGTTCGGCCAGCGTCGCGGCGAGCCGCAACGCGACGGCGACTCCGCCCTTCATGTCGGTCGCCCCGCACCCGTAGAGCCTGCTCCCGTCCCGCCGGGAGGGCACGTTGCCCGCGACGGGCACGGTATCGATGTGGCCCGCGAGGATGACCCGTTCGCCGCGGCCAAGGTGCGTCCGGGCGACGACTGCATTCCCGTCACGGTCCACGGACAGGTGCGGAAGGCAGTCGAGCGCCGCCTCGATCGCCGCGGCTAGCGTCCCCTCGTCTCCGCTGACGGAGACCACGTCCACCAGGCGCGCGGTGAGCGCCCCGCCGTCCAGGGATAGGTCCAGCTCCATGGCTCGCAGCGTAGCCCCGGCAGGCCGCGGGTGGCACACCGGCCGACGCGCCCATCACCGACCGCCCGTCACTCGCCCGTGACAGGCGCCGGTCGGGTGTCACCACGCATGAGCCGTTCGGCATCATGGTCCTTAACGGCTGCCGCGGCGCGAACCAATAGCAGGCCTGCGGGCAGTCCCTGGCCGTTCTTCACGGCGCCGACGGCGCGCGTTTCATGATCCCGGTTATTTTTCCGAAAATGCTTCCACAAATTAACCGGGATCATTACGCGATTCCGTGAGGCTGGGTGCTGCTGACGCCGCGACGTGCCGCCTGAGCAGGCGTTTCTCGCTCCTGAGCCGGATTTTCGGATGGGGCAGGATGTCGCTTATGTCGCCCTCGGCCGGGGTTCGCAGTACCCCCGCAAATACCCCGAGCGATCATGACCGGGATGAGTCGTATGCGTCGTCAAGTCGTGTCGGCCTGCCGTCCGGTCGGGCCGTCCCTGAGCCGCCCGCGTCGGCGCGGAACTTCTGCGGGTGACGTCGCCAACGATCATGCTGCTGCACTGGCGCACGGTCGGGGTGTTCCGATTAGCGCGATAGCGGCCCGGCATGCCGTCGGTGACCGCGTGGTCGTGGACGGCCCGTGCCGTTCGCTGGGTCGTATCGGGTCGTTTGCGTGTACGTGCCGGACGGCCCCCCGACCCGGGTTGACGACTTAGGGAGGAACGCTGCTAAGTCGTTGAACGAGCAGGCCGGGCGGGCCGCGTGGGCAATGCTACGCGAACGGGCGGGCGGTGCCCAGGTCGTCCGGGTCGTACAGGTCGTAGGTCGTAGCCCTGAGATGGCCGCTGCCACCGCCGCAGGGGGCCGACCCAATCGCACGAGGTGACCCCAGGTGACCGCTTAGCGTTCAATGTGTGCCCTCATGGGGTGCCTGGGGCGGATTGTGGCTTACGGTGAGTGAGCGGACTGGCGCTGGCCGGACATCGGGTCACTCTCCATCGGGACAGATTGTCCAGCGCAGGGATCGCGGCGTGCGCCGCTCCGAGGTTGTCATGCGGTTACGTTCTGTTGCTGGACGGGAGCACCTCGCCCGTGCGCCGCAGGTCACCTGCTGTTCGGCCGAAGCAGAAGCAAAGGCTGGCGTGGTGGCGTCACGACTGGACTCCAATGGGGACAGGAGCCCGCAGCGTTTCAGCTCACGTCGGGCCGCGAGCAGGTCGGTCTGGGTGACCGGGGCCGACGAGTTCCGCGGCGGGAAGACGCGCTCAGCGGTCCAGGTGACCACGCGCCGCTCTTTCCCTTCGATCAGATAGATGTAGCCAGAGCTATCGCTCACCTTGTCGATCCGGATCTTTGGTGGTGCTTGTGCCATGATCATTTCCTCCGCCCCGCGCGGATAAAGGAGTAAAGGACGCCCAAGGTTTCGGGGGCCCTTCGCGTTGCCGGTTAAGACGTGATGAACTGCGCCAGACCGTCCGACAGGTCGAGCAGGACGCACTCGTCGTCGCCCTGCGTGAGCAGGTCGATACAACTGTTCATCGGCACCATGAATGCCTGGCCTGCCGCGACGGTGCGGGTGCTGGTTGCGGTCACGAGCGTCAACGCGCCTGTGGCGCAGTAGCCGGTCATCGGCGGCACGATGCTTGCGCCGAAGAATTCCATGATCTCGGTCCACCTGAAGGTCGGGCTGAGGCGTGCGATGACGCACGAACGATCATTGCCACCGTCGTCTTGCAGGCGGTACAGCTCCAACGTGCAGAGCGGCAAACTCTGCATCGCATCGGGCTTGGAGGCTTATTCATAAGCCTCCAGGCTGAATAGCTTCCCATCACCGTTGTCTGCGGCTGCGCGTAAGCGGCTCGCCCGGCGGTCAGAATTCTTGTAATAAGCAAATCTTTAAGTGTCGGTCGTCGCATAACAGAACGGCTCCTGCCATGAATACCGCAATGACAAAACACGGATTTCACGGAGGAGCCGTTGCGGTACGAGGTTCTCACCGGACTGCGCTATGAGCAACTGCACCAGCTGTCGCTGCGGATACTGGGGCGGGCCGGGGACGTGGTGCGGCCCGGCGGCCGACCGGCCGCCATCGGCCTGTTCGGGTCGGTGGCGATGGTGGTCACGCTGATGCGCAAGAACATCACGCAAGAGGTCGCCGGGGCCGTCTTCGGCGTCAGCCAGGCCACCGTCTCCCGGCGCTGGGACCTGCTCCGGCCGCTGATCGGGCAGGTGCTCTACGACTGCGTGCCGCACCCCGCCGAGATCGCGGGCCGCCAGGGAACGCTGCTGGTGGACGGCACCGTGTGCCCGGTCTGGGACTGGAGCGCGCTGCCCGGCCTGTTCTCCGGCAAGGCCGGATATCCGGGAATGAACATCCAGATCGCGGCCACCATCGCCGGGGATCTCGCCGCCGTCGGCCCGGTCCCCGTACCCGGCGCCCGCCACGACGCCCACGCCCTCGAAGCCTCCGGGCTGAAGGAGCTGATCGCCGGGATGGACGCCGCCGCCGACCTCGGCTACACCGGCGTGGACGGCATCGCGATCGTCCCGGTCCGCACCCCGCCCGGCGGCCAGCTGCATGAAGGCCAAGCGGCATTCAACAAGGACCTCAGCGCCATCCGCGCCGCCGTCGAGCGGGCTGTCGCGCACCTGAAGACATGGCGGATGCTCAGCGAGGAAGGCGGCCGGTTCCGGCCACCGCCCGACAAATTCGAGACCGCCCTGAAAGCCATCACTGGGTTGTTCTTCTTCACCAATTATTATCAAGGCTTTTGAATAAGGCTCTTGGTCAAGATTTGAATCGTGCCTGGCACGTGGGTGTTTCCATGCAGGATCCTTTCCACGGCGCGGAATTGGTGCCCCCGGCCGACGCGAATCACCTCCGTCCGTCAATGTCCGGCACGGCGGGCGCTCTCCTCAATTCTACCACCGCGGGTCCGATGCCGCGCCAACGAACTTTCTCCGTGCCTTCGAATGACCTGCTCAGCGACGGTTTCCGCGCCCTGAAAAAGGTTCCCGGCCGACGCGATGACTTGCGTGGCAGGCACCCGGTGGGTATACCGGAAAGAACCCCCGCCCGCGTGCCTTCGTTTCCCCTCCATGAAACAATCGCGGGCGGGGACCACAACCAACCGGGCCGCTGTCTTCGGGCCGAAACAATCATGGGGGGTATGGGTGTCCCGTGCCACTGTCAGCGGTCACGCGGGTGGCGCGGGGTGTAGGCGCTGTTCCCGGCTTCTTTGCGCTGTCACGAGCCTCTACAATAAGAGTAAGTACACCGACTGATTGGGTGAGACAATGACATCGGCAACACTTCTCGCGCAGAAATTAGAGCGCCTGCAGGCAGGGAACGGTACCGTCTTCACACCAGAGGAGGCGGCCCAGCTCCAGGTGGCTCTCGACAACTACCTCACGTGGCAGGCCATCAGCGACCTCACGGCAGTGTAACTGAACCACTGTTCCCACCCACTCTCCGCGATGGGTGCAGTTTGCTATTCCGCATCAGATGTTTCAGTTGTTTGAGTTGTTTAAGACGGGACGCTGCTCAACGGGATCCCCCACCTCTGGATCGCCTCCTGATATGAGTCGGGTGACATTCCGTTCGCGCTCACACCGAGCCGTATCTTACCGTACAGATTCCTAGTCTGCGCATCCTGTGCGCTCATACCATTGCCCGACTGCACGGTTTGCGCGAACGTCCCCACCAGGGCGGGCACGACGGACTTCGGCACCGCGGCGTTCTCGGCATCCTGGGTGGCGAACAGGCCAGGGCTGCCCACCATCTGGTGCCCTTCCGCGAAAGCCTGCGGCCGGCTGGCGACCGGGCCGGGTGAGGGCGTGGTCTGTGTGTTCGAGGGGATGAACGAGCCCGGCGGTGGTTGGTTTGGCGTGGTCATGGTCAACCCTTCTTCACACGGCGGCGTAACTTAGACTTCGGCAGCGGCTGGGCAACCGCCCTCGCATTACGCTGGGCGTCGTTGCCGGCCCTTTTAGCCGACGGCTTCTTCGCGGCAGGAGGCTTCTGGGTCATCGCGACTGCCTCATAGTTCTTGCTGGTGAGCCAGCGGTACAACTCGGTGGGCAGCACCCACGTCCGACCGCCCGGAGTGGGCACGGTCGTCAGGTCATGCCCAGCGCGGATGAAGGCCGCGGTCTGCTCGATAATCCCTTGGCTGATTTCCTTCTCCTTCTGGAGCTTCCGGGTCTGCGCACCAGTAATATCGCCCTGGAAGGCCGGGGCCTGCCCACGTGGTGCAAAGCCATCGCGAGGGCCGCAAGGCCCCAGGTCGGTGATCTCGATGATTCCGCCGGCGAGTGTCGCCTCTTTCATTGGTTATCCCTTTCGTTACGTGTGATTTTGGTGCGGATGACTTAACCGATCATGAGACGTTCGTCCGGCTCCTTGACCCAGCGGCTACGCTGCCGTGCGTACTCGGCCATGGTCAGGCCACCAACATCTTCAATTTCGGCCGCGGGTGGGGGCGGGGGCGGAGCCAAGTGCTCTTCCATCCGCGCATTAATCTGTACGCCGAAGTTCCCTAAACGGGCGGCCCAGTACCGGCGGTCGGCGTCACTCATCACCGCGTTGTCATCAAGATCTGCTACCGGGCCGGACGGGATGTCAGGCACGCCGAGCGGCCTTAGCTCACCTGTCTTGTCTAAGTGGTCCATGTCGAAGACTTCTGCAATATTCATCATTTCTCCTTTCATAAGCACAGGTCGCTAACTGCGACACTTTTAAGTTGCCGGCCAGGCGGGGGGTCGCCGCACACCTCGATGGATTCGATTCCCCGTACCTGTCGGACGGGCTCGTCGCCCAGGTAGTCGACGAACCCGATGACAGCAGAACTCGCTGACACCGCTGGAGCACGAGGACCAGGTGTTCAGGGACCTGTAGCGCGCGCACCAGGCCGCCGAGGGCTACGTGGCCCGCGGCGAGAGTGACAGCTCACCGGTTAACGAGGTGTGCTGGGGGTAGCGAAGCTTGCAATGACCCCACCGCGCCGGGGCCGCAACACTACAGGAGCACTAAAGGAGTAAAACAATGGCACAGACCGTCGCCGACGTGATGACCCGCGATCCAGCAACGATCGAGCGGACCGCAAGCGCAGCCGAGGCGGCGCGCCGGATGGCCGTGGCCGACGCGGGAGACGTGATCGTGCTGGACAACGGCAGGGTCAGCGGGATCCTGACCGACCGTGACATCGCAATCCGGCTGGTCGCTCAGGATAAAGACACGAGCACACCGGTGGCCGAGATCGTCAGCGAGACTGACGTCGTAACGGTCTCGCCGGACACCCCGGTGGAGCACGCCATCCGGCTGATCCGCAATCGGGCCGTACGCCGCCTGCCCGTGGTTCAGCAGGGTCGCGCTGTTGGCGTGCTGAGCCTTGGGGACCTTGCCATCGAGCGCGATCCGTACTCGGCTCTCGCCGACATCTCGGCCGCCGAGGGCAACACCTGAGACCTGCCGCCGGCCTGGCGCGCCGGCCCGGACCGGACCGAGCAGGCCGATCCGCCGGCCGAGTGCTCAGGGTGCGGCGCGGAGTTAACCGGCGCGCCAGTTGCCGTCGGGCCCGGCGTCAAAGACGAGCCCGCCTTCGCGGCGGCAGGTGACGGCGTGCTGGCCGAGCAGATCTTGTATTACCGCGCCAGGGCGGGGCGGTACGACGAGGTGTACACGACGCACGCGGCGGCGTGGGTTCCTGCCGAGATCATGGTGGGCCGCACGATGCCCATCAAGGGCGCGGTATTAGATCTGGCGTGTGGGACTGGGCACTGGACGGAGATCATCGCCGCCCGCCCGGACGTGATGTCGGTGACCGCGGTGGACGCATCCCCGGAGATGATCAAGATTGCGCGCGGAAGGGCCCCGGACGCCACCTTTACTTGCGCCGACATCTTCAAATGGCGTCCAGATCGGCAGTACGACACGGTGTTCATGGGGTTCTGGCTGTCGCGCGTCCCCCCGGCGCGGTGGAAGTCGTTCTGGGAGATGCTCCGGGGTGAGAGAGGGGTGTCAGCAGCCCGGCCTGCCGAGCTTGACGGCCCCGCCCCCGGTGTGGGTGCTACCGGGGGTCCATGCACGTCCCCACGCCTGCTAGCTACTACGATGCGCGGCGGGGGGGAACACGGGGGGGGAACATGGGAGGGGCCCGGTCGTGTCTGCCGGGCCCCTCCCCTTCTCTTCCTTGATCACTTTTTCGCGATCTGAACCCAGGGGCAAGTCCGTAACGGTTCCGTTAGAGACCCAAAGCGGTCAAGCGGTAGAAGTGCGGGAATCCAGGGGCGCGGGGAGTCATTTGGGCCAAGGTCAAAGACACTGTCCCCGGCAGGGGGCGTGGTATTTTCTGGCCGTCCTGGGCCATGAGAATGTGACCGAAGCCCTTTAATGGTGTGGGGATCACCATTTTTGATAGCCATTCTTTGCGCCCCCGCCATTCTTCGAGGGCGACCATCCATTCACTCGCGACACCCCGCGCCACGAGCTTCTTCCTGGCGTGCAGCCAGATGAACTAGACCCCCTCTGGAATGAGGTGCATGCGAACTTTAGTTAGCACCCAGGCAAGCTCCTGACCTGCGGATACGTGGTCGGCCGAAACCCGCCTAATACGCTGACCAGATGGACTGGAGGGTGCTCTAGTTCACGGTTAAACTGGTGGTGAGGAGGGGAAATTCGTGAAGGCAGCATTGTAGCTCAGGGTCTCGACTACCGAGCAGGACGAGGGGAACCAGCTTCCGGCGCTGGAGAAGTTCGCAGCGCACCACGGGCACGAGGTGACGGCGCGGTACGAGCTGGAGGATTCAGCTTGGCAGGCAAAGGACAATGGCGAATACCGGGCGGCACTTAAGCGGGCAATGGATGACGCCTGGCGCGGCGAGTTCTCGGTGCTCATCGTGTGGGCGCTGGACCGGATCACCCGCGAGGGGGCCGAGGGTGCCCTGCGTATCATCCGCCAGTTCCGGGAGCGGGGTTGCACGGTGCTGTCGGTGCAGGAATCCTGGCTGAACGGGTCACCCGAGGTGCAGGACGTGCTGGTCGCGTTCGCCGGCTGGATGGCAGAGCAGGAATCGCGGCGGAGGAGTGAGCGGGTCAAGGCCGGCATCGCCCGGCGCAAGGCGGGTGGGCAGAGCTTCGGCGGCCGGGCACCGGGGGCCAAGGACAAGCGGCCCCGCCGGACCGGCGGCTACCGGGCGGCGTGGGGCGAGGGCGGGAGCCGGCGGGGTGCCAGCCATTAGCGTGGAGACCTCCGGCCATTCCGGCACTGCCTATCAGAATGGTCGCGGCAGCCTCAGGGGACGCCAGGATGCGCAGGCCATGCTTATGATACGGGCTACTCGTCGGGATCTGGGCCATGATCTTTAGGGGGTTTGCGCCGAGTATAACTCGGATCATGGTGAGCAGCACCGTCAAGAGATTCCTCGTGTGTATCTCTATGGTTGTGTCGTCTGCCTAGGTCCTTGCTCCCGCGCAATTATTATTATTACCGCCACGTACGCTACTTGCTGCGGCATAGCTACCCCCTGCACGGGGGTGCAGCGGGGACAGCGATATCGCGGCGAAAGGAGGGACATGACAGACGAGAAGCAGGCGTAGACGGCGAGCC
>CAWJIO010000007.1:0-52313 GCA_963842995.1 uncultured Solirubrobacterales bacterium | reverse complement strand
AGCGCGATTCCGGCCGCCGCGTGGTCGCGGTCCTGTCGGCCCGCGGCCAGACGACCGACGAGCTGATCGCGATGGCCGAGGAGGTCTCGGCGACGCCCGACCCCCGCGAGATGGACATGCTGCTCTCTACCGGGGAGCGGATCTCGTGTGCGCTGTGCGCGATGGCGATCAACGATCTCGGCCACCGCGCGATCTCGCTGACCGGATCTCAGGCCGGCATCGTGACCGACACCTCGCACACGAGGGCGCGGATCCTCGATGTCCGGGCCAACCGCATCCGCGAGGCGCTGAGCGAGGATCTGATCGTGCTCGTGGCGGGCTTTCAGGGCGTCTCGACCGCCCGCGACGTGACCACGCTCGGGCGCGGCGGCTCCGACACCACCGCGGTGGCGCTGGCGGCCGCGATCGAGGCTGACGTGTGCGAGATCTACACCGACGTCGCGGGCGTGTTCACGGCCGATCCACGGCTCGTGCCCGACGCCCGCAAGCTGCCGTACCTGAGCTTCGAGGAGATGCTCGAGATGGCCGCCTCGGGCGCCAAGGTGCTGCAGCTGCGCTCGGTCGAGTACGCGCGCACCCACGGCGTCCGGATCCACTGCCGCTCGAGCTTCGAAGACGGCGCCGGTACCGTAGTCCTAGGAGAAGACGAGACGATGGAACACCCACTGATCACAGCCGTCACCCACTCGACCGAGGAGGCCAGGATCACCCTGTTGGGCGTGCCCGATCGCCCCGGCGTCGCGGCGGCGATCTTCCGCTCGCTGGCCGATGCGGGCTGCAACGTGGACACGATCATCCAGAACGAGCCGCAAGGGCGAGAGCCGCGACGCCGAGGTCTCGTTCACGATCTCGACCGAGGATCTGCGCGCAGCCGAGCAGGCGCTCGAGCCGGTCACGTCCCGACTCGGGATCGCCCAGATCGACACCGACCGCCAGATCGGCAAGGTCTCGATCGTCGGCGCCGGAATGCGTTCACACCCGGGGGTTGCAGCGCAGGTGTTCGAGACGCTCGCGGAGCGCGACATCAACATCGAGATGATCTCGACCTCTCCGATCAAGATCTCGTGCGTGATCCGCGCGGCGGCGGTGCCGGACGCGGTCCGGGCGCTGCACCAGGCCTTCGAGCTCGGTGAATCTGCCGTCCAGCGCGAGCGCCCGATCGGCCAGGAGGCGCGATGAGCGCGAGGGTCGCGGTCGTCGGCGCCACCGGCGCGGTCGGGACGACGATGCTCCGGCTGCTGCACGAGCGCGAATTTCCCGCCTCCGAGATTGTTGCCCTCGCCTCGGAACGGTCCGCCGGCAGGACCGTCGAGGGGATCGCCGTCCGCCCGCTGAACGAAGACGAGCTCGACGGGTTCGACATCGCTCTGTTCTCCGCCGGCTCGTCCGTCTCCCGGGAGTGGGCGCCGCGGTTCGTCGAGCGCGGCGCGGTCGTGATCGACAACTCGTCGTGCTGGCGGATGGAGCCCGACGTTCCGCTGGTGGTCGCGGAGGTGAACCCCGATGCGATCGGCGAGCACCGCGGGATCATCGCCAACCCGAACTGCACCGCGATGCAGGCGCTGGTGGTGCTGAAGCCGATCGAGGACGCGGTCGGCCTGGAACGGATCGTGTTCAGCTCCTATCAGTCGACCTCCGGGACCGGCAACGACGCGATCGCCGAGCTCAAGGACCAGGCGCACGCGATGCTCCACGACATGCAGCCGCCGGCGCCGGCGGTGTACCCGCATCGAATCGCGTTCAATGTCCTACCCCAGGTCGAAACGTTCAAGGACGGCGACGACTACACGACCGAGGAGCGGAAGGTGATCGCCGAGAGCCGCAAGATCCTCGGCCTCCCGGACCTGCGAATCACCGTCACCTGCGCGCGCGTGCCCGTGATCAACTGCCACTCCGAGGCGCTGAACGTCGAGACGCGCGCCGACCTCAGCCCCGAGCGGGCGCGCGAGCTGCTGTCGGGCGCCCCGGGTGTAGTCGTCCTCGACGACCCGGCGACCGGCCGGTACCCGCTCGCCTCGGAGGTCTCGGGCCGGGACGAGGTGTTCGTCGGGCGAATCCGGCGCGACGAGTCGAACTCCCACACCCTGAACATGTGGATCGTCGGGGACAACCTGCGTAAGGGGGCGGCAACAAACGCGATTCAGATCGCGGAGCTGCTCCATGCCCGACAACCTGTTTGAGGTCATGCGGTGCGCGCCGTCGACGCGGCGCTACACCGACGAGCCCGTCTCCCGGGGAGTACTCGAGCGGGTGCTCGACAGGGCCCGCTACGCACCCAGCGGCGGCAATCGCCAGGGCTGGCGGGTGATCATCGTCACCGACCCCGGCACCCGCCGCCGGCTCCGCGAGCTCTACGAGCCGCCATGGGCGGCATATACCGAGCGGACCGGGGCGCGCGCGATCCTCGACGCCGGCGGCGGCGTGCCGCCCGGGCGGCTGCGGATGCTCCAGGGAGCGGACGAGTTCGCGCACACCTTCGACACGGTTCCCGTCCATCTCGTGGTCTGCGTCGAGCTCGCGGCGCTCACGATCACCGACTCGGAGCTTGACCGGCCGAGCATCGTCGGCGGTGCCTCGATCTACCCGTTCGTGCACAACGTCCTGCTCGGTCTGCGCGCCGAGGGCCTCGGCGCCGCATTCACGACCCTGCTGGTCCCAGCGGAGGCGGAGGTCAAGGCGCTGCTCGGGATCCCGGACGGGTTCGCGCTCGCCGGCCACATCTCCATCGGCCACCGCGCCGACCCGTGGCCGACGCGGCTCACGCGCAAGCCGGTGTCGGAGTTCGCGTTCGGCGAGCGGTGGGGCGAGACCTGGTGAGAGGCCGGACGGATTGCTGACTCGATAAATGGGTAATGTAAGTCGCCAGCCGGAGGGAACAATTTACATCCGCTCTCTTGCCCCGGGACGATGCAGGGGTACTGACGAGTCGCAGCGGGGCTAGCGGAGAGCCCCGCTCCTCGTCAGCTCGCCGGCGGTGCGCGACTACGCCGATGCGCCCGCCACCACCGACGTCGACCAGTCGATCACCGACGTGGGGCGCACGACGTGCTTGTTCATCCCGAGCTCCTTCGGCGACAGGCCGAGCGCCAGACCCAGCAGCTGCGGCAGGTGCAGGATCGGCAGCCCCAGCTCGCGCCCGACGACGTTCGCCGCCAGCGGCTGCTGGAGATCGAGGTTGAGGTGGCACAGCGGGCATGGGACGACCAGACAGTCGGCCTCGGCATCGATCGCGTCGCCGACGTGACGGCCGGCCTGGGTCAGCGAGGCCTGCTTGTTCATCGTGATGATCGGAAAGCCGCAGCATTTGTACACGCCCGCGTAGTCGACGACGGTGCCGCCCAGAGCCTCGATCACCCAATGCATGTAGCGATCGCGCTGATGCTCCTCGTCGATCCCGAGCCTGGTCACCGGGCGGATGATGTAACAGCCGTAGAACGGCCCGACGCGGAGGTTCGTCAGCGGCCGCTTGACCTTCGCCTTAAGCGTGTCGAGGCCGATTTCCTCGACCAGCAGCCACAGCAGGTTCTTGTTCGTCAGGCCCTTCTCGTAGCGGAGGCCCTCGTCGGACAGGTTGGCGTTGATCTGCTCGCGGTACTCGGTGTTGGCATCGAGACGCTGTTGGCACTCGCTCTGGGCGCCCTGGCAGGTGGAGCAGATATTCATCATCAGCTCGCCGTCGGTCCGCTGCGCCAGCGCGAACGTGCGCGCGTTCAGCGTGTCAGCCAGCTCCTGGTTGTGCTCCGCGATCACGCCCGCGCCACAGCACGCGGCGCGATCGAGCTCGATCAGCTCGATGTCCAGCAGCGGGGCCACCTTGGCCATCGATCCGTGCAGCTCGGGGGTGAACCCGCGGCTGACGCACCCGGGCCAGTAGGCAACTTTCACGGTTTGGAAGCCTCACTTTCGGTCGCTTGGCCGGGCAGCGGGAGCTCCTCGTCGTGTGGCGCGTGGTCGGCCTCGTCGTCCTCGTACCCACTCACGTACAGGTTCAACTCCACCCGCTGGTCACGTCCTTCGACCTTGGAGTAGATCTGCTTGACGGCCTTCAGGTCGTTGCCGGCGATTTTGTGACCGAACATCGCGAGCTTCGGCGACACCTTGCCGCGGGCCACGGCCTTGGCGATTGCCGGCAGCGACGTCAGCAGCTCCTTGCCGGCGGCGGGGTGGAACTTCCCGAACCACGAGTCGCCGCCATAGCTACGCGGCAGCAGTTCGGCCTCGTGCAACAGCCCGTAATCCCGGACCAGGGTGACGAACGCCTGCTCGTGACGGTGACCGTTGTTGCGATCGTTGATCTTCTCGTCCGAGCCGGCGATGCGGCGCAGGCGCATGATCTGACTCATCGGGTCGACGTCCTTGGGGCACGCGTCGATGCAGTTGAAGCAGTGGGTGCAGTCATAGATCCCGTGCTGGTCCTCGGCCAGGTCCTTGAGCCGCTCGGAGTGCTCGGCATCGCGCGGGTCGCCGACGAACCGGTATGCCTTCGCGAGTGCGGCCGGACCGACGAACTCGGGATCGACCTCCATCGCCAGGCAGTCGGACACGCACGCGCCGCACTGGATGCACGCCATCGTCTGGGTGACGTCGACCATGTTCTCGTGCGGGACGACGTACTCGCGCTCGGGCACCGGCTCCTTGTTGATCAGCCACGGCGTGACGCGCTGGATCTTCTTCCAGTGCACCGCGTCCATGTCGACGATCAGGTCGCGGATCACGGGCAGGTTGCCCATCGGCTCGACGCTGATCACCCCGCGCGTACCCTCTTCGGCGGTTTCACCGTTGCCGGCGTGCAGACGCCGCGCGGCCTCGTCGAGATGGGTGTTGCACGCGAGTCCGGGCTTGCCGTTCATCCGCACTCCGCACGAGCCGCAGATCGCCTGCTGGCACGAGCAGCGGATCCCGATCGAGCCGTCGGTGTCGCCCTTGATCTTGAGGATCGCGTCGAGCACCGACTGGGTTTCGGGCATCTCGACCGTGTGCTCGTCCCAGTACGCGGCCTCGCCCGACTGCGGGTCGTAGCGGCGGATCCTCAGCGTGTACTCCGGCATTGACTAATACGTCCTTTCCTGCGGCTCCCACCGGGTGATCGTGACCGGCGAGTAGCTCACCACCGGCACATCCGCGCCGTTGACGGAGATGTCGATGTGCTTGAGCCACTGCTCGTCCTTGCGCTCCGGGAAGTCGGTACGGAATTGGGCGCCGCGAGACTCCTTGCGCTCGATCGCGGCAACGACAATCGCCTCGGCCACATCGAGCATGTAGCCGAGCTCGATCGCGGCGATCACGTCCTGGTTGAAGATCGAACCCTGGTCGTCGATCGCCGCCTTCGGCTCCTCCTCTCTGAGCCTCCTGATCACCTCGTGCGCCTTCGCGAGGCCATCGGCGTCGCGGAACACCGCGACGTACTCGTTCATCGTGTCGCCAAGCTCGTCCTTGATCGCCTGGATCCGGCGGCTGCCGGGCTCGCGGTTGATGATCGCGGCGATGTGGCGCTCGGTGTCCTCGACCTTCGATGCGCGGGTCGTCGGCGCCGGCATTTGAATCGCCCGCTTGGCCGCATGCTCACCCGAGCGCCGGCCGAAGATCAGCGTGTCGAGCAGCGAGTTGGCGCCCAGCCGGTTGCCACCATGGACCGACACGCACGCCACCTCACCGGCCGCATACAGCCCCGGGATCGTCGTCTCGCCATCGACGTCGGTCTTGACGCCGCCCATGATGTAGTGCTGCCCGGGCTTGATGTGGATCGGCTCGCGGGTGATGTCGGTGCCGGCGAAGTCGCGCCCGATGTTGACGATCTCCCGCAGCGCCTCGAGCGTGCGCCGCCGCGGCACCTTTGTGATGTCGAGCGCGACCGTCCCGTCCGGGAACCCGCGGCCCTCGTTGATCTCGGTCTGCTCGGCGCGCGACACGACATCGCGCGAGGCGAGCTCCATCTTGTTCGGCGCGTACTTCTCCATGAACCGCTCGCCCTTGGCGTTCAGCAGCCAAGCGCCCTCGCCCCGAGCACCCTCGGTGATCAGCAGCCCGTTGCCGGCGAGCGTCGTCGGGTGGTACTGGACCATCTCCATGTCCATCAGCCGGGCGCCGATCCGGTACGCCTGCGCGATCCCGTCACCGGTGACGATCAGCCCGTTGGTCGTCGGCCTGTAGGCCTGGCCCGCGCCACCAGAGGCGAGGATCGTCGCCTTCGCGTTGAACACCTCCAGGTGGCCGTCGCGCAGGTTGCGGCAGATCGCGCCCACGCACCGCCCGTCGTCGTCCTGCAGCAGATCGGTCGTGAACCACTCCTCGTAGCGGTCGACCGTCTCCGAATGCTTCATCAGCTGCTCGTACAGCACGTGCAGGATCGCGTGGCCGGTGATGTCGGCGACGTAGTAGGTCCGCGCCGCCGACGCGCCACCGAACGCGCGCGTGCCGAGATGGCCCGTGTCGTTGCGGTGGAAAGTCACGCCGGCGTGCTCGAGCCACAGGATCTCGGCCGGCGCCTCGCGGCACATCACCTCGATCGCGTCCTGATCGCCCAGGTAGTCCGAGCCCTTGACGGTGTCGAACGCATGCGACTCCCACGTGTCCTCGGGGTTCAGCGCGGCGTTGATCCCGCCGGCGGCGGCAACCGAATGCGACCGGACCGGATGAACCTTGGAGATGATCGCGACCGATGCGCCGGCTTGCGCGGCGGCCAGCGCGGCCCGCTGGCCGGCCAGGCCGGCGCCGATGATCAAAACGTCGTGGGACGGCACGACAACCGATTCTATTGGCGGCGGCCTTGCGGCCGCTTTTTGGTGTGGCGGTCGTTGTGGCGGGCGCCTCGGCGGGGCGAGCTTCGCGCTTTGTCGGGGCCTGGCGGATCGGCGGGGCGGGGCGGTTTGGCGGGGCGTGGCGGGGCGGTTTGGCTGGGCGTGGCGCGGCGGTTTGGCGGGCGTGGCGGGGCGGTTTGGCGGGGCGTGGCGGGGCGGTTTGGCGGGGCGTGGCGGGGCGGTTTGGCGGGGCGTGGCGGGGCGGTTTGGCGGGGCGGTTTGGTCTCGGGGCGTTTAGCTGGCGGTTGGCGATAACGGCGGCCGGGAGAGGGCGGGGCGGGTGGCTCAAGCGCCCCACCCGTGGTGGCGGCGGGGCTTGCGGCAGGCTTCGGCCCGGAGGGTTTGGCGGCGGGGTTGCACTGCGGGGTTCGGAGGCGGGGCGTGAGTGTGAACGCATGGCCGGCGCGCCCCCATCCATGTATCAGGCCAGCTCGCCGATGGTGTTAGCGCTAACACCCTCATGAGGGACCCTGCCGGGCGAGGCGTTGCTGGTCGAGAAACGTCCCTATGCGGGACGTTTCTCGACCAGCTAGCGCTTGCCCCCAAATCGGTTCGCCCCACCCGCCACCGCCCCACCGCGCGCCCGCCTCACCGCCCCAAGCGCGCGAACCCGCTACGCCACCGGCGACCCGAGCGCCGACTGCAGCGCCCGCCGCACCTGCTCGACCGTTACCACGCCGCGCAGCACGCCCTCGGCGTCGACCGCCATCAGCGCGCCGAGCCGGCCGAGGGACTCGGAGGACAGCAGGTCGGTGAGCGGGCGGTCCTCGTTGACGCGCCAGCTGCCGGCGTCCTCGGCCTCGAGCACGGCGCCGATCGTGAGCCAGCCTTCGCCGCCGTCGAGCGTCGCCTGGAGGCGCTCCTGGCGGGCGATGCCCATGAACCGTCCGTCGTCGTCGATCACCGGGAACCACGACCAGCCGTAGCGGACGAAGTACTCGTCCAGTGCCCGCGAGACCGCGGTCGCGGCGGGGATCGCGACCGGGTGGCGGTCCATGATGTCGGCCACGCGTACGCCTTCGATGCGTTCGGTGACCGCGGTCTGGATCAGCGCCCCGCGGGCTGACTGGTAGAGGAGGAAGGCGATCGCGACCAGCCACAGGCCGCCGAAGCTGCCCAGTGAGAGTGCCCACCAGATCCCGACGCCGGCGAGGATCACGGCGAAGCCGCGCCCCATCTTGGCGGCGATGCGGGTGCCGCGGGTCTTGTCGCCGGTCCGCTGCCAGATAATCGCGCGGGCGATTCGGCCGCCGTCGAGGGGGAAGGCTGGTACGAGGTTGAAGACCAGCAGCAGCACGTTCCAGAACAGCAGCCAGCTGAGCGCCAGCAGGACGGGGGTGATGTGGATCGTGTTGTCGAGCGCGGCGGCGTGGACCAGGCGATTGGGGCCGACGATCGCGAGGTCGACCGCGAGGCAGACGAGCACGAAGCCGAATGTCGCCAACGGTCCGGCCGCGGCGATCTTGAACTCCTCACCCGGCGAGGCGGCGTCGCGGCTCATCTGGGTGATTCCGCCGAACAGGAACAGCTCGATCCGTTTGACCTCGATCCCCTGCCGGCGTGCGACGAGGGCGTGGCCGAGCTCGTGGACGATCAGCGAGGCGTACAGCACCAGCACGGTGGCCACGGTTGTCAGGTACGCGACGCCGTCGGAGCTGTTCAGGTCCGTGCGGAAGGACGGCGACAGCATGAAGATGAGGACGAACAGAATCAGGAACCAGCTAGCGTCGACTCCGATCCGGATGCCGAAGATGTCCATCAACTTGATCGAGCTGCGGCGGCCCAACATGCTGCAATGGTGACATAGGCGGATCCGCCGTCAAACTCGGGCCGAGGCTGACGACGAACCCAGACGAAACGGGGAACTGAAATGGATGACCAGATGGCCCAGCTCCGCGAGCGACTCGCCCAGCTGACGGACCTACGAGACACGACCCAACTGCTGAGCTGGGACCAGCAGACGATGATGCCCCCGCGCGGCGCAGCGGCACGCGCGGAGGCGCTCGGCACGCTTGAGAGCATCGGCCATGAGATGTTCGCCTCGGCGGAGATCGGGCGGCTGTTGGAGGCGGCCGAGGCACAGCTCGACGGCGCCCCGCCCGACTCGGACGAAGCGTGCCTGGTCCGTGTCACCCGCCGGCGGTGGGAGAAGGCGCGGCGGGTGCCCACCGAGCTCGCCGGGGAGATCGCACGTGCGGGGTCGGTTGGTCAGGAGGCGTGGGTGTCCGCCCGGGCCAATTCGGACTACGACTCGTTCGCGCCCTACCTGGAACGCAATCTCGCGTTGGCGCGCCGGTACGTGGACTGCTTTGACGATGTCGAGTGCGCCTACGACGTGCTGCTCGACGACTACGAGCCGCAGGCGCGCACAGCGGAGGTGGCGAAGCTGTTCGCGCAGCTCAAGCGTGAACTGGTGCCGCTGATCAGCACGCTGGCGGAGCACTCGGACCGGGTCGATGACTCCGTCCTGCACGGTTCGTTCCCGATCGAGCGCCAGCGGCAGCTCGTGCGCGAGACGGTGGGGTTGATGGGCTTTGACCCTGCGGTGTGGCGGATCGACGACGCGGTGCACCCATTCGCGACCGGCCTGAACTCGAGTGATGTCCGCATCACCTCGCGCTGGGACCAGACATTCTTTGCCTCGGGCCTGTACAGCGCGATGCACGAGACGGGACACGGGCTGTATGAAGCCGGCATCGGTGACTCACTCCAGCGCACCCCGCTGGGCCATGGGGAGTCGCTCGGCCTGCACGAGTCGCAGAGCCGGATGTGGGAGAACATGGTCGGGCGCGGCCGTCCGTTCTGTGGCGTGCTGGCGCCGAAGGTGGCGGAGATCTTCGGAGGCTCGGTCGCGGGGCTGGACGCCGGCACCCTGTACCGCGCGGTCAACCGTGTCACGCCCTCCTACATCCGCGTCGAGGCGGATGAGGCCACCTATGGACTGCACATCGTGCTGCGATTCGAGCTCGAGCAGGAGCTGATCAACGGGACCTTGTCGGTCCGCGACCTGCCGGAGGTGTGGAACGCGCGCTTCAAGGAGTATTTCGGGCTCGACGTTCCGGACGCTGCACGCGGCGTGCTACAGGACGTCCACTGGGGTGCCGGGCTGATCGGCTACTTCCCCACCTATGCGCTCGGAAACCTGATCGCGGGACAGCTGTGGCAGAAGGCGCACGATGACCTCGCGGGGCTCGACGAACAGATCGGGGCCGGGGAGCTCGCGCCGCTCCGTCAGTGGCTGCGCGAGAACGTTCACCGGCACGGTGCGAAGTTCTCCACTCGCGAGCTGCTGCAGCGCGTGGTCGGTCAGCCGATCGAAGTCGGGCCGTTCATCACCTACCTGAAACGCAAGCTCGGCGACGTATACGGACTGGAGTTGTAGTTACAGCTCCGCGAGCGCCTCGTTCAGGGTCGGGCTCGGGCGCATCGCCGCGGCGACCAATTCCTGGTCGGGGTGGTAGTAGCCGCCGAGTTCGACCGCTGATCCCTGCACGGCACTGAGCTCCGCGAAGATTGCCGCTTCGTTTGCGGTCAGCCGCTCGGCCAGTGGCGCGAACCGCTCGGCGATCGCGGCGTCGTCCCGCTGGTTCGCGAGCTCTTGCGCCCAGTACAGCGCGAGGTAGAAGTGGCTGCCGCGGTTGTCGAGCTGACCGGCCTTGCGAGCGGGCGAGCGGTTCTGTTCCAGCACCCGTCCGACCGCGCGGTCGAGCGTCTGGGCAAGGAGCTTGGCGCCGGGGTTGTCAGTCTTTTCGGCGAGCAACTCGAGCGACGGTGCCAGGGCGAGGAACTCGCCCAGCGAATCCCACCGCAGGTGGTTCTCCGCGAGCAGCTGCTGCACGTGCTTCGGTGCCGATCCACCCGCGCCGGTCTCGAACAGCCCACCGCCTTCCATCAGCGGCACGATCGATTGCATCTTCGCGCTGGTGCCGAGTTCGAGGATCGGGAACAGGTCAGTCAGGTAGTCGCGCAGCACGTTCCCGGTCACGGAGATCGTGTCAAGCCCGTCGCGGGCTCGCGCGAGCGTCAACCGCGTCGCCGCGGCGACATCCATGATCTCGATCTGCAAGCCGTCGGTGTCGAGCTCCGCGAGCGCGAGTCGGACCTTGTTCAGCAGTTGCACGTCGTGCGGCCTGGATTGATCGAGCCAGAATACGGCCGGCGCACCGGTCGCGCGGGCGCGCGCCACGGCGAGTCGTACCCAGTCTCGGATCGCGGCGTCCTTGGTCTGGCACATCCGCCAGATGTCGCCCGTTTGCACCGTGTGCTCCAGCAGCGTCACAGCGCTGCTGTCAATCACCCGGACGACGCCGGGGGCGGTGATCTCGAATGTCTTGTCGTGCGAGCCGTACTCCTCCGCCGACTGCGCCATCAGGCCGACGTTCGGCGTGCTTCCCATCGTCGCCGGATCGAATGCTCCGTGCTCGCGACAGTCATTGACGGTCTCGGCGTACAGGGGCGCATACGAGTGGTCGGGAATCACGAACTTCGTATCCTCGAGCTGGCCGTCCGGGTTCCACATCTGTCCCGAAGTGCGGATCGCGGCGGGCATCGAGGCGTCGACGATCACATCGCTTGGGACGTGGAGGTTCGTGATCCCACGGTCGGAATCGACCATCGCCAGCGCCGGGCCACGCGCGTAGGCGGCCTCGATCGCCTCCCGCACGGCGGTGCGCTCGGCCGCCGGCGTCGACTCGAGCGTATTCAGGAGGGCCGCCAGGCCGTCGTTCGCGTCGAACCCCGCGGACTCGAGCGCCGCTCCGTGCTCGGCGAACAGGCCCGCGAAATACGCCCGAACCGCATGGCCGAAGATGATCGGGTCTGACACTTTCATCATTGTCGCCTTGAGGTGCACCGAGAACAGGACTCCCTGCTCGCGCGCGTCCTCGACCTGTGCGGCGAGGAACGCCTGCAGCGCAGCGCGACGCATCACCGAAGCATCCAGTACCTCACCCGCCAGTACCGGGGTCGTCTGCTTCAGCACCGTGACGGTGCCGTCGACCGCGGTGTGTTCGATCCGTACCACGCCCCCTCGGTCGATCGTCACCGATTGCTCGGTCGAGCGAAAGTCCCCCGCGCGCATCGTCGAGACGTGGGAACGGGAGTGCGGCGACCACACACCCATCGAATGGGGATGGTTACGTGCGTACTGCTTCACCGACGCCGGCGCCCGGCGATCCGAGTTGCCCTGGCGGAGCACGGGATTCACGGCGCTTCCCTTAACCATGTCGTAACGCGCTCGAACCTCGCGCTCGTCCGCGTCGCCGGGGGCCTCCGGATACGCGGGAACCGCAAATCCCTGGTCCTGCAGCTCGGCGATCGCGGCTCTGAGTTGCGGCACCGAAGCGCTGATATTCGGCAGCTTGATGATGTTCGCAGCGGGCGTCTGCGCCAGCTCACCGAGCTCGCTCAGCGCGTCGTCGACGCGCTGGTCTTCGCGTAGCCGGTCGGGAAACTGCGCCAGAATCCGGCCCGCGAGCGAGATATCGCGTAGCTCGATCTCGACTCCGACCGCGGCCGAGAACGCACGGACGATCGGCAACAGCGACGCCGTCGCGAGTGCCGGTGCCTCGTCGGTGTGCGTGTAGATGATCCTCATCCACCCCCAGACCCTAGCGGTCTAGACCGCGACCTCGACGGCCAGCGACCAGTTATAGAGTGAGCCTCGACGTCAAGACCTGTACCTGAGGAGATGAACGACTAGTGAGCGATTCCCCCGTACGAGTAGCCGTGACCGGTGCCGCCGGCCAGATCGGGTACGCGATCCTATTTCGCATCGCGAGCGGACAACTGCTTGGTCCGGACACTCCGGTCCACCTGTCCCTGTTGGAGATCCCGCCCGCGTTGCGGGCCGCGGAGGGCACCGCAATGGAGCTCGAAGATTGTGCGTTTCCGCTGGTCGCCGGGGTCGACATTCACGATGATCCGGCAGCGGCATTCGACGGCGTCAACGTTGCCCTGCTCGTCGGTGCCCGTCCCCGGACCAAGGGAATGGAGCGCAGCGATCTGCTCGAGGCCAACGGCGGCATCTTCAAGCCCCAGGGCCAGGCACTGAACGAGCATGCCGCGTCGGACGTCAGGATTCTCGTGGTCGGTAATCCCGCCAACACCAACTGCCTGATCGCGCGCAGCAATGCTCCCGACATCCCGTCCGAGCGCTTCACCGCGATGATGCGGCTTGACCACAACCGGGCAAAGGCGCAGCTCGCGGCCAAGGCGGGGAGCACGATCGACGAGGTCACGAATATGACGATCTGGGGCAATCACTCGGCCACTCAGTATCCGGACATCTTCCACGCCAAGGTGAACGGTCGAAATGCCGCCGAGGTCGTGAACGATCAGCAGTGGCTCGAGGACGATTTCATCCCGACCGTGCAGAAGCGAGGCGCCGCGGTGATCGAGGTGCGCGGTGCGTCGAGCGCGGCGTCAGCCGCTAACGCCGCGATCGATCATGTGCACGACTGGATGCTCAGCACTCCGCCCGGCGACTGGGTCTCGATGGCGATTCCATCGGATGGCTCCTATGGAGTCGACGAGGGCGTGATCTCCGGCTTTCCTTGCACGACCGCGAACGGCGCGTACGAGATCGTGCAAGGCCTGGAGATCGACGAGTTCTCACGATCGCGGATCGACGCGACGGTGAACGAACTGAAGGAAGAGCGCGACGCAGTGCGCCAACTAGGCTTGATCTGAGACTGGGTGCCAACCCTGCCCGTCGCGCCGGACCTTGCCCTCGGAGACGAGCCTCGGCATAACCCGGTAGAGGTAGTTCGGCTCGATCTTCAGTTCCTCGGCGATCTGGGGGATCGTGATCCCGGGGCGACTACGAACCAGCTCCAGCGCCTGGTCGGCACGCGTGCCGCCGCTGCGGCGCCCGCGAGGCCGACCGGGCCGGCGGGCAGCGCGGGTCCGGGTCGGGGGCGGAGTCGCAGTCGAACTCGAAGCAGCGGCGCGGGAGCCGCGCGGACGGCCGGGCCCGCGGCGCCCCGTGGCGCGGCGCACGGCGCTGCCGCCGAGGGCGACCAGCGCGGCCTCTAGCTTTGCGACCTCTTCCCTGAGGTCCCGGAGGCGAGTCTCGATTTCCTTCGCGGTGTTATCAACGAAGCCTGCCAATGGAATCTCCTTCGGAGTGTAGGACAGCAAACCGGAGCTACGAAAGATACAGGCAGTAACTGTCGGGATGTCAACCCCGCTCCAGCAGAGCCTTCAACCGCGACAGTGAACTGTTCGCCTCACGCTCCGAAGCGGCGCCTACGATCACCTTGCTCGCAACAGTCCCGAGGCGGCCGCCGGGTACGGTGAACTCGTTCGTGTACTCGAACACGGTTGGTCCTTCCCCATCCATGGAGGCGGACAGCGCGTACAGAATTCGTGCGCGGGAGTGCGCCGGGCCTTGGCCCTCCCATTCGGCGCGGTTCGGAGGGCTCACGTCGACGAGCGTCCAGTGGACGTGGAACGAGACACCGCGGATGTGGAGAAGCTGATCCATCGTCGAGCCCTTCCTGAGTGGCTGGCGCGATACGTCGCTGACGGACCGGTGAATCGTGACCCAGTCGGCGAGACGGTTCGGATCCATCACGGTCTCCCACACCCGCTCGACGGGTGCTTCGATCTCGGTCTTGACATGGACGGTGCTCATCGCTGCGGGCAGACACTAACGGGCCCGGCTACCGGGCGACTAACGGTTCGACCGTCTCCCAGTCACGCAGTGCCCGCTCGATCGCCGAGTCCAGTGAGTGCAGCCTGACGCCCAACTCGGACGTGGCACGGTCATCCCGCGGCAGCAGATCGGTGCTGAGACTCTCCATCAGCGGTCCGACCAGCGCGTGCTCCTCGCCCGAGATCAGTGCCGAGATCCGGCTTGCGATCGGTGTCAGGTTGAGTCCCAAGCCGATCGTCGGCCTCGCGACCAGCATGTGGTGGCGGATCCGGTCGATCAGTTCCCCGTAGGAGACCGTGTTCGGGCCCGAGACGTCGAGTGACTGGCCGCTGACCATCTCACTGCACGCCGCCCGGGCGAGAAACTCGATCATGTCGCGCTCGTCGATCGGCCGGGTGAGATGGCTGCGCCACGCCGGCACCGCAAGCACCGGTAGACGCTCGATCAGGCGCACCAGGAAGCGAAACGAGCGCGATCCGGCACCGATCACGATCGACGCGCGTAGCGCCACCGAGCCAGGTGTGGCGGCGAGCAGAATCTCCTCCACCGCGAGCCGGCTGGCAAGGTGCGCGGACACCGGTCCGTCGGCGGGCACCTGACCGCCGAAGTAAACGATCCGCCCCACGCCCTGGTCGCGAGCGGCGCGGGCGAAGTTGTCGGCCGCCGCGCGCTCGCGGCTCGGGAACGCGCCGTCGGTTGACGGTTCCATCGAATGGATCAGGAAATAGGCAACGTCGACGCCGGCGAGTGCCTGTTCCAGGCCCGCACCTGACACGGCGTCCCCGGCGAACACCGGTACGTCAACTTCCGCCGCTGCCGGGTCCCGGCTGAAGCCACGCACGTCGTAGCCGTCGCGCCGCAGGCGGGGAGTCAGTCGCGAGCCGACGTAACCCGTAATTCCCGTGACCAGCACTCTCATCGTCGGTCAGCTACCCACGGCGCCTGGACGGTAAAGCTCCGATCGAGCTCGGCGGGCGTGCGCGCGCCCGCAAGCGCGAGCGCGTTGTCGAACTCCGCGTGCAGGATCTCGAGCACGTGTCGCACGCCGTCGGCGCCCCCGGCCGCAAGTCCCCACAGCACCGGCCGACCGACCATCACCGCGCGGGCACCGAGCGCGATCGCCTTTAGCACGTCAATGCCGCGACGTACGCCACCGTCGACGAGCACCTCGAGCCGATCACCGACGGCGTCGACGATCGGCGCCAGCGCGTCGGCGCCGGACAGCACCGTGTCCAGCTGCCGCCCGCCGTGGTTTGAGACGACGACCGCACTCGCACCGTGATCTGCCGCGAGCCTCGCGTCCTCGGGCCGCAGCACTCCCTTGACCACGACCGGGAGCGGGCACTCGCTCACGAAGCGTTCGATGTCGCGCCAGGAGAGGTCGGGGTCGATCAGAGCCGCGAACTCGGCCGGCGACATCGTCCCGCTCGCCCCGGCCGCGGCAGCGGTGTCGATCAGCTCCACGTTCGTCGCCACGCCGGTGCGGCGATCCCGCTCTCGCAGTCCGAACACCGGGAGGTCGACGGTCACCACGAGCGCCTCGTAGCCGCCATCGACCGCGCGCGCCACCAGCTCGTGACTGACGGCGCGGTCGCGGAACACATACAGCTGGAACCAGCGCGACGCGCTCGGGACGGCCTCCGCGAGCGCCGACGGCCCGAGACTCGCAAGCGTCGGGATGCACACGATCGTGCCGGTCGCGGCCGCGGCGGCGGCCGTCGCGCGCTCACCATCGGGATGCGCGAGCACCTGCAGCGCGATCGGAGCGATGATCAGCGGGTGGGGGCGCGGGCGGCCGAGCAGCTTGATCCCGGGGTCGCGCTCGCCGACGCCGACCAGCATCCGCGGGCAGAGCGCGAGCCGCCCCCACGCGGCGACGTTGTCGCGCATCGTGAGCTCGTCGCCGGCGCCGCCCGCGAAGTAGCCAAGCGCGCCGGGCTCGATCACGCCCGCGGCGAGCCGCTCGTAATCGGCCACGGTGATCGGGGGCGAGCCAGGAGCCGTTTCCATCCGCGTCAGAAAGCTACGGAAAATGCGGGCGCGAATCCGTCCGTGTCCGGAAATTCCCGCTCCTTGCAGGTATTTAGCGATCGGTGAAGTTCGTCCGTTTTCCGGGATTGGAGGTTGCGCACCGGGCGCGGAGGCGCTTTGATCGGAGCCGCAGGGTTCACGACTAAGGACACACGAAGGGTCAGGTCAAGGCATGGCAAACGGGGTTCCCAAGGCAAGCTGTGAGAGCTGTTTCTTTCGCCAAAACCTGCTCTGCGCGCTGGCCGAACCGGGGCCGTGCGCGACCTACCGGCCCAACCATCCGGACGGTCTGCGGCCGCCGAAGCAGCTCCGGTTCGTGTTTCGCCAGGAGCGCCGGTTGCAGGTCGCCTGGGCGTTCCCGACCGCCAACGAGCAGGTGGCGCTGCACCGCTGACCGGGGATCGCGGCGCGCCGCGAGCCCCGGTCGCTATATGGTTCGGCTGTGTTCTGGCCCCTGATCGGCGGATTTATCGCGCTGGTGCTCCTCACGATCCTGATCGGCTGGCTCGTCGACCCCTCCCGCCGCGGCGACTCCGGGCCCAACGGTCACTAGCCGGTCCTCGCGCCGCACGAGCCAGTTCGCGCCCGGCGTGTCGGTGCTGCCGTGCGCGATGATCGAGCAGAACACGACCAGCGCGGCGAGATTGAAGATCCGCTCACCGGAGGCGATTCGCTCGCTCAGCACCAGCAGCGAGAACGCCATCGTGCCGACCCCCTTGGGGCCGAACCAGGCCATGAATCCGCGCGTCGGAAGGTCGAACTGGGTGCCGACGAGCGCCACGAACACCCCCACCGGCCGGGCCACCAGGAGTGTGGCGAGGACGATCCCGACCGCCGCCCAGCCGTCGCCGAACAGGCCGCCGAGGGTCAGCAGCGAGCCGAACACGACGAAGATCCCGAGCTTGACGATCTCGACCAGGCCTTCGGCATGGTGCTCGAAGCAGTCGCGAATGTCGGGCCGGCGGATGCCGAGCGTGATCGCCGCCACGAACACCGCGATCAGGCCGTTGCCGTGCGGCGGTAGGACCGCGAAGCCGTAGGTCACAAACGCCACACCGAGGGCATACAGGGCCTTCTGGTGAGGCGGGATCTCGGCGCCGATCCCGGTGCCACGTGGCAGCACGACCGACGCGAGGAGTCCCATCAGCACGCCGGTGACAAGGCCGACACTCAGGTCCTGGAGCACGAACTTCCACCACACGAAGTGCCCCGGAACACCGCCGAGCGCGGCGCTGAAGGCGAGCACCGCCGGGAGCGCGAGGCCATCGTTCAGTCCCGACTCGAGGTTCAGCGAGTGCCGCACGCTCGAGGGAACCCGCGGGTTGGTGATCACGCCGGAGATCAGCACCGGGTCCGTTGGCGCCAGCAGCGCGCCGAGCAGCAGGCACTCCGTCCACGACAGCGAGCCCGCGGTCAGCAGCCGCGCCACGAGCGCCACCACGAGCGCTGTCAGGGGCATCGCGAGCCCGAGTTTTCGTAACGGCAGGTGCCAGTGTTCCTGCAGTGTCTCCGCGTCGACCTCGAGGCCGTCGCGGAACAGGATCACGATCAGTGCGACCGTGGCCAGATCGCCGACGAACTCCGCGCGCGCGTTGAAGTGGACGACGCCGAGCGCGCCAGGCCCGAGCACAAAGCCGACGACCACGAACAGCGCCGCTAGTGACAGGAAGCTGCGATGTGCGATCGCCGACGCGAGCGCACCGAGGACCAGCGCACCGCCCAGCACCACCGTCGCGACATCGAACGCGTGCGTGACCACCGCGACCGTCACAGGCAGCTGCACGTAGTCACGGCCACCCGTCAGAGGCCGGGCGTGATCGCGGTCTCGACGCCCGCCATTTTTGCCGCCGCCGCCAGCACCTCGTCGTACTCGTGCCGCACATCGGCGCGGTCCGCCGGCTCCGGCACCGACTCTTCACTGGCGTGGTAGATCATCGCCGCCTGTAACAGCAGCAGCTCACGCTGCTCCGCGCTGGTCGTGGCGTCGACGATCTTGGTGAGCGCTTCGAGCTGCCGGATCATCACCGCCGGCATGCCGCGGCTGGCCTGGCGGATCTTCTCGAACGCGCGCTCGACCAGGCGCTCATAGCTGACGTGCGCGGTGATCACGCGGACGAATCCGTGACTGTCCCGGTGCACCCGGATCGGGCGCCACCTGGTCGTCACCTTGCATAGGCTGTCGCCGAGCCAGTCGATACACGTCAGTGCCGTGAACGTGTCATTGACAGCCGGCGAGAGCGCCCGGATCGCGATCTCGACCAGCTGGTCGACCGCGAACGCGAGGTCCTGCGCGAGCGTGCGGCTCGGTCCCGTGATATGCGCCCGGCGGAGCGCCTGGCTGACGCCCTGGGCCCCGCCTGGGGGCCACACGGTCGCCATCGGATGTCCCTCGACCAGGAACTGACCGGGCCGGTACAGCAGCCTGATCACGGCGCCCTTCTCCGCCGCCAGACCGATCAGCGTCTCGTGGCGGACGAATTGCAGGTAACCGCTCGCCGGTGCGAGCACTGTGCCGCCGCTCTCCTCCATCCGGGTGAGCAGCTCCGCGACCGATGGTCCCGCCTCGAGCTGCGATTGGCCGACATTCGACTCGACCTCGATCGCGCGGGACAGGTCCTTGGCGATGCTCGCGATCACCTGCGGGAGCTGGATCGACGTGGCGATGTGGTGGATGAAATAGATCAGCACCCCCATCGACACGCCGACCAGAGCGACCGACACCGTGATCGACAGGTGAGGGACGAACGGGTTGTTGCCGGCTCCGATCGAGACCAGTACCAGGGTCGAGTAGACGAACGTCGCGACGAACGTTCCGAGGGTCAGTTGCGTGCCGCGGTCGCGAATGAAATTGCGCAGCATCCGCGGACCGAACTGGGTCGAGGCGAGGGTCAGCGTCACGATCATGATCGAGAACACGACACCGACGACGGTGATCACCGCGGCGGCCAGCGCCGTGAGGATCTGACGGGCGGGGTCGGCGCCGCCGAAGATCACCCACGAGGGCAGCTGCAACGATCCGCGCCACGCGGCGATGTCGATCGCGTGGGTGACGAAGTACAGCCCGATCGCCGCCACCACCTCGATGATCGGGACGAGCCAGAGGTTCGTTCGCAGTGCTTCGCGGCGCCATTCCGATCCAAGCGGCAGCGGGAACATGGGAGTTTCGATCGTACGCCACGTACACGGTCTAACCTGCAGGACGATGTCCGAGCGAGACCTGTTCGCGAACTTCGAACGGATGCGCCGTGAGATGGATGAGCTGTTCGGCAACGCGCTCGGGCGCGGTCCGATCACGCGCCGCCGCGCCGGCTTCTCACCCGCGATCGACGTCGCCTATACGTCGGAGCCGCCGTGCGCGATCGTCACCGCCGAGCTGGCCGGGATCGAGATCAATGAGCTTGAACTGGAGATCCAGGGACGGCAGCTGATCCTCGCCGGCAGGCGCGGGCCGGCCGTCGAGGGCGACGTCTATCACCAGGTCGAGATCGAACGCGGGCCGTTTCGCCGCGTGGTCGAGCTCGGCGCCGAGGTGCTCCCAGAGCACGCCAAGGCGCGTTACGAGGATGGGATGCTGCGGGTGGAGTTGCCGCTCGCGCCGGCGGAGTCACGACCGCGCGCGGTGCCGATTGAGGGTGGCGAGCGCCAGCCGTGATCGAGGTCGGGTCGACCGACAGCGGTCCCCGTGACGTCGCCGTCGCGGGCACCCGGGAGCTGCCCCAGCGTGCCGGCGTGCTGCCGCTGCGCGACACGGTCACGTTTCCGGACATGCTCGTTCCCCTGAACGTCGGGCAGCAGCGGAGCATCGAGCTGATCAACGACGTGCTGCGTGGCGACCGGACGATCATGATGGTCGCGAGCCGCAACGGCGACGTCGAGACGCCGTCACCGGAGGACCTCTACGAGGTCGGCGTGATCGGCGTCGTGGCGCGCATGATTCGCGTGCCCGACGGCACCCTGCGGGTCCTGATCCAGGGTGGTCAGCGGGTCCGGATCGAGCGCTGGGTGAGCACCGAGCCATACCTGGTCGCGGAGGTTGCCGAGCTTCCCGACGTGGTCCGGCCGAGTCCCGAGCTCACCGCCTTGATGCGCAACGTCCAGCAGACCTTCACCAACATCGTCGAGCAGGTGCCGTATCTGCCCGAGGAGCTGCAGGTGATGGTCGCCAACGTCGACGATCCGAGCACGCTCTCGCATCTGATCGCGGGCGCGCTACGGCTGAAGACCGAGGAGAAGCAGGAGCTGCTGGAGCAAGTCGATGTTGCGCGGCGGCTGCGGCTGCTGTCGGAGATCCTCGCCCGGGAGCTGGAGCTGGTGGCGATCGGCTCGAAGATCCAGTCGCAGGTCCAGTCCGAGCTCGACAAGGGACAGCGCGAGTACTTCCTGCGCCAGCAACTGAAGGCGATCCAGGACGAGCTCGGCGAGGGCGACGAGGTCCAGGCCGAGGTGGCCGAGCTGCGCGACCAGCTGGCGGCGATCGAGCTGCCCGAAGACGTGCGCAAGCAGGCCGATCGGGAGCTCGCCCGGCTCGAGCGCCTACAGCCGGCGATGGCCGAGTACGGGGTGGTCCGCAGCTACCTGGAGTGGATCGCGGCGCTTCCGTGGGACAAGTCCACCGAGGACAACCTTGATCTGAAGCACGCGCGCGCGGTGCTCGACGAGGACCACTTCGACATCGAGCAGGTCAAGGAGCGGATCCTCGAGTTCCTCGCGGTCAGGTCGCTGAAGCCCGACGCCCGGGGGTCGATTCTCTGCTTCGTCGGGCCGCCCGGCGTCGGCAAGACCTCGCTCGGGCGCTCGATCGCCCGCGCGCTCGGGCGGCGCTTCGAGCGGATCAGCGTCGGCGGCGTGCGGGATGAGGCGGAGATCCGCGGTCACCGGCGTACGTACATCGGCGCGCTTCCCGGCACGATCATCCGCGCGATGCGGGACGCCGGCGCGAACAACCCGCTGCTGATGATCGACGAGATCGACAAAATGGGCGCCGACTTCCGCGGCGATCCCTCGAGCGCGATGCTCGAGGTGCTCGATCCCGAGCAGAACCACTCCTTCCGCGATCACTACCTGGATCTGCCGTTCTCACTGAGCGGGGTAATCTTCGTTACGACCGCCAACACGCTCGACACGATCCCCGGCCCGCTGCGCGATCGGATGGAGGTGATCGCGCTCGCCGGATACACCGAGGAGGAGAAGCTCGAGATCGCCAAGCGCTATCTGGTGCCGCGCCAGATCGAGCGCAACGGGCTCACGCGCTCGCGGATCGCGTTCACCGTTCCGGCGCTGCGGGTGATCATCTCCGACTACACGCGCGAGGCGGGCGTGCGCCAGCTCGAGCGAGAGATCGGGGCGATCTGCCGCAAGGTGGCCCGACAGGTCGCCGAGGGCTCGGGCCGGCGCCGGGTGACCGTCACCGAGCCGCGAGCGCGGGAGCTGCTCGGCCGGCGCCGGTTCTTCACCGAGACCCGCCGGCGGACCGCGCGTCCGGGAGTCGCGACCGGGCTGGCGTGGACCCCGGCCGGCGGCGAGGTGTTGTTCATCGAGGCGACCGCGATGCAGGGCAGAGGCGCCCTGATCATCACCGGTCAGCTCGGTGACGTGATGCAGGAGTCCGCCCGGGCAGCGCTGTCATACGTGCGCGCCGGCGCCGCCGAGCTGTTCCCCGATCTGCCGGCCGACTGGTTTGCGACCCACGACATCCACATCCACGTCCCGGCCGGCGCGACGCCGAAGGATGGACCGAGCGCCGGCGTCGCGATGGTCACCGCGCTCGCCTCGCTGCTGTCGGGCCGGCTCGTGCGCTCCGACGTCGCGATGACCGGCGAGATCACGCTCACCGGTCAGGTGCTGCCGATCGGCGGGCTGAAGGAGAAGGCGCTCGCGGCCCAGCGCAACGGGATCCGCCGCGTGATCGCGCCGCAGCTCAACGATCAGGACACCGACGAGATCCCCGAGCATCTGCGCAAGGACCTCGAGTTCATCTTCGTGAGCACCGTCGACGAGGTGCTCGACGCGGCCCTGCAGCGGCGCCCCGTGCGTCGACGACCGTCGGCGCTGCAGCCCGCGTAGCCGCCGGTCGCGGGTCGGGGTAAGGTCTATGCTTACCTTCACCCACGCATACGAGGGAGTTCAATGCCCAAAACAAGCAAAAAGGCCAAGGCGGTGCCGTTCAACCCCGCGGATGTGGCGAACGCCGCCAGCCCGTATGTCCAGCGCGTGATCGACGACGCCAGCATTCGCGAGAACGTCAAGCAGGCGATCGAATCGTCGCGGAGTGCGTACGAGCGGCTCATGAACGGGCGCGCGCCGCACAAGGCGCTGATCGACGACAAGAAGCTTCAGAACGACCTCCGCACGGCGCTCGAGGCGGTTCGTGACGCGACCACCGCGCTCACCGAGGGGCCCAAGGAGCGCGCCAAGAAGGGCTTCTCCTTCGGCCGCAAGGTGGCGATTGTCGGTCTCGCCGGCGGCCTCGCCCTCGCCGGCTCCGAGAAGCTCCGGTCGAAGGTTCTGGACACCCTGTTCGGCGCCGAGGAGGAGTTCGAGTACACGCCGCCCTCGAGCCCCCCGCCCTCGCAGTCCGCGCCGCCGGTCAGCGCCGCATAACACCGCGGCACCCGGCCGCCCGCGATCGATCACTGGGGGCGCCTGCGAGGCGCCTTCGGTGCTTAAGGGAAGGCGCGAGCGGCCGATCGCCGGTTGCCCCGCGCGGCGTAGAATCGCTGCGATGGAGGCGGCTACCACGGCTGCATCTGCGCCGGCGCATGAGCTGCCCGGCGACAAGGCGAACCGGATCGTCGAGGCGATGCGGGCGAGCGTCGCAGCCCGAGGCATCGCGGGCTCGACGTTCGATCACGTCGCCCGGGAGGCGGGCGTCTCACGGGGCCTGCTCCACTACTACTTCGGCACCAAGGAACGGCTGCTGATCGAGGCGGTGCGCCGCGAGTGCGACGTTCAGATCGAGCGCCTCGAACACGGGATCGGCGCCGCCGGCAGCCCCGACGACGTCCTCGACGCACTGGTCCGCACCTTTCAGGAGTTTCTCGGCGAAGGGCCGGCGCCGGCGGTGCTGTTCTTCGAGACGATGACGCTAGGGCAGCGCAACGACGAGATCGCGTTCGAGCTCGCCGAGGTCGGGCGGCGGACCCGAACCCACATGGCCGAGGCGCTGCGGGCGAAGCGCGACGCCGGCGTGATCCAGCTGCGCGCCGACCCCGACGCGATCGCCGCGTTCCTGTTCGTGCTCGCCGACGGTGTGACCGTGCGGCGGCTGACCGAGCCCGAATTCGACATCGGGCCGCTGATGGAGCAGGCGGTGGCGGCGGCGCGGGCAGTGCTGGACTGAGGCCTGGCGGGTTTGGTGGCGCGGTCCGTCATGGCGCTGGCGTGGCGGGTTTGGGGCGCGGTCGGTCGTCGTCCGTCAAGCAGTACTGCTTGACAGCCGCCGCCAGCCGCGCTTTGGGCCGGGGAGGTCGGGCACCGGGGGCGCCCGACCTCTTGGTGACGACCTCCGCAGGCTCGTCAGGCGTTTAGGGCAGGCATGGTGTTAGCGCTAACACGGGCACGGCCGGGAAGGTTCGGCGCGCGTCGCGAGGCTCCGGGGCGGGATCGACGGCCCGGCGGCGGCGCGAGGCTCCCCGGGCCGCGCGGAGCGTCAGGACGCTGACCACAAATCCTGCTCAACTTCCCAAACCGAATCGGGCGCCTGCGGTTTGGCATCTCGAGCACGATATGCGTGACGAATTTCCCAAATCGGTCAGCGTGATTTGGATTTGGGAAATTGAGCAGGTCCCAGCGCGGGCGCACGGTGCGCCGGCACCTCGCGGCTTGCCGGCGGAGCGCTTGCGAGGGTCGCCGGCGCCACCGCGGCCCGGCTTGGTCGCCGGCGCCACCGCGGCCCGGCTTGGTCGCCGGCGCCACCGCGGCCCGGCTTGGTCGCCGGCGCCACCCATAGCCACCCCCTCCCCAGCCGCCGTTTCCTCCCTTCCCCGATTGCGGTGCGCGGACGAACCAGCCGGACCGCCACCGCCCGCCACCACCCGCCGCCACCCGCCGCCACCACCCGCCACCACCCGCCACCACCCGCCACGCCGTAACGTCCCCCACCTTGCGCTGGACCACGATCCTCGCCGCCACCCTCATTGTCGCGCTGCTGGTCGTGGCGCAGCTGGTGCTCCCAGGGATAGCGGGGCGGCAGCTTCGCGACCGGCTGGCGCGGTCGGGCCAGGTGCTCGAGGTGAAGGTCGAGGCGTTCCCGGCGATCATGCTGCTGTGGCACCGGGCCGATCACGTCGTCGTCCGCTTCGGCCGGTACAGCTCGACGCCATCGAACCTGAGCAGTCTGCTGGACCAGGCGGCAGACGTCGGCTCGCTTGACGCTTCGGCGACCGAGGTGCAGACCGGACTGGTGACGCTGCGCGATGCGACGCTGTCGAAACGGGGCGATCAGCTGACCGGCTCGGCGGAGCTGACCGAACAGGACCTTCGCGCCGCGGTCCCGTTCCTTGCTGCGGTGCGGCCGGTGGCGTCGAGCAATGGACAGCTCGTGTTGCGCGGCACCGCGACCGTGTTCGGCGTCACCGCGACCGCCGACGCGAGGGTGGCGGCGGTCAACGGGGCGCTGGTCGTGCAGCCTGACGTGCCGTTCGGCGGGCTCGCGACGGTGACCGTGTTCAGCGACCCGCGCCTGCACGTCGACAGCGTTACCGCCGCCACCACGCCGACGGGATTCTCGGTGCAGGGGCGCGCGACGCTCAACTGAGCGCGGGCTACGGATCGGCCTGCAGGGCGGCGACGCCGGCGACGTTGCCGGCGGCCCGCATCCGCGCGAGCGCTCCGGGCTCCGCCTTCAGATACTTGTCGAAGAACGCGATCGTCACGCGCTCGACGACCCCCAGCTGTGGTTGCTCGTCGGTGTAGGGCGGAAGGTGGGGCGCGCCAAGCAGGCTCAAGAGGTACTTGGGGCGTGGGGCGATGTCGAAGAATGCATAGGTGTAGCGGGGCTCGTTGATCGTGTCGGCGGTTCCCTGGCTCGCGAGCAGGGGCGGGCTCGAGGAAGGGAAGGTAAACCCGCCGACGCCGGGGATCTCGGCCCCCGACAGAATCGCCGCCACGTCCACCCGGCGGTCGATGAAGAACCGGTCGTAGGCGACCGCGAGCGCGGTCTCGCCGCCGTCCGACTGGCCGCTGACGGCGATCCGGCGGGGATCGACGATGCCGGCGAAGAACGCGCGTGGCGTCGCGCTGGCTTGGATCATGCGCGTGATCACGACGCTCATGTCGCGGGGCTGGTGGACCAGGTCGGATTCGTTCGGGCCGCCGGGGGTGTTGGCGTTCGAGAGCGGGAAGATCGGCGCCGCGACGACGTAGCCGGCGCGGGCCCAGGCCTGCAACAGCCTCGCGTACGGCGCCGGTGTGACCGCGAATCCGTGGCCGAACACGATCAGCGGAAACGGACCGGCGCGGCGTGCCGGTGCGGCGCCGGGGACGTCGACGCGGGACGGCGACCCGATCGCCGGGTAGCGAACCACGGTCACCAGCGTCCGCGGCTCGACCCGGCCCGACGGCAGGGTGATCGTGCGGCTGTGATCGACGAACGTGACGATCCGCAGCCCGACCGCGAACGGCGCGTCGGGCTTGGCCACGGGCGCCGGCGGTGGCGTTCGCGCCCTCGTCGATGCGGTGGTCGAGGACACCGGCGTCGTGCTCGTGGCGACGCTACGAGAGACGGAAACGCTGGCGAGCGCGGGAGAACCGGTCCCGACCGACGCGGAGCTGGAGCTCGCCGCCACGTGCGCCGGCGTGAAGCCGCCACAGCCGGCGACCGCGATCGCGAGCACGCTCACGGCGCACGCCAACGCCGCGCGCCACGGCCGGCTGGGCTGCGAGCCGAGATCCACCTCGGGTCTCAGCGCAGGTAAACCGCGAAGAAGTCCCGGGCGTCGGGGACCAGATAGCGCTGCGGCGAGCGGATCATGTCGGGCAACAGGTTGGCGGCGTGGCCGGCGTTTGCGAAGCGATAGGTGATGAAGCTCGTCCAGTCGCTGTTGATGTCGAGCTCCATCGCGCGCACCGCGCCGGCGCGGATCATGATCGCTGCGATCGAGCCGACGGTCTGGTCATCGGCCGCCGCGTAGATCAGGTTGCCGTGGCGATCGACGCCGACGGCCGAGCGCCACACCTGGATCGCGTTGCCGAGCGTGGAGCCCCACTCGGGGCCGTCAGAGAGGTTCGGGTTGGGCTGGCCGTTGTTGACGATCAGCGGCAGATTCTGGCGCGCGTAGACGACGTCCGGTCCCGCGCTCGGCCCACCGTTCCAGGAGATCACGTTGACGCGCCCGTTCCTGTAGCGGAGGATCGTCGCGAGCCCGTTGGTCAGCGGCGCGTAGGTGTGCCCGCCGATCGCGAAGCCGCCGCCCGAGTCCTGGAGCCTGAAACCGCTGTTGAAGGTCGCCACGAGCCGTCCCCGCAACGACGGAGGCACCTCCATCGGGCCGCGACTGGGAAGCGACGCGGCCGGCTCCTGGAGGCCGGGATAGAGCTCGACCGAGGTCCGCGTGTGGTCGATCCAGGCGACGCCGGCGACCAATTGCGGGTAGTCGGGATCAGGCCGGAAGCTCGTGATCAGCACCGGTGGGCGGCTGCCGCCGTTCTTGAACGTGGCGCGCCAGACGCCCTCGCCGGGGAGCGCCGGGTGGAGCACGGGCGGGATGTTGCGCGGCCGGTAGAAGTGCTTCGCGTGGTGCTTGGGCTTGACCTGGACGATCGCGACGCCCGGCTGCCTGGGCAGCGCGTGTAGCGTCGGGCCGCCCCTCGAGGGCGCGGTGAGCGAGTAGTAGATGTTTTCGACCCGGTCGACGAGCCCGCGCGCGCCGTTGTCGCGCAGCCACTCGACGGTGTTGATGCCAACGCTGAGCCCGGTCGGCGCGGTGACCGCCCGCACCCAGGAGACGATCGCCGGGATCAGGCAGATGACGGCCGCGATCAGGGCGATCCGGCGGACGCGCTGCGCGCCGCTCGGCGGGTCGTTCGGCCCGCGCCCGCTGAACTGCGCGGGCGGCGGCTGAGTGGGAAGCGGGGTTTGAGATGGAGCCAGCACCGGCAGGTACCTTGCTGTCGGCGTCAAAGTAGACACTAAAGACCGGCTGAGAGCGTCCTCATCTAGCTGAGAGCGTCCTCATCGGGTCCACAGGTATCCTTGAGAAAACCGCTTACGGTCGGAACTATGCCGTTACTTGGAGGTGCGTGGGCGCACGAGCACGTCCAGGCGGGGCCCCTTCCCGCTAGTGCGCCTGGTGATACGGGCGCGGCCGCTGAGGTCAGCGCCCCGGTCGGGCGCGTCCTGACAACGGTTCCCCGCCGTGGCCGGTTCCAAGCGGCAATCGTCACGATGCGGCCGCGACAGTGGGTCAAGAACGTGCTCGTGATCGCCGCCGCCGGCGCAGCCGGCGCCCTGGCAAAGGACGACGTGCCGGTTCGCGTGACGCTCGCGTTCGTCGCGTTCTGCCTGCTCGCCAGCGGGATCTACGCGATCAACGATGTGCGCGACCGGCACGAGGATCGTGTTCATCCCCGCAAGCGCTACCGCCCGATCGCCGCCGGCGAACTGGAGCCGATGGCGGCGGTCGTGCTCGGCTGCGGCCTGATCGCCGCCGGTCTGGTGCTGTGCGCGCTGCTGCGGCCGCTGCTGCTGGCGGTCGGCGCCGGGTACCTGGCGCTGACGCTCAGCTACACCTGGATCTGGCGCCAGATCGTGGTGCTCGACGTGCTGGCGATCGCGGGAGGCTTCGTCCTGCGCGCGATCGCCGGCGGCGTGGCGGCGCCGGTGACGCTGTCGCGGTGGTTCATGCTCGTGATCACGTTCGCGGCCGTGCTCGTCGCCGCCGGGAAACGACTGGCGGAGCTGCGGCGGACCGCGTCGGACGGTCCCGGTTCGGTCGCGCGCCGGCGCGTGCTCGAGCTCTACACGCCGCCGCGACTGCGGCTGATCCTGCTCGCCAGCGCCGCCGGCGCGCTGGTCGCGTACTGCGTGTGGGCGTTCCAGGTCCCGGACGTAGGTGGCGTCCCGTGGCGCCCGCTGACGATCATTCCGTTCGCGGCTTGCCTGCTGCGGTACGGGTTCCTGGTCCGCGATGGTCGCGGGGAGGCGCCCGAGGACCTGCTGTTCGCCGATCCCGTACTGCTTCTCGCCGGCGCCGTCTGGCTCGTGTTGTTCGCCCTGGGCGTCCATGCGGCCGGCTGAGGCGACCGTACCGGGACACCCCGCGACCGTGGCGGCCCCGGCGGCGGAGCGGAAAACCGTCAGCGGCTGGGGCCATGGCCCAGCGGTGCCCGTCGAGCTGGTGTGCCCAGACAGCGTCGATCGGCTCCGGGCGGCGGTTAACTCGTATCGCGGACGCGGGGGACGACCCGGCGCAATCGCGCGCGGGATGGCGCGCAGCTATGGCGACGCGGCGCAGCTCCGGCGCGGACTGGTGCTCGACACGACCGGCCTCAAGGGGTTCCGGCTCGACCAACACCGGGGCACGGTCACGGCGGCGGCGGGAGTCACGCTCGGGGGGCTGCTGGAGGAGCTGGTGCCTGCCGGGTGGATTGTCCCGGTGGTGCCCGGCACACAGCACGTGACGGTCGGTGGCGCGATCGCAAGCGACATCCACGGCAAGAACCACGGCACCGCGGGCACGTTCGGCAGCTATGTGCGGGCGCTTGGCCTGCTAACCGCGACCGGCGAGGTCCTGGAGCTCACGCGCGACGATCAACTGTTCAACGCGACCGTCGGGGGGATGGGCTTGACCGGCGTGATCGTCTGGGCCGAGCTCGCGCTGCGTCCGGTCGGGAGCTCCCTGCTGTCGGTCGACACGGACCGCGTCGAGGACCTCTGGGAGGCGCTCGCGGCGCTGTCGACTCCGGGTGGTCCCCACCGCGTCGCCTGGCTCGATCTGCTCGGCCGGAGTCTGGGCCGCGGGATCGTCACTCGCGCCGAGCACCTCGACCGGGCCGCCGCCGGCGGCGTCGGAGGGCGCGCGACGGTCGCGGCGCGGGCGACGGTGCCGCGACGCTGGCCTGGCGGCCCGCTGCGCGCGAGCACGATCCGGGCGTTCAACGAGCTGCGCTTCCGCCGCGCTCCCCGCCACGCGCGCGGGGAGATCGAGAGCCTCGGCACGCACATGTTCCCGCTCGACGCGCTCCGCGCCTGGCCGCGGTTGTACGGGCCGCGGGGATTCGTGCAGTATCAGCTCGTCGTCCCCCCCGGCCGCGAGCAGGTCCTCCAGGGCGTGATCGAGCAGCTCCGGCGGGCGCGCGTGCCCTGCTTCCTGGCGGTGCTGAAGGACTTCGGCGAAGCCAACGACGCGCCGCTGTCGTTCCCGCTCGCGGGCTGGACGCTGGCGCTCGATCTTCCGCGCGCGGCGCCCGGGCTCGCCGGCGCGCTGAACCGCTGCGACGAGCTCGTGGCGGAAGCTTCGGGGCGCGTGTACCTGACCAAGGACGCGCGGCTGTCGGCGGGGATGGTGCGCGCGATGTACCCGCGACTCGAGGAATGGCGCGCGATCCGCGACCAGGCGGATCCAGACGGCCTGTGGCGATCGGACCTGGGGCTGCGAACGGGACTGGTGGCGCCGTGAGCGTCGGCGACACGGAGCGGGTGCTGCTGGTCGGCGGCAGCTCGGAGATCGCGACCGCGATCGCGCGGCGGCTGGCGTCAAATCGGCCGGTCGTCGTCGATCTGCTGGGCCGCGATCGATCTCACCTGGAGGAGGCGATGCACTCGCTCGAGCAGTCCGGGTGCGCGCGGGGAGAGATCGGGCTGCTCGACGCCGCCGACCTGCCCTCCCACGAGACGGTGGTCCGGGAGGCGTTCGCGCGTGCCGGAGGGTTCGACGTGGTCGTGCTGGCGATCGGGGTGCTCGGCGCACAGCAAGCCCTCGACGCGGCGCTCAGCACCGTGCTCGAGGTGATGAACGTCGACTTCGTCGGCTGTGGATCACTGCTGTGGCACTGCATGCGGGCGCTGCGCGACCAGGGCTCGGGCACGATCGTCGTGCTCTCGAGCGTCGCCGCCGAGCGACCGCGGGCCGGTAACGCGATCTACGGCGCCGCCAAGGCCGGGCTGGACGCGCTCGCGCAGGGCCTCGCGGACGCCACTGCCGGCTCCGGGGTCCGGGTGCTCGTCGTGCGACCGGGTTTCGTCCTCACGAGGATGACGGCCGGCCTGCCGCGGGCGCCGTTTGCAACCAAGCCCGAGGCGGTCGCCGACGCGACCGTCGAGGCGCTCGACGCCGGCGTCCACACGGTCTGGGTCCCGGCGGCGCTGCGGTACGTGTTCTCGGCGCTGCGACATCTCCCTCGCCCGGTATACAGGAGGCTGCCACTGTGAATTTCCGCTCCCGCATATTCCTGCTCGACGTCGCGATCGCGATCGCGATCGTGCTCCTCGTGCTGATCATCTCGCCAGGACTCGCGGTCACGGCGATCGTCGCGCTGTTCGTGCTGCTGTTCGTCGCGATCAGCTTTGCGGTCTCGGCGCGGCGGCGGCGAAAGCGCGGCCGCGCGCTGCGCCCGGTGCGCCGGCGGCCGGCGTGATCGGTCAGCGGACGGGTCGCGCGGTGACCGTTCCCGCAGCGCTGCCGTCGCCGGGATTGAGCTGAAGCTTCGCCGACAGGTCGATGCCCGCGCCGGCGCCGTTGCGGACCGTCGCGCGGATCTCGCTCCCGGTCAGTCCGGTCACCGTGCCGTGGTACTGGTCGGGCTCGGACTCAGTGCCGAGCGAAACGCCGCTGGCGGACATCTGCACGCCGCCACCGCCGAGCGGCTTGCCGTCGATCCTGATCCGGAGCAGGCGCAACGTCTGGGCCCCGAGCGACACCGAGATGTGAATGAAAGTGAGTCCGTCCGCTCGCCGTCCCTGGCGCACGCTTCCGTGTGCGCCGGCGGTGAACGAGACACCGCCGCCGGAGGCCAAAGGCGCGGTCGTGCTCGCGGTGCGTAGTAGCGACAATGGGGTTCCCGCCCGCCTCGCCCAGCCGGCCGCGAGCGGACCGCCCGGGAGCCAGATCAGCAGACCCACCGGCACCAGCGCCGTGGCCGCGATCGCCGCCGTGCGGGCGCCGATGTTCTCCGGCCAGCCGGCGGTCGCCCGGGCTAGCACCGCGACGAGCACGACGATCACGCACGCGGCGGTCAGCATCAACATCCACGTGGTCTTGACGTCGCTGCCGGTGCCGAGGCCGTGGAGCAGGGCCACGGGCCAGCTCGCGTACGCCGCCCAGTGCGTGGCGCGCCAGGCGCGGTAGCCGAGTCGCCGGCGCAGCAGGCTGGTCACAGTGACGGCGATCAGCAGGTCGAACGCGACCGCGCCGAGCCCGAGCCACAGCGGGCGGTATGCAGACGCGAACGGCACGATCACGTCGACGACCCGGATCGGGGCGAACCCGTCCAGCAGCGCGGTCGCGATGTGGACGAACAGGAACGTGACCGCGAGCAGCGAGACGTTGCGATGCACCGCCTCGAACACGAAGCGCGGCACGCGGCTGGTGCGCGCGCGCCTGACGTTGGCGACACCGAGCGCGACGCTGGCCGTCAGCAGGACCAGGCTGATCGCGCCGGTGCCTCGAGTCAGATACCACAGTGCGGTGGGCCCGCTCACGAGCCGCCCGATACGGCTGGCGCGGGCGCCGCGGCCGACGCGGGGGCCGCGGCTGACGCCGGCGCCGCGGCTGACGTTTGGCTGCTCGTGGTCGCGGCCGCCGTCTGGCTGCTCGCGGTTCCGGCGGCGCTCGGGGGCGTGGCCGGCTGCTGCAGCCCGGACCCGCCGCCCCGTGTCGATGGTGGCTGCGCCCCGGCCCCGGGGGTCTGGGCCCCTGCAGTGGTCTGGGCCCCTGCGCCGGGGGTCTCGGCCGGCGCCGGCGCGGCGGATGGCTTGATCGTGCGGCCGCGATTCGCCTCAGCGGCCGCGACCGAGAACACCCCCGTCAGACCGACCGCGCCGGTGATCGTCCAGCGATTGACGCGCGAGATCAGGGCAAGCCCGGCATCCCGCGTCCTGACAGCTCTGGGAACCATTCTCCCCAGGGTGGGGGCGCGCCCAAAGGGATCGCTAAAGCGCCGGTGAGACTGCGCTTACTCGATGAGGGCGCTCTTACTCGGTGAGCGCGCTCTCATTCGCTCGGTGAGCGCGCTCTCATTCGCTCGGTGAGCGCGCTCTTATTCGAACAGCTTCGGCGCCTTCAGCAGCAGCCGCAGCTTGCCGCTCGGCCGGACCCTGCCGGTGAGCAGCGCGCGCCACGGGTCGGTGCGGCCGGCACTCAGGTCAAGCCACGCCTCGAAGCGGCAGCGGAAGGTCAGATCGGGATCCGCCACCCGGCCCGGGCGAGCCGAGGCCGAGCCGTTGTCGATTCGCAGGTACCACGGCTCGGCGTCGGTGAAATCCCACTGGATCGTCGCGCCCGGCGCGACCGACGCATCGATCGAGCGGCGAAGGCCGTCGAACAGCAGCGCTGTCGCCTCGGGATCCGGCGTCACGTGGCCGGTCGGCTGGCCCAGGTAGCCCGCCCGCAGCAGGGTCAGGCCGCGGCGGGCCCGCTCCAGTGCGGGCAGATCGAACGGTAACCCGACCCGCAAGGTCTCGGGCTCGAGGCCCGCCGCCCGGAGCCGGTGCTCGAGCGCCACCGCCGCGTGGGCGTAGAGCTCCTCGAGCGTGAACCCGAAGCAGGTCACGTAGCGCTCGTCCCAGCCGGGCGGCACGAACAGCGCCGTCGAGTAGGGCACGATCTCGCGCAGCAGCTCCTCGATCGCGGGCTTGCAGTCCGGATCCGCGCGCACGAGGTCCGCGATCATCTTCACGCCGAACGCGATGTGCCGCTGTTCGTCGCGGGCGACGTGGCCGATCCCTTCCCGCAAGCCGGGCAGCAGGTCGCGGCGGCGCAGCGACTCCTCGATGAAGTGCTGGCCCGGCTGCGCGAGCGCCGCCTCGATCACCAGGTGATACAGGGTGATCGCCTGCGCCAGCTTCGGCGGCGAGTGGTCGCGGCGCAGCTCGTCCGCCATCCGGTCGAGCCGCGAGAAGACCTTCCTGAAGCCCCAGGTGAGCTCCGGCTGGGTCGCCGCGAGCGACGCGGCGGTGTCATCGCCGACCCCTGCGACCTCGCGCATGAAGCGGCCGAACAGGACCGCGTGGCGCGCCTCATCGACCTGCTGGGTGGCGAGGAAGTACTTCTGATCCTCGCGCGGCGCGGCGTCGATGAAGGGGGACAGGTTGTCGGCGACCGAGTCCTCGCCGTGGAAGAACATCGAGTAGGTCCACAGCGCCGCCCGCCGCTCGAGCTCGGTGAACTGCTCGCGCCACTGGTGGCGGTCGTGTGTGAAGTCGAGCCCGGTCGCGCTCCAGTTGCCCTGCTCCCAGCGGTCATACAGGTCGGCGTAGCTGATCTGATCGGCGGCGATCGACGTGGACATGCTTCGGAGGCGTAGTTTTGCAGGGTCGGCTGAGCGGTCTAGCCGGCCAGCTTCGGCGAGTGCCACGGCTCGCGCAGCCGCCGATCGAACTCGTCGCCGAGCGCGTCGATCGGGAGCCGCTCCTGCGCGAGGCTGTCGCGATCGCGGACCGTCACGGTCCCGTCCTGCAGCGACTGGTGATCGATCGTGACCGCCCACGGGGTGCCGATCTCGTCCTGGCGGCGGTAGCGCCGGCCGATCGTGCCGCCGTCGTCGTACTCGGCCTGGAGGCGTTCGCGCAGCTGGCGGTAGACGTCGGTCGCCAACTCCGGCTGGCCGTCCTTGCGCACCAGCGGCAGCACCGCGACCTTGACCGGCGCCAGCTGCGGGTGCAGCCGCAGCACGGTCCGCTGCTCGCCCTCGACCTCCTCCTCGTCGTAGCCGTCGACGAGGAACGCGAGCAGCGCCCGATCGGCCCCGGCCGCCGGCTCGACCACGTGCGGCACGTACCGCTCGCCGGTCGCGGTGTCGACGTACTCGAGCTTCTGGCCCGAGAACTTGGCGTGCTGGGTGAGATCGAAGTTGCCGCGATTGGCGATCCCCTCGAGCTCCGACCAGCCGATCGGGAACAGGTACTCGACGTCGCTGGTGGCGCTCGAATAGTGCGACAGCTCCTCGGGCTCGTGCGGGCGCAGGCGCAGATGATCGGGCCGGATGCCGAGCCTCGTGTACCAATTGATCCGCTCGCTCAGCCAGTGCTCGAACCAGCTCCCGGCCTCGTCCGGCGGCACGAAGTACTCCATCTCCATCTGCTCGAACTCGCGCATCCGGAACACGAAGTTCCCGGTCGTGATCTCGTTGCGGAAGCTCTTGCCGATCTGCGCGATTCCGAACGGCGGCTTCTTGCGCGAGAACTGCAGGTAGTTCTTGAAGTTGAGGAAGATCCCCTGCGCGGTCTCGGGACGCAGGTAGACGGTCGAGCCCTCCTCCTTGACCGGGCCGATCGTGGTCTCGAACATCAGGTTGAACGCGCGCGCCTCGGTCAGGTCGCAGTCGGGCGTCTCGCCGGGGTGCTTGGACGGCTTGCGCCCGCACTGCGACTGGTCGAGGTGGTCCTCGCGGAATCGCAGCTTGCACGTGCGGCAGTCGACCAGCGGATCGGTGAACCCCGCCAGGTGGCCGCTCGCCTCCCAGGTCTTCGGGTGCTGGATGATCGCCGAGTCGAGCGCGACGATGTCGTCGCGCTCCTGCAGCATCGCCTTCCACCACTGCTCGCGGACGTTGTTCTTCAGCAGCACGCCGTAGTGGCCATAGTCGTAGCTCGAGCCGAGGCCGCCGTAGATCTCGCTGCTCGGGAACACGAACCCACGCCGCTTGCTGAGCGAGACGATCTTGTCCATGGTCACGACGTCAGTGGTCATCGGCGGCGGATGGTATCCGGCCGCGGCCGCGCGACAACGGGTCGGTCAGTTCCAGGTCGTCGGCGTGCTCGCGGTCGGGCACTCCGGACCGCCCACGGCGGCGTTCACCCGCCCCGCCAGCTGGCCGCTGTAGGTCCACACGGCCCACTCACTGTGGTGGCGGCGGGTGGCGCTGGGTGGTGGGTAGCGCCGGCCGGGTGGTGGCGCCAGTGGGGGGTGATGGCGCCGGTGGGGGGTGATGGCGGCGCTGGCCGGAGGCGTCGTTCTGACCGGGCGTCGCCGGCGTGGGGCAGCGGAAACGGCGGCCGGGAGGGCGGAATGCGGGCGGCAATGCTGGTCGTGCGCCGTCAACGCGACCGCCGCGCACCGCGGGCGCCCCGAAAGGGCCGAACGTCGCCACCAGAACATGCTCAATTTCCCAAAGCCGATCGGGCCGCGAGCGTTTGGGAAATTGATCACGATTGTCGTGCTCAAGACCCCAAGTCCGGCAGCGCCGGATCGGATTGGGAACTTGAGCAGGTTTTTTTGCCAAGTCCGGGTCCGCGCGGGGCGGGGCGGCAGATGCCGCCGGCGCCCCGGCGCCGCGTCGCGCCGCGCCCGCCGGCGCCCGCGTTCCCCCGGACCCGCCGCCCCGCCGCGCCCGCCGTCCCGCCGCGCCCGCCGCGGCCGGGGCAACCGCCCCGCCGCCACCGCGCCGCCGACGCCGCCGCGATCCGCCCCCGGGACGCGTGGCCGCCGCTCGCATGGATGCGAGCGGAACCGGTCTCGGGCTTTCGGTCCGCTCGGCATCCGGCCTCGCCCTGACGGACTGAGCCCGAGTCGTCCAGCTGGACGCCGCGCAGCGGCCCCAAACCCCACTCAAACCCGCCCGCGCCACTCCGCCCGGTTGGCACTCTCCCCTTGAGAGTGCCAAAGAACGTTAGCTATACTTGCTGAAGCAATGCCGATCTACGAGTACCGTTGTGAACAGGGGCACACCTTCGAGGTGTTGCAGCGGATGGCCGAAGATCCGGTGGTGTCGTGCGAGACCTGCTCGGCGCCGGTGGAGCGGGTGTTTCACCCGGTGGCGGTGCATTTCAAGGGGTCGGGCTTCTACAACACCGACTACGGCACCCGCAAGCGCTCGCGGGAGATGAAGGAATCCGGCGAGGGCGCCGGCAAGGGCGGCAAGGACGAGACGAAGTCGGGCTCCGACTCCGCCTCCGCCGGCAAGACCAAGACGGAGTCGTCCGCCGCGACGTCGTCGTCTCCGTCGTCGGACTGAACGCTTAGCCGTTCATCAACTTCGAGACGGCCTGGTTGACCGCGCTCGGCGAGACCGTGAGCGCATCGCCAGAGTTGGGAAGCGCCTCGCTGCCGGACGGCTTGAGCACGTTCACGGGTGCCGAGCCGCCGACCTCGGAGGCGGCGAACAGGCTCAGCAGCGTGAACCCGCCCATGTCGGTCTGCAGCACCTTGGGCGCGTCCCACGATGCCCACGGCAGGCGGAAGAAGGTGCTGGGGGAGAGCAGCTTGGACTTGATCGCGTTGAGGATCTCCTGCTGGTGCTGGACGCGGGTCAGATCGGAATCGGCCGCGTTGCACGAGTTCTCGCGCGTGCGGGCGTAGATCAGCGCCTGGAGGCCGTTGAGGTGATGGACGCCAGGATTCAGGTTCAGGGTGAAGCCGCCGTCTGCGGTGCCGCCGCTGATGTTCGAGCAGACCTTGCCGGTCTTGACGTCGATCCCGCCGATCGCGTTGACGAATGGCGGGAACGCCGCCAGGTTGACGATGATCACGTGGTTGATCTTGACCCCGGTGAACTGCTCGATCGTCTTCAGCGCCAGCGCCGGACCCCCGATCGCGTAACCGGCGTTGATCTTCGCCGGTCCGTAGCCGGGGATGTTGGCGACCGTGTCGCGCGGGATCGAGAGCCGGCGCGAGACGCCGCCACCGATCCGCCACAGCATGATCGTGTCGGAGTTGCTCCCGGCCGCGTTGTAGTCCGACCCCGGCTCCTTCGATCCCGGCCCGGTGCGCGGGCGCTGGTCGGTCCCGAGGATCAGCACCGTGTTGGCCGAGGTGAGCATGTTGCCGCCCGGCGAGAGCTCCGCCTGTGCGGCGGCCGGGATCCCCTGACCCTGGCCGGAGCTGACCAGGAACAGCACCAGCGACAGCAGCAGCCACGCGACGACCGCGACCGCCAGGTACTTGAGCACCCGCCAGAACGTGATCGGGCGACCGCGGAAGCGCCACCGGCCGGGCTCGTCCGGGCGGCCGGGCTCCGGCAGTCCGGTGTCCTCCTCGCCGCGCAAGATCGCCCGCAGACCGCGGGGGCCGGAGCGGTAGAGCTTGTATGGGGGCTGTTCGAGATCGCTTGCCATCGAAGACATATAGTGACGACCATGCCGGCCCGCCGAACGATCGGCGTCGACATGGGCGGGACAAAGCTGCTCGCCGGCGCGGTGGACGCGGCGCTGGCGGTCCATCACCGCGTCCAGCGTACCGTGGCGGGTCTCGACCAGGCGGCGCTCCTAGACATCACCGTCGAAGCGGTCCAGGAGACGCGCCGCGCGGCGGGCGCCGAGATCGATGCGGTCGGGTTCGGGATTCCGTGCCTGATGGACCAGCGCACGGGGATCGGCGTGGTCGCGGTCAACCTGCCGTTGCACAACGTCCCGTTCGCGGACGTGATGGCCGAGCGGCTCGGTCTCCCGGTGTTCGTCGACAACGACGGTAACGTCGCGGCGCTCGCCGAGCATCGCGCCGGCGCTGCCCGCGGCTGCAGCGAGGCGGTGCTGCTCACGATCGGGACCGGGATCGGCGGCGGGCTGATCCTCCGCGACGAGCTGTACCGCGGGGCCGTCGGCGCCGCGGCCGAGCTCGGTCACATCACGATCGACATGGACGGCCCTCGCTGCCAGGGCAACTGCCCCAACCACGGCTGTGTCGAGGCGCACTCGTCGGGCACCGCGCTCGCGCGCGAGGCGCGCCGGCTCGCCCAGGAGCGCCCGGGCTCGGGACTGGCACGCGCGCTCGGCAAGGGCCAGGAGCTCGAGGGCCCGCTCGTGACCGAGCTCGCGCACGACGGCGATCCGGCCGCGATCGAGGTGCTGGAGCTGGTCGGCACCAGGCTCGGCGTCGGCGTCGCGAGCCTCGTCAACATCTTCAACCCGCAGGTCGTGGTGATCGGCGGCGGCGTGATCGGCGCCGGCGAGCTGCTGCTCGCGCCGGTGCGCAGGACGGTCGCCGAACGCGCGCTGCCGCCGTCACGCGACGAGGTCAAGATCGTCCCGGCGCGGTTCGGCGTCGAGGCGGGGATGATCGGCGCCGCGACGCTCGCGTTCGACGGGCTGGCAGCGCGGGCCGGGGCCCGATGAGCGGCCGCCTGATCGTCTGCCCGACCCCGATCGGGAACCTTGAGGACGTGACGCTGCGCGTGCTCGCGGCGCTGCGCGAGGCGGACTTGGTCGCGTGCGAGGACACACGGCGCACGCGCGTGCTGCTCGACCGCTACGGGGTCAACGCGAAGCTCGTCAGCTACCACGAGCACAACGAACGCGAGCGGGCCGCGGAGCTCGTCAAGCGGATGCGCGCCGGCGCGGTGGTGGCGCTCGTGTCCGACGCGGGGATGCCGCTGATCTCCGACCCCGGCTACGTGCTCGTGCAGGCGTGCGTCGCCGGCGGACTGGCGGTCGAGGTCCTGCCCGGCCCGTCGGCCGCGATCGCGGCGCTCGTGGCCTCCGCCCTGCCCGGCGACCGGTGGCGGTTTGCGGGCTTCCTGCCGCGCAAGCGCTCCGAGCTGCTGAAGGTGTTCGCGTCGGCCGAGACGCTGGTGGCGTTCGAATCGCCAAAACGGGTCGCGGCCTCGCTCACGGTGCTCGCCTCGGTCGACCCTGAGCGTCGGGTCGTCGTCTGCCGGGAGCTGACGAAGGTCCACGAGGAGATCGTTCGCGGCAACGCGCGCGAGCTCGCCGCGCGGTACGCCAACGAGCCGCCGCGCGGAGAGGTCGTGCTGGTCGTCGGGCCCGCGACCGCCCGCACCGGCGATCAGCAGCTCGGCCCCGCGCTCGACGCGCTCCGCCGGCTGATCGACGCGGGCGCGAAGCCGCGGGTCGCGGCGCGCGTGGTCTCGGAGCTGGCAGGCGTGAGCGCCAACGTGCTCTACCGGGAGATGACCCTGGGCGACGTATAGTCGCCAGGGCCCAGATGAGCTACTACATCACCACCCCGATCTACTACGTCAACGCGCAGCCGCACCTCGGCCACGCGTACACGACGATCGCGTGCGACGTGCTCGCGCGCCACATGCGCCAGCGCGGCGAGGATGTGTTCTTCCTGACCGGCACCGACGAGCACGGCGAGCCGGTCGCCGACGCGGCGGCGGCGCAGGGGCTGAGCCCGCGCGAGCTTGCCGACCGCAACGCGGAGCAGTTCAAGGCGCTGGCGCCGCAGCTCGAGGCCTCGAACGACTTCTTCATCCGCACCTCGGACCCGGAGCACATGGCGAAGGTGCAGGAGGTGCTGCAGCGCGTGCACGACAACGGGTACACCTACAAGGGGATCTACGAAGGGTGGTACTGCCCCCGCTGCGCGGACTTCAAGGTCGACAACGAGATCCTCGAGGGCAACCGCTGTCCGATCCACGAGATCGTGCTCGAGCGCCACCAGGAGGAGAACTGGTTCTTCCGGCTGAGCGCGTTCCAGCAGTCGCTCGAGTGCCTGTACGCCGAGCGCCGCGACTTTGTGATGCCGCCCCATCACTACAACGAGGCGCTGTCGTTCATCACCTCGGGGCTCCAGGACATCTCGCTCAGCCGCCTGCACCTGAAGTGGGGTGTGACCGTTCCCTGGGATCCCGATCACGTCTTCTACGTGTGGTTCGACGCGCTCCTGAACTACTACACGGCGCTGTCCTACGCGCGGCCCGGCGAGGACTTGACCGATCGCTTCTGGCCCGCCACGTACCACGTGATCGGCAAGGACATCCTCAAGTTCCACACCGTGTTCTGGCCGGCGATCCTGATGGCCGCCGATTTACAGGTGCCCCACCACGTGTTCGTGCACGGGTTCCTGCTTGGCGCCGACGGGCGCAAGATGAGCAAGTCGCTCGGCAACGTGCTCGACCCGTTCGAGGTGATCGACGCGTACGGCACCGACGCGCTGCGCTTCTACCTGATGCGCGACGTCGCGTTCGGCAGCGACGGCGCGGTCGGGATGGAGGCGGTGAAGACCCGCTACGAGAGCGAGCTCGCGAACGAGTACGGCAACCTGGTCAGCCGCACGATCGCGATGATCCACCGCTTCGGCGACGGCGAGGTACCCGCGGGCGCGACCGACCCTCAGCTCGGGCTGGAGTTCGCGGGCCTGGCCGCCCAGGTGTCGGCGCTGATGGACCGGGCCGAGCCGACGCAGGCGCTCGAGCTGATCTGGCAACGGGTGCGGCGCCTGAACCGCTACGTCGAGGAACGGGCGCCGTGGCAGCTCGCCCGCGACCCCGGCCAGGCCGACGCGCTGGGCCAGACGCTCGCGTCGCTGTTCGAAGGCATCCGCGTCGTCACGCTGCTGCTGCATCCGTACATGCCCGCGTCGACGATGCGCGTGCTGGGCGCGCTCGGCCTCGACGACACGCGGCTCGAGCTTGCGAGCTGGCTCGATCATGCCGGGGGAGCGGCGCTCGAGCTCGAGCCCCTGTTCCCGAAGCGGTGATCGACAGCCACACGCACCTGGATTTCTGCGAGCCGCCGGATGCCGAGCTGGTGGCGGCGGCGGCCGCCGCGGGCGTCACCAAGATGCTGACGGTCGGGACCACCGGCGCGTCGTGCCGCGCGGCGCTGGCCGCCGCCGAGGACTTCCCCCAGGTGTACGCCGCGATCGGCCGCCACCCAAACGAGGCGACCGGGTTCGACGACGCCGACCTCGCCGAGCTCGAGGCTCTGGCCGCGCACGAGAAGTGCATCGCGATCGGCGAGACCGGGCTGGACTACTACCGCGACTACGCGCCGCGCACCGACCAGGAGCGGGCCTTCCGGGCGCAGATCGAGCTCGCGCGCCAGACCGGCAAGGCGCTCGTGATCCACACCCGCGCCGCCGCCGACGACACGCTCGCGATCCTGACCTCGGAGGCGCGCGGCGTGCGGGTGATCCTGCACTGCTTCTCGATCCCCGACCGGATCGAGCAGTGCCTCGCGCACCAGGACTGGTGGATCTCGTTTGCCGGCAACGTCACCTACCCGAAGGCCGAGCCGCTGCGGACGGCGGCGGTCCGGGTGCCCGCCGAGCGGCTGCTGGTCGAGACCGACGCGCCGTACCTGACCCCGCAGCCGCTGCGCGGAAAGGCGAACGAGCCCGCGAACGTGGTCCACACCGCCCGCGCGCTCGCAATCGAGCGGCGCGTCGCCTATGACGAGTTCGAAGCCCAGGTCGAACGGGCGGCGGTGCTGGTGTACGGATGGTGAGCACACGACAGCTGGGCCAGAACTTCCTCGTCGATCGCAACCTCCTGGCGGTGATCGAGCGGCTCGCCGAGGTCGGTCCCGACGACGTCGTGCTCGAGATCGGCGGCGGGCAGGGGGTGCTGTCGGAGCGCCTCGCCCCGCTCGCGGCCCACCTGCACGTGGTCGAGGTCGATCGCCGGCTCGAGCAGCGCTTGCGAGCCGCGCTGGCCGAGTTCCCGAACGTGACCGTGCAGATCGAAGACGCGCTCGACCTGGAGCTGGCCGAGCTCGAGCCGGCACCGACCAAGGTCGTCGCCAACCTTCCCTACTCGATCGCGGCGACCGCGATCCTGCGCACGATCGAGGAGCTGCCGGGGGTCCGCAGCTGGCTCGTGATGGTGCAGCGCGAGGTCGGCGAGCGGCTCGCCGCGGCGCCCGGGACGTCGGCCTACGGAGTGCCGTCGGTGCTCGCGCAGCTGGCGGCGGAGGTGAAGGTGCTGCGGCCCGTCGCCCGGACCGTGTTCCGACCGGTGCCGAACGTCGATTCGGTCCTGGTCGGCCTGCGCCGCCGCGGCCCCAGCCCCGATCCGGCGCTGCGCGCGCTCGTCCAGGACGCGTTCGCGCACCGGCGCAAGGCGCTGGCCGGGTCGCTCGCGTTGGCTCCCGAGCGGCCGGCCGGGATCCGCCAGCGGGCCCGCGCCGCGCTCGTGGAGCTTGGACACCCGCCCGACGAGCGGGCCGAGCGGCTGTCGCCCGAGGAGTTCCGCGAGCTCGGCTCGAGGCTGGTCTCGCGCTCGTGAGACTGCGCGCGCACGCCCCGGCGAAGGTCAACCTGTGCCTGTTTCTGGGCCCGGCCCGCGAGGACGGGCGACATCGGCTCGTGACCGTGTTCGAATCGGTATCGCTCGCGGACGAGCTGTCGCTGCAAGTGCTCGCGCACGGGCCTGACGAGGTCGTCTGCACGGGCGTCGAGGGTCCGAACCTGGCCGCCGCGGCACTGCGCGCGCTGCGCGAGCGGGGCTGGGCGGGGCCGCCGGTCAGGGTCGAGATCCGCAAGCGGATCCCGGTTGCGGGCGGGATGGGCGGCGGCTCTGCCGATGCCGCCGCGGTGCTGCGGCTGGCGACCGAATTGGCGCCGGGACGGCCCGAGGAGGTCGCGGCGATCGCCGCCTCGCTGGGGGCGGACGTTCCCGGCCAGCTCGCTCCCGGGGTGGTGCTGGGGACGGGCGCCGGCGACGAGGTCGAGCCGCTGCCGCCGCCGGCCCCGCACGCGCTCGTGGTCGTTCCGACGGGGATCGCGCTGGCGACCGCCGAGGTGTACCGCGAGGCCGACCGGCTCGGGCTGCCGCGGGCCAGCGAGGAGCTGGAGTCGCTCTACGACGCTGTCCTGGCGGCGTTCCGCGACGGCGCGAGGCCGCCGCGCGAGCTGCTCGTCAACGACCTGCAGCCGGCGGCGGTGTCGCTGTGTCCGCCGGTCGCGGACGGGCTCGCCGCGCTCGCCACGGCCGGAGCCGAGCCGGCGTTCGTGTGCGGGTCGGGCCCGACGGTCGCCGGAATCTTCTGGCAGCCGGATCGTGCCGCAGCGGTGGTCGCGGAGCTCGCGCCGCGACTTCCAGGGGCGCGGGTCGTGGCCCCGGTCGGCGCCGAGCTGGGTGCCGTCAGCGTCCAGTAATGCGCGCTGTTTGCGGGCGCTTAGGCCTCGGCCGATACCGCTACCGGTCACATCATCGCCGGCGTTCGGCACAATTGGAGGCGGACCGATGAGCAACCAGACGATCACGTACCTGGTCGGCGCCTGCCTGGGTGTGTTCGGCTTGGCCGCATTTCTGGCGCTCGTGCTGGTGCCGGCTGTGACCTCGTATCGCAAGCCGCTCCAACGCGTCGCGGTCGTGGTCCTGTCCGTGTACGTGCTGGCGGCGCTGGTCGGCGTCGGAGTGCTCGTCGGGGCGCTGATCGTGTTCGAGTGGCCGCGGATCTTCTGATCACCTCGAGCCCCCTCCCGAGCAGGTGACCGACGTGGCAGAAAGCGCTCCGAGCCGCGGCGGCGCGAGCTCGCCCGACCTCGGCGCGCTCGCGGCGATCACCGACGCCGTCGAAGCCGGCGCCGGCCTGCCGGAGATCCTGCGCGCCTCGGCGCGGGCGCTCGACGCGAGCCTCGTGCTGATCGACCGCAGCGCGGCCGTGCTCGCCGTCGCGGCCCGCTCGCCGGCGGACGAGCGGTCGCTGATGCGCGATGCCGAGGACGTCACCACGGTCGAGCTGAAGGTCGCCGAGGCGACCGTCGGGCGGCTGCGGATGCGCAGCCGCGACCACCAGCCCGACGCCGCGCTGCTGCGGCTCGTGACGACCCTGATCGCGTCCGAGGTCGAGCGCGTCCGGGCCCCGGAGCGCGCGTCGGAGGAGGCCGCGACGAGCTTCCAGCACGCGGCGCTCCATGGCCGCGTGACCGATCGCGATGACCTGGTCGCGCGCGGCAAGGAGCTTGGGACCGATCTCGCGCTGGGCGGGAGCGTGCTGGTCGTGCGCGGTCATCCCCGCAGCCCGACCGAGGACGACTGGCGCCGGCGGCTGCTCGCGGTCGCGGCGCGCGGAGCACGCTCGATCGCGCCCGGTTCGATCGCCGCCCCGGACGAGATCGACACCGGCGAGGTGCTGGTGCTGGTGCCGGATGCCGACGGCGAGGCGGGCCGGCGCATCTCCGGGGCGATCCTGCGCGAGCTCGAGTCCGGGCTGGCAGGGTTCGCGTTCGCGATCGGCCGCAGCCGTCAGGTGGCCGATCCGCTCGATCTCCATCGCGCGCGCAACGAGGCGCTGCTGGCGGTCAACGTCGTCGAGGGGGACCCCGAGCGCTCCGAGCTGGCGTACGCCGAGACCGGGACCTACCAGCTGCTGCTGCCCTACATCAACGATCCGGCCGAGCTGAAGCGGTTCTACAGTGAGACCGTCCTGCCGCTGGTGGCCTACGACGAGCAGTACGAGACCGATCTGCTCGGCACGCTGGCCACGTTCCTCGACTGCGACGCGAACGTCAACGCGACCGCGGCGCGGCTGATCACCCATCGCCACACGATCCGCTACCGGTTCGAGCGTGTGCGCGAGCTGACCGGACTGGACGTTTCCTCCACCGATGGGCGCGAGAAGCTCTCGCTCGGGCTCAAGGCGATGCGCGTGCTCGGGATCGCCGCTCCGCGCGGCCCGGCGACGGAGCCGGGAGCCGAGGGCGGGCGCGTGCCGCGGTAGCCGCGCTTGACACGCGATTAGTATTCGCTAGAGCGATCGATCTAGAGGAGGCGGCGATGCTGTCGTGGCTTGCGAAGAAGCTGCTCACCTACAACATGAGGCGGATCAGCGCCGGCGACCCGGGCCCCACGTTGCGGCTGGACGCGGCCGACGTCAGCTTCACCTTCCCGGGCGACACCTCGTGGTCGGGCGAGTTTCGCGGCAAGGACCAGGTCGCCTCGTGGCTGCAGCGGTTCGTGCGAGCGGGAATCCAGATCTGGCCCGACGAGGTCGTGGTCAAGGGCTTCCCGTGGAAGCAGACCGTGTGCGTCCGTGGACGCGACTACCTGCGCGCGCCCTCAGGCGAGCTCGTGTACGAGAACCGGTACGTGATCTGGGGCCGGATGAAGTGGGGCCTGCTGCGCGACTACGAGGTCTACGAGGACACCCAGAAGGCGAAGGCGCTCGACGACTATCTCGCCGAGCACGAGCTCGCGCCGCAGGTCTCGTGACCGCCGGTCCTCCGCTCGGGCGTCCCGTGTAGCTGTTGCGTCTCGCGCCTGCGACGCTCGATCAGTCCGTCGGCGCGCCGCTTGGAGCGGCTCGGAATCAGCCGGCTGAGCGCCGGGCGGTTGCCCGCGACCCACTGGTAGGCCCGTTCGGTCAGCCGCGGCGAGGCGGCCAGAAGCGCGGCCGGTGGACGGCCGCCGGGCAGCAGCCGCAGCAGCGGCGGCGCCGCGGCGCCGGCACTGTAGCGGCGGCCGTCGGGGGCGACCAGGTGCCACGACGAGGCGCGCGCCTCGGGATCGAGGTCGGCGAGCAGCGCATCGGCCTCGGGCGTGCCGAGCGCCACCGGTCGCAGCCTGCCGCGGCGGTCAAGCGTCAGCACCTGCGCCAGCGACCAGCGGCAGAAGCCGCAGTCGGTGTCGTACAAAACCACGAATGCGGGCGGCTCGCATGGGGGTCGATCGGCAGTAGGATCGCGCGCCATGTCAATCGGGATCATCACGGGGTCGGGCACGCATGCACTTCCCGGCTTCGATGATGCCGAACCCGTGTCCGTGCTGACCCCATTCGGCGAAGCCACCGTCACGCGCGGCGCTTGCGACGGCGTCGCCGCGCTACACGTCTCGCGCCACGGGGAGCGCCACGTCCGGCTCTCCAACCACGTCACCCACCGCGCCAACATCTGGGCGCTGAAGCACCTCGGCGCGAGCGCCGTGATCGGCTGCACCGCCTGCGGCGCGGTCGATCCCACGCTCGAGCTCGGCTCGCTGGTGATCTTCGACGACCTCCACTTCCCGGTCAACAGGCTGCCCGACGGCACGCTGTGCAGTTTCTTCACCGAACCCGGGGATCCGGCTCGCGGCCACTGGATCCTCCACGGCAGCCCGTTCTCGGGCGGCGTTCGCGACGCGCTCGTCGCGGCCGCGGCGCAGGCCGGTCACCCGGCCCGCGAACGGGGAACCTACGGCCACGTCGACGGGCCACGCTTCAACACTCCGAGCGAGATCGCGCAGCTGGCAGCGTGCGGCGTGTCCGCCGTCAGCCAGACCGCGGGGCCGGAGACGGTGCTGTGCGGCGAGCTCGAGCTCCCGTTCGGCCTCGTCGGGTTCGTGACCGACTACGCGAACGAGGTCCAACCCGGCGAGCCGACGTCGGTCGCGAAGCTGATCGAGCTGATGGGCCAGAGCTCCACCGTTTTCGCCGACGTCGTGCGCGGAGCGCTCGCCGCCCTGACCACGTCGCCCCCTTCCCCGGCCGGCACCGTCTACCGGCTCGAGCAGCGATGAAGCGCAGCGACCCAGCTGTGCTGATCATGGCGCGCGCGCCCCGCCGCGGCAAGGTGCGGCGCGGGCTGGAGCCGCTGCTCGGCGCCGACGCGTGCATCACGCTCGAGTCGATGCTGATCGCCCAATCCGTCGCCTGGGGTTACGCCGTCGCCGGCGGAACCGTGCACGTCGCCCACGATCCCCCGGACGCCGGACCCGAGCTCCGTCCCCTCGTCGGCCCGAAAGCGATCCTGTTCCCCCAGAACGGGGACGGGATCGCCGGTCGGCTCGCCGACGCGGCCGCGCGGGTGTACGCGCGCAACAGCGGTCCGCTGATGATCGTCTGGCCCGACCTTCCCCGGCTGCGCGCCGAGCACGCCACCGCCGCGCTCGGCGACCTCGACGCCGGCTGCGACGTCGTGTTCGGCCCGGTGTTCGACGGCGGCCTCTACCTGGCCGCGATCGCGCGACCGATGCCGAAGCTGTTCGCGCTGCCCGAGCACGTCTGGCGCAGCCCGGACGTGATGACGATGGGGATCGCCGCGACGCGCGACGCGGGGCTCGAGATCGGCATCCTGCGCGCCGAGCGCGCGCTCCACCGCCCAGCCGACGTCCGCGCCGCGCTAGCCGACCCGATGCTGCCGGAGTGGGCGGCGAAGGTGCTCTCGCGGGGCGGGGGGCGGCCGCGAGACGAAGCCGCGAACGGCGGCGCGCGGTCGAATAACTCCGCCCACTGAGATAACGTGAACCGTCGGACCCAGGAAGTGCACTGGGGAGTGGTGTAACGGCAGCATCTGGGTCTTTGGAACCCATGGTCCCGGTTCGAATCCGGGCTCCCCAGTTTTCGTGTGTGGGGCGGTGGCGCCGGCGTGGCGGGTTTGGGGCCGCTTAGCGGCGTCCAGCTGGACGACTCGGGCTCAGTCCGTCAGGCGAGGCCGGATGCCGAGCGGACTGAAAGCCCGAGGCCGGTTCCGCTCGCGTCCGTGCGAGCGGGGCGTGGGTTGGTCGCGGGGCTGTTGGCGGGTCCGTCGCGGGCTAGCGCGGCCCGTGACGGCGCCGGCGGGCCGCGGGCGCGTTCGAGCCGCCACCAGACCCGTCAGAACCTGCTCAAGTTCCCAAATCCAACCGCCGGCTCGGGCGCTGGGAACTTGAGCACGCTATTCATGCTCGATTTCCCAAACCGCCGGCACGGACTCGGCTTTGGGAAGTTGAGCATGGTTTTCGGGGTCTCCTGACCCGCGTGCGCCTTCTCCTCCAGCCCGGAGGTCGGGCGCACCCTGCGCCCCGACCTCCCCAGCCCAGAGCGCGGGCGGCGGCGGCTGAAAGCCGACGACGCCTGCGCTACCTCGCGATCGCAGCTGATTGCGCGGATGGCCGCACAAGCCGTGTGCAATCGTGGCCATATGCTCCCGCCGCCCGACCAGCCGTGGCACGCGACCGAAGCCGCCGACCACGTTGCGGAATTGCCGGACTGGGATCGCCGGGCGGATCTGGTTGGTCGCGCGATGCGGTTGATCGCCGATGGGGTGGTCGATCGCGAGGGCGTGCCGGGGCTGGCGCGGCGCCTCGGGCATCCGGAGCGCCACATCCACCGGCAGCTTGTTGCGGCCGTCGGGGCGGGCCCGCTGGCGCTCGCGCGGGCGCAACGGGTGCGGACCGCGCGGATGCTGCTCGAGACGACGTCGCTGCCGATCTCGGAGGTCGCGTTGGCGGCCGGATTCGGCAGCGTGAGGCAGTTGGGCGACACCGTCCGGGAGGTGTTCGGGGCGACGCCCGGGGCGCTGCGGGCGAACGCGCGCGATTCGCCTGCTAGACCGGGACGCCAGCAGCCGGGCCGGGAGGGGGACGGCGCCGCGCTGGTGCTGCGGCTGCCGTACCGGGCGCCGTTCGAGGGAGCGGCGCTGATCGGGTTCCTCGCGCGCCGGGCGATCCCGGGCGTCGAAGAGGCGATCGGGGGCTGCTATCGGCGCAGCGTCCGGCTGCCGCGTGGACCGGCGGTGGTGGAGCTCGCGCCGGGTGACGGACACGTGGTCGCGCGGCTGTGGCTCGCCGACCTGCGCGATCTCGGCACTGCTATCTACCGATCGAGGGCGCTGATGGACCTCGACTCCGACCCGCACGCGGTCGCGCGGACGCTGGGGCGCGACGAGCTGCTCGGGGCGCTGGTCAGACGCGCGCCCGGCCGGCGCGTTCCGGGTCCGATGGATCCCGATGAGCTTGCGATCCGTGCTGTGCTCGGACAGCAGGTGTCGCTCGCCGGCGCCGCGACGCTCGCCGGCCGTCTGGTCGCCGGCTATGGCGAGCCGCTCGAGCGTCCGCTGGGAGCGGTCACGCACGTGTTCCCGAGCGCGGCGGCGATCGCGGCGGTCGACCCGGCGCGCCTGGCGATGCCGGCGGGCCGGCGGCGCGCGCTGCTGTCGCTCGCGGCGGCGCTCGCGAGCGGTGAGCTCGTGCTCGACGCCGGCGCGGACCGCGACGAGGCCCGCCGCCGGCTGCTGGCGCTACCGGGGATCGGCCCGTGGACGGCCGACTACATCGCGGTCCGGGCGCTACGTGACGCGGATGCGTTTCTCGCGTCCGATCTCGGCGTCAGGCATGCGCTGGAAGGGCTGGGATGTGACGGGCGGCCACCGAGCGCCGAGCGTCTGGCCGAGGGCTGGCGGCCGTACCGGGCGTATGCGCTGCAGTATCTCTGTGGGCAACACTTCCCGCGGCGGACCGCGGCGGACCGCCGCGGACCGCCGCGGACGGGCGTCCGCGGGCGGGGGTCGCCCCCGGATCAGCGGTTCTCACGCAATCAGACTCCGTACTTATCCGGCGGTTATTGCGCCGATCCCGGGATGACGGCGGGCGCCGCGACGGGGATGATCTCGACAGATCTGTGAGGCGCGCCCGATCAAGCACTTGAACAGAAAACGGCGCCGACGTCTATACAGATTGTCGAGTGCGTCGGGTTTCAGGCGCAAGGCCCCTGACCGACATCTGCCGGCACCGGGGATCACGAACTGCGTGGTCGCCGGTGCCGCGCCAATTAACGGGATCGCTGGTCGATCCCCTACGATCCGGTTCGGTGACAGCGCCTGTCGTCGTCATAATCGCCGCGGGGCAGGGAACGAGGATGCGTTCCGCGATGCCGAAGCTGCTGCATCCGCTGTGCGGGCGGCCGATGATCCGGTGGCCGGTGGCGGCGGCGTTGGGTGCCGGCGCCGGCAAGGTGGTGGTCGTCGATGCGCCCGGCCTGCCGCTCGAGAGCGCGCTCGACGAGGACGTCGTGCTCGCGATCCAGGAGCAACCGCGGGGAACCGCCGACGCCGTCCGTGCGGCGGCTGGCCAGTTCGATCCGGCCGGCACGGTGGTCGTGCTGAACGGCGACGTGCCGCTGATCTCGCCGGCGACGATCGGCGCGCTGATTGCGACCCACGAGCATTTGGGCGGGGCCGCGACGATCGGCACCGCGACGCTCGAGGACCCGAGCGGCTACGGCCGGATCGTGCGGGCGCCGGATGGAACGGTGGAACGCGTCGTCGAGACGAAGGCGCCGGGGGACGCGACCGACCTCGAGCTGCGAATTCGCGAGGTCAACACGGGCGTGTTCGCGTTCGAGGCCGCGGCGCTGCTCGCGGCGCTTCAGGAGATCACCGCCGACAACGCCCAGGGCGAGCAGTACCTGCCCGATGTCCTGCCGATCCTGCGCAGGCACGAGCGCAGCGTCGTCGCGTACGAGATCGCCGACCCGTCGGAGACGCTCGGGGTCAACGACCGGGCGGCGCTGGCGGAGGTGCGCGCGCTCGCCCAGCGTGCGATCCACAGGCGTCACATGCTCGCCGGCGTGACGATCGTGGCGCCGGAGGCGACCGAGATCGATGTCGAGGTGGAGATCGGCAGCGACACGGTGATCGCCCCGTTCTCGAGCATCACCGGCGCGACGAGGATCGGCAGCGGGTCGACGATCGGCCCGAGCGCGACCCTGATCGACTGCCGGATCGGGGACGGCGCGACGGTCGTCCAGTCGTATGCGACCGCGGCCGAGATCGGCGATCGGGTCAGCGTCGGCCCGTTCGCGTACCTGCGCCCGGGGGCGGTGCTGCGTGAGGGGTCGAAGGCCGGCACGTTCGTGGAGATCAAGAACTCGAACATCGGCCCCGGAGCGAAGGTGCCGCACCTGTCCTACATCGGCGACGCGGACATCGGCGAGGGGTCGAACATCGGCGCCGGCACGATCACCGCGAACTACGACGGCACGCACAAGAACCGGACGGAGATCGGGGCTGGGGCGTTCGTGGGCGTCGACACGATGCTGGTCGCGCCGGTGAGCGTCGGTGACGGCGCGTACACCGCCGGTGGGTCGGTGATCACCGACGACGTGCCGGCCGGCGCGCTGGGCGTCGCCCGGGGCCGGCAACGCAATATCGAGGGGTACGTCGAGCGGCGCAGGCAGCGCCGCGAGGCCGAGGCGGAGGCGAGCGCGGAAGCGCACCCGAGCGGCGACCAAGTGCGCAAATAGGTCGATGCCCAGCACCATCTTGTCGGCCCGCGGGCGTAGACTCGTGCGCGACATGGCCGTCTTGCCGGCGTCCTCCGCCCACACTGACCTGCGGGTCGAGTACGACAAGCGTCTGATGCTGGTCGCGGGGCGGGCGAATCCGGAGCTGGCGGCCAAGATCGCGTCGAAGCTCGGGGTCACGCTCGGGGGCATGACGCTGAAAACGTTCTCCAACGGCGAGGTCTACTGCCGCTATCAGGAGTCGGTCCGGGGGGCGGACGTATTCATCGTGCAGCCGACGTGTGGCAACCCGGCCGCGGGGCTCGGAATCAACGATGCGCTGATGGAGCTGCTGGCGATGGTCGACGCGGCGGTCGGCGGGTCGGCGCACCGGGTGATCGCGGTCACCCCGTGGTACGGGTACTCCCGCCAGGACAAGAAATCGGCGCCGCGGGAGCCAATCAGCGCGCGGCTCGTGGCGCGGATGCTCGAGTCCGCCGGGATCGACCGGATCCTGACGATGGACCTCCACTCCGGCCAGATCCAGGGCTTCTTCCAGAAGCCGTGCGATCACATGACGGCGCTGTTCATGCTCACCCAGTACTTTGCGGATCTCGACCTCGAGGATCTGGTGGTGGTGGCCCCGGACGTCGGCCGGGTCAAGCTGAACAAGAAGTTCGCCGCCAAGATCGGGGCCGACCTCGCGATCCTGAACAAGGAGCGGCCGGCCCAGCAGGTCGCCGAGATCGGTTACGTGATCGGCGACGTGGCGGGCAAGACGGCGGTGATCGTCGACGACCTGATCGACACCGCCGGCACGCTCAAGGCCGCCGCCGACGCGGTGCTCGACGCGGGCGCGCGGCGCGTGTACGCGGCCGCCACGCACGGGGTGTTCTCGGGCAACGCGTGGGAGAACCTCGCGGCCGCCCGGTTCGAGCAGATCGTCGTCACCGACACGATCCCGCTGCCGACCGACGCCCCCGCCAACGTCAAGGTGCTCTCGTGCGCCGACCTGCTGACCAGCTCGATCCGGCAGATCTTTACCGACGGGTCGGTGAGCGATGTGTTCGGCGGCGAGAACCAGCTGTTCTGA
>CAWJIO010000006.1:0-193132 GCA_963842995.1 uncultured Solirubrobacterales bacterium | reverse complement strand
TACCAGCAGCGAGAGGTCCATTCCGTGCACGAACGCCGCCCGCACCGAGTGCAGTAGCACGGGGGAGTGGAGCTGCTGGGCGGTCGCGACGCCGACGAACACGCTCTCTCGCGCCGCGTGCGCGGCCGGTGCCGGGAGGCCGGTCAGAGCCAGGCGCCCGAGGTAGGCCGAGCTGAGGACACTGCCGAACCCGGCCGCGCCGAACGGACCCCCGGTCTTGTTGACCGCCTGGAGCACCGCCGAGCCGATTCCGCTCCGCTCCTCGGGGACCTCCGAGAGGGCGGCGGACGAGGCGGTCGCCATCGCGAGCCCCATACCCGCGCCGACGATCGCCATCCACAGCGCGACGAACGTGCCGCCGGCGCCGAGCGTCGTGCTCGCGCCGAGACCCAGGCCGACCGCCAGCACCGTGAACCCAATCCCGACGGTCAGTTTGACCCCGATCAGCCGCGCCATCCTGTCGGCCGGGATCGCGCCGACCACGAGCCCGCCGATCAGCGGCAGCAGCCGCAGGCCGGACCCCATCGCGTCGGTGCCGAGAACGCCCTGGAAGTACTGGGCAGCGTGAACAGGACGCCCATCAGCGCTAGCACCGCGACCGCGGCCAGCACCACGCCCCAGGTGTAGGACGGCGAGCTGAACAGCGAGAGGTCGACCAGCGGCTGCCCGCCGGGCCGCCTGCCGAGGTGGCGCTCCCAGGCGAAGAACGAGACCAGCACCGCCACTCCGGCCACACGTGCGACAGCAGCCAGCCGCCGAGGATCGGCCCGATCGGCAGCGCCAGGAAGTTAGCTGCCGCCCAGATCCCGATCGCCCGCGGCCGCTCCTGCTCGGAGAACAGCACCGTCAGCGCCGACAGCGCCATCACGATCACGCCCGCCCCCGCAACGCCGAGCAGCACCCGGGCGGCGATGAACTCGGCGCTCGTCCGCGACGCGGCGCAGGCCGCCGACCCGACCGCGAACAGCGCCAGCGAGATCAGCATCACCCGCTTGCGACCGTAACCGGTCCCCAAGCAGGCCCGCCGGCAGCATCGCCGCTGCCATGCAACTATCAGTATCCCCGAATTGGGTGCTCCAGCGACATGCTCAACTTTCCCAAACCGTCCTGCCGGCCGGCGGTTTGGGAAATCCAGCATGCAGATCGTGCTGGGCTTCCCGGAGCCCGGGCCCGAGATTGGATTTGGGAAGTTGAGCCGGTTTTCGTGTCGGAACGTTGACACTTCCCTGCAGGATCCGGGTGGCCGGGCGAGGGGTGGGAACACCACGACCCTCACGCCGCCACCGCCCTGACGCCGCCACCGCCCTGACGCCGCCACCGCCCTGACGCCGCCACCACCCTCACGCCGCCACGCCGCCCCACTCTGCTGGCGCCAGATCCGCGATCGACTGGGAGAAGGTCCAGCGATGGCCGGCGAGGTCGGCGGCGCTGTACTGCCGCTCGCCGTAGGGGTAGTCGCGTGGATCGGCGAGGATCTGGGCGCCGCGGGCGACGGCGGTGGCGAGATGGGCGTCGGCGTCCGCGACCCTGACCATCACCGAGGCGCTGACGTGCGCGGGGTCGGGTGGGAGGTAGTCGACGCCGTCGGCGTGGTTCGGTTGGGGCTCGCCGAGCATCACGGCGCCGCCGTCGAACTCCAACACCGCGCGGTGACCGCCGGCCCGCCACCGTTCACGCAAACCGAACGCCGCGCACAGCCAGTCGATCGCCTCGGCGACGTCCGGATAGACCAGCACGGGGAATATGGTGGCGGGGGGCATCGTGCGGTTATCGATCATGTGGAGCACCCTTCAGGAGAGGTCGCGGCCGATTGTCTGGGGCTGATCCGATCCCGTCGGCAAGCATCACACAGATGGGGGCGATGATTAAGGGGTGACGCCGCTTCACGCACTGGCGATCTTCGCGGCCGGGATCGTGGCCGGGACGATCAACACGGTCGTCGGCAGCGGCACGCTGTTCACGTTTCCGGTGCTGCTGGCGTTCGGCTATGCGCCGGTTGTCGCGAACGTCTCCAACACGATCGGGCTGGTGCCGGGTTCGGCCTCGGGTGCGTATGGCTACCGGCGCGAGCTGCAGGGCCAGCGGCGGCGCGCGGTGCCGCTCGCGACCGCCTCGGCACTCGGCGGCATCACCGGCGCGGTGCTGCTGCTGAGCCTGCCGGCGTCGGCGTTCAAGGCGATCGTGCCGGCGTTCATCGCGATCGCGCTGGTGCTGATCGTCCTGCAGCCGCGGCTGACTCGGGCACTGGCCGAGCATCGCCGATCGGGCCACGAGCGGGCCGGACCGGCGGCGACCGTCGCGGTGTACACGAGCGGTATCTACGGTGGCTACTTCGGCGCCGCGCAGGGGATCCTGCTGCTGTCGATCCTCGGCCTGGCGCTGGATGACGACCTGCAGCGGATCAATGCGCTGAAGGTCGTGCTCGCGGGGCTCGTGAATCTGGTCGCCGGCGTGGTGTTCGTGTTCGCCGCGAACGTCGCCTGGCTGCCGGCGCTGCTGATCGCGGTCGGCTCGATCATCGGGGGCGTGGTCGGCGCCCGCGGCGGACGCCGGCTTCCGGATCCGGCGCTGCGCGCGCTGATCGTGGTCGTCGGGATCCTCGCGATCGTGCGGCTCGTGACCTGATCCATGGTCTGGAGGGGCCTCCGTTACGGTGCAGGGGCGTGCAGTCCCGAGGCAACGAACGGCGCCTGGTCCTGGTCGTCGGCGCGATTGTGTTCGTCGACACGATGTTCTATGCGGCGATCGCGCCGCTGCTGCCGACACTGGCGCACCAGCTGCACCTGACGAAGCTGTCAGCCGGCGTGATGACCGCGAGCTACCCGGCAGGGACGCTCGTCGCATCGATCCCCGGGGGCCTGCTCGCCGTTCGCCGGGGACCGAAGTTCACCGTCTGCGCGGGCTTGACGCTGCTCGCCTGCTCGACGCTCGCGTTCGGCTTCCTGGCGAACGCCGCCGCGCTGGACGCGGCACGGTTCGTGGAGGGGGTCGGGGGCGCGTGCTCGTGGGCCGGCGGGCTCGCATGGATCGTCGCCGAGGCGCCGCTCGACCGCCGCGGCGCGCTGATCGGTGGCGCCCTCGGCGCGGGCATCGGCGGCGCCCTGTTCGGTCCGGTGATCGGGGTGATCGCGAATGCCGTCGGGCGGGCGGCGACGTTCAGCGCGATCGGCGTCGTGGCGGTGCTGCTGATCCTCGTCGCGCGCCGGCTGCGCTCGCCCGAGCGCGGATCGGCGCAGGGCGTTCGCCAGCTCGCTCACGTGCTGCGCAACCCGATCGTGATCGTCGGCATGTGGCTGGTAGCGCTGCCCGCGATCGCGTCCGGGACGCTCGCCGTGCTAGGGCCATTGCGGCTGCACAGCTTCGGCGCCGGCGCGGTCGTGATCGGTGTGACGTTCCTGGCCGGAACCGCGATCGAAGCCGCGCTCAGCCCCGCGATCGGTCGCTTCTCGGACCGCCGCGGCCGGCTGATGCCGCTGCGGCTGGGACTGGCGGCGGCGACCGCGGCGCTGATCCTGTTGCTGGTGCCGACGAGCGCGGGACCGCTGGCGCTGACGCTGGTCGCGGTGATGGCGACGCTCGGCATGTTCTGGGCGCCGGCAATGGCGATGCTGTCCGATGCGGCCGAATCGCAGCGGCTCGAGCAGGGACTGGCCGCGGCGCTGATCAATCTCGCGTGGGCGGCGGGGCAGATCATCGGCGCCGGCGCGGGTGGTGCCGCCGCCAAGGCCGCCGGCGACGCGATCCCGATCGTCGCCGCCGCCGCGCTGTGCGCGGGAACCCTGCTGGTGCTCGTCCAGCGGCGCGCCTGGTCGCCTAGACTCGTGCGCGAGTGAGGAGGACAAGGTGCGGCAGCTGACCGGTCTCGATGCCCAGTTCCTGGCCCTGGAGACGCCGCGCCAGACCGGCCACGTGGGCGCCCTCGCGATCCTCGATCCGAGCACCCGGCCCAGCGGCCGGCTCGAGCTACTCGACGTGCAGAACCTGCTGGCCGAGCGGCTGCCGCTGCTGCCGCCGTTCCGCTGGCGGCTCAAGCCGGTCGCGCTCGGCCTCGACTACCCGTACTGGATCGACGATCCGGACTTCGACCTGGAGTACCACGTCCGCCAGCTCGCGATCCCGCCGCCTCCGACCGACGCGAAGCTGGGCGAGCAGGTGGCGCGGATCTTCTCGCGCCCGCTCGACCGGGTGCGGCCGCTGTGGGAGGTGTATCTGATCCACGGGCTCGACAACGGCCACGTGGGGCTGCTGACGAAGATCCACCACGCGGCGATCGATGGCCTCTCGGGGGCCGAGATCATGACCGCGCTGCTCGACCTGTCTCCGGAGGGCCGCAAGCCACCGCAGCCGCTCCGTGATGGCGGCGACCGGGAACCGGGCGAGCTCGAGATGCTGGTCCGTGGCCTGAGCACGCCACGCTACGTCGAGCGCGTCCTCCGGGCGCTGCCGTCGACGCTTCCGAACCTCGAGGACACCCCGATCCTCAACGAGATCCCCGGCGCCAAGACGGTCGGGCGGGTCACCTCGCGGATCAAGCGCGCGCTGCGGGGAGAACAGTCGCCACTGCTCGAGCGGACGACGCTCAGCCCGCCCCGCACGAGCTTCAACGGCCGCGTCTCGCCACACCGACGGTTCGTGTTCGGGCAGCTGCCGCTCGATCAGGTCAAGGCGGTCAAGAATGCATACGGAGTCACCGTCAACGACGTGATCGTCGCTCTGTGCGCATCGGCGGTGCGGCGGTGGCTGCTCGAGCACGATGAGCTTCCGCACCGCCCGCTCGTGACCCAGGTACCGGTGTCGGTGCGCACCGAACAGCAGCGGGGCACGTATGGCAACCGGATCGGGATCATGAGCGTGCCGCTGTTCACCAACCAGGCGGACCCGGTGCAGCGGCTGCGCTCGACCCACGAAGCGCTGCGGGCCGCCAAGGAGCGCCACCAGGCGCTCCCCGCCGACCTGCTCCAGGACGCGACCCAGTTCATCCCGCCGGCCGTGTTCGCCCAGGCGGCGCGGCTCAGCCTCTCGCTCGCCGCCACCCGACGGCCGATCTGGAACCTGGTCATCTCGAACGTTCCCGGCCCCCAGTCTCCGCTCTACCTGGCGGGCGCGCGGGTGGTCGCGAACTACCCGGTGTCGGTGATCACCGACGGTCTCGGGCTCAACATCACGGTGATCGGCGGTCCGCGTTCTGCGAAGAACGTCCGGCTGTAGCAGCCTCCGGTCCGCCCTCGGCCGCGCGAGCGAGCGGGCCGGGGCGGATCAAGCGCGTCCTACCACGCCTGCCCGGTGCCGCAGTGCGGGCACTGAACAGAGGTCGAGACAAGCGCCTCGAATACGAACCCGCACTGGCAGGTGTATACCGCGTGGTCCTGCGGAGGCGTCGCGTCGCGCGGCGAGCGGCCGGGGGCGCGTCGCGGCGCGGTCTGGGTTGGCTGGGAGCCGCCGGCAGAGGCGGTGGTCCCGGCTCGCGACTTGCTGGTGTGCGGAGCGATTCCCCGCAAACGCCGCCGGACGCTGCCCTCGCCTCGCTTCGGTAGAGCTATCACAGTCATGGGAAAAAACGGTCTGGAGCGCGAATGGTTTCGGCGTCAAGCAAGCTTTTCCTGGCTCCTAACGGGACGTTAATCGGCTCCCGCTCGGGCGCGGCGCGGCTGGTGGTGGCGGGCTGACGGGCGGGCTTGTGGGAGAATGGCCGCTCAGCATGGACCCGAGCCGCAAGCGTGCCATCCGCCTCACGGTCGCTCTAACGGCGGCGCTGCTGCTCGCGTCGGCGCTTCTGTACACGAGCTTCGCCGCCGGCGATCCGGAGCTCACCGCCAGTCAGCTGCTGGCGCGCGCGAAGCCCGGCAAGACCTACATCCTGGCCGGCACCGTGCTCGCCGGCTCGGTCAGCCACGAGGGCAACGCGCTCCTGTTCCGGGTGCGGGATCCGAAGCTGAAGCTGTCGGTGCCGGTGCGTTACACCGGAATGGTGCCCGACCCGTTCGCCGCCGGCCGGGGCGTGCTGGTGACGGTCCAGAAGCAGGGGTCGGGCTTCATCGGTCAGGCGAACTCGCTGACGACCAAGTGCCCATCCAAGTACCAAGCGGAAGCGTCCTCCTGAGGTCCTGATGGCACTCATCGGGCGGGCATTGCTGATCCTCGCGCTGGTGGTCGCCCTGTACGGGATCGGCGCGTCGCTGTATGGAGCCCGTCGCCGGCGTCAGGAGTGGATCGACTCGGGCCGCCGGTCGGTGTACGCGCTGGCGGGACTGGCGACGATCGCGTTCGCGCTGCTCGAGATCGCGTTCCTGGGCAACGACTTCTCGTTCAACGCGGTCGCCGACGCCTCATCGACCACCACGCCGCTGTTCTACAAGCTCGCCGCGGCCTGGAGCACGCAGGAGGGGTCGCTGCTGCTGTGGGTGTTCCTCCTGTCGCTGTGGTCGAGCCTGATCCTGTTCCTGACCCGCAACCGGGTCAAGGAGATCGCGCCCTACGCGACCGCCGTGCTGCTCGGGTTCGGCGCCTTCTTCACCTCGCTGACCGTGTTCTTCGCGAGCCCGTTCGCGACCAGCGCCAACCCGCCGCTGCAGGGCGCCGGCCTCGACCCGCTGCTGCTGCACCCGAGCATGATGATCCATCCGCCGATGCTGTATTCGGGCTACACGTTGCTGACGATCCCGTTCGCGTTTGCGGTCGGGGCGCTGGTCACCGGGAAGCTCGGCAACGAATGGATCGCGGTCACGCGCCGGTTCGCGCTCGGGGCATGGCTGTTCCTGGGGATCGGGATCCTGCTCGGCGCGCGCTGGTCCTACACGGAGCTCGGCTGGGGCGGGTACTGGGCCTGGGATCCGGTCGAGAACGCGGCGCTGATGCCGTGGCTGGTGTGCACGGCGTTCCTGCACTCGATCATGATCCAGGAGAAGCGCGGGATGCTGAAGGTCTGGAACGTGTCCCTGATCCTGGGCAGTTCGACCCTTGCGATCCTCGGCACGTTCCTGGTCCGCTCCGGGGTCCTCGACTCGATCCACGCGTTCGGCGCCTCGACCCTCGGGATCCCGTTCATCCTCCTGATCGCGGCGATGGTGGCCAGCTCGATCGCCCTCGTCGTGTGGCGGCGGGACCGACTGCAATCCGAGCATCGGCTCGACTCGCTGCTGTCCCGTGAGGCGGTGTTCCTGTTCCAGAACCTGGTGCTGGTGGCGATGGTGGCCGCGATCTTTCTCGGGACGTTCTTCCCGCTGATCTCCGAAGCTCTCACCGGCACGAAGACGCCGGTCGGACCGCCCTGGTTCCGTCAGTGGGTCGTGCCGATGGCGCTCCTGCTTGTGCTGCTGTCCGGGATCGGCCCGCTGATCGCCTGGCGGCGCGTGACGGCCGCCAACCTGCGCCGGAACTTCACGATCCCGGTGGTCGTCGGGGTGGCGACGTGCGCCGTGCTGCTGGTCTTGACCGACGCCGGCACGCGGCCATTCGCGCTCGCGATGTTCGCGCTCGGAGCGTTCGTGCTCGCGTGCGTGCTGCAGGAGCTGGGGCGTGGAGCGGCGGCGCGGCGCGCGATGACACATGACCCGATCCCGCTCGCGGCCGTCGGCGTGGTCAAGCGCAACCGCCGCCGCTACGGCGGCTACATCGTCCACGCCGGCCTTGCCGTGCTGCTGATCGGCGTGGCGGCCTCGACTTCGTTCCAGCACTCCAACAACGTGACGCTGAAGCCCGGTCAGAGCGCGGCGGTGGGCGGCTACACGATCCGCTACATCCGCCCGACCGAGCAGGTCAGCGCCGCAAAGGTCTCGTTCGGCGCCGTGCTGGACGTCTCCAAGGGCGGTAAGCACGTCACCACGCTGAGGACGACGCGCGGCTTCTATCCGGCCCCCAACGACCCGACAGTCGGGCCGATCTCGGAGGCGTTCGACGGTCAGGCCGACAGCCAGGTCGGGCTCCAGTCCGGGTTTACGCGCGACATCTGGACGGTCGCCAACCCGGATCTGACCCCGCTGCAGCCGCTGATCAATCAGGGCGACACGCTGTTCACCAGGCTGATGTCGAGCCTGAAGCCCTCGCAGGCGACCCCGGCGACGGTGCGAAGCATCGAGGTCTACCGCGCCGAGGCGATCGAAGGCCTCGCCTCGCGGTACGTCACCCACCCGTGGCCGGTGAACTTCCTGTTCATCGTCTCGCCGCTCGTGATGTGGATCTGGATCGGTGCGCTGATCATCGCGGCGGGTGCACTGATCGCCCTGTGGCCGGTCCCGTCGGCGCTCCGGCGGCGGCGTGCGGATATCGCCCCGGTCGGCCGGCGGCGCGCGCCCGCGCCCGCTGTCCCCGCCCGCGAGACAGTCGTCGTCGCGCGCGAGACCGCCTAGCCGCCGATGGAGTTCCTGATCGTGTTGGCCATCCTGGCCGTCGTCGTGGTGTTCGTCGGCGGCCCGCTGCGCCGCGCCGCGGTTCGCGGTCCGGCGGCGGGCGCCGATCCGGGGCAAGCTCGCTCCGAGCTGGCCGCGGAGACCGAGCTGGCCGATCTCGAAGCCGCGCGCGAGGCCAAGTACCGCGAGATCCGAGACGCGGAGCTGGACCACCGCACCGGCAAGCTCTCCGACGCCGACTTCCAGGCGGTGGACCGGGCCCTGCGCTCCGAGGCGATCAAGATCCTGCGCCAACTCGACCGGACGCGGGACGCGCACGGCTCCGCGCCGACGGCGGACAACGGCGGCGCGCGCGCCACCGATGACCCGCCGGCGGGGTGAGCTACCATCAACCGGCGATGACCGCGATTCTCGACGTCGTACAGGTGATCATCAGCGCTATGCTGATCTTCCTCGTGCTGATGCACTCCGGTAAGGACTCGGGGCTGTCCGGGGCGTTCGGTGTCGGCACCGGTGCGGGCCCGTTCGGCGGCGGCTCGCTCGTCGAGCGCAATCTCAACCGATGGACGATCGGGTTCGCGATCGCGTTCGTGGTCAACACGATCATCTTGATCAAGCTCGGGTAGGTCCGGTCGGGCTCGGCGCGTAGCGCGGTGCAACGGCGGCGGCAGTTGCGCCGCCGCGACCTCTCGAACCTCCTCGGCTTCCCAACCCCGATTGCGGGCGTCTATGGGTGCTTGATCCCCTCCCGCAGCATCGCGACCGTCTTCTCGGCCCGCGCCAGCCGAGTCTCGGCGCGCTTCGCCTCGCCTACCCACTGGGCGTACTCACGCCGGTGCGTGAACGCCAGTCGATCGAACTGCGTTTGCACCTCGGGAGCGCCCGCCAGCGCTGCCTCCAGCTCCGAGGGCAACTCGACCGAGCGCGGCGCGTCGTCGTAGTAGAGGACGACTTCGAGCTCGTCGCCGACGTCGATCGCGGCGGCGTCACGCACCTCCCGAGTCAAGCCCAGGTACGTCTTGCTGCCGTACACGGCCAGCCGCGAGCGCAGGGGCACGCCGTTGACCGACCCGGCGACCAGCGGCCGCGCCTCGCCGAACGCCTCGCGCACGTCGAACGGCACCTCGACCCAGCGGCCGCCGCCGCGACCGGCTTCCGCGAGCACGCCGTGGAACCTTCGCTCGCCGGGGTGGCCCATCGGCCGATACTAGTTCACCGGCGTGGTCAGCTCGCCGAGTCCCGGCGCCGACAGCGTGACCTCGTCTCCCGGCTCGATCCAGTGCCCGTCGATCGGCCCCAACTCCAGCAGGCAACCGCGAGCGAGGCTGCCCGAGCCGAGCACATCGCCTGCTCGCAGTCGCGTGCCGAGGGCGGCGTGGGCGACGATCTCGGGCCACGAGTACTGCATCGGCTCGGCCTGGGCCTTGGTGACGATCCGGCCGTTGACGGTCACGGTCGCCTCCAGGTCGAGCCATTCGCCGTCGAACGGCAGCTCGTCGGGCGTGACCAGCCAAGGTCCGAGGCTGGTCGCAAAGTCCTTGCCCTTGGCGGGTCCCAAGCCGACCGTCGACTCGCGCCGCTGGATGTCCCGGGCGCTCCAGTCGTTCATCAGCGTGAAGCCCGCGATCTTGCCGCCGTCGCCGACCACGGCGGCGATCTCGAGCTCGAAGTCCAGCTGCTCGGATCCGGCCGGGCGCGAGATCGCCTCGCCGGGCCCGAAGATCGCGGCCGGATTGGAGAAGTAGAACGTCGGCGCCTCGAACCAGGCGGGCGGGATGCGCGATCCACGGCGCTTGAAGCCGGCCGCGACGTGACCCTCGTAGGAATAGAAATCGCGCACGCTCGGCGGCTCGGGCACCGGCGCCAGCGGCCTGACGTCCGACAGCGAGTACTCCTCGGCGGTTGGCCGGTGGCCGCGACCGGCCAGCCACTCGATCATGCTCGTCGCCTGTACCTCGACGATCGAGTCGTCGGGGCGCAGCTGCCCCACCCGCGCCGGGCCGGCTGCCGCGAGGAACGTGATCAGCCTCATCTGCGGCCGCGCCGAACCGTCATCGGCGAGCAAGCCTACCCGTCTCACCCGCCGCGGGCAGACGGGGGTGATGGCTACCATGGACCCGATGAGTCGTCTGGCGGCCGTTGCGGGCGCGATCGTTGCGTCCGCGCTGAGCGCGTGCGGAGGTGCCGCGCCGATCGTCTCGACTGCCTCCGTACCGCCGTCGGCGTCGCGGGCGGCGATCCGGGTGCCCGAGGCGGACTGGCCCGAGTTCGACTACAACGCTCAGCGTAGCGGCGTCGGGCCGGCCACCACCGGCATCACCGCCGCCGATCTCCATCTGCTGCGGCGCCAGACCGTCCAGCTTGACGGCACCGTCGACTCGTCGGTGATCGAACTGCACGGGGTCGAGGTCCGCGGCCGCAGCCGGGACGTGCTGGTGATGACGACCACGTACGGCAAGACGATCGCGCTCGACGCGCGCACCGGCGCGTGGCTGTGGGAGTACACGCCGGCCGACATCAGCTTCGATGCCGGCACGGCGCAGGTCACCACGGCCACCCCGATCGCGGACCCGAGCCGCCGGTTCGTGTACAGCGCCAGCCCGGACGGAATGATCCACAAGCTCTCGCTGGCGACCGGGGCGCAGGTCCGCTCGGCGCACTGGCCGGTCCGGATCACGTCCGACCCGACCAAGGAGAAAATCGCCGCGGCGCTCAACATCAGCCGCAACTGGGTGGTCGCGACGACCGGCGGCTACATCGGCGACATCCCCGTCTATCAGGGACATGTGGTGGTGATCGACCGCAGCAGCGGCCAGATCGTCCACGTCTGGAACTCGCTGTGCGCGAACCGCCACTACCTGATCGACCCGCCGAGCTCGTGCCCGGCCAGCGACTCGGCGATCTGGGCCCGCGCCGGCGCCGTGATCGAGCCCGGCAGCGGCCGGATCCTGGTCGCGACCGGCAACGCGCCGTTCAATGGCTCGACCTACTGGGGCGACAGTGTGCTCGAGCTCGCGCCCGACGCCAGCCGCCTGCTGCACAACTGGACGCCGGTCGATCAGGCGCAGCTGAACGTGGACGACGGCGATCTCGGCAGCACCGCGCCGGCGCTGCTGCCGAGAACGAACCTGGCGGTACAGGGCGGCAAGGCCGGGGTGCTCGACCTGCTCGACCTGAAGGCGCTCGACGGCACCACCGGCGGCGCCGGCGCCCGCACCGGCGGCCAGCTCCAGCAGCTCGCCTCACCCGGCGGCGGTCAGGTCCTGACCGCACCCGCCGTCTGGTCGCATGGTGGTCGGATCTACGTGTTCGTCGCGGACGACTCCGGCACCACGGCGTACGTGCTCGGTCCTGGCCGTCGACTGCACGTCGGCTGGCAGGACAGCACCCCCGGGACCAGCCCCGTGCTCGCCGGCGGGCTGCTGTACATCTACGACGAGGTTGATGGCGGGCTGGTGGTGCGCCAGCCGACGACCGGGCGGATGCTGATCTCGCTCCCGGCCGGGACCGGTCACTGGAACAGTCCGATCGTCGTCGGCGGGCGGATCATCCTGCCCGAGGGCACCTACCACAGTCAGACGACGACCGGCGTGCTCGACATCTATCACCTGCCGGGTCGGTGAGACGGCATCCCGGGCGGTGGCTGATTGCGTCGGCCACCGCGGTGGCCCTGGCCGACGGCTCGATCGTCACGCTCGCGCTGCCACAGCTGCTCGACCAGCTGCACACGACCGTGCAGGGGGTGGCGGCGGTGCTGTGGGTGTACTGCGCGGTCGTGGCGGTGGCACTCCCGGTCGCCGATCGGCTGCGGCGGCGGTGGGGCAGCCGCACGGTCGGGGTCGGGGGACTGGTGCTGTTCGGCGCGGCGTCGCTCGGGTGCGCGGCCGCAGGATCGCTACCGGTGCTGCTGGTGCTGCGCGCCGCGCAGGGGGCGGGGGCCGCGGCCGGGCTGCTGCTCGCGTTCGAGCTGCTCCACGGCGCGGCTGGCGAAGGGAGGCGACTGTGGACGGCGGCCGCGATCTTCGGGACGGCGGCGGGGCCGGCGCTCGGCGGCGCGCTGACGCAGGCGTTCAGCTGGCGCGCGATCTTCATCGCCGGGGCACCGATCGGGTTCGCGGCGGCGGCAGCGAGCATGCGCGCCGCCCCCGCCAGTGGAGAGCTCGCGGCGACCGCAGCGGCCGCGCCCGCCGCCACCGGGCCTGCGCCCGCCGCCACCGGGCCCGCGCGCGACGCCACCGGGCCCGCGCGCGACGCCCGGCCCCGCCGGCGCACCGTTGCGCTCGCGCTGGCCTTGACTGCGGCCGCGCTCAGCGCGGTGCTGTTTCTGCTCGTGCTGCTGCTCGTGATCGGCTGGGGTCTCTCGCCGCTGGCGGCCGCGGCCGTGCTCACGGTGCTGCCCGTGACCGCGGTCCCGGCCGCACGTGCCCACGGGCCGGAGACGGACCGAGCGGCGCTCGGCTGCCTGCTACTCGGGGTCGGCGTGCTGACGCTCGCGTTCCTACCGACGGCCTCGGTGTGGTGGCTGCTGGCGCCCGAGATCTGCGCTGGCTGCGGGATGGGGCTGGCGCTGCCGACCCTCGCCGGCGAGCTGCTGCCGGAGCGCACGCCGAGTCAGGCGGGACAGCTGCTCGCGCTTCGGCACGCCGGGATCGCGCTGACACTGCTCGTGCTGGCGCCCTTGATCGCCAGTCAGCTGACCGCCGCCGAGCAGCACGGCCGCCTCGTCGGCGTCGCCGCCCTGCTCGACTCCCCGCTCAGCCCAACCCAGAAGCTGTCGCTGGCGCCGTCGCTCGCGACCTCGCTGGACAGCGACAACCCACGCCAGTCGCTGGCGGACACCGTCGCCGCCAAGCAGGCGGGGCTCAGCGGCTCTGACCAGGCCGCGCTACGGGCTTTGCAGCAGCAGGGAGACGCGATCATCGTCCAGGTCGCGGCCGACGGCCTGAAGGACGCGTTCCTGATCACCGGCGCGCTCGGGATCCTCGGGGCGCTGATCCTGCGGCCGCCGCGGCGGGGTGAGCTGGCAGGGCTGGCGGCGGCCTCGAGCCTGGCGCTGCCCGCCGCCTACGCGATCGCCGAGACGCAGCTCAAACCTGCGCTCCCGAAGCTCACTCCCGCCTGTCACGCCGGCATCATCCCGTCGCCCCAGGGGATCTCCGGCCTGCTCCAGAACCTCGCCCTGAACGGGCTCGACCAGCTCGCCTGCGCGCGCGGGATCAGCCGCGAGGAGCTGGTGCTCCAGCTCGCCGGCAGTCACTGAAGGCTCGATCCCCCCCCGGCACTCGCCTCGCGCGCCCGCGCTGGTCAGTTCTGGTACGAGCGCGCGGCGCCGCAGCTCACTGTTGTCAGCAAACTATTTCTTACCCGCTCTTATGAGCAACCGCGGTTTCTAGGTATCGTCACGCGTGGATGGTCACTGCATCCACCGCCGCTCTGCTCGATATCGAGCCCGATCTGTCGCGGTTCCTCAGCCCGCAGCAGCTGAGCGAGGCCGGACCCGTGCAGGTCCCGGTGCAATCGGTGCCGAAGGGAGACGTCGACGTCGGTGCGCTGCTCCGTGAGCATGGTGCCTTCGGCGCGGTCGTCCTCGACGGGATGCTGCTGCACCTGGTGCGGTTGGGTGATCAAGTCGCGGTGCGGTTGCTGGGCCCCGGGGACGTCGTGCTACCGACCGGCGTCTCGGCGCCGATGCTGCTGGACGGCTCCGGGTGGCGGGCGACGGTCGCGACCGAGCTGGCGGTGCTCGGCAACGAGGTGCTCGTGGCGGCGCACCGCTGGCCGCGGATCGTTGCGGCGCTGCATCTGCGGGTGAGCGAGCAGGCGGAGCGGATCGTGACCCAGCTCGCGATCTGCCAGCTGCCGCGCGTGGACCAGCGGCTGCTGGCGCTCATGTGGCTGCTGGCCGAATCGTGGGGGCAGGTGACCCCGTCCGGGACGACGCTGCCGCTGGCCTTGACCCATGACGCGCTCGGCAGGCTGGTCGGTGCCCGCCGTCCGACGGTCACCCTGGCGCTGGGCGAGCTGACCGAACGAGGCGCGATCGTCCGCCAGGATCGCGGTTGGCTGCTGCTGGAGCGGCCGCCGCCGCCGTCCGGCGGGATCCCAAAGCTAGAGGAGCCTGAGCCGCTCAACGGTGTTGGTTCGACATGGCTCAATGGAGCTGAGATCGTCCAGGAGCTCACCGTCGAGGAGCGGGCAGAGCTTCGCGAGACGATGATGCGGCTGCGCTCCGAGCATCAGCAGCATCGAGAGATGGTGCGCAGGCAACTGAAGGAGCTGGCCGACTCGCGCGCGCGGACTCGCGAGATCCGCTGGCAGATCACCCAGCAGTCGATCCGTCGGCGACCGGCTCCATCATGATCAGCGCCCCCGGCACGCCGTCCTCGCCGCGGCCGCCGAGCGGCATCAGCGTTACCCGGCACTGAAACTGCTTGCCGCGGCGGTTGGTCGCCTCGAGGACCACCTCCTGGCGGTCCATCTCGCCGGCCAGCGCCGCCCGAAGCTGCGGTTTGAGCTGCTCGAGCGGGAGCCCGATGTCGAGCCCCAGCAGATGCTGGTCCTCGGCCTCCTCTCGAGACAGTCCCCACAGCTCGCGGGCGTTCCCGTTCCAGATCTGGATCTGCTGATTGCGGTCGACGACCGCCACCGCGACCCCCATCGTCGCGAGGATCACCTCCAGGAACGAGTTCATGTCGTCGAGCTCCAGCGTCCGGTTGCGGAGCTCCTCGTTCATCGTCTCGAGCTCCTCGTTGGAGGACTGGAGCTCCTCGTTCATCGTCTCGAGCTCCTCGTTGGTGGACTGGAGCTCCTCGTTGGTGGTCTCGAGCTCCTCGTTGGTGGACTGGAGCTCCTCGTTGGTGGTCTCCAGCTCCTCGACGGTCGACTGCAGCTCCTCATAGGTTTGCTCTAGCTCCCGCCTGGAGCTGGTGAGTTGCTTCTGGAGCTCGCTGGCGCTGGTCACATCGGTGTAGGTGATGCTGGTCCCCATCAGCATGCCGTCGCCGAGCAGTGGCGCCAGCCGGATATCGACGATCTGCGCCTGGTCGCCGGCGCCGGAACGGATGCCTTTTACGTCGATTGGATGCAGGTCCTTCATCAGCCCGTCGACGTGACTGCGGAGCTCGACGGGTCGGTAGGAGAGCTCCAGGTCCTGAATCGGGCGGCCGAAGTCGCCGACCGCGAGGCCGAACATCCGGCGCGCCGCGTCGTTGGCCATCACCAGCGAGCCGGAGGCGTCGAGCACGATCTGGGCCGCGGCGCCGATGTCGAACGCGGCCTCACGCAGGTTCTCGCCGACGGTTTGCGAGGCGCCGTTGCCGGGGTCGATCGCCAGCGCGCGCACGCGGTCTCGGAGGGCCGCCCGTACCACCTTGCGGAACACGCGGCGCTTGATGTCGACCGGCGTGAACAGGTTGACGTGCGTGATCAGCATCTCCGACTTGCCGAGCAGCACGACGCCGTCGTTCTCGAGCGCGAAGTGGAACCGCCGCAGGATCTGCTGTTGGGTCTCGACCGTGAAGTACATCAGCGTGTTGCGGCACACCAGCAGGTCGACGTGCGAGATCGGGGCGTCCTGGACGAGGTCGTTGCGCCCGAAGATCACGCACCGGCGCAGGTCCTTGCGGAATACGTACCGCTGGTCGGTGCGCTCGAAGAACCGCTCCAGCGCGTCGCTCGGCACCTCCTCGATCTGTCGCGGCAGGTAGGCGCCATGCCGGGCGTAATCGAGCGCCTCCTCGTCGACGTCGGTGGCGTAGATCTTGACCCGCTCGCGGAACGGTCCGTCGCCGAGCACGCGCGCCAGCACCATCGCAATCGAGTACGCCTCCTCGCCGGAGGCGACCCCGGCGCACCAGACCCTGATTGGGGAGTCGGGCGGGCGGACTGCGACCATGCCCGGCAGAACTTCGGTGGCCAGGTACTCCCAGGTCTGCGGGTCGCGGAAGAAGCTGGTCACGTTGATCAGGATCGTGTTGAACAGCTCCGCGTACTCCTCGCGGTGAAGCTGGAGGTAGTCGACGTACGCCTCGTAGCTTTCGACGCCGACGTCGTGCATCCGCTTCGCGATCCGGCGCTCGATGCTCGAGCGCTTGTAGCCGGTGAAGTCGAAGCCGCGCGTCTCCTTGACGAAATCGAGCAATCGGTCGAGCGTGATTTCGCGACCGGCGGACATCAGCGCGAGTGCTCCGGTGTGGAAGCGTGCACGGCGTCATCGGCGTCGAGCGCTCGCAGAGTGCTCGCCGACGCCCGCCTGAGCGCCGCCCGGATCGCCTCGGCCTCCTCGCGGGCGTCATCCGCCTTGCGCCGGAAGTTGCGCACCAATCGCGGCTGTGATCGGGCCTCGGCCTGCTTGGCCATCCGCTCGAGCAAGGTGCTCCGGTCCAGGAGCGCTCGGATCGAGCCCCACAGCGCCGCCTCGATCGCCTCGGCCTGAGCATCGGCGAGGCTCTCGGGCGAGTACCGGTGTCCAACCTGACAGCGCCACTGCGGCGGCCCGGCGTCGAGCTCCTCGGTCAGAATCCCTCCGCACTCGGGGCAGACCGAGACCAACGGGTCGTCCGCGAGTTCGCGTTCCGGGGAGCTTCCCGGCATCGAGTACGGGGGGTCGTCGGTCCTCACCATTGCGGCAATCGCGCCGGCAATCTCCTCTGAGGGTACGACCGTGTCAACCACCACGTTGGCGATCGCGCTGGCCGGCATCCCGCCGTACATCGCCTCGTTGGGATCCTGAACGATCGTGACGCCGCCGTGCGCTTTGATCGCGGCCAATCCGGCCGTGCCGTCGTCCCGGCTACCCGAGAGCACGACGCCCACCACCCGGCCCTCACGCTCGTCGGCGGCCGACCTGAACAGCCTGTCGACGGCGGGACGGTGGCCGTTCTCGCGGGGCCCGGAGGTGAGCCGGACGCGATTGTCCTCGATCACCAGGTGACGGTCGGGGGGGGCGACCAGGATCTCCCCGTGGCGCAGCGAATCCCCATCGGCCGCCTGGTAGCAGCTCAGCGGTCCGGCCCGGCCGAGGATCCGCGCCAGCGAGCTGGGACTGCCGGGCGCCAGGTGAAGCACGACGCAGACGGCCGCCGGGAGGTCTGCCGGCAGGCCGCTGACGACTCGCTTGAGCGTCTCGACTCCGCCGGCCGAAGCGCCGATGACAACGAGATCTCGTCGTAAATCGGTGTCATCGGCCATGGTGTTTCCAGTTCACGCTGAACAGCGTACGCCGTGGGGGTGTCCCGTGCCAGCGCGCGCCCAATTACAGCAGGCCTCGTAGCGGCGTTACTTTTCAACCGCGCTGGGGTGGTTGCCCTTGTTCGCCGCCACGCGCCTGCCTACGCTCGGCCGCGTGTCGCTCCAATCCGCCGTTGACAGCACCGCCGGCTCGCACGAGTCCGGGCCGATCACGGGAGCCGTCGGTGTCCGCAGCCCGATGCTCGAGATCTCCAACGCGATGGTGCGCCTGTACAAGGAGGCGTTCGGCCGCGGCCCAACCAAGGCGCGCTCTAACTTCGCCGGCCCCGACACGCTGATCGTCGTGCTCGAGAACAGCATGACCGTCTCCGAACGCCAGCTCGCGCAGGCCGGCGAGCAGCAGCGCGTGCGCGAGGGCCGCCTGGTCCTGCAGCACCTGCTGGAGGACCAGTTCCGGGACGTGGTGGAGCGGGCCCTCGGGCGACGGACGATCGCGTTCGTGGGCGGACTCGACGCCGAGTGCGACCTGGCGATCCAGGTGTTCACGCTCGAGTCGCAGGAGCAGGAGCTCTCGAGCGCGGCGCTCGCTTAGCGCTGCCGTTCAGCCGAGCAGCTTTTGAAGCTCCTCGGTCGAGTGCTGCGGCGGTCCCGATCCGCCGCGGAGCGCGTCGTGAAGCTCCTGCAGGGCGGTGATGATCGTCTCTCTGCGGCCCTTCGGCACGCCGGCCAGCAGCGGCCCGAGCACCTCATCCTCGGCCCGGCGCTCCTTGATCTGCCTGGCCCGCTCCAGGACCTCGTCGCTGACATACGCGATCGTGCGCCGCCCGTCGGCGGGATCGGACCGCGTCTTGACCCAGCCGCGGTGGCGCAGCCCGAACACAGACGTCGACACGCGGCTCTGCGCGTATCCCGTGCGTCCGGACAGCGCCGTGATCGTGCTTGGCCCGTTGTCCAGCAGGTCGTGCATGACGATCAGCTCGGCGGTTGGAACCCCTGGTGCGCGGTCGCGGATGTCGGCCCGTCCCGCGTCAGCCAGCCGTTGCCCGAGCCAGATCAGGTCGCGCACGTTCACGCTCCAAGGTTAGCTCCGGCACTTTGCCGGCCTGCGAGGGCGCCGGTTCCAGCGAGGTCGCTGGTCCGGGGAGGTCGCCTGGTCCCGGGGGAGGTCGCCTGGTTCCGGGAGCTCGCCTAGGCGGTCTGCCCGTTGCTGGCCGCGGCCCCGACCGCGGCCGACTCGTCGGCCGGCGGCTTCGGATAGGACTCCGCGACCAGGTGCGCGCCGACCGCGCCCGCCGCACCCGCAGCGAGCGCCGCGAGCGCCCACGCGGAACCGTACTCCTGGTGGCCGTGCGCGGCATCGATCGACACCTTGCCCGGCCCGAACTCGACGATCGCCAGCACGACCGCGATCAGCACCACGTTGTACTCGTAGCCGCCCTTGGTCACCCACACCCCGTTCTTCAGGTGAACGCGGTTGATCGCGGTCAGCATCACCGCGACCAGCGACGCGGCGGCCAGCGGTGTCGCGGCGCCAAGCGCCAGCGCCACGCCGCCGCCCGCTTCGGCGACACCGGCCGCGATCGCATGTCGGCGACCGGGCCGCAGCCCCATCGACTCGAAGCCGCCGGCGGTCCCGTCGAGCCCGTAGCCATCGAACCAGCCGAACAGCTTCTGCGTCCCGTGGCCGAAAAACAGGACGCCGACAAGCACTCGGAGCAGCAGGCGGGCGAATTTCATGGGGCCACGGCATCATACGCGTCGCGGCTGCATCGCGCGGACGCACCCAGCCGGTGCTCACCAGCTTACGAAGCCGGCCGCGTCTGTGTTACATCTTGCCTCGATGACGTCGCAGCGAGTGGTCGCGGATCCCGAGGCGCTCAGAAAGGCCGCCGCCCGTGACGTCCGCCACCCGCTCAGCAGGACGCTCCTGCTGCTGACGGTGACGACCGGGGTCGTCGATGCGGTCAGCTACCTCGGGCTGGGGCGCGTGTTCACCGCGAACATGACCGGCAACATCGTCCTGCTCGGATTCGGCATCGCCGGCAGCGCCAACCTGCCCGTGGTCGCACCAATCGTCTCGCTGGCCGCGTTCGTGCTCGGCTCCCGCGCCGGCGGCGCGCTCGCCGACAGGCTGGCCGACCGCCGGCCTCAGCATCTGTCGACGCCGCTCGCGATCGAGGTGGCGCTGGTGGCGCTGGCGGCCGTCCTCGCGGCCGCGATAAACGTGCGGCCGAACCACCTGACGGGATACCTGTTGATCGCGCTGCTGGCGATCGCGATGGGTGTGCGCAACTCGACGATCAAGCGGATCGCCGTTCCCGACCTCACGACCACTGTGCTCACCAACACGATCACCGGGCTGGCGACCGATTTCGGCAAGCCCGGTTCCGGACCCGCGTCGCTGCGGAGGCTGGGGGCGGTGCTGACGATGCTCGCCGGGGCGCTGTGCGGCGCGCTGCTACTGAAAACGAGCATGTGGCTGGCGCTCGGGGTGGCGGCGGTGCTAGGCGCGGTGGCGCTGGTTGCTTATGCTGCGGCGCCGGGTGGCGGCGAGGGGCGAGGGAGATAACTGGCCGTGGGCGGGAGAAATATCCCAAGCAGCCGCGTCCCACACGCGCCCGCGCCGCACAGGCGCCCACGTCGCCCCGCCGCTACTGCCAGTACCGCTCGACCGTGTCCGCGCCGCGAACGTGTGCCTCGCCGGGGTCCTGCCCGGCGTCGCGGCGGGCGCGGCGCTGACGGAGCAGATCCCAGCACTGGTCGAGCTCGACCGAGACCTGCTCCAGGCGTGAGCGGTCGAGCTCGAGTGCGTCGACGTCCTTGGCGTCGTCCTCCTCGCGGTGCTGGAGCGAATGCTCCTCCTTGACGAGCTCCTCGATCCGCGCCAGCAACGATTCGTCTGCCATGGGCAGACAGTAGCGTGGTCCAACCCCGTTCGTCCACCGCGCGTAGGATCTGCGCGTGATGAGCCCCTGGCGCATCGTCGACCTGTCGGCGCCGATCGAGAGCAGCCCGCCCGGGACGCCTGAGTTCCAGCGCACGACGATCGAGTACTGGGACCACGCCGCCGGCGCCGCCGAGATCGAGGCGCTGTTCCGCGTCTCGCCCCGGCTGCTTCGCAACCGGGAAGGGTGGACCCGGGACACGGTCACGCTCGGAACCCACAACTCGACCCACGTCGACGCGCCGTACCACTACAACTCGATCATTCAGGGACGGCCGGCGGCGACGATCGACGAGCTCCCGCTGGAGTTGTTCATCGGGCCGGGGGTGACGCTCGATTTCTCCGACCGCGCCGACGGCGAGGCGATCGACGCGGACGATGTTCAGGCCGCGCTGGCGCGCGGCGGTCATGAGCTCGCTGCCGGGGAGATCGTGCTCGTGCGCACCGGCCGGGATGCGTTCTACGGTCAGGCGGACTACATCAATCGCGGACCCGGCGTGACCGCCGCGGCCACCCACTGGCTGTATGACCGCGGCATCCGAGTGATGGGCATCGACGCCTGGGGTTGGGATCGGCCGCTCGGGATGCAGGCCGCGGAGGCGCTCGAGAAGGATGCGCCCGGCATCTTCTGGGAAGCCCATCAGGTCGATCTGCCGTACTCACAGATCGAGCGGCTCGTGAACCTCGGTCAGCTTCCGGTCGACGGGTTCACGGTCTCGTGCCTGCCGCTGCGAGTCGTGGGCGCGAGCGCCGCGCCGGCGCGGGTCGTCGCGATCTTCGAAGATTGACCTCTCGCCCGGACGCGGGTGGGACACTGAGCTGCGACCGACCCGACCCTGGAGGCCCAATGAGCACGAGTGTGATGGCTGGCATCCCGGCGCTGCGCGAGCGGCCCGCGTGGAGCTCGCTGCAAAGCCACTACGAACAGATCCGGGAACTGCATCTGCGCGACATGTTCGGGGCGGATCGGAGTCGCGGCGAGCGTCTGGTGGCCGAGGGCGCCGGCCTGTACCTCGACTACTCGAAGAACCGGATCACCGACCAGACGGTCGCGCTGCTGATGGAGCTCGCCGCCCAGTCGGGGCTGGCCGAGCGGACCGAGGCGATGTTCCGCGGCGACCGGATCAACGTGTCGGAGAATCGCTCGGTGCTGCACGTCGCGCTGCGGATGCCGAAGGGCAGCTCGCTGATCGTCGATGGGGTGGACGTGGTCGCGGAGGTCCACGAGGTGCTCGACCGGATGTCGGCGTTCTCAGACCGGGTGCGATCAGGCGATTGGAAGGGCCACACCGGCAAGCCGATCCGCAACGTCATCAACATCGGCATCGGCGGCTCGGACCTGGGGCCGGTGATGGCGTACGAGGCGCTGCGTCACTACAGCAATCGCGAGATGACGTTCCGGTTCGTGTCCAACGTCGACTCGACTGATTTCGTCGAGGCGACCCGGGACCTGAGCGCCGACGAGACGCTGTTCATCATCTCCTCGAAGACGTTCACGACGCTCGAGACGATGACCAACGCCCGCTCCGCTCGCGAGTGGGCTCTCCAGGCGCTGGGCGACGACGCGGCGATCGCCAAGCACTTCGTCGCGGTCTCCACCAACGCCGAGAAGGTGTCGGAGTTCGGGATCAACACCGACAACATGTTCGGGTTCTGGGATTGGGTCGGCGGTCGCTACTCGATGGACTCCGCGATCGGGCTGTCGACGATGCTGGCGATCGGTCCGGAGCAGTTCCATCAGATGCTGGCCGGATTCCACGAGATGGACATGCATTTCCGCACCACGCCGCACGAGCGCAACCTGCCGGTGCTGATGGGCATGCTCGCGTTGTGGTACGGGGACTTCTTCGGCGCGCAGACGGTTGGCGTGATGCCGTACGAGCAGTACCTGAAACGGTTCCCCGCCTACCTCCAGCAGCTGACGATGGAGTCCAACGGCAAGCACGTGACGCTCGACGGTCAGCACGTGGACTACCAGACCGGCGCGATCTTCTGGGGCGAGCCTGGAACCAACGGTCAGCACAGCTTCTACCAGCTGATCCACCAGGGCACGAAGCTGATCCCGGTCGACCTGATCGGGTTCGCCAAGACCCTGAACCCGCTCCGCGACCACCACGACCTGCTGATGTCGAACGTGTTCGCGCAGGCGGAGGCGCTGGCGTTCGGCAAGACCGAGGAGCAGGTGCGCGCAGAGGGGACCCCGGAGGCGGTCGTGCCGCACCGGGTGATGGAGGGCAACCGCCCGACGAACGTGATCCTCGCCGAGCGGCTGACGCCGCACGCGCTGGGGACGCTGGTGGCGCTGTACGAGCACAGCGTGTTCACCCAGGGCGTGGTCTGGGGAATCGACTCCTTCGACCAGTGGGGAGTCGAGCTCGGCAAGGCGCTCGCGGTCGCGATCATTCCCGAGCTGGAGAGCGAGACCGAGCCGGAGCTGCACCATGACGGCTCCACCAACGCGCTGATCCGGCGTTACCGCGCGATGCGCTGATCAGATTAGGGTGCCGGGCGGAGCAATACAGACACTGAACGAGAGGAGCGGAGATGGCCACGGACACACCGATGCAACTCGGAATGGTCGGGCTCGGGCGGATGGGCGCGGGCATCGTTCGGCGGTTGATGGCCGACGGCCACCGCGCCGTCGGCTATGACGTCAGCGCCGACGCGGTCAAGGCAGTGGAATCGGAGGGAGTCGTCGGATCGAGCTCGCTGGCGGACTTCGCGTCCAAGCTTGACAAGCCGCGGGCCGCGTGGGTCATGGTCCCGGCCGGCCAGATCACCGACACGACGATCAGCGAGCTGGCCGCCGTGCTCGAGCCGGGGGACATCATCCTCGACGGGGGCAACACGCACTACCTCGACGACGTCGAGCACGCGAAGCAGCTCAGGGAGAAAGGCATCCACCACGTCGACGTCGGCACCAGCGGCGGTGTCTGGGGAGCGAAGCGCGGCTTCTGCCTGATGATCGGGGGCGAGCAGGATGTCGTCCAGCACCTCGCGCCGCTGTTCGCCTCGATCGCCCCTGGGATGGCTGCCGCGGCCCGCACGCCCGGCCGCGAGGGCCCGCCGAGCCAGTCCGAGCAGGGCTTTTTTCACTGCGGTCCCAACGGCGCCGGCCACTTCGTCAAGATGGTCCATAACGGGATCGAGTACGGGCTCATGGCCGCGTACGCCGAGGGCCTGAACATCCTCCGCAACGCCGACGCGGGCATGCGAAAGCGCGACGCGGACGCCGAGACCGCGCCGCTCGAGCACCCCGAGTACTACCAGTACGAGATCGACACGACGGACGTCGCGGAGGTGTGGCGGCGCGGCAGCGTGATCGGCTCGTGGCTGCTCGACCTGACCGCGCACGCGCTGTTCGTCTCGCCGAACCTCGACGGCTTCTCCGGCCACGTGTCGGATTCCGGGGAGGGCCGGTGGACCTCGGCGGCCGCGATCGACATCGGCGTTCCGTCGCCGGTCCTGACGACGGCGCTGTACTCGCGCTTCGCCTCGCGTGGGCTCGACGATTTCGCGCTGCGCGCGCTGTCCGCGATGCGCAAGGAGTTCGGCGGCCACGAGGAGAAGCCGACCGGCGAATGACGGCACGCCGGCCGGGGATCGCTCACCGGACGAGCGACTCCTCGGCCGCGTCGTGCAGCATGATCTCGCCGTGAGCGGCGTCGTACTCGAACAGCTCCGCGTACCGACCCCAGTCGATCGCCGTGTCGAGCTGCGCGCGTGACTCCTCGGCGCTGTAGTGGTTGTGCAGCAGGTCGAGGAAGAACCCCTCGCGCAGCGTGCCGTCGGTGGTCTGGGTGAGCGCCCGGTGGATCCGGCGCACGAGCGGCACCCGCTCCAGCGCCGCCTGGCGGAACAGCTCCTTCGAGTCCTGGATGTCGGCCGCCGCGAACCGGGCGCCCGTTCCCGTCAGCTCGATCCGTCCATCCTTGATCGTCGCGAAGCCGAGGATCATCAGCGAATCGACGATCGGGAACAGGTCGTCGATCTCGAATCCGACCACGGACGCGAGCCGGCCGAGGTCCGCGGGCTCAGTGGCGGCGGCGACCAGTTCGGTCAGGCCCGCGATCCCGTCGACGCTCGCGTGCGGGAGCATCACGTGCTGGACGCTGGACTCCTGCTCGGCGGCGGGCGCGGGGGCGGGCGGGCGGTTGGTCATGATCCCGTAGATCTCATCGACGAGCGCGCCGAACTCGGGGTTGTGGCGGTCGCGCGGGCGCTCGAGCGTGGAACTCAGCTCGGCCCGGATGCGGCCGGGGTTGGTGCCGAGCACGATCACGCGGTCCGCGAACGCGACCGCCTCCTCGATGTTGTGGGTCACGATCAGGATCGACTCGGCCGGGAATTCGCCGGCCGTCCACAGCTCCAGTAGCTCGGTGCGAAGGTTCTCCGCCGTGAGCACGTCGAGCGCGCTGAACGGCTCGTCCATCAGCAGCAGATCGGGTTCGACGACCAGCGCCCGGGCGAACCCCACGCGCTGGCGCATGCCGCCGGAGAGCTCCTTCGGAAAAGCCGACTCGAACCCGTCCAGCCCGATCAGGTCGATCGCCTGGAGCGTCCGCGGGGCGCGGTCGTCGGGAACCACCCCCTGCGCCTCGAGCCCCAGCTCAACGTTCTGTTGCACTGTCAGCCACGGCAGTAGCGCGAACGTCTGGAACACCAGCGAGACGCCGGGGTTGATGCCGTTCAGCGGCTTGCCGCGGTAGCTCACGGTGCCGCTGGTGGGCAGCACCAGCCCGGCGATGCACCGCAGCAGGGTCGACTTCCCCGAGCCCGACTTTCCGAGCAGCGCGACGATCTCGCCCGGTTGGACGTCGAGCGTGATCCCCTCCAGCACCGGCAGCTCGCCCCCGTCGCGGGTCGCGAAGGTCTTCGTCAGGTCCTTGACCGAGATCAGCGGCCGGCGTGGACCGGGCCGCGGCGGCGCGGCCGCCTGTCCTGCTGCGTCGGGCGTCATGGGCGCCTCTGAAGTGTGGCAGTCACAGCGAGTAACGGGTCTCCGCGAGCCGGTACAAGCGGCGCCAGAATATGCGATTGGCGGCCACGACATAAATCGCCATCACGGCCACGCCGCAGATCAGCTTCGCCTTGTTGCCCGCGTTGCTCGCTTCGGTGATGTACGCGCCGAGACCGAACGCAGTCAGCGTCGTGTGATGGTAGGTGACGACCTCGGCCACGATCGATGCGTTCCACGCGCCTCCCGCGGCGGTGATCCCGCCGGTCACGTACGAGGTCAGGATGCCCGGGATGATCAGCCGCTTCCATCGCTGCCAGCCATGCACGTCGAGGACGTCCATCGCCTCGCGCAGGTCGGACGGGATCGCTGAGGCGCCGGCGATCACGTTGAACAGGATGTACCACTGCGCGCCGAGCGCCATCAGCAGGATTCCGCCGATGTTGATGTTGACCCCGAGGTTGATGAACGTCAGCGTCAGGAACGGGAACAGAAAGTTCGCCGGGAAGCTCGCGGCCACCTGTACGACCGGCTGTGCCAGCTGCGCCACGCGCGGGTTCAGCCCGATCCACGCCCCGACTGGAACCCAGACGACGGTCGCGAATACGAGCAGCACAACCACGCGGGCGAACGTCGCCGCGCCGAGGACAAAGCAGTGCGGGATCTGCCCCAACCCGACCCCCGGGGCGGTCGCGATGTAGTGCAAGCCGGCGTACGCGCCGAGCGCGATCACCGCGGCCACGACCACGGCGAACACGACGTCGCCGGCCCGCCGGCGGCCGGGCACCGCCACCTCCGGTCCTTCGTCCCGGCCCAGGACCCGCATCGCGCGATCCAGCGGCTCCGCCGCACGGGCGCGGGCGCGACCCACCAACCGTGGCCACGTCGAGCGCTGAAGGAAGTTGAGCACTACCGAGCGCTGGGTCTGAGAAGCCTCGGTCTGCTCGTAGCGGAAGCGCTCGGACCACGCCACCAGCGGGCGCCAGAACAGCACGTTGACTGCGATCACCACTACGATCACCGTCACGATCGCGAGCGCGACGGCGCCCAGCTGTCCCTTGGTGATCGCGGCGCCGACATACGAGCCGAGGCCGGGGAGGTAGTAGGTCTTGTTGTGGAGCGTGATCGCCTCGGAGGCGACCAGAAAGAACCACGCGCCCCCGAAGCTCATCATCCCGTTCCAGACCATCCCGATCGCGCCGCTCGGGACCGCGATCTTCCAGAACTGCTGCCAGCGCGTCAGTCGCATCGACAGCGACAGCTCGTCGAGCTCTCGCGGCATGCTCTTCAGCGACGCGTAGAACGAGAACGTCATGTTCCACGCCTGCGCGGTGAAGATCGCGAACACCGCGGCGCACTCGAGGCCGAGCACGCTGCCCGGGAACAGCCCGACGAACAGCGTCACCGTGATCGTCAGGAACCCGAGCACCGGGACCGACTGGAGCACGTCGAGGATCGGCACCAGGATCTTCTCCGCACGGCGGCTCCGGGCAGCGGCGTACCCGTAGACGAGCGTGAACACGAACGAGAGGATCAGCGCCACGAACATCCGCAGCAGGCTCCGTGCCGCGTCGTAGGGCAGCTGGGACGCGGACGTACTGACGTGCTGGAGCCCGGACGGGTTGAGCGAGGCGGTCGCGCCGGTGCCGACGCGGATCACCAGGTACAGCAGCACCAGCACCGCCACCAGCACCACGGTGTCGATGAACGACAGGTGCGCGCGGAGCACGCCGCGCGCCGGCACGTAGCTGCGTAGAGTCGCCAGAGCGCGGCAACGCTAGCTCAGGCTGGGTAGCGCAAATGTGAACGCCGTGTCAACGGACCCGAGCGGAGCCGCTCACGCTTCGGGTTGCCAATCCTGGTTAGATCGCGCGCTGTGAACGCCGATCCGGCCGGACCCGGTGGAACCCACGGCGGGCGGCGTAGCCTGCGCGCCCAGGCCCGCCCGCGCGAGCCTCAGTACCGCTATGCGTACGTGTTCGTGCTGGTGCTCGCGCTGGCGATCTTCCTGATCGCGGCGCCCCAGGCGAGGTGGTCGCGAGGCATTTCGATCCTCCTCGCGGGGGCGGCTCTGGTCGTCGCGGTCCTGACAGCCCGCCCGCGTGAGGTGACGCTGCGCACCGGGATCTCGTTAGTTGTCGTGATCACGGCATTCGTGATCGTCGGGACCGCGACCGGATATACGCCCAGCTCGCTGACATTCGCGTTCGGTGTGGTCGGCAGCGCGGCCGTGCCACTGGTCCTCGCCCGCGGTCTGTATCGCCTGATGCGCGATCGCGGGGTCACGCTCCAGGCCGTCTTCGGTGCGCTCACGATCTACCTCGCAGGGGGGCTCACGTTCGCGTGGCTGATCAGCCTGGTCGCCGAGGTGAGCGGCAAGCCGTACTTTGCCAACCACACCAGCGGCACGCTCGGCGACCGTGTCTATTTCAGCTTCACGACCCTGACCACGACCGGGTACGGCGACTTCACGCCGGTGACCGCGACCGGTCACGCGCTCGCGGTGCTGGAGATGGTGATGGGCCAGCTGTATCTCGTCACGGTCGTGGGTCTGCTGGTCGGCAGCTTCGTCGGGACGCCGGGTTCGCCGTCGGACGGTTAGCGGCTCGGCCGGCGCGGGGAACGCGGGTTCAGAAGTCGGCCGCCGCCGGTAGCCCCGCGTAGTTCTCGGCCAGGCTCGTGGTCGCCGCGATCGAGCGCTGCAGGTACTCGAGGCGCGCCACCTGGAGGCGCTCCTGGAACTCGCCTTCGTGAAGGTTGTGGAGCAGTTGCGTCATGTAGTTGGAGAAGTCCTGGGCCCGCCACACCCGGCGCAGAGCCGTCTCCGAGTACCGGTCGAGCGCGTCGGGCGAGCCCGTCCGGTACCAGCTGGAGAGCGCCGCTGCCAGCAGCCGGACGTCGTTGACCGCGAGATTCAGGCCCTTCGCCCCGGTCGGCGGAACGATGTGCGCCGCGTCGCCCGCCAGCAGCAGGCGGCCGTACTGCATCGGCTCGCAGACGAAGCTCCGCATCGGGGTGATCCCCTTCTCGAAGATCGGACCCTCGTTGACCCGCCAGCCCTCGCTCGCCAACCGGAGCTGCAGCTCCTCCCAGATCCGCTCGTCCGACCAGCCGTCGAGCCGCTCGTCGGCGGGCACTTGCAGGTACAGCCGGCTGATCTCCCGCGAGCGCATCGTGTACAGCGCAAAGCCCCGCTCGTGCCAGGCGTAGATCAGCTCATCGGTCGCGGGGGCGGCCCGGGCCAGGATCCCGAGCCACGCGAACGGGTAGACGAAATCGTGCGGGCGCAGCACCCCCGCCGGAATCGACGGGCGGCAGATGCCGTGAAATCCGTCGCAGCCGGCGATGAAGTCGCACTCGAGCTCGTGGCTCTCACCGCCGCAGCCGAAGCTGATCCGCGGTCGTTCGGTGTCGAAGTCATGCAAGTGGACGTCCGCGACCTCGAATCGCAGCTCGCCGCCACGGTCGAGCCACGCCCCGATCAGGTCCTTGACCACCTCCTGCTGGCCGTAGATCGTCACGTGACGGCCGGTGAGCCTCGCGATCTCGATGTGCTGGGTCCGCCCGCGCCGCCGCAGGTAGATCCCATCGTGCTGGAGTCCTTCGCGCGCGAGCCGCTCGCCCACGCCGAGCTCGTGCAGGAGGTCGACCGTGTTCTGCTCCAGCAGTCCGGCGCGCACGCGGCGCTCCACGTACTCGCGGCTGCGGTCCTCCAGGATCACCGAGGAGATCCCCTCGCGCTGGAGCAGCAGCCCCAGCGTGAGCCCAGCCGGGCCGGCACCAACGATCCCAACTTGTGTGCGCATCGAATCGAAGATTCGCATGCGCGGGGTCACGATGGTCAGCTACACGGGCGCGAGCACGAGGTCGTACTCCATCACGTAGAACGGCGTCCGCCGCTCGCTGCCGTCGGGAGCCACGCCGGCCTCATGGCGGTCGAACGGGACGATCAGCTCGCGCTTGACTCCGAACACCGCGTCCGAGTCAAGGTAGCCGTCGCCGGCGGCGAACACGTGCGTGACCAGCGTCTCGTAGCCCTCCGCCGAGACCATGAAATGGACATGCGCGGGACGCATCGCACCGCGCTGCGCGGCGGCCAGCAGGTCGCCGACTGGTCCATCGGTCGGGATCGGGTACGGCTGCGGTCGCACCGACCAGAACCACCAGCGGCCATCGTCCGCGGAGTACAGATGGCCCCGGCCGCGCGGCTCATTGAGGTCGTGGTACTGGACGTCGTAGAACCCCGCCTCGTCCGCCTGCCAGACTTCGATCCGCGCGCCCGCGATCGGCTCGCCGCCGCTCCCGAGCACCCGCCCGAGCATCAGGCAGGGATCGCCGGGAGCGTCGCGTCCGAGGTCTGCGCCGTTCTCGAACCGGGGCGAGCCCTCGACGAAGAACGGGCCGAACACGGTCGCCTGCGTGGCGCCGGGGGGCTTGCGGTTGTTGATCCCCACGACCAGCATCGAGACCCCGAGCACGTCGGAGAGCAGGATGAACTCCTGCCGCTGCCGATCGGTGATCTCGCCGGTGCGAGCCAGGAACTCGATCCCCCGCAACCACTCCGCCTCGGTCAGCTGCAGCTCCTGGACGAACCCGTGCAGGTGGCGGACGAGACTGTCGGCGATCTCGCGAAACCGCTCCGAGGGGGCCCCGGCAAAGCTTTCGAGGACAACCCGGGTCAGCTGCTCGTGGGCGAGATTGCGCCTCTCGTGCATGCTCATGGCGGCTAGGTCAGTATCGCTGAATAATCTCTCGAGATGTCGTCGGAGATGTCCTGACGGCACGGACCGACTTCTTTGGCTCGGCCATGTTCGTGCCGATCCTGTTGGTGTCAATCCACGTGAGGGCGGTGCGCTGGTACTGGTACTCGAGTCATGACCGTCCCCCAGGACACCGAATCGGCGAAAGCGTCGCGCGACCGGAGCACGCGGATCGCGGGCGGCGTCGTGGCCGCGGCCGCGGCCGCGCTGGTTGTGGTCCTGATCGTCACCTCAGCTCAGCACCCTGCAAGGCCCGTCCCGAGGACCACGGCCGCGCCGCAGCCACACGTGGGACCGGCGCCCGCGATCGCGGCGCGGCCGGTGAACGCCCAGCTGACCGTTTCCCCGCAGGCGCCGTTGATCGCGATCCCGCACTCGTTTCTCGGGATTTCGACCGAGTACTGGACGCTGCCTGTCGACGAACGACACATCGCGCTCTACAGACGCGTCCTCAGCCTTCTGCATGTTCCCGGCGACGGGCCATTGATCCTACGGGTCGGGGGCGACTCATCGGATCACACGTTCTACGACCCGAGGATCCTCAAGCTGCCGCGGTGGGCGTTCGACCTCACGCCGGTGTTCATTCAGCGAACGGCGAGGATCGTGCGCGAGATGAAGTTGCACCTGATCCTCGACCTCAACCTGATCACCGCGACGCCGATGCTCGCCGCCGCGTGGGCACAGGAAGCCGAGGCCGCCATGCCGAAGGGCAGCATCATCGGGTTCGAGGTGGGCAATGAGCCCGATCTGTACAACCAATCGTTCTGGCTTCAGGCGACCGAACACGACAAGTTCGACGCCCGCGTCCTCCCGAGGCACCTCACGCCGGCCGACTATGCGCAGGACTTCGTCGCGTACTCGCGCGCGCTGGCCAAGGTCGCGCCGGGCGTGCCGCTGTACGGGCCGGCGCTGGCGTATCCGAACACGGACGCGAACTGGGCCGCCACGCTCCTGGCCGGCCCGCACCCGGGCCTGAAGGTCATCAGTGTGCACCGGTACCCCTACTCGGCATGCGCCTTCCCCGGTTCGCCCGAATACCCGACGATCGCCCGCATCCTCAGCCAGCAGGCCAGCGCGGGGATGGCGGAGTCGATCCGGCCGGCGCTGGTGATCGCCCGCCGGGCCGGGCTGCCGCTCCGTCTCACCGAAATCAACTCCGTCACCTGCGGCGGCCTGCGCCGGGTCAGCAACACGTTCGCGACCGCGCTGTGGGCGCCCGATGCGATCTTCGAGCTGATGCGGATCGGGGTGTCCGGGGTCAACCTGCATGCGCGTGAGTCCGCGATCAACGACCCGTTCACGTTCGGTCGCTATGGCATGAAGGCGCGCCCGTTGCTGTACGGCCTGATCCTGTTCGCGCGCACGCTGGGACCGGACGCGAAGTTGATCACGACGTCCCTGCGGAGCGCGCGGTCGCTGAACTTGAAGGCGTGGGTCGTGAAGGTGAGTACCGACACGCTGCACGTCCTGCTGATGGACAAGGGGGCGAAGTCGGTCACTGTCAGTCTGAACCTCCCGGCCACCCGGGCGGCAACGATCGAACGTCTTCTGGCCCCGTCGCCGCGGTCCACCAGAGGCGAGCGACTCGACGGCCAGTATCTCGACTTCAACGGGAACTGGCGCGGCAAGCGTGTGACCGAGATCGCGGAGCCGGTGGCCAACCGGTACCTGGTGACGCTCCCTCGTTACAGCGCCGCGCTGGTCACGGTCCCCCTGACCCCGGTGTCGCTCACCGGGGCCGGACCGGGCTCGCGCAGCTCACGCGTCGGCCAGCCGTAGCGCGGCGATCGCCGCGGCCGACCACGCGGGCATCGCGACCGCCATCGGGATCGCGCTGGCCGGCCCCGCGACGACGATCAGCGGCTCACGGTCGGGGCGCGTGCAGGGGCCGGGCGCGCAGGCTGGCGGCCCACGCCAGCAGGATCAGAGCGCCGCCGAGCGCAAATACGATCCAGGGAACGACGTCCGTGGAGCCCGAACCGGATGGGGCCGTCGTCGCCGGCAGGGCCAGCCGGTAGCCGGCGGCCGCGGCGAGGCGCTCGATCGCCGCCAGCGTCGAGCTGCCGAGGCGCACGCCGGGGGCGCCGGGTGGCGCCGGGGCGCCGGCGCCGGCGAGCGCGGCCTGCTCCGCTCCGAGCGGGCCGGCGGCGCGGTACAGGCCGTAGCCGTCCGGCATCACCACCAGCAGCATCCCGCGGTAGACAAGCGACAGCTCCTGACCGAGGAACTTGGCGTAGTCGGCCGGCTGGCGCCACAGCTCGTTGACCGAGCCGAGATCCGCCGGCGACGCGATCACCGCCACACGCAGCTGGTAACCGCTGCGGTGGGCCGCTTGCAGCAGCGCCGCGAGCTGGGCCTGCTGCGTGGGCGGGAAGTTCGCGTCCTGGGGGAGGAACACCGACTGCGTCGCGAGTACGTCGCTGGCGGGATCGCCGTCCGCCCGCGCGCTGCCGGCGAGCGGCCCGGATGCCAGCACCACCACCAGCGACGCGATCAGCGCCAACGGAAGGCGGCGGTGTGGGTGCTGGTTGAAGGTGTGCGTAGTGTGCGTACAGTCCCCCGGGTGGCTCTGCTTCTCGAAAGTCTATGAACCGCCGACGGTGGCGCGCGCTCAGCCTGGTCGCGGCGGCTGTGCTCGTGGCGGCGCTGCCGGGCGCGGCCGAGGCACACGGACCGATCGCCCCGATCGCGTCCAAGTATCTGGCCCGAATCAACACCGTTCCGCCCGGACTGGATGCCAAGGTGATCGACGGCGATCTCCGGCTGTGGCTCAGCGTCCCCGCGAGCCAGACGGTCGTGATCCTCGATTACCGCGGGGCTCCATACCTGCGCTTCTCCGCCGCCGGCGTGGCGGTCAACGAGAACTCGTCGATGTCCTACCTCAACCAGGCCCCAGCCGAGGTGCCGCCATCGAACCTGGGGCCCAGCACGCCCCCGAAGTGGTCGAGCGCCGGCGGCGGCCACAGCTACCAGTGGCACGACGGCAGGCTCGGCTCGCTGGCGACCGTGGCGCTCGCGCCCGGCAGATCGTACGTCGGGAGATGGTTCATCCCCGTGCGCGTTGACGGCCGACTGAGCTCGATCGCCGGCGGGCTGTGGCACGCGCCAAATCCTTCGATCGTTTGGTTCTGGCCGATCATCGTGATCCTGGCGTGCACGCTGGCCGCATGGCGGGTCCGCAGCGCGGTGCTGAACGTGCGCGTCACACGGGTGCTGGCGATCGCTGCCCTGACCGCGACCGTCGTGTCCGCCGTCGGCCAGGGCCTTCACGGTCGTCCGACCGTGTCGGTCCTGCAGCTGATCACGCTCGCGGCCGTTCTGGCCTTCGTCGGGTGGGCGCTGCGCCGGTTGATCCTGCGCCGCGCGGGCTACTTCACCTACTTCGTGATCGCGTTCGTGGCGATCTGGGAGGGCGCCGAGCTGATCCCGACCCTGCTCGACGGGTTCGTGCTCGCCGCCGTACCGGCGTTCGTCGCCCGGGCCGCCGCGGTCGTCTGCCTGGGATCCGGGCTCGGCCTGTTGCTGGTGGCGTTCCGGCTCGTCGATCCGTTCGAGCGCGAGGCGCGGGCGGCGGCGACCGATCAGTTCGACGACGCGAACGCCCGGGAGTCGTACGCCTAGGAGGTGGGGCCTGGTGGGGCGGCGGTTGGTCGTGGCGGGTCGGTCGGCGGGGGTAGTGGCGAGCGCGCTGGCCGGCCTCGTGCTGATCGCGGGCTGCGGATCGAGCGGCGCTCATCCGGCCACCGCCGCCACCGGGATTCCGCGCACGCTCGAGCTCGAGTCCCGGCCGATCGGGCGCGGCGCCGCCTTCCAGCCGCCGGCGACCGGCCCGGTCATCGGCCCCTGCAGCCCCCGGGTCGGGCCGCGAGACGGCGTCCACGTCGAGCTGTTCGCCGCCAACCGCGTGGTACTGGTGGCGGCGGGAATCGGCACCCGCCCGCCCTTGACCTACTCCTCGGGCCGGATTGCCGGCGCCGCCTGCTTCGGCGACCTGGTGACGCTCGACCCGACCGGGGTGGTGCTCGTGCGCCCCGATGCCAGGCTGTCGCTCGCGGCCCTGTTCCACTCCTGGGGTCAGCCGCTTACGAGTCATCGAATGCTGGGGTTCAGTTCACCCGGCGGCGTCGCGGCGTTCGTCAACGGGCGGGTGTGGCGCGGGTCGCCGGCGCGCGTGCCGTTGCACCGCCACTGGGAGATCGTGCTGGAGGTCGGGCCACACGTCCCGCCCCACTCGTCCTACACGTTTCCGCCCGGGGCGTGAGCGCGCCATCACTGCCGACTGATACCGAATCGGCATGACCCGCCGGCCGTCAGTTGTTGATCGGGAGTCGCGCCCCCGGAATCCTGGAGCGAAGTCCACCCCGACTGAAACCGAAAACACGATGCCCGCTTCGATCGACACGACCCAAGCGACCGCGAAGCAGATCCTGATGGTCGTCGCCAACCCCGGCACCTCGGAGCTGACCGGCTGGCCGATCGGCTTCTGGGTGTCCGAGTTCGTGCATCCGTGGCACGAGTTCGTCGAGGCCGGCTACGAGGTGACGCTGGCCAGCCCGGATGGGGGGAAGGTCGAAATCGACTTTCTGTCCGATCCGGACCACGAGAGCGGCTACAGCCGCGAGGACGTGCTGTCGCGCGGATTCCTGCACACCTCGGAGCTGACGGCGATGTTCGGCGACACGCCGAAGGTGGCCGACCTCGACGCGACGCAGTTCGACGCGATCGTCGTCTGCGGTGGGCAGGCGCCGATGAATCAGTTCCGCGCCCATCCGGAGCTCAAGGATGCGATCGCCGCGTTCTATGAGGCCGAGAAGCCGACCGCCGCGATGTGTCACGGGGTCTCCGCGCTGATCGACGTGCAGTTGTCCGACGGCTCCTACCTGGTCGACGGCAAGACGATCACCGGCTTCGCCGACGTCGAGGAGGACGCGGCCGATCGGGCCGCCGGCCGGCAGGTGCAACCGTGGCGGATCGAGGACGCCGCCAGGGAGCGGGCAGCGAATTACGTGGACGGCGGACTGTGGAAGCCTTATGCCGTACGCGACGGCCGCCTGATCACCGGACAGCAGCAGTTCTCCGGCAAGAAGCTGGCGGGTCTCGTGATCGGCGCCCTCGGCACGTAGGAGATCGTTATGAGCGGATTGAAGATCGCAGTCGTCGGCGCCGGCCACATCGGTGGCAACTGTGCGCGCCAGGCGGTGAAGGCCGGACACGAGGTGGTGCTCTCGTTCTCGCGCGACCCCGCGAGTCTCGAGACGCTCGCCCGTGAGCTCGGCGAGAGGGCGTCGACGGCGACACCGGCGCAAGCCGCCGCGGCAGCCGACGTAGTCGTGTTCTCGGTTCCCTGGGGCGTGATTCCGCAGGCCCTGGAGCAGGTCGGCGACCTCGGCGGAAAGATCGTGATCGACACCACCAACCAGTTCGGCTCCGGCCCGAGGCCGCGGGAAGGACAGACGGCCGCATCGTTCAACGCCGCGCGGATGCCGGGTGCGCGGTACGTGAAGTCGTTCAACACACTGACCGCGGCGTTCCAGGCGGAGACCGCGAACCGCACGGGCGAGGACCGAGTCGTGCAATGGCTGTGTGGCGATGACAAGGAGGCCAAAGCCGAGATCGCGCGTTTGATCGAGGCGATGGGTTATGAGCCGGTCGATCTCGGCGGCACCGCGACCTGCGAGGTGATGGAGGCGCCGCGCCGCGCCGGCGCGGTATACGGCGAGGAATACCGCGTCGCCGATGCACGGGCGGTCGTGGAGGCAGTCCGCGACGGGCGCGCAATCCCGCCCACGCCGGCGTACTGACCGGGCATTCACGGCCGATGTTGGTTTCCGACGTCGAGCCTCAGCAAAGTTTGCGCAACCGACGTGAGGACGACGCGATCGACAGGCTCAACCGGGAGATCTTCGACGCGGCGCTCGAGCTACAGGTCGCCGCGGGGCGGCGCGAGCTGGCCCTGCGCCACGTGCTGATCGCACGGAGCCTCGAGCGGATCGGGGACAACGCGGTCGACATCGCCGAGCAGGTCGCATTTCTGATGACCGCCGCGATGCGGCAGTTCTCCGACGCCTCGCGTCCTAGGCTGAGGGCCTGAGGGCTCACCGGTGTCATGATTGGCACCGTGGAAACCGGTGCCGGAGTCCGCGATCGGCCGCCGTTCCGGGCCGACCATGTCGGCAGCCTGCTGCGTCCGCCAGAACTGCTCCAGGGGCGCCGGCAGTTCAAGGCGGGAGTGATCGATCACGAGCAGCTCCGGTCGCGCGAGAACGACGCGATCCGCGGCGTGATCGCCCTTCAGCGCGAGGCCGGACTTCGCACCGTGACCGATGGCGAGTTCCGCCGGACCTCGTGGCACATGGACTTCATCTACGCCCTCGGCGGGATTCGCCAGACGGACGGAGACAGCATCCACGTCCACTTCCGCAATGAGGAAGGAGAGTACGACTAGGAGAGTACGACTACGCGCCGCCGGCGATCCGCGTGGCGGACAGGGTGACGCTCCGGGAGACGATCTTCGCCGACGCGTTCACGTTTCTGCGCGACCATGCCGCCGACGGGCAGACGCCCAAGCTGACGATCCCGTCGCCGAGCATGGTCCACTACCGCGGCGGCAACTCATCGGTCGACCGATCCGTGTACCCGCAGCTGGACGCGTTCTGGGACGACCTCACGTCCGCCTACCGGGGCCAGGTGACAGGCGCGTACGAGCTCGGGTGTCGCTACCTGCAACTCGACGACACGAGCCTCGCCTACATCAACGATCCGGCGCAGCGCGAACACATCGAGCAGATCGGCGGCGACCCCAACCACCCGCACGAGCAGTACATCGCCAACATCAACAAGGCCCTGGCAGGACGGCCCCCGGACCTCGCGGTCACCACGCATCTGTGCCGCGGCAACAACCAGTCGATGTGGGCGGCGGAGGGCGGCTATGACTTCGTCGCCGAGGCGCTGTTCGGCGAGTTGAACGTCGACGGTTACTTCCTCGAGTACGACGACGAGCGATCCGGGACGTTCGAGCCGCTGCGGTTCGTGCCGGCGGGCAAGCTGGTGGTGCTCGGGCTTGTGACCACCAAGCGTCCCCAGCTCGAGGACAAGGACGAGCTCAAGCGCCGGATCGAGCAGGCGGCGAAGTTCGTCGACATCGAGCAGCTGTGCCTCTCGCCGCAATGCGGCTTCTCCTCGACCGATGAGGGGAACAAGCTCTCGATCGACGAACAGCGCGCGAAGCTGTCGCTGATCGTCGAGCTGGCCGAAGAGGTGTGGGGCCGCTGACAACGCGCGGGGCGGGAAGATCATCGTCTGAGAACATTGCAACCCCTTCCGACATGGACACGATCAACCATCAGATCCGGCTCGCCGCCCGCCCGTCCGGCGTGCCGAAGCCATCCGACTGGGAGCTGACGACCGAGCCGGTCCCGGTTCCGAGCGCCGGCGAGTTCATCGTCGCGATCTCCCATCTGTCGATCGATCCGGCGATGCGGGGGTGGATGAATGCCGGCGCGTCCTACATCGAGCCGGTCGAGGTCGGCGCGGTGATGCGTGCGGGCGCCGTCGGGCAGGTCGCGGCCTCGGAGCATCCCGCGTTCAGCGCCGGAGATCACGTCTACGGCGCGTTCGGAGTCCAGGAGTACGCACGCTCGGACGGCCGCGGCGTGTTCAAGCTCGATCCGGCACTCGCGCCGCTGCCGACCTACCTCGGCACCCTCGGCATGACCGGCCTGACTGCCTACTTCGGCCTGCTCGACGTCGGCCGCCTCGCGGAGGGGGAGACGGTCGTCGTATCGGCGGCGGCCGGCGCGGTCGGCAGCGTCGCGGGACAGATCGCCAAGATCAAGGGCTGCCGGGCCGTCGGAATCGCCGGCGCACCCGAGAAGTGCAGCTGGATCATCGACGAGCTCGGCTTCGACGCGGTGATCGATTACAAGGCCGAGGACGTCCGCGCCGCATTGCGCAAGGCCGCGCCCGACCGGGTCGATGTCTACTTCGACAACGTCGGTGGCGAGATCCTCGACGCGGTCCTCACCCGGCTCGCGCGCGGAGCGCGGATCGTGATCTGCGGCGGCGTCTCCCAGTACAACGCCGTGCAGCCCCGCGGGCCGGCTAACTATCTCGCCCTGATTCCCGCCCGCGCGTCGATGACGGGGATGGTGATCTTCGACTACGCAGACCGCTACGCACAGGCGATCGGCGAGCTCGCCGGATGGCTGCGCGAGGGACGGATCGTCGCGCGCGAGCACGTCGTCGGTGGCGGCGTCCAGGCGTTCCCCGAGACGCTGTTGAAGCTGTTCGCCGGCGAGAACGTCGGCAAGCTCGTGCTCGCCGTGAATTAGCCCACCAAAGGGGGTGTCGGTAGCCGGGTGGCGCGGGCGTCGGGAGGGGGGGCGCAATCGGGGTCTGGCGCGCCCCCGAGAAAGAAAACATCCTCAACCTCCCAAGCTCGATCGCCGGGCAGGAGGAGAGGCGCGGACGCGGGGTCAGGAGACCCCGAAAAACATGCTCAACTTCCCAAACCGGACTGCGTGCCGGCGGTTTGGGAAATCGAGCATGACTATCGTGCTCAGCTTCCCGAACGCGCGCCCGGCGATCGGGTTTGGGGAGTTGAGCAGGTTTTCAAGCGTCCGCCGGCGCCTCGCGGCCACTCGCCGGCCCGCTGCCTCGGGACCGGAGTGGCCCCCGCTCGCATGGATGCGAGCGGAACCGGCCTCGGGCTTTCGGTCCGCTCGGCATCCGGCCTCGCCTTTATGGACCGAGCCCGAGTCTTCCGGCTGGACGCCGCGAAGCGGCCCCCAACCTAGTCAGCCCGCGTTAGCCGCCGCCCCCGCCACCACTCACGCCCCCTCGCTTCGGATGCCGGCGCTGAGCGCCACGACGGCGATCGCCAGCGCCACCGAGATCGCGAGCGCCACGTGCAGCCCGCGTACGAGCGCGCCGCCGGCGATCAGCGATCCGTACAGCGCCACGCCGATCACGCTTCCGGTCTGTCGGGCGCTGTTGAGCGTCCCCGACGCGACCCCGGAGCGGGACCGCTCGACGCTCCCCAGCAGCGAGGCGGTCATCACCGGCACGATCAGGCCGAGCCCGAAGCCGAGCCCGATCAGCTGCGCGACCAGCTCGGCGTAGGGGGTGCCGGCGCCGACCTGCAGTAGTGCCGCGGTGCCGGCCGCCATCAGCAGCGCCCCCGCGACCAACACCCGCCGCCGTCCCAGTGTGCCCGCAGCGCGGCCGGCGAGCAGGTTCGCGGCCATCACGGCCGCCGTCATCGGCCCGAACGCGAGCCCCGTCTGCAGCGCCGACAGGTGCTGGGCGCGCTGGAAGAACAGGCTGAGCACGAAGATCAGCCCGTAGAACGCGATGTTGACCAGCAGCCCGATCGTCGACGCTGCGGTGAAGGTGCCGGAGCGAAACAGCCCGAGCGGGAGCATCGGCCGCCTGCGCCTGGACTCGACCGCCACGAACGCCGCTCCGGCGGTCGCGGCGAGTGCGTATCCGGCCAGCACGCCGGCGGTGCCGAAGCCGCGGCTCCCTCCCTCGATCGTCGCCGCCGCCAGCACGGTCAGGCAGACGATCGCCGCCAGCTGGCCCCAGAGGTCGACGCCGCGATCCCGCGCCCGCGTCGTCTCGCTTGCATACCGCAGGGTGAGGAGCATCCCGGCGACGCCGATCGGCGCGTTGATGAAGAAGATCGCCCGCCACCCGAGCGTCGCCGTGAGCACGCCCGCGACCAGCGGCCCGGCCGACAGCGCGGCGCTCGCGCCGGCCGCCCACAGGCCGACCGCGCGGGCGCGCTCGCGTGGATCGGGGTACGAGTGGCCCAGCAGCGTCAGCGAACACGGAACCAGGACCGCGGCGCCGGCGCCCTGAATCGCGCGCGCGGCGATCAGGACCCCGAGGCTCGGCGCCAGGCCGCAGATCGCCGAGGCGACGGTGAACACCGCAAACCCGGCCAGGAACACCCGCTTGGCGCCGATCCGGTCTCCGAGCGCCCCGGCGCTCAGAATCAGGGCCGCGAACGCGACCGTGTAGGCGCTGATGACCCACTGCAGCGAGCCCACGCCGCCACCGAGCGCCGCCCCGATCGGCTTGATCGCGACGTTCACGACGCTGACATCCAGCTGCACGACCGCAAACCCGAGGCTGGTCGCGGCGAGTGTCCATCGGCGGTTGTTCATGACCGGGATGCTAGGTGCGAAAAGCTTCAATCCCGGTTGAAACATCGACGCGCTACCGTGTGTACATGCTCGCCGACGCAGACCTCGCCGCAGTCGCGGACCTGATGAGCGCCAACCGGGCGACGCTGCTGCTGGCGCTGATCGGCGGCCGCGACCTGACCGCGGGCGAGCTGGCCGCACGGACCGGCATCTCGGCTTCGCTCGCCAGTGCACACCTGTCGCGGCTGCTCGGCGGGGGACTGATCACCGTCAAGCAGCACGGCCGCGAGCGCCGCTACCGGCTGGCCGGGCCGCACGTCGCCGAGGTGATCGAGGCGATGCTCACGATCGCGCCCGCGCGCGGCGCCTCGAGCCTGCGCGAATCCAACCGCGGCCAGGCGATCAGCCACGCCCGTACGTGCTACGACCACCTCGCAGGCGCCGTCGGCGTCGCGCTCACCGACAGCCTGCAGCGCCACCACGTGATCGAAGCGGGCGACAACGAGTACGTGCTGACGCAGGCCGGTCGGCGGCGGCTGGAGGCGCTGGGCCTCGACGTCGACGCGCTCCGGCGCCAGCGCCGGGTGTTCGCCCGCCCGTGTCTCGACTGGACCGAACGCCGCCCCCATCTCGCCGGCGCGCTCGGCGCCGGGCTCGCGGAACAGCTGCTCGCGCGCAGTTGGTTGGAACGCGTGCGCGGCACCCGCGCGGTGCGGGTCACCGAGGCCGGGAAGCGGGGCCTGCGCGATGAGTTCGCGCTCAACCTCCCGGGGTGAGCTCGAGCGGCCCGCCCAGGGCCTTAGTCGGCGCAGTCGTCACACGCCCCGTGCAGCACGATCTCGTGCTCGGCGACCCGCATCGGAACGCGCTCGCTGAGGTTCTGGATCGCGTGCTCGAGCTCTGAGTCGGTGAACGGGATCACCGTTCCACAGCTGTCGCAGACGAGGTGATGGTGGTGTCCGTCGCCGGTCCGGATCGGCTCGTAGCGAGCCATCGCCTGACCGACCTGAACCTTCTGGACGAGCCCGAGCCGCTCGAGCTCGTCGAGGATACGGTAGATGCTGGCGCGGCCGACGCGACGCTTCCCGCGCCGCAGCGCGTCTTCGATCTCGAGCGCCGACAGCGCACAGGCTTGCGAGTCGAGCAGTTCGAGCAGAGCCCGGCGGGCGCCGCCGGTGTGGTGCTTGTTCTCGGCGAGCACTCGCTGGGCGCGGTTTGCCCAACCCTCGCTATTGCCGTGGGTCATCGGCGGCCAGTGTACCTCCGGTTGCGGGCAATCATAAGAATGGGAATGAGACTCAGCCTATGGTACGCTCCCGGCGTGGTTGGTGCTCGCGCCCTCCTCTTGGCAATGGCATTCGCGGCGCCGGCGCTGCTCCTCGCGGGCTGCGGTGAGTCGGTCTCGTTCACCGACCCGGGGAACAAGATCCTGGCCGTCGGCGCCGAGAACCAGTACGCCAACGTGATCTCGCAGGTCGGGGGCCGGTACGTGGCCGTCGCGGCGATCATGGACAACCCCAACGCCGACCCGCACACGTTCGAGGCCAGCCCGAGCGTCGCCAACGCCGTCAGCTCGGCCCGGCTGATCGTGCAGAACGGTGTCGGTTACGACGACTTCATGGGCAAGATCGAGTCCGCGAGCGCCACGTCGACGCGCAAGGTGATCGATGTCCAGCAGCTGCTCGGCCTCCCGGACTCGACTCCCAATCCCCACCTCTGGTACAAGCCGAGCACGATGCCGGCGGTCGCCAAGGCGGTGGCCGGCGACCTGGCGGCGATCGAGCCGCAGCACGCCGCCTACTTCCAGTCCAACCTCGCGAGCTTCGACGACTCGCTCGGGCCGTGGTACCAGGCACTGCGGCAGTTCCGGGTGAGCTATCCGAGCACGCCGGTGGCGACCACCGAGCCGGTCGGCGACTACATGCTGCAGGCCGCGGGAACAGTCAACCTGACGCCCTTCAGCCTGCAGGCGGACGTGATGAATGGAGTCGATCCGGCACCCCAGAACATCACCCTTCAGAACCAGCTGTTCGCGCAGCACCGGGTCAAGGTGTTCCTCTACAACCAGCAGGTGACCGACACGCTCACGCAGTCGTTCCTGAAGGCCGCGCTGGGGAGCGGAATCCCGGTGGTCGGCCTGTACGAGACGATGCCGACCGGTTACCGGTACCAGACGTGGATGCTGGTCGAGGTGCAGGCGCTGCGCAAGGCCGTCTCGCAGCGGATCTCGACGGAGAAGCTATGAGCTGCGTTCCGTTTCCGGGTCCGGGCCAGGAGGTCCTCGCGGTCGAGGGGATCAGCGCGCGGCTCGGCGGCCGTGACGTGCTCCGCGACGTCAGCTTCCAGATCCGCGCCGGCGAGTTCACCGGCCTGATCGGCTCCAACGGCGCCGGCAAGACGACGCTGTTCCGCGTCATCCTGGGGCTGCAAGCGCCGAGCGCGGGCAGCGTGCGGATCGGCGGGCGGCCGCGCTCGCGCCGCGACCCGCTGGTCGGCTACGTGCCGCAGAAGTACCTGCTCGACCCAGACATGCCGCTGCGCGCGCGTGACCTGGTGGGGCTCGGCCTGGATGGGCATCGGCTGGGGATCGCGCGCCCCTCGGCGGCTCGCCGTGAGCGCGTCGAGGAGATGCTGGCGGCCGTCGACGCGGAGGCGTTCGCGGACGCGCGGGTCGGGGAGCTGTCGGGTGGCGAGCAGCAGCGCGTGCTGATCGCGCACGCGCTGGTCAGCCGGCCGCGGCTGCTGTTGCTGGACGAGCCACTGGCGAACCTGGATCTGCGCAGCGGCCATGAGATCGTGTTGCTGCTCGCGCGGATCGCCGCCGAGCAGCAGATCGCGGTGCTGATCTCGGCGCACGAGATGAACCCGCTGCTCGAGGTGATGGATCGGATCGTCTACGTCGCGGGCGGGCGCGCGGCCAGCGGCACGACCGAGGAGGTCGTGCGCAGCGATGTGCTCAGCCGCCTGTACGGCCACCGCGTCGACGTCCTGCACGTCCAGGGCCGCGTGCTCGTGGTCGCGGGGCGTCACGACGACGAGCTCGACGACGGGAGCGCTGCGCGGGCGATCGAGATCGTCTCGTGAGCCACTTGCTGGCGCCGGTGTTCGGCCCGGGCTTCTTCGAGAGCTCGACGGTGCAGATGGCCGTCGGGGTCGGCGCCGCGGTCGCGATCGTGGCCGCCGCGGTCGGTGTGTTTGCGGTCATCCGCGGCCAGTCGTTCGCGGCCGAGGCGCTGTCGGACATCGGCGCGGCCGGCGGTTCCGCCGCGTTCCTCGTCGGGGTCGGTCCCGTCTGGGGCTTCCTGGCGGCGGGGGTCGGAGCGGCGGCCGTGATGGAGCTGATCGGCATCCAGCGTCCCCGGGGACGGGACCTGGCGACCGGGATCGTGCTCGGCGCGTGTCTTGGACTGGCGGCGCTGTTCCTGTACCTCGACACCACCTACCAGAGCACCACCGGAGCAACGCTCACGATTCTGTTCGGATCGCTGTTCGCGGTCGACTCCGGCACGATCCCGGCGATCATCGCGCTCAGCGTTGTCGCGCTGGTCGTGGTCGTGATCATCCAGCGGCCGTTGCTGCTCAGCTCCGTGAACGCCGACATGGCAGCGGCTCGCGGCATTCCCGTCCGCCTGATCGGCGGACTGTACCTGCTCGCGCTGGCGGTGGCGGTCGCGCTCTCGGCGCTGACGATCGGCGCGATCCTCGGGACCGCGCTGCTGATCGGTCCGGCAGCGACGGCACTGCGGCTGACGCGGCGGCCGGCGGCGGCGATGGCGCTGGCCGCGGCGATCGGCGTGGTCGCGACCTGGCTCGGGATCGTGCTCGCCTACGACAGCTACTACTGGCCGCCACGAGGCCAGGGCTGGCCGGTCAGCTTCTTCGTCGTCGCGGTGATCCTGGTCTCGTATCTGCTCGCGGGCCTGCCGTCGCGAGCGCGTGCGCGGCGGCATCCGGCGGCGGCGACCGCCCGGGTGCCCGGCGGCGCGCAGATCGGAGCGGGCGGCTAGGCGCGATGTTCTCGGGCTTCATGGTCAACACCTGGGCGGTGGCGACGATCGTCGCCGTCGTCGCCGGCCTGGTCGGGTTCTTCACGGTCCTGCGCGGGTCGGCGTTCGTCGCCCATGCGATTCCGAATGGGTCCTTCGCCGGCGCCGCCGGCGCGGCGCTGCTGGGGATCAACACGCTGATCGGCCTCGGCCTGTTCGCGCTCCTGGGGGCGCTCGGGATCGGCTGGCTCGGCCGGCGCGGGCGGCGCGACGTCGCGACCGCCCTGACGTTGACGTTCATGCTCGGGCTGGGAGCGCTGTTCCTGAGCATGACCGTCGAGTACGCGCCGCAGGTGTACTCGCTGCTGTTCGGTGAGGTGCTCGGAATCGGCAGCAACGAGCTGGCGCCGACGATCGGACTGGCGGCGGTGTGCGTGATCGCGATCCTGGTGCTGTACCGCCCGCTGATGCTGTCCTCGGTGCTCGGCGACGTGGCCGAGGCGCGCGGGATCTCGGGCTTTCGGATCGAGCTCTGCTTCCTGGTCGTCGTCGCGCTCGCGACCACGATGACGGTGCCGGTGGTCGGGACGCTGCTGATCTTCAGCCTGATGATCGGCGCCCCGGCGGCGGCGCGCTCGTTCACCGACAGGCCGCTGTACGCGATCGTGCTGTCGATCGTGATCGCGCTGATCGCGGTGTGGAGCGCGATCGCGGTGTCGTACGCGACCAACTACCCGATCGGCTTCTTCGTCGGCGCGGTCAGCGCCGCCTGCTACGCGGCCGGCCGGGCGTGGGCGGCGTTCCGCCGCCGTCCAGGATCCGCTCGCAGATCCGGAAGCGCTTGACGATCGGACCCCCGAGCTCCTCGATCGGAGGCGTGCCCGCGTGCAAACGAAATGCGGATCCCGCCAGGCAGCCGCCATTCAGCGCACGCGATCCATGATTTCCGTGCCGAGCGGGCCCGTTGCGGGCACAACAAATACTCGACGGCTGGATCGCGGACGGTAGTCTATTTCGGATTACCGGACGACCTGGCTCGGGTGCTCCGCCGCGGGGTTTGGGGCTGGGGCCAAGAGGGAGATGTCGATGCCTGTTGTGCCGATCCGTGAGATCTTGGACCCGGCGTTCGCGGAGCGATACGGCGTCGCCGCAATCAACGTCGTCGACGACCTGACGCTAGAGGCGGTGCTCGCGGCGGCGACCGAGCTCGAGTCGCCGCTGATCATTCAAACGTCGGTGAAAACCGTGAAGTCAATCGGCGCCAAGCCCCTGTACAGCATGTGGCGCGCGCGGGCCGACGAGGTGCCGATCCCGGTGTCCGTACACCTCGACCACTGTCCCGATCGCCAGTGGATCACGACCTGTCTGCAGGCCGGGTGGAACTCGGTGCTGTTCGACGCCTCGGCGCTGGACGTCGCCGAGAACACGCGCCAGACGATTGAGGTCGTCGCCGAGGCCGAGCGCTACGGCGCCCAGGTCGAGGGCGAGATCGAGAGCGTGCACGGCGTCGAGGACGGGATCGGCTCCGACGAGGAAGGCGAGATCCACCCGGTCGAGGTCTCGGCGCGGTTCATCGAGGAGACCGGGATCTACTCGTTCGCGCCGGCGATCGGAACCGCGCACGGCTTGTACAAGCGGGCGCCGCAACTGAAGCCCGAGCGGGTCAGCGAGATCGTCGCACTGCACCCGATCCCGATGGTGCTGCACGGTGGCACGGGATTGACCCAGGAGCAGTTCACCGATCTGATCTCCCGCGGTTGCGCGAAGGTGAACATCTCGACGGCGCTGAAGATCGCGTTCGTGGACGCGCACCGCGAGTACCTGGACGCGAACCCGGGTAAGCACGATCCGCCGTCGATGCTCGGCCACGTGCGAGAGGCGGTCAAGAGCATGGCCGAATATCACATCGGTATGTTCGGATCGGCCGGGCGCGCCCGGACCCTGTCCGCATCGGCGGGTTGAGCCCGTGCCAGGGCTGATCTTCGACTGCGACGGCGTGCTCGCCGACACCGAGCGCGACGGCCACCGGCCGGCTTTCAACGAGACGTTCGCCGAGGTCGGCCTCCCGGTCCGGTGGTCCGAGCAGGAGTACGGGGTGAAGCTGAAGATCGGCGGCGGCAAAGAGCGGATGGCGTCGCTGTTGAGCGACGAGTTCGTACGCGCCAACGGTCTTCCATCCGACCCCGAGGGTCAGAAGGAGCTGCTCGCCGACTGGCATCGGCGCAAGACCGCCCGTTACAGGGAGATCGTGCGCGCAGGCCGGCTGCCGGCGCGCAGCGGCATCGCCCGGATCGTCGACGAGGCGCTCGCGGCCGGCTGGACGCTGGCCGTCGCGTCGACCTCGGCCGAGGAATCCGTCAGGGCGGTGCTCGAGCACGCCGTCGGCACCGCCAACGCGTCGCAGTTCGCCGTATTCGCCGGGGATCTAGTGCCGGCCAAGAAGCCCGACCCCGCGATCTACAACCTGGCGGTGGAGCGACTCGGCCTCGGAACGGCGGACGCGATCGTGATCGAGGACTCGCGCAACGGGCTGCTGGCCGCGGTCGGCGCCGGACTGCGCTGCGTGGTGACGGTCAGCAGCTACACGACCGACGAGGACTTCAGCGAAGCGGCGCTTGTCCTCACGAGCCTCGGCGATCCCGGCGATCCGGCCCGAGTCCTCGCAAATCGAAGCGCGGCGAGACCGGGCGATCTCGTCGGGCTCGCCGATCTCGATCGATGCCGAACCGAACCTCTACCAGACAAGGAGGCTGCATGAGCGAGACATCGCTTGGCCGCGCGGAGATGGTCGTACGGGTGATCGCCCAGACCGCGGTCGACAACGAGACATACTTCTGCGAGCTGGATGCCGTGGTCGGGGATGGGGACTTTGGCTACTCGCTTGCGCGCGGGTTCGAGGTTGTGCTCGGCGACTGGGACACGATGGAGTACAGCGACATCGCCGGTCTGCTGAAGAAGACCGCGATCGTGCTCAGCAAGCGCATCGGCGGTACCTCCGGGCCGATCTGGGGGACCGCGTTCCTGCGCGCGGGCGGCGCCTTGAACGATGCCCCGGAACCGAGCGGCGAGCAGGTGATCGCGGCGCTCAGAGCCGCGATCGAGGGAATCAAGCAGCGCGGGAGCACCGATCTCGGCGACAAGACGCTGCTCGACGCGCTGGTCCCCGCGGTCGATGAGCTCGAGGCCGCGCTGCCCGACGGCTCCAGCGCGGCGATCGAGCGAGCGGCCGCCAAAGCGCGCACCAGCGCCGAGGAGACCAAGGGGATGCTCGCGCAGCGAGGCAGGGCGTCCTACACCGGTGAGCGCAGTCGCGACTCGGTCGATGCCGGCGCGGTCGGGGTCGCGGTCATGTTCGAGGCGGTGAACAAAGCCTGGAAGGAAGCGGAGCTGACGCGCGCCTGATCGCTGGTAACCAAGCAGGTCACTCGAGAGGAGACACGGTGAAGAAGTTCGTCAATGACCCCCAGCAGTTCGTTCCGGAGATGCTCAAAGGGATCGAGCTCGCCAACCCGGGCAAGCTCCGCTACGTCCCCGAGTACAACCTGATCATGCGGGCCGACGCGCCGCGCAACGACAAGGTCTCGATCGTGCAGGGATCGGGCTCCGGTCACGAGCCGGCGCATGTGATGGTGGTCGGCAAGGGCATGCTCGACGCCGCCTGTCCCGGCGACGTGTTCTCCGCGCCTCCGTCGGATTACGTGTATGAGACGACCAAGCTGATGCGCAGCGACAAGGGAGTGCTGCACATCATCAACAACTACACCGGCGATCGGATGTCGTTCGACATGGGGCGCGAGCTCGCCGAGGCCGAGGACATCAAGGTCGCGACGATCATCGTCGACGACGACGTCGCCGTGAAGGACTCGACCTACACGGTCGGGCGGCGAGGCGTCGCCGGCAACTTCTTCGTGATCAAGGCGGTCGGCGCGGCCGCGGAGCGCGGCGCGGAGCTCGACGAGCTGGTCAAGCTGGGCGAGCGGCTGAACTCCGTCACCCGCACGATGGGAATGGCACTGACCTCGTGCACGCCGCCCGCCAAGGGCTCGCCGCTGTTCGAGCTCGGCGAGGACGAGATGGAGATGGGTGTCGGTATCCACGGCGAGCCTGGACGCAGGCGCGAGAAGCTCGCCGCCGCCAACGCGATCATCGACGAGCTGCTCGAGGCTGTGGTGACCGACCTGCCGTACTCGTCCGGTGACGAGGTGGCGCTGATGATCAACGGCCTCGGCGGCACGCCGATCTCCGAGCTCTACATCCTCTACGGTCGCGCTCACCAGCGGCTCGCCGATCGCGGCGTCAACGTGACGCGCAGCTATGTCGGCGAGTACTGCACCTCACTGGACATGGCCGGCGCCTCGGTGACGCTGGTCAAGCTCGACCCAGAGCTGAACGAGCTGTTCGACGCTCCCGCCGAGGTGGCGGTCCGCATCTTCTAGCCCCCGCCCGATGCCGGCGCCGGGGGCTCCAGCCCGCCGGCGCCGGCCGCTCCCGCAGCGACTTCCCACCTGGTGTCGGATCCAGGCGGCGGCGCGGGCGAACCGGTCCCGAGCCACCATCTGAGGCTCGTGACGATGAGCGACCGAGAGATCCGCGCGATGCTCCGCGCCGCCACCGCGGCGCGGATCCTGTATGGCTGGCAGGGCCCGCATCTGCTCGAGCGCAGCTATTGCATCGCGCCGACGGACTCGGATCCGATGGAGCTCCCGCGCGAGTACGTGATCGGCTACTGCAAGATGCTCGCCGCCGCCGGCGTCGAGCCGCTGTATCGCGATTCCGAGCCGCAGCCGTAGATCAGTCGGATTCGATTTCCGTAATTGACTGGCATGATCGCCACTGTCATGGCATCTGCAGCTTGCTGGCGGGTCAGGAGGCGGGCGCGGGCGCTAAGCCCGCGGGTACGCTCGCCGGCTGACCGGCGCGCCTCGCCGCCAGATCGAGGTACAGCAGCGTCCGGCCGACGCCGACGTAGGGAATCAGGACCGCCGAGACGAGCGACCCGAACAGGTCCACGGTCCGGACCGGGACGGTCGTGAACAGGAGGGCGAACCCGAGCACCGGTCCGGGGATCTCGCTCAGCAGCCAGAACGTGACCGTGACCGCCGCGGTATGCCACCAGTGACCGCGCACCATGTGGGTGCTGCCGCGCAGCGCCTCGCGGATCGAGCGGTCCTCGAACAGGATCTCCTGCTGGCCGAACTGCCAGTCGACCCACTTGCGAATCGCGTAGGGGATGCCGATGATCGTGAGCGCGAGCAGGAACACCAGCACGGTCGCGAGCACCTGTACCGCGATCAGGCGCCACAGCCGGCCGAGGGTCGCGCGCCACGCGGCCGAGAACCCATCGGACGGCGCCCGCTCGAGGTTTCGCACGAACGCGGTCACCGCCGCGGATCCGATCGGCATCGCGAGCGTGCGTCCGATCCCGGCTCCGGTGGAGATCGAGATCGTGGCGCCCGACACGGAGATGCCCGAGCCGTTCGATCCGATTGCCTTCAGCAGTAACGATTCGATTTCGTCCAAGGCGCCGATAAGCAGCAACGAGATCAGTGCGATCGCCAGCAGCGGCATGAAGTTCTGGCCGTATAGGCGTGCCGCCGCGCGCAGCAGCTGCCCGAGCGCCCGCGCCTGCCGCAGGGGCTGCAGATTGACGGGGCGCCATCTCGTCAGGCTCGCCGGCACCAGAATCAGCAGGGCGGCGATCACCGCGACACCGATCGCGCCCGGCGTCGTCCGCGCTTGAAGGTTCAGGAACTCCGAGACGGTGGCCACAGCACCGCAGAACGCGCTCGAGACCGACGGTCCGACGAGCGCGGCCTCCGGGACGGTGGGGCTCTGCGTCCGCGTGCCGTTCATCCACGTGAACGGCTCGCGCCACACCGTCTTCGTGTTCGGGCCGGCCGGCCCGTTGTTGAAACCCGCCTCGAGCTGGCCCCAGCGTCCGGTGTAGGTCAGCCACGCGAACGGTCCGTGACTGGTCGGCGCGTCCGGAACCAGCACCGGCCGCGGTGTGACTGTCATCAGCGGCTTGGTGGTGTTGTCACAGCCGACGCCGGATCCATGATCTCCGTTACCGAGGTACAGGGCGGAGCCGTAGAACGTCGCGTGCGAGCCGGCGGCCGAGTAGACGACCGGATGAGTGCCGCGGCGCTCGACCTTGGAAGCGTCCCATCGCGCGTGTTCGCCGCCGGCGTGCTGAAACAGCACGATCTCGGACGGCTCGGTGCCGAGCGCCTCGGCTGGAGTGGCGGCGGAGAACCCGAGCTGCATCCCCTCCCAGTCGCTCTCGTGCAGATCGTTGAAGACGTTGAAGTAGTAGTAGAACCAGAACTGGAGCGCGAACCCCGGGTGTCCCGGCTGCCGCGCGATGTGGGCGTAGGTGATCGCCGGCGCATGCCCGGCCTTGCGGATCGCGGCGAAGTCGGTGGCATACTTGCAGCCTGGATTGAGCGGGTCGCCGGGCAGATCGAGGTAGTAACTCGGTCTCAGACCGGCGATGTCCGACACAGTCGGCGCGCGCCTGATCACCTCGTTTCCGTGCTTGGTGTGCAGAAGCAGCCTGACCCGCGGATTACCGAGCGTGACGTCAACGGTCGTCGGCGGCCAGAACTGCTCCTCGGAGGAGTCGCAGATCCCGTCCGTCTGAGCGCGCATCATCACGATCGGGGCGTAGGTGTTCGCGAGCTGCTGGGCGGCGCTGATCGCCGCATCGGCCGGCGCCGCCACCGACCAGATCAGGACGAACACGGCCGTCGCCACCAGCGCGCCCCGCCGGCCCCACCGACGACGACTTGCCCCACCTGCAGGTGATCCGTTCCTGTCGAGCGTGCGTAGAGGCTGCCAAAGAACCAAGGAGGACCATCGTGTCAGACCTGACCAGACGTAGATTCGTCAAGAACTCGGCCGGCGCCGCGGCCGGCATGACCGTGATCGGAGCCCTGGTCGCGGAACACGCCGACGCGGATGTCGGCAAGGCCGGATCCGAGCCGGTCGTCGCTTACGTTCGCGATCCCCGCACCGGTGAGATCGAGGTGATGGCCGGCGACCGCGAGGTCAAGCTGCGCGACCCCAAGTTGGCCGCACGCCTCGCCCGCGCCACGCACTGAGCATTCCCAACACTGGAGGTAACCCATGTCGTCTCACCGTGAGGCGCCGGCGATCAGTCAGGACCCGGTCGCCGACAACACCGATACATACGCATTCGTCAGCCCGGACGACCCGAACACGGTCACGATCGTCTGCAACTACCTGCCGCTGGAGGCGCCGTTCGGCGGTCCCAACTTCTACGAGTTCGGCGACGACGTGTTGTACGAGATTCACATCGACAACGACGCTGACGGTAAGCCGGAAATCACTTACCAGTTCGAGTTCGAGACCGAGGTTCGCAACCCGAACACGTTTCTCTACAACACGGGCCCGATCGAGTCGATTGACACCCCCAACTGGAACCGCCGCCAGTTCTACTCTGTGGCTCGCATCGAGCGCGGCCGCAGGAAGGTGCTCGCGAGCCACCTCGCCTGCCCACCGTGCAATATCGGACCCGCCTCGACGCCACACTATGACGTGCTCGCGGCGCAGGCCGTGCACGGCATCCGTGACGGTCACACCGTGTTCGCCGGGCAGCGGCTCGAGGGCTTCTACGTAGATCTGGGCGCGATCTTCGATCTCGGAGACCTGCGGCCGTTCCAGAACCTTCACCTCGCCGCGATGGCCGCCGCGCACGGGGTCAACGCCACCAACGAGTTCGGCGTCCAGTCGATCGCACTGAAGGTGCCCAAGCATGAACTGAGCCGGGACGGCCGGAAGCCGACCAACCCGTCGCAGCAACGCTCCGTGATCGGCGTCTGGGCCGCGGCGAGCCGCCGGCGCGCTGTGATCCGCACCCCCGGGAGCGGTGTCAGCCACGAGAGTGGGGGATGGGTACAGGTCTCGCGACTCGGCAACCCGCTGATCAACGAAGTCATCATCCCGCTCGGCGAGAAGAACCGCTGGAACTCCCTTTCGGCGGCCGATGACGGTCAGTTCCTCCAGTACGTCCAGCACCCGGAGCTCGCGGCCCTGCTGCCGGTGCTCTACCCCGGCGTGTTCCCCAGCCTCGCCACGCTGAGCGCCCCGCGCGCCGACCTGGTCGCGATCCTGCTCACCGGCATCCCGTCGGGAATCGTCCCTGGCTTCCAAAACTACACCGGCCCTCACCACGCCGACCAGCTGCGGCTGAACATGGCAATCCCGCCGACCGCCAACCCAAAGCCGCTCGGTCTGATCGGCGGCGACGCGGCCGGTTTCCCCAACGGCCGGCGGGTGTTCGACGACGTCGTAACGGTCGAGTTGCGAGCGATTGCCGGTGCGACCTATCCCCTGGTCAACAAGAGCTACAAGCCCGACGCGGCGGCGGCACTGATCACCGACGGCCTCGGCGCGGGCAGCACCCGCTACCTGTCGCGGTTCCCGTATCTGGGCACGCCGCAGAGCGGCTTCGAGACGGTGCCGCTGGCGGCGGCGTAGGCGCGGCGGCGCGGGTGGTGGCAGCGCGGGTAGTGGCAGCGCGGGTGGTGGCGGCGCGGGTAGTGGCGGCGCGGGTGGTGGCCGCCGCCCGACCGCGCCTTGGTCGCTAGTTGCCGCCTCGCTCGGGCGCCGCCGCTCCGGGCAGGAGGAGGGGCGCACGCGGGGTCGGGAGACCTCGGAAGACATGCTCAACTTCCCAAAGCCAACTCCGCGCCGGCGGTTTGGGAAATCGAGCATGAATTTCGTGTTCAACTTCCCGAACCCGCTGCGGGCGATCGGCTTTGGGAAGTTGAGCAGGTTTTCAGGCGTCCACCGGCGCCACCGGGCCGCACACACCGGCTCGCCCCCGCAGCCCGCGCCACTCCCGGAGGTCGGGCACCCCGTGCCCGACCTACCCAGCACCAGGCGCGGCCGGCGGCGGCTGAAAGGCGACGACGGCCGCTGCCCGCTACGACCCTGTAACCCCACCCTCGGAAGTAGCGCCAGAAACGCCGGCAGGGCTCGCGGTGGTTTGGAACCCTATCGCGCCGCCCAGAGCAGACCAACCAAACGCCACCAAACCCCCGCCACCGAGGACAATTCCACCACGCGGAGATCGCGACCTACGCCAGGGGGCATAGCGCCATCGGAACGATTCGCACAAAGGACGTGTCGCTGCACAGCCAGATCGCGGCGTGGAGTCCGCGTGGGCGCGCGCGCCGCGCCGGAGAGCTCCGATGATCTCCGAGCCGCAAGCGTCGCCGCCGGCGCGACGGCGGGCTGGGCGACGTTCTTGGACCCGAGCTCGAGCGCCAACGACCTGATGCGGAGAGCCGATCGTATGCTGGTCGATCGCAAATACGGACGACCGCGCTAAAGAAGGAGCTTCGGTTCCGACGGAGGCCGCGTTATGAGCAGCGATCTGCTCGAAATCTTCCTGCTGGCGCTGATTGCGATGGCCAACCCGTCGCTGCTGGCGGCGGTGACCGTGATGCTGCTGCTCCCGCGTCCGAAGCGGCTGATGCTCGGTTATCTGCTGGGCGCGTACACGACGAGCATCGCCTCCGGGGTGGTGATCGTGTTCGCTCTCCACGGAACGAGCGTCGAGAGCGCCTCGAGGCACAAGGTCAGCCCGCTCGAGGACCTGCTCGTCGGTCTGCTGCTGGTCGCGATCGCCTGGGTTCTGCGAACCGGGCGCGACCTGCCGATACGAGAACGGCGGAGGGGGAAGAGGGAGAGGGAGCTGAAGGCGAAGCAGGAGGCCGGCAAGCCGACCGAGTCGCTGCCGCTGCGAATGCTCGGCAAGGGAGATCCGCGGGTCACGTTCCTGGTCGGGGCCGCGCTCAGCTTCCCGGGCGTCTCCTACTTCGCGGCGCTGGATCGAATCCACCATCTCGACGCGGGGAATCGTCGAAAGCATCCTGCTGGTCGTGTTCTTCTGCGTGATGCAGCAGATCCTGCTCGAGCTGCCGCTGCTCGGCTATCTGTTCGCCGAGGACCGTACCCGCGCCGCGGTGGCCGCGTTCAAGGATTGGATGGCCCGCCGCCGCCGGACCGCGGCGACGCTCGGCGCCGCAGCGATCGGCTTGGTGCTGATCGTCAGGGGCACGATCACCCTGCTCTGAGTTAGCGGGCGTCAGCCGAACCGCTCAGCGCGCAGCGACCGCTCAGCGCGCGGCGAACCGCTCAGCGCGTGGCGTTGTAACGCGCGATCGCCTCTCGTCGCGCCTGGTTGTGATCGACGATCGGTGCCGGGTAGTCGCGGCCGATGATGCATCGCGCCTGGGCCTGGACATTCTTGGGCATCGTCCATGGCTCCGCGAGATATGGGTCCGGAACCAGCTCCAGCTCGGGCAGGTAGCGGCGCACGAACGCCCCGTCCGGGTCGAACCGAGCCTGCTGACGTGCCGGGTTGTAGATCCGTCGCGCCGGCGGCTGGGGATCGACGCCGACTGACGCGATCCACTGCCAGTTTCCGTTGTTGTTGGCCTCGTCACCGTCGATCAGCAGACGCATGAACCAGCCCTCGCCCCAGCGCCAGTCGATCCCGAGATCCTTGGTCAGGAACGAGCCGACGATCAACCGGCCACGGTTGTGCATCCAGCCCTCCTGCAGCAGCTGGCGCATCGCGGCGTCGACGACCGGATACCCGGTGCGGCCCGCGCACCAGGCGCCGAACCGCTGGCGCGCGTGGCTCCAGCTGATCGTGCCACGGTACCGCTGCTGATATTCGGAACGCGCGTTGGCCGGAAACGCGCCGAGCACGTGCGCGTAGAACTCCCGCCAGCAGAGCTGGCGGCGGAACTCGTCCGCGCCGGCTCCGGCCGGCAACCGGCGCTCGAGCTCGCGCGCTGAGACGCAGCCGAAGTGCAGGTAGGGCGAGAGCGCGGAAGTCCCGCGCGCGCTGAGCACGTCGCGCTGCTCGCCGTAGCTGAGAAGCCCGTGCTCGAGGAACTGTTGCGCGCGCGCCCGCGCCGCGCGCTCGCCTCCGGACGCTGGGCTGGCGATCTCCTGGCGGAGCCCGAGTTGGTCGAGCTTCGGAATCCGGCCCTTGCGCAGCCGCGCGCCGAGGTGCGGTAGCCCGTCCGGCGTCGGGACCGGCGATCGGCGCGGCGCACGCACCCAGGCTCGATAGAACGGCGTGAACACTCCATACGGCTGTCCGGCCTGTGTGAGGATCGAGCCGAGGTCATCGACAGCGAACAGCCCGGGGTGCAGTCGGAGCTCCGCGTCGGCCCGCGCGAGCGCGGCGCGGACGCGTCCGTCGCGGCGGCGCGCGAAAGGGCCGACGTCGGCGGTCGCGTGCACCGCCCGCGCCCCGAGCTCCCTGGCCAGCCGCACGAGCTCGTGCTCCGGGGCGCCGAAGCGGACGACCAGGCCGCTTCCGCGCTCGCGCAGTGAGCGGTCGAGGTCCCGCAGGCACTCGAGCAGGAACTGGGTTCTCGGCCCGGAGCGGTGACGTCCGCGCAACAACCGCTGGTCGAAGCAGAACACGGGAACAACCGGCCTTCCACTGTCCAGCGCCGCCCTCAGGGCGGGGTGGTCAGCGAGCCGCAGGTCGCGCCGCAGCCACAGGACCGTCACCGCCATCTAATACAGTGTGTTGAAGTTCCCAAAACAGGATGAATCGTAAAGGGCCCGGGACGGGCTGAGCGGCGCCACGACCCTCAGCTGATCAGGCCGATCGTGCCCTTCAGGATCAGCAGCGCGCCCACCGTGCTGAACCCGATCAGCGCGAATCGATGCCAGTGCTCGGCGATCCAGGCTTTCGCGCGAGCGACGGCATCCGGCGTCCACGTGGGCGCGAAGATGAACCCGGCCAGCGGCAGCTCGAGCAGCAGCAGCATCACGACGTTGAACAGCACGATCAGCAGGACCGTGGGCGCGGTCGCGTACCCGAGCTCCCTGATCTCGTGCAGCCCGAGCAGGTACGAGGCGCCGGGAAGTGTCAGCAACGCGCCGAGCACGAACGAGATCCGCGGAGAGCCCTTGTCGAGCGCTCGCTGCCACCGCGGATCGGTCTTTTCCTTACCCGCGCGGCGGCGTTGGCGGGTCGCCGCGATGCGCTGATCGCGTCCGCTGCCGAGCACCCACGCGACCGCCAGCGCGAGCGCGCCCAGCGCGAGGTCCGCGGCCGGACTCAGCGTGTGTTGGGTCGTGCTGACCGCGCTCGAGCGGTGGACGGCGAACACGATCACCAGACCGAGCGTGACGCTGGTCAGCAGCGCGCCGCACAGGTAGCCCAACATCACTCGCTTGGGGCTCGGCAACAGCAGCATCAGCGTTGTCACGGTGACCAACGTCGGGTTCGCGGCGGCAGTGAACGAGAGGAGGATGACTGGGCCCACGGGGCTTCCTTAGCACGGGCGATGCTCCCACACACTGCCTCGTCACCCCGATCGGGTGACGCACGAGACCAGCGGTCTGGGAGCATCGACGATCGATGGCTGAGGCCGCCGCTCCCGCCCCTGCTACCGCCCCGCCGGCTCCAGCTGAGCCGACCGCAGCACAGGTGGCTGCGACGATGCGGAGCAAGCGATACATCGTGTTGCTCGTGATCGCCGCCGTTGTCGGCGTCATCGTCTCGGTCGCGGCGTGGGGATTCCTGGAGCTGATCTACCAGATCCAGCGCGAGCTGTATACGCACCTACCGAGCGCGCTCGGCTATCACCACGGTCCGCCCAAGTGGTGGCCGTTGCCGATCCTCGCCGTCGCCGGTGTGCTGGTCGCGCTCGCGATCACGCGACTGCCAGGCAACGGAGGCCACATTCCCGCGAAGGGGTTGGCGACCGGTGGAGCGACCAAGCCGATTGAGCTCCCCGGGGTCCTGCTCGCCGGGCTGGTGTCGATTGCCTTCGGGGTCGTGATCGGCCCCGAAGCGCCGCTGATCGCCCTCGGGTCGGGACTGGGGCTGGCGACGCTCTCGCTCTCGCGCCGTGAAACGCCGCCGCAGGTGCTGCTGGTGATCGGCGCCGCCGGGAGTTTTGCCGCGCTCTCATTCGTGTTCCTGTCGCCCCTGGTCGCGGCCGTGATCCTGATCGAGGCCGCCGGACTCGGCGGCCCGAGAATGCCGCTCGTCCTGCTGCCGGGGCTGATGGCGGCCGGGATCGGGACGCTCGTCGCGATCGGGCTCGGATCATTCACCGGCCTGAGCACGAGCAATATCGCGCTGGGTCCTGTGCAGGTGCCGCCATTCGGTCACCCGACGTTCGCTGAATTCGGGTGGACGATCGCACTGGCGATTGCGATTGCGGTCGTGGCCCAGCTGATCATGCGGGGCGGCCTGCTCACCCAGCGGTTCGTAGCGCCGCGGACGCTGATCCTACTGCCGATCATCGGTCTGATCATCGCGGGCCTTGCGATCGCGTTCTCGCAGGCGACCGGCAAGAGCATCAACGAGGTGCTGTTCTCGGGCCAGGATGCCCTTCCGGGGCTCGTCTCGCAGGCGGGCACTTGGTCCCTCGGAGCGCTGGCGCTGCTGATCGTGTTCAAGGGATTGGGTTACTCCCTCTCGATCGGCAGCTTCCGCGGGGGTCCCACCTTCCCAGCCATCCTCCTCGGCGCAGCCGCGGGCATCATGGCCTCGCACCTGCCCGGGTTTCCGCTCACATCCGCCGTCGCGGTCGGGATCGGGGCCGGAGTTGCCTCGATCCTGAAGCTGCCGCTCTCGGCGGTTACGCTGGCGACGCTGATGACGGCCAAGGCGGGGTTGGGCGATGTACCGCTGACGATCGTCGGCGTCGTCGCGGCGTACCTGGTGACGCTGGTGGTCTCGGAGTTGCTGTCCAGGGCGACGGCATCCGCCGACGGCGCCGACGAGTCGCGGCACGCCGCGGCAGAGGCAAGCTCCCCCGCGCCCGCGGCTGCTTCCTGATCGCGGGCCGCGGCTGCTTCCTGTTCGCGGGCCGCGGCTGCTTCCTGTTCGCGGGCCGCGGCTGCTTCCTGTTCGCGGGCCGCGGCTGCTTCCTGTTCGCGGGCCGCGCGCCGGTCGCGCGGTCGGTCGTCGGCTTTACGGCTGCCGCCCCACGTCGCGTTTTCCGGCTAGAAGTGGCGGCCTTCGATCTGCGCCTGATCGACGGGAATGATCTCGCGGCCGAACGGCGCCAGCGAGACCGGGATCATCTTGAAGTTCGCCAGCGCCAGCGGGATGCCGATGATCGTGATCGCGAGCGCGATCCCGGTGATCAGGTGCTCCAGCGCCAGCCACCATCCCGCGAGGATCACCCAGATCACGTTGCCAATCACCGATGGGGCGCCGGCGGTCTCGCGCTTCACCACGGTCCGCCCGAACGGCCACAGCGCGTACGAGGCGAGCTTGAACGCCTGCAGGCCGAATGGGATCGTGATGATCAGGATGCACATGATGATCCCCGCGAGCAGGTAGCCGAGGAACAGCCAGAAGCCCGCGAAGATGAGCCAGATGATGTTGAGGATCAGGCGCATGCCGGTGAGCCTACAGCGGCGCAGCCACTGACGCGGTTACGTCGCATGTGTCAGTAGCTGTGTCTTCGCGGTTTCGTATTCCTCCGGCGTGATCGCGCCGCCGTTGCGCAACGAAGCGAGTCGCTCCAGCTGATCGGGCAGCGACTCGGTCGCGGCGGGCGGTGCCGTCTGCCCGTTGCTTGCGCGGCGCGCGCGCCACGCATCGATGCGGGCGCGCATCGCGGCGGTCGTCGCGCCGAGCTGCGCATCCGGGAACTCCTCGGCCGTCTGACGGCGGAGCATCTCGGTCCCGAACATCGCAAGCGCGAAGAAGACGATGATCCCGATCGGCTCCCCGGTGGCGGGAATCGGCTGCCAGATGAAGATCAGCAGCATGATCGCCGCGACGATCCCGAACGTCCAGTCCGGCCGCTCGCGCAGGAACGGAGCGATTGCGCGACGGACAGCGACCGCGATTCGCGCCGGACCGGCGAACCAGGCGAGGACGACCACGACCGCGCCGATGAGTACGAACGCCCCCGCGATCTGGCTCAGCATCCCCGTGCCGATCAGCACCGCCGCGCTGGCCGCGGGGCGAAGGGAGGCGTCGCTGACAAGCGAGTTCGTCACCTGCGACTGCAGGATATTGCGTAGGAGGAGCACCAGGATCCCGACGATCAGAATCGAGAACCCGACGGACATCAGCGTCCGCCGACGGTGGCCGCGGGCGAGGTAGATCGCCAGCAGCCAGAGAATCGGGACGAGGATGGTCAACCACAGCGCCAGCCCCTGGATCAGGTTGCCCGCATCCTGCACGAACTTGAGCTGGTCTGACTTGATGATCTTCAGGTTCGCGATCGATGGCGGGAGCTTCGACGAGATCCCAGACGGCAGGCCCAGCCGGGACGCGATGTCGTCGACCACAGCGCCCAGGTCGAGCGTGACCTGGCCGCCGTTGACCTTCACCACCCCCTTACCGCCCTTGACGATGTTCACGAACGTCTGATCGGCGGCTCGATTGGCGGCCGCCCACGCGCTCTGCACCCTTGGGCGGGTGAGCGCCAGCTCGGCGCCCTGGACCGCCACGTTACGCAGTGCACCGGCCGCCGGCCCGGCGAGCGGCGCCAGCCGCGGCGGCAGCCCGGACTTGAGCAGTCCCTCGACGTCGACGTTCGCGTACAGCTGATCGACGATGTAATTTGCGGTTGCGCTGCGGATCGCTGCGTTCTGGAGCAGCTGGGTGCTGGTCTGCGACCAGTTATCGGGGTTGAACAGCTGGCGATTTGCCCAGATCGCGAAGAGTCCCACGACCGACAGCAGCGCCGTGATCGTGATCAGGACGTCGACCCCGATCAGCCGCCGGCGGGAGATCGATCGGGTCGATGACGCCTCGGTGGGAGGCGGCTCTTCCGGGGGCGGGGGCTCGGGTGTGGCGACGGTCGAGTTATCGGCGCTCATACGGATCGAACCGGATACTCGACGATCGCGGAACCCTTCACATCGTCCGAATCGGGTGAGGCGACCGCTCGCCTGAAACGGACTGGTGTCGGCGGCCGAGCACGGGCGCATGCAGCGGGCTGCCTTCAGCGATGCCAGGTGGCGGGCGCTGGACGCCGAGGCCGACCGCTCATCCGATCGGGGTGAGGACAGCGGCAGCGGGCCGCGGCAAGCTCAGCTGCGGGCGTGGCGTGCCACGCCACCCCCCGGCGGCGGACTGAATCGGATCGCCGGGCTAACGTCAGCAGCGCAGTCGAAAGGAGTACCTGGCTCATGGCGACACTGGTTGCGATTGGCTATCCGGACGAAACGACCGCCGAACAGGCCCGGCAGACCGTGCAGGGCCTCGAGTCGGAGCTGATCATCCAGGCCGATCAGGTCGCGGCGATCTCCCGTGACGCTCAAGGCAAATATCACGTCACGACCACGCACGGCGGTGCCTCCGCGGGTGGCGGCGCGGTCTGGGGCGGGTTCTGGGGAATTCTGTTCGGATTGCTGTTCTTTATTCCGTTCGCCGGTCTCGCAATCGGCGCCGGGATGGGAGCACTGTTCGGTCACCTCGGCGAGAAGGGCATCGACAAGGCCTTCCAGGAGCAGGTGCGGGACCACCTACAGCCGGGCACGTCGGCGCTGTTCATGGTGATCGAGCAGGCGACCCCGGACAAGGCGATCGCGGCGCTCAGCCAGTACGGCGGCACCGTGATCAAGACCTCGCTGTCCGACGAGGACACCGCGAAGCTGAACGAGGCGCTGGCCCCGGCTCATCCGGCGAGCGCCTGACCGTGGCTTCATCGGCGCAGCTGTCGGCACGCTCCGCGGGCGACAGCTGCGCCGATTGGCGCCGCTCACATGTGGGACGATCCCGCAAGTTCCCATCCGATACGGGAAAAGGGGCAGCTGATGAGCAAGCCTGACGCGTTGGTGGTCCTCGCGGCCTCGTACGACACCCTGATGGATGCCGAGGTCGACTTTGAGAATGTGAAGGCCCTCTACAAGGAGGGTGGCACCTCGCACGACTTCGACGCCGCCGTGATCGTCCGCGACGGGACCGGAAAGGTCGACGTCGTCAAGAAGCATGAGGAGCCGACCCGCCACGGCGCCGTGCACGGACTCGGGTGGGGGCTCGCGATCGGCGCCGCGTGCGCGATCCTGCCGGGGATCGGGCTGCTCGGCGGGCTCGCCGTCGGCGGCGGCACGGGAGCCGCGATCGGGGCCGTAACCGGCCACATGAAGGGTGGTCTGGACAACGACGACCTGAAGGGCCTGGGCGACACGCTGGCCAAGGGCCAGGCCGGGCTGGTCGTGGTCTACGCGACCAGCATGGCGGACCAGATCTCGGCCACCATCAAGGCACGCGACAAGCACGTCTCGAAGGAGGTTCAGGCCGACCTGGACGACCTCGAGCGCCAGCTCAGGGAAGCCAAGGACGCCACCTGAGGCTGGAGCTCCGCGGGTCAGCTCGCGGGTTGTGTGGACTCCGTCCGGCGCCTGATCCCGCGAGCGCCGGCGATCGCCGGAAGTGCGATCCGGCCACTGACGCGAGTGCCGTGACCGGGATCGGAATGCAGCCTCAGCTCGCCGCCGATCGTCGCCAATCGGTCGCGCATGTTGGTGATGCCGGCGCCTCGATGTGCCTCCGCCGGCACGCACCCGACGCCGTCGTCCGAGACCGAGAAGCGCAGCGTCCCCCCGGTCTCCTTGAGGACGATCTCGACCTCGCTCGCGTCGGCATGCTCGGCCACGTTGCGCAGCGCCTCCAAGCAGCAGAAGTAGACCGCGGCCGAGATCTCCTCCGGGTAGTCGGAGAGGCCGTCGACCCTGACCGCCGTATGGATCGCCGAGCGCAGGGCGATCGATCGCAGCGCGTCGGCGAGGCCGCGGTCGCTGAGCACCGCCGGGTAGATCGCCATCGCGACCGAGCGCATGTTCTCGATCGCCTGATCGACGGTGGCGCCGAGCCGGCGCAGGCTGATCGCCTCCGCGGGGTTCTCGTCCTGCGCCCGTTCCGCGGCGAGCTCGAGCTGGATCCGCAGCGCCGCGACGCGCTGCTGGACGCCTTCGTGCATGTCGCGCTCGATCCGGCGGCGCTCGCTGTCGGCGGCCGCTGCGATGCGTGACCGCGACGCGCTCACCTCGCGCAGCGTGCGAGAAGCGCGAGCGGACAGCTGGTCGCTCGCAAATGCGATCGTGGCAAGTGAGGCGGCGGTGTCGAGAAACGCCCGCTCGTCGCGGAGCGCGACGTCGTGGAGAATCGCGACCGGCTCGCTTCCGTCGCGGACCTCGGTCAGGTACTGCCCCGATCCAGGAGCGGGCACCTCGACTGGGCCGCCGTCGGCCGCGACCCAGCAGCGGCGCCCGCGCATCCAGTAACCGATCTGAAGTCCGGGGTCCTCGAACGCCTCGGCGAGCGCGTCGCGGACGTGCTGGGGTCCGGTGATTCCGCGCAACCGCGCGTGGACGGCTTGGATCGCGGAGGTGACGAACATCTGCCAGCGCGCGAGACCGAGCAGGAACGCGAGCGCGATGATCGGCACCAGCAGCGCCAGCGTCCACATCAATACGTGCGTGGTGGCGCCCTTCGGCGCGAGTCCGCGTGAGACCACAGCCGCCGGGTACATCAACATGCGGACGGTTGCGGCGGCCAGCACTGGCGTGATCGCCCGGCGCACCAACGTGTTCGCGGCACGAATCCTCCAGGCGAGCCGTGCCGCGACGAGCACGAACACGAGCATGACCAGGACGTTGCGCAGCGGATTTATCAAGGAGGTGATCAGCGCCGGCTGGTGAGCCAGGACCATGAACGCGTTGTGCGGGCAACCGGCTTCGCAGCTGGCGACGGGAACCGGCACCGGATAGCGGCTCACGAGCAGCGCCGTCGGCAGGAACAGCGTGCCGACCAAGACGGTGGTGCCGACGACGAGGATCCGGTCGAACCTCGCTTCGAGCCGTCCGGTCGGGAACGCCAGCAGCACGCACGCGAGTGCGAGCTCTTCGATCCAGTACGCGACCCGCCCGACGCTGTAGACCGTCGGCGACGAGGAGGACGACAGCATCGACACGAACCACACGCAGCTGAACGCGACCAGCAGCCAGCCGAAGCGGACATGGGGCGGCCGGCGGCACGCGTACAGCCCGACCGCCAGCGGGATCGCGACGAACAGCCCGCGGGCGACGCCCTCGACGACCGCGGTCGAATGCGAGACGCCGGTGGTCGCGCGGACTCCTGGGATCGCTACCAGCGCGATCACCACGCCCGCACCGACACTGAGCGCGCTCAGCAGGACCGCCCACCAGAGATCCGGCGGTCGTCTGCCGAAACCGCTGTTCCGGCTAGGTTGCGGAGTATCGCGATGCCACGGCACGTTCGCGGGAACTTCGTGCGCCCGTGCGACATTGTCACACACCAGGGCGTGCCGTAGAGGACAATCGACTGGTGACGGCGCCGAGGAAGAGCCGCTATTCGCCCTACGGGTCCAACCACGTGGTGCTGATCGGGATGATGGGGGTCGGCAAGACCACGATCGGGCGCGCGCTCGCGGCGCGCCTCGGTTGGGAGTTCTGGGACAACGACGAGGCGCTTCAGAGCGCGACTGGAAGGAACGCCGCCGAGGTCCAGCAGGCCGAGGGGCAAGCGGGGCTGCACGGGATCGAGGATCGGTTGCTGCGGGCCGCGCTGGCGCGCACGACGGCGACCGTGTACGCCGCCGCGGCGAGCGTGGTTCTGGACCCCGACGCGCTCAAGGGTGTGGTCACCGTGTGGCTGCGCGCGAGCGGCGCCAGAGAGGCGGAGAACGTCGCCAACAGTGGCCAGCACCACCGTCCGCTGCCGGCCGACCCGGCCGCGGTGCTGAGCCTGCTGACGGCCGAGCGCTCGCCGATGTACTCCGAGCTGGCGGACATCGTGATCGATGTCCGCGGCGACCCGGCGGCGACCTGCGATCGCGTGATCGAGGCGCTTCAGGCGCGCCGGCGCTAATCGCGCCTGTGCCGATCCGCCGGGCGCTGATCGCGACTGCGCCGATCGCCGGGCGCGGCGGTTGTCTCAGAAGATCGCCAGCGGGTTCAGCGGCGATCCGGTTCCGCCGATGATCCGCTGCGGCGCCGCCACGAACAGGAATTCCCAGCGGTCGCGGCGCTCGCAGATCGAGTGCAGGTCATCCAGCTGCAGGTAATCCAGCAGGTGGACTCCCATCGCGGTGAGCGCGAGCACGTGGATCGGGAACTCGATCCCTTCGGTGCTGCTCGGGGCGGTGTCGCTGTTGCCATCGGAACCGAGCGCCGCGACGCCGCGCTCGGCGAGGAACGGGATCGCGTCCGGGTGCAGACCCGCCTTGAGCTCGGGGGTGTTCCAAGGACCCCGCTCGGCAAGCCGGCGCGAGTGTCCCGTGCGCACCAGCAGGATGTCCCCCTCGCCGGCCGTGACCCCCTGGCGACGCTCGGCCTCCTCGAGGTCGGCGCGGAAGATGTGTGCGCCCGGCTCGAGCCACGGGACCGCGCGCAGATGCGGGATGTCCAGCAGCACGCCACGGCCGACGAGTCCGTTCTCGAGCACTTCGATCGAATCGAACGTCGCCCCCTCGGGCGTCACCGCGGCCTCCGGCCTTCCGTTGTACAGCGACCCGCGGTAGGCGACGTGGCACAGGGCATCGATGTGCGTGTGGCCGTCGTTGTGGTAGTCGGCGCCGATGTAGTCCTTCAGGAAATGCACGTCTCCCGGCGCGGCGGTGAGGCCGTCCGGCGTCGTCAGGTGGTAATCGGCCGGCTTCGGATTGTGGATCCCGGCCTCGGTGTTGACGGGCAGGCTGAGGCTGACGCTGACGCCCTCGCGGACCAGCCCCGTGGCGGCAACGATCCGCTCGGGGGTCAGAAGGTTGAGCGCACCGCGCTGATCGCCGTCGCCCCAGCGCCCCCAGCGGCTGACGCTTTCGAACAGGGCGGCGAACTCCGTTGCCGTCACCTCCGGGCGCGGCTCGGCGCCAGGTTGATGGTGCTGCTCGTTGATCACCTCAGGACGTCCTACCGGCGACCGTACCAGGGACCGTTGGCCCGGGTCACCTCGAGCGGGTGATGTCGACCGCCGCCGGATCGGCGACAATCAACTCCATGTGTCCGTGGATGGCGTGGTACGGGCAAGCGGCTCCGATGGAGGAACTCCTGTTCAACGTTCGGCGCGGCCTGATGGATCGCGATACGCACGTCCTTCCCGGAACGCAGCAGTCCGAGGGCAACGGGTTCGGCCTCGGGTGGTACCGAGGCGGCGCGGGGCCGGAGGTGTATCGAAGCGTGACGCCCCCCTGGGAGGACTCCAAGGTCCGAGAGCTCGCCGCGCAGGTCGAGGCGCCCGTGTTCCTCGCCCACGTGCGGGCCGAGTCCGAGCCCGGGACGCACGAGAGCAACTGTCATCCGTTCAGCTATGGGCGCTGGCTGTTCGTCCACAACGGGATCCTTCGAGGGTTCGACGCGATCCGCGACGAGCTGATGCTCGGCGTGTCGCCGGAGCTCCGCGACAACGTGCAGGGTTCGACCGATTCGGAGGTCCTGTTCCACCTCGCGTTGACGTTCGGGCTCGCGACCGATCCCGCCGGTGGCCTCGAGCGGGCGGTTGGGTACGTCGAGCAGGTGGCGGAACGGCATCAGGTGGCGCGAGCGGTGCACGCGAGCATCGGGCTCAGTGACGGCGAGAGCGTGTGGGCGGTGCGCTACTCGACGCAGGGATCGTCCGGGACCCTGTATGCGTCGGGCGACATCCACGCGCTGCAGATGCTGTATCCCGGCAACCCGCGCCTTCAGCGCCTACGCGAGGGCGACCACATCCTCGTCTCGGAGCCGCTGGCCGATCTCGCCGGGGCGTGGGATCCGGTCGGGGAGGCGACCGTGGTGATCATCGCCGGTGGCCGGGCCGAGCGGCGCCTGTTCCGGCCGCAGCGGCCGTCGACCGAGTCCTGACGCCCGCCGGGTCTCCGCTCCCGAGGAGCTAGAATCCAACCACGGAGGTGGCCCGAGCGCCTCCGCTTGGACGGAACTGTGCACAGCCCAGCCGCGACCGATCATCGGGCCTACCCGAGACTGCACCCGGCGCCCGCGCCGGCGCCGGAACCGATTCGCGTCGTGTTCGCCGAGGACGCGTACCTGATCCGCGAATGTCTGTGGACTTTGCTCGATGCCGCGCCCGAGGTCGAGCTCGCGGCCGCGTGCACGAACGGCAAGGAGCTCGAGGCCGCGATCGCGTCCGAGCGTCCGGATGTCGTGATCACCGACATCCGGATGCCCCCGTCCGGCGACAAGGAGGGCATCCGGATCGCTGCGCGCCTGCGCGAGACCCAGCCGGAGACCGGCGTGGTCGTGCTCAGCCAGTACGCCGACCCCGCGTATGCACTCGAGCTGCTGGACCAGGGATCGGGCCGCCGCGCGTATCTCCTGAAGGAGAGCCTCCACGCGCAGGACGAGCTGATCAGGGCGATCCAGGCCGTCCACCGAGGCGGCTCCGTGATCGACCCGAAGATCGTCGATCTGCTGATCGAGGCTCGTGCGCGCGCCGCGCAGTCGCCGCTCGCGACGTTGACGCCGCGGCAGCACGAACTGCTGGCGGCGATCGCCGAGGGGATGAGCAACGCCGCGATCGCCGAACGGTTCGTGCTGACCAAGCGCGCGGTCGAGAAGCACGTGAACGCGATCTTCGCGAATCTCGGCCTGCCCGAGACCCCGGACACTGCGCGGCGGGTGAAGGCGGCGCTGATCTACCTCGCCGAGGCGGGGAGTTAGCCTCAGCGGTGGTATCTGCCCCCCGGAAGCCCGGGGGGCGGGCGCCCTTGGCGTAGCCAGTCGCGCGGTGGATATTTAGCCGGCACGCCGGGATCGAGGCACGTCCACGGCTGCAGGATCCCTGCTCGCAATGAACACCGCAATGCGCAAGACAGCGCGCCTCGCCGGCGCCGAACGCCCGCCGGCGGCCGCGGCCGCGGCCGCCAACCAGGTTCTCCCCGCGGCGATGCCGGACGGCAGGCTCGTGCCACGACCCCAGCTCGTCGGGCGGCTGATCGCCGCCCGCGAGTCGGCGCTGGCGATGATCGTTGCGCCGGCCGGCTACGGGAAGAGTGCGCTGCTGGCCGAGTGGGCCGAACACGACGAGCGCCCATTCGTGTTCGTCGAGCTCGAGGCCGCGGACAACGATCCCGTGCGGCTGATCGGGACGCTCGCCGGCGCGCTCGGCGAGATCGGCGCGCTTGGAACCGCGCCGCTCGAGCGGTCCCGGGACGTCGCCGCCGCGAGGGCGGCGCTGCGCCGGGCGGTGAAGCGCTCCGCGGGGCCGTTCGTGCTCGTGATCGACGACGCGGATGTGCTCAGCGAGCGGGCGGCGCTGGACGTGCTGGCGATGCTGATCGAGCACGTGCCCGCGGGCTCGCAGCTGGCGCTGGCGTCGCGCAAGGAGCTGGGACTCCCGGTCGGGAGCCTGCGTGCCCGGCGCAAGCTGGCGGAGCTGCGCTCGGCGGACCTCGTGATGACGCGGCACGAGGCCGCCTGGCTGGCCAGCCTGTCAGGGCTGGAGCTTGACGAAGCGGGGCTCGATCTGCTCGTGCGGCGCACGGAAGGATGGCCGGCCGGGATCTACCTGGCGGCGCTCGCGGTCCGAGACGAGCGGGACCCGAACGCGGCCCTGGCGGGATTCAGTGGCGAGGACCGGACAATCGCCGACTATCTGACGGACGAGCTGCTCGCGGAGCTGGCCCCGGAGGAGATCGCGTTCCTGACGCGCTCGTCAGTTCTGGGCCGCCTGTCCGGGTCACTGTGCGACCACGTGCTCGAGCGCCAGGGATCCGCGCGACTGCTCAGGACGTTCTCTCGCAGCAACATGCTGCTCGTTCCGCTCGACAGAACCGACACCGCGTACCGCTATCACCGGCTGTTCGCGCAGATGCTTCGCGGCGAGCTCCGACGCAGCGAGCCGGAGCTGGCGCGGACGATTCAGATCAGAGCGAGCGACTGGCATGCCCGGAACGGCGACGCCGACAGCGCGGTCCTGCACGCGATCTCCTCGGGCGACGTCCCGCTTGCGGGCAGGCTGCTCTGGCGCCATGCGGGCGACTACGTCTGCTCGGGGCGCAACGCAAGGGTGCGTGACTGGCTCGGTCGTTTCACCGAGCAGCAGATCGCCGGCTGCCCGGAGCTGGCCCTGAGCGCCGCCGCGAGCGAACTGGTGATGGGTGATCGCGAGCTGGTCGAGTGGTGGCTGTCGGCCGCGTCGCGCGGCTTGGACTCCGAGCGGCGCCTGGACAGGCTCTCGATCGAGGCGACGATCTCGCTGCTGGCGGCGGCGGTCGCGGGTGACGGTCTCGACCGGATCGCCGAGAAGGCCGGGCGCGCGTATGAGGCGGAGGCGGATGACAGCCCGTGGCGCGCGCTCGCATGCCTGATCCAAGGGGTCGCGCAGCATCTGGCCGGCGAGTACGAGTCGGCGCGGGAGCGGCTCGAGGAGGGAGCCCGTCGCGGTGCGGTCGCAGCCCCGGCATTCCAGGTCCTGTGCCTCGCGCAGCTGGCGCTGCTGGCGATCGACCGCGGCGACTGGGACGCGGCCGAGCTGCTGGCGGCACGCGCCAAGGGGCAGGTTGAGCGGGTCGGCCTCACCGAGTACGCGCTTTCGGCCCTCGTCTACGCGGTCTCCTCGGATGTGCAGGCGCGGCTCGGCCGGGTGGACGCGGCGCAGCGCGACGGCCGCGATGCGACCCGCCTGCTCTCGGCACTGACCCGGTTCACGCCCTGGTATGAGGCCGAATGCGGGCTCGCGCTGGCGCGCGCATCGCTTCGGTTGAGCGATGTGACGAGTGCCCGTGCCCTGCTCGGCCAGGCGGCCCGCAGCCTGAGCCAGTCACCGGGGGCGACGGTGGCGCGGCGCTGGCTGAAGGAGTGCTCGAGTCAAACCGACGTCGCCGCGCAGGCGCAGGCGGATGGCACCTGGGCCCTGACCACGGCCGAGCTCCGAGTTCTCCAATTCCTCCCAACGCACCTTTCCTTCCCTGAGATCGCCGAGCGGCTGTATGTGTCGGCGAACACGGTCAAGACGCATACGCGCTCCGTGTACCGGAAGCTCGATGCTTCCTCGCGTGGAGAGGCGGTCGTGCGGGCCCGCGAGGCGGGACTGCTGGACACGATCGTCTGACAGCGGCGTACCCACGCAGTACGTGTTCGCCAACCTGAAGGGCTGGGGCTGGATTACGTTGATCATCGGGATCCTGGAGTTGCTGGCGGCGATGTCGCTGTTCAGCGGCAATCCGAGTCAGCGAGCTCCGCCCGTCGGTGACCGTCCACTGAGCAAGGCGTCAGCCTGCCAGGCCCTCGTGAGCTGCGAGCTCGGCCGCCAGGCCTTCGCCGCCGAGCACCTGGAACAGGATCGCGACGGTCCCGGTCCAGCCAGTCTGGTGGCTGGCGCCGATGCCGGCCCCGTTGTCGCCGTGGAAGTACTCGTGGAACGGGATCAGGTCGTGCCAGTGCGGGTCGGTCTGGAACTTGTCGATCCCGCCGTATACCGGCCGGCGGCCGTTCTCGTCCTCGGTGAACGTGCTCGCGAGGCGCGCCGAGATGTCAGTGGTCACCTCAAGCAGGGTCTTCTCATTGCCCGAGCCGGTGGGGCACTCGATTCTGAACCGATCGCCGTAGTAGCGGTACAGCTGGATCAGCCCGCGCAGGATCACCAGGTTCATCGGGAACCACACCGGCCCGCGCCAGTTCGAGTTTCCACCGAACAGGTAGCTGTCCGACTCGGCCGGCAGGTAGTGGACGTCGTAGTGCTGCTCGCCCCAGTCGAACAGGACCGGCTGCTCGAGGTGGCGGCGGGAGATGGCCCGGATCCCGTGTGGGCCGAGGAACTCGTCCTCGTCGAGCATCACCGACAAGATCCGCCGCAGGCGTGGCTCGTCGACGAGCGCGGTGATCCGCCGGCCCTCGGGGCTGGGGCCGGGGAGGTGGGCCAACTGCGGCAATGAGTCGGAGAACCGGCTGACGAACTGCGCGATCCGCTCGGGAAGCCGCGGGTAGCGGTCGAACAGCTCGGGCTCGAACACGGTCGCGGCGCACATCGGCAACAGGCCGACGAGCGAGCGCACCTTGAGATTGATCGTCTGCCCGTCGGGCATCCGCATCACGTCGTAGTAGAACCCGTCCTCCTCGTCCCACAGCGCGGTGTCGGCCTCGGGCGGATTCATCGCGATCGAGATCCACTCGAAATGAGTGACGAACTTCAGCGCGATATCGGCGTATGCGGGGTCATGCTTGGCCAGCTCGGCTGCGATCTGGAGCATCCACTGGCAGTACAGCGCCATCCACGCGGTCCCGTCCGCCTGCTCGAGCGTGCCGCCACCCGGCAGCGGTTGCGAGCGGTCGAAGATCCCGATGTTGTCGAGGCCGAGGAAGCCTCCCTGGAACAGGTTGCGGTCATCCGGGTCCTTCCGATTCACCCACCACGTGAAGTTGGTCAGCAGCCGGTTGAACACGCGTTCCAGGAATTCACGGTCGCCCTCGCCCCGGATGTCCACCTCGCGCTCGTACACCCACAGCGTCGCCCACGCGGTCACCGGCGGGTTGACGTCGCTGAAGTTCCACTCGTAAGCCGGAATCTGGCCGTTGGGATGCAGGTACTCGGTCCTGAGCAGCAGCTCGATCTGGTCCTTGGCGAAGTCAACGTCCACGAGCGACAGCGGTCCGCAGTGGAACGCCAGGTCCCAGGCCGCGAACCACGGGTACTCCCACTTGTCCGGCATCGAGATCACGTCGCCCGCGACCATGTGAAACCACGGCGTGTTGCGGACCGAGCTGGCGGGCGCGGACGGATCCCACGGGTCGACGCCGTGTTCGCGCAGCCAGCGGTGGACGTCGTACTCGTAGTACTGCTTTCCCCACAACAGCCCCGCCAGGGCCTGGCGCATCACCATCGCGCCGTCGGGAGATAGGTTGGAAGGGATGAGCGTCGCGTAGTACTCGTCGGCCTCCTCGCGCCGGGTGGCGAAGACCTGATCGAACTCGGCATCGAGCGGGCTGCTGGGCGCCTCGCCGTTCGTCAGCCTAAGCCGGACCGTGGCGCTCTCGCCGGGAGCGATCTCGAGCACGTGGTGGGCCGCCATCTTGGTTCCCGTCCGGTCCGGATTGACCGCCTCGGACTTGCCGGCGACGACGAAGTCGTTGATCCCGTCCTTGACATAAGGCGACAGGTTGGCGACTCCGAACAGGCGCTCGTTGTTGGTCTCGTTATCACAGAACAGCAACTGCGCCGAGGGCTCCACGGATACCGCCCACTGACCCAACTCCGGGTCCGAGGCGCTGGCCGCCGGAGCGCCCGCACCGCCACCGACGGCCGTCAAGCTCGGCTTCACGACCTCCTCGCCCCACGACCACGTGTTGCGAAACCACAACGTCGGCAGCATGTGCAGCGTCGCCGCATCCGGACCACGGTTGTACGCGGTGACCAGCATCAGGATGTCATCGTGCGCGCCCTTGGCGTACTCGACGACCACGTCGAAGTAGCGGTTCTCGTCGAAGATCCCCGTGTCCAGCAACTCGTACTCCATCTCCTGCTTGCTGCGCGCCCCGTTCGTCTGCACCAGATCCAGATACGGAAACTCCCGCTGCGGATACTTGTACTGGCACTTCAGATACGAATGCGTCGGCGTGCTGTCCAGATAGAACCAGTACTCCTTCACATCCTCGCCATGGTTGCCCTGACTGTTGGTGAGGCCGAACATCCGCTCCTTGAGGATCGGGTCGGCGCCGTTCCACAACGCCAGTGCCAGGCACAACCGCTGGTGGTCGTCGGAGATCCCCGCGATCCCGTCCTCGCCCCACCGGTACGCCCGTGACCGCGCCTGGTCATGAGGGAAGTAATTCCACGCATCCCCGTTGCCGCTGTAGTCCTCGCGTACGGTCCCCCACTGCCGCTCGCTCAGATACGGCCCCCACGACTTCCATGGGACCTCGCCCGTCCGGGCCTGCTCCAACCGCTGATGTTCGGGTGTCTTCGCTTCCGGAGTTGCGCTCTTCGTGTCAGCAGGCATAGTCAAAACCTCCTATTTACGCCGGTGGGCCGGGCAGGCTCAGCATTTGGACCAGGGCAACGATGAGCAGGATCGAGGCAACCACGATCATCCCGTAGCGCGCCCCGCGCAACGGGAAGTGGCTGCTGATCCCGACGATGAACAAGACGGTTGCGAGGAAGACCGTGATCCGGATGTATTTGTCCGACGTGCTGCCCGCGCTCTCGCCTGCGGCGAACACGGCATCGGCCTGGGCGTCCAGGGCATTTGCCTGAGTCTGCTGCGGGATCACGTACTGCGGCATGTAGGACGGCCCGGGCGGCGCCTTCGGGTTGGTGAGCGGGTCGGTCTTCAGCCACGCGTCGAAGGCGACCCGGTAGCCGGGCCGCAGGCGGCCGACGGCGAGCCGGAACAGCCTCGGATCGTGCGACGCGAAGGCGGTGAAGACGGCGTTGAACGACACCGAGTCGAGCGTGCGGACCTGGAGCGCCTCGATGTCGGCGCGGTTCGCCTTGGTCCGGGTCGCCGATGCCTTGGCCAGCGAGACCGAGGACTTGGTGCCCCATTTGGCGGCCGAGTAGCCCGACCAGGCGGCCAGCACCGCGACCAACGAGAGCATGATCGCCTCGACGATCGAGATCAGGCGATCTCGTTCGGCGTGCTTGTCGCGGCCGTCCTTCTGCTCGGTCTCCTGCTCCTTGACGTGCTCGCGGTGCTCGGCGATCTCCTTGCCGACTTCGGGGGCGGACAGTCCTTCGGGCACGCCGAGATTCTCTCCTCGGGGGAGGGGCCCCGACCTCACCCAGATCGGATGACGCAGGCGGACTCGCCGGGCGGGTGGAGGACCGTCTGCCCCAGGTATCCTTGCGTCGATGACCGGGGTGGGTGTCGCAGCTACAGATGTCGCCAATGCTGCGCTGACCGCGGCCCAGGGAAGGCTACGTTTCGACTCGCGTCCGGTCCGCTACGTGGCCGGCGTCGTCGGGTTGGTGGCGCTCTACTACGCTGCCGCGCAGCTCGGCTACGCACTCGAGTTCGCCGGTCCGGTCGCCGCGACCGTGTGGCTTCCGGTCGGAGTCGGGATCGCCTTCCTGTACCTCGGCGGTCTGGAGTTCTGGCCTGGAGTGGTCGTCGGCGACCTGCTCGCGAACAACTACGGAGTGCTTCCGTTTGGCGTCGCGCTGGGGCAGACCGTCGGCAACCTGCTCGAGGTGCTGGTCGCAACGATCCTGCTGCAGCGCCTGGTGCGGCGCGGCTCGCCGCTTGCGACCGTCGGCGGGGTTGCGCGGATGACCGTCGCGATCGCCGCCGGGACAGCCCTCAGCGCCACGATCGGCTCGCTGTCGTTGCGGCTCGGTGATGTGATCAGCACCCGAGCCGTGGCCGATGTCTGGCGCACGTGGTGGCTGGGCGACTCGACGGGCGCGCTGCTCGTCGTTCCGCTCGCGCTGGCCTGGCTGCGCCCGCTGTTCCCGAACCTGTGGCGGCGGCGCTGGGTCGAGGCGTTACTGGGCTTCGCCGCCGTCACCGCGCTTAGCGCGATCGCGCTGTATCGAGATCGACCCCTGAACTACATCGTCTATCCGGCCCTGATCTGGAGCGCGATCCGCCTGCGCCAGCGCGGGGCCACGCTCGCGGTCGCGGTGGCGGCCGCCTTCGCGATCTGGGGGACGACGCGCTACGTCGGTCCGTTTCACGTCCAGTTGCTCGACCACAGCGTCCTCGAAACGCAGCTCTTCATCGCCGTGGCGTCGTTCTCGACGCTGTGCCTCGCCGCGATCGTCACCGAGCGCGAACGGTTCGCCGAGCGCCTGTGGGCGTCGCGCGCGAGGCTGGTCGAGGCGGCCGACACCGAGCGGCGGCGGCTCGAGCGCGATCTGCACGATGGCGCACAGCAGCGGGTAACGGCGCTGATGGTGCGTCTGCGGCTCGCCGCCGAGCGCGTTCACGAACAGCCGGCCCGCGCCGAGGCCGTGTTCGCGGCGACAGAGCGCGAGCTCGAGCTGGTGATCGACGAGCTGCGCGAGCTGGCGCGCGGTCGCTGCCCACCGATGCTGGCTCAGCGGGGTCTGGCGGCCGCGATCACGAGCGTCGCGGAGAACTCCCCGATCCCGATCAAGGTGGTTGAGCTGCCGACGACGCGGCTCCCCGAGCGGGCGGAGGCAACGGCCTACTACGTGATCGCGGAGGCGGTCACGAACGCGCAGAAGCATGCGCTGGCAGCCTCGATCCGGTTGCGGGCGCGGATCGCCCACGGGGTCCTCCAGGTGGAGGTCGTCGACGACGGCGTCGGCGGGGCCGCCGAGGCTAACGGCTCGGGACTCCAGGGTCTGCGGGACCGCGTGGAGGCGGTCGGCGGCACGTTCGAGGTCGACACGATCGTGGGGCACGGGACCCGCGTGGCGGCCCAGATTCCGGCCGATCCCGCGGCCGCCTCGAGCTGAGGCACCGGTCCTACCCTCGTCGGGGCCTCACCCCGATCAGGTGATGACCGTGCATTGGCACCGGTTAACCATGCCCGGTCGAACGAATCTCGCCACGAAAGGGATGGACGTATGCCCACGGCAGTCGAATCGACCCCGAGCAGCGCGCGCACGGACACGAATGGCCGGGAGCCGGTCGCGGACGTGTTCGTGGTGTTTGGAATCACCGGCGACCTCGCCAAGGTGATGACGTTCCGCTCGCTGTATCGGCTCGAGCGCCGGGGCCTGCTCATGTGCCCGATCGTCGGCGTCGCCGTCAGCGACTGGTCGCAGCAGGACCTCATCGATCACGCGCGCTCGGCGATCGAGGGCACCGGCGAGAAGATCGACGAGGAGGTCTTCAAGCGCTTCACCGACCGGCTCTCGTACATGAGCGGCGACTTCGACGATCCCAAGACCTACGCCGGGGTGAAGGCCGCGATCGGTGACGCCCGCACTCCCGTGTTCTATCTCGAGATTCCGCCGTTTCTGTTCGGCCGTGTGATCAAGGGGCTGACCGACGCGGGGCTGACGAAGACCGCTCGGGTGGTGGTCGAGAAGCCGTTCGGGCACGACCTCTCCTCCGCGATGGCGCTCGCCGCCGAGATCCACCAGTACATCCACGAGTCGCAGCTGTACCGGATCGATCACTTCCTCGGGAAGATGGGTCTCGGGGAGATCCTGTATCTGCGGTTCGCCAATGCGCACTTCGAGCCGGTCTGGAATCGCAACTTCGTCTCGTCCGTGCAGATCACGATGGCGGAGAGCTTCGGGGTCGAGGACCGCGGTCGCTTCTACGACCCGGTCGGTGCGCTTCGGGATGTGGTCGTCAACCATCTGATGCAGGTCGTCGGCCAGGCCGCGATGGAGCCGCCGGCGTCGGGCGACGGGAACACGCTCAAGAACGCGCTCTACTCTGTGTTCCGGGCGATGCCGGAGGCGGATCCGAACCACTACGTCCGCGGTCAGTACGACGGCTATCTGGACATCGACGGGGTCGCGAAGGACTCGACGACCGAGACCTACGCCGCGCTGCGGCTGGAGGTCGACAACTGGCGCTGGTCCGGAGTTCCGTTCTTCATCCGAACCGGCAAGCGCCTGCCGATCACCCAGACTGAGCTGCGGATCGTGTTCAAGCGCCCGCCCCGGCTCGGGTTCGCGGGCTGGACCCGCGACCCTGCTCCCGGCCAGGTCATCGTCAGACTCGATCCGAGCACGGGCGTTCGGCTGCTGGTCGAGGCGCAGCGCAGCGATATGGTCGAGCCCGAGCAGATCAGCATGGACATGGAGTTCTCCGAGGAGGGCGGCGAGGGCCCGACGCCGTACGAGGTGCTGCTGTACGCGGCGATGATCGGGGACAGCAGGCGCTTCACGCGGCAGGACCTGGTCGAGCAGTGCTGGCGGGTCCTGCAGCCACTGCTCGATCATCCACCGCCGGTGCATCCGTACGCGCAGGGATCGTGGGGTCCGGAGGCTGCCCAGCAGGTCCTTGCCGGCCATGGCACCTGGCACGACCCGTGGGTTGCGTCATGAGCGCGACGGACAAGCCCAAGCGGTCGTCGAGCAAGGCGGCGGACGGCGACCACGCGGCCGCGGCGACCAAGCCACCGGCCGCGCCGGCCCCGCAGAGCGCTGCCGCGCCGTCGCCGTTCACACCGATCGCCGACTACGCGTTCCTGTCGGACTGCCATACCGGGGCGTTGATCGCGCCGGATGGCACGGTCGACTGGCTGTGCGTCCCGTGCTTCGACTCGGCCAGCGTGTTCGGGTCGCTGCTGGACCGGGGTGCGGGCGCGTTTCGCCTCGGCCCGTTCGGGATCAACGTCCCCAGCGGCCGGGTCTACGAGCCCGGGACCAACACGCTGGTCACCTCCTGGAAGACGCCGACTGGTTGGGCGACCGTGCGCGAGGCGCTCACGATCGGTCCTCGTCACGGCGAGGATACGATCACGCCGCACACCCGCCCGCCGACCGACAACGACGCCGACCACATGCTCGTGCGGACGGTCGTGTGCGTGGAGGGGACCGTCGAAATCGAGCTCGTGTGCGAGCCCGGGTTCGACTACGGTCGGACGCTCGGTGACTGGACGGTCAGCGAGGACCGCCACCGCGCCGATGTCACCGGAGCCGGCCAGAAGATGCGGCTGCAGAGCGACATGCTGATCGGGATCGAGGCCAACCATGCCCGCGCCAGACATACGCTCCAGGCGGGCGAGGGGCTGTTCTGCGCGCTGGCGTGGGACCCGGACTCGCCGGTGCCGACCACCGTCGAGGAAGCCCACGCGCGGCTGAACACTACGACGAGCTTCTGGCGTGACTGGATCGGCCGGGCGCGGATCCCCGACCACGAGCTGCGCCCGTTGATCCAGCGCTCGGCGTTGACGGTCAAGGGGCTGACGTACATGCCGACGGGGGCGACCGTCGCGGCGCTGACGACCTCGCTGCCGGAGACCCCGGGCGGTGAGCGTAACTGGGACTACCGCTACACCTGGATTCGCGACTCGACCTTCACCCTCCAGGCGCTGCACTTCCTGGAGCTCGATTGGGAGGCGAACGAGTTCATGCAGTTCATCGCCGATCTCGAGCGCAACGAGGACGGTGGGCTGCAGATCATGTACGGGATCGATGGTCGCCGCGACCTGACCGAGTCCTTCCGCGACGACCTGTCCGGGTACGCCGGCGCGCGTCCGGTGCGGATCGGCAACGGCGCCTACAACCAGCGTCAGAACGACGTGTTCGGGGCGGCGCTCGATTCGGTGCTGCTGCACACGCGCCGCAGCCAGCGGCTGCCGAGACGGCTGTGGCCGCTGGTGCAGTCGCAGGCGGAGTGCGCGACCAGCGTGTGGCGCCAGCCGGACCAGGGGATCTGGGAGGCGCGTGGCAAGCCTCAGCAGTACGTGTCCTCGAAGCTGATGTGCTGGGTGGCGATGGACCGGGCCGCGAAGCTCGCCGATATCCGGGGCGAGCCGGCGCTCGCGGCCAAGTGGGGCGAGACGGCGGCGGAGATCAAGGCTGACATCCTCGAGCATGGGGTCGACAAGCGCGGCGTCCTGCGCCAGCACTACAACACGGACGCGCTGGACGCATCGACGCTGCTGGCCGCGATCTTCGGGTTCCTGCCGGCCGACGACGAGCGCCTGCGCGCGAGCGTGCTCGCGATCGCCGACGAGCTGACCGAGAACGGGTTCGTGCTGCGCTACCGCACCGACGAGACCGACGACGGCTTGTCCGGCAAGGAGGGGACATTCCTGATCTGCTCCTTCTGGCTTGTCTCTGCGCTCACGGCGATCGGCGAGATCCAGCGCGCGCGCGATCTGATGGAGAAGCTCGCCCGGGTCGCCTCACCGCTCGGACTGTATGCCGAGGAGTTCGACGTCGACACCGGGCGGCATCTGGGCAACTTCCCGCAGGCGTTCTCTCACCTGGCGGCGGTCGAGGCCGCGGCGGGGATTGTGCTTGCCGAGCGACTGGCGGAGATCGGCGTATGAGTGACTCATATGACGTGATCGTGATCGGCAGCGGCGCCGGCGGCGGCACGCTGGTTCACCGCCTGGCGCCGTCGGGGAAGCGGATCCTGCTGCTGGAGCGCGGCGGCTGGCTGCCGCGGGAGCCGCAGAACTGGCTGGCGACGAACGTGTTCGTGGAGAACCGCTACGTGTCGCCTGACACCTGGTACTACGCGGACGGATCGTCGTTTCAGCCGGAGGTGCACTACTGGGTCGGCGGCGCGACCAAGCGCTACGGAGCGGCGCTGTACCGGTTGCGCACGGAGGACTTCGGCGAGCTCCGTCATCACGGCGGGATCTCGCCGGCGTGGCCGATCTCCTACGAGCAGATGGAGCCGTACTACACGCAGGCCGAGGGGCTGTATCAGGTGCACGGGGCGCGCGGTGAGGATCCGACGGAACCGCCGTCGAGCGGACCGTACCCGTTCCCCGCCGTGTCACACGAGCCGCGGATCCAGCAGCTGTCCGATGACCTGGCCAAGGGCGGTCTGCACCCGTTCCACGCGCCGTGCGGGATCCTCCTGGACGAGTCGAACATGCCGTTCAGCAAGTGCGTGCGGTGCAACAACTGCGACGGCTTCCCGTGCCTGGTGCACGCCAAGTCCGATGCCGAGGTGATCGCCGTGCGTCCGGCGATCGAGCATCCGAACGTGACCCTGATCACCGATGCGGAGGCCGTGCGCCTGGAGACCAACCCCGAGGGCACCGCCGTGACCGGTGTCGTCGTCAAGCTCGACGATCACACCGAGACATTCGCGGGTGACATCGTGGTCGTCTCCTGCGGCGCCGCCAACAGCGCCAAGCTGCTGCTCGCCTCCGCCAACGACAAGCATCCGCACGGGCTCGCGAACGGCTCCGATCAGGTTGGCCGCAACTTCATGTTCCACAACAGCCAGGCGGTGCTCGCGCTGTCCAAGGAGGAGAACCCGACCGTGTTCCAGAAAACACTGGGACTCAACGATTTCTACTTCGCCAGCAAGGACTACGAGTACCCGATGGGCAACATCCAGATGGTCGGCAAATCGCAGGCGCCGATGTTCAGGGGCGAGAAGCCGGGGGAGACACGATTCGCGCCGACCTGGAGCCTGGAAGACGTCGCTCGTCACGCGGTCGACTTCTGGCTGTCGACCGAAGACCTGCCGGTGCCCGAGAACCGGGTCACGCTCGCGCACGACGGCAACATCCAGATCAGCTACACGGCCAGTAACGAAGAGCCGAAGGAGCGCCTCTACCACCAGCTCAAGGAGATGCTCGCCGATCTCGGCATGCACCACGGGCACCTGCTCCCGCACCACGCCTACCTCAAGAACGAGATCCCCGTCGCCGGCTGCGCCCACCAGGCCGGCACCGTCCGGTTCGGCGCCGATAGCGCCACGTCGGTGCTCAACACGGATTGTCGCACCCACGAGCTCGACAACCTGTACGTTGTCGACACCAGCTTCTTCCCCAGCATCGGCGCCGTCAACCCGGCTTTGACCGCGATCGCCAACGGGCTGCGGGTCGGCGACCATCTGCTCGGCCGGATCGGATGAGATGACCAACGACCTCGCCCGCTGGCAGTTCGCCACGACGAGCATCTATCACTTCTTCTTCGTGCCGGTGACGATCGGGCTGGCGTTCCTGGTCGCGATTCTCCAGACGGTCTGGTACCGCACCGACAACCACGATTACAAGGTGATGACCCGGTTCTTCGGGACGCTGCTGCTGATCAACGTGGCGATCGGGGTGGTCACCGGGCTCGTGCAGGAGTTCGAGATCGGGATGAACTGGTCGACCTACTCGCGCTACGTCGGCGGCGTGTTCGGGGCGCCGCTGGCGCTCGAGGGCCTGGTCGCGTTCTTCCTCGAGTCGACGTTCCTGGGACTGTGGCTGTTCGGCTGGAACCGGCTTCCGAAGCGCGTGCATCTGGCGACGATCTGGGCGGTCGCGATCGGGTCGATGCTGTCGGCGATGTTCATTCTGATCGCCAACTCGTGGATGCAGCACCCGGTCGGCTACAAGATCGACAAGGCCGGCAACGCCGTGATGACCAACGTCTGGGCGCTGTTCGTCAACCCCACGTTCGTGTGGGGCTACGCGCACGTGATCCTCGCCTCGGTGATCACCGGGTGCCTGGTGATGCTCGCCGTCTCAGCGTGGTATCTGCGCAAGCGCGATCACGTCGAGCTGTTCCACCGGACCGCGAAGATGTCGTTGATCGTGCTGATCCCGTCGATCGTGATCCAGCTGTCGGTGGGCAATCAGCTGGGTGTGATCGAGGCCCATTACCAGCCGATGAAGATCGCGGCTGCCGAGGCGCAGTGGACCAACTGCAAGCCGTGCTCGTTCTCGGCCTTCCAGATCGGAGGCGGCGCCAACGACAGGACGCCGACGCAGATCATCGCGATCCCCCACCTGTTGTCCGTTCTGGCCACGGGCACGTGGAGCGGTCCGGTCACGGGGCTCAACGAGCTCCAGCAGCAGTACCAGGCGAAGTACGGGCCGGGCAACTACGTGCCCGACGTGTTCATCCAGTACTGGTCGATCCGGGTGATGGCGTACCTCGGTTCGCTGATCCTGCTGCTCGCGCTGTGGGGCGGCTGGTTACTCAATCGGAACAAGCTCCGCAGCTCCAGGCTGTTCCTGCTGCTGTGCGTGTGGGCGGTGGTGACGCCGTTCTTGATGAACACCGCCGGCTGGCTGCTGACCGAGAGCGGACGCCAGCCATGGATCGTGCAGGGCCTCCAGAAGACCGTTAACGCCAACTCGCCGGCGGTCAGCTCGACCGAGATCTGGATCAGCCTGATCGCGTTCGTCCTGTCCTACATCGTGCTCGCCGCCGCCGACCTGCTCCTGATGCTGCGCTACTCCCGCAACGGCCTCGCCGAGGCCGACGCCGAGGCGGCCGAGCCGGGCCACGCCCCCGGTGCTCCCGCCCCCGCTCTGACCTACTGATTCGATGCAGCTACACACGATCTGGTTCATCATCATCACGATCCTCTGGATCGGATTCTTCGTGCTCGAGGGGTTCGACTTCGGCGTCGGCATGTTGCACAGGTGGATCGGGTTTAACCGAGACCGAGCGCCGCGTGATCATCAACACGATCGGGCCCTGGTGGGACGGCAACGAGGTCTGGCTGATCGTCGCGGGGGCGGCCCTGTTCGCCGCCTTCCCGGGTTGGTACGCGACGATGTTCTCGGCTCTCTATCTGGCGCTGGTGCTGGTGCTGGTGGCGTTGTTCGGGCGTGGCGTGTCGTTCGAGTACCGCGGCAAGCGCGAGGACGCGCGCTGGCGCGAAGGGTGGAGCTGGGCGCTGACGATCGGCAGCGGCCTGATCCCGCTGCTGGTCGGAGTCGGTCTCGGCGACCTCCTCCATGGGCTCCCGATCAACTCGAGCCACAACTTCACCGGGAACTTCTTCAACCTGCTGACTGGCTACGGGCTGATCACGGGAGTGACCCTGCTGGTCCTGTGCCTGCTGCACGGCGCGACCTTCATCGCCCTGCGCACGACGGGCGAGATCCGCGACCGTGCCCGCGCCTTCGGTCGCGTGATCGGACTGGTCGCGGTGATCGTCAACATTGCCTGGGTGATCTGGACCCTGGTCGTGATCGGTGGCGGCACGGTGCCGGAGCCGACGCAGATCTTCGGTGTGATCGCGGTGATCTTCGCCTGGCTGCTCGCCAGCAACACCGACGCCGATGGGTGGGCGTTCACCGCGTCCGCGTTCGGAATCGCTGCGGTGATCGGACAGATCTTCATCGCGCTGTATCCCAACGTGATGATCTCGAGCACCAATCACGCCTACAACCTGACCGTCAACAACTCCGCTGCGGGCCACTACGGGCTGGTCGTGATGACGATCGCGGCGCTCCTGTTCCTCCCGATCGTGCTGCTCTACCAGGGCTGGTCGTTCCACGTGTTCCGCCGTCGCGTGTCCGCACCGTCCGAAGCGGCCGAGACGCCCGCCGGTACAGAGCCCGCGGCGACGCAGACGTAGCCCGCGTCGGATGCGCGCGCTCGACCCGCGGCTGCTGCACCGTACGCGCTCGGCGCGGCCGCTGCTTGCGATCGACACGGCGCTCGGAGTCGCGACCGCGCTGGCGGTGCTGCTCCAGGCCACGCTGTTGGCGCGGATCATCGCGCGGGCGTTCGCCGGCGTGCCGCTGAGCAGGCTCGGGGTGGATCTCGTGCTGCTCGTGACCGCGTTCCTGTTGCGAGCCGTGTTTGCGTGGGGGATGGAGGTTGCCGGGCGCCGCGCCGCCTGGAGCGTCCTCTCGGAGCTTCGCCTGGCGCTGGTGGAGAAGCGGCTCCGCGACCAGCCGGTGGCGGTCGACGGCGCCGACAGCGCCGAGATCGAGTCGGTCGCCGTGCAGGGTGTCGAGGGGCTGGAGGGGTACTTCGCGCGCTACCTACCCCAGGCCGTGCTCGCCTCGATCGTCCCGCTGCTCGTGATCGCGTGGGTCGCGTTCGTCGACCTCGAGTCGGCGCTGATCATGTTCCTGACGCTGCCGCTGGTGCCGCTGTTCATGTGGTTGATCGGCCGCTACACGGAGCAGCGAACGCAAGAGCGGTGGCAGGCGCTGCGGCAGCTCTCGACGCATTTCCTCGACGTCGTGCGCGGTCTGCCGACGCTGCGGGCTTGGGGCCGCACGGATCATCAGGTGCGCGTGCTCAGCGATGTCAGCGAGCGCTACCGCAAGGCGACGATGGAGACCCTCCGCGTCAGCTTCCTGTCCGGCTCGGTGCTGGAGCTCGCGGCCACGCTCGGGGTGGCGCTTGTCGCGGTCACCGCCGGCGTGCGGCTGGTCGGCGGCGGCCTCGGTCTCCAGGCCGGCCTGACCGTGATCGTGCTCGCGCCCGAGCTGTACCTGCCCTTCCGCCGGCTCGGGGCCGAGTATCACGCGAGCGCCGACGGGCTCGCGGTCGCGGAGCGCATGTTCGCGCTGCTCGACGAGCCCGCCGCCGCGGTCGCGGGTGGCGCCGCGCTCGCGCCGAGCCCCGCACGTGCTCCGGTCCGGCTCGAGCACGTCAAGTTCTCGTATCCCGCTCGCGACGCGCTGGTGCTCGACGGGCTGGATCTGGAGCTCTCGCCCGGGGAGGCGGTGGCGCTCGTCGGCGAGAGCGGCGCGGGGAAGAGCACCGTCGCGGCCCTGCTGCTCGGACTGCTCGAGCCGACCAGCGGTCGCGTCAGCGTCGGCGGCGTCGACCTCGGTTCGTGCCGGCTCGAGGCCTGGCGGCGCATGATCGCCTGGGTGCCGCAGCACCCGACGCTGTTCCGGGGGACGGTCGCGGCGAACATCAGGCTCGGCGATCACGCTGCCTCCGACGAGCGAGTGCTGGCGGCGGCGGCGCGTGCCGGCGCGGACGAGTTCATCCAGTGCCTTCCCGATCGCTACCAGACGCTGATCGGCGACGGCGAGCGATCGCTCTCAACGGGCGAGCGTCGCCGGATCGGGCTCGCCCGGGCGTTCCTGAGGGACGCCCCGCTCGTGATCCTCGACGAGCCGACGGCCGATCTCGACCCGCGGAACGTCGAGCTCGTCGCCACGGCCGTGCGCCGGCTCCAGCTCGGGCGCACGATGCTGCTGATCGCGCACCGGCCGGAGCTCGTCGACCACGCGGACCGGGTTGTCCGCCTCGTGCGCGGGGCCGCGGTCGCGCAGGAGCGCGGAAGGGCCGCCGCATGACCCGCACGCTACGAGATCTGCTCGGGCTCGCGGACGCGCCCCGGGCGCGGCTGTCGTTCGCGGCCACGCTGGGGGCGCTCACGGTCGTGTTCGGCGTCGGGCTGATGGCGACCGCCGGCTACCTGATCTCGCGCGCGGCCGAGCGCCCCGCGATCCTGTCGTTGGGAGTGGCGATCGTCGCGGTGCGGTTCTTCGGCGTCGGTCGCCCGGTGATTCGCTACCTGGAGCGGCTCAGCTCCCACGACGTCGCGCTGCGCGTGCTGGGACAGGTGCGGACGCGGTTCTACGAGCGGATCGAGCCGCTCGCGCCGGCAGAGCTCGACGCCTACCGGCAGGGCGATCTGCTCTCCCGTATGGTCGCCGACGTCGATGCCCAGCAGAACCTGTACCTGCGCGGCCTCGAGCCGCCGCTGGTCGCGCTGCTGGCCGGCGCCCTCTCGGCCGGCGTCGCCGCCGCCTTCGTTCCCGCCGCCGGCCTGGTGCTCGCCGCCGGCCTGCTGGTCGGGGGGATCGCGGTGCCGGCGGTGTCGGGCTTCCTCGGAGCCCGCGCGCGACGGCGGCAGGCGGCGGCGCGGGGGGAGCTCGCGGCCGAGCTGGTGGAGTTGCTCGGTGCCGCTCCCGAGGTCGTCGCGTTCGGCGGCGAGCGGGCCAGGCTGGCGCGCATCCGGGACGCGGACTCCTCGCTCGTGAGCGTGGCGCGACGCGACGCGGGCGCCGCGGGGCTCGCCGATGGCCTTGGCCTGGCGGTGACGGGCGTCACCGTGGCGGGCGTGCTCGCCGTCGCGATCGGTGCGTCCGCGCACGGGCACCTGGACCGCGTGTTGATCGCGATGCTGGCCCTGCTGGCGCTGGCCTCGTTCGAGGCCGTGACGCCGCTGGCGGCGGCTGCCCGCGAGTTGTCCGCGACGCTGGCCGCGGGTCGGCGGATCCTCGAGTTGACCGAGCGCGAGGCGGCGGTCCGCGACCCGGTCGAGCCGGCGGCCGCCCCGGCGTGGCCGTTCGCGGTCGAGCTCGAGGACGTTCGCGCTCGCTATCCGGGCCAGCAGCGCCCCGCGCTCGACGGCGTCAGCCTGCGGCTCGACCCCGGCGAGCTCGTTGCACTGGTCGGCGCCAGCGGCGCCGGTAAGACGACGGTCGTCAACCTGCTGCTGCGGTTCCTCGACCCGGAATTCGGACAGGTGACGATCGCCGGCCGGGATCTGCGCACCTACCGGCTCGAGGACATCCGCCGGGCGATCGCGGTCGCCGGCCAGGAATCGCACCTGTTCTCGACTTCGATCCGCAACAACGTTCGCCTCGCGCGGCCCGACGCCGGCGACCTGGAGATCGAACAGGCGCTCCGGCGCGCGCGGATCTGGGACTGGGTGGACAGCCTGCCGGAGCGGCTCGACACGCTCGTAGGGGAGCAGGGTCGTGAGCTGTCGGGGGGTCAGCGCCAGCGGATCGTGGTGGCCCGAGCGCTGCTCGCCGACGCACCGATGCTGATCCTCGACGAGCCGACCGCGCACCTCGATCCCGACACGGCGACGGCGCTGATCGATGATCTGTTCGCCGCCGCGCGCGACCGCACCGTGCTGCTGATCACGCACCGCAGCGAGGGCCTGGATCTGTGCGACCGGGTGATCTCGGTGGAGGGCCACGGATGAGGCTGCCGTGGCCCGTTCGGAGCGTGATCGCCGGGGCTGCGGGGACCGCGACGTTGACGCTCGCATACGCGCTCGAGCGGCGGCTTCGACCAGCTCATCGCGGCCCGCTCGACTACGACGACTCGCTCGTGCCCGGCCAGATCGTTGCGGGCGTGATGCATCTCCCGCACGTGACAGCGCGTGAAGATCGCGACCTCGGCCTGATCCTGCGCTGGAGCTACGGCTCGGCGTTCGGGCTCTGGCACGGCGTGCTGCGCCGCGCGATCGGCGAACCAGAAGCGACCGCCGCCTTCTTCGGAACGCTGATCGGCGCGACGCTGTCGCTGTTCCCGTTGCTGGGTCGCACGCCGCCGCCGTGGCGGTGGCCTGCGGACGCGATCGCGACCAGCGTCGGGACCCATGTCGCGTACGCGGTCACGGTCGGCGCTGTCGACGACCGCCTCGTTCGCCTGGGCGGCTGAGCGGGGTGGCGTGCTTCAACTGCGGGTCTTCGGAGCTTCGCCGGCGATGGCCGACGTGGCGGAGCAACTGGAGCTGCTGGCGGGCTCACGCCATGTGATCCGGACCGCAGACCGCGACTCCGGCAAGTCGGTGGTTACGGCCGACCTCGTCGACGACGCGGTCGACGGCGCACTGCAGGAGATGACCCGGCTGGGCGTGGCGAAAGAGGATCTCGTCCTGCTGCGCCTCGACACGATCGGGCCGTCGGTCGCCCAGCGTCCGCTCGCGAGCGTGGTTTGGGCGGACCTGTTGAGCCAGGCCGGAGCGAACGCACGGCCGCTCGCGCGCTACCTCGTGTTCATGGCAATGGCGGGGGTGATCGCGGCGTTCGGGGTGATCTACGCGAACCAGATCCTGATCGTCGGCGCGATGGCGATCAGCCCCGACACGCTCCCGATCACCGCCACCGCGACGGCGCTCGTGCTCCGCCGCTGGCGCCTTGCGGCCCGTGGACTGGCGGCGCTCACGATCGGCCTTGGGCTCGCGTGCCTCGTCGGCGGGGTGATGACGTTCGTGCTTCACCAGCTGGGCTTGCTGCCGAGCAGCTTCGTGGTTGGCCACCAGACGTTTCTCGAGGGTCTCTCGACCGTCAACATCTCGACCCCGATCGTCGCGCTCGCGGCCGGGATCGCGGGCATGCTCGCGCTCGAGACGAGAGCCAGCTCCGCCGTCGGAGTGGCGATCTCCGTGACCACGATCCCGGCCTCCGCGTATCTCGGCGTCGCCGCGGGCGTCGGCGCGGCGTCGAAGGCGCTCGGCGCGCTGCTGGTGCTGGGGATCAACGTCGTGATGCTGCTCGTGGGTGGGTGCCTGACGCTGCTCACGCAGCGGGCACTGGCACGACGGGCGGCGCAACAGGCCGCTGCGGCACAGTGACTCATCCGATTCGGATGAGGCAGGTGCGGACCCCGGCTGCCAGTGTGCGAGCCGGTGTTGTGGGTAGTTCTGGCCGTCGTCGGCATTCCCCTCTGGCTCTGCGCTGTCGGGATCGTGACCCTGATCCTCCGCGATCGCGCCTTGCGTAAGCGACCTGGCAACGTGCCGGTGAACATCCGCTGGTCCGAGAGCCAGCGCTGGTCGCCGGGGCACGGCGTGTGGATCCACGACGTGTTCGCGTTCCGCGGGCTGCCAGCCGCCTGGAAGGAGGACCTGGTGTGGGCCGAAGAGGCATCGGCCCGCCCCGCCAGCGCCGCTGAGCGCAAACGCCTCCACGGGATCGGCGAAGAGGCGATCGTCGTCACGCTGATGCTGGTGGAGGGGGAGACGATCGATCTCGCCACTCGCCCCGAGCACAAGCGGGACCTGCTCGGGCCATTCGCGTCCGCCAACGGCCCGGGCGCAGCCGTTACGGGTTAGCTGTCGGGCGGCCGGTGCCGCTGCCACACTTCGCGCAGCACGCTCGTGCGAAGGTCCTGCTTGTACACGAACGGGACCTGCTCGCCGGCGGGGCCGGTGGGCGGAGGTCCCCCGAGATCGAGCACCGACACGAGCAGCACGACCCGGTCGGGGTAGCGGTCGAGCAGCGCCTCGGCTGCATCCACGCCCCCCATGTCGCGCATCAGCGCATCCATCACCACGAAGTCGGGCTGCAGGGCCGGCATCGCCGCCAGCGCGTCTTCGCCCGACGTGGCCTCGCCAACCAGAACGAACCCCCGCGTCGCCGCGACCAGCTCCCTGAGCACCGCGCGGAACACGTCCTGGTCGTCGACGACCATCACCCTGACGTCACGCTCGCGCAGCTGGACGTCTCCGCGATCCGGTTGAGCGATTCTCTGCTCGGCCACCTGGCCACTCCTTGCGCCGGAGCTTGCCAGCAGAGGGTTACCCATACCAGCCGGTATGCATGCATCATCAGGGGTAGCCAGCCCCCTGGCCGGCCGTTGATCGCCTCACACGATCCGGTCGAGATCGCGCTCGACCGCCTGCTCCAGATGGCGCAGACGACGGAACTCGAGGATCTTCGACGTCGTCCCGGTGCGCAGGGTCGCGAGCGCGCAGATCAGAAAGCAGGCAGCTCCCAGCGACGTGTTCCAGTTCGCCGCCGCCAGGTCCAGCAGCGAGCCCTTCGACGGCACGACATAGCCGGCGACCGCCGCGATCCCGAAGAAGATGCAACCGAGCAGGTTGACCCCTGCCTGCCACCATCCATCGCCCGTGCGGGCCGGCAACCAACCATGACGCGCCGACGCCCGGTACGCAATCGCCCCTGAGACCAGGAAACAGACCGAGCCAAACGCATCGGGGCGCCACACGAGCCGGTTGTAGTTGGGGTCCGACACGGCCGTGGTCAGGGACTGAAGGGTGGTCACGTTGAAGAACACCGTGCCGGCGGACTGGATCGCCGCCGCCCACCAGGCGGCCCGTCCGCCGCCGCTCGACCCGCGCCCGGGCCACGCGAGCCAGCTCTGAAACGCGCCGCCACTCGTGAACAGGATCGAGCCGACAAAGAACGTGATCCCGACCGCCGAATCGCCGACCAGCTTTGCGTAGCCCGGAAACGGACCCAGGAGGAAGCATGTCGACCCGAGCGCGAAGAACAGAGCCATCCAGCGCGTGCGCGTCATCTGTCCGGGTGCCCGGCGGCGTCGGCGCGGAGCGGCTGGGCGGCGTCCGGCCGGGGCGGCGCGGCGGCGTCGGGCCGGGGCGGCGCGGCGGCGTCGGGCCGGGGCGGCGCGGCGGCGTCGGGCCGGGGCGGCGCGGCGGCGTCGGGCCGGGGCGGCGCGGCGGCGTCGGGCCGGGGCGGCGCGGCGATCATGATGTGTTGCTTGACGCTGGCGATTGTCGGTCCCGTTGGTCGCGTCTTGGCGGCGGCGAATGATCGCATCCCGCTGCTCAAGTCCCCAAACCCGACCGCGGATCGATCGTTTGGGAAACTCGGCACGATAGAGTCATGCTCAATTTTCCAGACGGCCGTGGGCGGAGCGGATCTGGGAAGTTGAGCAGGTTCCGGCGTCGAGCTGCACAACCCAGGAAACAGCGCGACGGCCGCTCCCTCCTGGCCGGCCTGGTGGCGCTGGTGCTGCTGCACGACTCCCGCCGGCGGGCGCGGTTCCGGGACGGCGAGCTGATCCTGCTCGCCGACCAGGACCGTTCGCTGTGGGATACGGCGCCGATCGGCGAGGGACGGGCGATGCTCGACCGGGCGCTGGCGCTGCGCGGCCGCGGTTCCTATGTAATCCAGGCGGCGATCGCGTCGCTGCACGCCGAGCCGCAACCCGACTGGCCCCAGATCACCGCGCTTTACGGTGAGCTCGCGCGCCTGACCGAGTCGCCCGTCGTCGAGCTCAACAGGGCGATCGCGCTGGCCGAAGTGGAGGGGCCCGGGGCGGGGCTCGAGATCATCGATCGTCTCGCTCTGGAGGATTTCCACTACCTGCACTCGGCCCGTGGCGAGCTGCTGCGCCGGCTCGGCCGCACGGCCGAGGCGGACGCCGCATACCGCCGCGCGTTGGCGCGTGTCCACGACGATGCCGAGCGGCGCCTGCTCGAGCGCCGGCTGGCTGAGCCGCCCGCGGCCAACTGAGCTCGCCGGTCGGCGTTTCAGCTCGCCGTCTGCTGAAGCGCGGTCCAGAGCCCGTAGACCGCAAGCCCGCTCGCGACGAACGCCAGCCCCCAAGCCGGCAGCGCTCGCTGCCGCAGCTTGCGGGCGAACCGCGGATACGCGAGGAACACGATCAGTGGCTGACCCAGAGCGCGACCAGCGAAGGCTTGATCAGCGCGTTGTAGAAGCCCTCGGGGTCGATCAGGCTGAATGGCGCCGCCGCCACGAGGCCCGCGCCGATCGCGAGCGTGATCGGGCGCAGCCGCCAGTTGCTGATCGCGTGCACGAGCCGCGTCAGCGCGAGGTACTCGCACAGGATTACGCCGGCAGTGCTGACCGCGATCCCGATCCCGATCGCGTATCCGAGGCCGCGGCCCGCGAACTGCTGAGCCACGCTAACGCCGGGGATCTCGGTCTGCGCCAACCCGGGTGCACTCGCGAGCGGCGCGACCGCGAGCACGATCACCAGCGCGGTCACCAGGTAGGCGCCGATCAGGCCACGCCGGATCGTCAGCGCGGGGTGGGCGAGCTCGCCGCCGAGGAACAGAGGCAGACTGCCGCAGATGTAGAGCAGCGAGGTCTGGGCGCTCGCCTTCGCGAGGGCGCCCGCCGGCGCGCCAGTCCCGAAGCTCGGTACGGGCGTCGACAGGTGCGCGATCGTGACGGCGTCGAGGACGCCCGCGAGCGCCAACTGGCCCGCCGCGATCAGCCCGATCACGATTAGCGCGCTCGCGCGCCCGGCGACCATCACCGCCGTCAGCACGATCGGGATCAGCAGCGCCAGCAGCGTCTGGTACTGACGCTCGCCCGGCAGCACCTCGGGGAGGATGTCGTAGACGATCTGGACCGTGGTGTAGATCAGATAGAGCGCATAGCTGACGATCCAGATCGCCGCCTGGGCCAGCGCCACCCGCCGCCTGGCGGCCGCCTCGACGAACGCATACAGCCCGCCGGAGCTGCTGACATGCCGTGAGTACCGCAGCCAGATCGCCAGCGGCGCCGTGAACACGACGACCGCGGCGAGCATCGCCAATCCCGCTGAGGCGCTCCCGTCGCCGAGTACACCAGGCGCCATCAGGCCGGCCAGCGCCAGCGGGCCGCCGAACGACGCGATCGCGACACCCGTGAAGGCCCACGGGCCGATCGGTCGCTCGACCGTGGCCGGCGGGTGGCCGATCGACCCGCCCGCGCCGTTGCCGGCGACGGTGCCCGCGCGGACGCGGGCACCGGCAGATGGCTGTGGCACGTTGAGGCTCCGCCGGCTCAGCTCCAGCCGCCGCCGCCCGAGCCGCTCGAGGAGGCGCTGGATGAGCCGCCCGACGCGGCGGCGGTGGACGAGCCGCCCGTGGTGATCGCCGAGCCGGACGGGGCCACCAGCCACCACTTGGCGCCGAACGAGTCGCTGCCCTGACCCTTGATCTTGCCCGGGCCCGTGTCAGCGACGAAGTAGTAAAGCGGGTGGCCCATGTAGGTCACCTGCTTCTGCCCATTGGTGCGCGTGATCGTGCCGAGGTCGGACGCGTTGACGCCGCCGGACACGGGCGGCGTCCCGTTGCTGATCACCGGAGGCCAAACCTTGGCGCACTCGCCGGCGCAGCTCGACTTCCCATTGGTGTCGGCGACCCACAGGTACAGCGCTCGTCCGGACGCGCTCGTGAGGTAGGTGCCGTCCGGGCCCTTCGCGGTGCTGATCGCGACGCCGTGGACGACTGCGCTCGACGCACTCGAGGCCGCGGTGGTGCTGGCGGCGGCGGTGACCGTGCTCGTGCTCGAGCTGCTGCTGCCGCACCCAGCGACGATCAGCGCCAACCCGCGAGCGCGGCGACGCCGACTGCGGGGAACTTCACTCTGCTTGTCATCATCGTGCTCCCAGTTCGCGGGTTTCGGATCGACCCGCCGGCTGAGCGGGTCATCAACGAAGACCCCGACTGCGTGCAGATCCTTCCCAGTGGGTGGGGCCACCCGGCGCGCGCGGCCGCGTCACCGCCTCCCCAAGTCCTCCAGGTTCCCGATCAGCAGCGCGAGCGCCGCGATGCCGATCAGCACCGCCAGCGCGGTGCGCCAGTGCTTGAGGAACAGCAGCACCAGCACGACGAGCAGCGCCACCGCCGCCAGCAGCAGGATCGTGCTGGCGACGAACGACAGCAGTCGTCGGCGTGCAACCGCCTCGACCCCGGTGAACAGCAGCACGAGCGCGACGATCTCGACGACGAACACGAACGGCGAGGCGAGCAGCACCACGATGATCACGGCCCCGAGCAGCAGCGGCGTGCTCAGCGCCGCCCACAGCTTGAGAAACCGGGTGCGCCGCTCCTGCTCCGCGATGTGCGGCTGGTGGGGACGGCGAACGTGCGCCTGCGGCGGCTCGGGCGCGATCGGGCTTGCGAGCGTAGCGAGATGCGCGCGGCGCTCCTCGGCGAGGCTCGTGCGGGTCGCGATCGTCCTGTTCAACGCCGTCTCGCGCTCGGCGACCTCGGCCTGGCGGCTGCGCGCCGATGATTCGGCGTAGGCGTGCGTGCTGAGCGAGCGGGCCTGGGCACGCAGGCCGCGGAGCGCGGTACGGTCGGACTCGATCGTGGCGTCGAGCTCGCTCAGCTGGCGGTCGATCTCCGCGATCCGCTCCTGGAGCGCGGTGCCGAGGTCTTGCTCGTGAGCCGGGACCTTGAGCAGCCCCGCCCATCCGAGCGGATTGGCCCAGGACGTCCGCACGGAGCCGTCGCGCTCGTACCGGGGGCCGGACGGGGCCCGCTCGCCCCCGAAGCGGTCGCGCGTATCGAGGCCCCACAGACCGCGGTAGTCGCGCACCCACGGGGTCTCGTCGTCGATCAGGACCGGGGACCACTGGCGGCTGTGCTGCGGCCCGATCGTGACTCCGTCACCCCGTGCGTAGTCGACGAACGGGATCCCGATGCCGGCCGCGTCGCCGGTGTAGTGGCGCCACGGCGCCAGCAGGCGGCGGAACCGGCGCAGCAGGCCGACCACCGCCCGGACCGGCGCGGGATCGACGGTCACGACATAGTCGCCGGGGATGAAGGCGCCCGAGTGCGAGCCCGCGCCGGCGAACACGACCGGCCGCGATCCCTCCCGCCGGAGCTCGGGGTCATCCCACCGGCGGCGCAGGTCGTCGCCGTGGTAATCGTGGGAGGAGAACGCGACCCATTCCGGTACTGGGGCGCCGCCGTCGTCCTGCTCGGCAAGGTAGATCGTGACCATCTCCCAGTCCGCCTCGTGATCGTTGATGCCGCGGAACGTCGAGCGCCAGTCGTTCATCGCGTAGAAGTACCAGTACTGGAGGCAGACGTAGCCGCCGCCGCGGACGACCCGCCCGTAGTAGGTGAACCGGCTCGCGTCGAGCCGCTCGCGATAGGTGGTCTCGGCCGCCGCCGCGACCCCGGACGGCACCGTCCCGCGCAGCAGCAACGATGCCCGTAGGCCGGCGTCGATCAGCCGCCCGAACACCCCGGTCGTCGTGAACCGTCCGGTGGCGCTGATCCGCTCGCGCGGCAGCCGTCGCCAGCGCGCGTACTCGGCGCCGCCGAACGGCTTCTCGACAAAGCGCAGGAACAGCGGCCGGTCGCGATGCCGAGAGCCCTCCTCGGACAGGCGTTCCAAGCTCATCTCGCCCTGATGCACGAGCTGGGTCTGCTTGCCGCCGCGCACCCCCGTCCAGAGACTGCACTGCGCGACATACGGACCGACGGCGGTCGGCAGGAACAGCTCGCCCTTGGTGTAGGAGACGACGGGCTCGTGGGTCCGCAACAGCTCCAGGTCGGAGCGCCGGATCAGCTCCGCGGGTGCTTCGGTCACGGTCGCTCTCTTAGTTTGGCGGCAACCTGAGTCCGGTCTGATACCCAGACCGCGCGGATTAAATCAGGCGAGAGACGCGCTACTCGTCCTCTTCCTCGAGCTCGGCGATCTCGATTGCCAGCCCGAGCGCCTCCAAGACCTTGGCCGCGGCTGACACCACCCGGGCGGTGCCGATGATCGGCGCGACGCCGGCGAGGACACCCTGGATCTGATCGGCGGTGACGCCGCTCTTGTCGGCGGCGCCGAGATTCATCAGGTATGACGCCGCGGGGGCGTCGACGGCCGCGAGCGCGGCGATCCGCACCAGCATCAGCGCGTGATCGTCGAGGCTCGTCGTCTCGAGTGAGTCCGCCGTCATCTTCGCGACCAGGTCGAGGATCGGCGTGTCGTCAGGTGCAGCGCTCATCTTCGGTCTCCCTTCATTGCATTGGTGTTCGTAACGGTCGCACGCGGCGCGACGACCGGTTTCACCCGATCCGGATGAACCGCCACCGGGCCTGCAGGTGGAACTCTATGTTCGGCGAGCAAAGGAGCAGTGATGGGATTCCTAGACAGGCACGAAGAGGGCAGCGGCACCCGCTACCAGATGCGGGAGAAGCTGTTCGCGATCGGCGATGACTTCTGGATCGAGACGGAGAACGGCGAGCGCGCGTTCAAGGTTAACGGGAAGGCGCTTCGGGTCCGCGACACCTTCGTCCTCGAGAGCACGTCCGGTGAGGAGCTGTTCAAGGCGCAGAAAAAGGACCTCCACATCCGCGACACGATGAAGATCGAGCGCGGCGGGGACACCGTGGCGACGATCAAGAAAGCGCTGATCACGCCGCTGCGCGACCGCTTTTCGATCGAGCTCGAGGATGGCGGCGAGCTGAGCGCTAAGGGCAACATCGTCGATCACGAGTACGAGATCGAGCGCGATGGGGAGAAGATCGCCGAGGTCTCGAAGCGCTGGTTCAGGATCCGCGACACCTACGGGATCGAGGTCGCTCCCGGACAGGACGATGCGCTGATCCTGGCGACGACCGCGTGCATCGACGAGATGTCGGAGCGCTAGACGGCTCGCGCGGCTGGACCGGGCTTGCTAGAGCCCGGTCTCGGCCTTGATCCGACCCGATTCGACCGCCCCGGTGAGCTCGTCGTAGTCCCGCTGGTTCTGCTCGCTGTAGGCCTTGGCGAAGTCCAGGATCGCCCGGTCGAAGACGTCGCCGCTGCCGAGGTAGGAGGCGATCGCGATCCGGTCGCCGCTGCGCGCGTGTGCCCGCGCGAGCGTCCCGCCGCACAACTTCCCGTACGTGGCCATCCCGTCCGGGACCATCTGCTCGATCACCGCCGAGCCTTTCCAGTCCTTCAACTGCCGGACGTAGAAGTCGCGGCGTTTGCCGTCGAGCCCCGCCTCGACCCGCAGCCAGCCGAGGAAGATGTCGCTCGCCGCCTGCATCAGGCGCTGCCCGGTCACGACCCGCTCGCCGTGGTTGGAGAACCCGCTCGGTCCGAGGAACGCCTCCAGTACCGACGCCTCGGCCTCCTTGATCTGCAGGAACAGAGGGTCGCGTTCGTCGTGGCCGACCATCAGCCCGATCCAGGCCCGGGTACCGACGCTCCCGACGCCGACGACCTTGCGCGCGAAGTCGATCAGCTCGAACTGCTCCAGGAGCACGCGGCGGTCGAACTCGAGCGTCTCGCGGTAGTTGCGGATCAGCTCCTGCAGGCTCTCGAAGATCGCGTCGGCCTCGCCTTCGTTCGCGAGCTTGGAGATCGGCACGATCAACGGCGACTGGTCGACGATCCGCACCTTGCCGTCAACGACCTCGGTCAGCTTCGCGAACGCCGACATGCTGTCACGCGTACGCGCCTTCGCGAACTGCTTCTCGGCCGCTTGCATCTGCTTGGGCTTGAACTGCGAGGCGAACTGCTGGAGCGCCTCCTCGGTGTCGAGCCGCGAGTACCACACATCGAGATTGTTCATCGCCGCAAATTGCCGCATCCAGTCGCGGTAAGCGCCGACCGTGTCGAGCACGATCCGCTCCTGGTCCTTGACCGCGAAGCCGTCGTCGATCGCCGCGATCAGCATGCTGGTTGCCAGGCGCTTGACGTCCCACTCCCACGGGCCCGGGAGCGTCTCGTCGAAGTCGTTGAGATCGAAGATCAGCCTTCGCTCGGGCGACGCGAACACGCCGAAGTTCGACAGGTGCGCGTCGCCGCAGCACTGAACGGTCAATCCCGATCGCGGCGTCGACGCCAGGTCCTCGGCCATGATCATGGCGGCGCCACGGTAAAAGGTGAATGGCGAGACCAGCATCCGGCCGTAGCGGATCGGCACCAGCTCCGGCACCCGCGTCTGCGCCTGACGCTCGAGCAACTCGACCGGGTCGGTCCGCGTCGGCGAGGGCTCGAACGCGGCATGCGAGGATCGCGGCACTTCCGACCGTGCGGCCTTGCCGCGCGCGACCCGCTCCGACACAGAGAGGTGGGCAACCATGTGTGGGATCCGGTCCCGGGGCAGCTTGCCGCCGCCGGACGGTGCCTGCGTGGTGGGTTCGGTCGCTTCTGTAGCCATAACACTCCTCCTCGTGAGCCCGAATTCGATTATCCCTAATGCTTGACCAGGCCGGTGCCCCCGAGCACCGTCAGGGCGCTGCCGACAAACAACAACAGACCCGCCAGCACAACCGGCCAGCGGCGTTGCAGCCACGCTCCGCCCTCCTGGAGCAGCGGGTCCGCACGCTGTCCGGCGACGAGCAGGACCACGACGATCGCCAGCAGCGGCAGCACGAACGCGAGGTTGTAGAGGGCCAGGAGACCGAGCTCCTGAGGTACGTTCGCGCTCGAGGCGACGATCCCCGCGATCACCGCGAAGTACGGCGCCGCGGTCGGCAGCTCGACGGCCGCGATCGAGGCGCCGGCGATCAGGGCCGAGTGGCCGCCACCGGCGGTGCTCATCGGCAGCTCGCGGCGCGCCAGGTTGCGCCGCCCGATCCACAGCGCCACCGCGGCGCCGAGCAGGATCACGCCCGCGACCAGTTCGATCACGTGCCGGACGTTCGTCCGCGGATGGGGCACGAGACCCAGCAACAGCCGCCCGGGTCCGATCGTCAGCACGACCCCAGCGACGAAGTTCACGACGAACGCGCCGAACGTGAACTCGGTCACCTGCAACACGCGCCGGCCGGCGGTAGCGAGGTACAACGCCGGTCCGACGGTGCTCGGATTGAGCGAGTCCGCCAGCCCTACAGAGAGCACGACACCGATCAGCCGGAGCAATCACGTGATCCTGTCACCCGGCGGCAGCGGCGAGGTCATCCGAACCGGGTGATGCAACCCGGTCTGCTATGACATCCGGAGTGATCGCGCAGCCAGCCTGCTCAATCCAGCGGCCGCGACGGCCAGCCCGATGAGCCTGCGTGCGGAGGCGCCGCCGGCATTCCATCTACTGGCGAAGCCGACCGGCGCGGTCTGCAACCTCGACTGCTCCTACTGCTTCTTCCTCTCCAAGGAGATGCTGTATCCGGGGAGCCGGTTCCGGATGGCCGACGAGCTGCTGGAGACCTACATCCGGCAGCTGATCGAGGCGCACGCGCGCGTCCCGGTCGTCCAGGTCGCGTGGCAGGGAGGTGAGCCGACGCTGATGGGGATCGAGTTCTTCCGGCGCTCGGTCGAGCTCGTCAACCAATACCTGCGGCCCGGACAGCGCGCCGACTACACGATCCAGACCAACGGTACGAAGCTCGATCGCGAGTGGGCGGCGTTCTTCAAGCAGCACGACTTCCTGGTCGGGATCTCGATCGACGGCCCGCGCGAGATCCACGATACGTTCCGGGTGACCCGCGGCGGCCGCGGCAGCTTCGATCAGGTCATGCGCGGCCTCGGGCAGCTCCGCTCCGAGGGCGTCGAATACAACATCCTGACGACCGTCCACGCGGCCAACGAGGATCGCGGTCGTGAGCTGTACTGCTTTCTGCGCGACGAGTGCGGCGCGCGCTTCATGCAGTTCATCCCCGTGATCGAGCGCGTCGCGGAGGTCACACAGGACGGCACCGTGCCGTGGTCGTCGTGGCGCGACCGGCCTCTGTACGTGCAGGACGGTGATGTCGTCACCGGCCGTTCGGTCTCGCCGCAGGGCTACGGACGGTTTCTGATCGAGATCTTCGAGGAGTGGGTGCGGCGGGACGTCGCGCGGATCTACGTGCAGATGTTCGACACCGCGTTGGCGAACTGGGTCGGCGAGCAGCCCGGCATGTGCGTGCACTGCGAGACCTGCGGCCTCGCGCTCGCGCTCGAGCACACCGGCGACGTCTACAGCTGCGATCACTTCGTCGAGCCCCGGTACCTGCTCGGCAACATCACCGACCGTCGCTTGGCGGACCTGGTCGCGTCCGAGCAGCAGCAGCGGTTCGGGCTCGACAAGCGCGAGACGCTGCCGCGCTACTGCCGTGAGTGTGACGTGCGGTTCGCGTGTCACGGCGGCTGTCCGAAGGATCGCTTCACCGTCACTCCCGACGGGGAGGCGGGTCTCAATTACCTGTGCCCGTCGTTCAAGCTGTTCTTCGGCCACGTCCAGCAGCCGATGCAGACGATGGCGGCGCTGCTGGCGGAGGATCGCGCGCCGGCGGAGATCATGGCTCTATACGCGCGCCGGGACGCACGGCGCGGCCGCAACGAGCCTTGCACGTGTGGCAGCGGGCGCAAGTGGAAGGACTGTCACGGGACGGCGTCGACGCCGGCACCGGCGGACCTGCGCCGTGAGTGAGCGGTCCGCTCCACGAACTCGACGTTCGCTCGCCGTCCCCCGGCGAGCGAACTCGACGTTAGCTCGCCGGGGGACGGACCGCCGGATCTCATCCTGATCGGATGAGGACCGGGCGCCGCGAGGGTGGAATCGTGGCCACATGTGTCGCTGGATGGCCTGGCACGGGCAGCCGCTGTTGATCGAGGAATTGTTGTTCAAGCCCCGGCACGGGCTGGTCGACCAGAGCCTGCATTCGAGGATGGGCGCGGAGACGACCAACGGCGACGGCTTCGGCGTCGGCTGGTACGGAGTGGGGGAGGGGCCCGGCGTCTACCGCAGCATCTCGCCGGCCTGGGGAGATCCGAACCTCCGCAACCTCGCGGCTCACATCGAGACGCCGCTGTTCCTCGCGCACGTGCGCGCCACATCCGGCACGGCGGTGCAGGAGACGAACTGTCATCCCTTCTCGCACGGCCGATGCCTGTTCGTCCACAACGGCCTGATCAACGAGTTTCACCTCGTTCGCAAGGAGTTGATGCTGGCGCTGGACGGGCCCTCGTTCGCGGCGATCGAGGGCTCCGCCGACTCCGAGGTGATCTTCCACCTGGCGCTGACCTTCGGCCTCGAGGACGACCCGCTGAGCGCGATCGAGTCGGCGGTCGGGTTCGTCGAGCAGACGCTGCGGCGCAACGGGATCGAGCCGGCGCTTCAGACCAGCATCGGCGTCAGCGACGGGGTCAGCCTGTGGGCGGTGCGCTACTCCACCGAGGGTCAGTCGCGCACCCTGTTCCGCTCGGCCGACGTCGATGCGATCAAGCGACTGCATCCGGAGAACCGCCGCCTGCAACAGCTGCACGAGGGAGACCACCTCGTCGTCTCCGAGCCCCTCGCCGAGCTGGCCGGCGCGTGGCACGAGATCCCGGAGGCGACGTCGCTGACGATCGCCTCGGACGGCGCGTGGGAAACACGCCCGTTCGTACCGCGCGGGTGAGCGCCAAGCGGCAGGCCGCCGGGCTCTGGAAGCGGATCCGGTCGCTGATCTCGGCGATCGAGCAAGGTGACGATGCGCAGATCCGGGACGCGGTGCTCCGCCTCAGCCGCTCGCGGCGCATGTTCGCCCCGCTCGCGTTCACCGTCGGTGCCTTCGCGCTGCTGTTCGACGGGCTCAGGTTGCTGGTGTCGAACTGGCGCCTGACGCTGGTGCAGGTCCTACCGGCGATGTGGATCTGGCTGGCGATGTTCGATCTCAAGGTGCACGTGCTCCAGGGCAAGTCCCTCCCCGTCCTGCGCGGCCCGATCCTGATTCCGCTCGGGCTGCTGGTCGTCACGATCACGATGGCGAGCTTCTTCCTCAACGCCGTGTTTGCGTTCGCGATCGCTCGGTCGGGCCCGCCGCAGATCCGGCCGGCGGTCGACGAGGCGCGCCGCAACCTGGTGCCGATCCTGGTCTCCGGCGCCATCGTCGGCGTGCTGCTGGCGCTTTCGACGCTCGTGGTCACGCGCGCCCAACGTCCTTGGTTCGTCCTCTGCCTGGGGATCGTCGTCGGACTGATGATGGTCTGCTACGTGGCCGTGCCGGCCCGGCTGATCGGGGTCAAACCGACACAGTCCAGGCGCGACAAGCTGTGGACGACCGCGGTCGGCGGCGCGCTGGGGGCGACGATCTGCACCCCCCCTTACCTGCTCGGCCGGCTCGGGATCCTGATGCTGGGCTCACGCGTGCTCCTGATCCCCGGAATCTTCGTGATCGCGATCGGTGTGACACTCCAGGCCGGTGCCACCGGTGCGGTCAGGGCGATCAAGATGAGCACGAAGCTGGCGGTGACCGGGGAGCCTGGGGGTTCCTGAGTGGTGGCGGTGGCCGGGTGGGGTCACCGGACGGAAAGATGAACCGCGGTCGGCGCTCGCGGCGCCGCCAAGCGCCGCGAGCGCAACTCCGCCCAGTGCAGCTACATCTGGAACACGATCCGCGCCGCGACCCGACCGGCCTCGACGTCGGCGATTGACTCGTTGACCTGATCCAGGGAGCGGACCTCGCGAATGACGCGGGTCTTGCCGGCGGCGTGGAGCTCGAACACCTCGCGCAGGTCGGTGCGGGTGCCGACGATCGAGCCGATGATCGTGATTCCGTTCAGCACCGTCTCGAAGATCGGCAACCTGATCTCGTTGTCGGCCGGCAGGGCGACGAACACCAGCCTGCCGCCGCGGCGCAGGGTGCCGTAGGCCTGCTCGAACGCGCGTGGCGAGACCGCCAGTGCGATCGCCTGGTCGGCGCCGCCGAGGGCCTTGATCTCCTCGACGACATCCTGGGTGGCGGCGTTGATGGTGAACTCGGCACCGAGCTCGCGGGCCAGGTCGAGTTTCTCGTCGTGCAGGTCAACGGCGATCACTCGCCCGCCGGCGATCGCCGCGTACTGGATCGCGAGGTGTCCGAGTCCACCGACCCCGAACACCGCGACGAGGTCGGACGAGCGGGTGCCGGCCATCTTGACGGCCTTGTAAGTAGTCACGCCCGCGCAGGTGAGTGGCGCCGCGTCGAGCGGGTCGATTCCCTCGGGCACTTTGACGACGTAGCGCGCGAACGCGATCGCGTACTCGCCGAAGCCGCCGTCGATCGAATAGCCCATGTTCTCCTGCGACTCGCACAGCGTCTCCCAGCCGGACACGCAGTAGTCGCAGGTACCGCATGCGTACCCGAGCCACGGCATCCCGACCCGATCGCCGACCGCGACCTCGGTCACGCTGGGGCCGAGCTCGACAACCCTGCCGACGCCCTCGTGGCCGGGGATGAACGGTGGCTCAGGCTTCACCGGCCAGTCGCCGTGGGCGGCGTGAATGTCGGTGTGGCACAGGCCGGAGGCCTCGACCTTGACCAGCACCTGCCCGGGCTCCAGGTCTCGGCGAGGCACATCCTCGATCGACAGGGGCGCGTAGAACTCGTGCACGACGGCGGCGCGGTAACTGGTGACGGGTGCAGAGGATTCGGTAGGGATTGGACGGGTTACAGACATGAGGCTCTCCTCTGAGACGGGTGGCGGCGTATGTTGCGCAAGGAGGTAGATTGCAACATCCGCTACTACTATCAGATCGGCGCGGGGAAACTACGGGGAGGGGTGCGGGTTTCTACGGAAGCGGGTTGAACCTGGTGGTGCGGCCGAGGGTTGAACCCGGTGCCATCGTGGTAGTTCGCGCGGTCCTCAATTCAGGGCACACCGCCGATGAGAGTCGGCCACCGGAGCAATACGTTACGCAGCACCCTCAGCCAACCGAGTCCCGAAGGTGTCGCTTGTGTCTCACACATATCCCCCAGAGGAGAGAATCGGAAGTATCCGCTATCGACGAAGTACTCTCGCATCCCGAGATCAAGACTCGGAGTGGCAATGGGAACGGCCATGTCGTGCCCGAGCCCCCGGCACCGCCGGCGGTGACCTGGGCCAACTCCGGCCCGGTGTGCCTGTTCGCATTTGCAGTCACTACTTTCATGATCAGCCTGGTCAACGCAGGTGGGGTCAACAAGGCCGTGGTGCCGGTTGTGATCGGTGTCGGCCTGTTCTTCGGCGGCGCCACGCAACTGATCGGCGGTCTCATCCAGCTGCGGACCGGTAACACGATGAACGGCGCGCTGTTTACGTGCTTCGGCGCGTTCTGGATCGCGCTTGCGTCGATCCTGCAGTGGTTCTCCAAGGACGTGCCCGCGGCGCGGGTTGGCCACGCAATGGGCCGGCTTCTCTAGCCGTTCGCGGGCCTGGCGCTGATCTTCCTGATCTGCGCGTTCCGGAGCACGGTGGTGACCGTCGCGGCGCTCGCCGTTCTGACAGTGGTGCTGTTCCTGCTCGCCGCAGGCAACTACGGCGCCAACGCCGAGATGCTCCAAGTGGGGCGGTTACCTCGGGATCCTGCTTGCCGGCATGGCCGCGTACCTCTCCGCCGCCTCCTTGAGTACATAACCGCTGGCGCCGGCACCGAGCGCTTCGCGCGCGATCGCGGGATCGCCCTCCATCGTCAGCACCAGCACGGCGCTTCCGGGCGACGCCTCCAGGAAGTCCTCGATCGCCGGCAGCGTCGGGAGGCCCGGCATGTTGAGGTCCAGGACGACGATCTGCGGCTGGTGCTCGCGCGTCTGGCGCAGCGCCCCCTCCACATCTCCAGCCTCGGCGACGACGTGCACGTCACCCGCGCTCTCGAGCACGCGCCGCAGGCCGCCACGAACCATCGCATGGTCATCCGTGATCACGATCTTGATGCGGGCCGGGGCGGGCCCGGGTGAATCCCTCACAGCGCCACTCTAGGGCGTCCAAGGCGTACGATGTTGCACTGCGCGTCGAGATGAGCGGCAACAGGCGATCAGCCCCTCTCCTGGACCGGGATTGCGGTGTATCCCGGATGGCGCTGCACGGCCCCATCGGTACCAATACCGCATCGGACCGGACCGGATCGACGAGGGCCTCAGGGCCGCTCGTCGCGACGGTTCCGGTTAGGAGAGGAACAGCGACAGCGACGGCTGCGGATCCGTCCGCGGCTTGGGTCCGCGAAACGCCCACAGCCCAATTCGAGGAGCGAAGCAATGGCGAGCATCACCGAGCCGACGATCGACCATATTTCTGATCTGCTTGGCGCTGACGCGAGCGAGCTCTTGGAGCATCGTTCGGAGACGATTGATCGGTCGTTGTTGCATTTGCCGGGGCCGGATTTCGTCGAGCGGGTGTTGCTGGATACGGATCGGAGCACGGCGACGGTGCGGAATCTGCGGCAGATGTTTGATCATGGTCGGCTGGCGGGGACGGGTTATCTGAGCATCTTGCCGGTTGATCAGGGGATTGAGCACAGCGCTGGGGCGAGTTTCGCGCCGAATCCGGTTTATTTTGATCCGGCGAGTATTGTCGAGTTAGCGATTGAGGGTGGTTGTAATGCGGTCGCGTCGACGTTGGGTGTGTTGGGGGCGGTGTCGCGGAGGTATGCGCATCGGATTCCGTTCATTGTGAAGTTGAATCACAATGAGTTGTTGACGTATCCGAATAAGTTTGATCAGGTTCCGTTTGCGAGTGTGAGGCGGGCGTGGGAGATGGGTGCGATGGGGGTTGGCGCGACGATTTATTTTGGGAGTGATGAGAGCACGCGGCAGTTGCGTGAGGTGAGTGAGGCGTTTGAGCGTGCTCATGAGTTGGGGATGTTTACGGTGTTGTGGTGTTATCTGCGGAATTCGGCGTTCAAGTCGGATAAGGATTATCACGTGTCGGCGGATCTGACTGGGCAGGCGAATCATTTGGGGGTTACGATCGAGGCGGATATCATCAAGCAGAAGTTGCCTGAGAACAACAATGGGTATGGGGCGTTGAATCAGAATGGCGTGAGTTATGGGAAGACGTCGTCGAAGGTGTATAGCGAGTTGACGTCTGATCATCCGATTGATTTGTGCCGGTATCAGGTGGCGAATTGTTATATGGGTCGTGCTGGGTTGATCAATAGTGGTGGCGCGTCGTCGGGTGAGTCGGATCTGGCGGAGGCGGTGCGTACGGCGGTGATCAATAAGCGTGCTGGTGGTACGGGGTTGATCAGTGGTCGTAAGGCGTTCCAGCGTCCGATGGATGACGGGATCGAGATCCTGAACGCGATCCAGAACGTGTACCTCGCCGACGAAGTCACCGTCGCCTGACATGACCGTTCTTCAACATGAGCCGGTCCTGGCGATGGCGCCCGAGCGATTCGCGTCGGTGCTGTCGGAAGGCGAGTACGAGGCGCTGGGCGATCTCGTCACGCACGCCGTCCGTGAATTTCACGGCCGCGTGATCTGGAATGTGAACTCGACCGCCAAGGGTGGCGGTGTCGTCGAGATGCTGCGCCCGCTACTCGGGTACTGTCGCGGTGCTGGCGTCGATGCGCGGTGGGCGGTGATCCCGGGGGAGCCGGACTTCTTCGCGATCACCAAGCGGTTGCACAATCACCTGCATGGGTTCCCCGGCGACGGCGGCCCGCTGGGTGACGAGGAGCACGAGGTGTACGAGCGGACCCTGGCTCCGAGCGCCGAGGAGCTCGTGAGCCTCGTGCACCCGCGCGACATCGTGATCCTCCACGATCCGCAGACGGCCGGGCTCGCGAGCGCGGTCAGGGCGACCGGCGCGACCGTGATCTGGCGCTGCCACGTCGGCCTGGACGACGCCAACGCCCAGGCGCGCGAGGCGTGGGACTTCCTGCGCGGTTACGTGCTGCCCGCGGACGCGTACGTGTTCTCCCGCGCGGGGTTCGCGTGGGAGGGGCTGCCGCGGGATCGGATCTCGGTGATCCGTCCCTCGATCGATGCGTTCTCGCCCAAGAACGCCGCGCAGAATCGCGAGCAGTCGCTCGCGATCCTGTCGACCGCCGGGATCATCGACCATGATCTGAACGCAAATCCGACGTTCACACGCTCCGACGGCACGCCCGGCCGGGTCGGCCGGCGCGCGGAGATGGTCGAGGAGCAGCCGCTCGTGGGCGATGAGCCGTTGGTCACCCAGGTTTCCCGGTGGGACCAGCTCAAGGACCCGCTCGGCGTGCTCCGCGCGTTCGCCGATCACGTCGCCAAGCACAGCGACGGGCATCTGCTACTGGCCGGGCCCTCGTGCGCGGCTGTCGCCGATGACCCGGAGGGCGTGCAGGTGCTGAATTCGGTCAACGCCGCCTGGCACGACCTGCCCGGCCCCGTGCGCCGGCGCGTGCACCTGACCTCGCTGCCGATGGACGACATCGAGGAGAACGCGGCAATCGTCAACGCGGTCCAGCGCCGGTCGAGCGTGGTCGTGCAGAAGAGCCTCGCCGAGGGGTTCGGACTGACCGTCTCGGAGGCGATGTGGAAGCAGCGGCCGGTGGTCGCGAGCCGGATCGGCGGGATCCGCGACCAGATCGACGACGGCCGGTCAGGGCTGTTGATCTCCGACCCACGCAACCTCGAGCAGGTCGGTAGCGCGATCAGCGGGCTGCTGTCGGATACCGACCGGGCGGGGAGCATCGGGCTGGCGGCGCAGCGCCGTGTCCAGGAGCAGTTCCTCGGGCCGTACCACCTCGGGCGCTACTTCGAGGTGATCCGGCGCGTCGTCTCCCATCGCGAGCGCGGCAACTCTCCCAATCTGACGTCGATCTGAACCGGGATCCTCGGCGAGCATGGCGACCGCCTCCTGTGTGCTGCTTGGGCGGTGGTAGGTGAAGGACGCGGGCTTCACGGCGATTGGACTCCTGACGAGCACCGGTGCCAAGGAGTCCTCCGGCGGCGGCGAACTACACCGCGATGGAGTCAAGTTCACCATTGGATCCTCCCGAGCGCTGGCTGGACCGGCGGATGGGCCGGAAGGCCCTGCGCCCGCGCGACGCCGCGTATCTGATCGCGTCCTTCTGGGCGGTGGCGGTGGTCGCCTTCGGCGTGGCCGAGTGGCTGATCGACCCGAAGACGTTCCACACCGTGTGGCTCGGGATGTGGTGGGCGATCGAGACGGTGACCACGGTCGGGTACGGAGATATCGTCCCCGCTCAGACAGTCGGCAAGATCATCGCGTGCTTCCTGATGCTCGGCGGTCTGTCGCTGCTGTCGGTGATCACCGCCGCGATCACCAGCGGGTTCGTGTCCCGCGCGGAGGCACGGCAACGAGGCTCGGGGGACGATCCGGTGCTCCAACGGCTCGATCAGCTGGCCACCGAACTGCGCGCGGTCACGGCTGAGCTCCAGCGCCTTCGCCCCCGGATCGGTCCCGAGGACTCCGCCTGAACCAGCGGCCGCGGGACTCGAGCGCGCCGGATCCGGCCGCCTGGGAGGTCGGATCACCCCCGCGTCCGCGCAGGATCCAGGCGCACCCGACCGCGATTGCGGCGCCGACCAGAGGCCCGGCGACATACACCCAGTAGCTGTGCCAGTCGCCGCTCACCAGCGCCGGCCCGAACGAGCGTGCCGGGTTCATCGAGGTGCCGCTGACGGGGGCGGACCACAACCCGGCGAGCGCGACGTAGCCGCCGACCCCGAGTGCCCCGAACGTGCCGACGTTCTGCGCCGCCGATGCGGTCCCGAGGATCACGCTGACGAGCACCCCGGTGAGCGCGACCTCCATCAGCAGCGCCTGCCACTCGTGGTAACCCGGGCCCGGCAGGGTTGCGCCGAGATGCTCGATGTTGCCGAACACGGCGAGCAGGAACAGGCACGCAAGCGAGGCGCCGATCAGCTGCGTGAGCACGTAGCCGGGCACCCGCCGCCACGGAAAGTCGCCCCGGACCGCGAACGCCAGCGACACGGCGGGGTTCAGGTGCGCGCCCGAGACGGCGCCCATAAACAGGATGATCGCCATCACCATCAGGCCGGGAGCGACGACCGCGGCGGCGAGGCTGATCTCGCCCTTCGCGTGCAGCAGCCCGCCGCCGGCCGCGACCAGCACCAGCATGAACGTCCCCAGCAGTTCGGAGAACAGCCGCCGGTACTCGAGGCTCGGATCCTCGAACTGCTCGCGCGAGCCGAACTCGAGCATCAACATATGCTGCGCGCGTGACGGATCGCGCGCTGCCAGGGTCGGCGGTTGGTGACCCGACGTGGCCATGACTATGGGCACATCGTCCGTCACCGCCCGGACGCGATCGCGGTCCGCTGCACGATGACCTCGCGGGATCCGCCCGGGATTCGAATCGGGGAGTGGGTCACGATGATCCTCAAGCAGTACTACCTGGGCTGCCTCGCCCACGCGTCCTGTCCAGTCGCCTGGGCTGCCTCGCCCACTCGTGCTGTCTAGTCGCTGATCCGGCGAGCGGCGACGCGGCCGTGGATGACCCGCAGCGCGATATCGAGCCGGCGCCCGCGGTCGCGATCAAGAGATCGCGGCAGCCCAGCTCCAGCCGCACGCTGTCGAGCTGTACGCGGGCGCCGCTGGCGAGGGGCGGCTTCGCGCGCTCGCCCTTGACCGCGGTGGCGCTCGATTACTTCGTAGACCAGGAGCGGAACAAGGAGTGCCGGGCGCGTAAAGAATCGTGCCGGAGGTGTAAAGACTCGGTCGGCGGCGGGGTGGCGCGTGCCACGCTCTCGGGCGGCTGTGGTCGATTTGTCCTCATGGAGGGGACAAATCGACCACAGCCCTCCCGAGCCGACCCGTGTCTGAGCCCATCGACCCGACGATCGCCGCCCTGGCCTCGCGCCAGCAGGGCAACGTTGCCCACTGGCAGCTGGTCGATCTGCACATCGGTCGCAAGGCGATCGCGCACCGTAGACGCCATGGTGGGAGGGCGCAGGCGCCCCGTCCTCACGCGGGACGCACGCAAAACCTGACGCGCTTGGGCCGGCTTTGGGATCTCGCCGTGGAATCGAAGATGAACTGCCTCGGCACCAGCGCCGCGTTCATCGCCTCGTGCATGAAGGCCGGCGTGGAGCCGCGCAGCGGGCGGGATCTGAGCGCGCTGAAATCGGTCGGCTCGACCGGGTCGCCGCTCTCGCCGGAGGGCTTACGCTGGATCTACGACTCGCTGGGGGCCGAAACGTGGCTGTTCTCGACCTCGGGTGGGACGGACGTCTTGACCGCGTTCGTGGGCGGCGTGCCGACGCTGCCGGTGTACCTGGGCGAGCTGCAGGCGCAGGCGCTCGGCGCCGCGGTCGGGTCGTGGGACCCCGACGGCAAGCCGCATGTAGACGAGGTCGGGAAGCTGGTGATCACCTAGCCGATGCCGTCGATGCCGTGCTCGAGACACCCGGCCACTCTCCGGAGCCGATCTCGATCCTGGTCTGGACCCAGAGCCCGGTGAGGAGTGCCCGCGCGGGGTGCTGACCGGCGACACGCTGTTCATCGGCGACGTCGGCCGGCCCGATCTACGCGCGTCGCTCGGCTGTAGCGCCGAGCGCCGAGCGCCGAGCGCCTGGCAAGCATGTGGTCTCGCTCCACGAAGCGCTAGGGTCTGCCGCGGGTCGCGGACCTGGTCGGCGGCCTCCAGGCATGGGAGGCGGCGCGACTGGCGGCGCCACCTTGGTGATGCCGTTCGCGCCTCAGGCCGGCTAGCCGGTCGATCGCCTCAGGTCGATGTGCTCGACGGCCTCGCCGGCCGCCACCACGATGTCGGTGACCATCGCCGGGGAAAACAGTCCGTGCTCGACGACGCCGATCGTCTCGGAGATCCGCTCCGCGAGCTGCTCGGGGTCGTCGAACTCGCCCGTGTAGTCCGCGATGATGCCGCCGTCGGGACTGAGCGGAACATCTCGGATCCGAACGGTGCCGAGCCGGTGCAGCGTCGCCGCAAGGCCGAACTCGAGCAGCTCGACCGGCACCGGCGGGGCCAGACGCTCGACCAGCTTGTTGGACGAGACGATCACGACGAACCGGTCGGCGGCCGCCGCCACTGCCTTCTCGCGCGTGTGGGCGCCGCCGCCGCCCTTGACGAGCCAGCCCGTCCGCGCCACCTGGTCGGCGCCGTCGATCGTCATGTCGAGATGGGAGATCGCGTCCGCGCCGACGAACGACTCGACGGTGATCCCGAGCCGGCGGGCGGTATCGGCGGTCGCGGGAGAGGTCGCCACGCACCGGAGCTCGAGCTTGCGCGCCGCCAGCGCCGGCAGCAGGTACGCGACCGTCGAGCCGGTCCCGAGACCGACGTGCATGCCGCTCTGCACGAGCTGCGCGGCGGCCTGCGCCGCGAGTTGCTTCTCCCGTTCGATGCTCAGCTCGGCCAACCTACTGTGGCTGGGCGACCTGCGTGCTCTGCGCGTCGATATGCGCCATCAGGTCCTTCCAGGACGCGACGAAGCCGTCCGCACCGTCGGCCTGAAGCTTGGCCGCGAGCGCGTCGACGTCCACGCCGGCCTTGGCGAACTCGGCCAGCGTCGCCGCCGAGTCGCCGCCGTCGGTGGGCATCGGCTTGGCGGCGTGGCCGTGGTCGTAGTAAGCCTGGAGCGTGCCCTCGGGCACGGTGTTAACGGTGAACGGCGCTCCCAGCGACTGCATATAGAGATCGTCGGGCGCGTTTGGGTCCTTCGTGCTGGTGCTGGCCCACAGCAGCCGTTGCAGGCGCGCGCCCGAGTTCTCCAGCCGCTGCCAGCGCTCGCTGTCCATCACCTCGCGGTAGGCCTGATAGACCTGGAGCCCGACCGCAAGCGCCAAGTGGTCCCTCAGGTTCTCGGGGACCTCGTCCTTGACGGCGACATCCCAGCGCGACATGAACACCGACGCGACCGAGCCGACGACCGGATTCTCATCCGCCGCGATCCGGCGCTCGATGCCTCGCATGAACGCGTCCGCCGCGGCCCGGTACTGGTCGGCCGAGAACAGCAGCGTGACGTTGACCGGCACGCCGGCGGCGATCGTCTGCTCGATCGCCCCGAGCCCGTCCGCGGTGCCGGGGATCTTGATCAGGAGGTTCGGGCGGGCCGCCTCCGCGTGCAGCTGCAGCGCCGCCTGCACAGTTTTCGACGTGTCGTAGGCCAGCAGCGGCGAGACCTCGAGCGACACCCAGCCGTCGACGCCGGCGGTCCGCTCGTGAACCGGGAGGAAGGCGTCGGCCGCCCGCCTCAGGTCCTCGATCGCGAGCTCGAAGAATAGTTCCTCCCGGTCGATCCCGCCGCCCGCGCGCGCCCGAATCGCATCGTCGTAGCCGCCGGACGCGATCGCTTTGTCGAAGATCGACGGATTGGACGTCAGCCCGGTGACCGAATAGTCGTCGATGTACTTCTGCAGCTGACCCGAGTCGAGCATCTGCCGGGTGATGTTGTCCAGCCAGATGCTCTGGCCGAGTTCGTGGAGTGCTTCGGTCGCCTTCATCTCAACCCCCTGTCAGTTGATCGGAGTCACGGCCAGATCCTCGCAGCCGACGGGCATGTCGTCCACCTGATTGTTCGACGGCACGCCGTGCAGCGCCAGCCAGGCGGCGATCCCGCCGGCGCAGACCAGGACGCCGGCGACGACGAGCCCGAGCCGGTAGCCGCTGAGGAACGCGCTCAGCGCCGACTGTCCCTGGTGCAGCGCGGCCGTTTCGCGGGCGCGGAGGATCACCCCGATGATCGTGATCCCGAGCAGGCCGGCGACCTCCCGGGATGCGTTGAACACGGCCGACGCGACCCCGGCCCGTTCCGCGGGCATGCTGCCCAGGATCGTCGAGGTGAGCGGGATCGTCAGTCCGCCGCCGATGCCGATAAGCGCGAACGCCGGCATCAGCTCGGCAAACGTGGTCTGCGCGCCGAGGAAGCTGACCGACAGGATCCCGACTCCCATCAGGGCCATTGCGCCGCCGACCGTGCGGTCGGCGCCGATCCGCGCCGCGACCCGGTCCGAGATTCCAGCTCCGAACGCCATCAGGAGTGCCATTGGTACGAACGCGAGCCCGGCCGTGGTCGGCGAGAAGCCCAGGACGTGCTGCAGGTACAGGGAGGTGAAGAAGTAGATCCCGAACAGACCGAACGCCCAGATCATCAGCGCTACGGTGGCGCCCGTGAACGTGCGGTTGCGGAACAGCGAGAGATCGATCATCGGATCGCGAGCGCGGCGCTCGGCGGCCACAAACGCGATCGCCGCGATCGGAGTACGTGCCAAGCGCGACCGCGATCAGCGTCCAGTGGCGGGCCTGCAGCCGCGGTGTCGAGCTGCTGCGGCCGCGGAGGGTGAGGGCGTGGCTGCTCATCTGTGCCTTTCGTGTGCAGGGATGTGATCGGAACTATGCACCGTAGATATGCACCGTAGATTTACGGCGTATAGTACTATACGTCGTATAGTTGTTTCAAGCATGAGCCCGCACGCCGCACGACGAACGAAGAGCAAGCTGGACCCCGAGGCGCTGATCGATGCGGCCCTGCACGTCGCTGACACCGAAGGGCTCGAGGCGATCAGCCTGCGGCGCCTCGCCGACCAGTTCGAGGTCACGCCGATGGCCCTCTACTGGCACTTCGACGACAAGGAGGCGCTGCTGGCGGCGATCGCCGATCGCCTCTGGCTGCAGACGGCCGAGAGGCTCGAACGATCGCTCGCGGAGCTGTCGGCCGACGACGACGGCTGGGGTCAGTTGCGGCTCACCCTGACCACCCTCGTCGACGTGATGCGGGCCCATCCGGCGGTCGCAGAGCTCGTCCCCAGCCGGGTGGTCGCGTGCGAGCCTGGGTTGACCGTGACCGAGCTGACGCTCGCCTTCCTCGCTCGCCGCGGCTACGAACCTGCCCAGGCGGCCGACCTGGCCCGCTTCATCCTCTCGAGCGCGGTGATGCTCGTCACCACGCAGCCGGGAATCGAGATCCCCGAGCCCCGCGAGCGCGCCGAGGCGCAAAGGGTCAAGCGGATCGCGCTGGCCTCACTTCCGGAGGACCGCTACCCGCACACGAGCGCCGCCGCCGCATACCTCACCGACTGCGAGTCGCCCGACGCCTGGTTCGCGCTCGGCTTCGACGCGATCCTCGACGGCGTACGCGCCCAGCGCCCCGTCAGCCAGAAGACGTGACCCGCTCGCGAGCCTCGTCGAGGTCGTCTGGCCCAAAGGCGTGCCTTGCCGTCCGGGCTCGCGGCGCGAGCGGCTTCGGCGCCGGAACCAGCAGGTGCTCGTAGTCCTCGGAGGGTGCCGGCGGCCACGACGCCGACGACGTTGCTGGGCAGGTCTCCGATCGGTGAGAGCATCTTTCGCTTCGGGCTTGTGTCCTGCCCCGAGGCCTAGCGCTGGTCGCCTGGAAGGGCCGCGATCGCGACCAGGGAGGACCTGTTCAACTTCCCAAATCCAACGGCGGGCTCGGGCTCCGGGAAGTTGAGCACGATAGTCATGCTCGATTTCCCAAACCGCTGGCGCTCAGGCCGGGTTGGGAGTTTGAGCATGCTTTTTGGGGCGCTTCTGCAGACTCCGTGCGTGGGGTTACAGGGTCCTAGCGGGGAGCCCGGGCTGCGGGCGCGGGGCCGGTGTGCGGCCCGATGGCGCCGGCGGACCGCTAAACACCTGCTGAACGTCCCCAAATCCGATCGCCCGGCATCGCTACGGGAGCTGCTAGCCAAAGCTACTGCGCCACTCGGGACGCCCGCGCTTCTGCCGGCGAGGACTGTGGTCCGATCGGGCGTCCGAAGAGCAAGCCTCGGTAGGCGAACCGCTCCTCGAGCAGCGCCTGCGAGTAGTGAGCCAGCGCATCGCCGGTGATGGTCGCGCCGTGCATCGCGTGGATCCAGTCCGGGCGCAGGTCCACGATCCGCCGGACTACGTCGCGAACAGGATCCTCGTGCGCGAAGATGCCATACAGGCGGTAGGCCTCGAGCATCTCGGCCGCGAGATTCTCCGTGGTCACCGGGGGCTGCTCGCCGGGCTGGAGGAACAGATCTGAGGGGAACAGGCTGTTCGTGTGCTCCTCAACCACCATCATCGAATCCCAGTGGTGCACGTGCGGCGTCTCCAGGAACCGCAGGTTGTGCTCGCCCAGCTCGAGGATCTCGCCATCCCTGAAGCCCCGCGAGCGCTCGTGGATGCCAAACCCAGCCGCGTTGAGGCTGATCGAGAGCGCCGAGCCGACGAGGCGCGAGCCCGAGGCGTGCAACATGAAGCGATCCATGCCGCCGTTCTCATCGCCCTCCCAGTGCAGCAGCACGATGTTCGCAAGGCGCGCTGGGTCGATCACCTGGCCGGCGGCTGCGACGACCACGTCGTAGTCGTCATACCGGCCCGTGTGCACCAGCGTCGGCGCCTCGTCGTCGATCAGGAACTGATTGAAGGTCAGGCCCACATCCGGCGACCAGACGGAGATCCTGTAGATCCCGCCGACGATGTGATCGATCCGCGCATTCCTCATGCGCCGAGGCTAACGAAGTCCACAGACACCCGAAACGGGCCGGGCGCCAGCCCGCCCGATCCCCGCCATGCTCCGCGTCCGCTGCCCACTTGTGCAGATCAGCCGTCCGGGTCGGGCACCCCGGCGACGGCGCCGAGGACCGGCAGGCTGACCGCCGCGGGCGCGACCGACCGCCGCCTACGGGTCGGTAGCCACGCGACTAGCCCGCCTACGCCTGGCACCCAGATCGCGATCGAGTGATAGATGATCACGGCGCTCACGGCGGCCGAAGGCGAGAGGCCGTAGAGCACCAGCGCTGCGGCGAGTCCAGAGTCCAGAACGCCGAGACCCGCAGGTATCGGCACCGCTGTCGTCAGATATCCGATGCAGTAGGCGATCGCCAGCGCGAGAAAGCCGATTGGGTGGCCGGTCGCCGCGCACGCCGCCCACAATGCCGCCATGTCCAGGCACAGGAACCCCGCCGTGCCGAGCAGCCGCCAGTGCGGCGCAGCCACCGACCTAAACGCGCCGTCGAGCCCGGCCGCGATCTCGCGAACGGGGCGGGGTGCCGCCTCGCCCACCCGCCGGCTAACCACCACCAGCAAGGCCGCGAGGGAGAGGACCACGATCGAGACGAGAATCGGACCCCCGGTATGGAGGAGGTCGTGCGGACCGTTGGACACGCCAGCGAGTAGCAGGACCCCGGCCAGTCCGTTGACGACGAAGCCGAACGCGGTCAGCAGGCACAACAGCGCGGCACAGCGGCTGAGCAGTCGCCGGGTGCCGATCTCATGTCGGCGCATCAGCCAACCGGTAGCCGCGGCCGAGGACAGATTCCCGCCCGGCAGCACCGCCCCGGCTCCCATCGCGATCCACGCAACGCGGCGGCTGACCGCGGGCGGCGGCTCTGGAAAGAAGCGTCGGAATATGATCACATAGCTCGCGCACGAGCCGAGCTCCAGCGCGATCGCCGCGAGCACCCAGGCCGGGCTCATCTCGCGGATCTGATCGATCACCTTCCCAGGCGGCGCGACCCACACCAGCAGGCCCACCGACACGACGCCGAGCAGCGCGGTCCCAAGCGCTCGTCGGCTCATGCACCGCTCGAGGCCTGTCGGCCGCCTCATACACGTCGATCTGCCGACCTCAGTCGACATGAAGATCGGTGACATTACGGCTCGACGGCCACATCGCGCAGCGCGTGCACACTCGATGGGCAAGCGACCACCGACGGACGATCGGCGGATGCCCGCAATAGCTACAGAACGCCTGGCTCAAATCCGCGCGCGATGCGTGCACTCTCGCTCCTCAGGGAGTCGCGTTGCCTGCTGCAACGCCTCCACCAGCCGCCGAGAGGCCGCTGCAGACGCGCGATTGCACCTTCGCGTCGTGAACCCTGTCGGCGCGGGCCGCAAGGCCATCGCCGATCAGCGTCCAACTCGAGACAATCTACTCCCTTTCGGGCGGGTGGCGACCGAGGACTCCTCGCCGGGCGCGGACCGATCAAGGCCAAGACTCACGTTCTCCACAACATGATCCGAGCGACGCTACGCGCGCCGATTGGTCAACCTAGTGCCGCGTATAACGGCACTAGGTCGACCAGTCGCGGCTAGAGCGCCTCGACCAACGACCCCGCGGCCGCAATTGGCTGCGTCGTGGGCGCCGAGATGGCACTCCGTGGGAGGTGTGGGGAAAGCGCCGAAGCTGCCGTCGTCGGCGGTGTCTAAGAATCCCGCTCGCGGCGCCTCTCGAGCTGCTCGCGTTCGCGTACCGCTCGAAGCTTGCGAGCCTCTTGATGGGTCCGCTCGTTGCGTTGGGCGATTTCCTTCCGGACATCGTTGAACGCCTGCTCTGCGGTCGATCGACCGGGCCCTGGCTCTTGACGTGGCGGGCTTGGCTTTTGGTTCTGCTTCGGCAACGTGCTGCGCTCCTCGTCGCTCCGCTCGGAAGGGTGGGCCACAGGAAGAATGCGGAGCGAGGCACTCAGGCCGTGGAGGCTCTTGACTGTACTCCTCGGTTGAGCAGGCCCGGGTCTTGCCCGGCGGGTGCGCGTGCGTCTTCGGGCACCTGCCGACCGCCGGAAGCGCCTGCGTTAGGGGGCAAGCGTCGCTGGGTCGCCCGCTCCGGAGTGCCGCAGACGTGCAATCAGATCATCGATCTCACCGAGCCACCTGCCTGCGCGGCCGTCGACGTCCTCGTCCCACAGCTCCCGCAGCTCGCTCTCGGCACGGACTCGCTGGACTGCCAGGATCGACTGGTCGATCTCAGAGTCGTGAGGCCGATGGGGATGACCGTCGACCCAACGGCGCACATCATCTGGCAGGCGGTCGGGTGCGCGACCGGCACAGGAGGCGGATAGTTCTGCGGCTGCGATCGCCTCGCACGCCGCGTCGAGGCCAAGGTAGTCGGGGTCGCCCAACGCGGTGTCGAGCGCTGATGCGATCACCTCGCCCGGCTCAACCGCTTCCTCCACAAGTAGGAACCAATCGGTTGCGGGATCGTTCTCGAAGCTTGCGGTGCCCCAGGTTGCCACGGCCACCCGAACCATAGACGGCAGAATCTGCTCGCTGCTGTGAACCGGCGAGCTCGCCGCGCAGGCCGCGTTCTCGAATCCGCCGTCCGATTTCGGCCCAGAACACCAAAGCCCCGCTGTGCGGGGCTTTCCCAGTGCGCCCGAGAGGACTCGAACCTCCACGGACCATACAGTCCACAAGGCCCTCAACCTTGCGCGTCTACCAATTCCGCCACAGGCGCGTGGGCGGCCAGTATAGCCCCGGGGCTGGGGCCGGCGAGCGTCTGGGAGCGAGGATTCGCGACAGTTGTGCGAGCGTCTGGGAGCGAGGATTCGCGACAGTTGTGCGACGTCTGGGAGCGAGGATTCGCGACAGTTGTGCGAGCGTCTGGGAGCGAGGATTCGCGACAGTTGTGCGAGCGTCTGGGAGCGAGGATTCGCGGCCATTGTGCGCGGCGGGTGGGGCAGGATTCGCAACCGTTGTGTGCGGCGGGTGCGGGTGCGCCGGGCGTGCCGAGAACCGGGCGTTGTGTCCGTCCTGGGGCCGCGCTACATTTCCGAACACATGTTCGACGGATCGCGCCGCAGGAGTGAACGAGCAAGGAGTGGAGGATGGACCTGACTAAGCGTCAGCAGGAGATATTCGACTTCATCAAGCGTTACTCGGCCAAGTACGGCTACCCCCCGACCGTGCGCGACATCGGCAAGGCGGTCGGGCTCGCGTCTTCCTCGACGGTCCACGCGCACCTTGCGAACCTCGAGCGGATCGGGCTGTTGCGGCGCGATCCCACCAAGCCGCGGGCGATCGAGCTGCTCGACCGCGCCGCTGCCGGCGTCAGAAGCTTTGTCAAGCCGGGACTGCCGCTCGTCGGACATGTGGCCGCCGGCCAGCCGGTGCTGGCGGAGGAGAACATCGAGGACTATGTTCAGACACCGTCGTTTGCTGGTGGCGACGATGGCGAGTACCTACTGCGGGTTCGGGGCGAGTCGATGAAGAACGTGGGGATTCTCGACGGCGACCTGGTCGTCGTCAGGCCTCAGGAGGTCGCCACCGACGGCGAGATCGTCGTGGCGATGATCGGCGAAGAGGCGACCGTGAAGCGGTTCTTCCACGAGGCCGATCACGTGCGCTTGCAGCCGGAGAACGATGCGATGGAGCCGATCCGCAGCCGCGACGTGCGCGTGCTGGGAAGGGTCGTCGGGCTGATGCGGAGCATGTCGTGAGGAGTGGCGGATGAAGTTGATCGCCGCCTTGAGGAGCAGCGGATGACGGTGGTCGCCGCGGACGAATGGTCTCCGCCATCGCTGTTCGACGTCGTGGGTGGTGAGCCGACGCTGGACGAGTTGCTCGTCGGCGTATGGGAGGGGCTCACCGCCCACGCGACGGCGGCATGCCCGGTCTGTGGCGGCGAGCTGCGACCGGACTACGGCGCGCACGCGCTCCCGATCGGCGGGACGTGCACGCGGTGCGGTGCAACGCTCACGTAGGGAGGGCCGAGGCGGGTCCTTGCGCTGCGTGGCGCAGCGGATCCGGCGCTATGCTCGCTCACGCAGGCTAAGCAGTCGCGGAGGGTGAACCTTCGAGGAAAGTCCGGACATCACAGGGCTGGGTGGTCGGTAACGCCGACCCGGGGAAACCCGCGGGAAAGTGCCACAGAAAAGACACCGCCTAAGCCTGGGGCCGCTGCAGAGCTCCAGGCCGGTAAGGGTGAAATGGTGCGGTAAGAGCGCACCGGCGTCGCGGTGACGCGGCGGCCAGGTAAACCCCACCCGATGCTAGACCAAGCAGGACCGTTTGTAGGTGGCCCGCCAAGGTCCGGGTAGGTCGCAAAGATGGATGGCTGCTCTCGACAGAATCCGGCTTACCGGCCTGCTAAGGGAAGCCCCCGCAACTCGCGGGGGCTTTCTATTTTGTGGGTCCGTCGCGCGCTCGGCGGAGCCCGCGCCTCGCCGCGATCTCCGGTGATTGCGGGCGCCGTCGACAGCGGCCGCGTACGCCTCGACCAGGTTCTCGCGCTCGACTACACGGAATGCAAGGGCGCGCTGACTCGCCGCCTGGCCCACCTGTTCGACGTCAGTCGGGTCTCCGCCGACGGCTTCGACCCGCCCAAGTACCAGACCGCCTACGACGGTCTCGTCGATCGGCAGATGATGGAGCGGATGGACGCGGTGCTCGCGGTCGAGCCGCGTCCGACGTTCGCGCTGCCGTTCGATCTCAACGTGTACACACCCGCCCACAACAGCGTCTCCAGCTGCGACTGGACGGGCGAGAGCGAGCACGACCTGGTCCACAACCGCACCAAGCGGTTCTTCATGGACTCGCCGGCGCTGACGCGGGCGGCGCGGATGGAGCTGGGGGTCGAGCTTGCCCCGCCGCCTCAGCTCTCGGCGCCGGCGCCAACCCCCGCCGCCCCCGCCGCCACCGGCGCCGCCGCCGCGGCGGCCGCGCGATCCCGCGCCTCGAAGAACTCCGCGCCCTCGATGCTGATCTCAGGCACGAGGCGATCGAGCCAGTGCGGCATGTACCAGTTGACCTTGCCCATCAGCACCATCAGCGCCGGCACCAGCAGGCAGCGCACGACGGTCGCGTCGAGGATCACCGCGACCGCGAGCCCGATGCCGAACTGCTTGACCGTCGGATCGCCGTTCAGCACGAAGCTTCCGAACACGAACACCATGATCAGTGCCGCGGCGGTGATCACGCGCGCGCTGGTGACGAGACCGGACACGACCGAGCCGCGGTTGTCCTCGCCCTCGTGAACGTGCTCCTCGATCTGGCTGACGAGGAACACCTCGTAATCCATCGACAGCCCGAACAGGATCGCGAACATGAACAGGGGCACGTAGGAAACGATCGGCACCGGCCCCGATAAGCCGATCAGGCCGCTGAGCCAGCCGTACTGGAAGATCGCTGTCAGCACACCGTAGGAGGCGCCGATCGAGAGCAGGTTCATCACCGCCGCCTGGGCCGGGACCACGACCGTACGGAACGCAAGGATCAGCAGCACGAAGCTGAGTGCGATCACGACCACGATCTGGAGCGGCAGCTTGGCCGAGATCTTGGAGGCGAGATCGTCGTAGGCCGCCGTGCTGCCGCCGACGTAGGCCTTCATGTTGGTGCCCTTCTCGGCGTTGGGGATCGTCGAGTTGCGCAGCGTGTTGACGAGGTCCGTCGTCTGTTGCTCGGCGGGACCGTACTTGGAGATCGTGTTGAAGTAGGCCGTGGTGCCGGCGCTGTCGAGCGTGACCGGGGTGACGGTGACGACGTTCTTGGTCGACGAGATGTCCTTCTGCAACGTCGTCAGCCGCGAGTCGCTGGTACTGCTGGCGGGGGATCCGAGCGAGACGGCGATCAGCAGCGGACCGTTGGAGCCGGGGCCGAAGTACTGCGACATCAGGTCGTACGCCCGCCGCGCCGTGGTCGAGGTCGACAGTGCCGCGGTGTCCTGCTGGCCGAGCGTCAGCGAGAACAGCGGGATGATCAGCGGGATCAGGATCGCGAACGCGGCGATCAGGGCGATCAGCGGCCGCTTGGCGATGTCGTTGGCCCATTTCGCCCACAGGCCCTTCTTGATCTCCTCCTCGGTGGCCGGATGGTGGACGCGAAGCGAGTTGATCCGCGGCCCGAGGATTCCGAGCACCGCCGGCAGCAGCGTCAACGCGGCCGAGACCGCGACCACGACCGCGATCGCGGCCATCAGCCCGAGTGTCGTCACGAGCGGGATCTGCGCCACGGCCAGCGAACACAGCGCGATCGTGACGGTCCCGCCGGCGAAAAACACCGCGCCGCCGGACGTGGCGGTGGCGCGCGCGACCGATTCGTGGACCTCCAGCCCGTCGCGCATCCCCCGGAAGTGGCGGGTGACGATGAACAGCGCGTAGTCGATCCCGACCCCGAGCCCGATCATCGTCGCCAGCGTCGGCGCGACTGTCGGCACGGTCACGAGATGGGTGAGCAGCGTGATGATCGACAGCGTCGTCACCAGACCGAACAGCGCCGAGACAATCGGTACCAGCATCGCCACCGCGGTCCCGAACGTCAACGTCAGGATCACCATCGCGACGATGATCCCGACCAGCTCGCTGGACTCGGTCGAGGTCTTGGACACCTTCTGTCCGAGCTGGCCGCCGGTCTCGACCTCGAGGCCCGCCGCCTGGGCGGGCTTGGCGGCCGCGTTGATGATCGTCTGCGCGTCGTCGACCGACAGCGACCCGGGGCTGACCTTGAGCGTCACCGAGATGTAGCCGGTCGTCTGGTCCTTGCTGAGCGTCGAGGAAGCCTGCGGCGAGAGCGGATTGGTGGCCGAGGCCACGTACGGGGCCTTCGAGACGTCGCTGACGGCGGTGTTGACCGCGCTCGAGTACTGCGAGTCGGTCAGCTTGCCGCTCTTGGCGTGAAGGACGATCGGGCTGGTGCCGTTGGCCTGCTCGGGGAAGGACTTCGCCAGCGTGTCGGTCGCCTTCTGGCTGTTCGTGCCGGGCAGCGTCAGGTTGTCGTTGGTGTTCTCGCCGACCGAGTGCGCCCACGCGACCAGCCCGACCGCGATCACCAGCCAGACGCCGAGCACAATGAACCGGCGGCGCACACAGAACAGCCCAATTCGGTACAGCACCCCAGTCACGGCCTCGTAGCCCCGATCCGGTCTCGATTCGCTTGGCGGCGAAATCCTGCCGCCGATGCGATCAGCTGTCAACCCGCGGTTAGCTTGCGTCAGATTTGCGTAAGTTCGATAGTCTCCGGCGCCGAGCGAGACACGGATGTAAGAAGAGGAGAGAGAGATGCGCCGCAAGCACTACCTGCTTGCAGCAGCGGTAGTTTCCGCTGCGCTCGCGTTCGCCGCGTCGCCGGCGTTCGCTGTCACCGACTACGCGATCATCGCGCGCGACATCATGCCGTCCGGCGAGTACGGGTCGGTCCCGACGCCGTCGATGCTGCCGGCCGAGGAGAAGCAGGCGCAGATGTACAACGAGCTGACGCCGCTGTTCGACAACGTCACGACCGCCGACTTGAACGCCGACTTCAAGCCTGAGCCGCTGGGGGCGCCGAGCCCCGGCCCGCTGAGCACCGAGCAGGTCCCGCGTACCGGCGTGACGATCGTCCGCGACGCATTCGATGTCCCGCACATCACCGGCGCGACGCGTGACGACGTCACCTGGGGCGCCGGTTGGGTCGTCGCCGAGGATCGCGGGCTGCTGCTGCAGGAGGCGCGCTACGACGCGCTGGTCGCCGCGATCGACGCTCCCGGTCTGAGCGCGATCAACCTGATCGGGACGCTCGAGAGCTTCAAGCCGAGCGCCCAGACCGAGGCCGAGGTCGCCAAGCAGACGAACGTGCTGCTGTCGGCGGGAACGAACGGCCGCGGGGCGCTGCACGACATCGACGTGTACTTGCAGGGCATCAACGCCTACTTCCGTATCCACGACCCAGGTGCGCCGCCGTTCACGCGCACCGACATCTACGCGTTCAACGCGCTCAAGGACCAGTTCGTGGGCGAGGGCGGCGGCCAGCAGGCCGACGACGGCGAGTTCCTGTCCTCGCTCGAGCACCGCCTTGGCGCCAAGAAGGGCTACGAGGTGTGGGACGACCTGCGTGAGGCAAACGACCCCGAGGCGCCGGCCAGTGTTCCCGGCCACGTCCAGCTCCAGCCCCCGCCCAAGAGCACGGCCGGAAACGTGATGCTCGACCCGAACAGCCTCTCACCGGCCGCCGACCAGGCGCTCGCGAGCCAGGATGGGTACCACGTCCATGCGAGTAATGCCCTGCTCGTCTCCGGAGCACGGTCGGCAACGCACCATCCGATCATGGTCGCGGGGCCCCAGATCGGCTACTACTACCCCGGTCTGACGCAGGAGATGGAGCTCGAGGGTCCTGGCATCAGCCAGGTCGGCGCGATGGCGGCGCCGTTTCCGGGCTACATCTTCATCGGTCGCAACCAGGACTCCGCCTGGTCGCTGACCTCCGCCGGCCTCGACCAGATCACCACCTACGTTGAGACCCTGTGCGGTCACAGCACGCATCGCTACCTGTTCGACGGCAAGTGCCGGACGATGCAGCGGTTCGATGCCGGGACCCTGAACCCCGGCACCAGCAAGGCGAAGGAGATCGTCTTCTATCGGACGGTGCACGGGCCGGTGTTCGGTTATGCCCGAGTTCACGGTCGGCTGGTGGCCCTGTCGCGCAAGCGGTCGAGCTACGGGAAGGACGTGCTTGACCTGCTGTTCTACCGCCAGCTCGCCGACGGCCAGGTCCACAACGTGCACCAGTTCTTCAGGGCCGCCGACCTGACCCCGCAGACCTTCAACTCGTTCTATGTCGATGACAAGGACATCGGCGTGTTCACCAGCGGGCTCGTCCCGATCCAGCCCTCCAACGTCGATCCCGACCTGCCGGTCTCCGGGACCGGCAACGAAGAGTGGCGCGGGTTTATCTCGTACAAGAACCACCCGCAGGGGATCAACCCGCCCAATGGGGAGATCGTCAACTGGAACAACCGTCCCGAGGCCGGCTACGAGGCGCCGGACGACAACTGGTCGCTCGGCGCCGCCCACCGCGTGCAGCTGCTGCTCGCGAACCTCGGCCACGGGGGCAATCTGACACCCGCGAGGATCGTGTCGGCGATGAACGAAGCCGCGACCCAGGATCTGCGATCCGCCGTCGTCGAGCCTGTCCTCTCGAAGCTGCTGCACGGAGGCCGTGCCCCGAACGCTCGCGACGCCGAGATGCTGTCGCTGCTCGACGCCTGGCACGACCACGGCAGTAGCCGCCTTGACCGCACCGGAAACGGCCAGATCACCGACCCGGGCGCGGCGATCATGGACACGGCCTGGCCGCTGATCGCCAAAGCCTGGGCGTCGTCGGTTCTCGGGCCGAAGCTGAGCGCCCAGCTGGCGTCGTTCGTCCCGATCTACGAGTCGCCGCCGCAGATCCAGGAGCACGGCTGGCAGATCTACATCTACAAGGACCTGCGGACGATCCTGCGGGAACCCGTCAAGGGCAAGTACGCGGTCCGCTACTGCGGCGCCGGCAACCTCAAGCGCTGCCGGGCGCTGATCTGGGGCGCGATCAACGCCGCCGGCAACCAGCTCGCCGCCCAGCAAGGGCCGAACCCCGCCAACTGGCACGCGAGCGCGACCGCGGAGGAGATCACCTTCACGCCCGGCTTGCTCCCATACAAGATGGCCTACACCAACCGCCCGAGCGGGATCCAGCAGGTGATCAGCTTCGGCGGCCATGCGCCGCAGGACACGGGCAGGTGATCTACCGGCGGCACTGAGAGAGGAGGTGCTTCGGCGGTCGGCGGGCCACCCGGGAGGCCTGCCGGCCGCTGAGCGCACACCGCCACCACCGCAGCGCCACCACCGCAGCGCCACCACCGCAGCGCCACCACCCTACGGCCGCGGAATCTCCCGCTTCAGGATCTTGCCGGTCGGCCCCTTTGGCAGGTCCTCGAGGAGCCACACCTCGCGCGGATACTTGTACGCCGCCACCCGCTCCTTGGCGAACTCCCGCAGCTCCTCCGGGCTCGCCTCCGTCCCCGGCTTCAGCGCGATCGCCGCCGCGACCTCCTCGCCGTACTCGTCGTGCGGAACTCCGATCACCGCCGCCTCGAGCACCGCCGGATGCTCGTACAGGACCTCCTCGATCTCCCGCGGATAGACGTTGTAGCCGCCCCGGATGATCATGTCCTTCTTGCGGTCGACGATGAAGAAGTAGCCATCCTCGTCGATCGTCGCCAGGTCGCCGCTGTGGAACCAACCGCCTCGCATCGCCTCGGCGGTCGCCTCGGGCCGCTGCCAGTAGCCCTTCATCACGTTGGCGCCCCGAATCACGATCTCGCCGACGTCGCCGGCGGGAACGTCGTGATCCTCGTCGTCGACGAGCTTCATCTCGACCCCCTCGATCGGTGTCCCGATCGAGCCGGGCTTGCGCTCGCGGTCAGCGTGATTGAACGATGCGACCGGGGATGTCTCGGACAGGCCGTAACCCTCGAGGACCTTGCAGCCGAACGCCTGCTCGAACCCGCGCAATAGCTCGACCGGCATCGCGGAGCCGCCCGAGGCGCACAGCTGCAGCGTCGAGGTGTCGAACCGCTCCCGGTCGGGACAGTGGAGCATCGCCGAGTACATCGTCGGGACGCCCTCGAACACGTTGACGCGGTCGCGCTCGATCACCTCGAGCGCCTTGGCAGGATCAAACCGCGGGACCAGGGTCAGCGTGCCCCCTCCGACGATCGTCGCGTTCATCCCGCACGTCTGTCCGAACGAGTGAAACAGCGGCAGTCCGCCAAGCGTGACCGCCTCCGAGCCCAGACCGAACAGGTGGCCCGACGCCTCGCAGTTGCTCTTCAGGTTCGCGTGCGTGAGCTCGGCGCCCTTCGGGGTGCCGGTCGTGCCCGACGTGTAAAGGATCACAGCCGTGTCGTCGTCGGCGCGCTCGACGACCTCGGCCCGCGGCGCCGCCGCGCCCACCAGCTGCTCGAACTCGCCCGGCTTGACCAGCACGCATTCCGCGCCCGCCTGTTCGGCGCCGGCGGTCGCGTCCGCGGCGAAGCCCTCCCATGCGAACAGCAGCCTGGCGCCCGAGTCGCTCAGGTAGAAGGCGACCTCGCGCTGCTTGAGCAGCACGTTCATCGGCACGACGGTCCCGCCGGCCCGCAGCGTGCCGTAGTAGCAGACCGGGAAGTACGGAACGTTCGGGAGCATGATCCCGACGCGGTCGCCCGGCTCTAGGCCGTGCTCGCGCGCCAGCCCGGCGAGGTGGGCGGTCGCCCCGTCGAGCGCCGCGTACGACACGGCGATGTCGTCCAGTCTGATCGCTGTGTGCTCCGGCTCTTGGGCGGCCGAATCGGTGAGGATCGTTGCGAGGTTCATAGGCGGCACAACCCTACATGTAATCGGGATCCGATTACATGTCCCCCCGATGGACCTGCTTCCGAAGACGCTCACCCGCCCCGTGGGACGGCTGGGGGCGGCCGCACAGAACGCGCTCGAAGTGGCGCGGTTCGGCGGGCTGGCGACCGACGAGCGGCCGTCGCCGTTCGAGATCGCCGCCGAGCACCGCGTGTACAGGCTGCGCCACTACTTTCCCGACGACGCGCCGAGTGGTCCCCCGATCGTGCTGGTGCCGCCGCTGATGCTCGCGGCCGAGGTCTACGACGTCTCGCCGACCTCGAGCGCGGTCACCGTCCTGCGCGACCACGGAGCCGATCCGTGGGTGGTCGACTTCGGCGCTCCGGAGGAGCAGGAAGGCGGCCTCGAGCGGACGCTCACCGACCACGTACTGGCGGTGTCCGATGCCGTCGACGCGGTCCGCGAACACGCCCGGCTCGACGTCCACCTCGGCGGCTACTCGCAGGGCGGGATGTTCTGCTACCAGACGGCCGCCTACCGCCGCTCCGAGGGGCTCGGGTCGCTGATCACCTTCGGCAGTCCGGTCGACACGCGCGTCGGGATGCCGTTCGGGATCCCGGGGGGATTCGCCTCGGCGCTGGCCGAGCTGCTCGCCGACCGCGTCTTCAGGGGGTGGTCCCTGCCGGCCTGGGCGAGCCGGACCGGATTCCATCTGCTCGACCCCGCCAAGTCGGTGCGCAACCGGATCGACTTCATCCTGCAGCTGCACGACCGCGAGGCGCTGCTGCCGCGCGAGCGCCAGCGGCGGTTCCTCGAGGCCGAGGGGTGGGTCGCGTGGCCGGGCCCGGCGATGGCCGAGTTCCTGCGCCAGTTCATCGCCCAGAACCGGATGCTCGAGGGCGGGTTCGCGATCGAGGGACGGCTTGTGACGCTGGCCGACGTCGAGTGCTCGATCCTGTCAGTCGTCGGCACGGTCGACGAGATCGCGCCCGCCGGCGGCGTGCGGGCGATCCGCCAGGCCGCGCCCCGCGCCGAGATCTACGAGCTGCCGCTTCATGCAGGCCACTTCGGACTCGTCGTCGGCTCGGTCTCGAACGAGGTCACGTGGCCGACCGTGGCCGCGTGGGTGCGGTGGCGGGCTGGCGAGCGCGACCGCCCCGCGAACATCGTCCCGGTCACCGAGGAGATGGTCGAGCCGGCCGCGGAGGTCCGCAATCAGATCGGGGACGGATTGGAGCTGGCCGCGGGGGTGGGGGCCTCGGTCGCGAAATCGACCGTCGGTGCGGCGCGCCGCACGGTCCGCAGCGCGCGCGAGCTGGCGCGAGAGACGGTCAGTGAGCTGCCGCGGCTGATGCGACTGGAGCAGATCCAGCCGCGCACCCGGATCTCGCTCGGGCTGCTGGTCGAGGAGCGGCGACGCAAGGATCCTGATGCGCTGCTGTTCCTCTACGAGGACCGTGCCTACAGCGCCGCCGAGAGCAACGCCCGGATCGACAACGTCGTCCGCGGCCTGATCTCGATCGGGGTGCGGCAGGGAGAGCACATCGGCGTGCTGATGGGCAACCGGCCAAGCGCGGTCGCGCTACTGGTCGCGATCAGCCGCCTCGGAGCGGTGTCGGTGCTGCTCCGACCGGACGGCGACGTCTCGCGGGAGGCCGCGCTCGGCCAGGTCGAGCGGATCATCGCCGACCCCGAGCGCGCCGCGCTCGCGGCCGGGCTCGGTACCGTGCACACGTACGTCCTCGGAGGTGGCGGCGGTCCGCGCGAACTGGGCGTCCCGCTGACGATCGACATGGAGCAGATCGACCCCGAGTCGGTCGAGCTGCCGAGCTGGTACCGGCCCAACCCGACCCGCGCCAACGACCTCGCGTTCATCCTGTTCACGGGCGAGGGCGACAACACGCGGATGAGCCGGATCACGAATCACCGCTGGGCCCAGTCGGCGTTCGGCACCGCGTCCTCGGCGGCGCTCAGCTCGGCCGACACCGTCTACAGCGTCACCCCGGTCTACCACCCATCCGGTCTGCTGATGTCGATCGGTGGGGCCGTCGCCGGCGGGGCGCGACTGGCGATGGCGCGCCAGTTCGAGCCCTCGACGTTCTGGAGCGAGGTCAGGCGCTACGGCGTCACCGTCGCCTCGTACACGTGGACGCTGCTGCGCGATCTGGTCGAGGCGCCGCCGGATCCGGGCGAGCGCCACAACCCGCTGCGGCTGTTCATCGGTTCCGGGATGCCGCGCGGCCTGTGGCGGCGCGTTCAGGAGCGCTGGCGGCCGGCCCGGGTGCTCGAGTTCTATGCCTCGACCGAGGCCGCCGCGATCCTCGTCAACCTCCGTGGGGTCAAGCCGGGCGCGATGGGCCGCCCACTCCCCGGAAGCGCCGAGGTGCGGCTCGCCGCCTACGACCTCGAGGCGGGTCGTCTCCGGCTCGGCGCCGACGGGTATGCGGTCGAGTGCGAGCCCGATCAGGTCGGGGTCCTGATCGCTCGGGTGCAGCCGGGGGACCCGCTCAGCGTCGCCCCACTGCGGGGCGTGTTCGCGAGCGAGGACGCCTGGGCGCAGACCGGCGACCTGTTCCGGATCGACGTGGACGGCGACTTCTGGCGTGTCGACAGCCTCGCCGATGTGATCCGGACCGCCTCCGGTCCGGTGCTCGGCGGTCTGATCCGCGACGCGCTCGGCGATCTGCCGGCGGTCGACCTGACGGTCGCCTACGGGGTCGTGCCGGACGGAGCCGAGCACGAGGTTCCGGTCGCGGCGGTGACGCTCCGCGCCGGCAGGAAGCTGACCGCGCGAGACGTGACCGCGGCGCTCAGGTCGATCCCGCCCGGCCAGCGACCGCAGATCGTCCGGGTCGTCGATCGGATCCCGGTCACGACCTGGTTCCGGCCGCTCACCGCGCCGCTGCGCGCGGCCGGGATTCCCGCTCCGGACGATCGGACCCAGGGGTGGTATCGCGACAGCGATGTGTACCGGCCGCTGGCGCGTCAGGCGCCCAGCAGCGCGCCGCCGTCATAGAGCTTGAGCACGCGCACGCTCCCCGCCGGCGCCGCGTTCATGCACAGCTGGCAGAGCACGCATTCGTCGAGGTTCTCCTCCACGATCCGCAGCGTGCCGTCCTCGTTCTGCGCGAAGATGTCGACCGGGCAGACCTCGGTCAGCTTGGCCGCGAGCTGCGGGTCCCGGGCGACCGAGTCGTCGACCTCGACGTCGATGAACAGTGCCTTGGCGGTCATACGCGCGCGGCGATCCTCTGCTTGACGATCTCGGGAATCTGGGAGATCTCCTCGGCGACGACGATCCCCGCCTGCGCGAGCCGCGCGATCTTCTCGCTCGCGGTGTCCTCCTTGCCCTCGACGATCGTGCCCGCGTGGCCGAAGCTCATCCCCGGCATCTCGTCCATGAACCGGCCCGCCATGAACGCCACGATCGGCATTCGGGAGCCGGTGTCGGTCACGTACCGCGCCAGCTCCGCCTCCATCCGCCCGCCCGGCTCGGTGTAGATCACGATCGCCTCAGTCTGCGGGTCGGCGTCGAACAGCGGCATCAGCTCGGCGTAGCTCGAGCCGATGATCGCGTCGCCGCCGATCGAGACCGCGGTCGATTGCCCGAGCCCGGCGGCCGTCAGCGTCGAGGACATCTCGGTCGTCATGCCGCCCGAGCGGGAGATCACGCCGACCGGTCCGGGCGTGTAGGACTTCGCCGCGTCCTTGGCGGGGCCGCCGATGCCGCCCATCTTGATCACGTCGGGGACGATGATCCCGAGGCAGTTGGGGCCGATGATCCGGGCGCCCTTCTCGTTCGCCAGCTCGACCATCTCGGCAACGTCACCGCGCGGGATCCGCTCGGTCACGATCACGACCAGCTTGACCCCGTTCTCGAGCGCCTCGAACACGGCGTCCTTGGTGAACGCGGGCGGGACGGTCACGACCGAGCCGTCGATCGGCGAGCCGTGGTGCTCGACCGCCTGCGCGACCGTGTCGAACACGGGCACGCCGTGGACGTCACGGCCGAGGCGGCCGGGGGTCACGCCGCCGACGATCTTCGCGCCCTTGCCGTAGTCCATGCACTCGCGGGTCAGGTTAACCGCCTCGCGACCGGTGATCCCCTGGACGATGAAGGTCGTGTTCTCGTCGATCAAAATGCTCATCCCTGAATCCTCTCCACGGCCCGTGCCGCCGCTTCGTGCAGTGACACGCTGCGATCCGCGTACGAGACGCCGTAGCGCTCGAGGATCTTGAAGCCCTCCTCCTCCCACGCGCCCGGGATCCGGAAGATCGCGATCTTCTCCGCCGGGTCGTAGCCGAGCTCCACGCACGCCTTGATCACGCCGCGCGCGACGATGTCCACGCGCGTGTTCGACACGATCGACATCATCACCGCGATCTTGTCGACGCCAGGCTTCTGCAGCACGAGCTTCGCCAGCCCGCAGGCCTTGCGGACCGAGGGGTTACCGCCGATCTCGCAGTAGTTGGCGGGCTTGCCGCCGTGCGCGCGGACCGCGTCGAACAGCGTCAGGGAGCCGCCGCCGGCGCCGATCACGAGCCCCAGGTTGCCGTCGAACTCGGTCACGTTGCCGGCCACGCCGCGGTGGTCCTGCGCGTCGACCTGCTCGCCGGCGAGCTCGAACGGCGTCGCCTCACGCGCCTGGCGGGTCTCCTCGTCGCCGACCCCGAGCTCGTGCAGCAGCGGCTTCTGGCGGGGGCGAGCCTCGTTCTCCATATCCATGTGCGCGTCGAGCGCCACAAACGCGCCGTCCGCGAGCTCGCCGAGCGGGTTGATCTCCGCCAGCGTCATGTCGTACTCCAGGAACAGCTCCGCCAGCCGCGCGAGGATCGGCGTCAGCCGGTTCAGCGCCGAGCCGCTGATCCCGAGCGAGGAGATCAGCTGCTTGGCCTGCCACTCCGAGAACGGCCTCAGGGTCGAGAAGTGGCGCCGGGCGACGTGGTCGGGGTGCTGCTCGGCGACCTCCTCGATGTCGATCCCGCCCATGTCCGACAACAGCATCACCGGCCGCTTGCGGATCCCGTCCCACACGACACCGGCGTAGTACTCGTGCTTGACGGACGCTCGGGAGTCGACCAGCACGCCGCGGGGCATGTGCCCGTTGATCTCCAGGTTCAGGACATGCCCGGCGTGCGTGGCCGCCTCGTCGGGCGTGTCGGCGAACTGGACCCCGCCGGCCTTCATCCGGCCGCCGGTCAGGACCTGGGACTTGATCACCACCGGGCCGGCGATCTGCTCCGCGATCCGGCGGGCCTCGTCGGCGGTCTCTGCGAATCCGTGCTTTGTCACCGGAATCCCGGCCTTGGCGACGATCGCCCGCGATTCGTACTCGAAGAAACGCATCGGCGGGCCGGGAGCCTAGCGGGAAGCCGCCGGTACCGCCCTGACGGCAATCCCGACGAAGTCGCTCAGCTTTGTGCTACAAACATCCCGGCGTAGGTAACCGCATAAATCTGATCAACAAAAGCTGCTTTTGTAGAGGAGCACAGTGAGACGAGAACTGAAATGCCTGGCCCTCGTGGTGTCCGCGCTCGGAACGGTCGGGATCATCGCCGGCTGCGGCGGCTCATCGGACGCCACCACGAGCTCGGCGGCGGCCTCCTCGGGCCATGGCGGCGGCCCCCAGCTCGCGCTCGTCGCCTATTCGACCCCGAAGAAGGCCTACGACGCGCTGACGACCGCGTTCGCGCAGACGTCCGCAGGCAAGGGCGTCACCTTCGGCGAGTCGTTCGGCGCCTCGGGGTCGCAGAGCCGGGCGGTCGATTCCGGCCAGCCGGCGGACGTGGTCGCGTTCTCGACGACCCCCGACATGACCCGGCTGGTCAAGTCCGGGATCGTCGCCAAGACCTGGGACGCGAACCCCGAGAAGGGCATCTCCAGCGACTCGGTCGTGGTGCTCGTCGTCCACAAGCACAACCCCAAGCAGATCACCGGTTGGGATGACCTGATCAAGCCCGGCGTCGACGTGATCACGCCCAACCCGGCGACCTCCGGCAGCGCCCGCTGGAACATCCTCGCGGCCTATGGCGCCGAGCTCAAGGAGGGCAAGACGCCGGCCGAGGCGCTGGCGTACGTGAAGACGCTGCTGACCAAGAACGTGAGCGTTCAGGACTCGAGCGCCAGCGCCGCCCTGCAGACGTTCACCGGCGGCAAGGGCGATGTGCTGCTCGACTACGAGTCCGACGCGATCGCCGCCGAGAAGGCCGGCGCCTCGCTGCAGTACATCATCCCGCCCCAGACGATCCTGATCCAGACGCCGATCGCGATCACGGGCAAGAGCTCGCACGCCACGCAGGCGCAGGCGTTCGTCAACTGGCAGTGGTCGAGCGCCGGGCAGGCGATCTGGGCGAAACAGGGCTACCGGCCGGTGCTCGCGTCGGTGGCCAGCCAGTTCGCCACCAAGTTCCCGACGCCGCCGGACCTGTTCACGATCAAGTACCTCGGCGGGTGGACGAGCGTCGACAAGACGATGTTCGCGCCATCGACGGGATCGATCACCAAGATCGAACAGGAAGCCGGGGTGCCCACTGCCTCCAGCTGACGCGTATGCCGCACGCTCGCCCGCCCCGCGCGCGGGCGGGCGGCGCCGGGTCCGGGTCCGCGGAGGCGGTGGACTCGGGCTCGGCCTGGCCACGCTCTACCTGAGCGTGATCGTGCTGATCCCGCTCGCCGCGGTCGTCGTCAAGGCGGTCTCGCAGAGCCCGGGCGCGTTCTGGGACTCGGTCACGAACAGCGTCGCGCTCGAGGCGATCGGGGTGACGCTGTTCGTGTCGCTGCTGGTCGCGGCAATCGGCGGCGTGATGGGAACGCTGGTTGCTTGGGTGCTGGTCCGCGACCAGTTCCCCGGGCGGCGGCTCGTCAACGCGCTGATCGACCTGCCGTTCGCGTTGCCGACCATCGTCGCGGGGCTCACATTGCTGGTGCTGTACGGGCCCGGGAGCCCGTTCGGGATCGATCTCGCCTACACGCGGGCGGCGGTCGTGCTGGCGCTGCTGTTCGTGACGCTCCCGTTCGTGGTCCGCTCGGTCCAGCCGGTGCTGATCGAGCTCGACCTCGAGGTGGAGGAGGCGGCGGCCTCGCTCGGAGCCTCGAACGCGGTCACGTTCCGCCGGATCATCCTGCCGGCGCTGCGTCCGGCGATCCTGTCGGGGGCGGCGCTGGCGTTCGCGCGCTCGGTCGGGGAGATCGGCTCGCTGCTGCTGATCGTCGGCAAGGTCCAGATCGCGAGCATCGTGATCTTCGCCGACATCGAGAGCGACGCGACGCAGTCTGCGGCCTCGTTGTCGGTCGTCCTGCTCTTGATCTCGCTGCTGATCCTGATCGGGCTCCGGTGGTTCGGAGGGCGCGTTGCGCATTAGCCGCCGAGCGAGGCTGTCGCTGCGCGCAATCGCGCTGCTGTATCTGGCGCTGATGCTGCTGCTGCCGGTCGGGGTGGTGTTCGCGCGGACGTTCGAGCACGGCATCGGCGTCGCGTGGGGCTGGATAACGACCCCCGCCGCGATCAGCGCCTTCTGGCTGACGGTGCTCGTCACCGCGATCGCCGTGCCGCTGAACACGATCTTCGGCGTCGGCTGTGCGCTGGTGCTGGTGCGCGGCCGGGGCCGCGGGCGGCGCGTGCTCGATGCGCTGATCGACCTGCCGTTCCTCGTCTCGCCGGTGATCGTCGGCCTCGCGCTGATCCTCGTCTACGGCGAGGACGGCTGGTTCGGAAAGTGGTTCTCCGATCACGGGATCCAGATCATCTACGCAACCCCGGGTATCGTGCTCGCGACCGTGTTCGTATCGCTGCCGTTCGTCGTGCGCGAGGTCGCGCCGGTGCTGATCGAGGTCGGCGACGAGCAGGAGCAGGCCGCCGCGACCCTCGGCGCCTCGGGCTGGCAGACCTTCTGGCGGGTCACGCTGCCCTCGATCCGGTGGGGGGTCGCGTACGGCGTGGTGCTGACCACCGCCCGCGCCCTGGGCGAGATCGGCGCCGTGCTCGTCGTGTCCTCGAACGTGGCCGGCTCGACCCTGACGCTGCCGCTGCTCGTCTACCAGCGCGACTCCCAGATCGGCTCGGGCGAGTTGACCGGCGCGTACGCTGCCGCCACCGAGCTCGCCATCATGTCGCTGTTGGTGCTACTCGTAATGACCCTGCTTGCACCCAGAAGAGGGGATCAGCTCCGATGAGGATCGACGTCAACGGTGTCGCCAAGCAGTTCGGCGATTTCACGGCGCTGCACGAGGTCTCGTTGCAGGTGCCGGAGGGCTCGCTGACCGCGCTGCTCGGCCCGAGCGGCTCGGGGAAATCGACCCTGCTGCGAATCATCGCCGGGCTCGAGGGCCCCGACGCCGGCTCGATTGAGATCGACGGTCAGGACGTGACCGACGCGCGGCCGCAGGACCGCTGCATCGGGTTCGTGTTCCAGCACTACGCGGCGTTCGCGCACATGAGCGTGCGCGAGAACGTCGCGTTCGGCCTGCGAATCCGCAAGCGCCCGCGCGACGAGGTCCGTGAGAAGGTCGACGAGCTGCTGGCGCTGGTCGGCCTGACGGCCTGGGCCGAGCGCCGGCCCTCTCAGCTCTCCGGCGGTCAGCGCCAGCGGATGGCGCTGGCGCGCGCGCTCGCGGTGCAACCGCGGGTGCTTTTGCTCGACGAGCCGTTCGGGGCGCTCGACGCCAACGTCCGCGCCGAGCTGCGCCGCTGGCTGCGGCGGCTGCACGACGAGCAGGGCGTGACCACCGTCCTGGTCACGCACGACCAGGAGGAGGCGATGGAGGTCGCGGACACGATCGCGGTCATGAACGAGGGGCGGATCGAGCAGGTGGGCTCGCCGCGCGAGGTCTACGACCAACCCGCGACCAGCTTCGTGATGGGCTTCCTCGGGCCGGTCTCCAAGATCGACGGCAAGCTCGTCCGTCCCCACGATCTGACCGTCTCGCTGATCGAGGGCGGCGACTCGATCGAGGCGATGGTCTCGCGCGTCGTGCACCTCGGCTTCGAGGTGCGGATCGAGCTCGAGCTGCCCGACGGCTCCCAGGCCCGCGCGCAGCTGACGCGCGGGCAGACCGAGGAGCTGGAGCTGGCGCGCGGGGACATCGTGTACGTGCGGCCGCCGGTGGCCGCGGAGATGCCGGCGGCGTTGTGAGGAGCTGGTCGAGAAGCGTCCCCTTGATGGGGGGTGCGCTCTGGGGATGCGCTCTGGGGGATGGGTCTGGGGGATGCGCTCGATCGCTCCTGTCGACCGGTCAGGACCTGCTCAATTTCCCAAATCAGATCTCGGGCTCATGCTGCGGGAAATCGAGCACGGTATGCGTGCTCGATTTCCCAAACCGCTGCCGCGGACGCCGGTTTGGGAAGCTCAGCAGGTCCCCGGCTTCGGAAGTTGAGCAGCTCGGGCAGGCCCGCTACCGGGTGACCCAGGCCTCGGGGTCCTCGGCCAGCCGGTCGATCACCTTCGGGAGCTGGCCGCTGGCGACGTCCGCCACGGTCACGTGCTCGACGACCTTGCGAAGGTTGGCGCGGACCGCGATCCAGACCCGCGGCAGCGCCTCGGCGACGCCGGGGTAGGCCGCCTCCTCGGGCGGGCCGCCGCGGACGCTCGCCAGCGGGCCTTCCACGGCGCGGATGATGTCGGCGATCGTCACCTGCGATGCGGGGCGGGCGAGCCGGAAGCCACCCTCGGCGCCGCGATGGCTGCGGACGATCCCCGCGTGGCGCAGCTCTCCGAGGATGTTCTCCAGGAAGTTGAGCGGGATGTCCTGCGCGGTTGCGATCCGTTCGGCCTTGACCGGCCGCTCGTCCGGCGCCGCGGCCAGCTCCACCGCCGCGCGGACCGCGTAGTCGGCTTTCGCGGAGATCCGCATGCGGCTAGGCGGGCGTCGGCGCGAACCCGTACGCCTCGGCCAGCTCGGGATCCTTGTGGGCGAGCATCTCGGCCAGCGACACCATCACCTTGCACTGCTTCCAGGTTGCGTCGTCCTGCATCTTGCCATCGATCATGTGCACGCCCCGACCGTCGGGGATCGCCTCCAGCACCTTCTTAGCAAACAGGACCTCGCCGGGGTCGGGGCTGAACACCCGCTTTGCGATCTCGATCTGCACCGGATGCAGCGACCACGCGCCGACACAGCCGAGCAGGAACGCGGCGCGGAACTGCGCCTCGCAACCCTCGACATCCCGGATGTCGCCGTATGGGCCATAGAACGGCAGGATTCCGGCGGACGTGCAGGCGTCGACCATGCGCGCGATCGAGTAGTGCCACGGATCCTGCTGCGCGGTCGGGCGCGGGGCCTCGGGATTGTCGGGATCAGGGTCGTTGATCACCCGGTAGCCCGGGTGGCCGCCGCCGACCCGGGTGGTCTTCATCCTGCGCGACGCGGCCAGATCGGCGGGCCCGAAGCTCATCCCCTGCATCCGCGGGCTGGCGGTGGCGATCTCCTCCAGGTTGACGACCCCGAGACCGGTCTCGAGGATCGCGTGGACGAGGATCGGTCTGTCCAAGCCGGCCTTGGCCTCGAGCTGCGCCAGCAGGCGATCGACGTAGTGGATGTCCCACGGCCCCTCGACCTTCGGCACCATCATCACGTCCAGCTTGTCGCCGATCTCGGTCACGACCGTCGTGATGTCATCGAGCACCCAGGGCGACTCGAGGCTGTTGACCCGCGTCCACAGCTGCGTCTCGCCAAGCTCCATCTCCTTCCCGACCCGGACCAGGCCGGCGCGCGCCGCCAGCTTCCGGTCGACCGGAACGGCATCCTCGAGGTTGCCGAGCAGAATGTCGACTGTCGGGGCGATATCCGGCACCTTCGCCACCATCTTGTCGTTCGAGAAGTCCAGGAAGTGGATCATCCGCGAGGGTTTGAACGGAATCTCCGTCACGGGCGTCGGGGCGCCGATCGCCAGGGGTTTTCCGAAGTCGCGGGGGTTACGCACGAGTCATTTCTCCTATTTGGTTCCGACCCTGAACGCTACCTGCTCGGGGGGTGGGGGATGGACTTGAGCGCGGTCGTGTTCCGTACGGGCGCCTTTGGTGGCTAACGGGGCGCTCTTGGGAATGGTGCGGGGCGGACGGGGTGGTCATGGTCTGGGACGGGGCTCACACGCAGGGCGGAGTGAAGGCCGAGCCCGCCACCAGGACCCGTCTGGTGCGTTGCCGTCCGGGCGGTCGGTGGCGCGGTCGGTCGGCGGCCTTCAGCCGCCGCCCGCCACGCTTTTCGCTGGGGAGGTCGGGCACCGGGGGCGCCCGACCTCGGGGTTACTCCTGAAGAGCGCCGGCGGGCGGGCGGGGGAGCGCCGGCGGGGCGGCGTAGCGGCGCGGCGGGGCGGCGGGGAGCGCCGGGGGGGCGGCGGGGAACGCCGGGGGGGCGGCGAAAGACGCCGCTGGGGCGGCGGAAGAGCACCGCGGGCCGCGGAAGAGCACCGCGGGGCAGGCTGTACCACGGACGAGCGCCGGCGGGGCGGGCCGGACGCGTTCGCCGCCGCCACCAGACCCCTCAGGACCTGCTCAACTTCCCAAACCCAATCGCCAGGAGACCGTTCGGGAAGTTGAGCACGATATCCATGCTCGATTTCCCAAGCCGCCCGCCCGCAGTCGGGTTTGGGGAGTTGAGCATGTTTTCGGGGCCCTCCTGACCCGCGTGCGCCTCTTTTTTCCTGCCCAGAGGTCGGGCGCATCCCTGCGCCCGACCTCCCAGCCCCAAGCGCGGGCGGCGGCGGCTGAAAGCCGACGACGGCCGCGCTACCCGACGACAGCAGGCCACCCACCGTCCCGGAACTTGTCTTACTCCCGATAGTCTTACTCTCAACCTCAGACTGACACTCACCCTCAGCCTGAGCCTTCGAATAGCTCCGCCGCGCCCGGCCGCCAACGCGCCGGCCGCTCGGGCCCGTGCCCGTCGGGTCCATCGCGAGGCCGCCGGCCGCTCGGCCCGTGCCCGTCGGGTCCATCGCGAGGCCGCCCGGCCGCCCGGCCGCCGGCCGCCGGACGCTCGCCCCGACACCCCGAAAGCGCTCCATTAGCCACCAAAGGCGCCACTACAGGACGCGACCGCGATCAAGTCCACCTAAATGCCAGTTGAATGGCATCCTCCTCTGTGTTCCCACCAACCAGGAGTTCGGATGACCGTAATCGAAGTCGAAACCGACCAAGCAGCGCGTGAGGCCAGTGGCGCCCATCCGTATGGCCGCTATCTCGAGGAGTTCGAGGTGGGGGCCGTGTACAAGCACTGGCCCGCGAAGACGGTGACCGAATCGGACGATCACCTGTTCTGCCTGATCACGATGAACCACCACCCGCTGCACATCAACGACGTGTATGCGAAGCAGTCGCAGCAGGGGCGCAACGTGGTCGTCGGCCCATTGGTCTACTCGCTGGCGCTGGGAATGAGCGTGTCGGATGTGAGCGGGAAGGCGATCGCGAACCTCGCGACCGAAGAGCTCAAGCATCCCGCGCCGGTGTTCCACGGCGACACGCTGTTCTGCGAGTCGGAGGTGCTCGAGGTCAAGGAGTCGCAATCGAAACCGGACCGGGGTACGGTGCGCGTGCTTACGCGCGTGCTCAACCAGGACGGCGTGCTCGTGGCGGAGTTCAAGCGGCTCGTGCTGGTGCCCAGAAAAACCCCTGGAACGCCGCTGGAGCGGGCCGAAACGAACGTCGAGTAGTCATCCAGACGACATCCAGTAGTTCCCCCGGAAGCTACCTGGGGCCATTCCCGGTTACCCTTGCGGGGCCACCAAAAGTACTAAGGAGTTCTCGAAACCCATGGCTCACACCGCACCTAGAAACCAGGCGAGGACGAACCACGAGCGCTTGCTCGCCTGGGTAGATGAAGTCGAGGCACTGGCAAAACCCGACGAAGTCCATTGGTGCGACGGATCCGCCGAGGAGTACGAGCAGTTCGCGCAGACGCTGATCGAGGCCGGAACGTTCGAGCGGCTGAACGGCTCCAAGCGGCCCAATTGCTACCTGGCAATGTCCGACCCTGCGGACGTGGCGCGGGTCGAGGACCGGACGTTCATCTGCTCCGAGAACGAGAGCGATGCCGGTCCGACTAACAACTGGCGCGAGCCGGTCGAGATGCGGGAGGCCCTCCGGGAGCTGTTCGAGGGCTCGATGCGCGGCCGGACGATGTATGTCGTGCCGTTCTCGATGGGTCCGATCGGTTCGCCGATCTCCTACATCGGGGTGCAGCTGACCGACTCGACGTACGTCGCGGCGTCGATGGCGGTGATGACGCGGATGGGTAAGGCCGCGCTCGATGAGCTCGGCGATGATGGGGAGTTCATCCCGTGCCTGCACTCGGTCGGGATGCCGATCTCCGACCCGTCTCAAGACGTTCCGTGGCCCTGCAACGCGGAGAACAAGTACATCGTGCACTTTCCCGAGACGCGCGAGATCTGGTCTTACGGGTCAGGCTACGGCGGCAACGCGCTGCTCGGCAAGAAGTGCTTCGCGCTGCGGATCGCCTCGGTGATGGCCCGTGACGAGGGCTGGATGGCGGAGCACATGCTGATCCTCAAGGTGACCTCACCCGAGGGCGAGTCGAAGTACCTCGCCGGCGCGTTCCCGAGCGCCTGCGGCAAGACCAACCTCTCGATGATGATCCCGACGATTCCGGGCTGGAAGGTCGAGACGATCGGCGATGACATTGCGTGGATGAAGTTCGGTCGGGACGGGCGGCTGTATGCGGTCAATCCCGAGGCGGGCTTCTTCGGGGTTGCGCCGGGTACGGGCGCCGAGACCAACCCGAACGCGCTGGCGATGCTCTCGCACGACGCGGTGTTCACGAACTGCGCCAAGACCGAGGACCGCGACGTCTGGTGGGAGGGGATGACCAAGAAGCCTCCGGCTCAGCTCACCGACTGGCGGGGCGATGCCTGGACGCCGGACTCGGACAAGCCGGCGGCTCACCCGAACGCGCGCTTCACGGTGCCGATCGACGATTGCCCCTGTGTCGCGCCGGAGTGGGACGACCCGGCCGGCGTGCCGATCGACGCGATCATGTTCGGCGGCAGGCGGGCCACGGTCGTGCCGCTGGTCCACGAGGCGACCGACTGGGAGCATGGAGTGTTCATGGGTTCGATCATGTCCTCGGAGACGACGGCCGCGCAGGCGGGCGCCGTCGGCCAGTTGCGGTTCGATCCGATGGCGATGTTGCCGTTCTGCGGCTACAACATGGCCGACTACTTCGCGCACTGGCTGAAGATCGGTCGTCGCGAGGACGTCAAGCTGCCCAAGGTGTTCTATGTCAACTGGTTCCGCAAGGACGCGGATGGCAAGTTCCTGTGGCCGGGCTTTGGCGAGAACTCGCGCGTGCTGGCGTGGATCTTCCGTCGCTTGGAGGGTCGCGCCGATGCGCTCGAGACGCCGATCGGTCTCGTCCCGCCGCATGGCGCGAGCGGGATCGATACAGCCGGGCTGAAGCTCAGTGACGAGGCGATGGAGGAGCTGCTCAGGGTTGATCCGAAGCGCTGGATCGAGCAGCTACCGCAGGTCCACGAGCACTACGCCAAGTTCGGCGCTCGCCTGCCCGACGAGTTGCACGAGCAGCTCGACGCGCTGTCGAAGCGGCTTCACGCTTCTTAGAAGTCTCTAGTCTGGGCCACGTACCCTCACGGGTGCGTGGCCCTTTCCTTCATCCCATCTGACGCTGCCCTGATCGGCCTGCAGGCGGGCGTCGTCGCGGCGCCGCGGGTGCCGCCCGGCGTCGAGCGGCTGCGGCGGCTCACCGGTCGGGCCTGGGCGCTGGTGCCGATCGCCTCGATCGTGCTGGTCATCTTCGCGATCCGGTACGTGTCCGACACCGCCACCGGGCTGACCTATCTCGCGCTGGTGGCGGTGCCGATCCTGGCGGCGGCGGCGCTCGGGTGGGCCTGCAAGGGAGCTCGCCTGCCGGCGGCGCTCGGCGCCGTCGTGTTGTTCGTGATCGCGTGGGTGTTCAAGAACTCGCTGTCCGGCGAGGCGGCGGGCGCGCTGCTCTCGGCGCTCAGCTGCGTCACCCTCGGCGTGCTGCTGGCGGCGGTTACGCCGGCGGGCTGGCTCAAGCTCGGGATCGTGCTGATGGCCGGCGCCGACGTATGGCTGGTCGTCAGCGACCTGCTCCAGGCGCCCAACGCGACGCTCGTCGCGGCCCACCCGGCGGCCGGCCTCCCGCAACTGCAGTCGGAAGTCTTCGGGACCGTCTCGATGGGCTACGGCGACCTGTTCGTGGCGGCGCTGCTCGGCGCGGTGCTGGCCGCCAATCGAGGGCGCCAGCGGTCGGCGGCGCTATTGACGTTGCTGTTCGCGGCCGTCTTCGACCTGCTGTTCCTGGTCATCAGCGAGCTGCCGGCGACGGTGCCGGTCGCGCTGGCGATGCTGGCCGAGGAGGCGGTGTGGCGGTGGCGCCCGACGGTCGTGGGGCGCGTGTGGCGGTGGCGCCCGTCGCGGGCGCGGGCTTAGTCTGGCTTTCGTCTCGGTCGGGCCGGCGGGTCGGTCGCGGGCGCGCGGCCCGGTCCTGGCGCCACCGCCATCGCCGCCGCCGCGCCGCCAAGCCCGGCGCGACCGCGCCCCGCCACTCCGCTAATGCTGCCCGTCGTCCGTCGACGCCGGTGGGCGCGACTCCTCCGCCAGCGACGTGATCGCGAGCGTCCCGCGCGCCGCGTCCTCGAGCACCTCGGTCGCCTCCTCGGCGGAACGGGCGTAGAGCTCGACCAGGAGGTGGACGACGATCCGGTCCTCGTCGTGCTTGTGGAAGCGGACGTGGGTGAAAAACTCGCGGGTGCCGTGGTCGCCGAAGGCGGCGTAGGACAGCGCGTCACCGGCCTCGGGGCCGGAGCAGGTCTCGACGTCGTCGGCGTCGACGGTCACCGTGCAAGAGGCGACCCAGGGGGTGCCGGCGATCATCCGCTCCCAGCGATCCTCGATCGGCTCGACGCGACCGTTGTGGAAGCCCAGATGGGGCTGGTCGTGCATGCATTCGAGGCACTGAACGACCGCCTCCTGCATCTCATCGACGACATCGCCGCGTTCTCCGGACTCGGGATCGATCCGGTGGATCCCCTCGTAGTGGACCTGGACCTCGAGATTCTGCGACCAACAGCGGTAGCAGCGCAACCAGCTCTTGACCTCGGTGGAGCCCTCCATCGTTTTGATTCTACGATCCCCGTGTGACCGAGGTTGGATTGGGGCGCTGAATGCGCCGTCTGCGGGAGCCGGCGCGGCGTCGGAGCGGCCCGATCGGGGTCGTGCTCGCGGGCGGGGAGGGGCACCGGATGGGCGGTTCGAAGGCGACCGTGGCGCTGTGCGGGCGGCCGCTGATCTGCTACCCGCTGGACGCGATGAGCGAGGTGCTGGGGGAGGTCGCGATCATCGCCAAGCCGGATACCGAGCTGCCGAGCCTGCCGGGGGTGAAGGTGTGGATCGAGCCTCAGCAGCCGCGCCACCCGCTGGTCGGGATCGTCGAGGCGCTGGCGCTGGCGCATGGACGGCCGGTGCTCACATGCGCGGCCGACCTGCCGTTCGTCTCCCCGGATCTGATCAGTCGGCTGGCGCGATCTGATCCCGAGGGCGCGCCCGCCGTCGTCGCCAGCTCGGGCGGCCAGCTGCAGCCGCTGCTCGCCTGTTACCAGCCGGGTGCGCTCGAGGGGTTGCGAGATCTGGCGGCGAACATCGAGCGGCCGCTGCGCGACGTGGTGCGGTCGCTCTCGCCGCGCCTGCTCGAGGTCGTGGACCCGGACTCGCTGTTCAACGTCGGCGCCCCCGACGACCTGCTGCAGGCGGCGGCGATGCTCGACCAGCGCCGCCTGAAGGGCGCCCGGCGTGGCTCTAGCCGAACGTGAAGTCGTACGCGCTGACGCCCTGGGGAACCTCCACCGTGAGCGTGAACTGGGCGTCGTTAGGCAGTGAGACGAGCGAGTACAGGCGCTGGCCCTCGACCGTGAACTTGCCGTTGTGGACGTCGGCCCCGGCCTCGTTGTTGGGGATCGGACGGCCTCCGAGCAGCACCTTGCCGGTGCGCGGCGCGTTACCAGCGGAGGTCATCACCAGATACACGTGCGCGGCCTGGATGCCCCCCTCGATCGAGGCTTCGCCGGTGGCCGGCGTGACCGACTCCGAGCCGACGGTCCAGCTCCCCTTGAGCGCGAACTCGTTCAGGTCGATGTTGCCGACGCCCGGATAGGAGTGGGTCCCGGGCTGCAGCGACTGCGCGAAGCTCTGGGCGCGCTGCGGGTTCAGATATGTCTCGGGCGTGCCGAGATTGGATGAGGGCATGATCGCGGTCGCCGTCATTGGTGGCGGCAGGTGCCGGTCGCCCGCCTCGAACAGCAGCTGACGGACCGCCGCCTCGTCCTCCTTGTAGTTGCCCTCCCCGAATTGGGTGTGGCGGACGTTCCCCTGCGCGTCGACGAAGTACTCGGCCGGCCAGTACTCGTTCTGGTACGCGTTCCAGGTGCCGAGGTCGTTGTCCTGGACGACCGGGTACTTGATCCCGTCGCTGCGGATCGCCTGCTGCACGTTGCTCGCCTCCTGCTCGAACGTGAACTCGGGCGACTCGACCCCGACCACCTCCAGGCCGTAGCGGTGATAGGTCGCGTACAGGCCCTTCACGAACGGGAGCGTGCGGATGCAATTGATACAGGTGTAGGTCCAGAAGTCGACCAGCACCACGTGTCCGCGCAGGCCGGCCATCGTCAGCGGCTTGTCGCCGGGGGTGTTGAACCAGTCCTGGGTGTCGGTGAAGTTGGGCGCCGGGCCGAGGTCAGGGAGCGAGGGGGTCTTGACGCCCGGGATCGCGACGCCGATCACGTCCGAGACGGGGGTCGCGTGTGCGTGCGCCTGCCGCTCGGCGAACCGCGACCTCGGCCGCAGCGAGGCGAGCCGATTCTGGACCGCGCTCGAGTTCTCTAGTGCCCGCGTCGGATCGACCAGGATCGCGGGCAGGTCTGCCTTGGCCAGCGACTCCTCGAAGCGGACGTCGAGGTTGAATGCCATCGCCACGCCGGTCGCCAGCAGTACGGCGCCGAGCGTGCGCTCGACGACGTGCCCGCGCGTGTGGCGCTTGATCCGCTCGAGCACCGCTCGGCCACCGAGCCCGTACAGCAGCATCACCGCGGCCAGGCCGACCGAGTAGGAGATCGCGACCAGCACGATGTCGGCGGTCGCGCCGCTGGATGCGCTGACCGAGGTGACGGCCGCGAGGATCGGTCCCGCGCACGGAGCGCACACGAAGCCGAGCGCGGCGCCGACCCCGACCCCGGACCAGAAGCCGTCGCCGCGAGTCCGCGGGCCGAAGCGAGCGAGCCGGGAGAGTGGCGCCTGCACGCGCTCCGCGAGCCCCGGAATCAGCATCACGAGCCCGAAGCCGATCAGCACCACGATCGCGAGCGTCCGCGCCGCTCCGGCCGCCAGCCCGACACCCTTGACCAGCTGCGCGAGCGCGACGATCGCAATCGTGAACGTGACCGCCAGCCCCAACACGATTCCGAGCGGCCGCCGCCGGCCACCCAGGCCGCTCGCTGACAGCAGCGCCGGAAGAACGGGCAGCACGCACGGCGTAATCGCCGTCCCGGCCCCCGCGATCAGCGCGAACAGCATCAACAGCAACATCTGATCCAGTGATGATGCTGGAAAAGAGTTGCGAAGGAATTAACCGCCGATTGCGGACATCGAACGTGCCGGCTGGATGAAGCCCGGCTCGCCGACGTGATGCTTGAGCTCCTTGCGCCAGACCGCGTAGCGGATGATCCGCTCGAGCTCGTGGTCATCGGCGCCGGCGCGCAGCGGCCCGCGCAGGTCGGTCTCGTTCAGCGAGAACAGACAGGTTCGCAGCCGCCCGTCAGCGGTCAGCCGGATGCGGTTGCAGTCGCCGCAGAATGGCTCCGAAACGGGGTTGATGAACCCGATCTTGCCGCGGCCGTCGGCAAACCGGTACACGCGGGCCGTGGCGTGCGGCTCCCGCGGTTCGCGCTCGAGCGGATGGACCGCGTGGATCGCCTCGCGGATCTCGTCCCCGGTCAGCACCTGGTCGGGGGTCCAGGCGTGGTCGGCGTCGAGCGGCATGAACTCGATGAAGCGGATCTCGTACGGGCTCTGGCGTGCGAGCTCGGCGAACGGGAGCACCTCGTCCTCGGTGAAGTCGCGGATTCCAACCGCGTTGATCTTGATCGGGTGCGCCTCCGGAAAGCTCGCGAGCAGCTCCAGCCCGCGCAGCACCCGGGGGAGAGCGTCGCGGCGTGTGAGCTCGAAGAAGCGGTCGCGCTGCAGCGAATCGACTGACACGTTGAAGCGGTCGATTCCCGCCCGGACGAGCGCCTCGGCGTCGCGTTCGAGCAGGAAGCCGTTGGTGGTCACCGACAGGTCCCGCACGTCGTGCAGCGGCGACAGCATCGCCGCCAGCTTCGGGAAGTCGCGCCGCACCAGCGGCTCGCCGCCGGTCAGCCGGATGTCGTGCACGCCCATCGCCGACAGCAGCGCGACGAGCCGGACGATCTCTTCGAAGCTCAGGATCTCCTCGCGCTCGAGCCACGGCAGCCCTTCGGCCGGCATGCAGTACTGGCAGCGGAAGTTGCAGCGGTCAGTCACCGAGACCCGCAGATCGCCGATCAGCCGGCCGTGGCCGTCACGCAGCGGTTCGAGCTCCATGTTCACAATCTAGCTGGCCGCCGCCGCTTCTCGGCGGCGATCGGCGCGCAGCAGCCCGAAGGCGACCATGTCCTGACGTCCGTCGCGTCCCCGCATGTAGGACCGCAGCAGTGCCTCGCGGGTGAAACCGGTGCGCTCCGCGACTCGCTGCGAGGCGGGATTGTCGGTCGCCGCGAGCAGGTCGATCCGCTCCACCGCGAGCGTTTCGAACCCCCACCGGCAGATCAGCCCGACGGCGCGCGTCGCGTGGCCGTGACCGCGGGCCTCGCGCCCGAGCCAGTAGCCGACCTCGCCGCGAGCGTCGGCCCAGGCCAGCCGCATCAGCGAGATCGAGCCGAGCAGCCGCTGGTCATCGTTGGCCGCGACGATCGCGAACGGGGCCGAGATGCCGGTGTAGATCGCGTCGTAGCGCTGTAGCAGGTAGGCCCGCGCGTCGCCCTCGCCGTACGGGAGCGGGACCCTCGTGAAGCGCGAGATCGCTGGGTCCTGGCAGACGGCGACGAGCCCCGCGACGTCCGAGTCCCGCCACGGGCGCAGCGCGGTCGGACCGTCTCGCATCAGCTCACCGGGGAGCACGATCTTGCGCGCCGCGGTCACGGCCTGATTGTGGCGGCGCGTCCGGGAGTTCGGGTCCTCATCGGCCCGCGCGCGCCTCGAGCGCTCGCGTGAGCGCCGGCACGTCGAGGCCCGGCTCCCGCTCCGCCAGCCACTTCTCGGCCTCGCGCCGGCCGCCCAGCGCCCGCAGTCCCCGCTCGCCGTGCTCGGCGACGAAGTCCTGCAGCGCGTGCATGCGACGGGCGTGCAGGCGGCGGGCGGGCAGGTCGAGGGCCGCGCGTTGCGCGTCGAGGGCGTCGACGAGCTCGGAGATTCCGAGCGGCGGCGGGATCGACGAGACCGCCACGACCGCGGTGTCGCTCGCCCCGAGCGAGCGCAGCGCGGCTCTCAGGTCGGCCAGCGCGCGATTCGCGACCCGGCCGAGATCGGCCTTGGTCACGACCAGCACGTCGGGGATCTCCATGATCCCGGCCTTCAGGAACTGCAGCGTGTCGCCCGACCCGGGTTGCACGATCACCGCGACCGTGTCGGCGACGTCGGCGACCTCGGTCTCGGACTGGCCGACCCCGACGGTCTCGATCACGACCACGTCGAACGCCGCCGCCAGCGCGCTCGCGGCCGCCCTGGTCGCGGGGGCGAGACCGCCGAGCCTGCTACCCGCGGCGGTCGAACGGATGAACACGCGACGGTCGGACGGGTCGACCTCGATCCGGGCGCGGTCGCCGAGCAGCGCGCCGCCCGAGCGGCGCGAGGACGGATCGACCGCGAGCACCGCGACCGAGCGCCCGCGCGCGCGCCATTCGGCCACCAGCCGCGAGAGCAGCGTCGACTTGCCGACTCCGGGCGGGCCCGTGATCCCCACGATGTGGGCCGGGGCCTCATGCTCGAGCGCCTGTCCGGAGACCGACGCGAGCAGCGCCTCGGTCTCGGCGCGCGCGGTCGGGGTCCTGTTCTCGACCAGGTTCAGGACCGCCGGCGCGGCGCTCAGGTCGCGATCGCGCAGCCGCTCGCCGAGTTCGCGGCCGCCGCCGCCGCCGCCGCTCAAGCGGGCGTGGCGGCGTCGATCCCGTGCCGCGCCGCGACCAGCGCAATGATGTCGCGCATCATCTGGTTGAGGTCCCAGTCCTTGGGGGTGTAGACGGCCGCCACGCCGATGTCGCGCAGCCACGTCGCGTCAGCCTCCGGGATGATTCCCCCGACCACGACCGGAACGTTCTCGACGCCCTGATCGCGGAGCGCCTCGAGCACCGAGGGGATCAGCTCGCGGTGCGACCCGGAGAGGATCGACAGCCCGATCACGTGGACGCCTTCCTGGGCAGCCGAGTTGGCGATCTGCGACGGCGTCAGCCGGATCCCTTCGTAGACGACGTCCATCCCGGCATCCCGGGCGCGGACGGCGATCTGCTCGGCACCGTTGGAGTGGCCGTCGAGCCCCGGCTTGCCGACCAGGAACTTGAGTCGCCGGCCGAGCGCCTCGCTGACCCGCTCGACCTCCTCGCGCAACTCGGCCACATCCTCGCTGGAGACGGCGGCCGCCTCGCCGACGCCCGTCGGGGCGCGGTACTCGCCGAACGCGTCGCGCAGCGTCTGCGCCCATTCGCCGGTCGTGGCGCCCGCCCGCGCGGCCGCGATCGTCGCCGGCATGATGTTCTCGGAATCGTCCCGCGCGACCCTCGCGAGCTCGGCCAGCGCCGCGTCGACGGCGGGCTGGTCGCGCCCGGCGCGCCACCTGTCGATCGCGCTGCGCTGCGTGGCCTCGACCTCGGGATCGACGACCAGGATCCCGCCGTCCGCGTCGGCGGTCAGCGGCGAGGGCTCGGTCGAGGTGAACTTGTTCATCCCGACGACCGTCAGCTCGCCCGACTCGATCCGCCGCCAGCGCTCGCGGTGGGACTCGACCAGCGCCGACTTCATGTAGTCGACCGCCTCGACCGCACCGCCCAGCTCGGCGACCCGGGCCATCTCGTCGCGCGCATCCTGGACCAGCTCCGCCACGATTGCGTCCATCACCTTCGATCCCTCGAAGATGTCGGGGTACTCGAGCAGGTCGGTCTCATAGGCGAGCACCTGCTGGAGGCGCAGCGACCACTGCTGGTCCCAGGGCCGCGGCAGGCCGAGCGCCTCGTTCCAGGCCGGCAGCTGCAGCGCGCGGGCACGGACGCTGCGGCCGAGCGTCACGGCGAGCGCCTCGAGCGCGATCCGGTAGACGTTGTTCTCCGGCTGTGCCTCGGTCAGGCCGAGGGAGTTGACCTGCACGCCGTACCGGAAGCGGCGGAGTTTGTCGTCCTCGACGTCGTAGCGCTCGCGGCCCAGCTCATCCCACAGCTGCGCCATCGCGCGCAGCTTGGCGTGCTCCTCGATGAACCTGACGCCGGCGTTGACGAAGAACGAGATCCGCCCGAAGACGTCGCCCATCAGCTCCTGCGGGACGCGGTCCCTGACCGCGTCGAGCACCGCGATCGCGTTGCTGAGCGCATACGCGATCTCCTGCACCGGCGTCGCGCCGGCCTCCTGGAGGTGGTAGGAGCAGATGTTGATCGGATTCCACTTCGGCACGTGCTCGACCGTGTAGGCGATCGTGTCCGCGATCAGCCGCATGCTCGGGCCGGGCGGGAACGCGTACGTGCCGCGACTGAGGTACTCCTTGAGGATGTCGTTCTGGGTCGTGCCCTGGAGCTGGCGCTCGGACACCCCCTCGTCGTCCGCGGCGACGATGTAGAGCGCAAGCAGCCACGCGGCCGTCGCGTTGATCGTCATCGACGTGTTCATCTGGTCGAGCGGGATCTCGTGCAGCAGCGTCAGCATGTCGCCCCGGTGGGCGATCGAGACGCCCACCTTCCCGACCTCGCCGCGTGCCAGCTCGTGGTCGGGGTCATAGCCGGTCTGCGTCGGCAGGTCGAACGCGATCGACAACCCCGTCTGGCCCTTCGCCAGGTTGCGCCGGTAGAGCTCGTTGGAGCGCTTGGCGTCGGAGTGGCCGGCGTAGGTGCGCATCAGCCACGGGCGATCAGGCTCGGGAAGGCGGGGCGGAGGAGTCTCGGACATAGCAGCCATTCTATGGGCGTTGGGGTCCCCGGGGCGCGCGCGACGGGAGGTGTTTACAGGCGCCTGGATCGGGTCGCCTGTTTGGGGGGTATCGTGGGGTCATGCCCGACCAAAGCTCAGCAGCATCAGAGCACGCCATCATGCAGGAAATCACCGCGCCACTGGCGCACCTGCCCGACGACCCCGTCGACATCGTCGCGCGCCCGGATTTTCCGATCGTGCTCCGTGGCTATGACCGACTGGCCGTGGACGCGTACGTGAGGCGGACGAGCCAGCTCGTCGCCGAGCTGCACGCCACCCACTCTCCCGAGACCGCCGTCCGGCGGGCGCTCGAGCGAGTCGGAGAGCAGATCTCGGGAATCCTCCAGCGTGCCCACGAAACCGCCGAGGAGCTGACGACCGAGTCGCGTCGCGAAGCTGAGGAACGCCTCGAGCGGGCCCGCGAGGAGGCGGCCCAGATCACTGCGCAAGCGCGCGGCCGCCTCAAGGAGCTCGACGTCGACACCGATCGGATCTGGGCCGAGCGCCAGCGGATCGTCGATGACGCGCGCGAGCTCTCGCGGCAGCTGGTGCAGCTGGCCGACGCGGCCGCGGCCCGGTTCCCGCCGGCTGAGGAGACGGCCGTCGTCGACGCGCAGGTCGAGCCGGCGCCGTCCGTGCCGGGAGGGGATGAGGCCGGCGGCGAGGCCGAATCGGCTATCCAGCCGGGCTCCGCCGTCGAGCCGGGGGCGGAGGCCGGCGCCGAAGCGGGGTCCCTGCATCCCGGGGAGGCGGCGCCGTACGACGTGGAGGCCGACGACGAGCAGAAGACGCAGAAGATCGACCCTCCCTGATGCGGCTGATCGATCTGAACCATCTCGGGCGCGAGCGGGTGATCGGCTGCTGGCAGGTCGGAGATGTGCTGATCGACCCGGGGCCCGGCTCCTGCCTGCCGACGCTGCTCGCGGCGCTCGGCGATCAGCAGCCGCGCGCGCTGCTACTGACCCACATCCATCTCGACCACGCCGGCGCGAGCGGCTCGCTCGTGAAGCGGTGGCCGAAGCTGGAGGTCTACGTCCACGAACGGGGAGCGCGTCACCTGGCCGAGCCGTCGCGGCTGCTGGAAAGCGCTCGCCGGCTGTACGGCGATGACATGGATCGGCTGTGGGGGGAGATGCTGCCCGTGCCCGAGTCCCAGCTCCGGATCCTGCACGGCGGCGAAAGCTTGTTCGGTGGCAACTTCGAGGTCGCCTACACGCCCGGGCACGCCTCGCACCACGTCTCCTATCTCCACGATCGCGCAGCCTTCGTGGGCGACACCGGTGGCGTCCGGATCAACCCGGAGACGCTCACGATCCCGCCAACGCCGCCGCCCGACATCGACGTCGAGGCGTGGCACGAGTCGATCGCGAAGATCGCCGCCTGGGCGCCGGAGCGGCTGGTCGCCACCCACTTCGGAGCGGCCGAGGACGTCGACCGGCAGCTCGCCGAGTTGGGTGAGCGCCTCGACGCTCTCGCCGAGCACGCGCGCGAGGTCGAGCTCGATCAGTTCATCGCCGACCTGGAGGCGACGGTCGCCGACGAGGCGGGAGTAGAGCTGCTGCCGACGTACCGGCAGGCGGCGCCAGCGGACCAGCTGTATGCGGGCCTGCGGCGCTATTGGGAGAGGCGCCGCCCCGCTATGCTGGGGATGGATGTCCCAGACGGTTGAGCTGCCCCGCTTGGGCGGCCCCGGCAGCGGGCTCGGCGGCCTCTGGCGGGTAGTAGTCCTCAACGATGATTTCAACACCTTCGACCACGTGGCGGAGACGCTCGCACGTGTGATCCCCGGCGTCACGCTCGCCGACGGCTACCGTCTCGCTGACACGATTCACAACCACGGTTGCGCGATCGTGTGGAGCGGCCCGCGCGACGATGCCGAGTCCTACTGGGATCAGCTCGACTCGGCGGGGCTGACGATGGCCCCGTTGGAGGCGGCGTAGCGGCGCGGGCGGCGCCGCGGCCGCGCCCGCCGGGGCGGTGCCCGCGGCCGGGGCGGTGCCCGCCGCTAGGTCCCGCTCGGCAGTGCGTTGCCGCCGGGACCGTTCGGCAGCGCCTTCGCCGCCTGCCGCTCGGGGCTCACCCGTACGACGTTCCACACGACCCCGAGCTTCTCCAGCAGGGAGATCACGAGGCCGGTCGGATCAGCCAGACGCTCCCAGAAGCGCAGGCCGTGAAATGCGGAAGTCGGGAACGCGTGGTGGTTGTGGTGCCAGGACTCGCCCATCGAGAGGGGCGCCAGCCAGAACACGTTGCGCGATTCATCGTCGATATCGAACCGCTTGCGGCCGAAGAAGTGGCAGACGGAGTTGATCGACCAGGTGACGTGGTGCAGCAGGAACACGCGCACGAAGCCGCCCCACAGCAGCGCCGTGATCGCGGTGCCGAGTCCGCCGCCGACGATCCAGCCGAGCGCGAACGGGATCGCGAACCCGAGCACGACCCACAGCCAGAACAGCTTGTCGATCGCCCGGATCAGGCGATCCTTGACGAGATCGGCGGCGAACCGCTCGCGGTCGGCCGTTCCAACGGACTCGAACAGCCAGCCCATGTGCGCGTGCCAGAGCCCCTTGACACCGCCCCAGAACCCGGGGCCGCTGAGGTGGGGCGAGTGGGGGTCGCCATCCTGGTCGGTGAACGCATGGTGCTTGCGGTGATCGGCCACCCAGGTGATCACCGAGCCCTGAACCGCCATCCCCCCGAGCGCGGCGATGACCGCGCGGAAGGCGCCCGAGGACTCGAACGCGCGGTGGGTGAACATCCGGTGATAACCGAGCGTCACGCCGAGCGCGGTGATCACATACAGGCCCGCGAGCAGGGCCAGCTCGAGCGGGCCGATCGCACGGTTCCACAGCAGCACGATCGCAACCACAAGCCCGATCAGCGGCATCGGCACACCGATCAGGTTGATGATCTTGTGGGCGCGGCTCATCGGCCGATCAAGGATACGTCTCCGGGTTGCAGCTTTCTCCGAAATCAGGCACGACTCGGCGTCGTGAACTTGTAGCTTTCCTACAAACTTATGGCTGATCAACCCTGGCACGAGCTTCCCGCCGAGGTCGCCCAGGTGCTCCGTCCGGTGCTGGCCGACCTCGCCGACGAGATCATCGCCGCGGTGCGGACCGTGCCCGCCTACGCGCGACCGCTCGAGGGGCCGTTCGGCGTCGGGATCCGGTCGGGGGTCAGGGAGGCGCTGCGCCACTTCCTGGCCGAGATCGAGGCGGGTGGTCCCGTCGCCCGGTCGGATGTCTACAACGCCCTCGGTCGCGGCGAGATGCGCGCCGGTCGCAGCCTCGACGCGCTGCTCAGCGCGTACCGCGTGGGCGCCCGCGTGGCGTGGCGGCGGTTCGCGGCAGCGGGGGTGGAGGCGGGGCTCGAGCCTGAGACCCTGTATCTGCTCGCCGAGTCGATCTTCGCCTACATCGATGCCCTGTCCGCCGAGTCGGCGGAGGGACATGCGCTCGAACAGTCCGCCGCGGCCGGGGCCGCAGAGCTGCGCCGGCGCCGGCTCGTGCGGATCCTCGTGCGCGAGCCGGCGTCCGATCCGACCGCGGTCGAGGCCGCCGCCGGGGATGCCGGCTGGCAGCTGCCGCGGACGCTCGCGGTGGTCGCGCTGGCGGGCGGGCCGCGCGATGCCGCAGCGTCGAGGCTGCCGACCGATGCGATCTCAGAGACGATCGGCGAGCTGACCTGCGCGGTCGTGCCCGACCCAGACGGCCCCAGGCGGCGCGACGCGATCGAGCGAGCGATCGTCGAGACGGGCGCGAGCGGCGGGCTCGGGACCACGGTCCAGTGGCCGGAGGCCAGTGTCAGCTTTGCACGGGCCCGCGCGGCGCTCGCGCTGGCGGATGAAGGCCAGGTGCTGATCGTCGCCCGCGAACACGCGGGGGAGCTGCTGCTGCGCAGCGATCCGCGGCTCGGAGCGGAGCTGGCGGCGGATCGCCTTGCGCCGTTGGCGGGGCTGCCGAGCGGCTCGCGCGCCCGGCTGGCGCAGACGCTGTACGCGTGGCTGGCGGAGCAGGGGCGGATCGGCTCGGTGGCGCAGCGGCTCGGCATCCACCCGCAGACGGCCCGCTACCGGATGGCCCGCCTACAGGAGCTGTTCGGCGATGCGCTCGAGGACCCGGACACCCGCTTCGAGCTGGAAATGGCGCTCCGGGTCCGGAACGTCGCTATGCCGTCGCGCTAGGCGCGGGCTCGGGCTCCGGCTCACCCTCGGGCAGCGGCACTTCCGGTCCGAGCGCGCCGGCGACCAGCTCGTCCTGCCACACGTACGTGATCGGGTTCTGGTAGTAGCCCGCGTTGTTACGGCGAAAGTCGATCATCTCTGGGCCGTTCCAGTAGCGGTACCAGTCCTCGGAGCTTTCGAACCACGCCATCTGGGTGATCTTGTAGCGATCATCACGCGAGTGGTGGACCGAGTACTGGGTGGCGCCGTAGCGCAGCGCGAGCGGCGCAATCTGGGTCACCGCCTCGGCGAACGCGTCCTTGCGGAAGAGCGTGGCGTACCACGGAATCCAGACGACGCCCGCCACCGCTACGCCCCGACCTCGGCGTGGATCGCGCCGAGACCCTCGGCGGTCTTGCCCTGGCCGGGCTCGGTTGCGCCGACGAGGATCGCGATCTTGCCGAGGTGCTTGTTGTCGCGCAGCAGCTGGTGGGCCTCCGCGACCTTCTCGAACCCCATCGTCTGCCACAGCACCGGGCGGACCTTCGACTCCTCGATCAGCTCGTTGGCCTTGGTCGCCTCCCAGGCGTTGGCGAAGTGCGAGCCGAGGATCTCCTTCTGGCGCATCCACAGGTAGCGGACGTCGAAGTCGAGCTGATAGCCGGAGGTGGCGCCGCAGATCACGACCTTGCCGAACGGCTTGACCGCGAGCACCGAGGTCGGGAATGTGGCCTTGCCGACGTGCTCGAAGACGATGTCCGGAGGCCCGCCGAGCAGCCCCTCGACGGCCTTGCAGAACCGCCGTGACTCCTTGAACCGGTCGCGCTCCTCGGCGGCCGTCTCGCCACCGCGGCGCATCATCCCGCGATAGTCGGAGCGATCGATGTGCCCGATCGCTCCCAGCTGCTCGATCAGCCTGCCCTTCTCGTCGCTCGAGACGACCCCGATCGCGTCCGCGCCGCTGATGTGGCACAGCTGCGTGGCGAACACGCCCAGGCCGCCGGCGGCGCCCCAGATCAGCACGCGGTGGCCGGCCTGGAGCTTGCAGCGGTCGATCAGCATCCGGTAGGCGGTGAAGTAGGTCAGCCCGTAGGCGGCGGCCTCCTCCCACGCGAGCTGCTTGGGCTTGTGCAGCAGCTGCTGGGCCTGGACCTTGCAGAACTGGGCGAACGACCCCCAGCTCGTCTCGTAGCCCCAGATCTGCTGTGACGGCGCCGCGAGCGGATCCAGGCCGTGCACCTCGGGGTCCTCGTAGGAGGCCTGGTTGCAGTGGATCACGACCTCGTCGCCCGGCTTCCAGCGGGTCACGCCCGCACCCACCTTCCAGACGATCCCGGACGCATCCGAGCCCCCGATGTGGTGGTCCTCGTTGGGGTGGTAGCGGAACACGGACACCGGCTCGCCGAGCGCCGCCCAGACATTGTTGAAGTTCACGCCGGCGGCCATCACCCGGACCACGACCTCGAACGCGCCCGGCTCCGGTACCTCCATCTCCTCGAGCTGGAATGCGTCGGTCGGCTCGCCCTGGCGCTCCTCACGGATGACCCATGCGGCCATCGTGGGCGGGAGCTCGCCCGGCTCGGTCTCGACATGTGCGACTAGGCTCAGATCAACGGCCACTGGTGTTTCCTCGCTCGCGGTTGGTTTTCCCGTCGACCAGGATCGTAGAGCAGACGCGGCAACGCGGTTATGCGACGCCGACCTCGGCCCCGACCGCCTCCGGCAGCGGCTCGCCGGTGGCCGCCTGCGGCTCGTCGGCGGCGGGCCGCGGCTCGTCGGCGGCGGGCCGCGGCTCTGTTCTGCTCGGAAGCCGCTGGATCAACACCCATGCCAACACCGCGCCGAGCAGGGTCACGATCCCACCGACCAGCAGTCCGGTGCCGAGCGCGGACACGAACGCCTCGCGAGTGGCGTCGACGAGATGGGGCGATGCGTGCGGACCCGTCACCGGGCCGCCACTGTCAAGCGTGTTGGCGAGCGCCGCGCGCGTGGAGGCGGGGACGTGGGGGAGGCTCGAGTTGAGCTCGGAGCGCCCGATCGTCGCCACCAGAGCCCCCATCACCGCGACGCCGAACGTACTCCCGACCATCCGGCTCATCGACAGCACACCCGATGCCGCGCCGGCCTTGGTGCGATCGACGGCGTTCATCGCCGCCGTGCTCATCGGCGACATCACGAGACCCATGCCGAACCCCATCAGTACGAACCCGGGCAACAGCAGCCCGTAGCCGCTGTGGACCGTGAGCCGCGACTGGATCAGCAGCGCGCCACCGACGACCAGCAGTCCCAGCGCGATCAGCGGTCGCGGTCCAACCCGGTCGGTCAGCCGTCCCGCCAGCGGTCCCATGAAGATGATCACGAGCGTCGAGGGCAGGAACCGCAGACCGGTTCCGAGCGGGGAGTAGTGGAGGATGTTCTGCATGTAGAGGGTCAGGAAAAAGAACTGGGCGAACATCGCGAACGAGACGATGAACGCGACCAGGTTGGCGCCGACCGAGGTCCGCGAGCGGAAGAAGTTGAAGTCGATCGTCGGTGCCTTGACGCGCAGCTCGATCAGCACGAACGCCGTCAGCGAAATCGCCGCCAGCACGAACAGCCCGATCACCTTGGTCGAGCCCCAGTGCCAGGTGTTGCCCTCGACGAGCGCGAGCACCAGTGCCGTCAGCCCGACCGTCAGCGTCGCGATCCCGGGGATGTCGACCGCCCGCCCGACCGTCTCGTCACGGCTCTCGCGCGCCGCGAACAGGGTCACGGCGACGGCGCCGACCGCGATCGGCGGGTTGATGAAGAAGATTGCGCGCCAGCTCACGTCCTGGGTGAGGAAGCCGCCGACGACCGGTCCGATCGCGAGCGCCAGCGCGCTCACGCCGGCCCACGTGCCGATCGCGGTCCCGCGCTGCTCGGGCGGGAACGCCTGCGTGATGATCGACAGCGTCCCGGGCATCATGAACGCAGCGCCGATCCCCTGCACGGCGCGGAACGCGACCAGGACCGTGTCGTTCGGCGCCAGCCCGAGAGCGGCGCTCGAGGCCCCGAACACGACCACCCCGAACAGGAACATCTTGCGCCGTCCGAAGATGTCGCCCAGCCGGCCGCCGGTGACCAGCAGCACGGCGAACGTGAGCGTGTACGCGTTGACCGTCCACTCGAGCGCGGACAGCGACGCATGCAGGTCGCGCTGGATCGACGGCAGCGCCACGTTCACGACCGTGTTGTCGAGCATGATCATGAACAGCGCGAAGCACATCGCGCCGAGCGTCCACCAGCGGCTGTTCTCTTCGGTCACCAAGCGGTGGCGGTGAGCAAGAAGTCTGTCGGTCAATGTTCAAGTCCTTCCGGTCGGCACGCCGCAACCTCCGGGCGCTCCAGCAGCGTCTGCAGCGCCGGCGCGAGCACGCGGCGTTCGGCGTCGGTCAATGTCCCGGTGAAGTCCCGCAGGCCGCTCAGACGGGCGGCGTTCAGGCGTCGGATCACGGAGCGGCCATCATCGGTCAGCTGCACGCGCTTCATCCGGCGGTCCTCCACATCCTCGTGCCGCTCGACAAAGCCGCGGCGTACGAGGTCGTCGACCATCCGGCTCGCGCCGGGCAGCGACACCAGCACCAGCTCGGCCGCCTCCTTTAGCGTCAGCGCGCGCTCCGCGTCCTCCAGGTGGTGCAGCAGCTTGATCTGCGTGAGCGTCAGTTCGAGCGCACCGACGGCCTCGAACAGGTCCGAGTTGCAGTTCTTGTGCAGGAACACGACCACGGCGTAGAGTTCGCTGGCGACGTCCGTCCCGGTCGGCCCAGATGTAGTTGCTTGCACGCACGCAAGTATTGCACAGAAGTTGTGATTGCGCGAGAGCAAGCGTCGAGGGCCCCGGGTGGCGGGGACATGGGTCGCCTTTTGCGGCCGGCGTTGGGGTGATGTCAAAAGACATGCTCAACTTCCCAAACCGGCCAGCTCGCCGTCCGTTTGGGAAATTGGGCATGGATATCGTGCTCGATTCCCCAGAGCGCAAGCCGGCGATTGGCTTTGGGAAGTTGAGCAGGTCCTGACCCGTTTCTCGGCGCGTCAGTGCGCATCCCGCCCCATCCCTATTCAGGTGCATTGCGAGTTTGGGGCTGGCGCGCCCGCCCCGCCGCTATGGCTGCAACAGCGTGTTATCGCTGCTGGCGCGCATCGGGCCGATGTGCAGCGCGGCGGAGCGGATGCCGGGCGAGCTCGCCAGCGCGCCGGTCGGGGCCGCGCCACCGGTTCCGACCGTGTAGTTGCCGGGGGAGTTGACGATCACGGTGACCTGGGCGCTTGCCTGTGGGTTGATTGGGCCGGTGGTCGCCAGCGGCGGTCCGCCGGAGCCGGCGGGGGCGATCGTAAGGGACTCGGTCCGCGAGGCCTGATTGGTGACGATGAACTGGATCGTGCCGGCGCCGACGGAGGCCGGTGAGACGCTGATCGCGGTGTCGTCGATGTAGACGCTGAGAGAAACGGGAACGGGTGGACGGGGTTGGCTCGCGGCCTGGGTGCCGCCGCAGCCGGCGGCGCCGAGGACGCTTGCAACGAAGATCCCTATCGCCGTTCTGCGCATCCTGGATCGCTCCTCTCCGAACTGACTCGATGACGTCCCAGGTCGTCCGAGCGCTCCGATCCAGGCCGAACCCTAACTGACCGGAAAGAAAAGCGCGACCAGGCCGCAATCGTCTGTCAGTCCCCAGACGGAGGGCGTCGATGCCCGTCTGATGCCCCGTGTGATGCCCGTGTGATGGATGCCGGTCAGATGCCGGTCAGATGCCCGTCAGGTTCAGCGATTCGCGTCGGCGCTCGACGCGGCGAAGCTCGGTCTCGAGCTCTGCCCACGACTCGTGCTCGACGCGCTCGTACTCGTCCCCGGTCAGCGCTCGGAGGCGGTCGCTGTAGGCACGCCAAGCATGGCGGATGTCAGCCTCGAGCCTGCGGAGCTCATCCGAGTCGGGTGCGACGGCAGTCACAGTCAGGACTCCTTCTCTAGCTCTGGGGAAACGATGCTACCCCGATCGCGGGTCGGCAAGTCAAGAGTGATGACTGCCGTCCGTGCGGCCGCCTGCGGTGGCACGACGCAAGCGGAGGTTCATGCCGTCCGGCGGCAGGCGTATCACGCGGGGTCGTGGAGATGCTGGAGCAGCCGATTGCGACGGCGGAGTTCCTCGTGGTCGACACCGAGACCAATGGTCTCGCCGGCGATTCGTGCGAGCTGACGGAGATCGGTGCGGTGCTCGTCGGCGGCGGTGAGCTGCACGACCGCTGGGCATCGCTGGTGCGGACGAACATGCCGCTACGCCGGGGCATTCAGCGGTTCACGGGGATCACGCAGGCGATGGTCGACGGGGCGCCGGCGCTGGATGCGGTAGTGCCCCTGCTCGAGCCGCTGCTGGATGGCCGGGTGATGGTCGCCCACAACGCCCCGTTCGACCGCCGCGTCCTGCGGCAGGCTTACGAGCGCACGGGTCTGCAGTGGCCCAACCCGCCCGTGCTGTGCACGGCGGCGCTGGCCCGGGTGATGTTGCCGCTGCAGCGCGAGCGGCGGCTGACCGCGCTCGCGGAAGCGCTTGGGATCGAGGTGGCGAACGCGCACCGGGCGCTGCCCGACGCGGAAACCTGTGCCCGTGTGCTTTGCGCGCTGTTCCCGCGGCTGTGCGCGAACGCTGCCACAGTCGCCGACGCGGTTGCACTGCTGAAGCCCCGCCGCCCGAGGAAACCGGGGCGCCACCCCCGACCGACGCTCGCGCAGCGGCGCGCCGGCGCGATCGCGGAACGTCCGGAGCTCGATTTCGGCCAGCTCCCGCGTGACCCCGGCGTGTACCTGTTCCGCGATCACGCCGGGACGGCGCTGTATGTGGGCAAGTCGGTATCGATTCGGAGCCGGGCGCGGGCGCACTTCGCGCCCTCGACCCCGCCGGCGGACTGGACCGCCCACGCCGCGATCGTCGATTACCACGCGACCCGCTCGGAGCTTGGCGCGCTGGTGCTGGAGAACCGGCTGATCAAGCAGCTCCGGCCGCCCGGCAACGTCCGCCTGGCGCGCCGCGACGACCGCCTCGTGTACATCCGCTGTCGGCTCGACATCCCGTTCCCGATTCTCGAGGTGGCGGCTGAGCCGGCCGCGGGACACGCGGTCACGATCGGGCCGCTGCGCGGCGCGCGGCTGGCCCATGAGCTGGTCGAGCAGCTGAACTCGCTGTTCGGCCTGCGCCACTGCGGGCGGCGGCTCCCGCAGCGCGACCATCCATCCGCCTACGGCCAGATGGGTCGCTGCCTGTCACCGTGTCTGGGGGATCTCGACCCTAACCTGTATCGGCGCCGGCTCGACGAGGCGCTGCGGCTGTTCGTCTCCGGCGCCGACGGTCGCGGGCGGCTGCTGGCCCACGTCGAGGCGCAGATGCGCGCGGCGGCGGCGGCCCTGCGCTATGAACGCGCCGCGTGGCTGAGGCGGCGGCGGCGCCGGCTAGGGGCGATCCTCGAGCGCCTGGGCGGCGTGCTCGAGGCGACCCACGCGCGTCCGCGACTGGTGCTCGCGCCGCACCCCGCCGCCGAACGGCGGTTCGACGCATTCTGGCTCGTCGGCGGGCGGCTCGCGGACTGGGGGGCGCTGCCCGATGAGCCGGACGAGCTTGCCGGGCGAACGGCGGCGGCGCTCAGGCGCCGGGGCCGCGCCGGCGAGCTCGGCGCGCATCTGCCGCCGGCGGAGGTCGACGAGGTGCGGATCGTCGGGCTGTGGCTGGCGGCGCACCCTGAAACTCCACAGCTGATCCTGGACCCACCGCCGAGCCGGCCTCGAGTGCTCGAGATCGTGCGTCTATATGCCGAACTGTGTCGAGAACCCGATCACGCGAACGGGAGCTCGACCACGTCGGCCGACACGAGGCCTTGGCCGCCTGCGACCGCCACGGCCGAACCCGGCGGCGCCTCGCGGCGGACCAATGCCAGGGCGATCGGACCGAACCGCGGCGACACCGCGACGCTGCCGACGGTGCCGACCGTACGCCCCTCGAACTCGATCGGGTCGCCGGTATGAGCCGGCGCCGAGAGCCGCAGGCCGCGCAGGTGACGGTTCGGCTTGCCGCGGTAGTGGAGCCGCGCGACCGTCTCCTGTCCGACGTAGCAGCCCTTCGTGAACGACACCGCGCGCTCGTTGAGCCCCGCCTCCTGGGGGATCACGGTCTCGTCGAGGTCGACGCCGTAGCGGGGGCGCCCGAGCTCGATCCGCTGACACTCGGCGACCGCTTCCGAGACGGCCACCGCGCCGGCGTCCAGCAGGGCGCCGCGCAGCGCCGACACATCATCCCCCGCACACAGGAGGTCGACCCCGGCCGCGGTCCGGATCGCGCGGGCGCGTACGCCGCCGATCTCGACCAGCATGTGCGAGTGCTCGGCACTCGGTAGCGCCAGCGCGCCGGCGACCGTCGCCGAGGACGGCCCGACCAGCGACAGCAGCCCGCACTCGACGGTCCGCTTGTGCAACTCCACGTCGTAGCCGATGCTGAACCGCCGGATCATGTTGAACAGCGGCTGCAGCGCGACCCGCTCAGTGTCCATCAGGAGCTCGGAGCCGGCGTCGAGGATCCGCAGGTCCCCCAGCATCTTGCCCTTCGGCGTCAGGAACGCGGCGTAGCACCCGGCCCCGGACTCGAGCGCCTCGACGTCGTTGCTGACCTGGCCCTGGAGGAACTCCTTGGCGCCGGCGCCCGACAGCGCCAGCTTGCCGCGCTCGGAGCGGTCGAAGAGTCCACATCCGTCGCCCACGGCGGCGTACTCAGCCTGGGGGATCTCGACGGAAGCGCAAGACATCTTGCCTCACAGCATAGGAAGCCGTCAGCCGGCGAACTGCTGCACGATCAGGAACACGTTGAGCAGCGTGATCAGGCCGGCGCAGCCCCATGCGAGCACGGTTGTCAGCGGTCGGTTGACGTGCGTGCCCATGACCTCGCGGTCACTCGTCAGCATCACCAGCGGGATCAGCGCGAACGGGATCCCGAACGACAGCACGACCTGGCTCAGCACGAGCGCGCTCGTCGGGCTGACGCCGAGCGCGAGCACGACCAGCGCCGGGATCATCGTGACCGCACGGCGGAGCAGCAGCGGAATCCGGATGTTGGCGAAGCCGGCCATTACGACCTGGCCTGCGTACGTGCCGACACTCGAGGAGGACGCGCCCGACGCCAGCAGCGCGACCGCGAACGCGAGCGCCGCGGTGCCGCCGACGAGGCGCCCGAACTCGGCGTGGGCCGCCGGGATCGTGCTCAGGCCGGACAGGGCCGGGGTGTGGAAGAGCTTCGCGGCGACCGCGAGCATCGCCATGTTGACGATCCCGGCGAGCCCCAATGCGATGATCACGTCGAGGCGCTCGAAGCGCAGCACCCGGCTGCGCTCATGGTCGTTGCGGACCGGCATCCGGCCCTTGGTCAGCGCCGAGTGCAGGTAGATCGCGTGCGGCATCACGGTCGCGCCGATGATCCCGACCGCCAGATACAGCGAGCTCGAGCCGCTCAGCCGCGGGATCAGGCCGCCCAGGGATGCGTGCGCCGAGGGGCCGATCCGCAGCGTCTCGTACAGGAAGCCGGCGAAGATGATCCCGAGCAGTGCCGTGATCGCGAGCTCGAACCGGCGGAACCCCCGCCGTTGCAACTCGAGGATCCCGAACGCGATCACGCCCGTCAGCATCCCGGCTGGCAGTAGCGGCACGCCGAACAGGAGGTTCAGCCCCAGCGCCGCGCCGAGGAACTCGGCGATGTCGGTCGACATCGCCATGATCTCGGCCTGGATCCACATGCCGAACGTCAGCGGCCGCGAGCTCCGCTGCCGGACCGTCTCCGGGAGGTTGTGGTCGGTGGCGATCCCCAGCTTCGCCGATAGGTACTGGATCAGCATCGCGACCAGGTTCGCGAGCAGCACCACCCACAGCAGCAGGTAGCCGAACTGCGCACCGCCCTGGATGTTGGTCGCGAAGTTACCCGGGTCGACGTACGCGATCGACGCCACGAACGCGGGTCCGAGCATCGCCAGGGTCGCCCGCAGGCGGCCCTTCGCGAGCAGCTGCTCGAGCGCGCTGGGAACGACTGCGCCGGCTTCGGGAAGCGCCACCGAGGCGCCGCTGGCGACACCGTCCACCGCCGCGGCGGGCGTCCCGGGACGTGGACTCACGCGCGGGCCTCCTCGACCTCGACTCGCATCGCGCGGGCGAGCTCGCCGCCGAACGCCAGCTGGCGCTTACCGAACCGCGCGAACACCGGCCCGCCGAACGGCTGCCGGCCGGCGACCTCGAGCCGGTCGCCGAGCCGGATCCCTTGCTCGGCGAGGTAGCGCAGCATCTCCGGATCGGAGTCGGACACGCGCACGAACCGGCCGACGGCGCCGAGCGGCAGCTCGTCGAGGCTGTGCGTATCGCCCTCGTTGATCTCGAACGCGGCGGTCGGGATTGGATCGCCGTGCGGGTCGACGGTCGGGTTGCCGAGCCGTGCCGCGATCAGCTGCTCGAGGTCCTCGGAGATCACGTGCTCCAGCACCTCGGCCTCGGCGTGCACGCGGTCCCAGGGCATGCCGAGCTCCTCGGCCAGGAACAGCTCGAGCAGCCGGTGGTGGCGCAGGACCTCGAGCGCGACCTTGCGTCCGTGGGCCGTGAGCTTGACGCCGTGGTAGCGCTCGTGCTCGACCAGGCCGAGCTCCGACAGCTTGCGCACCATCGCCGAGACCGATCCGGGGGTGACGCCGAGGCGCTCGGCGAGGTCGTTGGTCGACACGGCCGCCCCTTCGCGAATCTCGAGTGCGTAGACCGCCTTCGCGTAATCCTGAATCGACGCGGAAACTGAATCTAGCGATGCCATCAGAGTTATTTTGGCATATCAAAATCTAGTTTTGGGATAATAATCCGGGTGATGCCCCTGGCGGACACGTTCCAGCAGATCGTCGACTCGCTTCCCGACGATTGGACCGATCTGGAGTTGGATCTGCGGATCTTCGACGAGCGGCGCTACGTCGACGCGGCGGTGTTGCTCGTGACCTGCAACGCGCAGCCCTACTCGAAGAGCGACTGGCACTGGCGGCTGCTGGTCGCGCACCGGTTCGGCCATGCGGCCGCCGCGCCGGCGGTTCACGCCGCGCTGAAGCTGCTCGATGACGCCGGGATCGAGGGCGAGCTCGCGGTCCGGGAGGAGCGCACCGGACGCGTCGAGGTGATGCAGATGTGGGGCCGTACCGAGTCGGTGCGCCGGGAGTTCAAGCGGCTGCGGGCGCAGTAGCCGGTGGCGCGCGTCGTCGCGTACGTCCCCGACCTGCTGTTCGGCTCGAACGTGCTCGGGGCGCTGACAGCCGCCGGGCACGAGGCGACGTTGGCCGCCACGCTCGGCGACGGTCTCGACCAAGCCGATGTGCTGGTCGTCGACCTGACGGCGGACGCGGGTGAGCGGATCGAGCTGGTGCGTTCGCGCCGGCCGCCGGGGCTCCTGACGATGGCGTTCTACTCCCACGTCGAGACGAACGTGCGCGAGCAGGCCGAGGAGGCGGGGTTCGACCTGGTCGTGCCGCGCTCACGGATGGCGCGCGAGGGTCCCGCGCTCGTCACCCGGCTCGCGTCACGTTGACGAAGCTCGGGTCGAACATCGCGCGCACATCGGGCGCGGGCGTGACGATCCCGAACCGCGCCTCCCACTGCGCCCAGGCGCCGAGGCTGCTCAGGTTCAGCTCGCCCACGGGCGCGAACGCCGGCAGCTCCGCGGCCAGCTGCGCGGAGACCAGCTTCGGTTCGAGGCCGGGGACGAGCGACTCCAGCTCGGACGCGGCCGCTCGTGGGTGGGTGAGCGCGAACCGGTAGCCACGCACGAGCGCCGCGACGACCCCGCGCGCGAGGCCCGGGTTGCGCTCCAGACTGGAGCCGGTGGCGCACAGGACGAGCTCCGGGTAGGCCGGCGCGCCGTACTGCTCGACGCGGAAGATGTGGAAGCCCGGGCGGTCCTGACGGAGCGTGACGCCCTCGTCGTTCCAGAATGCGGTCGCCGCGGCCACCCGGTCGGCGAGCAGCGCCGGCACGGCATTGAAGCCGATCGTGATCGTCTTGATCGTGCGCGGCTCGCCGCCGGCGCCGGCGACGATCGAATCGAGCACGGCGGTGTCGCTGGGATCGCCGGTGATGCCGACCGTCTTCCCGTCCAGCTCCCGGGGGCTTTGTATGCCCGGCTGCGCGATCACCGATGCCAGCGGCCGCTGCACGATCGCCATGATCCCGACCAGATCGGCGCCCCGTTCACGGGCGATCGCGAGGTCGTGGATGTCGAGGATCGCGAAGTTGGCGCGGCCGGTCTCGAGCAGCTTGACCGAATCGGTCGATGCCGACGGCGCGATGATCTGGAGGCGGACGCCCTCGGCGAGGTCGTAGCGGCGCCCGACCGCGGCGTAGATGCCGGTGTGGATCGCGTTGGGCGTGAAATCGAGCACCAACGTCGCGTTCCGCGGCGCCGTGGCGCCGGTCGCGCTGCCGCCCGCGCCACCACAACCCGCGAGCCCGAGTGCCACAGCCACGACGATCGCGATCAGCCCGGCACGCATCGCGGCCGGACAATACGGGCGATCGGGCCACGCCTGTCACATACGTAGAATCAGGCGGGCGCATGCGCCGCCGCGTTACGTTCAGCCGCAACCTCACGCTGTCGCTCTCGCGGACCTGCCGCTGCTACTGCAAGTACTGCGCGTTCGCGACCCACAAGCCGCACCTGTACGCGCCCGACGAGGTCGAGCAGATCCTCGATGAGGCGGCCGGTCGCCACCGCGTCAAGGAGCTGCTGGTGCTGACCGGGGAGAAGCCGGAGGTCAACGCCGGCGTCGCGCAGCGGCTGGCGTCGTACGGGTTCGGCGACTTCGTCTCCTACGTCGCGTGGACGTGCGAGCAGGCGCTCGAGCGCGGGCTGCTGCCGCATACCAACCTCGGGGTGCTGGGCCGCGGGGACCTCGGCCGCCTGCGCGAGGTGACCGCCTCGCAGGGCCTGATGCTGGAGTCGGTCAACCCCGACCTGGTCGTGCACCAGGGCTCGCCGACGAAGAACCCGGCGGTCCGCCTGGAGACGGTCGCGGCGGCCGGCGAGCTCAGGATCCCGTTCACGAGCGGGATCCTGGTCGGAATCGGGGAGAGCGAGGACGAGCGGATCGCGGCGCTCGAGGCACTCGCGGCGGTGCACGAGCGCCACGGCCACCTCCAGGAGGTGATCCTCCAGAACTTCGTTCCGCACCACAGCTACTACGGCCGCGAGCCGGCGCGGATCGCGGACGCGGCCGCGCGCGAGTACTGGCGGACAGGCGTCGCGAACGGGCCGCGGGTGGATGCCCCGGGATGGTCGAACCCGGTCACGATCGAGGAGATGAAGCGGCTGGTCGCCGAGGCCCGGCGGCTGCTGCCCGACGTCGGGATCCAGGTGCCGCCCAACCTGTCGGACTGGTGGGTCGAACTGGTGCGCGCCGGCGCGACCGATCTCGGTGGGCTGAGCGCGAACGGCGACCACATCTCACCCGAGCACCCGTTCCCGTCGCCGGCGCAGGTCCGCAAGCGGCTCGCCGCAGACGGCCTCGCGCTGACCGAGCGGCTGTGCGTCTACCCCGAATACATCGACCCCGAGTGGGTCGCGAGGCCGGTGCTCGACGTGATCAAGCGCTGCTACTGGTCGTTCATCCCGCGGCGCGGGTCCGGTCGCCGGGCCGAGGTCTCGATCCGGGACGGGGTGGCGCTGCGCGCGATCTCCAAGGCGCGCGAGGGCAGGACGCTGAGCGCCGACGAGCTGACGGCGCTGTTCGCCGAGACGCGGCCCGAGGTGATCGAGGAGATCCGCTGGGCGGCGGACGGGCTGCGGCGCGAGCTGGCCGGCGACACGGTCACGTTCGTCGTCAACCGCAACATCAACGTCTCCAACATCTGCACGGTCGGCTGCGCGTTCTGCGGGTTCGGGCAATCGCGCCGATCTCCGGACGCCTACGAGCACTCCGAGGAGGAGTTCGCGCGGCGCGTGCACGAGGCGGTCGAGTTCGGCGCCACCGAGATCTGCATCCAGTCGGGGATCCATCCGGACTGGAGGCTGGCGGACTACGAGAAGTGGCTGCGCGTCGCCAAGCAGCTGGCCCCACAGCTGCACCTGCACGCGTACTCGCCGATGGAGGTCGCGCACATGTGCGACGTCAGCGGGCTGGCGCCGCGCGCGGTGTTCGACCGGTTGCGGGAGGCGGGGCTTGGGTCGACGCCCGGGACCGCGGCCGAGGTGCTGCACGACGGCGTCCGCGAGCGGATCTCGCCGAACAAGCTGCCCGTCGCGCGCTGGGTCGAGATCATCGAGGCCTCGCACGCGGAGGGGATCCGCTCGACCGTGACCGTGATGTTCGGCCACATCGAGGAGCCGTGGGAGCTCGCCGAGCACATGCGAGTGGTGCGCGAGCTGCAGGAGCGGACCGGAGGCTTCACCGAGTTCGTGCCGCTGTCGTTCATCCCGTTCCACACCCTGCTTGGGCGCACCCATGGGGTGGAGGAGATCTCCCCGGCCGAGAACCTCAAGCACACGGCGGTGTTCCGGCTCGCGCTCGGCCGCACGATCCCCAACCTGCAGGCGAGCTGGGTGAAGATGGGGCTCGAGGCGGCGACCGAGGCGCTGCACTGGGGCGTCAACGATCTCGGCGGCACGCTGATGGAGGAGTCGATCTCGCGGATGGCCGGCAGCTATCACGGGTCTCGTCTGGAGCCCGGAGACCTGATCGATGCCGCGCATCGCGGTGGGCGACCGGCGGCGGAACGGACAACCCTGTACGAGATTCGCCGCTCGTATCAGCTGACGATCGCTGCGTGAGCGCCCGGGCCCCATCGCTGTTCGCCGGCGTCGAGCCGCTCGAGGTGTTCGTCGAGCTGCTCGCGGACATCCCGACCGACACCTCCTCGACCGAGTTCTACGACCGCATCTGCCAGGCGATCTGCCGGCTGACGACGATGCGCCGCGCGGCGATCTTCATGGCCGACGCGGGCCGTCGCCGGGTCCGCGCGGTCGGCGCGCACGGGACCTCGTTCTCGCAGCTGGCGGCGCTGCGCCCGACGCTCGTCAACACGCCGATCGCGCAGGAGGCGCTGCTCGCCGACGAGGTGGTGGTCGTCTCCGACGGGATCGAGCACGCGGTCCCGCACGCGTACGCCGAGGTGCTCGGCATCACGACGCTGGTGTGCACGCCGATGAGCGCCGCCGGCCGCGCATACGGCGTGATCTGCGCCGATCGCGGCGGCGGTCGGTTCGAGCTGACCGACGGCGAGCGGCATCTGCTGTGGACGTTGGGAAAAACGGCGGCACTGGTGGCGACGGCCCGCAACGCGACCCGCCAGCAGGAGCGCGCGCGGCGGCTCGGGGAGCGGCTCGACCTCGCGCGGGAGATCCACGAGCGCGTCCTGCAGCGGCTGTTCGGCGTATCGCTCGCACTCAGCACCGAGCAGCCGCTCGAGCGGGCCGAGCGCGAGCGCTGCCGGGTCGAGATGCAGGAGGCGATCGGCGACCTGCGCCGCGCGCTCGAGCGCCCGCTGGCGCCGCTGCCGCCGGAGACCGGCACGACGCTGGCGGATGAACTGGAACGACTCCAGGCCACGCCCGGGGTGCCGCTGACCGTACAGTGGCCACCCGACGTGACCGTGCCGGCCGAGCTCGAGCCGCTGGCGCAGTCGGTGCTGGCGGAAGCGCTGCGCAACGCCGGCAAGCACGCCTCGCCGACCCGGGTCGACGTCGTCCTCTCGCGGGATGCGGACACGGTCACGCTCGAGGTCCATAACGACGGCGTCAGGCGTGACGGCCGCGGCACCGGCATGGGGTTGCGGCTGGCGGCGTTCGAGGCGCTGCAGCACGGCGGCGTGGTCGAGTTCGGCTCGGTCGGCGCGGATCGGTGGCGGGTCAGGCTCGTGGTGCCGCTGGAGGGCGAGACGGGATGAGCGCCTCGGCCGCCTCGGCCCGGCTCGAGGAGCGGCGGCTGCGGGTGCTGGTGGTCGACGACCACGACGTCGTCCAGTGGGGCTTCCGGATGCTGCTCGGCGAGCAGCCCTGGGTTGAGCGCTGCCTGGCCGCGCGCACCGGCGCCGAGGCGCTCGAGCTGGCGCGCACGTTCACCCCCCACGTGGCCCTGGTCGACCTGTTCCTGGCCGGTGAGTCGGGCGCCGAGCTGTGCGACCTGATCCGCAAGTGCTCGCCGTCGACGCGCGTGCTGCTGATCTCCGGCGCCGGGCGGATGTCGCCGGCGGCCGCGCGGGCGGCCGGCGCGTCCGGGTTCGTGTCCAAGGACTGGGAGGCGCACGACGTGGCGCGGGCCGTACGGATGGTCGGGCTGGGGATGACGGTGTTCGCGCCCAAGACGGAGCAGCCGGCGCCGCTGCTGACCGAGCGCGAGCGCGAGGTGCTCGACCTGATCGCCGCCGGCTCGACTAACCGGGAGATCGCGAACGCGCTGTACCTCAGTCCTCACACCGTCAAGGAGCACACGAGCGCCGTGTACCGCAAGCTCCAGGCCCGCAACCGCGCGGAGGCGGTTCAGCGCGCCCAGCGGATCGGACTGCTCGAGTAGCCAACACGCCAGTCCAGTAGGCTGTTAAGCGGCGTGGTACCACCGAGGCCACCGAAAGGAATCACAGCCGTGTCAGCGTTGTTAAGGCATGTTGCCGTGGCTTGATCTGGCGCGGAGGGCGCCCGCGCAGCTGATGCTGCTGTCGGTGCCGCGCAGGCAGCGGGCAAGTTCGGACGGGGCGTTCTACGTCCCGCCGGCGCCGCTCCCCGAAGGCCGGCCGGGGGACGTGATCCGGGCCGAGCCGATCGACGCCTACCTGACTCCGGGCATCCGCCTGCGCGCGCGGGCCTGGCGGGTGCTGTACCGCTCGACGTCGGCGATCGGCGAGCCGGTGGCGGTGTCCGGGACGGTGCTGCTGCCACCCGGCGGCACCAGTCGCCCGCGGCCGTTGCTCGGGTACGCGGTCGGCACCCACGGGATCGGCGATGCCGCCGCGCCGTCACGGCTGCTGGTCCGGGGCCTCGAATGGGAGGCGGGACTGATGGCGATGGCGCTCGCCCGCGGCTGGGCGCTCGCGATCACCGACTACCAGGGCCTCGGCACGCCCGGGGATCACACCTACATGGTCGGCCGGGCGCTCGGACCGGACGTGCTCGATGCGATGCGAGCCGCACGGGCGCTGGCGCCGGACGAGCTGCCGGCGGGCGGCCCCGCGGCGATCATGGGCTACTCCGAGGGAGGCGCCGCGGCTGCGTGGGCGGCACAACTTCAGCCCACCTACGCCCCCGAGCTGCCGCTGGCGGCAGTCGCCGCCGGGGCCGCGGCCGCGAACATCGAGACCGCCGGGTCGATCCTCGACGGCACCTTCTTCTCGTTCTTCATCGCGTACGGCGGGATCGGCTACGCGGCCGCGTATCCGGAGCTGGACCTCGATTCCAACCTGACTGCACGCAGCCGCTCTGGCATCGAGGCGCTGCGGCGGTCGACGATCGTGCACGCGATGCTGTCCGGGCCGCGGTTCGCCAAGGCATCCGATCTGACCGAGCCGAACGTGCTCGAGCTGCCGGAGTGGCGCCGGCGGTTGCGCGAGAACCGTCTCGGGCTGATGGCACCGGCGGCTCCGGTTCTGCTGCACCACGCGCGGCGCGACCAGATTGTGTCGTTCGCTCAGAGCGTCGGGCTGCGCGAGGATTGGCGCGCGCTCGGGGCTGACGTGAGGCTGTACGTGACCAGGGGCGGCATCGACCACGTCAGCGGCGCGCTGGCGGGCGCGCCGGTGGCGCTCGACTGGCTGGGCCGCAGGCTCGAGCGGGGCGTGCCGGTGGCGGCGGTGCCGGTCGAGCCCTCGGCCGCCGAGGCGGCGCCGAAGGCCGCCTGAGGGCCGGTTTCAGGGCCTCGCGTCGCCGGTTTCAGGGCCTCGCGTCCCAGCCGTCGCGGATCGCGCTCAGTGCCAGCTGCCGCCACGATGCGGTCGCGCCGATCCGCGCGATCGTGCTGAACAGCTGCATCGCCCCGCGCGCCGGCCAGAGATCCTCGGGCGGCAGCGCGCTCGCCGCGATCAGCTCCGCGAGTGGCTCGGGGCGCCCCAGCAGCCGCTCGCCGATCCCGAGGACCGCGTCCGTGTCAAGCCTCACTGTGTCCGCGCCGGCCAGGTCGCCGAGCGCGTCGTGGGCGAGCTCGAGCGCGACGCCGGCGTGCGTCGCGGGCAGCCAGCCGAGCCGCTCGAGCGCACCGCCGAACGCCCGCTGATCGCGGGACGCGAATCCCTCGAGCGCGGCGACCGCCAGCTCCGCCCGCTGCGGGTCGACGGTGCGGGCCGCGCCGAAGTCGAGGATCGCGAGCCGGCCGTCAGGCAGGACGAGGACATCATCGGGATCGGGATCGGCGTGGACGATCCCCGCGCGGCCGGCGCCGAGCACGAACACCAGCAGCCGCGCGGCGGCCTGGTCAGGATCGGGCGCGCGCGGCAGCGGCACGCCCTCGACCCACTCGCTGACCAACACGTGCTCGTGCGCGAGCCGGGTGACCGGAGCCGGCACGGTCAGGAACGGATGGCCTCGCAACGCGCGGTGGAAGCGGCGCTGGGTGCCGGCCTCGTGCTCGAGGTCGAGCTCGTCGAGCACGCGCTCGCGAAACTCGCGCGCGATCGCGTGCGCGTCAACCGCCGGAAACGCCGCCGCGAGCGGGGCCAGGAGACCTTCGACGAGCGACAGGTCCTGGCGAACCGTTGGCACCAGCCCTGGCCGCATGACCTTGACCGCCACCGGTTGTCCGTCCTGGACGCCACGGTGGACCTGCGCGGTGGGCGTGATCGCGATCGGCTCGAGGTCGAGCTCGTCCAGCTCGTCGCTCGCGGGGGCCCCCCACGCATCCCGGAGCACGCGCTGCACCTGCTTTGCGGGGATCGGTTCGCTCGCCGCCGCGCGGGCGGCGTCGAGCTCGGCGGCGATCGAGTCCCCCTGCGGGCTGGGGATCCACGCGGGATCGGTCGCCGCCGCGATCCGCGCCAGCAGGATCCGCCCACTCGGCGCCGACCGTGCGAGTCTCAGGGCGACGCTGAGGAAGGCGTCGATGCGGTTGAAGGCATCGTCGGTCATCGCGCGATTATTTTCGATCGATGACGCGGTCAATGCGTGCGACACCGATTATCTAGGAGGCGGACGTGAGCACCACCACGATTGACACGGGGACCCCGTTGACGGGTGAGGTCGTTTCCGGCGACGGCACTCGGATCGCATATACGCGGCGCGGCCACGGCGCACCGGTGATCCTGGTCGACGGCGCGCTGTGCAGCGAGTCGATGGGGCCGATGCCGAAACTGGCCGAGCTGCTCGCGGACCGTTTCACCGTGTTCACCTACAACCGGCGCGGGCGCGGACCGAGCGGCGACGTGCTCCCATATGCGGTCGAGCGCGAGGTCGAGGATCTCGAGGCGATGATCGCGGAGGCGGGTGCGGCGGCGAACGTGTTCGGGCACTCGTCGGGTGCCGCGCTGGCGCTCGAGGCCGCCAAGCGGATCTCGACGATCGAGAAGCTGGTGCTGTACGAGGCGCCGTTCATCGTCGATGACAGGCGCGATCCGCTGCCGCGCGACTTCGGCGGGCGGCTGTCGGTGATGGTCGCAGCAGACCGCCGCGGAGACGCCGTGAAGGCGTTCATGCGGTTCGTCGGAGTGCCGCGTGTGTTCCTCGCGTTGATGCCGGTGACGCCGATGTGGTCGAAGCTCAAGGCCGTCGCCCACACGATCCCGTACGACATCGTGATCGTCAGCCCGCACCAGACCGGAGCCCCGCTGCCGGCCGACGAGTGGACCTCCGTGAACGTGCCGACGGTCGTGATCGACGGCGGCAAGAGCCCGGCTTGGATGCGGGCCGGCAACCGCGCGCTCGCCAAGGTCGTGCCGGGAGCGGAGTACCGGACGCTCGCGGGTCAGACGCACATGCTCAAGCAGAGGGTGGCGGCGCCGGTGCTGGCAGAGATCTTCGGCTCATAGCGGCGTCTTGGGCTGCGGCGGCGTCTTCGGCTCGCGATGGCGTCTTCGGCTCATGACGGCGTCTTCAGCTCGCCGCGGTGTCCGGGTCGCCGAGGCGCCGGCGCTGGAGCTTGCCGGTGGAGGTGCGCGGGAGCTCGTTGACGAACTCTATCTCCCGCGGCACCTTGTAGCGGGCCAGCCGCTGACGGACGAACGCCTGCAGCTCCTCGGCCGAGACGGAGCTGTCCGGCTTGCGGACCACCGACGCCGCCAGCCGCTGGCCGAAGTCCTGATCGGGCACGCCGAACACGGCCGCGTCGGCGACCGCCTCGTGCGCGGCCAGCAACTCCTCGACCTCCTGCGGGAACACGTTCTCGCCTCCCGACAGGATCATGTCGTCGTCGCGCCCATCGATGAACAGCCGTCCGTGGTCGTCGAAATGGCCGACATCGCCGGTGCTCATCAGGCCGTCGATCACCTCCTTGCCGCCGGCGCCACCGGTGTAGCCATCGAACAGCATCGGGCTGCCGATGAAGATCCGCCCGGTCTCCCCGCGTGGAAGCTCGAGGCCGTGCTCGTCCAGGACCTTGAGCGTAACCCCCGCGGCGGGCCGCCCGACGGTCCCCGGGGCCGATCTCAGATCGTGCGGGGTGGCCAGTGCTCCCATCCCGACCTCGGTCGAGGCGTAGCCGTTGTAGAGGACATGGCCGAACTGGTCCATGACCGCCTTGGCGAGCTCGGGCGTCAGCGGCGCGGCGCCGCTGACGACCATCTTCAACGATGAGCTGTCGTATCGATCGCGGATCTCCTCGGGGAGATCGACGATCCGCTTGAGCATCGTCGGCACCGCCAGCAGCACGCCGGCGCCGGTGCGCTCGATCTGCTCGAGCGTCGCCTCGGGGTCGAACCGCCGGCGGATCACGATCGGCGAGCCGAACGCGGACGAGACGATCAGCCCGATCATCCCGAACAGATGGAACAGGGGAGGGGCGACCACGAACGGGTCCCCCGATCTCGGCGCGGGCCTGACCCGGCCGAGGTCCAACACTCCCGCGAGCGCCAGCGGCGCCAGCGCGAGCGGGCTGATCGTCCTGACCGCGCCCTTCGGCGTGCCCGTCGTGCCGGAGGTCAGCATCACCGTGCGCCCGGGGGCGCTGGGCGCCGGCGCGTGTTCGTCGCCCAGCGCCATCAGCTGCTCGAGCGTCGGTTGCTGCGTGGGTTCGTCGTGCCAGGCGACGATCCGGGCTCCGTCGAACCCCGAGTCCTCGAATCGAGGCTCGAACTCCTGGTCGTAGATCGCGGCGCTGACCTCCTCGCGCGCCAGCACGTCAGCCAGCTGCGGTCCGGCGAAGTCGGTATTGAGCGGCACCAGGTCGCACCCGAGCCGCGATCCCGCGGCCGCGGCGTGCACGAACCCGCGGTGGTTGCGGCACATGATCGCCACCCTGTTTCCGTGCTCGAGCCCGAAGCCGGCGTGGAGGGCGCCGGCGAGGGCGGCCGCGTCCGCGTCCAGCTGCGCGAATGTGAGCGTGCCGAGCTCATCGATCACGCCGGGCCGGTCGCCGTACAGCTCGGCTGCCGTCGCCAGCGCCGCCGCGGGACTGAAGCCGTAGCGGCGCAGCGCAAGCAGCGCCCGCGCGAGACGATCGGGTCGGATCGGCTGCACGACCCGCGTCGAGGCGATCGCGGCGACGCCTGCGAGCCCGTCCGCGAGCGCCTGCAGGATCGGATCGACGTTCGGCGCGTGCCCGCCGCGGCTCGCCGGGTTGAAGGCCCGCGCCTGCCGTGACAGCACCGCCTCGATCGGACCCTGCGCGACCTTGTAGGCGACGCCCCCGACCCGGGCCCACAGCGGCGAGATCGACCGCGGCCGCTCGAGCGATCGCCCGGGCGACGATCCCGGCCGCCTCGTCGGTGCTCATCCCCGGCAGGTAGTTCCAGATCCGAAACGGTCCGAGCATCGGCGAGCGCACCAGCTGGAGGTGGATCGAGGTCGTGGTCACGCCATCGGCGAGCAGCTCCGGCGCCGCGCCGCCGAGCCACGCCTCGAACGCGGCCTTCGACGCGATATAGGCGCTCCAGCGCATCGCCGGGAAGTCGACGCCGATCGTCGAGACGTTCACGATGTGGCCCGAGCCCCGCTCGCGCATCGACGGCAGCAAGCCCAGCAACAGGCGCACCGGCCCGAGGTAGTTGATCCTGATCGAACGCTCGACATCCCGGAAGCGCTCGTAGGACTCCGACACCCAGCGGCGGATCGAGAGGCCGGCGTTGGACACCACCACATCGACGTGCCCGTGAGCGTCGAGGATCGTCGCCGCCAGCCGGCCGGCCTGGTCGACGTCGGAGAGGTCACAGGTGTGCACGTGAGCCGTGCCGCCAAACTCTCCGATCTCGGCTTGGAGCTGCTCGAGCAGCGCGGTCCGGCGCGCGACCAGCAGCACTGTCGCGCCGGCCTTCGCGAGGCGCACGGAGGTGGCCCTGCCGACGCCCGAAGACGCGCCGGTGACGATCACCGTCGTGCCGGCGACAGTGTCGTGGAGGCGGTGATCGCTGACCCCAGGGCCGGTGGCGCCGAGCAGCAGCCGGACCGGACGCGGGAGGAGCTCGCTCACGCCGGCCCTGGCGGCTGTGGGAAGGGCTGCGTCGGCGCTGCCATGGGGGCAAGCAGCTCGCTCACTTGCGCCGCATCGCCCACTCGATCACGGGCAGCTTGACCGCGTGAGGGATGTAGCGGGAGGCCTCGACCGCGGCGCGCAACGGCAGACCCGGGACCACCACCCGACGGCCGGAATCGAGGCCCTGCACGCCGGCCCGAGCGGCCTGCTCGGCCGTGATCACGGCCGGCCGCGGCACGGTCCGCTCGAACGACCTACCGGACGCCGTCTCCCAGTTCGCGATCTCCCAGAAGTCCGTCTCCACCGGGCCCGGTGCCAGCGCCGTAACCGTCACCCCATGCCCGCGCAGCTCCTGATGCAACGCCTCCGAGAACGTCAGCACATACGCCTTGGCCGCCGAGTACCCGGCCGAGTACGGCAGCGGTTGCATCCCGGCGGTCGAGGCGACGTTCAAGATCGCGCCGCGGCCCCGACTCACCATCTCCGGCAGGAACGCCGACGTCAGCGCGACGACCGCCTCGACCAGCACCCGCACCTGCTCGAGCTCGCGCCCCGGATCGGCCTCATAGAACGGGCCACCGGTCGCGAAGCCGGCGTTGTTGGCCAGGATCTCGACCTCGAGTCCCAGCTCCTGGATCTGCTTCGGCAACCGCGCCCGCGCGGCAGCCTTCGACAGATCACACGCGATCGCCTCGGCACGCACGCCGTGGCGCTCGCCGATCTCCTCGGCCAGCGCCGTCAACCGCTCCCGACGGCGGGCGACAAGCACCACCCCATGACCCCTGCCGGCGAGCTCACGAGCGATCGCGGCGCCGATGCCGGCGGAGGCGCCGGTGACAAGCGCCGTGGACGTGGGGGATGGGGCGGGGAGGCTCAAGGGGGTGGTTTTACCGCGCCCGCAGGCTCTGTAGGAGTGGGGGCCCGAAAGCTACAGGGGCGTACAAGCGCTGTGCCGCGTAGTGGCGCCGCTGGGTTGGCGTGCCCGCACGTGGTGGCGAGGGCGGCGGTTGGTCAGGAGTGGCGGGGGCGGGGCGCCGGCGGGGTCGGTCGCGGGGCGGAGGTGAGTTGCGGGTGGAGGTGCGGCGCGGGCGGGGGTCGGTTGCGGGTGGAGGTGCGGCGTGGGCGGGGGTCGGTTGCGGGTGGACGTGGGGCGTGGGCGGGGGTCGGTTGCGGGTGGAGGTGCGGCGTGGCCCTCGCCCGACACCCACGCAAGCCGCCACCGACCCCGCGACCGCCCTGCACGCCACACCCATGCAAGCCGCGACCGAACCCGCGACCCACCCCCGCCACTCCGCCCCGCCCCGCCACTCCGCCCCGCCCCGCCACTCCGCCCCGCCCCGCCACTCCGCTACGAAGCCAGCGCCACCGACCGATCCCCAAACAGCGCCAGCGTCGCGTCGATCGCCGGCTCGGCGAGCTCCGGAAGCGCGTCCGCGCCATGCGATCGCAGCCGCTCGCGCACCAGCTCGTCCATGCCACCGGTATGGAGTGAGAACACGCCGCGTGGCAGCTCCGGAACCGAGGGGTCCTGCTCGCGGGCGACGGCGTGGATCCGCCGCGTGCGGTCGCTGAACAGCTCGAGGACCTCTGAGCGCCGCGCGAGCGCGGCCGGCCCGGCCGCCAGCACGTCGAGGTGGAGGGCCCGCGCGAACGCGGGCTCGCTCGCGAGCACGTCGAGGAATGTGGTCAGGTCCGAGCGAACGCGGTCGCGCCAGTCCGCCTCGGGCGCGAGTGTCTCCCAAGCCGCCTCCATCCGGTCGAGCACGAACTCGACGCCGAAGTTGAATGCCGCCAGGAAGCAGGCCTCTTTGTCGGCGAACTGCGCGTAGAAGGTGCTGCGGGAGACGCTTGCGTAGTCCACGATGTCGGCGACGGTCGCGGCGGCGTAGCCCTTCTCGGCCACCACCCGGGCGATCGCGAACAGCAGCCGACCGTGTTGGGATCGCTGCACCACCTCGCGGCTGAGGCGGTGGCGACCGCTGGGCAGGCGGTCCAGTGAGGGCAGTGGAAATGAAGTGGGGATCAACGTGAAAAGAAGGGTACTCGCGCGTACATCGGGATCGTCCCCCCGAACGGGGGGAACTCACGCCGGGGGCTGTATCCGACCGCCACGTCGTGCGTACGGTGAGGGTGATGGCAGTGACAGCGATCCTGTTCCCCGGCCAGGGGAGCCAGACGTCTGGCATGCGCGAAACGGTCGCGCAGGTCCGTCCGGACCTCCTCGAGCTCGCGATCGAGACGATCGGCGAGGATCCGTTCGCGCGCGCCGAGGAGGGCACGAACTTCGCGCAGCCCGCGATCTTCTGCGCCAGCCTGGCAGGTTGGACGGCGCTTGGACGGCCGGACGGCGACTTGATGGCGGGTCACTCGCTCGGCGAGCTGGCGGCGCTCGTCGCCGCCGGCAGCCTCGACGAGCGGGACGCGCTCGGGCTGGTGGCGCTGCGCGGCGCACTGATGCACCAGGCCGGCGAGCTGGCCGGCGACGGTGGGATGGTGGCGCTGGTGGGCGCAGGCGCTGCCGACCACGCCGGCGAGCTTGCGAGCGCCCACGGCCTGTCCGTGGCGAACGACAACTCCCCTCAGCAGGTCGTGCTCTCGGGCGCCAGAACCGCGCTCCCCGACGCGGCCGCTGCCGCCAAGGAGCTGGGCCTGCGGGCAATGACGCTCCCGGTCACCGGAGCCTTTCACTCGCCGATGATGGCGTCGGCGATCCCGGAGTTCCAAGCGGAGCTGGAGCGCACCAAGGTCGAGCGGCCGCGGGTGACCGTACTGTCAGCCGTGACCGCCGAACCGTTCGAGGACGTGCGGCGGCAGCTCGTGCAGGCATTGACGATGCCGGTGCGGTGGCGCGAGACGATGCTCGCGCTGCACGAGCTCGGCGCCGAACGCTTTGTCGAGGTCGGACCCGGGCGCGTGCTGACCGGGCTGGCGAAACGAACCGTACGCGACGTGGAGTTGGTAAATGCTTGAGACAGCCGTGCGCCCCGCTTCCCCCGAGACAGACCTCCGCCCCGCCCCCCCGGCAGTCGCCGCGCCGGCCCGATCAGCCTCGATCATGTCGGTCGCGACCGAGCTGCCGGCCGGCAGACTGACCAGCGCCGAGATCGCCGAGCGCCTCGGGATCACTGAGCAGTGGATCTTCTCGCGCACCGGGATTCGCGAGCGGCGAAGGGCCGAGCCAGCCGAACGGTTGACCGACTACGCCGCCCGCGCCGGCGCGCGCGCGCTCGACAGCGCGGGCGTGGAGCCGGGCGAGCTCGACCTGGTGATCGTCGGCACGATGACGCCGGACGAGGTGACGCCGAACACCGCGCCGCTGGTGGCCCAGGCGCTCGGCGCCGACCGGGCCGGGGCGTTCGACGTCGGCGCCGCGTGCACGGCGTTCCTCTCCGGCCTGGCGCTCGGGGCGGCCCAGATCGAGAGCGGTCGCGCCGACAAGGTGCTGCTGATCGGGGCCGACTTCATCACCCGGCTGGTCGACTACGACGACCGCGGAACGGCGCCGCTGTTCGCCGACGCGGCGGGCGCCGCGGTGCTGGGTCCGTCGCTCGACGGCCGTGGCGCGATCGGCCCGATCGTCCTCGGGGCCGACGGTTCGGGTGGCCGGATGCTGGTCGCCCACCATCACGATCGCCGGCTGCGTATGGACGGGCACGGGGTGTTCAAGCACGCAGTGGCGCGGATGACCCAGGTGACGCTGGAGGCGGTCGCGGCGGCCGGGGCGACGCTCGACGAGATCGACGTGTTCGTCTACCACCAGGCCAACGCCCGGATCACGCGCGCGATCGGCGAGCAACTCGGGATCTCGCGCGGTCGGATCGTCGACTGCATCGAGAGCTTTGGCAATGCATCCGCCGCGACCCTTCCGGTCGCGCTCGCCATGGCCGGGCGCGAAGGACGGCTCCAGCCCGGCGCACGCGTGCTGCTGAGCGCGTTCGGCGCCGGCTTCACCTGGGGCGGCGGCGTACTCGAATGGGCGGGAAGCGACGGTGGATGATGGTGCACCGCAGCGGCAAGGGTGTGCGCTCGTGACCGGTGCCTCCCGTGGAATCGGCGCCGCGATTGCGCGCGCGCTCGCGGCCGACGGGTGGCCGGTCGGGGTCAATTACAGGACCGACCAGAAAGGCGCCGAATCGGTTGTCCATGAGATTGAAGCCCGTGGAGGTCGTGCGACCGCGATCCAGGCCGACGTTGCCGATCCGCACGCCCCCGACGAGCTGTTCAACACGCTCGAAAAGACGTTCGAGATGCCCGTGCAGGTGCTCGTCAACAACGCCGGCATCAACCGCGACGACCTGACGCCGTCGCTCGGCGACGAGGACTGGTCGGCCGTGCTCGAGACCGATCTGACGGCCGCGTTCCGGCTCACGCGCAGGGCGCTGAAGCCGATGCTGCGGGCGAGGTCCGGGCGGATCGTCAACATTGCGTCCGTGGCCGGGCTGCGCGCCAACCCAGGTCAGGCCAACTACGCGGCGGCGAAGGCCGGGTTGATCGCGCTGACCAAGACGGCGGCGGTCGAGGTCGCACGCCGAGGCGTCACGGTCAATGCCGTCGCGCCCGGGTTGATCGGGACGGAGATGATCTCCGAGGTGCCCAAGGAGCTGCTCGCCGCGGTCCCAGCGCGGCGGGTCGGCAGGCCGGAGGAGGTCGCCGCGTGCGTACGCTTCCTAGCCTCTGACGAGGCCAGCTACGTGACCGGCGCGGTCCTCAGCGTCGACGGCGGCCTTGCCGCATAACCACAAACGATCGGAGCAAATACCACCATGGCAACAGTCACAACTAAGCAAGTCGAAACACGCGTGATCGAGGCGCTCGCCAGCTTCGGTCCGGACGAGGACCAGATCACGCGCGACGCGACGTTCGAGGAGCTGGAGATCGACTCGCTCGATCTCGTCGAGCTCGCCCAGATCATCGAGGACGAGTACGGCGTGGTCCTCAAGGGCGAGGACATGAAGGAACTGAAGACCGTCGGCGATGCGATCGACCTGATCGTGGAAAGGGCTTCGTGAAGCAGAGAGTCGTAATCACCGGTCTCGGGGCCGTCACCCCGCTCGGGATCGGCGCCCGTCCGCTCCACGAGCGCTGGGCGGCGTCCGAGTGCGGGATCGTCGACGGCGCGGGTGCGTGCAGCGAGTTCGATCCGAAGGACTTCCTGTCGATCAAGGAGGCCCGTAGGCTGGACCGCTTCTCGCAGCTGGCCCTGGTCGCCGCCGACGAGGCGCTCCAGCAGGCCGGGTGGAGCGGGCAGCTTCCGTACGACCCGCTGCGCGTCGCCTGTGTGATGGCGACCGGGATCGGCGGCATCGAGACCGTTGAGGCGCAGCACGACGTGATGCGGGACAAGGGCGCCAAGCTCGTCTCGCCGCTCGGCATCCCCCAGTACATGCCGAACGCGGCGACCGCCGCGGTGACGATGAAGTACGGGCTGCGGGGTCAGAGCTACGGCGTCGTGTCCGCGTGCGCGAGCGGCGCCCACGCGCTCGGTGCCGCCGCGCGGATGATCCAGTATGGCGATGCCGACGCGGCCCTCACGGGCGGCTCCGAGGCGGCCCTGACGGCGTTCGGGTTTGCCTGCTTCAACTCGATGCAGGCGCTCTCGCCGACGGGCATTTCGCGGCCGTTCGACGCCCGCCGCGACGGATTCGTGATGGGCGAGGGCGCGGGTGTGCTGGTGTTGGAGGAGGCGTCGGCCGCGGTCGCTCGCGGCGCGACGATCCTCGGCGAGATCGTCGGATACGGCTCGACCTCGGACGCGTACCACCTGACCGCGCCCGAACCGAACGGCGAGCCGGCCGCGCGCGCGATCGAGCTGGCGATGAACGACGCCGGGATCACGCCTGACGACATCAGCTACATCAACGCCCACGGCACCTCGACGCAGCTCAACGACGCCGCCGAGACCGCGGCGCTCAAACGGGCGCTCGGCCGCGAACGTGCCAAGAAGATCCCGATCTCCTCGACCAAGTCCGCGATCGGGCACCTGCTCGGTGCCGCCGGCGCGGTCGAGGCGGTCGCGACAGTGGAGACCCTTCGTACGCGTGTGATCGCCCCGACGCTCGGCTACGAGGTCCCGGACCCCGAGCTCGACCTCGACTACGTGCCGGGTGAGGCGCGCCCACTGCTGCCCGCCAACGGAGGTCCGCCGGTCGCGATCTCGAACTCGTTCGCGTTCGGAGGCCACAACGTGGCGCTCGTGTTGAAGGGAGCCGCGGCGGCGTGAGCGCGACGGCGGTCAGGGAATCCGTCCACCGGCTCTCGCCGCTTGAGCGGCTCGAGGCGCTGTGCGATCCGGGCAGCGTGCAAGTGCTGCGCTCGCGGGTCGTCTCGCGCCGGCTGGGTGACCGGTCGGTCGCCGGCGACGGGGTCGTCGGCGCGACCGGCCTGGTCTCCGGGAGGCCGATCGCCTGCTACGCCCAGGACGGCTCCTACCTCGGCGGCTCGCTCGGCGAGCGCCACGCGGAGACGATTCTGCGCGTGCTCGAGCTCGCCGACAAGGCCCGGGTCCCGGTTGTCGGGTTCGTCGAGTCCGGCGGCGCGCGGATGCAGGAGGGCACGGCCGCGCTCGGCGGCTACGGGCGGATCTTCCACCACACCGTGCGGCTCACCGGCGTCGTTCCGCAGATCTCGGTCGTGTCCGGGTCCTCGGCGGGCGGCGGCGCGTACTCGCCGGCGCTCACCGACCTGATCGTGATGACCGAGGACGCCGCGATGTTCCTGACCGGCCCGGGCGTGGTGCGCGAGGCGCTCGGTGAGGAGATCGACGCGCGATCCCTCGGCGGTCCGCGCGTCCACGATCGCAACGGCGTCTGCCACTTGGTCGAGCACGACGAGCTCGCCGCCGCGATGCGTGTGCGGGATCTGCTCGGCTACCTGCCTTCGGCAGCCTCGGAGCCGGCGCCGCGCGCCCCCTCGCTCGACCCCGAGCTGGGCGATCCCGCCAGCGTCGTGCCGAGCGAGCCGCGGCAGGTGTACGACGTCCGCGCGGCCCTGGCCGGGATCGTCGACCGCGAGTCGCTGCTCGAGCTGCAACCTCGCTGGGCCCGTAACGTGGTCACCGGTCTGGCTCGCCTCGACGGCCGGCCGATCGGGATCGTCGCCAACCAACCGCACCATCTCGGCGGCGTGCTCGACGCCGAAAGCTCCGAGAAGGCGGCGCGCTTTGTGCGCTTCTGCGACTCGTTCGGACTGCCGTTGCTGGCGGTCGTCGACACGCCCGGCTTCATGCCGGGGTCCAAGCAGGAGCGGGCGGGAGTGATCCGGCACGGCGCCTCGCTCGTGCGCGCGTTCACGAGCGCACGCGTCCCCAAGTTGACCGTGATTCTGCGCAAGTCGTACGGCGGCGCATACATCACGATGAACTCGCGCGATCTCGGCGCCGACCTGGTGCTCGCCTGGCCGGAAGCCGAGCTCGGGATCATGAGTGCCAGCGCCGCCGTCGGGATCGTCCACCGCCGCAAGCTGAAGGTCGCGGGCGACCCGGAGGCCGAGCGGGACCGGCTGGCGGACGAGTATGCCCGCGAGCACCTGCGGGCCGACTCGGTCGCCGCCGCCGGGTTTGTCGACGAGATCGTGGAGCCGGCGCATACGCGTGAGCGTCTCAGCTGGGCGCTGCTCACGCTCGCCGGGGCTCGGGCGTGATCCTCGCCGGCAAGCGGCTGCTGATCACGGGCGTCATCACCAAGGATTCGATCGCCTACCACGCAGCCGAGCAAGCGCAGCGAGAGGGCGCGACGGTCGTGCTGACGAGCTTCGGGCGCGTGCGCCGGATGACCGAGCGGGCGGCCGCGCGACTGCCCGAGCCTCCCGAGGTCCTCGAGCTCGATGTCAACCGCGACGAGGACCTGGACGCGCTGTCGGACGCTTTGCGCGACCGGTGGGGAGCGGTCGACGGGGCTCTGCACGCGATCGCGTACGCGCCCGAGGACGCCCTCGGCGGCAACTTCATGACCGCGCCGGCGCAGAGCGCGGCGCAGGCATTCCAGACGAGCGCGTTCTCGCTGAAGGCGCTGGCGGGTGCGCTCAGGCCGCTGATGCCCTCCGGCGCGAGCGTCGTCGGCCTCGACTTCGACGCCTCGGTCGCGTGGCCGATCTACGACTGGATGGGGGTCGCGAAGGCGGCGCTCGAGTCGGTCTCGCGCTACCTGGCACGGGATCTGGGACCGAGCGGGATCCGCGTCAACCTCGTCTCCGCGGGTCCGCTCGGGACGGTCGCCGCCCGGGGGATCCCGGGCTTCGAACACCTGGCATCCCTGTGGGCCATGCAGGCTCCGCTCGGCTGGGACGTGAGCGATCCGGCCCCGGTCGCGCGCGCGATCTGCTTCCTGCTGTCCGACTACGCACAGGGGATCACGGGCGAGATCCTGCACGTGGACGGCGGCTTCCACGCAATCGGCGCGCCCTCACCACCCGAGGCGCCGACCCCGGACCAGCCGTCGCTACCTGAATAGGTCCTCCGCCTCGGGCCGCAGCAGCGCCACCGCGCCGGGCCCGTCCTCGTCACAAACGTGCCGCTCGGCGCCACGCACCAGCACCACCGGCTGGCGCCCGTCCTTGGTCCGCGCCAAGTCCGCGGCCGCGGCCAGCTCGTCGGCGACCGCGATCCAGGTCGCCTTCAGCTCGCGTCCGGCGGCGTCGCGCCGGCCGCGCCAGTCCTCGAGCGGCCGCACCCCAGCGCACCCGATCGCGATGTCGAGCTGGCCGTGGCGCCACGCCCGCCCGAAGGAATCGGTGATCAGCACGGCCGGAGCGGCGTCGAGGAGCGTTCTGACTCGTCCGCGCAGCGATCGGGCCGAGGCGTCAGGGTCCCGGGGAAGCATGATCACCGTCTCCGGCGCGGACGCGTTCGAGGCATCGACGCCGGCGTTGGCGCAGATGAAGCCGTGATGGGTTTCGCAGATCAGGACCCCCGCCGCGGCCCGGATCACCGCTCTCGATTCGTCGAGCACGACCTGGACGTGGCGCGGATCCTTGTCGTGCTCGAGCGCCAGCGCGCGCGCTTCGGGGCCCGGGGTCACATCCGCGAGCGCGCGGGTGCGACCCTCGGCCTTCGAGACCACCTTGTGGGCGATGACCAGGACGTCGCCGGCACTGATTCCCAGGCCTCCGGCGGCGTCAACGATCAGGCTCGCCAGGTCAGCGCCGGCGCAGACCTCGCCGAGCCCTTCGAGCGCGACCGCGCTCAGCGGCGCGGCGGGAGTCACTACGCCTGGCTGCGCGCCAGCTGCATCAGCATCCCGCGCGTGTGGGCCGCGTTGCCACGCTTTGCCGCGAACGTCTCCTGCAGCGCGTGCAGGTCCTCGGGCGTGTCGACGTCCAGCGCGAGCGACTGTACCTCGACGATTTCGTGGGGCGTGCCCTCCGCCTCCGCGTTCCCGGCGTGGCGCTGACAGCTGCCGGGCCCGAACGCCGGCACGAGCGCGTCCGGCGGCGTCAGCAGCAGCGCGTTGGTTCCGGTGCCGTGGCGGTCGGGGATGATCAGGGCCGATTCCGGCGCCGCCGGCCGGGCGAGCAGCGCGCCGAGCTCGACGGGGTCGAGCAGCGGACAGTCGCCGGGAACCAGCAGCGCGCGTTCGGCCGCTGTCTCAACCGCGTAACGGATCCCGGCCGTGGCTGCGGCGTTGTGGCCGTCCTCGTGATCGTCGACCACCGTCGCCCCTTGGCCGCCGGCGATCCGCTGCGCGCCCAGGTCGCCGGTCACGACCAGCACCTCGTCGATCGCCGAGGTCCGGCGCAGCGCCAGCAGCACGTCGGAGAACATCGCCTCGGCGAGTACGGCGCGCGGGCCGGCGGTCAGCAGCTCGGACAGCCGCTGCTTCGCGCCGGCGAAGCTCTTGATGGGAAGGATCGCGAGGGTTCGCATCGACTTCAGCGAACGCTATCTGACTATCGGAGCGCGGCCGCGAACCGCAGCGTCTCTGCGGCCACGCGGCGGCGCGCGTCGGGTGAATTCATCGCCACATCGGTCTCGAGCACCGGGATCGTGGTCCCACGCTGATCGGCGACGAGTCCGTCGATCAGACCGGCGTACATGTTCGCGATCCCGTCGCTCGTCAGCGGCTGGCCGGCCCACGCCATGAACGCGGCGGTCGGCCCCTTCATCACCTGGCCGCGGACCAGCGGGCTGACCGCGATGACCGGCGCCGCCGCATCGCGCAGCGTCGCACGAAGATCCGCGATCTGCAGGATCGGTCCGATCGAGATCACCGGGTTCGAGGGGCCGATCACGATCGCGCGCGCGCCCGCCAGCGCGCTCACCGCCTCCGGAGACGGGTGGATCGGCCGGGCGCCGCGGACGTCGACATCGTCGACCGGACCGCGCGACCGGGCCTTGATCAGGAATTCCTGCAGCCCCCACCACCGTCCGCCGGCACTGACTCGTGTGCGGACCGGCGCGTCGCTCATCGGCACGACCTTGGCGCTGACTCCGAGCGCGGTCGCGATCGCCGCCTGGGCCTCGGTCAGGCGGACCCCGGCGCGCAGCGCGCGCGCCCGCTCGAGCCCGAATGCGAGGTCCCGGTCACCGAGGTTGAACCAGACGTCGACCCCGAGCTCGCGCAGTCCGTTCATCACCGCGAACGTGTCACCGGCCAGGCCCCAGCCGCGCTCGTCGATTCGGTCCGCGAGCCAGAACGTGATCAGATCCGGGTCCGGCGACACGTATGCGCCATAGATCTCGATGTCGTCGCCGGTGTTCGCGATCACGACGAGTTCCTCCGGCCCGACGACGTCCAGCATCCCGCGCGCGAGCATTGCGCCGCCGGTCCCGCCTGCCAGCATCACGACCGGCGCGCTCACAGACCGGTGATCTTGATCCCCGCGCGGACCTTGTTGCGGACGTTGATCGAGATGATCATCGCGGTCAGCGGCTCGGTGATCCGCGCCATCTCCAACGGTCCGCAGTCAACCGCGCGCAGGCCCGGGATCAGATCCACGAGCGCAGCCACCTTCGCCTTGTCCTCGGCGCGGTCGCCGCACATCAGGACGTCCTCGTCGAGCTCGTGCTCGAGGTTGGTCAGCAGCGTGGCGCTGACCGTGTGAAACGCCGACACGACACGGACGCCCGCGGGCGCCATCTCCTCTGCCTGCTGGGCAGCCGAGCCCTGCCAAACACCGAGTGTGCGTGTCGCCTTGCCACTGACCGCGGCGGCCAGCGGGACCGTGGCATCGACCAGCAGCTGCTCGGGCTGGAGCGCGCCCTTCAGGTTGGTGAGTGTCTCGGACTGGCTGCGAAACGGCACCGCGAGCACCACCAGCTCGGCCTCGCGGACCGCCTCCGCGTTCTGCAGGCCCCGGAACGAACCGTCCGGGACACTGGCACGGGCCCGCTCCGCCGCCTCGTGCGCGCGACCGGCATCGCGCGATCCGATCACGATCGGCACGGTTTCGCGGCCGAGCCGGAGCGCCAGCCCGAACCCGAGCGCACCGGTCCCGCCGACGATGCACACTGGATCCATGCGGCGCGAGTCTATCTGCGACGGCTGGCGGTATATATTGCCCGCGGGGTGCGCGTTCGCTTCGTTTCCGTCCTCGGTGTGTCGGCTCTGCTGGCGGCGATGATCTGGGCGGTCGCGGCGCCGGCGGTATCGGCCACGCGGACCGTCGCCAAGCCTGTCCCGCACCCGGCGCTCGAGGTCACAGCCGCGACCGTCACCCAGAACGGGCAGCAGATCACGTGGACGGTCGAGCTCGCCACGCGGTTCTCGCCGGCTGGCCTCGAGCATGACCGCCGCTCGCTCTGCCTGTTGCTCGAGCGGCCCAACAACGGTTCGGTCGGCGCGGATATGTGCATCGCGCCACCGGCCCGCGCGGGCCGGAGTCCGCGGCTGATGTTCGCGCACGTCACCGCGGCCGGGCCTGGGCGCTTGGTCGACACCGGCGCCACGATCACGCGCCGCTCGCCGCGCGAGCTCACCGCGACCTTCGACCCGACGAGCTTCGGGCTGCCGTACAGCTCGTTTCGCTGGCAGGTGATCAGCAGGCAGGGGCCGCCGTCGTGCACTCCCGCCGGCGCTGCGAAGTGCTTCGTCCTGTTCCCCGGCCGGCCGGCGCTGGCGAAGCTGCACGTTCCGCAACTCGTCGGCTGCTTGCCGAGCGGGCAGTCGCTGGTATTCGACGGCCCGTCAAACGTCCATGAGATCGCGCTGACGTTCGACGATGGCCCGTGGCCGCAGCCGCCGTCGATCGACTTCGTCAACCTGCTGGCCCACTACCACGTCCCCGCGACGTTCTTCGAGATCGGCGATCAGATCAGCGAGTACGACCCGACCGGCTCGGTCGAGCGGCAAATGCTCGCCGACGGCGACATGATCGGCGACCACACCTGGACACATCCGGACATGGTCAACCTGTCGCCCGGTGCGCAGAGCTCGCAGCTCGAGCTGACCTCGCAGGCGGTTCAGCGCGCGACCGGGTTCACACCCTGCCTCTGGCGGCCGCCATATGAGGCGTTCGACTCCCAGGTCGACTCGCTGGCGCGCTCGCTGGGCTTCCTGACGATCAACTACGACGTCGACACGGTCGACTGGTCGCTGCCGGGCACCGCCACGATCTACCAGCGGGCTGTATCCGGCGCCCACAACGGCGCGATCATCCTGCAGCACTTCGGCGGCGGTCCCCGCTACGAGACGCTGGCCGCGCTCCCCGGCGAGATCTCGACGCTGCGTGGCGAGGGCTACCAGTTCGTGAACATCGCGACGCTGCTCGGCCTCAAGCTGATCTATAAGTAGGTAGCTACATGAGCGAGTTGCCGAGCCGGGTGCGCGTCCGCGAGGTCGGGCCGCGCGACGGATTCCAGAACGAGCCCGAGGTGATCGCGACCCCGGACAAGGTCAGGCTGATCGAGCTGCTCGGCGCCACCGGTCTGCGGCGGATCGAGGTGACGAGCTTCGTCCGACCGGACGTGATCCCGCAACTCGCCGACGCCGCCGAGGTGCTGGCGGCGGTGCGCCTGCCCGATACGGTCTCGGTGAGCGTCCTGATCCCCAACGAGCGCGGCCTGGAGCGGGCGCTCGAGCACCGCGACTGCTTCCATGAGATCAACGGCTTCATGTCGGCGTCCGAGACCCACAATCAGAAGAACGTCGGCCGCGCCGTGGCGGAGTCGCTGGCGGGGTTGACGCGGACGTTCGCGCGGGCCCGATCCGAGGGGCTGCGCTGCGAGGGCGTGATCTCGACCTCGTTCGGGTGCCCCTACGAGGGGCACGTTTCGGTCGCGCGCGTGCTCGAGATCGCGGCGGCGCTCGCCGACGGGGGGGCGGAGGAGATCGGCTTCGGGGACACCACCGGGATGGCGAACCCGATTCAGGTGCGGGAGTTCTTCGCCGCCGCCCGCGAGGCGCTGCCGTCGGTTGAGCTGACCGCGCACTTCCACAACACGCGCGGCCAGGGCCTCGCCAACGTGCTGGCCGCGTTGGAGTCGGGCATCGACAGCTTCGAGTCGTCGTTCGGCGAGCTCGGCGGTTGCCCGGTGCCGGCGGGCGCGACCGGCAACATCGCGACCGAGGACCTCGTGTCGATGATCCACGAGATGGGGATCGAGACCGGGATCGACCTGGCGGCGCTGATCGACGCCTCTCGCGCCGTCCAGACGGTTCTGGGGCGGCCGCTCGGAAGCCACGTGCTGTCGGCCGGACCGATCGATTGGGACGCCCGCCGATAGCCTTGCGCCCCTAACGAAAACGAAGTCGGAGGACCGAATGGCGAAGATCGAGAAAGTTGGCGTGCTGGGATGTGGCCTGATGGGACATGGAATCACGCAGGTGGCGGCGGACAGCGGGTACGACGTGGTGGTGCGTGAGGTCGACGACGCGACGCTCGCCAAGGGGATCGGAAAGATCGAGAAACAGCTCGAGCGAGCGGTCGAGCGCGGCAAGAAGGACAAGGCCGACGCCGAAGCCGTGCGGGCCCGGATCGAGGGCACGACCGACTACGGCGCGCTCGCGGCCTGCGACCTGGTGGTCGAGGCGATCACCGAGGACCTCGGGCTGAAGCTCGAGATGTGGAAGGCGGTTGACGCCGTGGTCCAACCGTCGGCGTTCTTCGCCACCAACACCTCGTCGTTGCCGGTCATTGCCCAGGCCGCAGCCACGGGTCGCCCGGATCGGTTCGTGGGCCTGCACTTCTTCAACCCCGTGCAGGTGATGACGCTGCTCGAGGTGATCCGGTGCATCACGACGTCCGACGAGGCGTTCGAAGTCGGGATGCAGTTCGGCCAGCGCATGGGCAAGCTGACCGTCGCGACCAAGGACCAAGCCGGGTTCATCGTCAACCGGGTGCTGGTGCCATATCTGATGGACACGATGCGCGCATTCGAAGAGGGCGTCGGCTCGATCCCGGACATCGACGCCGCGATGAAGGCAGGCGCGGGCTATCCGATGGGGCCGCTGACGCTGTCGGACTTCATCGGCCTGGACACGCTCGGCGCGACCTGCGACGCGTTCTTCGAGGAGTTCCGCGAGCGCCGCTGGGCCCAGCCTCCGATCCTGCGCAAGATGCTCGCCGCCGGCTGGTACGGGCGCAAGTCCGGGATCGGCTTCTACGACTACTCGGGTGAGAAGCCGGTGGCGAATCCCGGCCTCGGATGACCGACGTCGACCACACCGCGGCACTCGACGCGGCGACCACTCAGGCCCGCTCCGGCGGGCCCGAGCATCACCGCGAGAAGGCGGCCGAGCAGGGCAAGCTGCCGGTACGCGAGCGCGTCGCGCGGCTGCTCGACCCGGACAGCTTCGCCGAGGACGGTCTGCTCGCGAGCTGGGAGGGTGACGGCCTCGGCGCCGAGGGCGTGGTCACCGGGATGGGCACGATCGGCGGCCGGCCGGTCGCGGTGATGGCGAACGATCCGACCGTCAAGGCCGGATCGTGGGCCCCGAAGACGGTCGAGAAGATCCTCCGGATCCAGGAGCGAGCGCTGGTGCTGCGGGCGCCGCTCGTGTACCTGGTCGACTCCGCCGGGGCGCGGATCAACGAGCAGGTGCAGATGTTCCCCGGCCGCCGTCACGCGGGCCGGATCTTCTTCAACCAGGTGCGCCTGTCCGGCGTCGTCCCGCAGGTGTGCGTGCTGTTCGGCCCCAGCGCCGCCGGCGGCGCCTACATCCCCGCGTTCTGCGATGTGGTGATCATGCGCGACGGCAACGCCTCGATGTACCTCGGGTCGCCGCGAATGGCGGAGATGGTGATCGGCGAGAAGGTCACGCTCGAGGAGATGGGCGGCGCGCGGATGCACACCTCGCACAGCGGCGTCGGCCACGCACTGGTCAAGACCGACGAGGAGGGAATCGAATTCGCGCGGCGCTATCTGAGCTACTTCCCGTCCTCGTTCGCGGAGCAGCCACCGCTGGCGCCGCCGGCGTCGCCTTCGTCCGATCAGTCGATCCGCGAGCTGATCCCGCTCGACGAGAACAAGCCGTTCGACATGCGCCGGCTGCTCGACTGCGTGCTCGACGGCGATTCGTTCCTGGAGATCCACGCGCGCTGGGCAAAGGAGGTGATCGTCGGCTACGCGCGCCTCGACGGGCGCGTGGTCGGGGTCGTCGCCAACCAGCCCAAGGTCAAGGGGGGCGTGCTGTTCGTCGACTCCTCCGACAAGTGCGCGCGGTTCATCTGGGCCTGCAACGCGTTCAACATCCCGCTGCTGTTCCTCGCCGACGTGCCCGGGTTCATGATCGGCACGCACGTCGAGCGGGAGGGGATCATCCGCCACGGCGCCAAGATGATCAGCGCGGTATCCGAGGCGACCGTGCCGAAGATCTCGGTGATCGTGCGCAAGGCCTACGGCGCCGGCCTGTACGCGATGGCCGGTCCCGCGTTCGATCCCGACTGCTGCCTGGCGCTACCGACGGCGTCGATCGCGGTGATGGGCCCGCAGGCGGCGATCAACGCCGTCTACTACAACCAGCTGCAGGCGATCGCCGATGACGGCGAGCGCGCCGCGCGCACCGAACAGCTGCGGCGCGAGTACGCAGAGGACATCGACATCCTCCACCTCGCCTCGGAGCTGGTCGTCGACGCGGTGATCCAGCCCGAGGATCTGCGCGCGGAGCTGATCCGGCGGTTCGCGCTCGCGGCCGGCAAGCAGCGCCAGTGGCCGGAGAAGCGCAATCCGGTCACGCCGGTGTAGCGGTCGTGTCCTGACGGCGGCCGAGGAACGCGTCGATCTCGTCGGCGAGCAGCAGCGCGAAGTGAACGGCCCGGTCGAGCGACTCCGGATCGAGGCCTTCGGCGACGTCGGCCGGCTGGTGCGAGTGGGGGACGAGGCCGTTGCCGTCGAGGCACCCGATCGCGATCGCCGGCCTGCGCGCGAGCGCCGCCGCGAACGCGGGAGTGGCGCCACGACCGCGATGGGGGCGCGCGGCCAGATGCGGTTCGGCCGCGGCCACCCGGGCGCAGAGCTCACGCAGGCGGCCGAAGTAGCGGAGCGGCACGAACTGGCCGTCACTGACCCACCAATGCAACCGCTCGGCGCCGCACGGCGCGATTCCCAGCACGACGGTGCTCGCCGGCGTCAGCTCGCTCTTGTGGGCACGCAGATACCGGCGCAGACCGATGCCGCCGCCCTCGCCTGCTCCTTGAAGGAGAAGCTCGACGGAGGCGTTGCGAAGCGGCGCCTGCGCGATCGCGTCGGCGACCGCCACCGCGACCGCGGCGCCCGCGGCGTTGTCGCCGGCGGCCGGGCCGAAGGCGGCGGTGCCCAGCTCCACCAGTAGCGCCAGCCCGAGCAGCAGCGCTACGGTCGGCGCCAGCTGGGCGGCTCCGATCGTGGTCCCCTTCGCGCCGGCGAGGCGCAGCGCGGCGGTGATCAGAACCCAGGTGAGCGCGATCGCGAACCAGCCGAGCCAGCCCGGGCCGGGCGCGAACCTCGACCCCCGGGCCGCGGCCGCCCGCAGCCCGGTGCGGTACACGAGGCCGGTGCGTCCCGCGTCGTAGTTGGCGGTCACGATCAGGCGGACGGCGGGTGTGCCGGAGAGGTTGGGGGCCAGGCGCAGCGGATCGCGTTCGCGCTCCGCTGCGGTTGCGACGACGTTCTGAGTTGCCCGTTCGAACGTCAGCCGGCGACCTGGGGAGCGGCCGGTGAGCGCGTCGGCGGTCACCGACAGCAGCGCGGCCAGCACGAGCGCCCCGCCGATCGCCGGCGAGCTCACCGACACGAGGCTGCCGGCGAGTCCGAGCGCGGCATGCCAGGCGTGCGCTAGCGCCCAGTTCGGCCGGCACCAGAACGGCTCCACGCGGACATGCCGTCCGGTCGTCCGAAGCTCGCCGGCAAGCCATTGCGCCGCGCGCCGCTCGGCGTCCGTACCCGGCCCCCGCCCCCTGAACGCGGCGAGCCTGGCGGTGGTCTCGGCCGGACGCATGAGGCGGGCATGGTAGAACGGTGGCGGTGACCGACACGGAAGACCAGGCACTGCTCGCGGTTGCGCGCGAGGCCGCCCACGCCGCCGGCAAACAGCTCCGCACCCGCTTCGGGCATCGGCAGAGCGGCGTCCACGCGAAGAGCACACCGACCGATCTCGTCTCCGATGCCGACGTCGCCGCGGAGTCGGCGATCCGCGCGGTGCTGGCCGAGCACCGGCCGGGCGATGCGATTCTCGGCGAGGAGGGCGGCGAGACCGGTGATGGGGCCCTGCGCTGGGTCGTCGATCCGCTCGACGGCACGATCAACTTCCTGTTCGGGATTCCCCAGTTCGCGGTCAGCGTCGCCTGCGAGGACGCCTCAGGCACCCGCGCCGGCGTGGTCCTGGATCCGATCCGGCAGGAATGCTTCGCCGCCACCAGCAACGGGACCGCGACGCTGAACGGCGAACCGATCCAGGGCTCGGATCGTGACGAGCTGGCGACCGCGATGGTCGCGACCGGATTCGCCTACGACGCGGCGGTCCGAGCCCGCCAGGCGGACGTGATCACCCGCGTGCTGCCGCGCGTGCGCGACATCCGCCGCGCCGGATCCGCGGCCCTGGACCTCTCCTGGTGCGCGTGCGGCCGTTACGACGCCTACTTCGAGCGCGGGCTGCACGCCTGGGATTACGCCGCCGGCGCGCTGATTGCCTCACGCGCCGGGCTCCACACGCGCGTCCTCAGCGCGACCGACGCAGACCCGGCGGGGATGATTGCCGCGCCGCCGGCGCTGATCGACGCCCTGTTCGCCTTGGGGTTGTGAGCCTGGGCCTCGATCTACACTGAAGCCGCCCGCGGCGGTGATGGAATGGGTATACATGGCGTCCTCAAAAGGCGCTGTCCGTACGGACATGTGGGTTCGAGTCCCACCCGCCGCATGTTGATCTGCTGCTAGGCAGCGGCTGGCTTGGGGGGTGGGCCGGCGCGTCCGCGCCGCCGGCGCTCGGCCTCCTCGATCGGGACCTCGAGCTCGACATTCCACCCCTGCCGGAACCCCCGCATCGCGAACAGGATCAGCAGCACCTGCACGGGCACGATCAGCAGCGTCACGACCCCAAGCGTGCTTGCGCTCAGCCCAGCGCCGCCAAACAGCGATTGCGCCGGCCCGAACCCGGCGTGACTGCGGTCGAACCAGCTCGTGCCCGACAGGCCCGTGCCGGCGATCAGCGCCACGATCAGCAGAAGGATCGCGAGCGCCGCCGCGATCGGCAGCAACCCCCGGCTCCACCGCAACACATACGCGGCGATGACCAGATACACGATGCACCAGGCGAAGTTGACCGGCTTCAGGCCCTGGAGCTTCGTCCACCCGCCGATCGTCACGATCAACATCAGCGCCACCGAGATCACGAGGATCAGCGCCACCAGGATCTTGGTCAGCTTGCAGACGGGCCTGTCCCGGTTCGGCCAGATGATTATGTAGCCGGGCGGAATGTGCCGGACCTCTGGCATCGGCTGACCTTACCTCCTGGCACGGAGCGACGCGGCGCCTGGGTTCCCAGGTGGCGGGGCGCCTGGGTCCCAGGCGGCGCGGCGCCTGGGAACCCAGGCCGTCCACGCCTACAATCCTGGCCCTCGATCGCGGGCGTGGCGAAACTGGCAGACGCGCCGGCTTTAGGTGCCGGTGGGCGCAAGCCCTTGGGGGTTCGAGTCCCTCCGCCCGCATCAGCCCACCGGACCGGTCGGACGAACCGTTTGGGCTACCATCGGCCGCGCAAAGGGGAGTGAGTTAATGGTTATGCGCACGGTCTCCAAAACCGTGAATCCGGGTTCGAATCCCGGCTCCCCTGCTCACCGATCGCGGCCCCTGATCTGCCCAAGCCGCTCACCCCCGCTACAGCGCCCGCCTAACGTCGAAGCGCGACCCCCTAGGATCTTCACCGCGATGACCTCCCATACCGTCTACCGCACGTTCAATACCCGGCGCCGCCGCGAGTTCGTCCGCATCACCACCGACGTCGCCGAGGCCGTCCGCGAGGCTGGGGTCACCGAGGGGATGGTGCTCGTGTCAGCGATGCACATCACCGCCGGCGTCTGGATCAACGACGACGAGCCCGGGATCCAGGCCGATGCTCTCGAATGGCTGGACAAGCTCGCGCCACCGAGCTGGCACGAGCCGGACGGCGACGTCGCCCGCGCGCTGTTGCCGAACCCCGGCGACTATCGCCACCACCGAGGCGGCGAGGACAACGGCGACGCACACTTCAAGAACCTGCTCGTGCATCACCAGGTGATCGTGCCGATTACCGACGGCAGGCTCGATCTCGGGCCATGGCAGCAGATCTTCTACTGCGAGTTCGACGGCGGACGCCCGAAGCGACTCGTGATCAAGGTCCTGGGGGACTAGCTGCCCTGCGGGGTACCATCAGGTCGATCCGCGGGCGAAGTGTTGTGGTTGCACAGAAGCCTTCCAAGCTTCTAGGGCGGGTTCGATTCCCGTCGCCCGCTCTGCCGAGCGCCAGGCGATCCACACCTAGCGCGCCTCGCTTATCCGGTTATCATCGACCGACCACGGGGAGTGGCGCAGTCTGGTAGCGCACCCGGCTGGGGGCCGGGCGGTCGCAGGTTCAAATCCTGTCTCCCCG
>CAWJIO010000005.1:0-46169 GCA_963842995.1 uncultured Solirubrobacterales bacterium | reverse complement strand
GCTCGTTCGTCGACTACGCGCTGCCGACCGCGGCCGAGCTGCCGAGCTTCGAGACCGACCGCACCGAGACGCCGTCGCCGGTCAACTCGCTGGGCGTCAAGGGGGTCGGCGAGACCGGCACGATCGCGTCCAGCGCGGCGGTCACGAACGCGGTGATCGACGCGCTGCGGCCACTGGGAGTGAACTACATCAACATGCCGCTCAGCCCGATGCGAGTCTGGGAGGCGATCGAGGAAGCCAAGGGAGGTGTGCCGGCATGATCCCGGCCGAATTCGACTACGCGGCCCCCGACTCGCTCGATGAGGCGATCCGGACGCTGGCCGAGGGCGGCGACGACGCCAAGCTGCTGGCCGGTGGCCATTCGCTGATCCCGCTGATGAAACTGCGCCTGGCGGCGCCGTCGCTGCTCGTCGACCTGCGCAAGGTACCCGGGCTGCACGGGATCAGCAACGAGAACGGAAGCTGGCGGATCGGCGCACTGACGACGCATTCCGAGCTCGAGCGCACGCCCGACCTCGGGATCGTCGCCCGCGCGGCCGGCACGATCGCGGATCCGCAGGTCCGCAACCGCGGCACGATCGGCGGCTCGCTCGCGCACGGCGATCCGGCGTCCGACCTGCCGGCGGTGCTGCTGGCCGCCGAGGGCAGCGTGACCCTCCAGGGCGCCGGCGGTCAGCGCAGCGTCGAGGCCGCCGACGTGTTCCAGGACTACCTGGAGACGGCGGTCGAGCCCGGCGAGGTGCTGACCGAGATCCGGATCCCATCGCTGGACGGTTGGGGCTTCGGCTATGAGAAGTTCAACCGCCGCAGCGAGGACTGGGCGATGGTCGCGGTCAGCGCGCTGGTCAAGCAGACCGGCGACATCTGCGAGGACGTGCGGATCGGGCTGACGAACATGGGCCCGGTGCCGCTGCGTGCCGGTGCGGTCGAGGATGCCCTCCGCGGCCAGCCACTGAACGCCGACTCGATCGCCGCGGCTTCGGAGAACGCCGCCGAAGGCGCCGATCCCCCGGCCGACCTCAACGCCAGCTCCGACTACAAGCGTCATCTGGCGCGGGTGCTGTGCAAACGCGCGCTGGCGCAGGCGGCCGGGCTGCCATGATGGTTGCGTGAGCTTCGCTGAGATAGGGTCCGTTGAGGCGGCGGGCGCGGCGCTCGCGGCCGAGGGTTACCTCGGCGACCGCCCTCTGGCGCTGTCGGTGTACCTGGCGGCAACGCTGGGGCAGCCGTTGTTGCTGGAGGGCGAGGCCGGGGTCGGCAAGACCGAGGTCGCGCGCGCACTCGCGGCGGGCACCGGCGCCCAGCTGATCCGCCTGCAGTGCCACGAGGGCATCGACGTCCACCATGCCGTGTACGACTGGGACTACCCACGGCAGCTGCTGGCGCTCCGGGCCGCGGACGGAGGGATCGACGAGGGGCAGCTGTTTTCGCGCCGGTTCCTGCTCCGGCGCCCGCTGCTCGACGCGCTCGAGGCCGAGGGGCCGGCGGTGCTGCTGATCGACGAGATCGACCGCGCCGATGACGAGTTCGAGGCGTTCCTGCTCGAGTTCCTGAGCGATTTCGCGGTCACGATCCCCGAGCTCGGAACGGTCACCGCGGCCCGGCGACCGGTGGTCGTCCTGACCTCGAACCGGACCCGCGAGCTGCACGACGCGCTCAAGCGCCGCTGCCTGTACCACTGGATCGACTACCCGACACCCGAGCGCGAGCGCGAGATCGTCCACGCCCGGATCCCGGGCGTGCCGGACGCGATCGCGGCTCGCGTGGTCGCCGCGGTCGCCCGTCTGCGCCAGCAAGGTGACCTGTACAAGCTGCCGGGCGTGGGCGAGACGCTCGTGTGGGCACAGGCGCTGCTCGCGCTCAACGGCAGCGCGAGCCTCGATGAGACGCTCGGCGTGGCGCTGAAGGTGCACGAGGACGTGGTCCGCGTGCGGGAACGAAATGTCCTCGACGGTGCCTGACGTCGCTGATGGGGTGAGCGACCGGCTCGGTTGGCTGGCCGCGGAGATGCGCGCGCGAGGCGCACGGGTGGGGGTGGGGGAGCTGCTCGCCGCGCACCGCTCGCTGGAGGCGGTGGACTGCTCGTCGCGCGAGGACTCGCGGCTCGCGCTGCGAGCCGTGCTGTGCGCGTGCAAGGACGACCTGGAACGGTTCGATCGCGCGTTCGCGGCGGTGTTCGGGGACGGGCGGCCGGCAGGGATCGAGTCGCCGTTCGAGGACCTGGACCCGGTCGCGAAGGCGGCGATCCCGCGGGCGGGGATCCCCGGGTCAGCACCGAACCCCCGTGACCAGAACGAGCTTGACGCCAACGCGGTGCCGGCCGCCTGGAGCGAGATCGAGCTGCTCACCGAGAAGGACTTCGTGCACTACAGCGACGCCGAGATGGCGATCGCGCGGCAGCTGATCGCGCGCCTGGCGATGCGCACGCCGACCCGCCTGTCGCGCCGGCTGCGGCCCGCCCGCCGGCGCAGCCACGAACCCGACCTGCGGCGCATGGTGCGCGCATCGCTGCGAACCGCCGGCGAGCCGGTGCACCGCCAATGGCGGGCGCCCAGCCGGCGTCCGCGGCCGCTGGTGCTCGTCTGCGACGTCTCCGGATCGATGAGCCCTTACGCACGGATGCTGATGCAGTACATGCACGCCTGCGTCGCCGCGCGCAGGCGAGTGGAGGCGTTCGTGTTCGGGACCCGGCTGACCCGGATCACCAACGAGCTCGCCGGCCGCGATCACGATCGGGCGCTCGATCGAGCCGCGGATGCGGTCGTCGACTTCTCCGGCGGCACCCGGATCGGAGCGGCGCTAGCGGAGCTCAACCGCGTTCACGGGCGCCGGCTGGGGCGTGGAGCCGTCGTCGTGGTGCTGTCGGATGGTTGGGACCGCGGCGATCCGGAACTGCTCGCGCAGGAGATCGCCCGCCTGCGCCGGAGTGCATACCGGCTCGTGTGGCTCAACCCGCTCGCGGCGCACCCCGACTACGAGCCGCTGACCCGCGGGATGCGCGCCGCGGTTCCGCATACTGACGAGCTGCTGGCGGGTAACTCCTTAGCGTCGCTCGCAGAGCTTGCTGTCATCCTGGAGGGATTGTGAAAGACGTGATTACGGAAATCGACGACTGGATCGAGCGTGGCGATCGGATCGCGGTCGCGACCGTCGTCGGGGTGGAGAAATCGGCGCCCCGCCCGCCAGGCGCGAAGATGGCCGTGAACGAACGCGGAGAGATGCTGGGGGCGGTCTCCGGTGGCTGCGTCGAGGGAGCCGTCGTGACGATCGCGGACGGCGTGTTGCGCGGCGATCCGCCGCAGCTGCTGCATTTCGGAATCGCCGACGACGAGGCGTGGGACGTGGGCCTGCCGTGCGGGGGCGAGATCGACGTGTGGGTTCAGGCATACCAGCCGGGCCGGTTTGCGGAGGTGGCCCGGGCCGGCGGCCGGGCCGCGGAGGTGACGATCATCGAGGGGCCGTCCGCCGGGACGAAGATGCTGGTCGAGGCCGACGGCGCTCGATCCGGCTCGCTCGGCGCGCCCGAGCTCGACGACGAGGCGATCCGCCACGCGACCGAGCTGCTATGGGCCGAGCGCTCGGAGCGCCAGGGCTCGATGTTCATCGACGTCGTCGCGCCTGCGCCGCGGCTGGTCCTGTTCGGCGCGGTCGACATCGCCGCATCGCTGTGCACGCTCGCGCGCGATGCCGGCTGGCGGCCGTACGTGGTCGATCCGCGAGCCCGATTCGCGACCGCAGAGCGGTTCCCGGATGCGATCGAGGTGATCGCTGCCTGGCCCGTAGAGGCGTTCGCGCGGCTGGGCGGAATCGACCCCGCCACCTCGATCGCGGTCCTGACGCACGACCCGAAGCTCGACGACGCGGCGCTGCTGCTCGCGTTGCGCTCGCCGGCGCGATTCGTCGGTGCAATGGGGTCGCGCACGGCCCAGGCGACGAGGCGGGAGCGGCTGCTGGCGGCGGGGCTGGGCGAGGATGAGCTCTCGCGTCTGGCGGCGCCGCTCGGTCTCGACCTCGGGGCCGTCACAGGCGAGGAGACCGCGCTGTCGATCCTCGCCGAGATCGTCGCCGCCCGGCACGGCCGTGACGGCGGCCGGCTCGCCAACGCGCGCGGACGAATCCACGAGGTGCCTGCGTGAAGGCCGCTCGGGGCCGCGAGGTAACTGAATGACGGCCGGGCTGATCCTTGCGGCGGGGGCAGGAACCCGCTTCGGGGACCAGCCCAAGCTGCTGGCCGAGCTCGAGGGCCGCCCGCTGCTCGAGCATGCGATCCGCGCCCAGTGCGCGGTACCTGAGCTGGAGCGGATCGTGGTGGTGCTCGGTGCCCACGCCGCGGGGTTGCTCGCGGCCGTTGATTTCGGCAGTGCCGAGCCCGTGATTTGCGAGGACTGGCGCGACGGCCAATCGGTGTCGCTGCGCTGCGGCGTCGAGGCGCTCGCGGGTGCCACCAAGGTGATCGTGACGCTCGGCGACGAGCCGTTGATGACCCCGGAGCTGATCGCCAGGTTCCTCGACCAGCCAGGCGGCGCGCGTGCGGTGTACAGGGGACGGCCCGGTCATCCGGTCGTGCTCGGGCCCGAGCAGATGCGCGCCATCGAGCAACTCTCCGGCGACCGCGGCGCCACGGATTTGCTGGACGGTCCGCTGATCGAATGCGGTGAGAAGCTGGATCACGGCCGCGACGTCGACACCCCAGATGACTTGGAGGCGATACGCAGTGAAGCTAAATCAATCCTTTGACGTGACCGCGCCCCTGGATCGGGTGTGGAACGCACTCGTCGACGTCGAGCATGTCGCCCCGTGCCTGCCCGGAGCACGGGTCACGGGGCGCAACGACGACGGCAGCTACAACGGCACGCTGACGATCAAGATCGGCCCGACCACGGCGTCCTACGCCGGCAAGCTCGAGATGGAGCAGATCGACGAGGGCGAGCACACCGCGACGATGCAGGCTGCGGGGACCGAAAAGCGCGGCCAGGGCGGCGCCAAGGCGACGATTGTCTCGCGGCTGGCGCCGGGCGAGGCGGACGGTACCCACGTCGACGTCGCGACCGACCTTCACATCACCGGGCGGCTCGCGCGCTTCGGCCGCGGCGGGATGATGGAGGACATCTCCGAGCGGTTGATGAAGCAGTTCGCAGAGCGGCTGCAGGCGTCTCTGACCGGAGGGGTGCCGGCGGGCGATGGTGGCGGCGCGGCCGCGACCGAGGCTCCGGCTGCGGCGGTCGGCGATGGTGGCGGGGGGGCGGCGGCCGAGGTTCCGGCTGCGGCGGTCGGCGATGCGCTGGCCGCGCCGGCGGCTGACACGGATCCGGCCGCTGCGGTGGGCGACGGTGGCGGCGCCGCGACCGCTGCCGGTGGCGGTCCGACTCCTGCTGCTGCAGCCACCGCGGGTGCGGAGACGGCTGGCCCGGGGTCGTCGGAGCATCCTCACCATCCTCACCACCATCACTTCGAGCACGCCGAGCCGATCGAGGCCCTGTCGTTGGGCGCGTCGGTCGTGCTGGCGCGGGTCAAGCGCAACCCCGCGCCGATGGTGGTGCTGGTCGGGTTGCTGGTGGCGCTGATCTTCGGGCGGCGGGTGCTGCGGGGCAAGCGGCAGGCTGCTGAGTAGGGGTTCGGTTGGGGAGTGGCGGGTGGCGCAGGTATTAGCGCGGGGAGGACAGATTCCGGGTCAGGCGACCCCGAAAGGCATGCTCAACTTCCCAAACCTGACTGTGCGGCGGCGGTTTGGGAAATCGAGCATGACAATCGTGCTCAACGTCCCGAACCGGCGCCCCGCGACCGGGTTTGGGAAGCTGATCACGTTTCCAGAGGTCGAATCGGCGCAGCTTGGTCTATCGGCGCAGCTTGGTCTATCGGCGCAGCTCGGTCTGTCGGCACAGCTCGGTCTGGATCCACAGGTCGAATCGGAGCAGCCTGGCGCGCCGCCGTTTCTCCGCGGTCGGGCACCCCGTGCCCGACCTCCCCGGCACAACCGCAGCTGGCGACGGCTTTCCCTGACAGCCGACGATGCGGCCGCTACTCCGCCCCGCCGAGCCCCTCGCGCTGCGCCGGCTCCTCGAAGTCCTCCGCCGGGCGCACCGCGACGATCCCGCTCGGGTTGATCATCGGATGCGTGCGGTAGTAGTGGGTGCGGATCTCATCGAAGTTGACCGTGGCGGCGATACCGGGCCATTGGTAGAGATCGCGCGTGTAGGGCCACAGATGCTCGTACTCGATCAGCTTGCGCAGTGAGCACTTGAAGTGGATCTGGTAGACGGCGTCGAAGCGGACCAGGGTGGTGAACAGGCGGATGTCAGTCTCGACGAGCTCGGAGCCGAACAGAAACCGTCGCTGGGCGAGCCGGGCGTCGAGCGTGTCCAGCGTCGCGAACAGTGACCTCACTTCGCGTTCGTACACGTCCTGGTTTCTGCAGAACCCCGCCTTGTAGACGGCGTTGTTCACGTTGTCGTAGATCTCGGCGTTGAGCGCATCGATCTCGTCCCGGAGACCCAGCGGGTACAGCTCCACCGGATGCGCGGCCAGTGGCGCGAACACGGTGCTCAGCATGCGCACGATCTCGCTGGACTCGTTGTTGACGATCACGTTCGTCTCCTTGTCCCACAGCACCGGCACGGTCACGCGGGCGGCGTGGGCGGGATCAGTCGCGAGGTAGGCGGCACGGAGGAACTCGAACCCGTTGACCGGGTCCACGTAATCCCCGCCGGTGAACGCCCAGCCGCTGTGGTCGCGGATCGGGTCGACGAACGAGAGGCCGATCGTGTCCTGGAGCCCCATCAGCTCGCGGCCGATGATCGTCCGGTGAGCCCACGGGCAGGCGCGCGCAACGTACAGGTGGTAGCGGCCTGCCGCCAGTGGAAATGGCGCCCCGCCATCGGACGAGACCCAGCGGCGAAAGGCACTCTCCTGGCGGCGGAACGAGCCGTCGTCGGCGGGCCGGCGGTCTGGCGCGACCTGGACGGAACCAGCGGACACACCCGACAATGTAGTGATGGGCTACGGGCTGGCAGGCGGAAATGACGTGGCGGTCGCGTGTAGGCCGGCGAATCGGCGGCGCCGCCACGCGGCGGCGCTCGCCACCACCGTCGCCACCACCCGCGCCATCACCCGCGCCGCCACCCGCCACGCCCATCACCCGCGCCGCCACCCGCGCCACCACCCGCGCCACCACCCTCACCCTCGTCCTGGCCCTGGGGATCGCGCTCGCCGGCGCCGCCCCCGCCTCCGCCGAGATCGGCACGGTCGGCCTCGGCGGCTGGCAAGTACTGAGCAGCACCTACGCCACCCAGAGCGGTGCCCGGATCTCGCAACCGAGCTACCGCACTCGCTCATGGCTGCACGTGCGGCCCGACGACGCCGGCGCGGTCGGGACCGAGCTCGAGGCCCTGATCCAGAACGGCCGCTGCCCGAACGTGTTCTACTCGAACCGGATCGAGTCGTGCTTCGGCTATATGGGCCAGATCGGGGCCGATACGATCGCGCGGTTCTCCATGCCGTGGTGGTTCAGAACCGAGTTCAACCTCCAGTTGGTGCCCTCCGAGCACGAGCAGCTGATCATCAACGGGGTTGTGGGTCAGGCGGACGTGTGGGTGAACGGACACCTCCTCGCCACCCAGGCCACGGTCCAGGGCGACTACACGCGGTACTCGTTCAACGTCACCCGGCTGCTGCGGTCGGGCGCCAACGCGCTGGCGCTGAAGCTGTATCCGAACGACCCCGACACGATGTTCACTGTCGACAACGTCGACTGGACGGAGATCCCACCCGACAACAACACCGGGATCCAGTTTCCGATCGAATTGCACACCTCGGGGCCGATGTCGCTGTCGGACGCGCACGTGGTGGAGAACAACGCCGAGGACCTGTCGAGCTCCGCGCTGACGCTGAAGGCACAGGTCACCAACAACGCCGGAACCGTGCAAACCGGCGAGGTCACCGCGGTCGTGTCCTCGCCGGCGGGTGGCGATATCCAGGTGCAGCAAGTGGTTACCCTGCCGCCGAACAGGACCCGCACGATCTCGTTCGCGCCGCCAGAGTATCCACAGCTGCTGATCGTGGACCCGGCCGTGTGGTGGCCCTACCAGCTGGGCAGCCAGCCGCTCTATGGGCTGGCGATGTCGCTGTCGCAGTCGGGCTTCACCCCCGACAGCGAGTCGGAGACGTTCGGAATCCGCACGATCACGACCCGCCTGGTCGGGGCCTCGCCGATCGCGCCGGCGGGCTCACGCGAGTTCTTCGTCAACGGGCGGCCGCTGATGTTCCGCGGTGGCGGCTGGTCGGAGAACCTGTTCCTGCATTACTCCGCCGCCGATACCGTGGCTCAGATCGCGCTGATCAAGAACCTGGGTCTGAACGGGATCCGCACCGAGGGCAAGCAGATGCCCGACGACTTCTACGAGCAGATGGATCGCGCCGGGATCCTGATCGACGCCGGATACGAGTGCTGCGACGCCTGGCAGCTGCCGGGAAACGGCACCGGCGTGACGAACCACGATTACGCCGTCCTGCAGCTGTCCGCGAGGACGATCGGTCAGAACCTGCGTAACCATCCGAGCGTGCTGAACTTCAGCTGGAGCGACAACAACCCGATCCCGCGCCAGGAGTCGGTCTCGCTGCAGGGCTTCCGGCAGGCTGACTTCCAGGACCCGCTGATCGCCAGCGCGGAGTACAAGCGCAGCGCACAGCTCGGACCGTCCGGCGAGAAGGAGGGGCCGTATGACTGGGTACCGCCGAGCTACTGGTACGACCGCACCCACTACGACCCCGGTGACCCGACCCGCACCGACATCGGTGGTGCGTGGGCGTTCGACAGTGAGGCGAGCGCCGGCGACACGGTACCGACGCTCGACTCGATCCGTCGCTTTCTGTCCCCGTTCGAGCAGCGCCAGCTGTGGCAGAACCCCAACTACAACCAGTATCACCTGAACTACGAGCCGGCCCTTCCCGGCCCGCAGAACGGCGGCTACTCGTTCGGGACCATGCACGACCTCGACCAGGCGATTAAGGCCCGCTATGGCGCGTGGTCGGGCCTCGCCCAGTACGTGGAGGAGGCGCAGGTCCAGAACTACGAGACCCAGCGGGCCCAGTTCGAGGCCTACATCGACAACTCGACCGATCTCACCGCCCCGTCCACCGGACTTGATTACTGGCAACTGAACAAGGGCTGGCCGACGCTGCTGTGGGACCTGTACAACGAGGACTACGACCAGGCCGGTAGCTACTTCGGCGCGCAGGAGGCCAATCAGCGATTACACGTCCTGTACACGTACAGCGACGGCACCGTCAGCGTCGACAACCTGTCGGGGCAGAGCGCGAGCGGCATGTCGGTGCAGGCGAATGTCTACTCACTCGCCGGTCAGCTGCTTGACCGGCAGAGCGTCGTGAACCTCACGGTCGCGAGCGGGCAGGTGCTGCGGCACCTGCTGCAACCGCACGTGCCGGCGAGCACGCAACCGCGCAAGCGAGCGCAGACGTACTTCGTCGAGCTGTTGCTGCGACAGGCGGACGGCACGATCGTCGATCGCAACGTGTACTGGCTCTCGACGCAGAAGGACATCGTCAACTGGGGCGCCACGGTCGGCAACCCGCAGGCGACGATGAGCCAGTATGCAAACCTGCGCCAGCTCCGGAACCTCGGCCGCGCCAGCGTGAGCGTCACCGCCGACACGGCGTCGCAGCCCGGCCTCGACGGCGCCGACACGGTCACCGACGTGACGATCACCGACGACTCGACCAAGCCGACCGTCGCGTTCTTCCTGCGCGCGGACGTGCGCCGCGGTTCGCCGTCGGGCGCGCCGGCGCGGGGCGACAACGAGGTGCTCCCGGTGTTCTGGAGCAACAACGACATCACGCTTTGGCCGGGAGAGTCGCAGACGCTGTCGGCCTCCTACCGACGAGCCGCGCTGCGGGGCGCGACTCCGGTCGTGAGCGTGAGCGGATGGAACCGGCCGGTGGTGAACGTGGGGGCGCCGTAGCGCCGCCGCCCTCCGGCGGGACGCCTGCGTGCGCCTGCCCCACGGCTAGGATCACCGCATGCGCCCGCTGCTCGCCGTCGAGGAATCGGGCAGCGGCGAGCCCCTCGTCCTGATCCACGGGCTGGCGACGACCCGGGCGATCTGGAACTCGGTGACGCCCGAGCTGGCGCGTCGCCGACGGGTCGTATCGATCGATGTGCCGGGCTTCGGCGAGTCGCCTCCGGTCGGGCCGGACTTCGACCTGGAGCAGGTCGCGACTCGGATCGCGCGCGGCCTCGCCGCCCGGCACATCGGCGGGCCATTCGACGTCGTCGGTCACTCGCTCGGGGCCGGAGTCGCGCTGACGCTGGCAGCCGTTCGGCCGCGAGCGGTGCGTCGGCTCGTGCTGGTGGCGCCCGCGGGCCTGTCGGCATATCCGGCCGCGGCCACGCAGCTACTGGCGACCGGGATCGATGGGCTGCTCGCCGTCCGGCGGGCGCTCGCGCCGCTGACCGAGCTCGACTGGGGCCGGCGGCTGCTGCTCGCATTCGCGGCGGCGGATGGAGCGGCGATCCCGCCGACGCAGGCGCGGCTGATGGTCGAGGCCTCCGCGGGCGCGAAGCGGAGCGCCGCGGCGTTCACGACGATCACCGGCGCCGATCTCAGGCCGCTGTTGGCGCAGATCCGCGCGCCGCTCGGCGTGATCTGGGGCGCGCAGGATTGGACGATTCGCGCCGAGCTGGCAGAGGCCGTGCGCGAGGCGCGACCCGATGCGGACATCGTGATCATCGACCGCGCCGGCCACGTCGTGATGATCGAGCGGCCGGAGGCGTTCGTGGCGGCGCTCGAGGCGCTGCTGGCGAGGCTTCCCAAAGACGCAACAACTCGCCGGCGCGATCCGACTACCGTGCTCTGAGCAGGCATTTCTCAACTGGCATGGGCGAACGATCGATTGACCGCTGCGATTTCCTGCGCCTCGCCGACGGCCGCCGTCTGAACTATTCCCAGACCGGCCCCGACGATGGCTTCCCGGTGTTCTACTGCCATGGGGCGATCGGGACGCCACTGCGGCGAGCGGTCGACCTGGAAGCGCTCACGGCTGAGGTCGGCGTGCGCTACATCGCCGTCAGCCGGCCCGGGATCGGTGGCTCGGACCCGGCGCCCGCCCGGACGGTGCTCGATTTCGGCACCGATCTGGGCGAGCTCGCCGACGCCCTCGCGCTGACGCGGTTCGCGGTCGTCGGCGTCTCGGCCGGCGGCCCTTACGCCCTTGCCGCCGCCCGGGCGCTGCCTGACCGTGTGGTCCGGGTCGGGCGTCTGCAGCTCGCTCTCGCCCCTGTGCGCGCCCCACCGCACGCCGGGGATGCAGTTGCGGATCCGGCTCGCGCTGGCGGCGCTCGCGTGGACGCCGGGCGTGTGCGCCACCGCCGGCGACGTGGTGCTGCCGGTGATCCGCCGCCACCCGGAGCTGCTCAGCCGCGTGATCGCGGCCCACGCGGCGCCCGGCGAGCGCGATCGCCTCCAGCAGCCCGAGGAGCGGGGCGCTGCGAGCTCGAGTTTTCTCGACGCCGCCGCGGGCGGCGTCCGCGGGATGGTCGAGGACTACCTGACCTATTCGCGAGAGTGGGGCTTCTCCGCCCGCGAGGTCGAGGTCGAGGTCCATCTGTGGCACGGACTGTGCGACCCGCTGGTCCCGATCGAGCATGCGCTGCAGCTGTCGATCACGCTTCCGCGGTGTCGCGTGTTCTTCGATCCCGACGAGGGCCATCACTTCTTCCGCCGCCGGCTCGCCACGATTCTCGCGATGCTGGTCGGCAAGCACACCGACGCGGGCGACGACGTCGCGACCTCGATCGCTGACGCCCGCGCGCTGGCGGCCCGGCGCCGCGAGGCGGCCGAGCCATCCGCGGGCGCGGTGGGACGTCTGCGGCGGGTCCCCGGCCGACTGCGACAATAGCTCGGATGAGCGACCAGGCGGCGAAGGCGCGCCAGTTTCTTGCCCTGCACAAGCCGGGGCAGCCGCTGCTGATGCCCAACCCATGGGACTCGGGCTCGGCGAAGCTGCTGGCGTCGCTCGGATTCGAGGCGCTCGCGACCACCAGCAGCGGCTTCGCGGCGACGCTCGGACGGCTCGACGGCTCGGTCACACGCGAGCAGGCGCTGGCGCACGCGGCGGCGATCGTCGCGGCGGTCGACGTGCCCGTGTCAGCCGACCTGGAGAACGGGTTCGCGGACGATCCCGCGGGCGTCTCGGACACGGTCGACGGCGCTCTGCGGGCCGGCCTGGCGGGCTGCTCGATCGAGGACTACAGCGGCCGCGACGAGGATCCGATCTACGGCCTCGGCCTCGCCACCGAGCGGATCGTCGCCGCCGTCGAGGCGGCGCACGGCGGGACCGTCCGGCTCGTCCTGACCGCCCGCGCCGAGAATCACATCCACGGCCGCGACGACCTGGCGGACACGCTTGCGCGCCTCGAGGCCTATCAGGAGGCGGGCGCGGACGTGCTCTACGCGCCCGGCGTCGCAGGCGCCCAGAACATCCGCACGCTGGTCAGCTCGCTCGACCGGCCGGTCAACGTGCTCGCGCGGCCCGGCGTGCCCCCGGTCGCGGAGCTGGCCGAGCTCGGGGTCAGCCGGGTGTCGGTCGGTGGGGCGTTCGCGTTCGCGTCGCTGGCGGCGCTGATCGAGGCCGCCGAGGAGCTACGCGGTCCCGGTACGTACGGGTACACCGAGCGCGCGGCGGCCGGGGTGCGTGGCGTTCGGGCTGCGTTCCGGTAGCGTCGCGGGGCGCGGGCGGCGTTCAGGCCGCGGCTCGCAGTTCCGCCAGTGGCGGGCGTTCGACCGCCTCGCTGACCACGACCTGCGGCCCGTCCGCGCCGCCGGCGAGAAACGTGGCCGGAAGCGGTCCCCGCAGCCGTCCCTCCCGCTCCAGCCGCGACGCCACCGCCTGCAGGACCGAGTAGGCCATCGGCCCCAGGTCGCGCAGCTGCTGATGGTCGTTCTGGCGCACATCGAGGTCGACCTGGGCGAGCGCGTCGACTCCCGCGAGCCGGTAGGCGTCGAGCAGCAGCGCGATGTCGACCCCGTAACCGGTCACGAATGGCAGCCGCTCGAGCAACTCGCGGCGGGCCGCGATCTCGCCCGCCAGCGGCTGCTGCACCGCCGCCAGCTCCGGGTAGAAGAGATTCAGCAGCGGCCGCGCGGTCAGCTCGGTGACCCGCCCACCCCCGTCCGGCAGCGTGACTCCGCCGATCCGGAACGGACGCCGGTAGTAGCCCTTTACGAACTCGATCCGCGGCTCACACAGCACCGGTCCGAGCAGTCCGCACGCGAAGTGCGCGCCGAACCGCTCGGAGTCGGCGTCGAGGAAGCAGATCACGTCTCCGTGCAGAACCCGCAGCGCTCGCCACATCGCGTCGCCCTTGCCGAGGACTGGACCGTGCCCCGGTAGCAGGTCCTCCTGGTCGTGAACCTCGACCCCGAACGAGCGGGCGATCTCGGCGGTCCGATCGGTGGAGTTGTCGACGACCACGATCTGATCGACCACGCCGCGCTCCTGCAGCGGCACCAGCCGCTCGAGGATCGGGCCGATCGTCCGCGCCTCGTCGCGCGCCGGCAGACAGACCGACACGCTCGCGGTGCGCTCAGCGGCCAGCCGCGCGGGCGGGAAGGCCGCGTGCGCGAAGCTGTTGCTCTGAGACCAGGCGCTGGCACGGATCGACATTGGCCCCACAGAGGATGGCAGCCGCGGCGATCAGAGCCGGGCGCGGGCGATTCGCTGCGCGATCGCGTCCGTCCAGCCCGCGTCGCCGAACCGCTCGCGCACGGCCGCGGCGCTCGCCTCGTGATCGTAGGCGACGCGCCGGTGCGTGACCGACCCGTCATCGCGGATCACGGCGTATGCGGCGCGCGGATCGCCGTCGAACGGCATCCCGACGCTGCCGGGATTGATCAGCTCGATGCCGCCGGCGCTGAGTCGCCGAAAGGGGAGGTGCGTGTGGCCGAACACCAGCCGGCGCTCGGTCACGCCGGCAAGCAGCTCGTCCTCGTCGTCCGCGGGCTCGGGCATGAACGAACGGACGTCCGAGATCGGCGATGCATGGCAGAAGCGGGTCGCGTCGATCACCGTCTCCTCCGGCAACGCGTTCAGCTCGGCGACCAGGTCGGCGCCGAGTGCCCCGCGGCAGGCCGCGATCGCGCCTTGAACGACGTCGTATGTCCGGCGCCCCCGACGGCGTCGCCGTCCACCGCTCACCGTTGCCGCGGACCCAGCTCGCGTTCGGCAGCGCGCGCAGCGCCGCGACCGTGTCCGCCGGCCAGGGGCCGAACAGCGCGTAGTCACCACCGAGCAGGAATCGGTCCGGGCTGGCGTCCGCGTCGGCCCGCGCATCGGCGAGCACCGCCTCCAGCGCCGGCAGGTTGCCATGGATGTCGTACAGCAGCGCGGTTGTCGCCATGACCGTACGTAATAGCATCGCGCGGCGTGGAGGTGGCTGGACCCTCGCTCACGTTGCGTTACGCGACGCCCTCCGACACCGCGGCCCTGTTTGAGCTGGGGTCCGATCCGCAGGTGACCCGGTTCTTCTCCTGGGGCCCGTACCGCTCTACGTCCGAGCCGGCGGCGTACGTCGAACGCGTGCCCGCGGAACGCGACCGCGCCGAGCGGCTGGAGTTCGTGATCGCCGGCGGCGACGACGTACCGATCGGCGTGACCGGGCTCACGGAGCTCAGCCGCCGCGACCGACGGGCGGTCGTCGGCACCTGGCTCGGGCGCCGCCACTGGGGCACGGGCGCCAACCGCGAGGCGAAGGCGCTGGTGGCGCGGCTGGCGTTCGACACGCTCGGACTCGAGCGGCTCGGGGCCTACGCCGATCTCGAGAACCCGCGCTCCCAAGCGGCGCTGACCCGGATCGGCTTCACCCGCGAGGGAGTGCTGCGACGCTGGCACCGCCACCGCGACCGGGTCCACGACGTGATCCTCTATTCGTGGCTGAAGGAGGAGTGGGAGCGCTCGCCGCTGGCTGCGGTCGAGGTCGCGGTGCGGGGCGAGGTGCCGGCGGCGTGGCGGTGTTAGCCCGCCGCCGGCTTCACCCCCGCCGCTGCTCCCAGCTGAACCCCCGCACCGCCAGCCAGATCCCGAGGACTGCCCAGACCGCGATCACGCCGAGCGCGGTGATGTTCGAGCCGATCGAGGCTCCGGTCACCATCGCCCCCGACAGCCCGTCGATCAGGTGCTTGAGCGGCACCGCCTGGGCGATGCCCTTGATGAAGCCGGGCGCATGGGCGGCGTCGTAGAACACGCCCGAGACGAAGATCACGGGCAGGAAAACCGCGTTGATATAGGCCGGCGCGGAGTCGAAGTTGGGGATCGCGTGCGAGAACGCGACCCCGAGCGAGGCGAAGCAGATCACGCCGGCGGTGACGAACAGGAACAGCTCGCCCCAGTCGCGCGGCCAGCCGGTGCCGAAGAACGCGCGTCCGGCGATGACAATGATCGTGATCTGGATCGCGGTATTGGTGACCGCGTTGCCGGCGATCCCGAACAGGTAGGAGATCCCCGGCAGTGGCGTGCCGCGGATCCGCTTCAGGATTCCCTGCTCGCGCAGGAAGGTCATGTTGAACGCGAGCGCGGTGAAGGTCGTGGACATGACCGCCATCCCCGCGATCCCTGGCACGATCACGTTGAGGTCGTGCTGGTTGTCGCTGAAGATCGCGCCGAAGAACCCCAGGAACAGCAGCGGCAGCAGGAAGTTGAAGAACGCAGCGCTGGGATTGCGCCAGAACAGCCGGCGCTCCAGCCGGTACTGGCGCCACGCCAGCCTCGCGACTTCAGCCATTGCTCGGCACCTCCTGGTCGTCCGCGGTCAGCTCCAGGTAGATCTCCTCGAGCGTCGGCCGGGTCACGGTCAGCCCCTCGAGCCGGCGACCGGCCGCGATCGCGGCGCCGGTCAGCTCGTGCAGCAGCGTCGTCGGGTCGTCGGTCTCGCGCTCCACGTAGCCGCCGTCGCCGTTGCGGTAGGTGACGCGGTAGGGCGCCGCGCCGGCGGTCTGACCGAGCTCGTGGGGGGCGCCTTCGATCACGATCCGGCCGTCCTTGATGATCGCCACCCGATCTGCCAGCGCCTGTGCCTCGTCGAGGTAGTGCGTGGTCAGCAGGATCGTCTTGCCGAGACTCTTCAGCGACCGGATCGTGTCCCACGCCTGCCGGCGCGCGGCCGGATCGAACCCGGTCGTGGGCTCGTCGAGGAAGATCAGCTCGGGGTCGCCGACCAGCGCCAGCGCCAGGTCGAGCCGGCGCAACTGGCCACCCGAGAGGGTCCGCGCGAGTGCGTTCTCCTTGCCGTGGAGGCCGGTGAGCGAGATGACCTCGTCGACCGACCGAGGGTGCGGGTACATGCCGGCGAAGTGGGCCACCGCCTCACGCACGCGGATGTGCCGGTACAGGCCGGTGCTCTGCAGGACGATTCCGACCCGTGATCGGAACGCGCGCGGGCGCTCGCCCGGATCGAAACCGAGCACGCTGACCTCGCCGGCGGTGCGCGTCCGGTAGCCCTCGAGGATCTCGACGGTGGTCGTCTTGCCGGCGCCGTTGGGGCCTAGCAGGCCGAACACCTCGCCGCGCGCGACCGCGAACGCGATCCCGCGAACCGCCTCGAAATCGCCGTAGGACTTGCGCAGACCATGGACCTCAATCGCCGCACCTGACACTCGGTCCATGATGCCAGCGGGGCCGTGGCCGGCGCTCAACCGCGCCCACCCCGCGGCCGATACTCAATCGATGAGACGGGTTCGCACACTTTCCGCGCGGCGCTCGCATGGCCCGTGCGCACTCGGGTGACTGCGCCCGCCTCCCATCACAGACCGTCAATATTGCCCTGGTGCGCGACGTCCTGAAGCTCCCCACCTACCGGCGCCTGCTCGTCTCGTACACGATCAACGAGCTGGCGTGGTCGCTCGGGCCGCTGGCGCTCGCGGTGCTGATCTACCGGCGCACCGGCAGCGCGCTCGGCGCAACGGGGTTCTTTCTGTGCTCGCAGTTCGTGCCGGCGCTGTTCGCGCCGTGGCTGGTGTCGCGGGTCGACCAGCGACCCGCGCGGCGCGTGCTGCCGGTGCTGTACGCGCTCGAAGGGATGGCGTTCCTGGCGCTGGCGCTGCTGACCTCGAGCTTCGAGCTTGGCGCGGTACTGGCGCTGACGGTCCTCGATGGCGCGCTGGCGCTGACCGCCCGCTCGATCGCCCGCGCCGCGACCGTCGCCGTGACCGTGCCGGCCGGCGTGCTGCGCGAAGGGAACGCGCTGATGAACGCGATGTTCTCGGCCTGCTACATGGTCGGTCCGGCGCTCGGCGGCGTGATCGTGCTGGAGGGCGGCACCAGAGCGGCGCTGCTCGCCAACGCGGGGCTGTTCGCGATCCTCGTCGTGACGCTGGCGAGCGCCCACGGGCTCCCGGGCGCGGTCGCCGACCACGAGCCGGTCGCCGGCAGGCTGCGGGCGGCCTGGTCGTACGCGCGCCGCGAGCCGGCGATCCGCACGCTGCTCTCGCTGCAGGCGGTCGCGCTGGCGTTCTTCACGATCTCGATCCCGGTCGAGGTGGTGTTCGCCCAGCGTTCTCTGCATGCGGGTGGTGGCGGCGGCTACGGCGGGCTGCTGGCGGCCTGGGGAGCGGGCGCGATCATCGGCAGCGTCGCCTACGTGCGCTGGCGCCGGCTCGCCGCCGGCACGCTGATCGGGGCCAGCGCCGCCGCGCTCGGCGCCGGATTCGCGGTGATGGCCGCGGCGCCGACGCTGATCGTGGCGATCGCGGGCTCGTGCGTCGCCGGGATCGGCAATGGGATCGAGGCGGTGGCCGTTCGCACCGCGCTGCAGGAGCTTGTGCAGGAGCGATGGATGGCGCTCGTGATGGGGCTGAACGAGTCCCTGTCGCAGGCCGGGCCCGGGGTCGGCATCGTGATCGGCGGCGCGATCACCGAGGTGGCGGGGCCGCGGACCGCGCTCGCCGTGGCGGCCGCCGGCGCACTCGCGATCGCGGCCGGCGCGTGGGTCCTGCTTCGGCCCGGCAGAGGGCTGCTCGAGCCCCTCGACTCGGCCGATCCCCGGACCGACACGCAGCGTCCGCGCGCCGACGCCGGCTCCCGCCGGGAAGAGGTAGCGTGGAGCTGGTGCGTCGCGCCTGTATCGACATCGGCTCGAACACAACCCGCCTACTGGTCGCGGAGTGCCGCGGCGATGGCCTCCGCGAGCTGCATCACGAGCGCTCGTTCACCCGTCTCGGTGGCTGCCTGATGACCGATGGAACGATCCCGGCGACGACGATCGCGACGATCGTCGAGGTCGTCGTCGGCCAGTACCGAGCGGCGCTCGAGCTGGGCGCGGTCGACGTCAGAGCCGTTGGCACCGCGGCGATCCGGCGCTCTCCGAATGGGTCCGAGCTGGTCGACGCGATCCTCAGCGCGTGCGGGCTGACGGTCGAGGTCCTGTCGGGCGAGGAGGAGGCGCGACTGGCGTTCGTCGGCGCCGCGCGGACGCTCGACCACGTGCCCGGCGGCGAGCTTGGCGTGGTCGATGTCGGCGGCGGTTCGTGCGAGCTGGTCGTCGGGACGGTGCCGGACAGCATCAGGTGGTCAGCGTCGTTCCCGATCGGGTCCGGAGATCTCGTCGACGGCTTCCTGCATTCCGATCCGCCGTCGGCACAGGAGCTGGCCCGGGCCCGGGCGCACGTCGCCGCTGCCGTCGCCGACGCGCAGGTGCCGCATCCGGTCGAGGCGGTCGCCGTCGGCGGCAGCGCCGCGTCGCTGTTGCGGCTCGCCGGACCACTGCTCGACGCGGACGCGTTCGCGCGGTCGCTGGGAATGCTCGCGAGCGAACGCGCCGCCGAGATCGCCCGCCGGTTCGCGCTCGAGCTCGAGCGCGTGCGGCTGATGGCGGCGGGGCTGGTGATCCTGCAGGCCGCCTCCGACCTGTTCGGGGCCGCGCTCCAGGTCGGGCGCGGCGGGCTCCGCGAGGCGCTGCTGCTGGAGGGTGGACCATAACCGAAGGCGACGCCCCGCTCCCGCCCCGCGAGGCCCTGGCCGAGGTCCGCCTGCGCTGCCCCACCCGCGGCAACCGGCGCCTCGAGCGCCTGCTCGACGCGGTCAACGCCGATCAGCAGGTCAAGGCCTGGTGGCACGTCTCGGCCATCAACGCCACCCGCCGCCTGCGGATGTCAGACCACTCGTGGGTCCACATCCAGATCGTGCTGAACATCGGTCTGCGGCTCGCGCGGCTGCTGTTCCGCCGTGGCGTGGTTCCGAGCGTGGTCGCCGACTATGCGCTGAGCGAGCGCGACGCGGAGGTGGTGATCGCCGCCGGATGCATGTTCCACTGCGTCGGGATGTCGATCCACCGCGACGGACACGAGCGCTACAGCCTGTTCCTGACGGCCGACAAGCTCGGGTCGCTGCTCGAGGACTGCTATGAGGAACCCGAGCGCACGATCATCGTCTCCGAGGTACTGCACGCAATCGTCGGGCATCGCCGCAAGGGCGCGCCGTTCACGGTCGAGGCGGGGATCGTGCGCGTCGCCGACGCGCTCGACATGGCCCGCGGCCGCTCGCGCGTCGGGTTCGAGTCCGGCCATCAGAACATCCACTCTCTGTCGGCGTACGCGATCGAAGAGGTGAAGATCGTGCCGGGGCGCGATCGCGCCGTGCGGGTCGAGGTCGCGATGTCCAACAGCGCGGGGATCTTCCAGGTCGACGAGCTGCTAGCAACCAAGCTGCGCGGATCCGGTCTCGAGGAGCACATCGAGGTGATCGCGCGGATCGAATCCGAGCACGAGCAGCGGCTGATCCCGGTCTTCAAAATCTAACGCGGCGCCGCGCCTCGCGGACGAACGGATTGTGTGAGCACAGCGGCTGCGCCGCCAGGGGGCGGGCCTACCAGCCGCCGCGCCAGTCGGCGCTGGCCTCGCGCCGCTTCTCGGCATCCATCTTGGCGTGCCGGCGCTTGTCGAGCCGCCACTGGATCAGCGACAGCACGATGATCACGGTCGGGAAGAACGCGATCGTGATGAACATCGCGTTCGTGATCACCTTGTCGTTGGTCTCCCCGTACCACCCCTCGCCGCCGGTGTCGCGGGCGAAGGCCGCCGGCGCGATCGTCAGCAGCGTGACGATCAACGACAGAAGCGCGACGGTGATCCGGGCGCGACGCATTACGTCCAGAAGCGTATCTGATCGCTACGGGGCCGGCGCGGCTTCCGGGGCACCGACGGCCGCGATCGCCGCCAGCAGCACCGGGTTGTAGCGCTCGGCGCGGTAGACGATCTGCAGGTGGTTGAGCTCGGCCTCGAACACCTGCGCGCCGAGCGCCGCGGCGAGCTCCCGCTGGCGGGAGGGCGGAACGGCGTCGTCGCGGGTCGTGACGACCACCGCGGCCGGTGCGCGCACCGACTGGAGCCACGGGCGCGAGTCGAACCGGCCGAGTTCGCGACCCGCCTCGGCGAGGTCGCGCGCCGAGTGGCGCATCAGCTCCGACTGGGCCCACGCGGTGTCGCCCGATTCGCGGAAGCCGAGGCGCCTGAAGCCGCGCCGCCACGTCGCGCCCGGCGCCACCGCCACCGCCAGGCCGAACGCGCCCATCACCCTGAAGGTCCGCCGCGACTGCTCGTCCTGCCAGTGCTGGGCGGTGCCGCTCAGCACCAGCCCGCCGACCACGTCGGGATGGTCGCGGGCGACGAGCTGCGCGACCGCCCCGCCCATCGAGTAGCCGACCACCGTCGCGGGGGCGACGCCGAGCTCGCGCAGCACGCCGGCGGCGTCGGCGGCGCAATCGGCGAGCCTGAACGGCACCAGCGGGCGCAGCCCCCGCCCGTGCCCGCGATGGTCGATCGCGAGCACGCGATAGCCGGCGTCGGCGAGATCGGCGTAGGCGCCGTACCAGTTCAGGTCGGCGCTCGCGATCCACCCGTGCAGCAACATCACGACCGGACCGTCGCCGCCGGTGTCGCGCATGAACATCTCGCCGCGGCCGGGGACGGTGACGGTCAGGGCCGGCGGCAGCTTGACCGGTGGATCGGGAGGCCAGGGTGCAGGGTTGGGCATCGGGCGATCGTAGCGGCCTACCATCAGATCCGAATGGCCGTCGTGATCGCATCAGACCTGGGCAAGGACATCGCCGGCGAACCGCTGCTGCGGGGGATCTCGTTCAAGCTCGAGCGCCGCGACCGGATGACCCTGTCGGGCCGTAACGGCGCCGGCAAGACGACGCTGCTGCGGATGCTCGCCGGCGAGGCCTCGGTCGACTTCGGCGAGCTCGTGATCTCGAAGGGCGCGAAGATCGCCCTGCACGACCAGCGACCGCCGCGGGAGCGCTCGCTGACGCTGCGCGACTACGTGCTCTCGGGCGCGCGGGAGCTGGTCGCGATCGAGGACGAGCTGGCCGAGCTGGAGCAGGCGATGGCCGGCGGCGCCCACGACGGGGCGACGCTGAATCGCTACGCCGAGGCGCAGGCTCGGCTCGAGCACGCCGGCGGCTACCGCTGGCGCGACCGGGCGCTGGCGACCCTGCACGGGCTCGGGTTCCGCGACGAGCGCGACCTCGACCGCTCGCTCGAGACCTTCTCGGGTGGTGAGCTGACGCGGGCATCGCTCGGACGGGCGCTGGCCGGGGATCCCGACCTGCTGCTGCTCGACGAGCCGACCAACCACCTCGACATCGAATCGCTCGAGTGGCTCGAGCAGCACCTCGTCGCGCTCGACGCCGCGGTCGTGCTGGTGGCCCATGACCGCTGGTTCCTGGAGGCGGTCGGCACCTCCGTGCTCGAGCTGGAGGCGGGCCGGGGGAGGTTCTTCGCGGGGACGTGGCACGCATGGCGCAAGGAGAAGGCGGCGCGCGAGCTCGCGCTCGGGCGCGCGATCGAGCGCCAGCAGGCCGAGATCGAACGGCTCGAGCGGTTCGTGACCCGGTTCCGCGCCGGCACCCGGGCGCGGCAGGCGCAATCGCGGGCGAAGAAGCTCGCGAAGATGGAGCGGCTGTCGGCGGGCGAGGCGGACGGGGCCGCGCTGGCGTTCAGCTTCAAGCCGCCCGAGCGCAGCGGCCGGGTCGTGTTCGAGCTCGAGCACGGGCGGATCGCGGTCCCGGGCCGCGTGCTGCTCGACGACGCCGAGCTGTGGCTCGAGCGCGGAGAGCATGTGTCCCTGGTCGGGCCGAACGGCACCGGCAAGACGACGCTGATCGAGACGCTGACCGGTCGGCGGGAACTGGGGTCGGGCAAGCTCCGCACCGGCCACAACGTCAAGATCGGCTTCCTCTCCCAGCACGCCGACGAGCTCAGCACCGGGACCGCCCGAACGGTCCTCGAGGCGACCACGCACAGAACCCGGTTGACGCCGAACAGGGCGCGCGCGCTGCTGGGGCGGTTTATGTTCTCCGGCGAGGAGGCCGAGAAGCCGCTCGAGGCGCTCTCGGGTGGGGAGCGGCGCCGGCTGGCGCTCGCGATCCTGGTGCACTCCGGCGCCAATGTGCTGATCCTCGACGAGCCGACCAACCACCTCGATCTCGACAGCCGGGAGGCGCTGGAGGCTGCGCTGCAGGCGTTCGAGGGCTCGCTGATCCTGGTCTCGCACGACCGGGCGCTGCTCGACGCGGTCGGCAGCCGGACGGTCGCGGTCGAGGACCGCGCCCTGCACAGCTATGTCGGTGGCTGGCCGGAGTACCTGCGGGTCCGCGAGGAGCGCGCCCGCGGGGCGGCGGCGCCGGCCAAGCCCGCGTCGCGGCGGGAGCGGGCGGCGAAGTCGGCGCCGGCCCGGAACAACCCGAACCGCGCCCCGCGTGCCCGCAAGCGGTCCTCCGCCGCCGATCAGCAGCGCCTCGAGCAGGAGATCGAGCAGGCCGAGGCGGCGCTGCACGCGCTCGAGGACGAGCTCGCCGACCCGGCCGCGTGGTCCGGCGCCGATGCGAGCGCGCGCTCGACCACCCGCCACGAGCAGGCCAAGCGGGCGGTCGAGGAGCTGTACGAGCGCTGGGAGCAGGTCGCCGGGTAACCCGTCTAGGAGGCCGCCCCCAGCGGCCCGCCGCACGCCGCCTGGGCCGACTTGAACGCCGGCGAGTTCGGGTCGATCCCGCTGCTCGGCGTCAGGTGGAGCTGGGCACCGCCACTGCTGAAGGTCGGATCCGGGAAGTTCGTGACGCCGTGCTTGCGCATGCATTCGGAGAACGTCAGGGCCTGGTTTCGCCGGCTGGCCGACAGCTGTCCCGGCTGCCCCCCGTTGGGAAGATTCGAGTGGCACGTCTGGAGCGCGGCCTGGAACGCGGGGCCGTTGACGGACACGCCGTCGACGACGGTGTTGCCGTAACTGGATCAGCAGCTTGGTGCCGCCGTTCGCCTGCGGGTCGGGGAAGTTCGGCACGCCGTGAGAGCGCATGCAGTCCGCGAACTTCAGCGACTGCCGGTAGGTGCTCGACGCGCCCTGGTTGGCCGCGTCGCGCCGCACCCGACCCGGAGCCCGAGCCCGTGCTGTCGCTGGTGCGGTGCCCGGGCTCGACGAGCCGCACGCGGCGAGCGCGAGGCTGATCGCGGCGATCGAGAGGAGTGAGATGAGTCGCATGGCACGAGTGGTACGAAACCGGCGGTTACATGACCGGAACGGCCGCTTCCGGCGCTTGAACGGTGATCGGACGCTTGCCGATCACCACGGTCTTGGCCTTGGCCTGTCGATCGTAGGCGCGATCGCGACGGCCCACAACGCCGATCTGCGGATCACGCCGAGGCCGTCCGGCGGCCTGTCGGTCGAAGTCGGGTTTCCGGTCGCAACCGCCTGAGGTGTCCTGGTACCGCTCTACACTGGCTCGTAGATGGCAGGTCCTCGCGACGCCGCTCCGATCAGGGTCGCGCTGATCGACGACGACAGCGGCCTTGTGACGGTGCTCGACAGGCGCTTTGCGGCCCTTCACTGGGACCGCGAGGTGCTGTCGTACGGGCCCGGCCCCGATCAGCTTGCCGCGATGCGGCTGCACGCCGTGATCGTCAATCCCGTGCTGACCGGGCTCGACTACCTCGAGCGGATCTCGATCGCGCTGCCTGGCCTCTCGCTGCTCGTCTGCACGACCCCGGCGCCGGTCGCCGAGCGCGTGCGCGGACTCCGCTGCGGGGCCGACGACTGGGTCACCAAGCCCTGCCACCCCGAGGAGCTCGTCGCGCGGATCCAGGCGATCATCCGCCGCCGCCGGGCGGGCGAGCTGCCGAGCGACGAGGAGCCCGTGCTCGCGGGCGAGCTGGCGATCCGTCCCGACCGCTTCGATGCCTACGCCGGCGATGAACCCGCAGGGCTGTCGCGCAAGGAGTACGAGCTGCTGCGACAGCTCGCCACCGCCGGCGGTCGGGTGCTCGAGCGCGAGGACATCTACCAGCGCGTGTGGGGCTACACGATGGTCCGCGGCGACCGCTCGGTCGACGTGTTCGTGCGCAAGCTCCGCCAGAAGCTAGAGCGGGTCTCGCCCCGCTGGCGCTACGTTCACACCCACTTCGGCGTCGGCTACCGGTTCGCCGCCGAGCCGGTCGACCACGGCGCCGATCAGGAGCGGGCGCTACCCGCGGTTGGCGACCACGGTGATGGCGATCACCAGCGACAGGGCGACGAGCGCCCCGGCAGCGCTGAATCCGTTTATGCCACGGGCGTTGCGGACGTGGACCGCGGCGGCGATGAACGCGATCGGCAACGCGACCGAGAGCGTGACCGCGCCCGCCCGGAGGAGCTCGCGCCGGTCGTGTCCTTCGTCCTGCCGTGAGCGGGCGTAGGCGATCGCCGCATCGGTGCTCGCCGCCTCGCCGCCGTAGAACGCGAGCGCCTTGCGGCCCATCGCGCGCGCGTCGCGCTCGCACGACGACGCCATCAGGATCATGAACGTGACCGGGAACACCCAGGTGAGGACCCAGATACCGCCGCCGAGGATCAGCCCGAGCGCCGCCAGCACCTTCGCCCGCGTGCCCTCCAGGCTCTTGCTCGACGGCGGCGACAAAAAGCCGCCGAACACGAGCACCATCCGCACGCTGCGCACCCAGTAGCGAATCGGGCGCCGCTGCTCGGGCTTGTCGGGTAACGGCGTCGCGTCGACCTGCTCGATCGCCGCCTGAGCCGCCTCGACGGACGGATGGATGCCGCGCAGCGCGAGAATATCGGCGCCGGCGCGCAGCGAGCGCGGATCATGCCCGTAGAGCGCCGCGGTCCGCAGCACCAGCATCGCCTCCTGCCACAGATAGCCGAGATAGCCGGGCACGAGCGCGAGGAAGAACGGCGTGCCCGAGATCGCGCCGTCGATCCTCGCGATCCGCCCCGACTGGTGGCGCAGGTGGGTCGCCACCGCGCCCGGATCGGCGCCCCCGGAAAGCTCCTGGCGGGCCCACTGCAGCGACGGCTCGCCGAGCCGATGGACCGCGAGCAGCACGAGCCGCTCGGGCACGTGCTCGGGATCTCGACGCACGAGCGCCGCCGCCTCGCGCGAGCCGGAGAACAGCGACCGCATTCGCTTCAGCCCGAGCGCGGCCCCTCCTCTCACCTCGCTGTCCCCGGTACCGCTCCCATCGTGTGCAGCCTATCTGCGGGCGATAGGATGGCGAAGATCAGATGAGCTCGTTCGGCACCATCCGCAACATCGTGATCGTGATCCTGCTGGCGGCGCTGGTGGTCGCGATCCCGGGCGGTGGCACCGGCGCCACCGTCGCGCTGCAGGCGGCCTCGCTCGTGTTCCTGGCGACGCTCGGCTGGTTCGCGTCGATCATGTATCGCCAGCACCGGGTCTCGCTCTACGCGCTCGGCGACAAGCGCCGCGCGATCCTGTACGGGGCGGTCGGCGTTGCGGTCCTGACCCTGACCGGGACCTCGAAGCTGTGGTCCTCCAGCGCCGGCACGGTCGCGTGGTGCGTGCTGCTGGTGGCGGCCGCGTACGCGGCGTTCGCGGTGCTCTGGGCGGCGCGCGAGTACTAGTGTCGGGGCGCTGCCGGCGCCCGTACACTGCCGACGGCCGTGAGCAAGGAAAGCCGCGAGGTCATCGCCGATTGGCTGATCGTGATCGCCGCGATCGTGCTGTTCGTGTCGCTGTTCCTGCCGTGGAGCGATCAGTTCTCGGGCGCGTTCCTGGCCCAGTTCGGAAACTCGCCACTGCTCCAGGGCGTGCCCCGCGATCCGACCGCGTGGCAGGTGTACTCGACGGTCGATGTGCTGCTGGCGCTGCTCGCCGTCGGCCTGTTCGTATGCGCGTTGATCGGGACCCGGCTGGCGCGGATCCTGACGGCGATCGGGGTCGCGATCGCGCTCGCGTTCACGATCCACGCGGTCGGCACGCCGCCGACCAACGGCGCCACCCTGTTCGACCCGGCGGCCGGTGTCAACCGCTACCTGTCGAGCTCGCCAAACTCGGGCGCCGGCGAGATCGTCGCGCTGGTCGGGCTCGGGGCGGCGGTCGCAGGCCTCGCGCTGTCGTTCACAGCCGACTGACGGAACGGGTGGATCGGCTCGTATCCTCGAAAGCGTGTCGATCACCCAGGCATCAGAGCGGCAGAAGCTCCCCGACCAGCCAGGCGTTTATGTCTTTCGGAACCGCGCCGGCAAGGTGATCTACGTCGGCAAGGCGAAGTCGATCCGCAAGCGGGTGGCGTCGCACTTCTCCAACCCGAGCACCCGCGCCGGCAGCGACCTGGTGCCGATGATCGATCAGATCGAGGCGCTGGTCGTGCACACCGAGGCGGAGGCGCTGCTGGCGGAGCAGAACTTCATCAAGCAGTACAAGCCGCGCTTCAACATCCGCCTGCGCGACGACAAGTCCTACCCCTACATCGCGATCAGCCTCGACGAGGACTTCCCCCGCGTCTACTTCACCCGCGAGCGCCACCGCCGCGACCGCGCCTACTTCGGCCCGTTCAGCAACGCCAAGCGCGTCCGCTCGACGCTCGAGGTACTCGGCAAGGTGTTCATGTTCCGCTCCTGCGAGGGCCCGGAGCCGGGGCGGCGCAGCGGCTCGCCGTGCCTCGACTACTACATCAAGCGCTGCGAGGCGCCGTGCGTCGGCTACGTCAGCAAGGAGGAGTACCGGCGCGGGATCGACGGCGTGATCGACTTCCTCTCCGGCCGTTACAAGCGGATCGAGCGCGAGCTCCAGGAGGCGATGCAGACGGCCTCGGACGAGCAGCGGTTCGAGGACGCGGCGCGCGAGCGCAACCGCCTGCGCGCAGTGCGCTCGCTGCTCGAGCGCCAGCGGGTCGCCAACGAGGCGGTCGGCACGCTCGACGCGATCGCGGTTGCGGAGGCCGACGGCGAGGCCAACGCCCAGGTCTTCCAGGTCCGCGACGGCGTGCTGTCCGACCGCCAGAGCTTCTATCTCGACAACGAGGCCGGCGGCGGGATCGCCGAGGTCGCCGAGGCGTTCATCCTCCAGTACTACGCGAGCGCGATGATGGTGCCGCCGCTGCTGATCGTCCAGCGCGAGCTCGGCGACACCGACACGAGCGCCCTGATCCAGGCCCTGTGCGAGCGCCGCGGCGGCCACGTCGAGATCCGCGCCGCCGAGCGGGGCGACAAGCGCCGGATCCTCGAGCTTGCCGAGCGCAACGCGCGGCTCGCGCTCGACCAGGAGAAGCTCCGCTCCGAGCGCCGGCGCCAGCAGCGCGTCGAGGCCCTCGACGGACTCCAGCAGGCACTGGGGCTGGACACGATCCCGCTGCGGATCGAGTGCTTCGACATCTCGACGCTGATGGGGACCAACACGGTCGCCTCGATGGTCGTGTTCGAGGGCGGCGCCCCGAAGAAGTCCGACTACCGGCGGTTTAAGGTCGCGGCGCCGGCGCCCGACGACTTCGCGGCGATGGAAGAGGTCCTGGGCCGGCGGCTGGCTCGCTGGGAAGCCCAGCGCGACGTCTCGCCGCACGACAAGGACTACGACCCGAGCTTCGCGGCGCTGCCGAACGTGGTCGTGATCGACGGCGGCAAGGGGCAGTTGTCGGCCGGGCTGCGCGCCCTGCAGGCGTTCCGCGACCGGGGCGTGCTCGTGATCTCGCTCGCGAAGCGGATCGAAGAGGTGTTCATCCCCGGCCGGCCGGCGCCGCTGCTCCTCGCGCACGACACGCCCGAGCTGCAGCTGCTCCAGCGCGTCCGCGACGAGGCCCACCGGTTCGCAATCACCCACCACCGGATCCGGCGCGACCGCGAGATGACCGCCTCGATCCTTGACGAGCTGCCGGGCATCGGCCGGGCCCGCAAGCGCGTGCTGCTGAACCATTTCGGTTCGCCCGACGCGATCCTGTCGGCGTCGCGCGAGGAGCTCGAGGCGGTGCCGGGACTGCCGGGCAAGCTGGCGCGCGAGATGTACCGGGAGCTGCACAAAACAGGTGTGTGAGCCACGGGCGCATGCGCCCGTGGCACGGGCGGCGCATGCGCCGCCCGGCGGGAGGGCGCATGCGCCCTCCCGAACGGCAAATCGTCACAGCGTCAGCAGCACCGCCGACGCGGCCGGCAGAACGATCGAATAGGTACCCGACACGGGCGCGAGCGCCGGCGCGCTCGGCGTTCCCGTCAGCAGTCCGGTGGTCGTCAGGTTCCCGAACGTCTGCCCGCCGAGCGTGACGCCGTTCGTCGAGGAGACGCTCGGCGCCTGCAGCCACTGCTCGGTCGCGTTGATCGCCGATCCCGGCACCTGCACCTGTGCCGGATAGGAGTTCGCGGGGTCCTTGTTGATCAGCACCACCCGGACGGTGCCGCCCGGCGCGCGCGTGGCCCACACCCGCACCGGTCCGGTCGGGGCGCTGACTGACAGCAGCTGGGCGCCGGGCGGGAACGCCTGCGCGAACATCAGCATCCCGTAGTACTCGGGGTGCACGAATGCCGACCACAGGCCGAACTTCTCGGTGAACGTGAACGGCTCGTACGCGGCTCCCGGCAGCGAGTGGATGTTGACGCCGTCGACGCCGACGCTGGCGAAGCTGAACAGGGTGTCGAGGATCCAGAGTGCGGACGCGAACGTGTCGCTGACGCCGCGCTTTCCCTCGCACGCGGCGGAGTTCATCTCGCCGATCCGGAACTGGAGCCCGCGCGCGTGGGCGGCGCTGACGTACGGCGCGACCGGTTGCGCGAGACCGATCGACGAGTTGTTGCTCAGCAGGTTCGCGATCGACGGGTAAACGGGCGAGCTCGGGGTGTTGACGCACGCGATCAGCGGGTAGCGGTGGTAGGTGACGACCTTCACCTGCGGCTCGGCCGACAGGAATCCGGCGAGCCCGCCCATCCACCCGGGCCCTGACAGCGCCGGGCCGGCGAGCGGGAACGCCGGCAGCGCCGCGCGCCAGCGTGAGAAGTCGCGGGTGTAGGCGCTGAGGTTGTAGCCGGGGCCGCGAGCGTCGACCGCCTTGCCGCGCCGATCGTGATACCAGGCGAGGAGATCGTAGAGGTCGGGTTCGTTGCCGATCTCGAGCGCCTCGATCCTGCTCGCCCCGATTCCGCCGAGGATCGCCCGCGCTTCCGCGGCCGCGAGCGCCGGGCGGCCGGCGGCGAGATTGATACCCATAATCAGCCGTGCGCCGAGCGCCTGTGCCAGCGCCCGCGTGGTTCGCAACCAGGCCGGGGTGAGGGCGTAGTTGATGCCGCCCGGCGGGATCACCCCGCGCATCGGCCACCAGGTCGCATCGGCGCTGTCGCCGCCGATCCGCAGCACCGGCGCCTGGCCGGGCGCGAGCTGCCGGATCAGCGCCACCAGTACGGGGTCGACGGCGTTCGGGTTGCGGCCGGTGTAGACGTGCAGCGCCCTGTACTCGAGCGAGACACCGACGAACCCGGGGGGCAGCGGCTGGCTGACGGTCTGAGTGCTGACACTCGCCACCTCCGGCGCTTGATCGCTCTGCGCGCGCACAGCAGCGCTCGCCCCCGTCGTGACCACGAGCGAGAGCGCGAGCGCGAGCAACATCCTGATGCCGGTGGCGCCCCGATGCACGTTTACAGCTTTGCACGTCGCGCGTCCGCGTTCCGCGTCAAGCTACATGTATGGAAGCCTCAGTGCTCACAGATCTGGTGATCATCACCGGCTTTTCCGGGGCCGGAAAGTCGACCGCGATGGCGGCCTTCGAGGACGAGGGGTACTTCTGCGTCGACAACCTGCCGTCGGAGCTGATCCGCTCGCTGGTCGATCTGTTCGTGCATGCCGGCTCGAAGGTCGAGCGCGCTGCTGTCGTGTCCGACGCCCGAGGCGGGAGCTATTTCGAGCGGCTGACCGAGATGCTCGACGAGTTGCGCGCGAGCGGCGTCAACCCGCGCGTGCTGTTCCTCGAGGCCGACGAACAGACGCTGATGACCCGTTACAAGGAGACCCGCCGCCGCCATCCGCTCGCGCCCACGGGGAGCGTTGCCGATGGGATCGCGGGAGAGCGGGAGCTGCTCGCGCCGCTGCGGCGCCGCGCCGACGTGGTGATCACCACGACCGGGATTACGGCCGCGGCACTGCGGCGCAAGCTCGTCGACGAGATGCTGCCGACCCGCACGCCGGGGCGGCTCGCGGTCACCTTCCAGAGCTTCGGTTTCAAGTGGGGCCCCGCCCGCGACCCGGACCTGCTGTTCGACGTCCGCTTCCTGCCCAATCCGCACTACGAGCGAGAGCTCCGGCGCCTGACCGGCAACGATCCCGGCGTGGTGGCGTTCATCAACCGCGACGGCGAGCTTGATGCGTTCTACGAGCGGCTGTACCCGCTGCTCGACTACCTGCTCCCGCAGTACCTCGCCGAAGGCAAGGCCCATCTCGTGATCGCGATCGGGTGCACCGGCGGCCGCCACCGGTCGGTCGCGATCTCCGAGCAGCTCGCCCGCCGCTACGGGTCCAGCGGCGACTACCTGGTCGAAGTCGTCCACCGCGACGTCGAGCGCCCGGCATGATCGACCACATTGGCTTCGAGGTCTCCGACCTGTCGCGGTCGGCCCGCTTCTACGACGCGCTGTTCTTCGCGCTCGGGGCTCGGCGGATGTTCGAGTCCGATCGCGCGATCGCGTACGGCACCGGTGGGCCGGAGCTGTGGATCGTCGTGCGCGGGCGTCCCCCCGGCCCCGGTTACGGCCACGTCGCGCTACACGCCAGCGGGCGGGCCGCGGTCGACGCCGCCTATGCCGCCGGCCTCGGCGCCGGCGGCGTCGACGACGGGCCTCCGGGCCCGAGGCCGCAGTACGGGAGCCGCTATTACGCGGCCTATCTGCGCGACCCGGACGGGCTGCGGGTCGAGGTCGTCGCCCGCTGACCGGCGCATCCAGAAGTCAAGCTCCCCACGCCCGGTTGCGTAGTTCTCCACCAGCCGCCGAGGGTTCTTAATCAGATAGCGTTCGTCGCGCCGACCGGACAAAGCCCGTCGGTTTGTGTGCCCAGCGCCAATTGAAGGAGGGACCTGTCGCATGACGGTACGGGTTGGGATCAACGGTTTCGGTCGGATCGGCCGCAACGTTTTCCGCGCCGCATCTGAGGCCGATGCCGACATCGAGTGGCTCGCGATCAATGACGTCGTCGATCCGAAGACACTTGCGCACCTGCTCAAATACGACTCCACCTACGGACCGTTTCCGGGCGGCCAGGTGGAGGCGACCGACACGGGCATCCGTGTCAACGGCAAGGACGTCCGTGTGCTCAGCGAACGCGACCCGGCGGCGCTCCCGTGGAGCGACCTCGGGGCCGATGTCGTGATCGAGTCAACGGGCCTGTTCACGAGCCGCGAGAACGCCTCCAAGCACATCGATGCGGGCGCGAAGAAGGTCCTGATCTCGGCGCCGGCGACGGATCCTGACGTAACCGTGGTGCTCGGCGTGAACTTCGATCAGGTCTACGACCGCGACAAGCACCACATCATCTCCAACGCCTCCTGTACGACCAACTGCCTGGCGCCGCCGGCGCAGATCGTTCACAACACGGTTGGGATCAAGCACGGGCTGATGACCACGATCCACGCCTACACGGCGGACCAGCGGCTCCAGGACATGCCGCACCGCGACCTGCGCCGCGCGCGCGCCGCGGCCATCAACCTGATTCCCGCCTCGACCGGTGCCGCCAAGGCGATCGGCCTGGTGATCCCGGAGCTGAACGGCAAGCTGCACGGGTTCGCGATCCGCGCCCCAGTTCCCACCGGCAGCGCCGTCGACCTGACGGTCGAGACCAACCGCGAGACGAGCATCGAGGAGATCAACGGGGCGTTCGAGGCGGCCGCCAAGAGCGGACCCCTCGCCGGGCTGATGGAGTACACCACCGATCCGATCGTCTCGTCCGACATCGTCAAGAACCCGTCCTCGTCGATCGTCGATTCGCAGCTGACCGCCCTGATGGACGGCACGATGCTGAAGGTCGTGGCCTGGTACGACAACGAGTGGGGGTATTCGAACCGGTGCGTCGACATGGTGCAGAAGCTCCTGTGAGAACGCTCTCGGATCTGGGCGACGTCGACGGCAAACGGGTACTCGTCCGCGTCGACTTCAACGTTCCGTTGTCGAAGGGCGAGGTCGCCGACGACACCCGGATCCGCGCGGCGCTGCCGACGATCGAGGAGCTGCGGGACCAGGGCGCCAAGCTGGTGCTCGTCTCGCACCTCGGCCGGCCCAAGGATCGGGAGCCCGAGTTCTCGATGCGGCCGGTCGCCAACCGCCTCGCCGAGCTCAGCGGTGCGGATGTGACGCTGGCGCCCGCGGTTGTCGGCGCCGACGTCCGCGCGTTCGCCGACAACCTCGGTCCGCGAGACATCCTGATCCTCGAGAACGTCCGTTACGAGCCTGGCGAGACGAAGAACGATCCCGAGCTGGCTGCCTCGCTTGCCGACCTCGCGGATGCCTACGTCAACGACGCGTTCGGCGCCGCCCACCGTGCGCACGCCTCCACCGAGGGGGTTGCGCACCTGGTCGGACAGCGCGCCGCGGGGCTACTGCTGCAACGGGAGGTAGAGACGCTCACGAAGCTGCTCGAGGATCCCGAGCGGCCGCTGGTCGCGGTGCTGGGCGGCGCCAAGGTGAGCGACAAGATCGCGGTCATCGCCCGCTTCCGCGAGGTCGCCGACACGCTGCTGATCGGCGGCGCGATGTGCTTCCCGTTCCTCGCCGCCCAGAGGCACACGGTCGGCTCGTCGCTGTGCGCGGCGGATGACATCGAGCTCGCGCGAGGCGTGCTCGCGGTCACCGGCGGTGCGGCTCTGGAGCTGCCGCGGGACCTGGTGATCGCCGATCGCCTCGCCGCCGACGCCGCCGCCGAGGAGATCGACAGCGTCGACGTGCCCGACGGGATGATGGGATTGGACATCGGGCCGAAGACCGCCGACGCCTACGCCGCGATCATCGCGGGCGCCGGCACGGTGTTCTGGAACGGACCGATGGGCGCGTTCGAGACGGCCCCGTTCGCGGCCGGCACGCGCGCGGTCGCGGTGGCGGTCGCCAACGCGCCCGGGACGACCGTCGTCGGCGGCGGTGATTCCGTCGCGGCGCTGCAGCAATTCGGGCTGGCCGACAGGGTGACCCATCTGTCGACCGGCGGCGGCGCGTCCCTCGAGCTGCTGGAAGGGAAGAAGCTGCCCGGAGTCGAGGCGCTCGCGTGAGCGCCGCAAAGGAGGTCGTGTGATGAGTTCCGGCCGCCGCACGCCGCTGATCGCCGGCAACTGGAAGATGTACAAGACCGTCCCGGAGGCGGAGGAGTTCATCCAGGCGCTGCTGCCTCGGGTCTCCACCGCCGAGGGAGTCGACGTGGCCGTGTGCCCACCTTACGTCGCGCTCGCGCCGATGCTCGACTCCGTGCGCGGTTCCAGAGTGCAGGTGTACGCGCAGAACATGCACTTCGCCGACGAGGGCGCGTTCACCGGGGAGGTGTCGGCGCCGATGCTCGTCGCGCTCGACGTCCAGGGCGTGATCCTCGGCCACTCCGAGCGCCGCGAGTACTTCAACGAGACCGATCGCGCCCTTCAGCAGAAGGTCCCGGTGGCGCTCGACGCCGGTCTGCTGCCGATCCTGTGCGTGGGAGAGACCGAGCAGGAGCGCGACCAGGGCGACACCGAGCGCAAGCTGCGCCACCAGGTCCAGGAGGACCTGGCGCGGGTCGGGACTGACCAGCTCGGCGAGATCGTGATCGCCTACGAGCCGATCTGGGCGATCGGGACCGGCAAGGTGGCGACGCCCGAACAGGCCCAGGAGGCGATCGCGTTCGTCCGTGCACTGGTCGCGGACCGCTCACCCGAACAGGCCGAGCGCACCCGGATCCTGTACGGCGGCAGCGTCAAGCCCGACAACGCGGCCGAGCTCCTTGCGCTGCCCGACATCGATGGCGCCCTGGTTGGCGGCGCCAGCCTCGACGCGGAGTCGTTTGGGGCGATCGTCGCGGCGGCGGGCTGAGGCGCGGTATCGCGGGTGGCGGCGCCGGGCGTTCCGGCGCGCCCGCGGCGGCAGCCGGTATCGCGGGTGGCGGCGCGGGGGCGTTCCGGCGCGCCCGCGGCGCGCCCGCCGGGCGCCCGTCAGCAATCTAATACACACGAGAAGATTTATAAGCGCCACCAGAATAAGACTTGACAGTGCTAGACTCAGATTTCATAACCGTTGCAAGACAAACTTGCTAACACGTAACAGGAGGAGTCTTATGGCACTCATTCGCTGGGAGCCGGCTCGTGAGCTGAACTCGATTCAGCACGAGATGGACCGGCTGTTCAATTCGTTTTTCGACACGACGACGGGGAACGGCGCCGCGCGCACGCCGGCGCTGCGCCGCTGGGTTCCGGCCATGGACGTGGTCGACACCGGGGACGAGTTCGTCCTCAAGGCGGACTTGCCGGGTCTGACGGACAAGGACGTCAACATCGAGGTCAATGACGACGTGCTCACGATCTCCGGCCAGCGCCAGGCGGAGCACGAGGAGCGCAAGGAGGGCTACTACCGCGTCGAGCGTTCGTCCGGCAGCTTCCACCGGTCGCTGAGGCTGCCCGAGGGCGTTGACCCCGCCTCGGTGATCGCGAACTTTGATCGCGGCGTGCTCGAGATCCGGGTTCCGAAGCCCGAGGAGCGCAAGCCGCATCAGGTCGCGATCAGCGTCGGAGCCAAGCAGCCCGCCACGATCGAGAGCTCGGAGACCACGGCGGCCCCGGAGAGCACCGAGACCACCGAGACCACGCAGTCGTAACGTGGTACCCCAGTCGTAACGCCGTACCTAGCCGTAACGTAGTACCTGATCCGTCGCCGCACCGCCGCTTCCGGGAAGGAAGCGGCGGTTCGGAGCTCCGAGCGCGCTCGATCCGAGTTGACGCGCCAGGGACCCTCTCAAGACGTGTTCGATATCCGTACCCGCTCACCGGACTCGCTCGCTCGGACGGGGACCCTGCGGCTGTCACACGGCGACGTGCCGACGCCGGCGTTCGTGCCGTTGGCGACCAGGGCGGCGGTGAAAACGCTCGAGCCGCGCGACGTCGCCGCGCTCGGCTTTGAGCTGATCCTCGGAAACACGTTCCATCTGATGCTCGCGCCGGGCCCGGAGCTGATCGAGCGGCTCGGCGGCCTGCACGCGTTCATGCGCTGGGAGCGGCCGATAATCACCGACTCGGGCGGGTTCCAGGTGTTCTCGATGGGCCACGGGTCGGTCGCCGATGAGATCAAAGGACGCGGGCGGCGCAGCGAGGAGGCGGAGCGCGCGGGCGCGATCCTGTCGATCGACGAGGACGGGGTCAGGTTTCGCTCCTATGTCGATGGCCGCGAGCGCTACCTGGGGCCGGAGGGGTCGATGGCGATCCAGGCGGCACTCGGATCGGACATCGCGCTCGTGTTCGACGAGTGCACGCCGTTCCACGTCTCCCGCGACTACACAGCGCGCTCGACGGAGCGCACCCATCGCTGGCTCGCGCGCTGCCTGCGCTGGCACGAGCGCCACGGTCCGTCAGGCCAGGCGGTCTACGGGATCGTGCAGGGGGGCGTCGAGCCGGACCTCCGAACCGGCTCCGCCGAAGCGGTCGCCGCGAGCTCGTGCGACGGAATCGCGATCGGCGGGTCGCTGGGACAGGACAAGGCGCAGATGCACGAGGTGGTGTCCTGGTCGACGGCGGTGCTGGAACGGCGGCGCCCCGACCGACCCCGCCACCTGTTGGGGATCGGCGACGTCGACGACCTGATCGTCGGCGTCGAACTGGGGATCGACACGTTCGACTGCGCGTTGCCGACGCGGCTCGGGCGCCACGGGGTCGCGCTCGTGCCCGATCCCGCGGTTCGCTGGCGGGTCGACCTCGTCAAGGCGAGCTGGCGTGCAAGCGCCGAGCCGATCCTCGACGGTTGTCCCTGCCCAGCATGTGCGGCCGGTTTCTCCCGCGCCTACCTCCACTACCTGCTGCGCGCGGGCGAGCTGACCGCACCCCGCCTGGTCACGCTGCACAACCTCAGTTTCATCTCGCGCCTGATGCAGGAGATCCGCGATGCGATCGATGCAGGGCGGCTGACGCAGCTCGCGACCGAACTGCGGTCCGGAGGTTGACGCCGTCACTGCTTGGCGGCGCACCCGACATGGGGGTGCGCGGACGGTGAGCCGCCGCGTCCCGATGCATGACCGGTCGGTCAGGCGCCGGCGCGCTCCTTCAGCGCCGTGACATCGAGGATCGTGATCGCCTGGTGCTCGGTCGCGACCCAGCCGACCCTGCGCATCAGCCGCAGCGCGCGTGACACGGTCTCACGGGTCGCGCCGGTCCAGCTCGCGAGCTCGTCCTGGCTGAGCGTCAGCTCGATCCGCAGCCCCTTCTCGGCCGGCACGCCGTGGGCGGCGGCCAGGTCCAGCAGCCGCTGCGCCAGCCGGCCGACGCTGTCCTGGGTCGCGAGCGAGATCCGATCCCGGTCGGCCTCGGCCCAGCGCGAGACCAGCATCCGCATCAGCACCAGCGCCGCGGCCGGGTGCTCGGCGAGGAACTGGCGCAGCTCGTCGGCTCGCAGGTAGGCCGCCTCGACGAGGTCGACGGCGATCGCCGTCGCGGTCCGACGGATTCCGCCGAGCGCCGCCATCTCGCCGATCAGCTCGCCCGGCCCGCGGATCGCGAGCACCACCTCGCGACCCTCGGCACCCGAGGCGACAAGCTTGACCCGGCCCCCGAGCACGATCACGACCTCATCGCCGGCGGACCCCTCGTGGAGGATCGGCTGCGCCTTCGCGATCGATCGCCGCCGCGCGACCGCGAGCAGCTCCTCGGCGTCCCGCTGGCCAAGTTGTCGCAGGAAGGGCAGGCTCGGTGTGCTCACGGTCGGAATTCTTCCAGCGTCGAACAATGTGACAAATGTCGCATCAGTTTGGGTCTGCCCGCGAATAGTTTTCCCTCATCGGATGTGAGGCGTGAGAAACACAAAAAGCTGATCCAGAGGGCGAGGTCAGCAGCGACTCGGGCCTCAGCGGCACCATCCGTGGAGCTGGGGGCGTTGTGGCGGCAATCCAGGCGGCTTGGCTGATAGGGGGCCGCCTGGATTCCACTTCGTGGCGGCGCGTGAGCCCGCTACTTCTTGTTGCCGTTGATGAACTGCTTCACCTGCGTGATCACGCTCTGCACGTCGTGGCCCATGATCGTGCGGATGTGCACGACGGTTGAGGACGTGCTGGACGCGATCACGACAGCCGCGATGACCACGGCCGCGAACACGAGCGCCAGCGTGAGCAGCGCTGCGAACGTCCGCGCCACACGCCGTTTGCGGCGTGGAGCCGGGGCGGGTCGCTGCTGTGGTCGCGGCCGGCGGCCGTCCTGCGGTTGAGCCTGGCGCGCGGGGGGGACGCGCGCGTTGCGCGGAGGCGCCACGGGCGGCGCCGCCTGTGCCGCGACCCGGGTCGCGGCAGTCCGTTCCTCGGCGCGATCCTGGCGCGAGGGCAGGACCCGTGTCGCGGCCCTCGTGCCGAGGTGGGCGGTGGGCGAAGCCGCTCCGATCGGCGCGATGCCACGCGCGCCCCTGCTGAGCTCCTCGGCGAACTCGGCCGCGTTCTCGGGACGACCCTCCTGGTCGATTGCGAGCCCGATCGCGACCGCCTGTGCGAGCTCGCGCGGAACATGCGGATTGAGCGTGTCCAGCGGCGTCGGCGATTCCCGCTGCTGCTTCAGCGCCAGTTCAGACAGCGATGTCGCCTCGTACGGGAGCCGTCCCGACAGCAGCTGGTAAGTCACCACGCCGAGCGAGTAGATGTCTGCGCGCGGTCCGGCCTCCTCGCCACGAGCCTGCTCGGGTGCCAGATACGCGGCTGTGCCCAGCACCGAGCCCACCTGCGTGATGCTCGATTGATCGGTGGCCCGGGCGATGCCGAAGTCGGCGAGCTTGACCACGCCGGCGTCCGCCACGAGCAGGTTGCCGGGCTTGACGTCGCGGTGCACGACGCCGTTCCGGTGTGCGTAGTCGAGGCCGCGGCAGGCCTCGATGACGATCTCGACGCCCTGATCGACGTCGAGGTGACCGCGGTCGCGCAGCAGCTCGGCGCAGGAATGACCCGATACGTGCTCCATCACGATGAAGTGCTGGTGCGCGCCCTCATCGAACCCGAAATCGAACACCTGCACGATGTTGGGGTGCACGAGCCGCGCCGCGGCCAGCGCCTCACGGCGGAACCGTGAGACGAACGCCGGGTCGTCCGCGAGGTGCTCGGCGAGCAGCTTCAGCGCCACGTAGCGCTCGAGGCGCTGGTCGAACGCGAGGTGAACGGTGGACATCCCGCCCACCCCGAGCCGGCCTTCGACCCGATACCGCCCTGCAATCGTGGCTGTGCTGGTCATTGTCCGTTCCCGTTCCCGTTCCCGTTCCCGTTTCCGCTGCCGGCGCCCGCGCCGCCGCTGCCGGTGTTGCCACCCAGACCCGCGCCCCCGGTGCTTCCGTCGCTCGAAGTACCCGAGCCGGTCGTGATGGTTGCAGAACTGGTGGTCGTCGTCGGGGTCGTGCTGGTCGTGGTGGTGCTTGTCGGGGTGCTGGTCGTGGTGCTGCTCGTCGTGGTGCTAGACGGGGTGCTGGTCGTGGCCGTGGTCGAGTTGGACGTGCTCGTGGTGCTCGAGCTGGCGCCGCTCGTCGACGAACTGGTGGTAGTCGCGGCGGCCGGACAGTTCTTCGCGGTCAACGAAGAGATCATGCTCGCGTCCTGGTTGAGATCGGACTGGAGCGTGCCGTTGACCGACGAAGGCAGGTTCGCGACCGAGGTGCTGAACGCCTGCGCCGCGTTTGCCGCCGCCCCGCACTGGCGCGCGGCGATCGCCGCTGAGATCGCGTTGAGCTGGCTGTTCAAGCTGCTCGCCTGACCGCCTGGGAGCAGGCTACCGCTGCCGCCGCATGCGACGACAAGCAAACTGCTCAGTCCAAGCCCACCGGCCAGGAGTGCGCGGGGTGCATAGCGCATTCCGCGTCCTGACTTTAGAGGCTCGGGCGGTTGGGGTTCGGTTAGGCGTCCCGACGGGCGGCGATCGCCCGGGCTCACTGACCGTATTCGAGCCGCTCGGCGAGCGAGTCCGGCAGCCGCGCCGCACGGATCGCCGCGGCCGCGCCGGCGATGTCGTATTCGGTCCTCCGGTAGCGCGCGAACGAGCGCTCGGCATCGAGCTCGAGCCATGCGGCGCGAGCGTCACCGTCCCGCGGCTGGCCGACGCTCCCCGGGTTAATTAGCCATTCGGCCGAGCCGAGCTCGAGCTCCTCGCCGTCCTGGCGGGTTTGGCCGGTGGCGGGCGCGTCGCCGGCGCGCGCGAACGACAGCGCCACGTGCGAATGACCGATCAGGCACACGCGATGGCGCTGGACGTCCAGGCACAGCTCGGCCTGAAGAGGGGAGAGGACGTACTCCCAGACCGGGTCGCGGGGGCTCGCGTGGTACAGGCCCACCTCCTCGTCGAGGTTGAGCGGTTCCAGCGTCTCGAGGAACCCGAGCGTCTCGGGCGTGATCACGTCCCGCGTCCATCGCGCCGCCAGCGCGGCCCCGCGGGAGAACTCCTCGAGCGGGACCGTGCCGCGCACGCCCAGGTCGTGATTGCCGGCGAGGCAGATCGCCGCGTGCCGGCGTGCCAGCTCGACGCACGCATCAGGTTCGGCGCCGTAACCGACGAGATCGCCCAAGCACCACATCTCCTCGCACTCCGAGGCCTCGATCTCGTCCAGCACCGCCTCGAAGGCGTGGCGATTGCCGTGGATGTCCGAAACGATCGCGACCCGCACGTCAGCGAGCCCGCCACGAGCTTGACAGTCGTCGCACGCACTACAGTCTCGCGGGTGAAGCGGCCGCAACGCGCTCTGTTGCTGGGATCGATCGCGCTGGCCATCGGCGTCGCGGAGGGCGCCAGCCGGCTGCTGGCGCCGCGCGCACCGGCCACGGAGCCCGCGCGGATCGACCCGGAGCTGTATTTCAGCCCCGACGAGGTGAAGCGCGGAGCGCGCTACGCTCGGCCCCAGTTCGCGCTCGGACTGGCTCGTACCGGCGCCGAGCTCGGTGCGCTCGCATGGGTCGCGCGACGCCCACCGAGCGTGCTGCACGGCCGCACCGGCGCCCCGGTGGCGAGCGGCGCCGTGGTCGGGGCGGGTCTCGCGAGCGCCCTGATGCTGCCGGCGCTGCCGCTGGCGGCGATCGCCCGGCGGCGGGCGATCTCGGTCGGCCTCGTGACCCAGTCGTGGCGGGGCTGGACCGGCGATCTCGTCAAGGCGGCGGGTATCCAGGGCGTGTTCGCCGCGGTCGGCGGCGGCGCGATCGTCGCCGTCACGCGACGCTACCCGCGTCTCTGGTGGGCGCCCGCGAGCGGCGCATCGGTGCTGTTCGGGACGGTCCTCGTGGCCCTCGCACCGGTCATCCTCGACCCGATCTTCAACGACTTCATGCCGCTTCCGGAGGGCGAAACGCGCTCGGATGTGCTCGAGCTGGCGCGCCAGGCACAGGTGAAGGTCGGCCAGGTCTACTCGGTCGACGCGAGCCGCCGCACGACCGCCGCCAACGCCTACGTCACCGGCCTCGGCCCGACCAAGCGGGTCGTGCTGTTCGACACCCTGCTCGACCGCTACAGCCGTGACGAAGTCAGGGTGGTCGTGGCCCACGAGCTCGCGCATGTGCGCAACCGCGACGTCCCGCGCAGCGTGCTGTACGCGACGCTCGTGGCTCCGGCCACCGCGCTGGCGATCCAGCAGCTGAGCTGGGCGCTGTCTCCGGAACGCGGCACGCCGGCGGCGATTCCCGCGCTGGCGCTGTCGGCGGCGGTCGTCAGCGCCCCGCAGGGGCTGCTCGGCAATCGGCTCTTGCGGGCGGTCGAGCGCCGCGCCGACGACTACTCGCTGGAGCTCTCGCGGGCCCCCGAGGCGTTTGTGGCGTTCGAGCGCGCGATCGCGCTGCAGAACGTCGCCGACCTCGATCCGCCACGGTGGATCGGCAGGCTGATCGCCACGCACCCGACCACGCTCGAGCGGATCGGGGCGGCGGTGGCGTGGTCGCGCGTGCGGCTGGGCCGGGACCCCGAGCCCGCCGACCGCATTTCAGGGGAGGGCGCCGACCCTACTCCTGCGGAGGCCCACCACCGCCCCACTCGGGAAGGTTCTTGATTCCCTCGCGGGTCTGCCACTTGGAGTAGTTGTCCTGCATCGCGTCGATCAGCTCGCGCATGAACTTGGGCGAGAGGTTGACGCGTGAGACCACCACACCGGGGATCTCCTCGTCCTCGACCTCGTGATCGACACGGGCGAACGTGATCGTGAACTCGTAATCGGAGTGGCTGACGTTGGCGAAATTGGCATATACGCCGGCCATGATGTCCGGCGAGAAGTGGATGTTGATGTGGCGCTCAGGCGTGTTGGGATCGTCCATCTCCTCTTAGTATCCCACCGTGCGGATACTGATCGTCGCCGTGGGCCGGCTGCGGCCCCCATTTTCGGACGATGTCCAGCACTATCAGAAGCTGCTGGCGCGCCACGCCCGGCTCGAGCTGATCGAGCTGCGGGAGGACGAACAGGTCGCCCGCCGGCTGCCCGAGCGGGCGTTCGTGTCGCTGCTGCACCGCAACGGCGACGAGATGGACTCGATCACGTTCAGCCGGTTTCTGGAAGATCGCCGCCAGAGTGGCCGCGACCTGTGCTTCGTGATCGGCGGGCCGTACGGGCTCGACCTTCAGGACGTGAGCCACCGGCTGTCGTTCGGGAAGCTGACGCTTCCGCATCAGCTGGCCCGGGTGGTGCTGCTCGAGCAGCTCTACCGCGGTCACAAGATCCTCGCTGGTGAGCCGTACCACTACTGATCGCTAGGGCGGCGTCCTGTTGCACTAGCCTCGCGTCTGTGATCCGCAGGCATCAGATATCTGGCCCGGACGCGTGAGCGACCCGCTCCAGGAGCTCACGGCGGCCGTCCGATCCGCCGCCGCACTGGTCCGCGGTGGCGACGCCGAGCCGCTGGCACAGCTGCGGGTGGAGCGGCCGAAGCGCGACGGCCTGGGGGACTACTCGACCAATGCGGCGATGTTGCTCGCGCCGGTCCTGGGCGCGGCGCCGAGGGAGATCGCCGAGCGACTCGGAGCCTCGCTCGTCGAGGTGCTGGGAGATCAGCTCGAGCGGACCGAGGTCGCGGGGCCGGGGTTCCTCAACCTGCTGCTGTCAGACCGATGGCACCGCCAAACACTGGCGAGCATCCTCGCGGCCGGGGATCGGTTTGGGGCCGGCGGGGCCGAGCGGCCGGAGCGGATCCTGATCGAGTTCGTGTCCGCCAACCCGACCGGGCCGCTGGTAGCCGCCAGCGGCCGTCATGCCGCTTACGGCGACGCGTTGGCGCGCATCCTGGAGCACTACGGACACTCGGTGCAGCGCGAGTACTACTTCAACGATGCCGGCTCCCAGATCCGGCTGCTCGGGGCATCGGTCCAGGCGCGCGCGCGCGGCGACGAGGTGCCCGAGGGCGGCTACCAGGGGGAGTACGTGCTCGAGCTGGCCCAGGCGATCCCCGACGCCGCGTCCGGGGATGTGGACGAGATCGCGCGCCACGCGGTCGAGCTGTTGCTGGCGCAGATCCAGGCCACGCTCGAGCGCTACGGCGTCTGCTTCGACACGTTCTTCAGCGAACGGACCCTTCACGCCGGCTCGCCAAGCGAGGTCGACCGTGCGCTGTCGCTGGTCGAGCAAGCGGGCCACACGTACAGATCCGAGGGCGCTGTCTGGTTGCGCACGACGACCTTCGGCGACGACAAGGATCGGGTCGTGATCCGCTCCGGCGGCGAGCCCACCTACCTCGCGGCCGACGTCGCCTACATGCAGAACAAGCGCGCGCGGGGGTTCGAGCGCCAGCTGCTGCCGGTCGGGGCCGACCACCACGCCTACGTCCGCGAGCTCAAAGCGGCGATGAGCGCCGTTGGCGGCGACCCCGACACGATCGAGGTGCCGATCATCCAGTTCGTGCACCTGGTCGAGGGCGGCGAGCGCGCGGCGATGTCGAAGCGGCGGGGCGACTTCGTCACCCTCGATGACCTGCTCGACGAGATCGGCGTCGACGCGACCCGCTTCTTCATGCTCCAGCGCTCCCACGACCGCACCCTGGACCTCGATCTCGACCTCGCCCGGCAGCAGTCGAATGAGAATCCGGTCTATTACGTCCAGTACGCCCACGCCCGGATCGCCTCGATGCTGCGCCGGCTGACGGCCGACCGTGTCGCCGCCGCGGTCGCCCCCGGCGTTGACTGGGGAGCGGAACCGCTCCACGCCGCCGAACGGGGCCTGATCAAGCAGCTCGCCGCGTTCCCGGACGAGATCGCCGAGGCGGCCGCTCGCCGGGTCCCGCACCGGATCGCCTCCTACGCGCTCGCGCTGGCGCAGGACTTCACCGCCTTCTACCGGGACTGCCGCGTGGTCGGGGCCACCCCGGAGCACACCGAATCGCAGCGAATCGCGCTGGCGCTGGCGGCGCAGCGGGGGATCGCGCTGGCGCTCGGGCTGCTCGGTGTCAGCGCGCCCGAGTCGATGTAGCTCCGAGATCGGGACGGGCGGCGGGGCGGTTGGGGGGTGGGCGGCCTGCGGCGCGGCCGTCGGCTCAGCGCTCGTACGCTGTCAGGTCCTCGTCGAGCCGGGTCGCGTCGGCGGCGCTCAGCGGTGGGCCGGCCGGCAGCGGGACCGTGGCGGCCTCGCGCGCGCGTCGGCGCCACCTCGGCAGCGTGACCGCCAGCCCCAGGACTCCGGCCAGCACGACTGCCGGCGGCAGGATGTACACGGTCAGGTTGAGCCCATGAGCGGGTGGGCGCCCGAGCACGGTCGGCCCGTACTGGCCAACAAGCGCCTGCTCGATCTGGGCCTTCGTCTCGCCCTGAGCGATCAGTCCTTCGATGTAGCTCCGTTCCGAATTCGCCTCTGGCGATTGCGAGACAGCGAGCGGCTCCCGGCAGGCGACGCACATGACGTCGTTCTCGATATCCGTCAGCGAGGCCCGCGGCGCGACCGCGACCGCGCCCGCCGGCGCGATCATCGCCGCCACCGCGATCAGCAGCACGCCGAGCCGGGCGAACGATCTCATGCGTTCGCGCCCGCCCGCTGCGTAAGCAGCGGCCGCAGCGTCTGGTCGAGCCACTGGGTGTTGACCTGGTAGCGGCGCAGCGCCGCCACGTGGCCACTGCGATCGATCACGAACGTCTCCGGAACCCCAGTCGTCCCGAACGCGCGGACGAACGCCCCGTTCACATCCCGGACCACCGGGTAGGTGATGTGCTCGGCGCGCACGAACTGCTCGGAGTCATTCGAGTTGTCGAGATAGGTCACGCCCAGGATCGTTGCGCGATGGCTCGCAATCGTCTGCTCGGCATGCTCCAGCACCGTCGCCTCCGCCTTGCACGGGTCACACCACGACGCGAAGATGTTGACGACCACGACCTTCCCCCGGAAGCCCGCCAGCGTCTCGGTCCGGTCCGACCCAAGGACCGGCATCGCCATGTTGGAGGCCGGCGCCGGCGGCCGGAGGCCCCGCGCCACCGCGGCGTCGATCGATGTGTTCGCCCCCTGATCCGCCACTCCGAAGACCAGCAACGCGAGCAACGCCACGGCGGCGCCAATAACCAGTCCAGGGAGCAAGACTCGACGCATCGGCTCTCGTAGGGTAATACGGCCGGCGTGAGGGGGGTTCAGGTTGACCCACGCTCCGCGCCGGCGCGCGCCACGATTGCGGCGTCGACCTCGAGGGCGCTCGCGTTCTCTGCGAGCTGTGACGCTGACGTGGCGCCGAACAGGACACTGGCGACGGCCGGGTTGGCGAGCGCGAACGCGATCGCCAGCGACGCAGGAGTGGTTCCGGCCTCCTCGGCCAGCGCCCGCAACCGACGCCCGCGCTCGCGCGCCTCGGCGAGCCAGGGCTGATCGATCTCGCCCCCGGCGCGGCCGGTTTCGCCCGCGTCGTACTTGCCGGTGAGAACGCCGCCGGCGATCACGGAGGAGGCGACGACGCCGGCGCCCGAGGCCTCGAGCGCCGCGGCCATCGGCTCGCTCTCGACCCAGTCGCGCCGGACCAGGTTGTACGGCAGCTGCGCCGCGCACGGCTGCGGGATGCCCTGCTCACGCGCCGCTCGCGACGCCTCCAGCAACGGCTCCGGTTGCCAGTTGACGATCGCCCACGCACGCGCCTTGCCCGATTTCACCAGCTCGCCGACCTCCGCGACCATCTCCGCCACCGCCAACCCATCGGGTGGCGGATTGGCATAGATCAGATCTACATGCCCAAAGCCCATCCGGCCCAGCGACCCGTCGAGCTCCTTGGCGGCGCTCTGCCGTGGCCAGAACTCCCACCACAGCTTGTTCGCGACGACCGTTTCCTCGCGCGCCCAGCCCGCCGCGCGGAACAGGTCGCCGAACACCACTTCGGAGTAGCCCGTCGGGATCGGTGCCGCGCCCGTCTCATCGTCGTACCGGGCGTCGTCGAGGAAGTTGATCCCGTGCTGCCGCGCGGCCCGCATCACCGACAGCCCCTGCTCCCGCCCGATCTGCTCAAACGTCCGCCACGAACCGAGCGACAGGCGCGACACGTACATTCCAGAGCTTCCGAGCGCGCGTTTCTCCATCCGCAGCCGGTCACCCCGTCGCCGGCGTCCACTCTCCGTGAGCGCGACAGTCCACGTCCTCAGGCTATTCGATGTCCGGGGAGGTGTGCCCGGGCGTCTCGGCGAGACCCGCATCTGGGCGACGCTTGGGGCCGCGCTCCCGGCTACCGCCCCTAGAATCGCCGGCAGCGCGGACGTAGCTCAGTTGGTAGAGCGTCGGCTTCCCAAGCCGAAGGTCGCGGGTTCGAGACCCGTCGTCCGCTT
>CAWJIO010000004.1:0-90705 GCA_963842995.1 uncultured Solirubrobacterales bacterium | reverse complement strand
CGCGAGTCCGGCCGCGACCCGCCGGTAGGCGTCGAGCGTATGAGGACCGAACAGGGTTGATGCGCCCTCGTAGTGCTGCGAGCAATACTCCTCGTGGGTGGTGATGTATTGCGAGTACTCGTTTGCGTACGTCGCGAGGGCGACATGGGTGACGCCGATTCTCGCCATCGCAGCGTGCACGGTTGATCGCAGCCGGCGCCCGGCCATCGTGGTCAGCTCACCGGGAACGCCGAGAATCGCGACGTTGCCGATCCGGAGCAGCTGAACCGGCAGGATCTGCGGCACGGCGGGCGGGTGTTCGATCCCGGGCATCACGACGACGGGCTTGGGGAGGTGTCCCCTGCGCTCCAGCCCGGCTCTGGCGTAGTGGACTGCGGTCACGCCGACGATCTCGTTGAGCGCCGCACGGATCGCGTCGGTGAGCAGGGATTCGACCTCCCTGATGTTTGAGACCGCGATTCCCTCGTGGACCCCCATGTTGGGCACCGGCACGCTGTCCTCCGAGCTACCTGCCGCGAACGAGATTCCGAGCGCGGCCGGCCAGGTCCGGGCCCCGTCCGCTCCGGTCGCGACATTGGAGAAGTCCACCCGTGTGTGCCGGTGGTCGATCGGCCCCGCAACCTCGATCCTCGCTGCGCGGAACAGGCGCTCAGCGGCCTCGAACTGCTGTTGACCGTGCTTCTCCATCTGGGCACGATCGCCGACGCCGTCCGGAACGTGCCCGAGCTCAACGCTGCCGGACACATCGCCGCAGTTCGCGTTCGCGAAAGCGGCGACGAATCGCTGCCGCTCGTGCCGCCCCGAATTCATCTGTTGCTCGAACAGCCAGCTCGCGTGGCCCTTGTTGTCGCCGCACACGAGCGTGTTCTTCTGGCCGCGATCAGTTGGGTGGATCGCGTACCAGCTGAGCGCCCCGACGGGCTGCTCGCGGCCGCGATCGTGGGCGTGGACGAACTTGAGCAACAGCATCTCGCGATCGGTCTCAGCTCCCCAGCGGTCGCGCTCGTCGCCGGGGTTGCCGAGGTACGCGTGCAGCGAGCGGTTGCGCCCGCAGTCAGCGACCTCGCCTCGATTCACGAAGATCCGCCCTGGAGCAAGGTTCGCGTGCGCCATCTCGACGGCGCCGACGCAGCCCTCGACGATGCATCCGATCACGCCTTCGTCGGATCCACCGTCGGTGTAGTCGTACAGCAGCATGCCCGAGAACCCTCCCGGGGCGCTGTGCGTGTGGGTCCCGGCAAGCAGCAAGTTCTCGTCCGTGAACGTATCCCCATGCCGGGCGGCGAGCCGGCCGAGGACCGCGTCCTTGATGCGGCGGGTGCCGGCCCAGATGTCGGCGACGATGATCGCGACGCACGCACGCTTCGCGGCGTCCGCGACCACGAACGCGCGCGCGTACAGCGGCGACTCCACGCCCGTCGAGATCTGCCGCTGGTCGGCCATGCCCTGGAGCGGCAGCCCGACGGCCGGATCCGTGACCTCGCCAATCCCCGTTCCAACCGTGTACAAGCGCCTACCTCGCTCCGCCATCGTCGCTCGGATGTCGACTCCTCCGCATCGCCCAATCGTGCCACGCCGCGGCTGGCCGGCCCTCGGAATCGGTGCTAGTTTCGCCGCACGGCGAACAGCGTGAGTGAGTATGTTCTCGATCATCACCGGGAAGGCGAGCGCGAGCGGCTGGCGCTGATGTCACAGCTGCTCGATCCGCTGCACCGCCGTCTGCTCGACCGGCTGGGTGCGCGGCCCGGGGTGCGGGCGCTGGAGGTTGGATGCGGCAACGGCTCGATCTCCGCCTGGCTTGCCGAGCGAACCGGCCCCGACGGCCGTGCTGTCGCGCTCGACCTCGACCTGTCGCTGATCGAGGTCGAGGCGCCGAATCTCGAGTTCCGTCGGGGGGACATCCTCGCCGGGCCGGTCGAGCCGGGTTGGTTCGATCTCGTCACCGCGCGGGCGGTGCTTCACCACCTCCCGGATGCCGGGGCCGCGATCGCGAACCTCCTCGCCAGCTTACGGCCGGGTGGGGCGATTCTGCTCATTGAGCCCGACTTCCTGCCCGTCAGCATCGCCGAGCCTACGGCCGTGCGAAAGTTCTGGGAGGGCTGGCTGTCATGGTCGCGGCGGCGGGGGATCGACTACATGATCGGTCGTCGACTGCCTGCGAGACTGGCAGCTCTGGGCGTCGAGCAGATCGCGGCGACGGCCGAGACGGCGCTGTACAACGGCGGCTCTCCGTGGGCCCGCTACTGGCGGCAGACGGTCGCCGAGCTGCGCGGTCAGCTGATCGAATCCGGCGCGCTCGACGAGCGGTCGGTCGACGTCTTTTTGACGCACTGCGACGATTCGGCGTGGTGGACCCAGACGATCGCGTTCACCGCGGTTCACGGCCGCGTCGGGCCTGGTTGAGTGCGAACCGTGGGGACGGGCTCGGTGCCGTCGCCCCGCTCACGGCTGTCACGGAGGAGCACGCGCGGGCTGTCGCCGATCAGCCCCCGCTGGCGGAGGCTCGCCAGGCCGGTCCGGCCCTCGTGCAGATCGACGAGCGTGACGTAGGCGGGCTCGAGTGTGACCGCGAACTCGCGCGCGTCCGCCGCGATCTCGAACCCGTCGACATCGACGCCGAAGCCGCCGTGAGTCGGATGGACCTCGAGCGTCAGCTCCTGGTCGCTGGGGACCACGAGGGGCGGCGCACAACCTCCATGCATCGCGAGCGGGGTGCAGACGAACGCGTTGGTGCCGGCCGCCAGTAGCGATCCGCCGGCCGCCATCGAATATGCGCTCGACCCCAGCGGCGTCGCGACCACCACGCCATCCCCCGCGAGCCGGACGTAGAGCTCGCCCGAGACGCACACGTCGAGGACCAGCTGAGTGCCTCCGCGGCGCGCGAGGACCACGTCGTTGATCGCCGAGGAGATGGGTCGATCGGGAGTCCTGACTCCGAGGGCGGGCAGGCGACGGGGACGCCAGTCGCCGGCGGCAAAGCGGTCCAGCGCGCCGGGCAGCTCGGCATCCGACACCGTCGTCAGTGCCCCGAGGCTGCCGTGTGACACCCCCAGGACCGGCGTACGTGTTCGGGCTGCGGTGTGCAGAGCCTTGAGCATGGTCCCGTCCCCGCCCAGCGCCACGACCAGATCGCACGCGGTGACCTCACCGGGTGGCGCGACCGGCGGCTGTTCGCCCGCCTGGACCTGGACCAGCGCGATGCCCCGGCTCTCCGTCCAGCGCCGCATGATTTCCAGCGCCTGATGCACCGGGCGGGTGGGATGAACTAGCACGCCGACGCGCTCCATCTCGACTTCCAGCTTAGGCTGTCCGCCTCGCCATCCGGTGTCGCGTTGGATAATCGCCCGTCCGATGAGTGTTGAGGCACAGGCGGCATCCGTAGGCGGCCGGACAGCGTGGGCCCGGAACCTCGCGGCGCCCGTCCGGAGCTTCCTGAGCACCGAGACCGGCGGCGCGATCGTAATGCTCGGGGCGGCGATCGTCGCGTTGCTGTGGGCGAACTCGCCCTGGTCGCATTCGTACGAGTCCGTGTGGACGACGCGGCTCTCGATCCGTGTCGGAGCGCATGGCATCTCGGCGGATCTCCGTCAATGGGTCAACGAAGGGCTGATGACGCTGTTCTTCCTGGTCGTCGGGCTGGAGGCCAAGCGCCAGCTGGACCTCGGCGAGCTGCGCGAGCGACGCCGGCTCGCGATCCCGGTGTTCGCCGCGATCGGCGGGGTGACGGTTCCGATCCTGATCTACCTCGCGTTCAACGCCGGCCGGGCCGGCGCCCACGGATGGGGCGCCGCGATGTCGACCGACACCGCATTTGCGCTTGGCGCGGTGGCGCTGTTGACTCCGCGGTCCGCCACGAGGCTGCGGGTGTTTCTGCTGACGCTGGCCGTGGTCGACGATCTCGCCGCCCTGCTCGTGATCGCGACCGTCTACACCCGGCACGTCTCGCTGACGGCGCTCGCGATTGCGCTCCTGCTGTTCGGGGTGTTGCTGTCGCTGCGCTACGTGCCGGCCGGGAGACGGGCCTTGTCGATCCTGGTCGCGGTCGGGCTGTGGGTGGCGATGTTCAAGTCCGGGATCGACCCCGTGATCTCGGGCCTCGCGATCGGTCTGGCGACCAGCGCGTATCCACCCTCGCGGGAGGATCTGGAACGGGCGACCGCGCTGACACGCGAGTTCCGCGAGCAGCCGACGCCCGAGCTCGCCCGCTCCGCGCAGCAGAGCCTGCTTGGAGCGATCTCGCCGAACGAGCGGATCCAGTACGACCTCCACCCGTGGACCAGCTATGTGATCGTGCCGCTGTTCGCGCTCGCGAACACCGGCATCCATCTGACCGCGCACCTGCTCCGCAGCGCGGTCACATCGCCGATCACGCTCGGGATCCTGCTGGGCTATGTCGTCGGCAAGCCGATCGGGGTGTACACCGGCACCTGGCTGGCCACGCGTCCCGCGTTCCACGGGCCGCGCCCGCCGATCAGCGGACCGGTGCTCGCCGCGGCGGGGGCCTGCGCGGGGATCGGCTTCACGGTCTCGCTGCTGATCTCGAGCCTCGCCTTCACCGGCGAACGGCTGAACGAGGCCAGGCTTGGCGCGCTCAGCTCGGTGATCATCTCGCCCTTGGTGGGCTGGGTGGCGGTGTTGGTGATGAGGCGGATCCCGATGTCCGTGCGGGCGCGTCAGATCGGGCGCACCGCTGAGGACATCCTCGACCTCACCGAAAACATCGATCCCGATCGCGACCACGTCCGCGGGCCTGACGACGCGCCCGTCACGCTGCTCGAGTACGGAGACTTCGAGTGCACCTACTGCGGGCAGGCCGAGCAGGTGATCCGCGAACTGCTGTCATCGATGGGGACCGATGTCCGCTACGTGTGGCGCCACCTACCGCTCAACGACGTCCATCCCGGGGCCCAACTCGCGTCGGAGGCCTCGGAGGCGGCCTCGGCCCAGGGTAAGTTCTGGCCGATGTACGACATCCTGCTGGGGCACCAGGGCGAGCTGGGGATCCGCGACCTTGCCCGCTACGCCGCGCAGCTCGATCTCGATCTGGATCGCTTCAGGGACGACGTGCGCCGACGGGAGTACGCGCCGCGCGTGAAGGAGGATGTCGCGAGCGCCGACGAGAGCGGCGTCTCCGGCACGCCCACGTTCTTCATCAACGGCAGGCGACACTACGGCGTCTACGACATCGACACGCTCACAGATGAGGTGCGGGCGGCCAAGACGCGCGCCCACGCAGCTGCGTCGCCGCTCACCGTGTCCTAGTCCGACACCTGTGGCTTGGCCGTGCGGTTGACGTCGTGCAGGATCCATCCGAGGCCGCACAACGCGATGCCGTTGACGATGAACGAGATCCCCACCAGCAGCGCGAGCGTTGCGAAGCCGATCTTCGGGCTCGACACGATCACGATCCCGGCAACGATCTCGACCGCTGCCGCGACCAGGTGCCACACGCGATGCTCGCTGCCCAGTCCTCTGACCAGCCGCAGGACGCCGAGCGCGAGCAGCCAGATCCCGACCAGCAACGCGACCGCGGTCACGCCGTGAATCGGGTGCCGGATCAGCAGGATCCCGATCACGATCCCCAGAATCCCAAGCAGCGCAGCGGCGAAGCCGTCATCCTCGATCAACGCGAACACGAGCTCGAAAATGCCGTCGACGAGCGCGAACACGCCACAGATGACGGCGAGCGTGGCGAGGCTGTCGCTGGGCTTGGCGAGCACGAGCACGCCGGCGACGACACCTAGCACTCCGACCAGGAGCATCAGCCACCACGCCCACGTCAGCTCGTTGAGCTGGTCGCGGGCGGTGCGCACGTCTGACATCTTCATCCTCCTCCTGGCCCGTGGGACCCCGCCACTGTACTCGTGGAGTCGGGCGAGGACGTAACCACATGAAGTTGATAGAGTTAGTTTGGCATGGTTCCGCCCAGCGGGTTGTTGTCGCTGATCGCCGCAGAGCGCCTCGAGCATCCGCTGCCGAGCGGCCTGCGCGATCTTGCCGAGCGCTTCGCGTACGGAGCGCTGGCGTTGTTGTTTCCCCATTTCGCAACCAGCGATCGCACCGCGACCGCGGAGCTCGCCGCACTTGAGCAGATCCTCGATCAGGCACTGGTGCTGACAGCGCAGGACAAATCCGACCGCGAGGCGCTCGTTGCGTACCTGCTCGCTCGCCTCGAACCGGTGCGCGAGGCGCTGTGGCTGGACGCAACCGCGATCTACGCCGGAGATCCGGCGGCGCAGAGTGTCGATGAGGTGATCGTGGCCTATCCGGGTTTCCTGGCGACGGCGATCTACCGGCTCGCACACCAGCTACACGGCCGTGCCGCACTGTTCCCGCGCCTGCTGACGGAGGTGGCGCACCGTGCGACCGGGATCGACATCAATCCGGGTGCTCGGATCGGACCGTCGTTCGCAATCGACCACGGCACGGGGATCGTGATCGGCGAGACCGCCGTGCTCGGCGCCCACGTCAGGCTCTACCAGGGCGTGACCCTCGGCGCCGCGCGGGTCAACAAACGCCTGGAGGATGTCAAACGTCATCCGACGATCGGCGACGATGTCGTCATCTACGCCAACGCCACGATCCTTGGTGGCGAGACGGTCATCGGTCGCGGTAGCCGGATCGGCGGCAACGTCTGGCTGACGCGCAGCGTGCCGCCCTATTCGGTCGTCACCCCCACAGCACGCATCGAGCGGCGCCGCGGCGATGCGAGCCCGTCTGACGACCTGATCGAGTTCAACATCTGACCATGGCGCCGGTCCGGACCGGCGCGGACCACGGAGACCAGCATGCGGTTCAACAACATCCTCGAGACGATTGGCAACACGCCCCATATTCGAATCAACCGGCTCTTCGATCCACGTGTCGAGGTGTGGATGAAGGCGGAGCGCACCAACCCAGGCGGCAGCATCAAGGATCGGATCGGGCTGTCCATGATCGAGGACGCGGAGCGACGCGGCCTGCTCGGTCCCGACAGCGTGATCGTCGAGCCGACCTCCGGGAACACCGGCGTCGGACTGGCGATCGTCGCCGCGGTCAAGGGCTACCGGCTGCTGCTGGTGATGCCGGAGTCGATGTCGATCGAGCGGCGGCGACTGTTCGCGGTGTACGGCGCCGATCTCGAGCTGACGCCGCGCGAGCTCGGGATGAACGGCGCGATCGATCGCGCCACGGCGATCGTTGCGCACACTCCGGGTGCGTGGATGCCGCAGCAGTTCGAGAACGAGGCAAATGTCGAGGTTCACCGGCGGCATACCGCGACCGAGGTCCTCGAGGACTTTCCCGATGGGGTCGATTTTCTGATCACCGGCGTTGGCACCGGCGGGCACATCAGCGGCGTCAGCGAGGTGCTCAAGGAGCATTTCCCGGCGCTGCGCACGTTCGCCGTCGAACCTGACAAGTCGCCCGTGATCAGCGGCGGCGAGGCCGGGCCGCATCGGCTCCAAGGAATCGGCGCCGGCTTCGTCCCGCACAACCTCCACCGCGACACGATTGACGGAGTGATCCAGGTCAGCGAGCAGGACGCGTTTGCGTACGCCGTGCGGGTCGCGCGAGAGGAGGGCATCTTCGTCGGCCCATCGTCGGGGGCGGCATTGGCGGCGGTCGCGCACAAGCTCCCCGAGATCCCGGACGGCAGCATCGTGCTGACCTTCTCCTATGACACCGGCGAGCGCTACTTCTCCGTCGAAGGGCTGTTCGATACGGACGGTCAGTCGGTCCGAGCGGCGGTCGACAGTCGGCCGCGTGCCACGCCAGCGCGGGCCTGAGGGCCGCGGATCCGTCCTGTCGATGAGCTGACCGAGCCTATGCAATCGCGGCTCGTGGTCGCGACCTGGCAACACTCGTCTGGACGATCGTGTATCTTGCCGGTCGCCTAATCCACGGGCACCCGAAATCCGTGGAGCGGGGGACCCAGTCTCCTTGGGGCGAATTCGACGGTGAATCCGTCGGAGGCGCAGGCTCTTTCAGCGCCAGCCCGACAGCTAACCCCGCAGGCCGACGAAAGAGAGAGACTTGCGGGTACAGAAGCTCATACTTCCTATGCTTGCCATGTTCGCGCTGGCCGGTGCATCTCCTGCGTGGGCGGCCGGCGGCGCAGGCACAGGCTCCACGACGGGCGAGACAGGGACCGCGGCCAACTCCGGTGGCGCCGGGATCGGCGCGCCGCCGTCGGGCGTCAGCACGGCGTCACGCCCGATCGTGGCCGGTTTCAAGGCGAAGATCATCAACGGCGTCGCTTACGCGCCGTCGTCCGCGCCGCTGACGGTGCAGAAGGCGATCTGGGCCGGCAATCAGATCCACACGAAGCCGTACATCGCGGTCCATTACGCATCGATGGCGTGGATGTGGCCGGGATACGACTGCTCAGGCTCGGTGTCGTTCGTGCTCTACAAGGCCGGGCTGCTCAGCTCCTCACCGGACGTCTCGGGCGACTTCGAGACGTGGGGACGGCGCGGCGCGGGCCGGTGGATCACGGTTTGGGGCTCGGCGGGCCACGCGTTCATGGAGGTGGCGGGGATCGTGTTCGATACCGCGCAGTACGCCCCGGTGACTCCGAACACCGGCGGCCCCCGCTGGCAGCCCGCCTCGATCCTCCCGTCGCAGCTCTCCGACGGCGAGGGTTACTTCGAGCGCCACGCGGTCGGTTTCTGAGTTACGGTTGACAGTCACGGCCGCGACAGGCTCGTAGCGGTTAGCGCGGGCTGCGCCGGCGGGACAGTGTGTAACGGTAACCCGGTGGCGCCGGCGGACGCCTAACTAAAAACCTGCTCGACTTCCCAAATCCGATCGCCGGGCGCGGGTTCGGGAAGTTGAGCACGATACTCATGCTCGATTTCCCAAACCGCCGGCCTGCAGTCGGGTTTGGGAAATCGAGCATGTCTTTTCGTGGTCTCCTGACCCCCGCGCACGCCTCCTCCCTCCTGGGATGGTGGCGTGCGGGCTGACCCTCGCCGCACCGACACTGCGATCCGGCAGACGATCACGCCGCTGCGCCGCGCCAGCCGCTCCGTCCGGCGCGACGCGCACTTCTCCGTGCTTCAGCCCTGGTGCGCCGTGTGGCGCGCGTGCCAGGACCCCGCCTGCTCAACGGCACGGCTGCCGAGCGCTCCGATGCCGATCAGAACGTTGACAAAGACGAACACGATCAGTCCGAAGCCGACCGCGCAAAGAAGTCCGAGCATCACCGGTCCGAGCGCGATCGCGACGACAAGAAACACTGGCAGAGCAAGTACTACGGCAACAATCCCAACCAGCACCTTCACGGTAAATCACCTCCTTCACCCGCCTGGGGGTGGCAGTGTCAGGCAATCTAGGTTGCCGGCGGCGGCGCGTCATCCGGTTAAGTTCGCAGGACCGATACGCGGAAGTACGGTCATCTACATCCACGGAGGAGTGTGAGGCTAAGCTCCCGCCGAGTGCGCGCGATCGTGTTCGAACGCAACGGCGGTCCGGAGGTGCTCGAGCACGGGGACGTACCGGAACCGTCGCCGGCCGCTGGTGAGGTGCTGGTCCAGGTTCAGGCAGTGGGCGTCAACTACCGCGACGTGTATGAGCGTGAGGGTCGCAGCTATGGCTCCTCGCCGCCGGCGATCATCGGCGCCGAAGGCGCAGGCACGGTGCTCGACACGGGCGAACTCGTCGTCTGGGTCGACGTGGCGGGAAGCTACGCCGAGCGGGTCGCGGCCAACCGCGATCGGCTCGTGCACGTGCCCGACGGCGTCGACCCGGAGCTTGCGGCGGCCGCGTTATTGCAGGGCATGACGGCGCACTACCTGGCGTATGACTCCTACCCGATCGAGCCGGGAGACTGGGTCGTGGTCCATGCCGCCGCGGGCGGCGTCGGCCGGCTGCTGACGCAGCTCGCGAAGCTGCGCGGGGGCCGTGTGATCGCGACGACCTCGACGCCCGAGAAGGCGGCGCTGGCACGGCAGGCGGGAGCGGACGAGGTGATCGGGTACGAGGGGTTTGCGGACCGCGCAAAGCAGATCGCCGGCGGCGAGGGCGTCGCCGCCGTGTACGACGGGGTTGGCAGGGACACGTTCCTCGCGGGACTCGGTGCGCTGCGGCCGACGGGACGGATGATCCTGTACGGCGCCGCGAGTGGCCAGCCGGATCCGCTGCCGGTGGCGATGCTCGCGCCGGCCGGCTCGCTGTACGTCCAGCGGCCGACATTGATCACCTACACGCGCACCCCGGAGTTGTTGCGCGCCCGCGCCGCGGAGGTGTTCGAGTTGATCGCCGCTCACAAGCTCACGGTCAAGATCGGCGCTCGGTACCCGCTCGCCGAGGCTGCCCAGGCGCACAGGGACCTGGAGGCTCGCAGAACGACCGGCAAGCTCCTGCTGCTGCCGGACGGATAGAGTGCCTGCCGTCGTCGTCAGGCGACATAGTTAGGGTCTGGAGAGGCCACAAGCGAGGACGGTCCCATGACGGGTATGGACATTGCCAAGACCGTGACGACGACGCGCGTGGATGCGATCACATACTTCCTCGACCGCGCCGGCATCGCGTACGAGCTGGTGCGCCACGTACCGGCGACGAGCGCTTACGCGGAGGCGCTCGCGTCCCACGAGTCTCCGGACCGGGTCGCGAAGACCGTCATCGTGCGCGACGGCCGGACCCCCGTGATCGCGGTCGTGCCGGCGTCTCGGCGACTGGATGTGCACAAGCTCAGCGAGCTGCTCGGCGCCACCCATCGGCTTCAGTTGGCGACCGAGGATCAGATCGCGGGCGATTTCCCGCTGCTACAGGTCGGCGCGATTCCGCCGTTTGGACCAATCGAGCCGACCGCGGAGGTGATCGACCGGAGGCTGCTCGAGGCTGCCCGGATCCTGTGTCCCGCCGGCGATCACCGATACTCGGTGCTGGTCGACCCGCACGATCTCGTCCGCATCACGGCAGCCCAGGTGGCGGATATCTGTCAGGACTGACCCACGCTTGGCCGAGCGTACTTTTCCGCGGCAATCGTCGTGTTTTCTCGGGAGGATGTTGCCGGCCAGGGGGCTAAGTTGCTGTTATGCCGACAGAGGTCAATCACGCCGCGGCATCAGCCAGGCGTGAGCGAGGCCCCCGGTCGAAGACGCCGATCAAGGTGGTCCTGGCCCCCGGCACTGGTCACGCGCGAAGCCACCCAGTGACGCTCATGTTACCGGCTGGCGCATCGCCGCACCGGCGGCGGCGTACGCGTCGGCGGCGTCGAGCGTCTCGGCCTTGAGCAGGGCGCGAGTGAGGCTCTCGAGCTGGTCCCGGTGGTCGGTGAGCAGCTGCGTGGCCTCGTCGTGCATCTCGTCGACCAGTCGGCGCACCTCCTGGTCGACGAGCCACTGAGTCTGGGGGGAGGCCTCGCTCGCGCCCGGCAGCAGTGGTCCGGCGCCGTCGCTCTGCAGTACCGCCACGGGCCCGACCTTGTCGCTCATTCCCCACCGGCCGACCATGTGGCGGGCGATCTGCGTGAGCTGTTCGATGTCGGACTCGGCGCCGGTGGTGATCTTGCCGTAGATCACCTCTTCGGCGGTGCGACCGCCGAGCGCCACCTTGATCTTCGCCTCGAGCTCCTCGCGCGAGTAGGAGACCCGGTCTGCGTCCGGGGTGGAGAGTGTCACGCCGAGCGCCATCCCGCGCGGAATGATCGAGACCTTCCGGACCGGATCGGCGTCCGGGGTCAACATTCCGACGAGGGCATGCCCGGACTCGTGATAGGCCGTCCGCTCGCGATCCGCGGCGCTCAGCATGATCCCGCGCGGCGTGCCCAGCAGGATCTTCTCGAGCGAGTCGGTGAAGTCGGCCATCCGCGCCTTGGTGTGCTCGCGGCGGGCGGCCAGCAACGCGGCCTCGTTGCAAAGATTCGCGAGGTCGGCGCCGACCATCCCCGGCGTCGATGCCGCGATCGCGCCGAGGTCGACATCGTCGGCGAGCGGGATCGAGCGGGTGTGAACCTGAAGGATCTTCAACCGCCCCGCGCGGTCCGGCGGCTGCACGGCCACCCGACGGTCGAATCTGCCCGGCCGCAGCAGTGCCGGGTCGAGGATCTCGGGCCGGTTCGTCGCGCCCAGCACGACCACCGCCTCGGTGCTATCGAACCCGTCCATCTCCGACAGGATCTGATCGAGCGTCTGCTCGCGCTCGTCGTTGGCGCCGGTGATCCCGGCCGAGCCCTGACGGGAGCGACCGATCGCGTCGAGCTCGTCGATGAAGATGATTGACGGGGCCGCCTGCTTGGCCTTGGCGAACAGATCGCGCACGCGGGCGGCGCCGACCCCGACGATCGCCTCGATGAACTCGGAGGCGGCGATCGAGAAGAACGCCGCGTGTGCCTCCCCCGCGACCGCGCGCGCGAGCAGCGTCTTGCCGGTGCCGGGCGGGCCGTACAGCAGCACGCCGTGCGGCATCCGCCCACCGAGGCGGGCGTAGCGGTCCGGGGTCTTCAGGAAGTCGACGATCTCGGTCAGCTCCCCCTTCGCCTCGTCGATCCCGGCGACATCCTGGAACGTGACTTGGATCTTCTGCGGATCGACCCGGCGCGCCTGCGAGCGCCCGAAATTGCCGAGCGCGCCGCCCGCGCCACCGGCAGTCGCACGACGGGCGAGCAGGATGAACAGCCCCACGAGCAGCAGCGTCGGTCCGAACCCGAGCAGGATCTCGGCCAGCAGGGAGGTGCCGGGATTCGGGTTCTGGGCGTTGACCTCGACGTTCTTGGACTGCAACAGCGCCGTCAGCGAGTTGTTGTTCCAGAACGACGGCACCTGGGTCGAGAACAGGTCGGTCGGGCTCGAGTTCGAGTTCGGGTATCGGACCTGGGTCGCGAACGTGCCCTGGATCGTGTCGCCCTTCGAAGAGATCGACTTGACCTGCCCGGCCTCGACCTGATTGAGGAAGTACGGGTTGAAGGAGACCTTCACCCGCTGCTGCCCGCTCGGCGGGGTGACCAGCAGCACCAGCAGCCAGTTCACGGCCAGCACCACGATCACCGCGATCCAGAAGCCGCGCAGGCGATGCGGAGGGCGCGGCTTGTGCTCGTCGGGCATTCCCCGGCCGTCCGGCGCCGGCGCCACCCGCCAGCCTTGCCGGTCGCGCGGCATCGGCGCCGGCGGAACCGCCTTGCGCGGGTCGGGAGCACCATTCGAGTCTTGGCCCGGCTCGGCCATGGCTGCATTCTGCCGGGTCGAGCGCGCCGGCAGGACAATGCAGTGAGATCGCCCAACCGCTCGGCGCTAATAATTCCGGTTCGCAGTGATCGAAACCGATCAGGAGGATGACCATGCCGGTATCCCGAGGTTTTCTGGGTCGTCGCCGTCCGGTCGCTGATCCCTCACGGGTGCCGCCAGGGCAGTACGTGACAGCGGATTTCCCGGTGCTGTCGGCCGGTCCAACGCCGCACACGCCGCTCGATGAATGGAGCTTCACGGTTCACGGGGCCGTTGCGGAGCCGGTCTCGTGGCCGTGGGAGGAGTTCCTGGCGCTGCCCGCGCAGACGTTCACCGTGGATATCCACTGCGTGACGAAATGGTCGAAGCTCGATACGAGCTGGAGGGGGGTGTCGGTCGACACGCTGCTTGAATCGATCGAGACCAAGGCGGGGTTCGTGCGTGCCTTCTCCGACGGCGGCTACACGACCAACCTGCCGTTGGCGGACGTGACCGGCCACAAGGCGTGGGTCGTGTACGAGTACGCCGGTGCGCCGCTCGAGCCCGAGCACGGCGGCCCGGCGCGGTTGCTCGTCCCCCATCTGTACTTCTGGAAGAGCGCCAAGTGGGTGCGGGGGCTGACGTTGACGATCAACGACGAGCCAGGGTTTTGGGAGACCTACGGCTACCACAATCGCGGTGATCCATGGCTCGAGCAGCGCTACCAGGGAGACTGAACTGGCAGCTCGGCCAGGTGGTCGAGCTGGTCGAGGAGACGGCGCGGACCAAGAGCATCGTGCTGGAGCTGTCCGCCTGGCCCGGCCACCGTGCCGGCCAGCACGTCGACGTGCGGCTGACCGCCGAGGACGGCTATCAGGCCCAGCGCAGCTACTCGATCGCGTCCGGACCAGAGGACGGGTATCTGGTGTTGACGGTGGAGCGGCTCGAGGACGGCGAGGTGTCGCCGTATCTGGTCGATGAGCTGAGAGCCGGGGATCAGCTCGAGTTGCGCGGCCCGATCGGCGGCTACTTCGTCTGGGAGCAGTCGCTCGGCGGCCCGCTGCTGCTGATCGCGGGCGGCTCCGGAGTGGTGCCGTTCCGGGCGATGCTGCGGCATGGAGCGGCGGTCGGGAGCAAGGTCGCGGTCCGGCTCCTGTACTCATCGCGGTCCCTGGACGACTTGATCTATCGCGAGGAGCTGATGCGGTTTGCCGCCTACGACGAGGTCGACATCCGCTTCGCGCTCACGCGGGAGTGGCCGGAGCGCTGGCGCGGGCATCGCGGTCGGATCGACCGCGGGCTGCTGAACGAGGTCTCGTGGCCGCCCGAGGTCGGGCCGCTGATCTACGTCTGTGGGCCGAGCGCGTTCGTCGAGGCGGCGGCCGGTTGGCTGGTCGAGAACGGACACCATCCGGGCCGCATCAAGACCGAGCGGTTCGGACCGACGGGAACCTGAAACAGGAGGACGACGATGGAGGCACTCGACGGGAACGCGGTCGCGGGGCCGCTGCAGCAGCACTTCGGGACCGAGATGACGATCGCGACCGGCACCTGTGCACACTGCGGAGCGCGGGCGATGATCGCGGATCTGCGGGTCTACGGGCGAGCGCCCGGCACCGTCGTCCGCTGCGCGAGCTGCGGACAGGTCGTGTTCGTGATCGTCGAAGCGCGCGGCGCGATCCGGGTGGATATGCGCGACTTCAGGCTCGACGACCCGCCGCCACCCACATCACAGCGAGCGCAGGAACTCCAGTAACGGACCGTTCACGTCGTCGGGGTGGGTGAGGTTGGAGGCGTGCGGCGCGCCCTCGATGCGGACCAGCCCGGTGCAGCCCGGAAGCGCTGCCGACAGCTGCTCGGCCTGCTCGATCCCGATCGACAGGTCAGCCGTACCGTGAAACACGATCGCCGGGCACGTGACCTCGCCGACCCGGTCGGTGATGTCCTCGCGATCAAACAGGCAGTCGGCGGGGACGCCCATGTTCTCCTTCGGGAGCTCGCGCCACTTGGCGATCCAGGACTCTCCGAGGGCCGGGTCGCCAATGATCAGCGTGGCGATCGCCTGTGCGAGCTCGTCGACGGGCCCGACCTGGAGCCAGGTCTGCTGCATCTGCCGGTAGGCAGGCAGGCGCTCGGGCTCCTCCGGGCCTGACTGGGTGTCGATCAGCACCAGCGCGCGGACACGTTCGGGTGCGGTCAACGCGGCGCGCAGGGACAGGAAGCCACCCTGCGACATCCCCCCGAGAACCGCCTGCGCGATCCCGAGATGGTCGAGCAGGCCGAGGCAGTCGTTGGCGGAATCCCAGTACGTGAACGGCCGGTTGTCGAACTCGGTTTCGCCAAACCCGCGCTCGTCCCAGGTGATCACGCGAAACTCCGGCGCGAGCGCCTCGACCTGCGGCGCAAACATCTCGCGATCCAGCAGGAAGCCGTGCGAGAGGACCACGGGTGGTCCATCTCCGCCGCTGTCCTCGAAGCGAATGCGTTGCCCGTTGACCTCGGCGAATGGCATCTGAACCTCCGGTTCGATCGCGATCAGGGGCGACTCTACTGTGGCCGTCAGCGCGTGCGCCGGGCGAATAGGACCGTGGCTGCCAGAGCCGACGTGATCAGGATGCCCGCGCACCACGCGAGCGCGGCATTCGGCCGGGACCCGGTGGGGTGGCCGAGCAGCAGCGCCCGCAGCGTCTCGGTCACGGGCGTGATCGGCTGATGGGCCGCGAACCCGCGCAGCCACGCCGGCATCGTGTGCACGGGAACGAAGGCGCTGCTCGCGTAGGGCAGGAACATGATCACGAACGTGAACGCGCTGGCGGCCTCGGGCGTGCGCGCCAGCAGCCCGAGCAGCGCCGAGAACCAGGAGATCGCGACGATGAACGCGAGCAGCACGCCGGCTGCCGCGAGCCACTCGAGCGCATCCGCATGGGGCCGGAAGCCGAGCGCCAGCGCGACCGCGAGCGCCAGGACCGCCGACGCGGCGTTGCGGGCCGCGCTGGCGGCGACGTGGCCGGCGAGCAGCGACGCGCCGCGGACGTCGATCGAGCGCAGGCGGTCGATCATCGGGCCGGTCACGTCCTGACAGACGGCGACCGCGGTCAGCCCGGAGCTGAAGCCCGCACACAGCAAAAGCACACCGGGCGTCACGTAGGTGACGTACTTTGTGCCGGTGTTGACCGCGCCGCCGAACAGCACCACGAACACGACCATCATCAGCACCGGCAGCAGCAGGGCGGTGATCAGCGCGTCGGGCTGGCGGCGCGACAGGCGCAGGCAGCGGGCGGTCATCGTGAGCGATTCAGACATTGGCGGGCTCCGGTCGGTCGTGGGCGGCGGTCTCGGTCTGGTGGGCGGCGGTCTCGGTCTGGTAGGCGGAGGCGTGGCCGGTGAGGGCAAGGAAGACGTCGTCGAGCGAGGCGCTCGTGACCACGAAGCGCGCGACTGCGCGCCGCTCGGGGTCGAGCTCGTCGAGCAGCGCGCGGACATGGGCGGCGGTGCCGTCGGTGGGCACCCCGATCAGCAGCTCGTCGGCGTCGGCATGCGTGGTCCGGTCGCCGAGCGCGGCCCGGATGTCAACGTACGATTCGTGGTCGGTCAGCGTCAGGTCGAGCCGCTGTCCGGCGACCCGGCGCTTGAGCTCCGCGGGCGTGCCCTCGGCGACGACCGCGCCGCCGTCGAGCAGCGCGACCTGATCGGCGAGCCGGTCGGCCTCGTCGAGGTACTGCGTGGTCAGGAGGATGCTGACGCCGCGTCGCACCTGATCGCCGACCAGCTCCCAGATCGCGTTTCGGCTGCGGAGGTCGAGCCCCGTGGACGGCTCATCGAGGAAGATCACCTCGGGGTCGCCGACGAGCCCGGCCGCGAGGTCGAGTCGCCGCCGCATGCCGCCGGAATACGTGTCCACCCGACGGCCGCCGGCCGCGGTCAGGTCGAGGCGCTCGAGCAGCTCGCGCGCGCGTCGCCGCGCCTGCACGCGGTCCAAGCCGCGCAGCCTGCCGACCATGCGCAGGTTCTCCTCTCCGGTCTGGAGCAGGTCGAGCGCCGCGTATTGACCCGTCAGGCTGATCCGGCGCCGGACCTGGTGGCGCTCGGCGACGACGTCGAAGCCGGCCACCCGCGCCGTTCCCGCGTCGGCCCAGATCAGCGTCGACAGGATCCGGACGGTGGTCGTCTTGCCCGCGCCGTTCGGGCCGAGCAGTGCCAGCACGTTTCCGCGCGGCAACCGCAGATCCAACCCGGCGAGGACCGGCACGGTTCCGTAGCGCTTGTTCAGCGCAATCGCCTCGATCGCAAGTTCCTGTGTCAAGGTCGCTCTCCCTTCTGTGTACCCAATACGCAGTAGTGCGTATGTTATACACAGAACGGTCGTGACAAGTCAACCCGGCGACAGCCTCCCCGCCAGCATCGCCGCCGCCTGGGGGCTGCGCGAGCGCCCGAGCAAGGGACCCAAACCCGGGCTGAGCCTGGAGAAGATCGTCGACGCCGGCGTGCACTTGGCCCGGTCGGAGGGACTGGCCGCGGTCTCGATGGCGCGGGTCGCCGGCGAGCTCGGCTCCTCGACGATGTCGCTGTACCGATACGTGGCGGCGAAGGACGAGCTGCTCGCGCTGATGGTCGACGAGGCGGTTGGACGGCCCCCGCCGGCTGACGGTCCGGACGAGGGTTGGCGCGCGGGGTTGACGCGCTGGTCGTGGGGTTACCACGACCGCATGCGCGAGCACCCGTGGGCACTACGGGTGCCGATCAGCGGGCCGCCGATCACCCCCAACCAGGTCGCGTGGCTGGAGGACGGGCTGTGGTCATTGCGCGACACCGGGCTGAGCGAGGACGAGAGGGGATCGGTCGTGCTGCTGCTGAGCGGCTACGTTCGCAACGAGGCGACGTTGACGGCGGACCTGATCGCGGCCGGGTTCATCTCCGATGCGGCGATGTCCGCATACGCGCGCCTGCTCGCGACCGTCACCGACTCCGGTCTGTTTCCGGCCCTGCGATCGCTGTTGGCGGCCGGCGTGTTCGACAGCGCGGATCACCCCGACAAGGAATTCGAGTTCGGGCTCGAGCGGATCCTCGATGGGATCGAGGCGCTGATCCGCCGGCGCGCGCGGGGCGCGCGGACATAGAATCGCCGCGTCAGCGAGCGAAGGAGCGAGGGTGAGCGACAGCCAGGTGAAATTCGTGCTCGGCGAGCAGGACATCCCGACGCACTGGGTCAATCTGATGGCCGACATTCCGGGCGATCCGCCGCCGCCGCTTCACCCGGGCACCAAGCAGCCGGCCGGACCGGATGACCTGACGCCGCTGTTCGCGATCGGGCTGATCCTGCAGGAGGTCTCGCGCGAGCCGGAGATCGAGATCCCCGAGCAGGTCCGCGAGGCCTACAAGCTGTGGCGTCCGACCCCTCTCTACCGCGCCCACCGGCTCGAGCGCCAGCTCGACACGCCCGCGCACATCTACTACAAGTACGAGGGCGGGTCGCCGCCCGGTTCGCACAAGCCCAACACCGCCGTCGCGCAGGCGTACGAGAACGCGGCCGCGGGGATCCGCAAGCTCACGACCGAGACCGGCGCCGGCCAGTGGGGCTCGGCGCTGGCGTTCGCCTGCCAGCTGTTCGGGCTCGAGTGCGAGGTCTGGATGGTCGGCAGCAGCTACGACCAGAAGCCCTACCGCCGGTCGATGATGGAGACCTGGGGAGCGACCGTGCACCGCTCGCCGTCCGAGATCACCTCCGCGGGGCGCTCCCAGCAGGAGCACCCCACCGGCTCGCTCGGGATCGCGATCTCCGAGGCGGTCGAGGTCGCCGCGCAGAATCCCGACACGAACTACTCGCTCGGCTCGGTGCTCAACCACGTGCTCCTGCACCAGACCGTGATCGGGCAGGAGGCGCTCGCGCAGATGGCGATGGCCGGCGAGGAGCCGGATGTGGTGGTCGCATGCGTCGGCGGCGGCTCCAACTTCGGCGGTCTCACGTTCCCGTTCCTGCGGCGGGTGATGCGGGGCTCGGCCCGGACCCGGTTCGTCGCCGCCGAGCCCGCGGCCTGTCCCACCCTGACCCGCGGCGTGTACGCGTACGACTTCGGCGACACGGTCGGCCTGACCCCGTTGATGCCGATGTACACGCTCGGCCACGGCTTCGTTCCGCCACCGGTGCACGCCGGCGGGCTCCGCTACCACGGCGACTCGCCACTCGTCTGCGGACTCGTCAAGCAGGGACTCGTCGAGCCTCGCGCCTACCGCCAGAACGAGACCTTCGAGGCGGCGGTTCGCTTCGCCCGTTCGGAGGGGATCATCCCCGCGCCCGAACCCGCGCACGCGATCCGGGCCGTGATCGCCGAGGCCGAGGCGGCGCGCGAGGCGGGTGAACCGCGGGTGATCCTGTTCGGTCTGTGCGGCCATGGCCACTTCGACCTGAGCGCCTACGACGCCTACCTGGCCGGCGAGCTCGAGGACCCGGAGTTCTCCGAGGATGACATGCAGGCGGCGCTGGCCGCGCTGCCCGAGGCGCCGGCGCTAGCGTAGCGGCTGGCCTCGCAGGGCGCGACGATCACGTTGCCGCCGTCGTTCTTCGGGCTCTCGACCGAGTACTGGGGGCTCCCGCGTTACGAGCGCCACCGGTCGATCTTCGAGCGGGTGCTGGCACTGATCCACACCGCCGGCGACGGGCCGCTGATGTTGCGGGTCGGCGGCGACTCCGCGGACCACACGTACTGGACTGCTGCCGGCCCGCGCCGGTTGCCGCGCCGCGCGTTCCGGCTGACGCGCGGATGGCTGGCGCGCACGGGAACGCTGGCACGCAGCGGTGATCTGCATCTGATTCTCGACCTCAACCTGATTGCGGACTCGCCGCGGATGGCGGCGCAGTGGGCGCGCGCAGCGCTCGCGGTCCTGCCCCGCGGGAGCGTGGCCGGTTTCGAGGTGGGCAACGAGCCCGATCTCTACCAGGGGCCGCCGTGGGGCGCGCTGGCACGGGTCGCGCAGTCGCGGCCGGGCGCCGGCCTGCCGAGCGGCGAGTTCTCCCCCCGCGCCTACAACCGGGCCTTCGCCTCCTATGCCCGCGCATTAGGGAACGTGGCGCCGGCGGTCCCGCTGGCGGGGCCGGCCGTCGCGAACGTGACCCGTGACCGGAACTGGGTGTCGAGCCTGATCGACGGCCCGCATCGCGGTCTCGGGATCGTCAGCGCGCACAGTTACCCCCTGTCCGCCTGCGTGCCGCCGAGTTCGACTCGCTACTCCACGATCTCGCGACTGCTTGGCCAACAGGCATCCACCGGGATGGCGCAGTCGGTTGCCATCGCGGCGCGGGAGGCACATGCCGCCGGTCTGCGCTTCCGTTTGACCGAGCTCAACTCGGTGACCTGCGGCGGACTGCCGGGTGTGAGCAACACGTTCGCGACCGCCCTGTGGGCACCGGACGCGCTGCTGGAGTTGCTGCGCGCGGGTGTCGACGGCGTCAACGTCCACGTCCGGGCCGACTCGATCAACACGCCGTTCACGCTCAACAGGCACGGCCTGGTCGCGCGCCCACTGCTATACGGACTGATCCTGTTCGTGCGCACGCTGGGTCCCGGCGCCGAGCTCGTGCCGTTGCCCCACGACGGCCGGGTTGGCGCGGTGAAGGTGTGGGTGGTGCGGATCCGCCCGGATACCCTGCAGGTGCTCCTGATCGACAAAGGGCAGCGCGGCGCCTCGGTCGACCTCCACCTCACCGGCTCGGGGCCCGCCGCGGTACAGCGACTGCTCGCACCCTCGGTTTCGGCCCGCTCGGACGTCACCCTGGCGGGGCAGCGTCTGGGCCGCGACGGCAACTGGATCGGCCGCCGCCGGATCCAGTTGATCCCCCCGGGCCCAGACGGATACGCGATTCGGCTGGCGCCGGCGAGCGCGGCGCTCGTCACCCTTCACGCCGCCCCATCACAGGGCAGCTGGGGCTCACTGATCGCCGACGTCGTCGCCGAGCTCTGACGGCGATCTGCGTAGGTACCGCTGTCCCCGGCTGCGGCGGACTGCGGATCAGGTAGCGATCGGGAATGCCGAAATCACGAGAGTCAGCGATTCTGCGTCGCCCTGCCGGCGCTCCCATGGGGGGAAACATGAGCGCGATCCTTCAACAGCTCGCCGAACAGCCACCGAAGCCGGGCCCGACGGCACAACCCAGATCAGGGTCCTGATCGCGGACGACCATCCGCTGATCATCGCCGGCATCCGCCGCGCGGTCGATCGGGTCGAGGACCGCGAGGTCGTAGGTGAAGCGCATACCGGGCCCGAGCTGGTCCAGCTGGTCGAGCGCCCCCGCCCCGACGCGGTGCTGATGGATCTGCGGATGCCCGGGGTGACCGATATAGGGTCGTAGCGGGTAGCGCAGCCGTCGGCGGCTGTAAAGCCGACGACGGGTGCGCTACCCAGCGACAGACTCTCCCCAGCATCGACCGAAGCAGCTGAAGCGCCGGAAAATGTCACCCACCCCTGCGAAATCCCGGGGGTGCGTGGGATCGACCCCGTATATCGAGGTCGATCCGACACACCCCTCGGAATCGGTGGGGGTGTGCGACATCTGCCGCGCCGTTCGGACGGGTGCCGAGTAAGGGTTGCGCGAGCCGGCGATTGCCCGGGCCACCTCATGGGTACGCCGGCTACCGACCGCCCGAGCCACCCCAAAGCGCACCGTTAGCCACCAAAAGCGGTCCTAGAGGACGCGACCGTGAACAAGTCCACTACCCAGTCAACCAGCCCGCCTCGAGAGCGCGACGAGCACCAGGGTTGCCCCCGCCCCTCGCGGCGCGTCCGTGCGAGCAGCGCGCGCACCCGAGCACTCATGTGCCTGCCTCGCTCGCGCTGCGGAGGATCACGATCCGCTCGCCATCGTTGTAAAGCACGCGGTGCCGCCGGCTTTACCGTCGCCGGCGCCGACCGCACCACGGTCATGTACCAGCGCAGCACCTGATCGAGACTCGATCAAGACTAGCCAGAGACTGACGGCACGCCCGCGGTCTGCGATCGTCCCGGCTCTGGGTAGGGAGATGGCGCGCACGCTTTCGACATCCAGGCTCACGATCGGGGTGCTGGCCGCCGTCGTGCTCGCGCTTGCTGGCCGCGCCCGCCGTGGCCCAGGTGCAGCTCGTACTGCCCGCCTCGAGCCTGCCGGGACCCCGGCCCGGTGTCACCTCCTCCGCGGCCGCCCGCGCGGACCTGGACGCAGGCCTCTCGAGAGGCGCAATCCACTTGATCTCCACGGCGCAGGTGCAGGCGTCGGCGGCCCGCGGCAGCGGACGGACGGTGCGCTCCGAGGCGTTCGTGTTCGGCACGCAGGCCGAGGCCGCCTCGGCGCTGTCCGCGTGGAAGCGAGCGCATGGCGCCCGCCGCGGGTCGTTCGGGTATCTGGCTGTGCGCCGCCACGGCGCGACCACGGTCGTGACCGTCGCCTGGCGCGAGGCCGCGCGCATCGGGCTGATCGTGCTGAGCGCGTCGGGCCGCGTCCACGATCCCCAGGGCGTCGCCGAGGGCTACGCGGTCCTGGCGGACGGGTGGCTGCGCTCGCCGGCGGCGACGACCGCGTGGGGGAGGGTGCTGGCGCAGATCCGTCCGGACGGGAGCGTGTCGAAGGCCACCGCGGAGCAGGCGTTCGTACTTGCTTACGGGCCGCTCCCGGGCGTCCGGGTCCCGCCCGGGCCAAAGGTCGCGATTCCGTCCGGAACGCTCGCCGAGGAATGGATCGTGTCCTACCTCAGACAGCTCACGAGCCGCCAGCGACAGGTCGTCGAGCGCAAGCTCGGGATCGCGCTCCCGACCCGCTTGGCCCACGACGCGTACGCAGACGATCCCGGCTTCAAGCCGGACTCTACGATTCAGGCGTTCGCGAACCAGTTCATCCCGAAATACGCGGCGCTGCTCGGACATCCGCTCGGCCTGACCGTGATCGCGGGCATCACGACGACCGTGGTCAAGGGTCCCAAAGGCGCCGATGCGCTCGCCGACGCGACGCCGTTCAATGCGCAGGATTCCTACGGCTCCGGAGTGCCGGCCAGCTGCCGCGTCCGAGTGACGCCGCTGGGCGACGCCCAGACAAGCGCATACCTGCAGCTGATCGTCGCCCACGAGGTATTCCACTGCTTCCAGTTCGAGATCCGCGGCAGCGGCGCCTGGAGCATGCCCGACGCGTGGATCACGGAGGGCACGGCCGACTGGGCCGCGCTCACGGTCGATCCGGTCTCCTACGCGATCGGCGGCATCAACATCACGAATTACCTGCTGAGCGCCAAAACGCCGCTGTACCAGCGCGCGTACGACGCGGTCGGGTTCTGGGGCCACGCCGAAGACGTATTCCCCGGCCTGTTCGCGCGGATGGCCTCGATTCTGAACGCGGGCAGCAACGACGCATCCTTCAACCTCGCGATCGGCTTCCCGGACGCGTTTCTGAGCTCGTGGGGCAGCAGCCCGTTCAGGGCCAAGGGGATCGCGGGCCCCGCATGGCAGATGAACAGCCCGATCGACCCCCCGGGATACGGGTCGCTGCCGGTCGCCCAGACGGTGACTCCTTCGAACGTCACCGGCAACACGCTGATCGACGCGCCGCCGCTCACGACCGCCCAGTACATCGTGGCGGTCGACCCCGGCGAGCCGCTGGTGCACGTGCAGATCGACGGCCACGCCCGACTCGGTCTGTCAACGAACTACACCGACCTCCAGAACGCCTGGTTCTGCGTCGGCGGTCAGCCATGCGTCTGCCCGAAGGGGACCAGCGGCCAAGTACCCGCGAGCCTGCCGCTTGCGAACCAGGCGGCGCTCGGGGTCAGCGGCGACCCGGGTACTGGGAGCCACGGATATCTGACCTCCTACTCGCTGTCGCGATTCTGCGAGCCGAACCAGCCGCGGCCCTCGCCGAGCAGCGGCAACACCGGGATCTCCAACGGCGACCCGTACATAACGACCTTCGACGGCGCCGGATACGGCTTTCAGACCGCGGGCGAGTTCACGCTCGTGAAGTCGATCACCGACAACCTCGAGATCCAGTCCCGGCAGGTGCCGTATCCGTCAACGCTGCTCGCGTCGATCGCCGGCAGCCTGGCGATGAACACGGCGTTCGCGATGCGGGTCGGCGGCGCGATCGTCGAGGTCGACAAGGGCTCGCCGCTGGGGCTCTACATCGATCGCCACCGCCGCTTCCCGGCCCCCGGTCAGACGATCAGGCTCCCAGGCGGCGGACGGGTGCGCTACGGCCCCACCGAGACGACGGTCACCTGGAAGGACGGGACCCGCGCGCTCCTGACGTCAATCGGCGTCGAGGGCGTCAACATCGCGGTCACGCCCAGCCCGAAGCGGGCGGGGCTGCTCCGGGGCCTGCTCGGCGTCGATGACGGTCGGCCGAAACCGCGCAGTTCGCGGTCGCGAGCATCCGCGCGTGGTGGGAGCACCTCGGCGCCGAGCGCTTCCCCGACGCCGAGACGCTGACCATCACCGCCGACTGCGGCGGCGGCAACAGTCCTCGCGTGCACCTATGGAAGGTCGAGCTGCAAAGGCTGGCCGACGAGACCGGACTCGACCTTGAGCTGCGCCATTTCCCGCCCGGAACCTCGAAGTGGAACAAGGTCGAGCACCGGTTGTTCTCGTTCATCAGCCTCAACTGGCGCGGACGGCCGCTGACCAGCTACGAGGTCATCATCGATCTCATCAGCTCGACCGCTACCAGCACCGGGCTGAAGGTCTACGCCCGCCTGGACCCGACCGTGTACACCAAAGTCAAGGTCACCAAAGACCAGATCGCCGCCATGAACATCACCGGACACGACTGGCAGGTAGACGACGACTTCATCGGCCGCAACGGCCATCGTTACGCCGCCAAGCAGATCGAGAGCGTCGGCCTGTTCGTGTTCAGTGCGGCGCAGCGGCGGATCGTGCTCGGCGGGTTCGGGCGCAGCTGGCGGATCACCCAGCGCGAGTCCCTGTTCGTGTACCCGCCGGGGAAGAACACCAACTCGTACTTGGTACCCGGTTTCCCGCACACGCTGGTGTCGCTGGCGTCGTTCGGGCATCGCCGCGTCACCACGGCCGCGCGGGTCTGCCGCCGTGCAGGGGTGACCAACGCGACGCTGATGGTCGGCTGCGAGATCGACTACAGCGCCACCGGCAGCCGGCTGCTGGCGACGAGCACCGGCACGCTGCAGCACGCGGCCGGGATCCACGGTGCTCCCGCGACCAGCCCCGGCTTCTCGCCGATCCCGTGGACCCAGCTGTCCGTTCAGACCGACAACGACTCGCCGTTCCTGGTCCCGACGGTCGCGCTCGCCAACCGCGCCGCCGCCACCGTCGTCGCCGCGTACGCGCGCTCGGCCGGGGGCTCGATCGAGTCCGACACGTTCCACGCGGGTCCGGGTGGAATCGGCGCGATCGCGCGTCGGATCCCGTTCAGCGGCTGGACCGTGACCGGGATCGGCGATCCAGTGCTGTTCCCGTCGCCCGGAGGCGGAGTGCAGATGATCTTCTCCGGGCTGCACAGCGGCAACAGCGGCGACCCGCTGAACGGAACGCTGATCGCGTCGCGAGCCACCGACGGCAGCTACGGCACTCCGGTGCTCGCCAGCTCGCAGGTTTACTACTCCACGGGCGGCGCGAGCGGCGCGGTGCTCGCGTCCGATGGCAGCACGCCGCTGTGGGTCGCGACGCAGAGCTCGCTCGCCGTGTACCGCGGCGCCTCGGGCGCGGTCCCGAACGACCTGAGCGCGCAGGCCCCGGGGAGGTCGTACGACCCGACGCTCGCCTACGACAGCTCCGGGCGGCTGTGGCTCGCCTGGTACATGACCCCGATGGGAAGCTCGCACACGGGGCTGTACATGATGCAGCTCAACCCCGCGACCGGCGCCTCGGCGGGGCCGCCCCTGCACGTGCCCTCGGGCGACGGGATCAATCAACTCGACGAGGGGCGGCCGGCGCTCGCCTGCGAGCAGATCTGCCGAGTCGTCTACGAGCATGGGACGCAGCCGGCGAACCTGCTCTCCTGGGCGCCCGGCGATCCGAGCCCGACGCTCGTCTTCGCGGGCACGGAGCGGATCGCCGGCACGATGCCCAGCTCGCCGATCTACCCGCACTCGCCGACCGCCGCCTACACCGCCGACGGGCGGCTGTGGGTCGCCTGGCGGGACACCGTGAGCTACCTGAAGATGTACGCCAAGCTCGGTAGCACGACGGGGGCGGGAGGCAATGTGGTCACGCTCCAGGTCCCAGCGAAAAACGCCGTGCCTCAGTACAGCTCCTCGCTGACGGTCGGGGACTCGCTCGTGGTGGTCGCCAGCTGGGCGCCCGGGAACCTTGCCGCGACCTCCGTCTGGGCGACGGTCGTCAACCCCGGCTAGCCCCCGTCTGGGCGACGGTCGTCAACCCCGGCTAGCCGCGATGCAGCCTCTCCGCGAGCCGGCTGTGTCGCCGGCCCGTGTCCGGCGTGCGCGCCGCGCGCGCGACAACGTCCTTGGTGCCGACGATCACCGTCGCGAGCTTCGCGCGCGTGATCGCCGTGTACAGCATCTCGCGCCGCAGGAAGAACGCGCCGGCCGCCGGATGGGCGACGATCACCGCCACGGGCAGCTCGATCCCCTGGCCGCGGTGGACCGAGCACGCGTATGCGAACCGCAGCCGGTCGGACTCCTCGGGTGGGAGCCGAAAGATCGCGCCGTCGTCGGCGGCCAGCAGCAGCGCCGCGTCGTCCCCGTCGGTGCTGTGTTCGACCTCGTCGATCAGTCGCAGCAACGTTCCGTTCATCAGCCCCAGGTCGTGGAGGTTGCGACCGGTCATCATCAGCTTGTCGCCGATCCGCAGGCGCCCGCCGCGCACGGGCCGCCCGTCGGGGTTGAGCTTCGCGCGCAGCGCCTCGTTGAGCGCGTCGATCCCGAGCTCGCCGCGGTACACGGGCGCGAACACCTGGATGTCGCCCAACGGATCGATCCCGTAATGGTCCGGCAGCCGCTCGCTGACCAGCGAGACGATCTCGTCGCGCGCCGCGGGCGGGCCGGCCCGCTCGATCATGAACAGGTCGCGGCGCATCTCGGCGGCCGGGGTGAAGTCGGGCGCGTCGCCACGACGGATCGCGTGGGCGCCCTGGACGATCATGCTGCCGGCGGCCTGCCGGAAGATGTGGGTCAGCCGGGTCGTCGGCACCGCCTCGCTCGCGACGAGCTCCGCGAACGGCTTGCCGGCACCGACGGGCGCGAGCTGGTCGGCGTCGCCGACAAGCACTACATGCGTCTCGGGGCCGACGGCCCGCAGCAGCGTGACCAGCAGCTCGAGGTTCGCCATCGACGTCTCGTCGACGATCAGCAGATCGCACTTGAGCGGGGCGCCCTCGTAGTGCGTCGGTCCCTTCCCCGGGACCCACCCGAGCGTCGAATGGACGGTGCGTGCCCGCAGCCCACTGGCCTCGGTCATCCGGATCGCGGCGCGGCCGGTCGGCGCCGCGAGCATCACCCGTGCGCCATTGCCGGCGGCGAGTGACCCGATCGTCTTGATCGAGGCCGTCTTGCCGGTGCCGGGTCCGCCGGTGATCAGTGACAGGCGGTGGGTGAAGGCGTTCCGGACGCCGGCGTACTGCTCGGCGGTGAGCTCGGTTTCGGACGCGTGCGGGGGCGGCTCCCGGAGTCTCTTGCCGGGCGCCGAGGCGATCAGCTCGGCGATCCTGTCGGCGAGCTCCGCCTCCAACTCGGCGGTCTGGCGGCGGTAGAGCCAGTGGTGCTCGCGGACCAGGTCGCCCCGCCGAACGAGTTCGTCGATCAGCTGTGGGGAGGGGTCGTTTCCGAGCAGCTCTCGCGCCGCCACGAGCAGTGCGTCCAGCGGCATGCACGTACTGCCGCCACGCTCGGCCTCGGCGAGCACGTGCAGCACGCCGGCGCGCGCGCGGTCGGTCGCGTCCGCGGGCGCGTCGACGGCTCGCGCGATCCGGTCGGCCAGCAGGAACCCGACCCCGAACACGCTGGTCAGCTCGTACGGGCGTTCGCGGACGATGCGGTGGGCTGCCGGACCGTATTCGTTGTGGATCCGGGTGGAGAGGTAACCGAGACCATGGGGGGCCAGCAGCAGGTGCAGCCGGCGCATCACGCGCAGGCTCGCCCACGACGCCGCGGCCTGGGCGGCGCGTCGCTGCCGCAGCCCGACCGCGGCGAACGCGCCCTCCGGATCGCGGTCGATCGCGTCGAACACGTGCTCGGCGCCGTAGCGGTCGATCAGCGTCTGCGCGCGCTTGGCGCCGACGTGCTTCACGCGGCGCAGGTAGACGGCGAGCGTCTCGGCGTCGCTCGGCGGCAGCGCTCGCGCCTCGGTGACCTTGACCTGCATGCCGTAGCGGCTGTCGTCGACCCAGGTGCCGAGCACGTGGGCCCGCTCGCGCGCTTCGAGGTGAACCAGCGGTCCGACGAGCACGATCTGCTCACCGTCCTCGCCGTCCGCGTCGAGGACTGCCCAACCGGTCGCGTCGCTCGCAAAGCGCGTGCGGCGGACGATTACTTCACCGTCGAAATCCATCGCTGGCGCTGACGTTACCCGCCGGCGGTCCGGAAGCGGTTGCGCGGTAACACAGATGGCACAAACGCCGCTGCGCGACGGGCGCGGCAGCTACGGCAGTGGCACTCCCGGCGGCACCACGTAGACGGTCTGCCGGGTCGCGAAGTTGCCCGTGTCCTGCGGATTGGCGGGCGGCGGGCGGTACACGTCGATGTGCTGTCCGACGATCGCGCCGCCGGTGTCGTCGGCCTCGAACCAGCCCCCGTTGATCGACTGGTATGACGGGATGTAGATGTGGCTGCCGAGCGGGATCACGCTCGGATCGACCGCCACGCTACGCAGGTACGCCAGCGATGCGCGCGAGGGACCCGGTGCGAACGTGATCCCAGCCGGTGGCGGCACGTACCTGACTCCGACCCCGTTCGACCAGCTCCCGGCCGCCAGCGGGAACGTGAACGCACCCGACGACGTCCGCCAGAAGCCGCCCGTGCGCCAGAACGGGGCGTCGGCGACGCTCCCGAACACGCCCGGACCATTGCCGGCCGCATCGATCCAGCCGCCCGAGCCGACGTCCGAGATGTGGTACCGGCGGCCGTCGAGACCAACCCCGTCGCCCTCCATCGACAGCCCGTGGGCCGAGTACAGCCAGTCGATCCGGTGCTCGCTGCTGAGCCCGGGCGTCGGCACCAGCGCACCCACGAACCACGACTCGAGCGCCGGGTAATACTCGGTCAGCTCGAACCCCCCGAGCCACTTGCCGGGACCCCCGCTGAGTGGGGGCGGCGGCGCCTTGATCGTGTCCAGCGTGTAGCTGACCGTGACCGAGCCGTCGGTGACCGAAGGGATGCCCTGCAGCGGCGGCAGCTTGCGGTTCAGCCCGGCGCTGGCGGGCGGCAGGTACTTGGCGGGGTCGGCCTGCATCGCCTTCTGCATCGCCGCCGCGGCGGCGCCCCGCCACGTCACCGCGAGCGTCGCGGTCGTGCTCCGCGCCCCCAGCTTGGCGGCGGTGAACTGGAACGTGTTCAGTCCCGGCGTCAGCTTGGCGGCGACCGCAAAGCCGCCTCCCGACGCCGGATTCACCGCCGTCCGGGTGCCGTCCGCGGACAGCATGTACACGGTCGAGGTGGCGGGACTGACCTTGCCCCGCAGCAGCGGATGGCCGCTGCTGGTGGCGTAGCTGACGGTCGGCGCGCTCGACAGGCCGATCATCGGCAGCTCGAGCCGGAGCTGGACCGAGACGGCCGGCGTATTGCCGCTCTGCTGCTCGGAGCCGGACGGCGCGCCGTCGGGCGCGCGCGTGGTCGCGCAGCCTGCGAGAAAGAACAGTGCCAACAGCAGCGCGCCGCACCGGGCCCTCATCCGTCAGCCGGCCTCCTCCGCCATCCGCACCACCGCCGAGATCCCGTCGCTGCCGATCAGGTGCTGAAAGCGCGAGACCAGCGGCCGTACCGCCGCCAGCCCGAGTCGCCCCTGCACGCCGACCGCGGCCACGCGGGTCTCCGATGCCACCGCCGCGCCACCGTCGGCCGCCGGCTCGATCCAGTTCGCCAGCATCACCCGAGCCGTCCCGGGAGTCGACCAGTGCCGGAACTCTTCCGGGTCCGCGAGCCGCGGGTAGTCGCGGCGGAGCGTCCAGATCCGTCCCACCAGCCCCGACACCAGTACCAGGTCGCCCTCCAGCAGGACCATGAACGGGGGATTGCGGAACAACGTGTCGAACGGGGTCCTGGGCGGGGTGCCCGGGATCCGCCACCGTACCAACCGTCCAAGCAGCGCCGCGTCGGCGATCCGGACCCGGGCCGCCGCCTCCCAGAGCGCGTCGGCCGACGCGGTGCTGACCCGTCGGTGCGCCACGCACAGTGCGGGGTCCGCGAGCCAGTGGTCGAGGTCGGGCTTCATCCAGGAGGGGGGTGCTGGCGTCTCAACCGGTGCCCGCGCCTGCTCCCGCGAGCCGCGCCGCGACCTCATCCTGCGTCAGCCCGTCGATCCGCACGAGCTTGTCGCGTGCACGCTGACCGGACACGACGCCGACGCGTCCCGCCGCGACCTTCAGCTTCCTCGCAAGCAACCGGCAGACCGCTTCGTTGGCGCGTCCGGCTTCGGGCGGGGCGGTGACCTGCACCAGCAGCCGGCCGCCGCGCTCGCCCACCACGGCGGCGCGGCTCGAACGGGGTTTCACGCGGATCATGAGCATCACGGCGTCGCCTTCGGCCCGGAGCATCGTGATGGCAACGTTACGGAAGTGGCGGCGCAGCACCACGCGCCCCGCCCCACCGCGTTCCCGTCCCACAACCCGCGATCATTTCGCCCGCGATGCTCCGCCACGCCCTCGCTCCGATCCTCCCCCGCGCCGCCGCCGGGCTCCGAGTCCAACGGACCCTCGGCACAGGCACGGACACGCCGAACGTGGTGGCCCTGACCTTCGACGACGGCCCCCACCCCGAGGGCACTCCCAGAGTCCTCGAGATCCTCGACCACGCCGGCGCCAGGGCCACGTTCTTCGTGATCGGCGAGCAGGTGCAGCGGCGACCCGAACTGGCGGCGCGGATCGTGGCCGCTGGTCACGCGATCGCGCTCCACGGCCACCGTCACGTCCTCCAGCTGCGCCTGTCCGCGCGAGAGCTGAACGCGGACCTGACCCGGGGCGCCCGCGCGATTGAAGACGCCACCGGCCAAGCGCCCGCATGGCATCGCCCCCCGTACGGCATTTACAGCCCCGCGGGCCTGCGGGCTGCCCGCGACCACGGGCTCAGGCCCCTGCTCTGGTCCCGCTGGGGCAAGGATTGGCGCAAGTTCACGACTCCCGAACGGATCGCCCGCAGGATCACGGCGAACATCGCCCCCGGCGACGTGATCCTCCTGCACGATGCCGACTTCTACAGCGCCAGGAACTCCCATCGCCGCACCGCACAGGCCCTCGAGCTGATCGTCACAGAGCTGAAAATGCGCAAACTCGGTACCGTCCTCCTTGTCTGACAGGCTTGCCAGCGCGCACCCGGACCTGAGACGATTGGCGAGCCATGCGCGGACGCGGCCGTCGGCCGGCGGGGAGTGCGCGGCCCGCGAGCGTCTCGGATGACGCGCCCGAGAGAACGCACATGACAACCGCTTCCGCTGACCAAGCACACAGCTTTGCCCGCTTCGCAATCGGCTTTGACCAACGCGACCGCGCGCGCCTGCATGAGCTGATCGACGAGGTCCTGGACTCTGGCCGGTGGGCCGAGGCCACGATGAATCAGCGCTTCGAGCAGGCATGGGAGGAGTACAACGGCGTGCCGGCGGTCGCGCTCGGGAGCTGGGCCGGTGGCGCCCTGGCGGCGCTCCACTACGCCGGCATCCAGACCGGTGACACAGTCCTCTGCCCCTCGAACACGTTCATGGCCACCCCACTGGCGGCGATCCGCGCCGGCGCCGAGCCCCAGTTCGTCGACTGCAACCGCGAGGACCTGTGCGTGTCGTTCGAGGACTTCGAGCAGAAGGCCGAGCAGCACCGCCCCAAGGCGGCGTTTCTGGTCCACATCGGCGGACACATCGCGTTCGATGTGCAGCGAATCGCCGACTACTGCGCGGCCCACGAGATCTTCCTGATCGAGGACTGCGCCCACGCTCACGGCGCAGCCTGGAATGGCCGCAAAGCGGGTACGTACGGGGATGTCGGCGTATATTCGCTGTACGCGACCAAGACGATCTCGACCGGCGAGGGAGGGGTCTTGGTCTCCAAGCACGAATCAGTCGTCGAGCACGCACGCTGCTTCCGTAACTACGGCAAGCCCGGCTACGAGGTTCACGGCCTGAACTTCCGCATGAGCGAGTTCACCGCCGCGCTCGGCCTGGTGCAGATCGAGCGCCTCCCCGAGATCGTCAGATGGAAGAACCAGACCGCACACGAGCACCTCGATCCGCACTACCCGAGCCGGATCCAGCTCCCCGACGGGATGGTGTCGGGCCTCTACAAGTACATCGTCTTCGACTGGCTCGAGCGCTCGACCGGGCGCGTCTACGACGAGCCGTGCCACCGCCTCTTGAGTCATCACATCGATCTGCCGAATACCGACTGGGTGGCACGCAACCATTCCTGCGTGCCGCTGTACTACCGGCCGGAAGCCGAATGAGGGTTCTCGTCACAGGTGGATCGGGCTTCATCGGCTCGCACGTCGTCGACAAGCTCCGCGCACGCGGGCACGAGCCCGTGATCTATGACCTGCGCCCGTCGCCGTGGCACGGCCCCGGCACGGTCGACACCCGGCTGGGCTCGATCACCGACCGCGAGGCGCTGGAACGCGCGCTCCACAGCTGCGACGCCGTCGCGCACCTCGCGGCGGTCGCCGACGTCAACGACGTGCATGCATCGCCCGAGGACGCCGAGCGCGTCAACGCTCGCGGCACCGTCGCCATGCTCGAGGCGTGCCGACGCGCCGGGGTCAAGCGGATCGCGTACGCGAGTACGATCTGGGTCTATTCGGATTGCGCCGAGGAGGCCGTCGACGAGGACACGCTGCTGCCGGCTCCGAGCCACCTGTACACGAGCACCAAGCTCGCCGGCGAGCTGTACTGCAAGGCCTACCAGGAGCTGTACGGGATCGACTACACGATCCTGCGCTTCGGGATCCCCTACGGTCCTCGCGCGCGAGAGGCGGCGGTGATCCCCGCGTTCGTCGGCAAGGCGATGCGCGGCGAGCCGCTGACGCTCGCGGGTGACGGTGGGCAGTCGCGCCGGTTCGTGTACGTCGAGGACCTCGCCGACGGCGTCGCGGCTGGTCTCGACGACGTCGCCGTCAACCGTGTCTACAACCTCGCCAGCGACGAGAACGTGACGATCAAGCAGATCGCCGAGCGGGTGCAGGAGCTGATCGGCGACGTCGAGATCGTCTACACGCCGGCGCGGCCCGGCGATTTCGGCGGCAAGGTCGTGTGCAGCGCCCGTGCCAAGCGGGAGCTCGGCTGGGCCGCCGCGACCCCGTTCTCCGAGGGCGTCCGGCGCTATGTCGACTGGCGCCGCGAGCAGGCGGCGCTCGCATCCGGGCGCGAGACCACGACCGTGATCCCCGCCGGCGAGCCGGACGCCGAGTCCAAGCCCCGTCAGGTGCTGATCATCTCGGCCGACATCGGCGAGGGCCACGACCTGCCGGCGCGGGCGGTGGCGCGCGAATTCAAGGACGAGGACCCCGACGCGCAGGTTGCGATCGTCAACGGCCTGCCCGCGATGGGTCCGATCCTGACCAAGGTCCTGCGCGAGAACTCGGCCTTCATGTTCCGCTGGCTGCCGTGGCTGTTCGACCTCCAGTACTGGCTGTTCATGTACTTCCCGCCGACCCGGTGGCTGTCGAGGCGGCTGCTGACCGCGCTCGGGCGCCGGGGCCTGATGCGCCTGATCCGCGCCCACGACCCCGACCAGATCGTCTCCACCTATCCGGGCGTCACCGCGGTCCTCGGCGAGCTGCGGCGCAAGGGCAGGCTGAACGTGCCCTGCTATTCCTCGATCACCGATCTCGCGGGCCTGCAGTTCTGGGCGCATCCGGGCATCGACCTGCACTTCGCCACGCATCCGGAGTCGATCGACGAGGTCGAGCACATCGCCGGCCCGGGCAGCGTCCGCTGGGCCAAGCCGCCGACCTCGCCGGCATTCCTGGCGGCCCGGTCGTGCGCCGACGCGAGGAAGTCGCTCGCCCTGCCCGCGGCCGGGAAGGTGATCGCGATCTCGGGCGGCGGCTGGGGCGTCGGTGACCTGCTCGGCGCCACTCGGGCGGCGCTGGAGGCGGAGCCGGAGGCGACCATCCTCTGCCTGTGCGGGCGCAACGACGCGCTCCGCGCCCGCGTCGCGGCGAGGTTCGGCGACGAGCCCCGGCTGCGGATCATGGGGTTCACCGACCGGATGGGCGACGTGCTCGCGGCCGCCGACGCGCTCGTGCACTCGAGCGCCGGGCTGACCGTGCTCGAGGCGATCATCCGCGGCTGCCCGGTGATCTCCTACGGCTTCGGCGTCGGCCACGTGCGCGCCTCCAACCGCGCGCTGGAGCGCTTCGGTCTGGCCCAGGTCGCGCGCAAGCGGCGCGACATCGGCCCCGCGCTCGAGCGGGCGCTTCAGCACCGTCCCGAGCCCGACCCGTCGTTCGCGCGCCGGCCCTCGACGGCGTCGCTGATCCTCAACGACGAGCGTCGCGCGCGGCAGGTGCCGGTATGGCGGCTGCGGACCGCCCGCGCCGTCACTGGCGTGGCGGCGCTGCTCGCGGTTGCCGGCTGGACGCTCACGACCGGGATCTCGTACAGCCTCGTCTCGCACATCGCCCACATCAAGCCGATGACCGCGGTCGCGACCGAACGGCCCGAGGTCGGGATGCTCGTCGACGTGCCTCCCCAGGATGTGACCGCCGCGGCCGGCATGCTCGCGGGGCGCGGGATTCACGTCACGTTCTCGCTTGAGCAGAGCCCTTCGCTGTCCGAGCTAGCGACGCTGTTCTTGGAGGGCGATGGGGCGGTGCCGCGGCTGCCGACCGGCGGCCTGGTGCGCTGGTTGCACACGCGCGCCGAGCTGCGCCGCCTGATCCACGCGATGGGCTTCCAGCGCCACTTCCTGTACGCCTCGCGCGGCGCCAGCATCGGCCAGTGGCTGCTGGCGCACGGCGCCGGTGGCCGCTTGGTGGCGGGCGAGGTCGTGCTCGACGACGCGTCCGATCAGCCGGGAACGCTGCGCCCAGGCGAGGTGGTCGAGCTCGACGCGACCAGCGAGTCCGAGCTGCTTGTCCAGGTCGAGAAGTGCGCGCCCGCCCTCGCGGCGCAGCATCTGGTCGCGGTCCCGCTCGCCAAGTTGATGCGGGACGCCGGCGTGCGGGTATAAGCCCGCTGCCCGACGTCCCTACCAGTGCACGCCGCGTGTAGCCCGGGCAAATGCGCGCTGTTCCATGGTCTCGGGTTCCGGTGGGGCGTCGCGGCTACCCTCGGGGAACAGCTTGTAGGCGCGGTTGACGACCAGGTCCTGGGCTCCCGGGGCGATCGCGTAGCTCAGCTGTCCGATGCTCCCGTAGATCGTCGCGATCCGCTTGGGTCGCTTGCGGATCGCCTCGGCGATCATCTCCGCCGCCTGATCGGGCCTGAGCGTGGGAAAGTGGTCGTAGATCTGCGTGGGCGCGATCATCGGGGTGCGCACGAGCGGCATGAAGACAGTCGTGATGTGGACGCCGTCGCTGATGATCTCGGCCGCGATCGAGCGCGAGAACGCGTCCAAAGCGGCCTTCGAGGCAAGGTAGGCCGAAAAGCGGGGCGCGTTCGTCTGCAGGCCGATCGTCGAGATGTTGATGATGTGCCCCGAGTTCTGCTTGCGCATCACCGGCAGCAGATCGAGGATCAGCTTGACGGGCGCGAAGTAGTTGAGCTGCATCGTTCGCTGGTAGTCGTGGAAGCGGTCGTAGGATCGGCTGACCGAGCGCCGGATCGACTTGCCGGCGTTGTTGACGAGGATGTCCACGTGACCGTGTTGCTCGAGCACCTCGGTCGCCATCCGGTCGATGTCGTCGGTGTCGGAGAGGTCGCATCGGTGGACAAATGCCTTGCCGCCCGTCGACTCGATCTGCCGCCTCACCTCCTCGAGCTTCTCCTGCGTGCGCGCGATCAGCAGGACCGTCCCGCCTGCCTCCCCGATCCTAAGCGCCGTGGACTCGCCGATGCCGGAGGAGGCGCCGGTGATCATCACCGTCCGACCGGCGACTGCGTCCGGGAGCGACCGCGCGAGCATCCCGCCGGCGCCTGGGATCCGCTGGCCTAAGGCGCGAAGCGTCCTGGCGCCGCTCGCGGCGATGTCGACGGGATTAGGGGGCGACACGTGAGGACCGTACCACGCGTACCGTCCTCTCCACGTGCGAACATATGTTCCCCCATGATCGTCTGCGTTCTGCTTCCCAGGTTCCAGCTCACGATCGCGGCAGGCGACCGTACCGAGCTCCTGCGCACGCCCGCGGCGCTCGCGCCCGAACCCGGGGGTGTGGAGCAGGTCGGGGAGGTCTCGCCCGCCGCCGAGACGTTTGGCGTTCATCCCGGAATGCGACTCGGCGAAGCGCTTGCCCGCTGTCCTCGTTTGACTCTCGTCGCGCCGGATCCCGTCGGCGTGGCCGATTTCTGGGAGCGGCTGCTCGTGCGCCTGGAGTCGATCGGGGCGTCCGTCGAGCCGGAGCGGCCGGGGCTGGTGTGCTTCGACGCGCACGGTCTGTTGCGGTTGCACGGCGGGATCGAAGGCGTGGTGACGGCGGCGCGGCGGGCCTTACGAGTTCCTGCTCGGATCGGTATCGCGCCGTCGCGGTTCGCGGCCGTCGCCGCGGCGGCCAGAGCGCGGGTTCGCAGGGCGGAGATCGTCTCCGGCGATCGCGCTCAGGCGCGTGCGTACCTTGCGGCACAGCCGGTCGCGCTGTTGCGTGCCAGGTCCGCGCTGGCCGATCTCCCCGAGGCGCTCGAGCGGCTCGGAGTGAGGACGCTCGGCGAGCTTGCAGCGATCCCGATCGCGTCGCTTGCCGATCGTTTCGGGAAGGCGGGACTGCTGGCGCACGAGCTGGCCAGCGGAGGCGACAGCGCGCTTGTGCCCAGACCGGCATCGGAGTTCATCCGCGAGTCACTCGAGTTGCCCGAAGCCGCGTCCGGGATCCAGCTCGAGCGCGGGTTGGGGCTGCTGATCGACCGCCTGCTCGCCCGTCGCGAGCGGCGCGGGCGAACATTGCGGGCGATTGCCCTGTCGGCGGTCCTGGTCGAGCAGGGAGGAACGTGGCGCGAGCAGGTTGTGTTCCGGGAGGCGCTCGCCGATCCGGTGCGGATGCGTCTGGCGCTGGCGCCGCGGTTGTCGCTGATTCCGGCGCCGGCGGAGGTGCTGCGGTTGTCCGTGGAGCGCTTCGGACCGCCGGTCAACGACCAGCGTTCGTTGCTCGACGATCCTGCCGCGGCGCGGGCCGCACGGCTGCGCGAGGCGATTCGCCAGGCGCGCGCTGCGGCCGGACCGGACGCCGCGCTGCGCGTACTCGAGGTCGACCCCGAATCCCGGGTACCCGAACGCCGAGCGGTGCTGGCGCCGTTCGAGGGCTGAGAACCGACCGTGACTGTCTCGCACGAGATCCGCAGACAAGTTGGGGGGCGTCGATGAGCGGCCCTCGCAGGCTCGCGATTCCCCGTCGTGTGGCGGTCAGCGCCGGCGATGATGGTTGCCCCGTGAACGTCGACGGACGCGAGGTGGATTCGGTGCGCGAGTCGTGGCTGGTCGAGGATCGCTGGTGGACCGATCGTCCTGTCCGCCGGCGCTACTGGGAGATCGTCACGGCCTGTGGTCGCGACGAGATCGTGTTCCACGACCTTACAAGTGGGAGATGGTGGCGGCAGCGGTGATCGTGTGCGGGCCGCGTCCGCCTTGAGGTGGTCGCGGGCAAGAGACATACACTCCATCAGCGATGGCCCCAATCGATCCCGGACCAGTCGCGGTCGGTACCTGGAGCGGCGGACGCTTCATGCGCTTCGGCGAGCCGCTCGACGACGAGCGCTTCCTCGCCCTGATCGCGCCGGACGAGTCGATCCGGACCGTGATCACCGCCGACGTATACGGAATGGGCGAGGCGGACTCGATGCTCGGCCGCGCGATCGTAGGCCGCCCACGCGGTGACATGTGCATCGTCGGTGCCGTCGGACACGACTTCTACGTCGGCCAGCGCGACGGCGCGAAGGGCTTCCCTCGGTTCACCGATCCGCGGCTGCGGCAGTCCTCTGGCTATGCGGACTATCTCCGGATGGCGACTGAACGCAGCCTCGAGCGTTGCGGGATCGACGCGTTTGATCTGCTGCTGCTCCACAACCCCGACCGCACCGGTTACACCAGCGGGGTGGTGTGGAACGGCATGGCGGCGCTGCGCGATACCGGCCTCACTCGGATGATCGGCGTCGCGCCGGGACCCGCGAACGGGTTCACGCTGGACGTCATCGACTGCCTCGAGCGGTTCGGGTCGCTGATCGATTGGGCGATGATCATCCTCAACCCGCTCGAGCCGTGGCCCGGTGAGCTGTGCCTGGGCGCCGCGGCGACGAACGAGGTGAAGGTGATCACACGCGTCGTCGACTACGGCGGCCTGTTCTTCGACGATGTCCTGGCCGGGCAGCCGCTGCTGCCTCAGGATCACCGCAGCTTCCGTCCCGCGGGCTGGATCGAGGCCGGTCGCGACCGGCTGGAGTCGATGTGGCCGATCGCGCAACGCGCCGGGCTGACGCTGATCCAGCTCGCGTGCCAGTGGAACCTCTCGCACGAGGCGGTCGCGTGCGTCGTCCCGACCCTGATCCAGGAGATCGGGCCTGGCGCGCGTCCGGTCGAGGACAAGCGCGCCGAGCTGGCGGCGCTGCCGCATGAGCCGAGGCTGTCCCGCGCCGACCTCGACGAGATCCGCGCGCTCGGCGACAACAAAGGCTGCATGGCGCTCAAAGGTGCGAGCCCCGTGCACGCCGGCGCGGAGCGCGCCGACGGCTGGAGCCTCGACAGCCGGCTCGAGAAGGTCGCGCACCGGTGGCGGATCGAGCCGGACCACGACCTTGTCCAGCTCGCCGCCCCCGTGGACGGCTAGTCCTCGGGTTCCACAGGCTTGGCCGTCCCCGCCGCGTACTCCTCGCGCATCCACTCGCAGCCGGCCGACAGATCCTCGACGCCCATCGCCGCCGCGACGTTGAGCCACATCCCGTAGCGGAAGAAGTCGTCGATCTCCTCTGGCTCGGCACCGGACAGCTGCTCCACGTGCTTGACCAGGGCGGCGTACCCGGCCCGGACCCGCTCCCTGATCACCGCGTCGTCGCAGGCGGCGTACGACTGGTGCTGGAGCAGCAGATAGTCGCGGTGCGTCGCGAGCAGGTCCACGTATGCGTTGCCCATCGCGGTCAGCACGGTGGCGTCGGGCAGCGCGATCGCGGGATCGAACTCGGCGGCGGCGCGGGTGAACGTCTCCGCGATCAGCTCTGTCCCCCGCTCGACCGCCGCCAGGAACAGCTCGCGCTTGTTGCCGAACAGGCTGAATACGTACGGCTGAGCGACGCCAACGCGCCGGGCGATCCGGTCGACCGGCGTACCGTGCAGGCCGCCGTGCGCGAACTCGTGCACGGCGGCCTCGATCAGCGCGTCCCGACGCTCGGACGCCGGGATGCGCTGACGGGTAGTGGTGGTGGGGGTTTGAGTCGAGGAAGCCATGTTCGTGGACACGATCGTAGACGGCGGGATTCAGGCCGCGATGCCGGCCAGTCCCGGCTCCGCGTCGGACTCGATCCGCTCGGCTCCGCGGTCGACCCGCTCGGCTTCGCGTCCGATCAGCTCCGCGTCGGGTCCGATCCGCGCCGCGTCGCGCTCGTTGCGCTCCTCCGCGGCGTGAGCGTCGGCCGACGCCCGCGTGCTGAACGGCAGCACCAGGGCGATCAGGGCGCCGATTCCGAGCACGGCCACTCCGACCCACATCGCCGGCAGCAGTCCGCTGACGAACGCCTGCGGCGAGCTGTACGCGCCATTGCTTGTGAACAGGGTCGCGAGTACCGCGATCCCCAGCACGCCGCCGAGCTCGCGGATCGCGTTGGTGGCGCCCGACGCCTGCCCGGCCTGGTCGGACCGCACCGAGGAGAGGACCGCGTTCGCGGCGGGCGCGAACACGAGCGCCATGCCCGAGCCGGCCAGGATGAACGGTCCGATCATGCTCGTGTACGACTGGTGGATGCTGGCAGTCTCGGCCAGCAGGGCCAGCGCAACCGCCTGCAGGCCGAGCCCCGCGACCATGAACGGCCGGCTGCCCCAGCGCTCGGAGAAGAATCCCGCGAGCGGCGAGACGACCATCGTCGCGCCGGTCCACGTCAGCAGCTTGATGCCGGCCTGGAGCGGCGTGTTGTGAAGGACGTCCTGCAAGAACTGGCTGAGGAAGAAGATCGAGCCGAACATCCCGAAGTACATCGCCAGCGAGACCGCGTTGGTGACCGCGAACCCGCGGTTGGCGAAGAAGCTCATCGGCAGCAGCGGATCCTTGACCCGCAGCTCGTAGCGAACAAACGCGATCACGAGCGCCGTTCCGGCGATCAGCGCGACCAGGATCTCCGGGCTCGTCCAGCCCTGGGACTGGGAACGAACGAGGCCGTAGATGATCCCGAACAGTCCGGTCGAGCCGAGCGCGAGACCGCCGAGGTCAAGTCGGCGAGCAGGCCCGTAGCTCTCGGAGAGCTTGATCGCGGCCAGTGGAACGAGCGTCAGGCCGATCGGCACGTTGATCCAGAAGATCCAGTGCCATGAGCTGAGCTGGATCACGGCGCCGCCAACCAGCGGGCCGAGTGCGACGGCGATGCCGCTGATCCCGGACCAGATCCCCAGCGCCAGGCCGCGCTGCTCGGGCGGGAACGCCGCCGCCAGCAGCGTCAGCGTCAGCGGTGTCGCGATCGCGGCCCCGGTGCCCTGCGCGGCGCGCGCCGCGATCAGCATGCCGGCCGTCGGCGCCAGTGCCGCGGCTGCGGATGAAATCGTGAACAGACCGATCCCGGCGATGAACATCCGCTTGCGTCCAAACCGGTCGCCGAGGGCGGCGCCGGTCAGCAGCAGGACGGCGTACGCGAGCACGTACGCGTTGACGGTCCACTCGAGCGCCTGGATCGAGGCGCCCAGATCGCGATGGATGCTCGGCAGCGCGACATTCACGACCAGGTTGTCGAGCACCACCATGAACAGCCCGATCGAGACGATCACGAGCGTCCATGCGCGGCTGCGAGACGCGGTTGTTGTGGTCTTCATGATGACGCCTCCCATCCCTCTTCTTAGTGACTACTAACTATGCGGATATTAGCAGTGACTAATAATCTGTCAAGAGGATCCCGGGAATTCTCTGATCCATCCGGAACGGATGCGAACATGCGTTCGATTTGTACGTCGAACTCCATTGCCACTCCGCCTTCTCATTCCTTGATGGCGCTTCGCTCCCCGACGAGCTGGCAGCAACCGCGCTCGAGCTCGGGTACGAGGCGCTCGCGCTGACCGACCACAACTCGGTCTCGGGCTCGATGGAGTTCGCCGTCTCCGCACGCGCACTCGGATTGCGCCCGATTCACGGGGCCGAGGTCGACCTCGAGGACGGGCGGCACCTAACCCTGCTGGTCGAGGACGCCCGGGGGTGGTCGAGCCTGTGCCGGATCCTGACGCGCGCGCACGCGCACACACGCGACAAACCCGGTCCCCCTACGCAGGCGTTCGTTGCGCTGGGCGAGATCCTGGATCACCCCGAGGGACTGGTCTGCCTGAGCGGCTGTGCACTGCGTGGTGTGCACGACGAGTTCTCGCTCAGGCGCCTGCTCGAGGCGTTCGGAACCGAGCACCTTCGGATCGAGCTGCAGCGACCGTTCCTGCGCGATGACCGTGCCCGCAACCGGCGGTTGTCGGAGCTGGGGCGGCGATTAGGCGTGCCGTGCGTGGCGACCGGCAACGTCCACGCGCACGCGCGATCACGGGCCCCACTGCAGGACGCGTTCGTGGCCGTGCGTCTGCATCTGACGCTCGATGCCTCAGAGCCCGAGCGACGGGGCAACTTCAGCCACGTCCTGGCCACGCCGGCGGCGATGGCAGCTCGCTTCCCCGAATATCCCGAGGCGGTCTCCGAGACCGCACAGCTGGCCGACCGGTTGCGCTTCGACCTCGGAAGCGATCTCGGCTACCGCTACCCCGGCTCAGAGGATGCCGAAGCGATGCGCAAGCTCGTCGTGCTGTGCGACGCGCGCCTGCAGGATCGATATGCGAGCGCGACTGTGGGAGTCCGCGGCACGGCCGCGGCGCGACTCCAGCAGGAGCTGCAGATCATCGAGAAGCTGAACCTGCCCGGCTTCTTCCTGCTCCATCACGACCTGCTCGAGCTCGCGCGGGAAGTGGCGGCCGAGATTCGAGGACCGGACACCGCCAGGGCGCTGCTGCCGCCGGGGCGCGGACGCGGCTCGAGCGTCTCCTCGATCGTCTGTTACCTGACCGGCCTCTCGCACGTCGATCCGATCGCCAACGAGCTGCTGATCGGGCGGTTCCTGAACGAGGAGCTGACCTCGCTGCCGGACATCGATCTCGACTTCCCCCGCGATATCCGTGAACAGCTGATCCCGCGCGTCCACGATCGCTACGGTCGCGACCGCTCGGCGCTCGTCGCGGCCTTTCCCACCTACCGGGCCCGGGGCGCAATCCGAGAGCTCGGCAAGGCGCTGGGTCTGCCACCGGGCGAGATCGAGCGGGTGGCGCGTGGCAGCGAGGGATGGGACGCCCGACAGGTGGGCAAGGACATCGAGAGCGCGTTTGCGCTCGCACCGGGAGCTTCGAGCGCGGGCGAAAAATCCGGGCGCCGGGGTTCGACCGGTCGCTGGGCATGGCTCGTTCGCCTTGCCGCCGAGGCGCACGGGTTGCCTCGACACCTGTCGCAGCATTCGGGCGGGATGATCGTCGCAACGCGGCCGCTGATCGACTGCTGTCCGATCGTGCCGGCGGCGATGGAGGGCCGCCAGATCGTTCACTGGGACAAGGACTCGTGCTCGGACGCGGGGTTTCTGAAGATCGACCTGCTGGGACTGGGGATGCTGTCGGCGGTCGAGCGGACCGTCGAGCTGATTGCGCGCACCCGGGGTGAGCGCATCGATCTCAGCCAGATCCCCTACGACGATCGGTCCACGTACGAGTGCATCCAGACGGCGGACACGACCGGCGTGTTCCAGATCGAGAGCCGAGCGCAGATGCAGTCGCTGCGCCGCACGAGGCCGGAGACCCTCCAGGACCTCACGATCCAGGTCGCGATCGTGCGTCCAGGTCCGATCCAGGGCGGCGCGGTCAATCCCTACATCGAGCGCCGCCAGCGCCTGCGGATCGAGCCGGACTATCAGGTCCCCTACGAGCATCCATCGCTCGAGCCGGTGCTCCGCGAGACCCTCGGCACGATCATCTTCCAGGATCAGGTGCTGGAGGTCGCGATCGCATTTGCGGGGTTCTCGGTCGGTGAGGCCGAGGGGTTGCGACGGGCGATGAGCCGCAAGCGTTCCGAGGCGGCGATCGAGGCACACCACAGACGATTCGTCGCCGGCGCGAAGCGGGTGCACGGAGTCGATGAGGAGACGGCTGAACGAGTGTTCTCGATGATCCAGGGGTTCTCGGGCTTTGGCTTTCCGAAGGCCCATGGGGCCGCGTTTGGCCTGCTCGCGTATCAGTCCACCTGGCTGCGGGTCCATTACGGCCCGGAGTTCCTGTGCTCGTTGCTGAACGAGCAGCCGATGGGCTTCTATCCACCCGACGCGCTCGTGCATGAGGCACAGCGGCGCGGAATCGAGGTGCGCGCACCCGATATCAACGACAGCGAAGCGGAATGCGACATGGACTTGGAGGGAGAACGTGTCCGCGTCGGGCTCGGCTACGTTCGCGGCGTGCGAGAGCAGGAGATCAAGCGGCTGGTCGCGGTCCGAAAAGCAGGCGGCCGTTTCCGCAGCCTCTCCGATCTCGGCTCGCGCGCCGGCTCGAGCGCCTCCTCACTCGAGCTGCTCGCGTGGTCGGGAGCATGCGATTCCCTGGTCGAGGTCGCCGCGGGCGATCGTGCCGGCGAGAGGCGGCGCGGATCGGCGCGCCGAATTGCCCTCTGGCAGCTGGGAGTCGCGACGCCGGGCGTTGGCGTGCCCGGCGGGGTTCAGCTCGCGCTGCCCCTTGATCTCCCCGCTCCGCCCGAATTGCGCAAGCTCTCGCCGTGGGAGTCGATGCTCGCCGACTACGGGACGACCGGATTGACCGTCCACACGCATCCGATCGCGCTGCTCCGAGATCGATTGCCGTCCGACTCGGTCACCAGCGAGAACCTCGCGACCCTCCCTCACGGCACTCGCGTGCGGGTCGGCGGGCTCGTCGTCGCGCGACAGCGGCCTGGTACCGCAAACGGGATCGTGTTCGTCCTGCTCGAGGATGAGTTCGGCACGATCAACCTGATCGTGCCCTCGAAGGTCTACGAGCAGAACCGGCTAACGGTGAGGACCGAGCCCCTGATGCTTGTGGAGGGCAAGCTCGAGCGGTTCGAAGCCGCCGGCGGTGCGATCAACGTGCTCGTCGATCGGGTCGGCTCGATCGCCGCCCCAGACCAGCTGATGGCCGAGATCAAGGATTTCTCGATGCTCGACGAGCATGTGCGGATCGGACTTGCCGAGCAGCGCGCCTCGGACGAGCGCGAGATCGAGGCTGAGGCGGAGGATTTCCGTGCCGTTGCGCCGCCCGTGATGAGCTTTGCGTCCGGGAGGCGGCGTTGATCCACCGCGGGGACGGGCCCGTCGACGGCGCCGGCACGATAAGGTGCGCGCGCACGTGCTAGGCGTCGCCCTGTTCATCGCCCTCTGGGTCGTGCTCGCGCTCGGCTTGGTCTCCATCGCCGTGCGCGGTGGAATCGGCGCGCGCCCGGCGCCACGCGCCCCGGCGCGCCGCAGCAGCCGGGCGTTCACCGTGACGTTCGTCGTCATTTTCGTCGGCTTCGGTGTCGTGCTTCCGGCCGTCTTCCTGACCGGCAATCACGCCAACGCGAGCGCTCAGGTCGGCGGGATCAAGCTGAACGCCGCCGAGAAGACCGGGCGCGAGCTGTTCGGCGAGCATTGCGCGGTCTGCCACACGCTCGCGGCCGCCAACGCGATCGGCAAGGTCGGGCCCAACCTCGACCAGCTAATGCCGCCCGCGCTGCTCGTGCTCAACACGATCAACAACGGCTGTCTACAGTCGCCGCCGCCGGGCGGCAACGATGGGTGCCTCGGGTACGGGACGATGCCTTCCCAGGTCGTGCAGGGAAAGCAAGCCCAGGACGTGGCGGATTTCGTCAGCAAGGTCGCCGGCAAGGAGTAGGGACCCCGGCGCCGCCGGCCATGCCGGCGCGCTCACACGTTGGTCAGCGCCGCCAGCCGGGCCCGGCCGCCGCCGCGAGCGTGCTGATCGGCGCCCGTCGCTCGTCGTCGCCGTCCCGCACGACCAGCTCCATGCCCTCCACCCGTACCTGACGTTGTCCCCGAAGAACGGGGTGCCAAAGCCGCTGCGGGCCCCGACAGCCGCTCAAATGCCTCCGCGCGGGGGTTCATCGACATGCGTTCGGATCCTGCTCGGTCCGCCGATCCGGCCAATCGTGACAGCGATCGGGGAGCAGCGTATTCGGCCGCCGTCATGAAGCGAAGCAGTTGCCGTCATGAAGCGAAGCAGTTGCCGTCATGAAGCGAAGCAGCACCAGGGCGGCGCTCGCCTTCGACGCGTGAACGCAGAGTCCTGCACGCCGGACCCGCTTCCCCGCAAACTGCATGGTTCTTTCCGGCTTCAGTCCGGCACCGTTGGTAGGATGCCACCCCCTACAGCTGAATTCCCGCACCGACCGCCCATCCGGACGGAATCGGTAGGAAGCGGGGGACCCACGTTGTTGGGGCTAATCGCGAGATTTCGCGTAGTGCCGAGTGTCCGGCGCGAGCCCGTCAGCTAACCCCGCAAGCACAGAAAGAGGCCCCCTATGCCGGAAGCTGGCGTTTCGCGATTTCGCGACGACTCAGAGCACTTTGATCCGTGGTCGGATTTCCCCCCGCGCGAGCCCGCGCGTGGTCGCCGAGCGGAGCGTCGCAGCTCACCGCGCGCGGCCAGGCCGGTGCGTGCGGCCGAGCCCGCCGCGACGCGGCGCGCCGAACGGCCGGCGGCCGGGGGTCGGGTGGAGGTCGCGGCGCGGCGTGCCGAGCGGTTGGCCGTGCGTCCGTATGACGTTCACCCCGCGGAGCGGTTGGCCGTGCGTGCGTCTGACGCTCGCCCCGCGGGCAGCGGCCTGCCCGGGCGGCGGACCGTCACGATCCGCGGACGCGGCGACGAGCGACCGGGCACGCGCCAGCCGCGAGGTCGGCGCCAGACCTCGCGACGCTATGAGCGCGCCGGCTTCAGACCCGATCGTGTCGCCATGTGGGCGGTGATGCTCGGGATTCTGCTGGTGCTCGTGGCCGCAACCAGCTCGCACGCAGCGCAGCCCGGTGTTCAGGCAGCCGCCAGCCGAGCGCCCTGGTGGCGCGGCGCTGAGGGCGCCGCGGTCGGACCGCGCAGCGGGGTAGCGCGGACGCCTGGGCCGGTAGTCGGCCGGTGGGCGCCGGCGGACGCCTGAAAACGTGCTCACGGACGCCCGAAAACCTGCTCAACTTCCCAAATCCGATCGCCGGGCACGGGTTCGGGAAGTTGAGCACGATAGTCGTGCTCGATTTCCCAAACCTCTGGCGCGGAATCGGGTTTGGGAAGTTCAGCACGATTTTCGGAGGTCTCCGACCCCGCACGCGCCCCTCGCCTCCTGCCCGGAGGTCGGGTGCACCCCTGCGCCCGACCTCCCCAGCCCGAAGCGCGGCTGGCGGCGGCTGCAAAGCCGACGACGTCCGCGTTACCCCACGACAGCAATCCCACACTCCGCTCGCCCCGCCGCGACCCGAGACACACCCACCGATAAAGGGGTTGAGCGGCGCCACCCCGACACCGCGTCCAGATGCGCCGCACGAGGCTTCAGACCTACACGCTTACACGCCTCCCACAGCGCGCTGATCGGACGTTTATTGCGCTTCGTATAAGGGGATGAGGCGGGTATTGCTCCGCACGCGACAGGAGGCCCTTTGGGAATTTCCTTGCGCTTGGGGACGTCCTGCTTGTTAAGGGCGCAGTAATAGCTGCGCCCTTGTGTAAATCGTTCTAGCCAGATACACTTATGAACCGTAAGCAGGTCTCGAAAGTAAAGGACAGGTGTGAGGAAGCCTGTCCGTATCTTGGACCCCCTGGTGGCCACCGATGAAGACTTCAATGAGCAGATTTCAGATCCATGACGACCTGACCGCGCCCGATGGCTCGGTCCCCGTGTTGCGAGGTGCGCTCGCGTCCGGCGGTCAGCTCCCCAACTTTCTTGGTGTGTTGGCGGGCTCGCCGGCGGCGCTGCGGGCTTACGCTCGGTTCCGCTCGGAGCTGCGCCACGGCAAGCTGACGCTGGCGACGCTGGAGCGGATCGCGCTGGCGGTTGCGGAGTACTACCGGTCTGAGCCCGGGATCGCGATGCACTCGCGGGCCGGACGAGCCGCAGGCCTTGCCCTGGATGAGGTGGCGCTGGCGCGCCAGTTCAACTCCAAGGACGAGCGCGAGGCGGTGCTGCTTCGGTACCTGCAGGCACTGCTGGAAAATCACGGCCGCGCCCCGATGCACCTCCACGAGGAGGCGCGCGAGGCGGGCTGGGACGATGAGCAGATCCTGGAGGCGATCGCGGCGGTTGCGCTGGAGGGCTTCACCGCGATGGTGAACGTCGCCGGTGAGGTGCCAGTGGATGGATCAAGCGAGGCATCGCGCACGCTGCAGGCCGCGTAAGTAAGCTGCAGGAGTCACAATGGACGTCCGCGAGCAAACCTCAGGCGGCCATGGCGAACACCGCGGAGCGGGGTGCTGCCCGCTCTACCACGAAGCCGTTGAGCTGGTCGGACGTCGGTGGACGGGAGCGATCCTCCGGGTCCTGATGGACGGGCCGCTGCGCTTCTCGGAGATCGCCCAGGCCGTTCCTGAGCTGTCCGACCGGCTGCTGTCCGAGCGGATGAAGCAGCTCGAAAAGCGCGGCATCGTCGAGCGCACCGTGATCCCGGGGCCGCCGCTCCGGGTCGAATACCAGCTCTCGCGGATGGGCCGCGAGCTCGAGCCGGCGCTCTCCGAACTGGAACTCTGGGCGAACCGCTGGCTCCGCCGGCGCGTCTCGGCCGGCGTCTGAAATCCGCCCCGCCGGCGTGTGGTCCGGGGCAGCCAAAGCCGCGTGAGACGCGGGGCCAGGTCCAGGCAGCGACCAGGGGCACGCCGTCAGGTGCCGGCCAGCCCGACGCCCCGCCTCCAAGTAACCTCCCGCCCTCGCCGCATCGCTCAACCGCAAGCCCTGGCGTGACCGCTCAACCGCAAGCCCTCGCATGATCGAAACCCAGCTGACCGAAGACGATGTGATCTCGCTCGTGCGCGAGCGGGACATCCGGTTCGTGCGCCTCTGGTTCACCGACATCCTCGGCCAGCTGAAGTCGTTCTCGATCAACGCCACCGAGCTGTCCGACGCGTTCGAGGGTGGGATGGGGTTCGACGGCTCGTCGATCACCGGGTTCAACCCGATCGAGGAGTCGGACATGATCGCGATGCCCGACCCGAGCACGTTCGCGGCGCTGCCATGGCGTCCCGCCGAGCAGGGCACCGCGCGCATGTTCTGCGACATCCAGACACCCGAGCGGACGCCGTACGAGGGCGACCCGCGCCATGTGCTACGGCGCGCCGTCGAGCGCGCGCAGTCGATGGGCTTCGACCACTACTACGTCGGCCCGGAGCTCGAGTACTTCTACTTCAGGGACGCCAAGTCGACCGAGGTGCTCGACGAGGGCGGCTACTTCGATCTGACCACGCTCGACGCGGGCTCGGACCTGAGGCGAGAGACGGTCCTGGCGCTGGAGCAGCTGGGGATCCACACCGAGTACACCCATCACGAGGTCGGGCCGAGCCAGCACGAGATCGACATGCGCTACGCCGACGCGCTGAACATGGCCGACGATTGCATGACCTACCGGATCACGGTCAAGGAATACGCGATGAAGTACGGCCTGCACGCGACCTTCATGCCGAAGCCGCTGTTCGGTCAGAACGGGTCGGGCATGCACACCCACCAGTCGCTGTTCAGCGGCGAGCACAACGCGTTCTACGAGGCCGAGGACCCGTACTTCCTCTCCGACGTGGGCAAGGCGTTCATCGCCGGCCAGCTCCGCCACGCTCGCGAGATCTGCTCGATCTTCGCGCAGTGGGTCAACTCGTACAAACGGCTCGTGCCGGGCTATGAGGCGCCGGTGTATGTCGCCTGGTCGCGCCGCAACCGCTCGGCGCTTGTGCGGGTGCCGCTCTACCACCCGGGCAAGGAGAAGACCACGCGGATGGAGCTCCGCTGCCCGGACCCGGCCTGCAATCCGTATCTGACGTTCGCGGTGCTGCTGCAGGCGGGGCTCGAGGGGATCGAGCACGGCTATGAGCTGCCCGAGCCGATGGAGAAGAACCTCTACCACCTGTCGCCCGACGAGCGCCGGCGCCTGGGAATCGAGCAACTCCCCGAGACGCTCGGCGAGGCGATCGAGCTGACCGCCCAGTCGGAGCTCGTGCTGCGCACGCTCGGCGAGCACATGTTCAACCGCTACATCGAGATCAAGCGCCAGGAGTGGGACGACTACCGCGTCCAGGTCACCCCCTGGGAGCTCAGCCGTTACCTACCGGTCCTATAGCGGGAAGGCTGGGGCGCATGCGCCCCAGCCCCGGCGGCGCATGCGCCGCCGGCGGGGGCGCGCATGCGCGCCCCCGAACGACCTAGACCGAAGTTCCCCGTGAGCGACCCGCAACCTTCCGGCATACACCGCGGTGGAGCACTGGAAGCGCAGATGAGCGTCACAGCAGCGCCGCGAGCGCGTCGGCCGAGGTGACCGGCGCCTTACAGACGAAGTGCTCGCACACGTACGCCGCCGCGCGCCCGTCCACGGTCGCGCGCCCCTCGAGCAACGGCACGCCGTCGGCGGCGCCGCCGGCGAGCACGATGTGCGGGCGGTAGGAGTCCCTGATCACCCGTAGCAGCGGTTCGCGCTCGGACTCCGGGCCGACGATCGCGACCTCGCGCACCGGCGCCAGATAGAAGCCGGCCGCCTCGAGCAGATGGCTGAACGCGTGTGGGTGGCGCACCGCGAGGGGAAACAACAGCCGCAGCACGCCCAGTGCGTGCCGCTCGTACTTGCCCTCGCCGGACAGGAGCGCCAGCCGCAGGAGTCCGAACGCCGCGGCCGAGTTCCCGGACGGGATCGGGGAATCCTCCAGGTCCTTGCGGCGCACGGGGAGCTGATCGTGATCGACCGGGGTCGTGAAGAAGCCACCGCGCTCGGAATCCTCGAAGCGCGCGATGATCGTGTCGGCGAGCGCCACCGCCTCGCGATACCACCGCGGGTCGAACGTCGTCTCGTACAGCGTGATCAGCGCCTCGAGCAGGAACGCGTGGTCATCGAGATACGCGTCCAGGCGGCCACGGCCGTCCTTCCAGGTCCGGAGCAGGCGGCCTTCGGCGTCGCGCAGTTCGCCCAGCACGAACGCGGCGCACGCGACCGCGGCGTCGACGTAGTCGTTGCGCCGCAGCACCGCCCCGGCCTCGGCCAGCGCGACGATCATCAGCGCATTCCAGGACGTCAACCGCTTGTCGTCGAGTCCCGGTCGCACCCGTTCGGCGCGCGCGCCGTACAACCGGCAGCGGATCTCGGGCAGCCGCTGCGGTTCGGGGCCGCGTGCCTCCAGCACGTTCTCCCCGTGCTCGAAGTTGCCGCGCTCGGTGGCGCCGAAATACGCGATCGCGTCGTCGGCGAGATCGCCCAGCACCGCGCGCAGCTCGGCCACGGTCCAGACGTAGAACTTCCCCTCGACGCCGTCGGAGTCGGCGTCGAGCGCGGCGTAGAAGCCGCCCTCGGGACCCCGCATCTCACGCAGCGCCCAGTCGAGCGTCTCGCCGCACACCTGCCGCAGTCGGTCCTCGCCGGACACCTGCCAGCCGTGCAGGTAAGCGCGCGCGAGCAGCGCGTTGTCGTAGAGCATCTTCTCGAAGTGCGGCACGGTCCAGGTCGTGTCGACCGCGTAGCGCGAGAAACCACCGCCGACCTGGTCATAGATCCCGCCGCTCGCCATCGCGCGCAGCGTCCCGAGCGACATCTCCCGCTCGCCGGCGGCGAGCAACAGCTCGATCGTCGAGGACGGCGGAAACTTGGGGGCGCCGCCGAAGCCACCGTGGACGCGGTCGTATGAGGCCCCGAGCGTCTCGAGCGCGCGCTCCATCAGGGCCTCGCTGATCGGCTCGGTCGAGGGCTCGAGCCGGCCGCTGGCGCCGAGCGCGCTGACCATCCGGTCACTCTGGCCGCGGATCTCCTCGCGCCGGTTCTGCCACGCGTCCGCGACCGCAAGCAGGACCATGCGCCAGCTCGGCAGCCCCTGGCGCGGCTCGGGCGGGAAGTAGGTGCCGGCGTAGAACGGCACCAGTTCGGGGGTCAGGAACGCGTTCAGCGGCCAGCCGCCGTGGCCGGTCATCGCCTGGCATGCCTCCATGCAGATCGCGTCCACGTCAGGACGCTCCTCGCGGTCGACCTTGATACACACGAACTGGTCGTTCATCAGCGCCGCGGTCTCGGAGTCCTCGAATGACTCGCGCTCCATCACGTGACACCAGTGACAGGCCGAGTAGCCGACCGAGACGAGCAGCGGGCGCTGCTGATCGCGCGCCCGGTGCAGCGCCTCGTCGCCCCACGGAAACCAGTCGACGGGGTTGTCCTTGTGTTGCAGGAGATACGGCGAGCTCTCGCCCGCGAGACGGTTGGCCACGGACTCAGCGTACCCGCCGGCGGCCGACTGCAACACACTCCAAACCCAGCGCCGGGCCGGGCGGCAATACGCTTCAAACACCGCTTGAAAGAGGAGGAACCATTTGTCTGCACACCGCGAGTCAGTTCACGCGCCCGCGGCCCCGGCCGCGGCCGGCCCGTACGCACACGCCGTGCGGGCGGGCGATCTGCTGTTCTGTTCCGGTCAGATCCCGCTCGATCCCAAGACCGGCGAGCTCGTCGGGGGCAGCGCCGGCGAGCAGGCTGGGCGCTGTCTGGAGAATCTCGCGGCGGTGTGCCAGGCTGCGGGAGCGACGCTGGGCGACGCGGTTCGCCTGACGGTCTACACGACCGACATGTCCGCTTTCGCCGAGGTCAACGAGGTGTACTCGTCGTTCTTCGAGTCCGACCCGCCGGCCCGGGTCGCGATCGGGGTGGCGGCGCTGCCACACGGAGCCAAGGTCGAGATCGACGCGGTGGTGGCGGTTCCGGAGTAGCCGTTGTCCGTTTCGCTCGACCTCGTCACGCTGGATCGGATCCGGGAGGCCGCGGCCGCCGGCGCCGGGGTCGTGCGTGAGACGCCGGTGCTGAGCTCGCGCACGCTGACCGAGCGGGTCGGGGTCGAGATCGCGATGAAGGCCGAGAACCTGCAACGGACCGGCTCGTTCAAGCTCCGCGGTGCGCTCGCGAAGATCGCGGCGCTGGGCGACGGCTGCGCGGCCGGGGTCGTGACCGGCAGCGCCGGCAACCACGCGCAGGCGCTGGCCTACGCCGCCCGTGCTCGGGGCGTCCGCTGCGAGGTGTTCATGCCGGAGACGGCCGCGATCGCCAAGGTCGAGGCGGCGGCGGCGCTCGGCGCGACCGTGCGGCTCGTCGGCGCGACGGTCGACGAGTCGCTCGCCTCCGCGCGCGCTCGCGCGGCCGACGGCGGGCTCGCGTTCGTGCACCCGTTCGACGACCCAGACGTGGTCGCGGGGCAGGGCGGGGTCGGGCTCGAGCTGCACGAGCAGGTGCCGGCGGCGGCGACGGTGGTCGTACCGGTCGGCGGCGGCGGACTGATCAGCGGGGTCGCGATCGCGCTCAAATCGCAGCGGCCCGACGTGCGCGTGGTCGGGGTCCAGGCGGCGAACTGCGCGCCGTTCGGGCGCTCGCTTGCGGAGGGGCGGCCGGTGGCGGTGCCCTCGGCGCTGACGATCGCCGACGGGATCGCGATCAAGCGACCCGGCGAGCTGACGCTCGGGCTGATCAGGCGGTGGGTCGACGAGATCGTGATCGTGCCCGAGGACGATGTCGCCGAGGCGATGGTGTTCCTGCTGGAGCGCGCCAAGCTCGTCGTCGAGGGTGCGGGAGCGGTCGGGGTCGCGGCGCTGCTCGCCGGTCTGGTCCCGCTCGCCGGCGGCGGCCCCACGGTCGTGGTGCTGTCGGGCGGGAACGTCGGCGCCGGCGTGCTGGCCGAGGTCACGCGCCGCCACGAGAGCCAGGCCGGGCGGAGGTTGGTGCTGCTGGCGCGGATCTCCGATCGACCTGGATCGCTCGCGCTGCTGCTAACGCTGATCGGCGAGCACGGCGCCAACCTGATCGATGTGGAGCACATCCGCGAGGGGATGGACCTGGAGGTGCGCGAGACGGCCGTGCAGCTGGTGATGGAGACGCGCGGTCCGGACCACGCGCGCGCGGTGAGCGAGGCGGTCCGCCGCGCCGGCTACTCGGAGCCGCGGCCGCTGCGGTAGCCCGCGGCCTCGTGGACGAGCGCCGCCAGTACCCGGCTGTGCTCGTCGGCCTCCGGATGCCACTGGACGCCGAGCACGAACCGGCACGCCGGCGCCTCGATCGCCTCGGGCAGCTCGTCGAGCGTCGAGACGCCAGTCACCGTGAGGCCGGCGCCGACCGTCGCCACCGCCTGGTGGTGGTGGGACAGGGTCCGGTGGTGCTCCTCGCCGGCGGCGCGGGCCGCGAGCGAGCCGGGTTGCAGGCGGACGTCGTGGTCGGCGCCGTCGAAGCTGCCCAGGCGGCGCCGGTGCTCCTCGTGTCCGACCTGCTCGGGGACGTGCTGGATCAGATCGCCGCCGAGCGCGACGTTGATCAGCTGCATGCCGCGGCAGATCCCGAGCACGGGCAGGTCGCGCGCCACCGCGCGGCGCGCGAGCGCGATCTCGCTGCGGTCGCGGTCGGGAACGGTCCCGTTGGTGTGGGGGTGGGGGTCGGCGCCGTACGCGGCCGGGTCGATGTCCGAGCCGCCGGCGAAGATCAGGCCGTCGATCCGGTCGAGCATCTCGTCGGGATCGTCGATCAGGCTCGGGTCGGGCGGGATCATCAGCGCGAGCCCGCCCGCCTCCTGGACCGCGGTGATGTAGCTGAACGGCAGCAGCGCCGCCTGCTGGTCCCACGCGCCCCACTGCGCGCGAACCAGTCCCGCGCAGATCCCGATCACCGGACGCTCAGCCATCGCCTGAGCGTAGCGGGCACGTGTCAGTCGGCGCCGGAGCCGGCGGCGCGCAGCTGCGCCCGGCGGATCTTGCCGCTCGTGGTCTTCGGCAGCTCGGGCGCGAACTCGACGATCCGCGGGTACTTGTACGGAGCGGTCTCGTGCTTGACATGCTCTTGCAGGGCCGTCGCCAGCGCGTCACTCGGCGCGACGCCGTCGCGCAGGACGACGACTGCGCGCACGACCGCGCCGCGTTCCTCGTCGGGCGCGGCGACGACCGCCGCCTCGGCGACGGCCTCGTGCGAGACGAGCGCCGACTCGACCTCGAACGGTCCGATCCGGTAGCCCGCCGAGATGATCAGATCGTCCGCCCGGCCCTCGAAGTACAGATACCCGTCCTCGTCCTGCGTCACCCGGTCGCCCGTGCGCCAGGGCTCGTCCATCGGCGCGCCGGCGCCGCCCAGGTAACCGACGAAGAAGGTCGGATCGGTGCGCGGGTCGGCGAGCACGAGCTCGCCGTCGTCGACGTGCAGCGCGACGCCCGGAAGCGGCCTGCCCATCGATCCGGGACGCACGGGCTGATCGGCCGGCATTCCCGTCAGCTGGCCGGTCTCGGTCTGGCCGTAGCCGTCGCGGATCTCGAGGCCGGTGCCCTCGCTGAAGGTCTTCAGCACCTCCGGGTTGAGCGCCTCGCCCGCCGCCACCAGCGAGCGCAGCGTCGGCGCCGGCGCGAGCGTCGCGCGCTTGGCGATCACGCGGTACTCGGTCGGAGCCATGCAGAGCACGTTGACGTGCTCGGCCTCGAGGATCTCGAGTCGCTCGTGCGGGTCGAAGCGGGCGTCGTGGAGCAGCGCGGCCGCGCCCCGGATCCAGGGCGCGATGAACACGTTGCGGGCCGACTTCGACCAGCCGCTGGCGGCGGTGCACCAGACGAGGTCGCCGGGCCGCGCGTCGAGCCAGTGACGCGACTGCAGCTGCTGGCCCGGCAGGTAACGCTGCCCGTGCACGACCCCCTGCGGCGCCCCGGTGGTCCCGCTCGTGAACGTGATCAGACACGGGTCGGTGGGTGCCAGCTCGACGGCCGGCGCCTTGGTCCGGCCCGTGAACAGGGACTCGTCGGGGATTGTCAGAACAGTGCAATCCGGGTTGGCGAGTTGCAGCTCGCCCCGGTTGCGCTCGTCGGCGACGACCAGCTTGGGACGCGCTGACTTCAGGCGCAGCTCGAGGTCCTTGGCGCGCAGCTGCTCGTTGCACGGCAGCGCGACCGCGCCGAGGCGGAAGCACGCGACCATCGTCAGCACCCACTCGGGCCGGTTGCCGATCAGCGTCAGCACGATGTCGCCCGGTTGCACGCCGTGAACGGCGCTCAGCACGCCCGCGAGCCGGGCGCTGCGATCTGCGACTTCGCCGAAGGTCCACTCGCGGCGCCGGCCATCGCGCGCCAGCTCGACGAGCGCGAGGTCTGCGGGCGGCGCCGCGTCAACGATGTCACGGGCGAAGTTCATGGGGGCGCCAGTCTGGCACGATGCGGCGCGATGACGTTCTGGAACGGCGTGTTGTGGCTGCATCTGCTGGCGATGGCGTTCTTCGTCGGGGGCCAGTTGATGCTCGCCGCCGTGGTGGTGCCGGTGCTTCGGGGCGCCGGTGACGAATCCGCGGTTGCGCTGCGGTCGGCGGCCCGGCGGTTCGGGATCGGCACGGTGATCGCGATCGGCGTGCTCGTGATCACCGGGGCCGCGATGGCGAGTCACTACCACCTCTGGAGCGACTCGACCCTTCAGGTCAAGCTCGGCCTCGTGGTGCTGGTCGGGATCCTGATCGTCGCCCACATACGGTGGCCCTCGTTCCATCCGATCGACGCCGCGATCTTCCTCGTCTCGATCGCGATCGTGTGGCTCGGGATCGTGGTGGCGGGGTGACCCGCGGGTTCACGAGCCCGTAATCGGCCCCTGGTAGGCTGGACGGGCGATGGGTTTGATGACCGGCAGTGGGCCGTTGGGTAAGAGGCCCGCGGGTACATTCAACTTCGCGCCGCCGCCGCCGGGGCTGGCGCTGTACCTGGACCCGTCGCCGAAGCACGTGCGCGTGGTCGTGTCGGGCGAGACGATCGCGGACAGCACCGGCGCGATGCTGCTGCACGAGTCCGGCCACCAGCCGATCTACTACTTCCCGCCCGCCGATGTGCGGAGTGAGTTCCTGGAGCCGAGCGATCGCCACACCCACTGCCCGAAGAAGGGCGACGCGTCCTACTACACGATCCGGGTCGGCGATCACGTGGTGGACGCCGGCGCCTGGTACTACCCGGAGCCGATTCCCGGCGCGCCGCCGCTGCTGAAGGACATGGTCGCGTTCTACTTCAGCCGCATGGACCACTGGTACGAGGAGGCGGAGGAGATCCTCGGACATCCGCGCGATCCGTACCACCGGATCGACACGATCCGGTCTGACCGCCTGGTCCGCGTGTCACTGGACGGCGAGCTGCTGGCGGAGAGCGGCCGCGCGGTGGCGCTGTTCGAGACCAACCTGCCGGTGCGGTGGTACCTGCCGGCCGAGGATGTCCGCGCGTCACTCGAGCCAAGCGACACCGTCACCCGCTGCCCCTACAAGGGCCTCGCGTCCTACTACTCGGTGAAGCTCTCGAATGGTGGCGACGGCAAGGACCTGGTCTGGTACTACCCGGCGCCGCTGGAGGAGGCCTCGAAGGTCGAGGGGATGCTGTGCTTCTTCAACGAGAGGGTCGACATCGAGCTCGACGGGGAGCTGCAGGAGCGGCCCGAGTCGCCGTGGAGCCACAGCCGCGTCAAGTCTGAGGCCGGCGCGGCTGGCGCGCAGAACGAGGCGCCGGCGGTCACGCGCGGCTGAGGATCTTGCGTAGTCGGTCGGCCTCGGGTGCCGGGCGCTGCTCGATCCGCTCCCAGGTGATCCGCACCGTCACGTGGCCGGCGGCGAGCGTGTCGGCGTCCCGGTCGCGGTCGTCCTCGAATGCCTTGCGGCCCGAGTGGAACTCGTAGCCGTCGAGCTCGACGATCACGTTGTGGTCGGGCTAAGCGGGGCGCCGCACGGTGCTCGGGCCAGCGGCCGAGCAGCTCGGCCAGCTGCGACTCGTACATGGGGCGGGATAGCAGGCCGTCGTTGACCGCTCTTTTGAGTTGCTCATCGGTGAGTCGCGAGGCGCAGTCGAGCAGCGTCCGCGCGGGGGTGGTGACGCGGACCCCGAGCTGCGTGGTCACGTCGCGGCGGTGCAGGCGGCACGAGCGGTGGACGGTGATCCCGGTGGGCCGGCGGTCGCCGGGGACCGTGACCTCGAACGGCGTCGTCCAGTGCTTGGCGAGGCGCCAGAGCGTCATTGCCGAGCGGTGGCTGAGGGCCGCGCCCGGGCCGCAGGCAAGGACGGCGGCGGTGGCGCGCTCGATCGGGGTGGTGGCGGGGCGGCCGACGGAGTACACGCCTTGGTGCTCGCGGTACAAGGCGCCGTCCTTGACGCGGCGGGTGATCGCGGTGCTCGCCAGGCCGACGCCGAGAAGCTGCTGTCGGGTGATGTTGCCGTTCTGGCGGACCGCGATTGCCCCGATCGCCTTGTCGGCGGCCCGGGATATTTCGACACGCATGCGTTCGTTATCTCCCAACACCCCCGGAGGGTGGCACGCCCGCGCCGCCAAAGTGCGAACTGGCACAGACTTCTGACATAGTCGTCCGCATGGCTATAGCGACCGGACGCACTGAAATAACAGACGAACAACGGGCGATCTGCGAGATGGTCCGCCAGTTCGCCGACGAGCAGATCATTCCCAACGCCGAACACTACGACCACGAGGACACCTTCCCCGAGCCGATCGTCGAGCAGATGAAGGAGCTCGGCCTGTTCGGCGTCACGATCCCCGAGGAGTACGGGGGGATGGGCCTGGACCTGACGACCTACGCGATGATCGTCGAGGAGCTCTCGCGAGGCTGGATCAGTATCTCCGGGATCGTCAACACCCATTTCATCGGCTCCTACTTGCTGATCAAGTTCGGGACCGACGAGCAGAAGCAGAAGTACCTGCCGAAGATGGCCACCGGCGAGATTCGCGCCGCGTTCAGCCTCTCCGAGCCCGAGTGCGGCTCGGACGTCCAGGCGATCAAGACGACCGCCAAGCGCACCGACGACGGCAGCTACGAGATCAACGGACAGAAGATGTGGGTCACCAACGGCCTCCTGTCCAGCCTCGTGTTCGTGCTCGTCAAGACCGACTCGCAGGCGGAGCCCAAGTACAAGGGCATGACCTGCTTCATCGCCGAGAAGGAGCCGGGCGTATCGGAGAACACCGGCCCCTACAAGGGCTTCAACGTCCCGCCGAAGATCAAGAAGCTCGGCTACAAGGGCGTCGAGTCGACCGAGCTCGTGTTCGACGGCTACAAGACTCCCGCCGACAGCATCCTCGGCGGCGAGGAGGGCGGGCTCGGCCAGGGGTTCGTGCAGATGATGGACGCGCTCGAGGTCGGCCGCGTGAACGTCGCCGCCCGCGGCGTCGGGATCGCCCAGCGGGCGCTGGAGCTGGCGCTCAAGTACTCCCAGGAGCGCAAGACGTTCGGCCGCCACATCTCCCAGCACCAGGCGATCCAGTTCAAGCTCGCCGACATGGCCACCCAGGTCGACGCCGCCCGGCTGCTCACGCAGCGCGCCGCGCGCCTGAAGGACGCCGGCGAGCGCTCCGACCTCGAGGCCGGGATGGCGAAGCTGTTCGCCTCCGAGGCGGGCCGCTTCTGCGTCGAGGAGTCGTTCCGGATCCACGGCGGCTACGGGTACTCCAAGGAGTACGAGATCGAGCGCCTGTACCGGGACGCGCCGCTGCTGCTGATCGGCGAGGGCACCTCCGAGATCCAGCGGATGGTGATCGGGCGGACGCTGCTCAAGCGCCACAAGCTCTAGCGGGCGGGCACACCCCGAAACTTCCCAGGCACCGTCGCGTTATCACTGGTGGACGCGCGCCGATCGGCCGCGTCGGATACCGGCGCTCAGCAATTCAGATTGGAGTCAAGATGCTGCGCGGACGCCTGCTCTTTTTCGTGGTCCTGACGACCCTTGCAGCTGGAACGGAGTCGGCTGCCGCCGCGACCATCAACGTGACCACTACCCTCGACGTGACGACCGGCGGGTGTTCGTTGCGCGAGGCGATCATGGCGGTCGATTCGCCGGGCTCGGCCAGCGCCAGCAGCTGCACCCCGGCCGCGTTCGGCGCGAACGCGATCGTTCTGCCGGCGGGGAATTACGAGCTTGGACCGTTCTTCGGGCCCTCGCTGGGCGAGCTCAGCATCTCCTCGCCCGTCAGAAACCTCACGATCACCGGCGCCGGCGAGTCGCATACGGCGATCGACGCGGCCAGCGGCCTCGGCGACCGGGTGCTGCAGATCGCTGGTGGCGCGACCGTGACGATTCAAGACCTCACGATCAGCGGCGGGCAGGCGCAGGACGGCGCGGGGGGCGCCGGCGGCGCCGGCGCGGCGGGCGAGAACGGCGGCGCGATCCTCAACGATGGGACGCTCGCGCTGACCGACGCCGCGATCACGGACAGCCACGCCGGCAACGGTGGCATCGGCGGGACTCCGAACCCGAGTGATCCCGCCGGCCCGGGCGGCGCCGGCGGAGCCGGCGGCGAGGGCGGCGGAATCTTCAACTCCGGCGCGCTGACGCTCACGGGCGCCACGATCTCCGGCGACCACTCCGGCGGTGGGGGCGCCGGAGGGGTCGGAGGTCAGGACAACGCGAGCGGCGCCGGTGGGACGGGGGGCGCCGGGGGCACCGGCGGCAACGGCGGTGGAGTCGCGAACGAGGGCGGGACGCTGAAGATCACCGCGAGCACGATCAGTGGCAACACGGCCGGTGCGGGCGGCGCCGGCGGGGCCGGCCGGCCGTCACCGTCGAGTGGCACCAGCCCCGGCGGAGCCGGGGGCAACGGAGGCCCCGGCGCGGACGGCGGCGGCGTGTGGAACGCGACCGGCTCGCCGTCGATGACCAACAGCACGCTGGCTTCGAACAATGCCGGCGACGGCGGCGCCGGTGGCAACGGCGGTGCGGGCGGCGGCGGGACCAATCCCGGCGGCGCGGGGGGTGGCGGCGGTGCCGCCGGCAACGGCGGTGGGGTTGCCGTCACTCACTCCTCCGGCGCGACGCTGCTGAACGTCACCTTGGCCGACAACGGCGCTGGCAAGGCAGGGGCAGCCGGCGGCGGAGGCAGCGGCGCAGGCGGTGCGTCCAACGGTGCTCCCGGAGCCGCGGGCGCGGCCGCCTCCAGCGGCGGCGTGGCCGGCGAGGGCGGATCGACGATCACGGTGCGGAACAGCCTTCTCTCGCTGAACCCCGGTGGGAACTGCGCGCCGGGGTCGGTCACCGACGCCGGTCGCAACCTCGGCTTCGGTGACGCGAGCTGTCCGGCGACGTTCCTAACGGGCGATCCGAACCTCGGAGCGCTCCAGGACAACGGCGGTCCGACGGAGACGATCTCGCTGCAGCAGCCGAGTGCCGCGATCGACCAGATCCCGGCGACCGGCGCGGGATGCCCGACCATGGACCAGCGCGGCGTCCCACGGCCGAGCGGGCCGAAGTGCGACATCGGCGCCTACGAGGTCGCGCCGCCGGCCGTGAGGACCGAGCCCGCGACCACGATCAGCTCGAGCGGGGCGACGGTGAACGCCATGGTCACGCCGAACTCGGGTTCCGCCAGCCCGACGAAGGTGATGTTCGAGTACGGCAAGACGACCGCCTATGGATCGAAGACCTTCGTGCAGAGCCTCGAGGGCGTCGCCGCGATCGCGGTCTCGGCCAAGCTGACCGGGCTGAAGGCGAATACCGTCTACCACTACCGCGTGGTCGCGGTCTCGTCCGATGGTCGGAGCATGGGGCTCGACGAGACGTTCACGGCGTCCGCGACGCCGGTGCTCGGATCCGTGAAGATCGCGCCGGCTTCATTCCGCGCGACCGGCAAGCACGCCGGCGCCACGATCACGTACACCGACAGCAGGGCGGCGACCACCACGCTCGCGGTGTTCCGTGGCGAGCCGGGGGTCACGCGGGGCAAGACGTGCGTCAAGCCGCCGAGGAACGGCAAGGGTCGTAGATGCACGCGGTACGTCGGGGTCGGCTCGTTCACGCACGCCGACCGGGCCGGCAAGAACCGGGTGAGCTTCAGTGGGCGCATCCGCGGTCGCGCGCTGGCAGCGGGCAACTACCGGCTCGAGCTCACCCCCAAGGCCGGCCGCCTCACCGGCAAGACCGTCACGATCAGGTTCACGATCCGGAAGTAGACTCACTCATCTGGCCTCGCCATCGGACACCAAGACGCTGATCGAGACCGCGGTCACGCGGTTCATCGCCGAGGTGCCGGCGCTGCAGCAGTTGAAGCTCGTCGCGGGGCTGCAGCTGCGCGGGCGGGGCGACGTGCAGCAGTACCGGGTCGAGCTTCCCGGTCCGAAGGTGACCAAGGACATCGCCCCCGACGCGAAGGTCCAGGTCGCGCTCCCGCGCTCGCAGTTCAACGAGCTCGCGACCAAGGGCCGGGTGCGCGACTGGCGCGAGGCGTTCGAGAAGGGGTACGCGAAGGCGACCGGGGTCGATCAGGTGATGAAGCTGATCGTCAACGTGGTCGAGCGCCAGGAGGAGCGCTCGCGCACGCGCAAGGCGAAGATCTAGCGAGCGGCGGCGAGCTGCTCGGCCTCGGCCAGCTGTCCGTCGATCAGTGCCAGCCCAGCATCCCAGAAGCCCGGATCGGCGAGGTCCATGCCGACGATCGCGGCGAGCTGCTCGGGGCTACGCGAGCCGCCGGCGGCCAGCAGCTCCAGGTATCGGGGGACGAACGCCTCGCCCTCCTGGAGGTAGCGCCCGTACGCCGACAGGGCGAGCAACTGGCCGTACGCGTACGCGTAGACGTAGCCGGGCGTGTTGATGAAGTGCGGCACGTAGGACCACCACAGCCGGTAGCCGTCGGTGACCTCAACCGAGTCGCCGAACAGCTCCACCTGCGTCTCGACCCAGGTCTCGTTGATCCGGTCGACGGACAGCTCGCCCTCGGTCCGCCGGCGCGTGTGCACCAAATGCTCGAAGCGGTTCATCGCCATCTGGCGGAAGACGGTCGCGATCGCGCCGTCGATCCGCTCGGCCAGCAGCGCGAGCCGCTGGTCGTCGCTCGTGGTCGCGTCGAGCAGCCGGCCGAACACGATCGTCTCGCCGAACACCGATGCGGTCTCGGCCAGTGTCAGCGGCGTCGACTGATGGAAGATCCCCTGCGGCTGGGCCAGCGCGGCGTGGAGTCCGTGCCCCAGCTCGTGGGCCATCGTCAGCACGTCGCGGCGCCGCGCGGTGAAGTTCAGCAGCACGTACGGGTGCACGCTCGGCACCGTGTAGGCGCAGAACGCGCCCCCCCGCTTGTGCGGGCGGACCGGCGCGTCGATCCAGTGCTCGTCGAAGAACCGGCGGGCGATCCGTCCCGCCTCGGTGGAGAACGAGTCGTAGCTGTCGAGCACCAGCTCGCGCGCCTCTCCGAACGAGAACGTCAGGTCCTCGCCGAGCAGCGGAGCGACGCGGTCGTAGTCGGCCAGGCGCTCGATCTCCAGCAGCTGGGCCTTCAACGCGTACCAGCGCTGCGGGATGTCGTAGCGGCAGCGGACAGCCTCGATCAGTGCCATCACCGATTCGTCGGAGGCCTCGTTGGCGAGGTTCCGGGAGGCGAGCCAGTGCGGGTAGGAGCGCAGCCGATCCTCGACCGCCTTGTCGTGAACGAGCGTGTTGTAGATGAACGCACGCGTCCGCATCCCCGGCTCGAGCGCCGCCGAGACGGCCTCCGCGCTCGCCCGCCGCAGCTCGCGGTCGGGTGACTGCAGGCGGCTGAGCGCGACGTCCAGCGTCAGCTCCTCGTCCTGGACCTGGACCCGCAGGGCCGCGACCAGCTCCCCGAACAGCCGGGCCCAGGCGGTCTCGCTGGAGATCGACTTCTCGGCGAAGATCTTCTCCTCGGGCTCAGACAGCAGATGCGGCCGGTAGCGCCTGACGCTGTGCAGGTGGTGGGCGCAGAACGCGAGCCGCTCGTCGGCCAGCAGCGCCTCCACCTGCTGATCGTCCAGTGCCGCCCATTCGAGCTCGAAGAACAGCAGCTTGGTCTCGATCGCGGTCGCCCGCTCCTGGACCCGTTGGAGCATCGCGCCCCGCGCCGGGTCGGCGGTGTCGATCGCGAACTGGAGCGACACGTAGGAGCCGGCGCGACCGACGAGGTCGTTGATCGTGCCGAGCTCGTGCATCGCGGTCTCGAGTCCGGCCGCGTCGAGCGACGCGACCTTGCCGGCGTATGCCTCGGCGAATGCGGGGGCGCGGTCGGTGGCCTCGTCGAGGAGCCGCTCGACGCCGGCCTCGCCCTCGGCGTCGACGAGCGGGCTCAGGTCCCACTCGGTTGTTTGTAGTTCGGGATCAGCTAGGAGCTCGGCAGTGCTGGACATGATCGCAGGAGGTTAGACAGGCGCGGGCTTCGAATGTTCTTCTAGAATGATATTCTAGCCCCGGTGTCCGTCACCGCTACCGGCTATCGACGCGCGGCGATCCTCGAGGCCGCGCTCGTGGAGTTCACCGCCCACGGCGTTGCGGGCGCGTCGATCGAGGACATTCGGCGGCGCTCCGGTGCCAGTGTCGGCTCGATCTACCACCACTTCGGCGACAAGGACGGGATCGCCGGCGCGCTGTACCTCGAGGGGCTGCACGACTATCAGGACGGCTTCCTGGCGGTGCTGGCAGGCGCCGGCTCGGCCCGCGACGGCGTGCAGCGCGGCGTGCGCCACCACCTGCAGTGGGTCTCCGAGCGCCAGGAGCTGGCGCGGTTCCTGCTGCTCGGGCGCGACGCACGCGTGGTGATCGCCACCGCCCGTCCGCTGCGGGAGCTGAACCGCCGCTTCTTCGGCGCGGTCTCGAGCTGGACCGGCCCTTACGTCGATCGCGGCGAGCTGCGCGCGCTGTCGACCGAGCTGCTGACCGCGCTGTGGATCGGGCCGAGCCAGGAGCTGGCGCGTCACTGGCTCGCCGGTCGCCCGCGATTTTCGCTACCGGAGGCCGCGCCGGTGCTCGCCGACGCTGCCTGGAGATCTCTCAGTCCAGGAGGTTGACCTGATGAGCTACACCGAGCTGGTGGAGGAGGCGCGGGCGGGGCGGCGCCTGATCGACGTCGCCCGATCGGACGGCCACGCGATCGTGACGCTCGACGATCCGGACAAGCTGAACCCGCTGAGTGCCGCCCTGACCGTCCAGCTGCATGACGAGCTCGCCGCGCTGGCGGCCGATCCGGCGATCCGCGTGGTCGTGCTGACCGGTCGCGATCCCGCCTTCAGCGCCGGCGGCGATCTCCGCCTGATCAACGAGGCCGGCCAGGGGATGCTGCACGGCGCGCCCGGCGGCGCGACCGAGATCTGGCGCTGGATCCGCGGCCAGTTCGGCGCCATCGCGCGCCTGATCACCCGTACCGACAAGCCGTTCATCGCCGCCGTCAACGGGCCCGCGGCCGGCGTCGGGCTCGCGTTCGCGCTCGCCTGCGACGTGCTGCTGCTCTCCGAGCAGGCCCGGATCGTGCCGGCGTTCGGCCGGATCGGGCTGTTGCCGGAGGTGGGCAACAGCTGGTTGCTGACCCGGGCGCTCGGGTATCAGCGCGCGTTCGGGCTGTTCGCGTCCGGGCGCCACCTGTCCGCGCGGGAGGCGTTCGAGCTCGGACTCGGCAACGAGGTGGTGGCGCATCAGGACCTGCTCGGTACCGCGGTCGAATGGTGCGAGCGGATCGAGCGGCTGCCCGAGCACGTGCCGGCGATGAGCAAGCCGCTGCTACGGCAGTGCGCGGATCTGACCTGGGAGCAGGCGATCGCGATGGAGGAGTTCGCCGAGCCGAGCTGCTTCACGACCCGGGCCCATCGCGACGCGGTGATCGAGCTGCTCGGACGGTAGCGCGCCGTCAGGGCTCGGCTACGCTTGAGCCGAGCCCCATGAACCGCAGAGCACTCTGGCTGGCGGCGCTGCCGCTCGTGATCATTGGCCTTGTCGCGTGCGGATCGGGCGGCGGGGACCAGGTACCGAACGTTGCCGGCCTGCCGCTGGTGAACGGCGCCCGCGTGGTCACCCAGGCGAAGCAGTGCGATCCCGGCTCGAGCGCGTTCTGCGCCGTCGAGATGGTGGTGGTCGACCCGAAGTTCGGCAGCTCGCAGCAGCTCGTCAAGGGCGAACGGCTGCACCTGCTCGCCGCCGGCTGGACCCGGATCAACGGCGACACCGGGGACGAGATCGCCGCGCAGTCGCCCGGGCACAAGCTGCGGGTCACGTACGCGACCGCGTCGGGCGACCTGAAGGGGATCGACCTCGGCTGGATCCAGCGCTCGCGCCCGATCACACTGGCGCTTTCGCAGGCCCTGTTCAACCGGGACTCGGCGATGTCGGTGATGCTCGAGCTAGGGTCGTCCTAGAGGTCGGCTAGCCCCTTTTCCCGTAGCGCACTGGTAGGGGGTTGATCGCGCGGCTGTCGGGTTGGGCGCGCGGCTCGGTGGTTGCTGGCATTGTGGGCTGGTGTTGGTGGGTTGGTGCGCGTCGGGTAGTCGGGGTTGTAGGGCCAACAGGCTGGGTGGTTGGTTCGTCTCGGGTCGGTGCTGGAGGGCTCAAACGTCTGGGTTTGTCCGTCCGGTGAGCTCGCTACTGTAGGGCCAACATGTACATCAAGCGGCATGCGGTGGTCCGGGGGCGCAATCGCTACGTGTATCTGCGGCTGGTGCAGGCGTATCGTGACGAGCAGGGGCGGGTGCGTCACCGGGTGCTGAAGACGCTCGGGCGCGAGGACGAGCTCAAGGCGTCGGGCCAACTGGAGCAGCTGATGGGATCGTTCGCGAGGTTGGATCCGCCGATGGCGGGGGTGCGCCGCGAGGTCGGGCCGCTGCTGTTGGCGTGGCACTTCATCGGTGAGTTGGATCTGATCGGCACGGTCGACCGGGCGCTGCCCCAGCGCGGGCGTCAGCAACTGTCGGTGGGTGAGACGGTCGCGGCGCTGATCTGTAGTCGGTTGTGCTCGCCCTCGCCGTTGTATGACATCGCCGGGTGGGCGTCGGGGTCGGCGTTGCAAGAACTGTTCGGGATCCCGCCGGCGCTGCTCAACGATGACCGGCTCGGGCGGGGGCTTGAGATCTTGGCGGTGCACGCGGAGACGTTGCGGGGCACGGTCGCCGCGCGGGCGATAGAGCGGTTCGGGATCGACGCGGGGCGCCTGCATGTCGATCTGACGGCGCTGCGGATGTGCGGCGCGTATGAGCGCTCGGCGCTCGTGGCTAACGGCTGGGCGCAGGGCCACGGGGTCCAGCGGCAGGTCCGCGCGTTGCAGGCCTCGAGCGCCGACGGGGTGTCGCTGTACGTGCGTCCCGAGCCAGGCAACGCGGCCGAGGTGTCTCTGGTCGGCCAGAGCCTTGAGCGGCTTGGCGAGCTCGCCGGACCGGGCGGCCTGTTGATCGTGGACTCGGCCTGCGGGCATCCGAAGACGCTGTGCCAAATCGCTCGCGCACAGTTGCGCTTCGTCGTGCCGCTGCGTGTTCACACCGGGTTCCGCGAACGGTTCCTGGCCAATGTTGGCCACGACGCTCTCAGCGCGCTTCGTTACGTCTCCCAGCGCGAGCAACGGCTGCCGGCGCAGCTGCGCACCAAGTATCGCGGCGCGCTCAGAGACTGGCAGGTGCGCGACCCCGAGACCGGCGATATCCACCGCTTCCGGGTCGCCTACATCCACTCATCCGAGGAGCAGCGGGAGATCACCTCAGCCCGCGAGCGCGCGCTCACCAAAGCCGAAGAACAGCTCCAGCGCGTCCGCAACGGGCTCGGCGGGCCTCACTACAAGACCCGCCGACAGGTCGACGCCAGGGTCGCACGGATCCTAACCGGCCACGTCGAGAACCTGATCCGCGTCAACACCGGTACCCGCAACGGACGCCCGACGATCACCTGGACACGCGACCACGACGCGATCGCCGCCTCGCCCGGTCCGGGCTCGCCGGGCTCAGCGCCAGCCGTCCGTCGGCGCCGACATGCACCGCACTGCGGCCGGCGAGCAGGTCGCGCAGGTCCGCTCCCACCAGCTCGCGCCGCCAGCCCGCCAGCGTGCGGACGTGCGGTTCCGGCTCTGACCGGCGGGCGGCCGCCACGATCAACTCGAGCTCGCTGCGGGACGCGATCAGCTCGTACGCGAGCCCGGCCTCGAGCGCGCGGGCGCGCAACAGCGCTTCGGCGAGCGCGATCAGGGGGGCGTCGCCGGGCTCCGAGCGTCCCCGACCCTGCTCGCGCGGGATCGGCGGCGCCTGCTGCCCCCGTTCGATCGTGTTCAGGATCGCGTCGCCGCGCTTGCGAACCGTCGACGGATGGATCCCGCGGGTCTGCTCCAGCCCGCGCAGGCTCCCCGGCTGGCGCTTGGCCAGCTCCACCAGCGGCGGGTCGCCGAGGATCGAGCCGACCGGGCGATCCTCGGATGAGGCGGTCCGCTCGCGCCACGCCGCCAGCTCGCGGGCGACCGCCCGCGCCCGGGGGTCGAGCTGTCCGATCCTCGGCAGCCGCTCCCAGACCGTGTCGGGGTCGCGCTCGTCGGTCGCGGACTCCAGGCGCCGGCACTCCTCCCGCGCCCAATCCAGACGACCCGTCGCGCGCAGGCGCCGCTGCAGCTCATCGGCCAGCTCCAGCAGGTGGGCGACGTCCTCGGCGGCGTAGCTGAGCTGCTCGTCGGTCAGGGGGCGGGCATTCCAGCGCGTGTAGCTGGCGGTCTTGCCGACCCGGCGGCCGAGAATCGCGCCCAGCAGGTTGCCGTATCCGGCCTGCGCGCTGGCGCCGGCGAAGCCCGCCGCGAGCTGCGTGTCGAACAGGTTCGAGATCTCGGTGCTCCACGTACGGCGCAGGATCGCGACGTCCTGCCGCCCGGCGTGCAGCACCACCTCGATCTGGGGGTCCGCGAGCAGCTCCGCGAGCGGCGTCACGTCGATGCTGTCGAGCGTGTCGATCAGCAGGATCCGCGCCCCGCCGGGCACCTCCGGGTCGTCGACCGCGATCTGCACCAGGCACAGCAACGCGCGGTAGCGGCCCTCGGACATGAACTCGGTGTCGATCCCGAACCGGCCCGCCGCGCGGGCGAGCGCGGCCGCTTCGGCGACCTCGCCGGTGCTTGCGAGGGAAAGAACTCCGGCCTCCATGTGCATGACCCTATCTTTCCCGGCCAGCGGTCGATCCCACCCCGCGATTCGATAACCGAGCGGCCTGGTAGGATTTGACCACGATGATCTTCTCTTCAAAGGCCGAGTACGGCGTGCGCCTGATGGTCGAGCTCGGCCGTCAGTCGCCCGAGCACCCCACGAGCCTGAAGGCGATCGCGGATGCGGAGGGCCTGCCGCTGGCGTACCTCGAGCAGGTCGTCGCGCGGCTCCGCAAGGCGGGGCTCGTGATGAGCTCGCGCGGAGCTCACGGCGGCTACTGGCTCTCGCGCCCGGCCGAGCAGATCGCGATGGACGAGGTCGTGCAGGCGCTCGAGGGCGCGATCGCGCCGATGGAATGCTTCGTCCACGACCACACCGAACGGGTCCTGTGCTCACACCAGCCCGACGCCGGCCGCGGTTGCGCGACCAAGCTGCTGTGGACACGCGTGCAGGGCGGGATCATCCGCTCGCTGCAGACGACGACCCTGGCAGAGCTGGTGGAATTCTCGCGCCGTAGCGAGCGCGCTCCGGTTATCGAACTTGATCACGCCCCAGCGGCATAAGCGAACGGACACATGACAGAACTAGAGATACGAAACCTCCACGTCCGCGTCGGGGACAAGGAGATCCTGCGCGGGCTCGACCTGGCCGTCGGCAAGGGCGAGATCCACGCTCTGATGGGCCCCAACGGCTCCGGAAAGTCGACGCTCGCAAACGCGATCATGGGCCACCCCAATTTCGAGGTCACCGACGGGCGGATCCTGTTCCGGGGCGAGGACATCACCGAGGCCGATCCCGACGAGCGCGCGCGGATGGGCCTGTTCATGGCCTTCCAATACCCGGTCGCGGTGCCCGGAGTGACCGTGACCAAGTACCTGCGCACGGTCCTCAACGCACACCGCGATGCGCACGGCGAGGAGCCGATCCCGCTGAAGGACTTCCGCCAGGCGGTCGAAGCGGCGATGAAGCTGACGAATGTGCCGCGCGAGTTCTCGAGCCGGTACCTGAACGAGGGCTTCTCCGGCGGCGAGAAGAAGCGGATGGAGATCCTCCAGCTCGCGCTCCAGCGGCCGCAGCTGGCGATCCTCGACGAGACCGATTCGGGGCTCGACATCGACGCGCTGCGGGTCGTCGCCAACGGTGTCAACGCGGTCGCGGGGCCGGACATGGGCGTGCTGATCATCACCCACTATCAGCGCATCCTGCACCTCGTGCAGCCCAGCCACGTGCACGTCATGTACCAGGGTCGGATCGTGCGCGAGGGTGGGGCGGAGCTCGTCGACGAGCTCGAGGCGAAGGGCTACGGCTGGATCATCGATGACTTGGGAGCCGCCGCGTGACCACGACGGCGGCGCCACTCCGCGACGTGTCAGCCGAGTTCCCGGTGCTGCGCCGGGAGATCAACGGATACCCCGTGACGTATCTGGACTCGAGCGCGACCTCGCAGACCCCGCAGCCTGTGATCGACGCGATGACGCGCTACTACACGCACTCCCGGGCCAGCATCCATCGTGGCGTCTACCCGCTGGCGGTCGAGGCCACCGATCTCTACGAGGGGGCCCGCCGACGGATCGCCGACTGGCTCGGCTCGACCGTCGAGGAGACGATCTTCACCGCCAACGCGACGGCCGCGATCAACATGGTGGCCTACGCGTGGGGGCGCCAGAACGTCCATCGCGGCGACCTCGTCGTGCTGACCGAGATGGAGCACCACTCGAACATCGTCCCCTGGCAGCTCCTGTGCCAGGATCGCGAGGCCGAGCTCGCCTACGTGCCGGTGCTCGACGACGGCACGCTGGATCTGGATGCCTACGAGGCGCTGCTGCAGCGCGAGCCGAAGCTGGTCGCCGTGGTCCACGTCTCGAATGTGCTCGGCACGATCAATCCGGTTGCCAGGATCGTCCGGCGGGCACACGAGGCCGGCGCGGTCACACTGATCGATGGCACCCAGGCCGTTCCCCAGATGCCGGTCGATCTCCGCGCGATCGGTGCCGACTTCTACGCCTGGACTGGACACAAGACCTACGGTCCGACCGGGATCGGGGTGCTCCACGGGCGGCGCGAGCTGCTCGAGGAGATGCCGCCGTTCATCGGCGGCGGCCACATGATCCGGACGGTCGCCGCCAATGAGTCGACCTGGACCGATCTGCCCTGGAAGTTCGAGGCCGGCACCTCGCAGATCGCCGAGGCGATCGGGCTCGGCGCGGCGGTCGACTGGATCCGTGCGCTCGGGCCCGACCGGATCCGCGCCCACGAGGAGACGCTCGTCGCCGAGGCGCTCGCGCGACTGTCCTCGGAGATTCCCGGGTTGACCGTGCACGGGCCGATGACGACCGCCGAGCGTGGCGCGCTGATCTCGTTCGTGCTCGACGGCGCCCATCCGCACGACGTCGGCGAGATTCTCGGCCGCGAGGGAATCTGCGTGCGCGCCGGCCATCACTGCGCGCAGCCGCTGATGCGCCGGCTCGGCGTGAGCGCGACCACGCGCGCGTCGTTCGCGGTCCACAACAGCACCGCCGACGTCGAGCGGCTGATCGAGGGACTCGGGACCGTGCGCCGCGTGCTGGCGCTGTAGGCGGCGGACTACCCTAGACGCTATGGACGATCTCTACCGCGAGAACATCCTCGACCACTACAAGCACCCGCACAACTTCAGTCCGCCGGCGCCCCCGCTCGAGACGGTCGACCTGGAGTTCCACGACCTGAACCCGTTGTGCGGGGACGAGTTGACGGTCCAGCTGTCGATCGACGGTGAGCGGAGGATCGAGGACGTCCGCTTCTCGGGGCACGGTTGCGCGATCTCGCAGGCGGCGGCCTCGATGGCGTCGGACGAGGTCAAGGGGATGAAGGTCGATGACCTGCTGGCGCTCGACCGCTCGTTCGTGCTCGATCTGCTCGGGATCCAGATCTCCGCGACCCGGATCAAGTGCGCGCTGCTGTCGCTGAAGGTGCTCAAGAGCGCATCGCTCGGGCAGACGGCCGCGTGGGAGTCGGAGTCGTCGGAGGACGGCGCCGCGGCGTAGGCCGCCGGCCCCGCGCCCGCCGCCCGAACGCCGCGCCGCGCCCGGCCCGGCGCCGCCCGCCGCGACTACGCCGCGCCCTCGGCGTACTGCTTCAGCTCGCCGGCGCGTGCGCTGACCAGCATCCCGCGGAGAAGGTCGACCAGCGGGCCGCGGATCACGAGGCTCAGCATCCGCCCGAGATCGACCTCGAGCGAGTAGGTGGCGCGAGTGCGGCCGCCGCCGAGATCCGCCAGCTGCCAGCTGCCGTCGACCGACTTGAGCTCGCCCTTCTCCTGGCGCCAGCTGAGGCGGTCTGGGCCGTCGTAGGTGAAACGGACGGTTGACTTGATCGAGCGGACCTTCGCGTCGGACTCGGATTCGCATAGGGTGGCGTGGCCCTGGGGGTCGCGCTCGACGGCCCGCATTGCCTTCAGGCCGCCCTGCCACTGCGGCGCGCTCTCGACGTCCTCGACCAGTGCCCAGACGCGCTCGAGGGGCGCTTCGATGTCGGCGGTGGAGGTCCCGGTTATGTTGGCCACGGGCTAATCATGCCGCGATTCGTTCGAGTTCGCGTTCCAGCATCGACTCTCGTTCCAGCATCGACTCTGTTTGCGCGAAGGCTTCGACGAGGTCAGTGTTGAGCTGGACGAGGCGCGAACCTTCGCCAGCCGCCCCCGTCGAGAGGCCGCGTCGCCGTCGCCGGCGCAAGCCGAGGCCCGAAAGACATGCTCAACTTCCCAAACCACACCGCGCGCCGGCGGTTTGGGAAATTGGTCATGAATATCGTGTTCAACTTTCCGAACCGGCGCGCGGCGATCGGGCTTGGGAAGTTGAGCAGGTTTTGGCGGGTCTGCCGGCGCAACCCAGCGCATCCGTGCCGCCACAGGCCCGCGCCGCAACGCGCCGCCACTCGCCCCCGCCCGCGCCGCCACCCGCCCGCGCCCGCGACGCCGCCACCCGCCGGCGCGCCGCCACCCGCCCGCGCCCGCGCCGCCGCCACCCGCCGGCGCGCCGCCACCCGCCCGCGCCGCCGCCACCCGCCGGCGCGCCGCCACCCGCCCGCGCCACCCCCCGGCCGCCGCCAACCACCCCCGCCGCGCCCCGCCCAGCCGCTATGATCCACCTAGGAAATCCGATCAATCTGCTAGGACTTAGGATCACGTGCCGTTGAAGGAACTCATCGAAGTCTGTCCCATCGAGGAGCTCGCGCCCGGAGAGATGCGGCTGGTCGAGTGGGAGGATCTCGAGATCGGCGTGTTCAACTGCGCCGGCACGGTGTACGCGATCGAGGATCGGTGCTCGCACGACAACGGCACGCTAGTGGAGGGCGACCTCGACGAGGAGGCCTGTACGATCGAGTGCCCGCGACATGGCTCGCTGTTCGATCTGAGGACTGGCAAGCCGTTGACACTGCCCGCGTACGTTCCGGTGGACACGTTTCCGGTGATCATCGAGAACGAGACGATCAAGCTGGAGGTGGAGTAGTGGCTATTCCTGAGACTGCCGCCCTGACCGAAAACGAGGCGCTGGCACAGATCAACGCCGACTACGAGGAGCGCTACGGCTTCCACGACGCCGAGAACTACCTGTACAAGGCGCCGAAGGGCCTGAACCGGGAGATCGTCGAGAAGATCTCCGAGTTCAAGTCCGAGCCGCAGTGGATGCGCGACTTCCGGCTGAAGGCGCTCGACCACTTCTTCGCCCGGCCCCAGCCCACCTGGGGCTCGCCGATGCTCGCCGAGGTCGACTACGACAACATCCACTACTTCGTGCGCGCCTCCGAGACCCCCAGCCGGTCTTGGGACGACGTGCCCGAGGACGTCAAGCGGACCTTCGACCGGCTCGGGATCCCCGAGGCGGAGCGCAAGTTCCTGTCGGGAGTCGGGGCTCAGTACGAGTCCGAGGTGGTCTATCACCAAGTGCGGGAGGACCTGGAGAAGCAGGGCGTGATCTTCATGGATATGGACTCGGGGCTGCGCGAGCACGAGGACATCATCCGCAAGTACTTCGCGACCGTCATCCCGCCGAACGACAACAAGCTCGCGGCGCTGAACTCTGCCGTGTGGTCGGGTGGCTCGTTCGTGTACGTCCCCGAGGGCGTCCACGTGGAGATGCCGCTGCAGGCGTACTTCCGGATCAACACCGAGAACATGGGCCAGTTCGAGCGGACGCTGATCATCGCCGAGCCGGGCTCATACGTCCATTACGTCGAGGGTTGCACGGCGCCCACGTACTCCTCCAATTCACTGCACTCGGCGGTCGTCGAGCTGATCGCCCAGCCCGGTGCGCGGATTCGCTACACGACGGTCCAGAACTGGTCGACGAACGTGTTCAACCTCGTGACCAAGCGGGCGGTGGCGCACGAGGACGCGACCGTCGAGTGGGTCGACTGCAACCTCGGTTCGCGCCTGACGATGAAGTATCCGAGCGTATACCTGCTGGGCGAGCGCGCGCATGGCGAAATCCTGTCGATCGCGTTCGCGGGCAAGGATCAGCACCAGGACGCGGGCGGCAAGATCATCCACGCCGCGCCGAACACGACCTCGAACATCTTCGCCAAGTCGATCTCCAAGGACGGCGGCCGCGGCTCGTATCGCGGACTGCTGGAGATCGCCAAGGGCGCCCACGGGGCGCGCTCGAAGGTCGTCTGCGATGCGCTGCTGCTCGACGAGCACTCCCGCTCGGACACCTACCCGACGATCAGGATCAGCGAGGACGACGTCAACGTCGGCCACGAGGCGACCGTGTCGAAGGTCGGCGAGGATCAGCTGTTCTACCTGATGTCACACGGCATCCCCGAGGACGAGGCTTCGAAGCTGATCGTCAACGGATTCATCGAGCCGATCACGAAGGAGCTCCCGATGGAGTACGCGGTCGAGATGAACCGCCTGATCGAGCTCCAGATGGAGGGCTCGATTGGCTAGCGGCGCCCCAGCCGAGGCGTCCGAACCTGACTTCCTGGCGGCGCGCCGCGAGCGCGCCTCCGAGCTGACCGCGGGCCTGCAACTGCCGACCTTCAAGGGCCGGCCGGGGTGGGAGTTCACCGACATCACCGGCCTCGAGCTCGACGCGTATCAGCCGGCGCCGACTCCCTCGAACGGCGCTGCGCGCACCGCCGGGATGTTCGAACCGGCGGCGATCGCGGAACTACGTCAAGTCGACGCCGCCGACCCAGTGCTGACCGGCGCGCTACCCGAGGGCGTGATCGTCACCGCCCTCGATCAGGCCGCGCACACCCACGCCGAGCTGATCGAGCGCTACCTAGGCACGGTGGTCACCGACGAGGACCTGTTCGTCGCCCGTAACGATTCCCGGTTCCGAGGCGGCGCGTTCGTGTACGTGCCGCGCGGAGTCATCGTGGAGCAGCCGATCCTGCTGAGCGCGGTCCAGGCTGCGACCGGAACCGAGCTCGACCGCCGCACCCTGGTGGTGCTCGAAGAGGGCGCGCAGGCCGAGGTCTGGGAGCAGTACCTGTCCGCGAGCGAGGAGCTCGACGCGGTCTTCAACACGGTCACCGAGCTGGTCGTCGGCGACAACGCGCGCCTGCGCTACGTCTGCGGTCAGTCGCTGTCGGAGCGCAGCTGGATCTTCGGCGCCCAGCGCGCGGAGGTCGGCCGCGACGGCTCGCTCGATTGGGTCGCGCTCGGGTTCGGATCGGCGCGCGGACGGGTGCGGATGGAGACGCGGCTGGGCGGGCCGGGCGCCGACGCACGCGTGACCGGGGCCTACGCGAGCCATGGCCGCCAGCACATCGACTTCGATACCACTCAGGAGCACGCGGCCCCGAGCACGACCTCGGACCTCGCCTTCCGCGGGGTTCTCCAGGGCCGCTCGACCGCCGTGTGGAAGGGCAACATCATCGTCGACCCTGGCGCGCAGAAGACAGACGCGTTCCAGGAGTCGCGCAACCTGCTGCTCTCCAAGCGGGCCCATGCGGACGCGATCCCGGGGCTCGAGATCCAGGCCAATGACGTCCGCTGCACGCACGCCGCCGCGGTCGCGCAGGTCGACCCCGAGCAGCTGTTCTACCTACGCTCGCACGGGCTCCGCGACGAGGTCGCGAAGCGACTGGTGATCGAGGGCTTTCTCGCCGCGCTCGTCGAGCGGTTCGAGCAGGGACCGGTGCGGGACACGCTCGGGAACGCGCTCGAGCGCCGGCTGGCGCTGATCCTCGGCGAATCCGGCTAGCGCGCCTGCGCCGGCGACGCCAGCCCGTCCAGCTCCTCGATCTCTTCCTCGCTCAGCTCGAGCTGAGCCGCGGCGAGGTTCTCGTCGAAGTGCTCGACCGAGCTCGTGCCCGGAATCGGAATCGTCACCGGAGAGTGCTGGAGCAGCCACGCCAGCGCCACCTGGGCCGGGGTCGCGCTGCGCGCGCGGGGGAGCTCGTCGAGCACCCCACCGGGCCTCGCCAGATCACCGGTCGCGAGCGGGAACCACGGCAGGAACCCGAGCCCGTCGCGCTCGCACACCGACAACACCTCCTCCGCCTCGCGGTCGGCGATGTTGTAGCGGTTCTGGACCGACACGATCGGCGCGATCGTCCGGGCCCGCGCGAGCTGCTCGACGTTCACGTTGCAGACCCCGATCTGACCGATCTTGCCCTCTTCGCGGAGCTCCTCGAGGGCGGCGATCGAGTCCTCGACCGGAACCCGTGGATCGACCGCGTGGAGCTGATAGAGGTCAATCCGCTCGAGCTTCAGCCGCCGGAGCGAGTCCTCGCAGCATCGCTTTAGTCGCTTCGGGTGGCAGTCGCGCTCCCACACCCCCGGGCCGGGACGAGTGAGCCCGCCCTTGGTCGCGACCACGAGGTCATCGGGGTATGGATGCAGCGCCTGCGCGATCAGGTTCTCCGACACCTCGGGTCCGTAGGAGTCCGCGGTGTCGATCAGGTCAACGCCTGCCTTGACGACGTGGTCCAGCAATGCTCGAGCTCCCGCCGGGTCGGCCGGCTCGCCCCAGATCCCGGGGCCGGTGATCCGCATCGCGCCGTATGCGAGCCGGTGGACCTGCAGTTCGCCGAGTGTGAAGGTGTCTGTGGAGGAGGGCATAACCGGAGGCTACCCGTCTCCCGGCTCCGCCTCCGCCGCCTACGCCACTTCGCTGAAAAGGTGCTCGTCGGCCTCGAGCTGCTCGCACAGAAATGCCGGGCTACGATGGACACAGCATGGCACGTGGTTCTCCGATGATCGCCCTCGGCTACGGCAAGTTTGTCCGCGCGGACCGCGTGTTCGCACTGATTCCGCTCGAGGGAATGGCGCGCGGTGACGGCCGCCGGACGCTGGTCCACGTCGAAGGGATCGATGAGCCGGTTGTCGCCTCGCGCTCGGAGGCCGCGATCGCGCGCGACCTCGCGACTGCGCTCGGACAGCCATGGCCATACCGCTCGGAGGGGCACCCCGGCCAGGAGGCACTGTTCTGAGCGACACTCGCCGGATCGTCCTCCTGCGCGGCATCAACCTGGGACCCAGCAAGCGGGTGCCGATGGCGGCGCTGCGCGACACGCTCGCCGACGCGGGCCACGAGGACATTCGCACCTACGTTCAGAGCGGCAACGTGGTGCTGTCCAGTGAACTGCCACCGGGGCAGCTGGCGCGCGTGTGCGAGCAACTGATCGAAGCCCGGTTCGGGTTCGAGGTGCCGGTGGTGGTCCGCACCCGCGGCGAGCTCGCCGACGTCGTGCAGCGCAACCCGCTTGAAGGCGTCGCGGTCAACCCGAAGCGCTACCAGGTGAGTTTTCTGTCGGCCGAGCCGGAGGCGGCGCTCGTGCGGAGGTTCGAGTCGCTCGCGGCTCCGTCCGAACGGCTTGTGGCGATCGGCCGCGAGCTGTACGCCTGGCATCCCGAGGGCGTCGCGCGATCGAAGCTGTGGGCGGCGCTGGCCGGGAAGGGGTTGGGCGTGACCGCGACCGCCCGCAACTGGACTACGGTCACGACGCTGCTCGCGATGGCGGACGAGTAGCGCCTAGGCGGCTTCGGCTTCGGCTTCCGCCTCGGCCTCGACCTGCTGCGGCACCACGCTTGGCTTCGCTGGCTCGCGCAGCAGCAGCAGCGACGCGAGCACTCCCATTCCCGCCGCCACCGCCGCGACCGTGAACGCGAGGTGGTAGCCGCCGAGCAGCGCCGCGGTGTGGTCATAGCCGGACGAGGTGAGGGCTTGCGTCCGTTGGGTGGCGACCGTGCCGAGCACGGCGACCCCGAGCGCCGCCGACAGTTGCAGCGAGGTGTTGATGATCCCCGACGCGGCGCCGGCGTCGGCCGGCGGCACGTGCTCCATCGCGATCACCAGCAGCGGCATGAACGCGAAACCGGCGCCGAGACCGAACAGCAGGAAGGCGGGAAGCACGTGTGAGAAGTAGGAGTCATGGGCGCCGGTCTGGGTCAGCAGGACGAGCCCAAGCATGCACGCCACCAGTCCGGTCAGGAGCGGAATCCTCAGACCGACGCGGTTCACGATCCGCGCGATCCCGCCCGCGGACAGCGCCGCGAGCACCAGCGTCTGCGGGAGGAACGCCACTCCGGTCTGCAGCACGCCGTAGCCGAGCACACGCTGGAGGTACAGCACGCCGATGAAGAACGACGCGTACATGCCGGTGATCAGCAGCCCGCGGACCAGGCTCGACGCCGCCAGCCCGGGGATCGCGAAGATGCGCAGCGGCATGATCGGGTTGCGCAGGCGCGACTCGAGCACCACGAACGCCGCCAGCAGCGCCAGCGATCCGCCGGCGAAGCCGAGCGTGTGGGCCGAGCCCCAGCCATAAGAGGCGGAGGTCACGATCGCATAGGCGCCGAGCATCATCGCCGCGGTCACCAGCACCGAGCCGAGGATGTCGATGTCACGCCCGATCCCCAGTCCCCGGTTCTCCCTGATCCACACGCGCGCAAACAGGAACGTCAGCACGCCGATCGGGACGTTGATGAAGAAGATCCAGTGCCAGTCGATCGCCTGCGTGATCACGCCGCCGGCCAGCAGTCCCAGCGACGCGCCGCCGGAGACGACGAACATGTAGATGCTCATCGCCTTGGTTCGCTCGGATGGCTCGGGGAACTCGGTCGCGATGATCGCGACGATCGCCGAGGTCGCGCCGGCGCCGCCGAACCCCTGCACGAACCGGGCCGCGATCAGCAGGCCCTGCGAGCGGGCCAGGCCGCAGACCGCCGAGGCGAGCGTGAACAGCGCGACGCCGGCGAGGAACACGCGCCGGCGGCCGATCAGATCGCCGACCCGTCCGCCGAGCAGCAGGAAGCTGCCATAGCTGATCAGGTACGCGTTGACGACCCAGGTCAGGTCCTGTTGCGTGAAATGCAGCGAGCGTTGGATCGACGGCAGCGCGACGTTTACTATCGTCGCGTCGACTACGCTCATCAACTGGGCGAAGCAGACGACAACGAGGGCGATCCAGCGTGCTCTCCCGCTATCCTTCCCACGCATGATTGTCATTGTAACAAGGATGATCTACACGTCAATGATAATTCCATGGGCGAGGCAGTCCCACGCGTGACCGAGCTCGCGACTGCCGCGCCGGGAACGATCACGCTGCTCACGCGGCTGTCGAAGACCGTCTACCGCCGGGTGCCCGAGGACCTGCTCGGGATGCGTCTGCGACAGTTCATCGTGCTCTCCTACCTCGCCGAGCGCGACGGGGTGCCGCAGCACGAGCTGGCCGAGATCCTGTGCATGGACGCCAACAACCTTGTGATCCTGCTCAACGAGCTCGAGTCGCTGGGGTTCGCCAAGCGCGAGCGCGATCCGGCCGACCGCCGACGCCACATCGTGGTGCTGACCGCCGACGGCCGCGCCGCGTTCACGCGCGCCGAGAAGGCACGCGAGACATTCGAGGACGAGGTCCTGCACGCGCTTGACCCCGACGAGCGCGAGACGCTCCGGCGGTTGCTCGCCAAGGCCCTGGAGGGCTGACCGGGTGCACCCGTACGTAGTCCTGGACGTGTTCACCGACGTCCCGCTACAGGGCAACCAGCTGGCGGTGTTCACGGACGGGGCGGGCCTGAGCGCTGAGCTGATGCAGCGCACGGCGCGGGAGATGAACCTGTCCGAGACGGTCTTCCTGCTCCCGGCCGACGTTGGCGCTCACGCACACGCCCGGGCGCGGATCTTCACGCCCGGCACCGAGCTTCCGTTCGCCGGCCACCCGACGCTCGGCAGCGCGTTCGTGATCGGCGAGCAGCACGGCTCCTCGTTAGTGCGGCTGCAGACCGGCGCGGGCGTGATCCCGGTCGCGTTGAAGCGCGAGGCCGACGCGATCGTCTACGGGGAGATGGAGCAGCCGATCCCGGCGGTGGAGGCGTTCGAGCGCACCGGGGAGGTGCTCGAGGCGCTGGGCCTCGAAGGCTCGGGGTTGCCGATCGAGGCCTACCGCAACGGTCCCGTGTTCATCTACGTGGAGCTTGACAGCGAGCACGAGCTCGCGGCGCTGGCTCCGAATCTGGGTGCGCTGGGAGCCCTCGGCGCGTTCGGCGTCTACTGCTTTGCCGGCCAGGGAACCAGCTTCATGTCGCGCGTGTTCGCGCCCGGGCTCGGGGTGCCCGAGGATCCTGCAACGGGCTCCGCGGCCGGACCGCTTGCGCTGCACCTCGCCCGGCATGGACGCATCAGGTTCGGCGAGCAGATCGAGATCCGCCAGGGAATCGAGATCGGGCGGCCATCGACGATCTACGCGCAGGTGGACGGGTCGCACTCGGAGGAGCAGATCGAGCGCGTGCTGGTCGGCGGTGCGGCGGTCGTCGTCGCCCGCGGCGAGTACCTGCTCGGCGACTGAACAGGAAATCACGAGGAGGTCTGCCGATGAAGCTCACTGATCGCCAGCGGCGCGCGCTCGAGGACATCTGCGAGACCTTCTGCCCGTCCGGCGATGGCGTCCCCAGCGCCCGTTCGCTGGGGGTCGCGGAGGCGGTGCTCGAGGCGGTGGCGCTGAACCCCCGCGGCTCGGAGCGCCACCAGCTGGCGGCGCTGCTCTCGCTCTGGGACAGCCCCGCGCTCGGCGCGCTCGGCGGCGCCGGCCCGCGCCGCTTCAGCTCGCTGTCGCCGGCCGAGCGTCAGCGGGTGCTGCTGTCGTGGCGGGACTCCCGCGCGCCGCAGCGCCGGGCCGTGTTCCATGCCCTGCGCAAGGGCGCGCTGCTGTTCTATTACATGCTCCCCGGCGTTTACGGCGGGCGCAATCCGGCCTGGGACGCGATCGGCTACGACGGCCCGCTCGGGCCGCTCGACGGCGCGCCGCCGCGCGCGCTCACGATCACGCCGATCGACCGCGACACGACGCTGGATTGCGACGTCGTGGTGGTCGGCTCGGGCGCCGGGGGCGGCGCGGCCGCGGGAGTCCTGGCGGGTGCGGGCCTCGACGTGGTCGTGGTCGAGTCCGGTGGCTACTACGACGACCGCGATTTTGACGGCTCCGAGTTCGGCGCGCTGACCAGCTTCTACATGGCGGCGCCGACCGCCAGCCACGACCAGAGCGTCGCGCTGCTGGCGGGGTCGTGTCTGGGCGGCGGCACGGTCGTCAACTACACAACCTCGTTCCGGACACCCGACGATGTCCGCGCCGAGTGGGCCGCGTACGGCGTTCCGGCGTTCCTGTCGGATGACTACACCGCCAGCCTCGACGCCGTCTGCGATCGGCTCGGCGTCAACCAGGAATACAACGAGCCATCCTCGCGCGAGCGCAAGATGCAGCAGGGGTGCGTCGAGCTCGGCTGGCACATCGACGCGATGCCACGCGGCGTCCGCCGCTGCGCCCAGGGCCGTGAGTGTGGGTACTGCGGCCTCGGCTGCCGCGTCGGCGCCAAGCAGTCGGTCGTCAAGACATGGCTCGCGGACGCCGCCGGCGCCGGCACCCGGATCGTCGTGAGGACGCGGGTGCAGCGCGTCCTCGTCGAGGCCGGCGCGGCCCGCGGGATAGTCGGCAGGACCACGGCCGGGCATCAGCTCACGGTGCGGGCTCGAGCCGTGATCGCCGCGTGCGGCGCGATCCACTCGCCGGCGCTGCTACGGCGCTCGGGACTGGCGAACCCGAACATCGGCAAGCATCTGAAGCTGCACCCGGCGACCGCCGTGTTCGGTGTGTTCGACGAGGAGCTCGAGCCCTGGGAAGGGGTCATGCAGGCGCTGTACTCCGACCAGCACCGCGATCTACACGACGGCTACGGAGTCAAGTACGAGACCGCCGCGCTGCACCCGCACCTGTTCATCCCGTTCAGCCCCTGGTCCGGCGCGCGCGAGCACTTCCAGCTGATGGAAGGCCTGCCGAGCACCTCGCTGATCGGCGTCCTGCTTCGCGACCGCGACGGGGGAGAGGTCCGCGTCGGCCGCGACGGCGAGCCGATCGTCCGCTACAAGCTGTCTGCATTCGACACCGGCCACGTCCGCACCGGCATCGACGGCGCCGCCCAGATCCTCGAGACCGCCGGCGCGCGACTGATCTTCTCCTCCCACGCCAAATCGGTGTCCTACGCGCCCGGCACCTCGGGCTCGCGCGGCCAGTTCATGTTCGACGCCGACAGCGCCGGCTACGGCACCGGCCAGCTGGCCCTCGGCTCATTTCACATCATGGGCTCGGCGCGCATGGGCGGCTCGCCGGCGGTGTCCGTCTGCGATCCAACCGGTCAGACCTGGGAGGTTCGCGACCTGTACGTGCTCGACGGCTCGACCTTCCCGACCGCCTCCGGGGTCAACCCACAGATCTCGATCCAGGCGATCGCGCACATGAGCGCCAGGGGGTTGGCGGCGCGGCTGAGGTAGTGGCGGGGCGCGGCGTCAGGTTTCGGGCCGGCGTGGGGCACTGGTTTGCCCGTGCGGCGCCGGCGCGGGGCTCTGGGTTGTCCGTTCGGCGCCGGCGCGGGGCGGATCGAAACGGCGGGGTAGGGGATGGGTTGTCCGTGTGGCGCCGGCGCGGGGCGGATGGAAACGGCGGCTGGGGAGGGGGTGGGTTGTCCGTGTGATGCCGGCGCGGGGCGGATGGAAACGGCGGCTGGGGAGGGGGTGGGTTGTCCGTGTGATGCCGGCGCGGGCCGGACCGGACGCCACCAGGCGGCCCGTCGCGCCACCCCACCGCCCATGACGGCTCCGCAGGGAGATGCACCCGAATACGGACCTGCTCAACTTCCCAAATCGTCCCGAGGCCTCGCGCTTTGGGAAGTTGAGCACGACAGTCGTGCTCAATTTCCCAAACCTCACCACGGCGATTCGATTTGGCAAGTTGAGCAGGTCTTTGAGTCAGACTCCTGACACTTGCGGATCGTCGGGCGGGGCGAACGATCGCGCGCCGTCGCCACCGCCCCCCGCAGGCGGGCCGGCGCCCGGGGCGGCCGCCGGCGCTTCCCGCCGGCACCAGGGCGCCGCCACCAGCCCGTCGTCGCCACCCGTCCCCGCCACCCCCTCCCCAGCCGCCGTTATCACTAACGCGAGCCCCCACCCGACCCGCCACCGGCCCGCCGCCGCCACCGGCCCGCCGCCGCCACCGGGCCGCCGCCGCCACCGGCCCGCCGCCGCCACCGGCCCGCCGCCGCGACCCGGCCCGCCACCTTGCCACCGCCCCGCCACCCCGAGACAGCCGCCCCGCCACCATCCCCCGCCACGAGAGACGCCACTGCACATCCCGGTTGCCCCGAGCGCCCCTCGGTGGAATACTCGATCACCAAATCCAGCCCGCAACCTCTGCCGGAGGTGAGTTCGATGTCCGAACCGGCCCACGTTCTTGTCGTCGCCCACCAGACGGCGGCCACCGACAGGTTGCTGGCCGCGGTCCGGGGACGGGCCCAGCAGGGCCCCGCGACGTTTCACCTGGTCGTGCCACGCCTGCCGCATGGCATGCACAAGGTCGTCGATCCTCAGGATGTGGGCGCTGATGAGGCCCAGCAGGTGCTCGATCAGGCGCTGCCGCTGCTGTCGGAGGCGGCGGGCGCGCTGGTGACGGGCAGCCTTGGTGACACGGAGCCGCTGATGGCGATCCAGGATGCCGTCAACCTTGGCAATTACGACGAGATCATCGTCTCGACGCTGCCGCGTCGGGTGTCGAGGTGGTTGAAGCTCGACCTGGTCAGCAAGACGCGCGGGGTGGGATTGCCGGTGACCCACGTCGAGGCGGCGAGCAAGGTGGAGTCGATGGCCGGCGTTGCCGGCTCGCAGTGAGTCGCGCGCCGCGGGTTGCATATAGGCTGCCGCGGCGATGAAGCTCGCAACGTTCCTGGCCCCTGGCCGCGAGGAGCCGATCGCTGGTCTGGTCGACGGCAGCCGCGTGACGGGGTTCGGCGACCGGGACGGGGTGCGCACGGTGCTGGCGACGCGGACCGTTCCCGAGCCGGCGCTGGGCGAGTGGGCGCTGTCGGAGGTCACGCTGCTGGCGCCGATCGCGGACCCGGGCACGGTGTATGCGATCGGGCTCAACTACGCCGCCCACGTTGCCGAGACGGGCAACAAAGCGCCGGAGGCGCCGATCGTGTTCGTCAAGGTGCGGGGCTCGATCGCGCCACCGGGTGGCACGATCCGTTGTCCGGAGGTGGTGAAGCGGCTCGACTACGAGGGCGAGCTGGTGATCGTGATCGGTGCCGAGGGGCGGATCGGCGGCTACTGCATCGCCGACGATGTCTCGGCCCGCGACCTGCAGCGCCGCGAGCCGCAGTGGACGCGGGCCAAGGGCGCTGACACGTTCTGCCCGTACGGACCGTGGATCACGACGGCGGATGAGGTGCCGGATGCGGGCGACCTGCGGCTGCGCACGTGGGTCAACGGCGAGCTGCGCCAGGACAGCAACACGGGTGATCTGATCTTCGACTGCGAGCAGCTGGTCAAGTTCATCGCGCAGACGTGCACGCTGACACCGGGCGACCTGATCCTGACCGGCACGCCAAGCGGTGTCGGCGCCGCGTTCGACCCGCCGCGGTTCCTGCACAGCGGCGACACGGTCCGAATTGAAATCGAGCGGCTCGGAGTGATCGAGCACAAGGTGGGGTAGGACGCTCCCGAGCGTCCGGTCGCGCTCGGATCACCGGTGGCATCGATCATGTGCTGTTCGGTGGCGCGCATGCGCGCCACCGGGGTGCGGCGCATGCGCCGCACCCGACTGGGGCGCATGCGCCCCAGTCATCCCGTGATCAGTGATGGTCGATCACGCGATCGATCAGCCCGTACTGGACCGCCTCCTCGGCCTTGAAGAACCGGTCGCGCTCCATGTCGGCGTGGACCTGCTCGATCGGCTGGCCGGTGTGGTGTGCGTAGATCTCGTCGATCCGCTGGCGGGTGTTGAGGATCTCGCGGGCGTGGATCTCGATGTCGCTCGATTGCCCCTCGAACCCGGCTGACGGCTGGTGGATCAGCAGGCGGCTGTTGGGCAGCGCGAACCGCTTGCCCTTCGCCCCCCCGGTCAGCAGCAGCGAGCCCATCGACATCGCGATGCCGACGCAGATCGTCTGGATGTCCGGCTTGATGAACTGCATCGTGTCGTAGATCGCGAGCCCCGAGTAGATCGAACCTCCGGGGCAGTTGATGTAGATCGAGATGTCCTTGTCGGGATCCTGGGACTCGAGGTGCAGTAGCTGCGCCACGACCAGGTTCGCGATCGTGTCGTCGATCGGCGTACCGAGGAACACGATCCGCTCGTTCAGCAGGCGGCTGTAGATGTCGAACTCGCGCTCGCCGCGCGCGGTCCGCTCGATCACCATTGGAATCAGTGGCATGGGGTCAAGCCTACGGCACGATCACCGCGGTGCCCTCGAAGCGGCCGGCGCGGAGGTCCGCGAGCGCCTCCTCCGCGCGCTCGAGCTCATAGACCGAGATCGTCGTCCTGACCGGGATCTCGGTCGCGAGCGCGATGAACTCGTGGCCGTCCTGACGGGTCAGGTTCGCGACCGAGCGCACGATCCGCTCCTCCCACAGGATCTCGTATGGGAACGAGGGGATATCGCTCATGTGAATCCCGGCGCAGACGACCACTCCGCCCGGGGCCAGGGCGTTCAGCGCCTGCGGCACGAGCGGGCCGGCGGGGGCGAAGATGATCGCCGCGTCGAGTTGCTCGGGCGGCAGCTCCTCGCTGCCTCCCGCCCACGAGGCGCCGAGGCTGCGCGCGAACTCCTGCGTGCGCTCGTCGCCGGCGCGGGTGAACGCGAACACCTCGCGTCCCTGGTAGACGGCGACCTGACAGATCATGTGCGCGGCCGAGCCGAACCCGTACAGCCCGAGCCGCTCGGCGTCGCCGGTCATCGTCAGCGCGCGGTAACCGATCAGTCCGCCGCACAGCAGCGGCGCCGCCTGCTCGTCGTTGAGCTCGTCCGGCAGCGGCAGGCAGAACCGCTCGTCGGCGACCGTCAGCTCGGCGTAGCCACCGTCGATGTCACGGCCCGTGAAGCGGGCGTTGACGCACAGGTTCTCGCGGTCCGAAGTGCAGTACCTGCAGGTGCCGTCGGTCCATCCGAGCCATGGGACCCCGACCCGTCGCCCGTCGTCGGTGAGTCCGACGATCTGATGACCGAGCACGACCGGAAGCTTCGAGGTGTCGATCTCGCCGTCGCGCAGGTGCAGGTCGGTGCGGCACACACCGCACGCCTTGACCGTCAGTCGCAGCTGGCCGGGAGCCGGGTCGGGGTCGGGCAGCGTGACGACCTTCAGCGGCTCGCGCGGCCGTTCGAGCACGACCGCGCGCACTACGGCACCGCGTCCAGCCAGGTGCGGCGGCTCGTGTGAGCCGGCGACGGCCGTCCGGTCCGGAGCTCTTCCCGGATCTCGCCCAGCGTCCCGAACCGTTCCGCGACGACGTTGTGCTGATGGATCGTCTCGAGGTTGAGCTGGCGAGCCGACAGGAACGCGCGATCGTCGAGGTCGGTGAACCGATCGATCACGCCCCGCACCATCTCGCGCACGCAATCCTCGACGAACCGCGGGCGGCGATGGGCCTTCTCGACCACGTGCGCCTCATCCGCGCGCTTCATCAGTTCGTAGATCTCCGAGGACATCGAGTGCTCGACGATCTCGAGCAGCGTGGCGGCGTCGATCTCGTCGTCGCACAGCTCCGTGCAGCCGATCTGGAGCGTCCCGAGCCCGCGCTGGTTGTGCGTCGCCACCGGCACGACCTCGAGGATCCGCCCGATCTCATCGGGCTCGAAGCCCTCGGACTCGAGCCGCTCGCGGGCGGTCGATGCGACCAGCTCCTGCGCGCACGGGCAGGCGGTCATCCCCTGGGCGGTCACGCCGATCAGCCGCCGGGTTCCGAGCTCGCTGCAGATCGCCGAGCCGTGCAGCGTGTACAGCTCCTGCGTCTGGATCCCGGACACGGGCGCCGGCTTGTGCTCGGGGAACCGCGCCTCGACCTTGACCTCCGCGCGCCGCGCGCGCTGGCGGGCACGGACGAGCTGCGCGATGTGCTCGGCGAGCGTCTCGACCTTGAACGTGGACTCGCCCAGGACAACGTCGTTGATCGCGTCGTTGACCACTTCCTCGAACCGCGACATGTGCGCGCCCTTCTGGTTCGGGCCGAGCTCGACGACGCACTCGAAGCGAGCCGAGAACAGCTGCTCGGCGCCGCCCTGGCGCATCCGGATCACCTTCTCGACGCCGGTCACGCCGACCCGCGACAGGCTCAGCTGGACGGCCGGCAGCTGCGACTGAACGTCGACCACCGAAGAGCTTGAGGACGGCTTCCCGGACATCTGTTGCTTACAGGGTAGACAGCCGCGAGTTCGAGCTCGCGTGCCGGGTCTGGACAACGGCGCGGATTGTGGTATGAATCCCGCGGCGTTGGAGAGTCGAGAGAGGGAGTTGCCCGGCCGGGCAATCGAGGCCGCGTCTACCGGAGGAGCTCAGGGGCCGTGAGCGAAAAGGCCAGTGTCCTGTTGAGTGATGAAGCGCCGATCGTGGAGCTCGATGAGCTGCGTCCGCTGATCGCCGAGGGTCACGAGCGAGGCTTCCTCACCTTTGACGAGATCGCCAGTTGCCTCGAGGAGGTCGAGGTGACCAAGGAGCAGATCCAGGAGCTGCACCTGTACCTCGACGACCAGGGGATCGATGTGATCGGATCCGACGGCCGGCCGGCCAAGTCCGAAAACGGCAGTGTCGAGGCGAGCGCCGCCGCGGTGGCGGAGCCACAGCCCGACCAGCGGAAGAAGATCGAGATTGATCTGACCGTCGAGCCGAGCCTCGACTCGCTGCGTCTGTACCTCCGCTCGATCGGCCGCGTGCACCTGCTGACAGCCGAGCAGGAGGTACTGCTGGCGCGCCGGATCGAGCGCGGCGACATGGTCGCCAAGCAGCAGATGATCGAGGCCAACCTGCGGCTCGTGGTCTCGATCGCGAAGTCCTATCTGGGCCGCGGGCTCACCTTCCTGGATCTGATTCAGGAGGGGTCGATGGGGCTGATCCGCGCGGTCGAGAAATTCGACTATCGGCGCGGGTACAAGTTCTCCACCTACGCAACCTGGTGGATCCGTCAGGCCGTCACGCGCGCGATCGCCGACAAGGGCCGCACGATCCGAATCCCGGTGCACATGGTCGAGAAGCTCAACAAGGTCGTCCACGTCGAGCGCCAGCTGGTGCAGACGCTCGGTCGCGAGCCGACCCCTGAAGAGATCGCGTTCGAGCTCGACACGACGGTGCGCGAGGTGCGCGACGTGCTGCGGATGGCGCAGCAACCGGTCTCACTCGAGAAGCCGATCGGCGAGGAAGAGGAGTCCGAGCTGGGCGACTTCGTCGAGGATCAGACGGCCGAGTCCCCGTTCGAGCTGGCGGTCGAGCACCTTCGCCGTGAGAATCTGCGCCGCGCGCTGGCGGCGCTCCCGGAACGCGAGCGCGAGGTGATCGAGATGCGCTTCGGGCTCACCGGGGAGCGGCCGTACACACTCGAGGAGGTCGGCCGAGCGTTCAACGTGACCCGCGAGCGGATCCGCCAGATCGAGAATCACACGCTCAAGAAGCTCGAGGCGCTGCCCGAAGCGCAGCGCCTGCGCGACGGTTCCTAGACCCCTCGCCGGGGGGGGTCGGGACCCCGTCCGACGCTAGACTCACGATCCCCGGCGGGATTCCCGAGCGGTCAAAGGGGATGGGCTGTAAACCCATTGGCTCTGCCTTCCCAGGTTCGAATCCTGGTCCCGCCATTGGCGGTCGGCGGTTGGGGCGCGCGGCCGGCTACGAGCTCGCGCCCGGCTGTCCTGCCGCTGCAGCTTTCCTTGCAGGTCCGCATCGGAGCGCCAACGGGCGCGCCTGCCGTGTTACCTTGGGCCGCCTCCTGAAACCTTGCAGGAGCAGGTAATTCGCGGCGCCCCCGGACGATCGGGGCGCCGTTTTGCGATCCGATGCCGAGTCTCCGAGGGCCATCTGTCCGCGCCGCATGTGCCGTTTCGGCGGTGTTGCTGGTCTGCCTGGCAGGGGCTTGGTTGCTGTCAGGTTCGCCGCCCGCCCGCGCGGCCGGGGTCGGCCGGCTCCAGCAGCGGATCAGCCAGGGCCAGAACCAGGTCTCGACTCTCTCGGGAGCGGTCAACGCCGAATCGAGTCGGCTCGGTCAGCTCGGCGCCGGCATCAGCCGTCTGCAGGGACAGATCAGTGGCGCCCAGGCAGACCTCCAAGCCAAGGCGGCCGAGCTGTTGAGCCTCCGTGGCGAGACGGACGCGGCGCGCGCGCGTCTGGGCCAGCTCGAGGCGACCGAGGCGCGCGCCGAGCAGGTCCTGTCGACGCAGCTCGTCGGCACGTACGAATCGGATCGACCCGATCTCGTCACCGTCGTGCTCGAGTCGAACGGGTTCGCCGACCTGCTCAACCAGATCGCGTTCGAGCAGCGGATCCAGGCCGAAGACGCGCAAGTGGTCGGACGGCTCCGGGACGCCCGTCGGGCCGTCGCGGGTCAGGCGACCAGGCTCGGCGGGCTGGAGTCGCGCCAGCAGTCACTGACCGATCGAGCGCTGGCCGAGCGCAACCGCCTCGCGGAAACGCGGCTGAGCCTGATTCGCCAGCGGATCGACGCGGCGCAGCTGCGCGAGCAGAAGGCGAGCCAACTCGCCGGCGCCAGAGACCAGCTCGGCAACCTCGAGGGCCAGCTCGCGCAGCTCGAGGCACAGCAGGCTCCGGCCACGAAGCAGTCAAGCTCGAGCGGGTCGTCGGGCAGCGGCGCATCCGCGTCGAGCAGCGGCTCGTCCACGTCGGGCAGCGGCTCGTCCGGATCGCGCGGCTCCGGGCGGGGCTCGTCGAGCGGCGGCCTCACGTTCCCGCTGCCGAAGAGTGCCGCCTCGCCACCAGGCACCTGGTCGCCGGACGAGGGCGTCGACATCTCCGCGCCCGGTGACACGCCCGAGTACGCGGTCTGCTCGGGGACGATCGTGCTGCACGGCATCGGCGGCTTCGGTCCGTGGGCCCCGGTGCTGCACTGCGATAACCCGATCGACGGCTACAGCTACGTCTACTACGGCCACGCGGGGCCGGAGAACCAGCTGCCGGTCGGCACCCACGTCGGCGCCGGCCAGGTGATCAGCTCGATCGGGCCGGGGATCGTCGGCATCTCGACCGGGCCGCATCTCGAGCTCGGGTTCGCCGACCCGAGCGGCTCGCCGATCGGATCTCAGACCGCTTCCACGATGCTGTCGTTGCTGACCGCCGCGTACAACGGCTAGAGCAGGTGAGCCGGACCGTCTCGGCGTCCGGAAACCTCGGCGACCGAGTACCAGTTCCCTGGGGACGGTCGGGGGCAAACCTTTTCAAGGAGGCAAGATGGTTCGCAGGATCGCCGCGTTGACGGCTGCCGGTGCGCTCGGGCTCGCGAGCGTCGCGTTGGCCGCCCAGTCCGGCACCTAGTCGGGCAAGACCAGCCAGCGCAAGGGGTCGATCAGCCTGAAGGTCAGCGGCCGCAAGGTCGTGCACGTCACGTTCGTCGGCGGCACCGGGCTCCCCGGGTCCAGCTGCAGTGCCGAGGGGGCGGTGCAGCCGCAGTTCCCGGTCAGCTTCTCGAGCCACATGTCAATCAGTTCGCACGGCAACTTCAGCGGCAGCGCCTCGCCACGTCAGGATCGATCAGCGGGCGCTTCAGCGGCAGGAGCGTCACGGGGTCGTTCACCGACTCGATCCCGATCGGCCAGCTCACCGGGCATGGGTTCACCTGCTCGTCGGGCAAGGT
>CAWJIO010000003.1:0-55409 GCA_963842995.1 uncultured Solirubrobacterales bacterium | reverse complement strand
ATCCGCTCCGTCTGGATCAATCGACTCGGCGAACGCGCGGACCGGCGCCGACGCGCGAGCTGCCCGACCTGCACGGGCTCGTCGATGTGCTCGACGAGCTGGTGCCATAGACGGTTAGGGGCCGCTTCGCGGCGTCCATGGGGCCGGTTCCGCTCGCATCCGTGCGAGCGGGTCGCGGAGGCGGGTCGCTACCGGAGGTGGTTTGGGGCGCCGCGCATACGCGAACCCGCGCAAAACCTGCTCAACTTCCCAAATCGAATCTCGGGTTCTGGCCCCGGGAAGTTGAGCACGATATTCATGCTCGATTTCCCAAACCGCCGGCGCGGAGTCCGGTTTGGGAAGTTGAGCATGTATTTGGCGGTCTCCTGATGCGTCGCTGGTCGTGCAGGCGCGGGGGAGTGGGGCAGGGTCCGGCGGACGCCCCTGCCCCTCAACAGCCGACCTCCAGCGCCGCGGCTGGCCGGCGCGCCGCGAACGGCCGCCCGCGGCTGCGAGAGGCGAGCGGCGAGCGGCGGCTGATCGCTGCCGGCGACGGCTCGGCGCAGCCCTGGCTGGCAGGGGCGTCGGCGCGGGCCCGGGCGCGCTCGCGCGGGCGCTCCGTCGCGGTGATCTCGTTGATGTATGCCGAGACGACTGCTTCGGCCACGATCTGTGCGCGCCGCGCGCCGCGGGCGGTGTTCGTTGTGAGGCTGGACATAAGGCTCCTTGAGGTTGTGGCCGACGTGGGCGTCTGAGTGGTGGCGCGGGCCGCTCGAGTCATGCGGCTTGCTGCTCGAGCTCGGCCACGAACTCGTGGGGGGCGCGGGTTTCCTGCTCGACGACGAGCTCGGGTGCGCGCACATCGGGTGTCCGCAGCAGGATCAGGGCGGCGAGGATCCCGACGGCGACGCTCGCTGCACCGATCGTGAACGCGAGGTGGTAGCCGGCGAGCAGCGACCCGGCGAGCGGGTGCTGGGCCAGCTCGAGCGCCCGGGTGCGATTGGTGGCGATCGTGCCGAGGACCGCGAGGCCGAGTGCCCCGGAGACCTGCTGTGAGACGTTGACGATCCCGGAGCCGAGCCCGGCGTCGGCCGGCGGGACGTCGGCCATCGCGATCGTCAGCAGCGGCATGAACGAGCTGCCGATCCCGAGGCCGATCGCGAAGTACGCGACCAACAGGGTCGGGAAGAAGCTCGTGTGAGGGCCGACGGTGGTCAGGAGACCGAGGCCGGCGATCACCGTGAGCATGCCGGCGATCAGCACGGGCATGGCGCCGAACCGCTCGACCAACCGGGCCGTGACGCCGAGCGACAGCGCCGCGACCGTCAGCGTCCAGGGCAGGAACGCGAGGCCGGTCTGCAACGCCCCGTAGTGGAGCACGTGCTCCAGGTAGAGCGTGCCGAGGAAGAAGGTCGAGTACATGCCGGTGACGAGAAAGCCACGGACGACGCTCGAGCTGACCAGGCCGCGCACGCGGAGGATCCGCAGCGGCAGGATCGGGTTGTCGATCCGGGCCTCGAGGGCCAGGAAGGCGGCCATCAGCGCCGCCGCAAGCGCCCCGAAGCCGAGCACCGGGCTCGAGCCCCAGCCGTTTGCGCTCGCCTGCACGATCGCGTAGATCGCGCTCATCAGCGAGGTGGTGACCAGCAGCGATCCGAGCCAGTCGACGCGGCCGGGCGTGCGCTCGCGCCGGTCGGTTGGGATCAGCGCGCGGGCGAGGGCGATCGTGATCGCGCCGATCGGCAGGTTGACGAAGAAGATCCAGTGCCAGCTGAGGGCTTGGGTGAGCACACCGCCGGCGAGCAGCCCGAGCGATCCGCCGGCCACGGCGACGAACACGTATGCGCTCATCGCGCGGGCGCGGTCGCCCGGTTGCGGAAACTCGGTCGCGATGATCGCGAGGATTACCGAGGCCTGCATCGCCGCGCCGACGCCCTGGATGAAGCGGGCGCCGATCAACGCGCCCTGGTTGGGAGCCAGGCCGCACAGTGCCGAGGCGGCGGTGAACACGATCACGCCGGCGAGGAACACCCGCTTGCGGCCGAACAGGTCGCCGAGTCGGCCGGCAAGCAGCAGGAAGCTGGCGAAGGTGACGAGGAAGGCGTTGATGACCCAGGTGAGGTTTCCCTGGCTGAAGTGCAGGTCCCGCTGAATCGCGGGTAGCGCAACGTTGACGATCGTCGTGTCGAGAACGATCATCAGCTGGGCGAGACAGACGACCGCGAGCGCGAGCCAGCGGCGGCGATCGTCTGTCGAGACGGAGGAACGGAAGAGACGGTTCATACGGAGTCCCAGGTAGGAGAGAATCGGTGATAAACTGGAGGTTGCCTCCGGAACTAACCGGAGTGAACCTCCGGAAATAACTATAGCGGAGGCCCCCTCCGGTTTGTCAAGCGAAATCTGTTGTGAACCACGATGAGCACCACCGAAACCCTCGACCAGGCCCTTCCCGGTAAGCCCAAGCGCGCCGACGCCCGGCGCAACTACGACAAGGTCGTTGCGGCCGCCCGCGAGGCGTTCGCCGAGCGCGGCGATGCGACCTCGCTCGAGGAGATCGCGCGGCGGGCCGAGGTCGGGATCGGAACCCTGTACCGCAACTTCCCCAACCGGCAGGCGCTGCTTGAAGCGGTCTACGTGGACGAAGTCGACAGCCTGTGCCGGTCCGCGGCCGAGTTCGATCGTCTCGAGCCGTGGGATGCGTTCTCAGCTTGGGTGCATCGCTTGGTCGGCTACCTGGTCACCAAGCAGGCGCTCGCGCACGAGCTGCTCGAGTATCTCGATCGCGACGCGCCCCTGTTCAAGACCTCCCGCGAGGCGCTGATGACTGCCGGCGAGCCATTGCTCGAACGCGCCCAGCAGGCGCAGGTCGTCCGGGCGGACACGACCTTGTGGGACATCATCCAGATTGTCGGCGGGATCGCCAAGATTCCGGGCGCCGAACCGGAGCAGGTCGAGCACATCCTTAGGATCGCGCTCGACGGCCTCCGCTACCGGCCGCCCGCGGGATAGCCAGTCAGGCTGCGGCGCGGAATCCAGGGTGGGGGACGAACTCCAGTTCCTCCCCATCCCGAAGGACGTCGCCAACCGGAACCGAGGCGCCGATGTAAATATGGTCAGACCTGCGCTGGAGGGTGAGGCCACTGGGATTCAGCCCGAGACAAAAGCCCAGCTCTAGCGCCGCGTGGGGCCGAAGTTACGACTTCCCCTTGCGAGACAGCCGCAACCTGTACTCGCGTTGCCGTCGAGCCAGTCGCTCGACGAGCTGTTCGCGCCGCCGCTCCTGGCGCCTCGTGCGCTCGCGGAGCGCAGCGTAGGTCCGCCTGGCATCGTCGCTTGAGGGCTCGTCGCCCTGGGTGCTGCTTGACTTGCTCATCACTCCTCCTGAGCCCACGTTAGTTCTCGGTCAGCCGTGGGTCATCGGCCCAAACTGCGGGATTTGATCCGTAGTTCTGGCGCCCCGAGGCGTTCTCGAGGGGGATCCGAGGGCCTCGGGGTGACCGGAGCGCGTAGTTCGCCCCGGACGCGTCGGTAGCCACGCCGGATGCGCGCGGCCGATGCGTGTTGCACGCTGCTTGTACACATTGCATCCGTGTGTCCCAATGAGGTGCGCGAAGCCGTGCAGCTATCTAGTCAACCGTGTCGGTTTGCGTGGGTTGCCGAGGCAGCCGTGGGCGAGGGTGTACAAGCAGGATTCTCGAGGAGTGAACAACGATGCTCTACCACGCATACGAGGCCAGGCGGCGCCTGACCGCACCGGTGCACGGGATCGCGGCGAAGGGTTCCCAGGTTCTACACACGCTTCCCGAACCGGTTGGATCGACAGTAACCCTACGAACCCTGCGAGCGGTCACCGAATTGGTGCATACGCTCCGGATCACACACGAGCGCCCACACTTCCACATCGAGTCTGTGATGATCGACGATGAGGAGGTCCCGGTCCGCGAGGAACGGGTCCTCTCGACCCCATTCGGGACGCTGCTCCGGTTCACCAAGGAGACTGACGTCGAGCAGCCGGCGGTGCTGCTCGTCCCGGGCCTCGCCGGTCATTTCGCGACTCTGATCCGTGGGACCGTGACGACGATGCTGCCCGATCACGACGTCTACGTGCTCGACTGGCACAACGCACGCGATGTGCCGGTCGATGCCGGCCGCTTCGGGCTCGACGAGTACATCGAGCATCTGATCGAGTTCATGCAGGAGATCGGTCCGGGCGCCCACCTCGTCGCGATCTGCCAGCCGTGCGTAGCGGCGCTGGCCGCCGCCTCGCTGATGGCCGAGGACGAGGACCCCGCACAACCCCAGAGCATCACGCTGATGGCCGGGCCGGTCGATGCGCGTGTCAATCCGGGGCCGGTGAATCAGTTCGCCGAGCGCAGGTCGCTCCCCTACCTGGAGCGGTTCGTGGTCAGCGTCCCATGGCCACACGCCGGCCAGGGCAGGCAGGTGTATCCGGGCTTCCTGCAAGTTGTCGGATTCATGGGGCTGGATCCCAAGCGTCACATCAAGGCATTCGCGGGGCTGTTCGCCGACGTGATCAAGGGCGATGACGCGGCAGAGCGCACGAAGCGGTTCTACGCCGAGTACTTCGCGGTGCTCGACATCGCCGCTGAGTTCTATCTCGACACCGCACGCGCGGTGTTCATGGAGCACCACCTGGCGGACGGTCGGCTGGACTGGCGGGGGCGGCGAGTCAACCCGGCCGCAATCGAGACCGCGCTGTTGACGGTCGAGGGCGGAAAGGACGAACTCTGCCCGCCCGGGCAGACACAGGCGGCGCACAAGCTCTGCACGGGCATTCCAAAGAGCCGCAAACGCCACCATCTGCAGGAGGGCGTCGGTCACTACGGCGTCTTCAGCGGCACGCGATTCCAACAGGAGATCTATCCCGAGATCCGGTCGTTCATCGCCGCGAACGCTCCCGAACCGGCTCCCGAGCTAGCCGCCCACTAGATCGATGACCGTTTGAGCATTGCCGCCAAGGCGCCGGCACGGTAAGCCGGCGCCTTAGGTGAGCTCGAACTCGAACCAAGGTCCTGCGCCACCTGCAGCGCGACGTAGCAGTCGGACTGGGGACCGATCTCCATGCTGGCCGTATCCCGACCACCTTTCCCGCCGCGTCGATCGCCGGGACCGCCGCTTTCGCCGTGGATCACAGAGGTCTGCACCAGGATCGCATCCCGAAGCGTCTCGACGGAGCTCTCGCCCAACAGCTTCTGCGGCACGTCAACGGCCGTGATCACCCCCTGCGTGACCTCGTCCTGCTGCTGTGCCTCGCCGAGTAACGCCAAGAGCGCAAGCTGCCTCAAACCGCGGTCCTTCCAGCTCGAACGTCACGGCCGCGCCCGGCCGATCACCGGTGGCGCATCCGCAGATGCGTCTAGAGTACGGGTCTGTGGCTGCGATATGGAGCGGAGCATCCGACTGATCGATGAACGGTAGGGAGAGGCCGATCGCCGCGTTCGCGCCCTCGCTGCGCTCGATCAAGGTGTATCGGAGCGGACGCATCCGGTACCAGGGGAAGTCCGGTTCGGTGATCGGCGCAACGGCCCGCGTGGACGCGTCCGGCAGCAAGCAGGGGCGCCGCGATACGCGCGAGGTCATCCTCAGGATCGAAGGGCCGGACGTGGCGATCGTCGCGCGGTTGCCCGTCAACGGGGTCCAGGCTCAGAAGCACGCTCGGCAATTCGCGGCGATCATCAACGAGGTGGCCACCGAGCTTGGCGGGTCGGCCCCCGGGCCGTGGTCCTCGCCTTCGTGGTCCACATCTCCGCCCGCCGAGCCGGATCGCGCCCGATCTGAGCCCGATCAGCCGCCGCCGCCTGACCTGCTCGAGCAGCTCGAACGGCTCGGCAGGCTGCGTGACTCGCGAGTCCTGACCGAGGACGAGTTCCAGGCGCAGAAGGCGTCGCTGCTCCGGCAGACGCCGCAACCGTAGCTGGGCCCCAACCCGTCCCAGACGCGCGCGTCGGGCGCCTGGTTGGCGGACAATGCGAACCGCATGGATGCAAGCATCGCCTCGACGTTCGTGCGTCTCCTGAGCTTTGCGGCGAGCACCACCAGCGGCCGGCTCGCGGGTTCCCCGTCGAACGCGTCGATCCGCTCCACAGGCGGCACCTACCGCGTCGAGCTACCCCCGGCCAGCGCCGCGATCCTCACGGTTGCGATCGGGTATCACCCGATCGCAGCTCTTTACGCCTCGAGCCGTCGCAGCGCCAGCGCCATCACGGCCGGGCGGCTGCGCGCGCCGTGCTCGGCGGCGATGAAGTGGTTCCCGATCCACAGCGAGAACGCGAGCATCGCACGGACCTCGACGTCGTCACCGTCGGGGCAGAAGGCGCCGAACAGCGAGCGCAGATAATCCATTCGCCTGTTGTCAACCCGTCGCAGGCGTTCGGCGACGGCCTGGTCGCGCCGCGCCCAGTCGCGGATCGCGAGATCGGTCCGCAGCAGCTCCCCGCTCGCCGAGGCTAGCCTGAACAGCCGTCGCAGCCGGGCCCGCGCGTCACCGCCTTCGCTCTCGATCCGCTCGATCACCTCCTCGATGCTGGCCCGCTCCCACGCGTCGACGATCTCATCGAGTAGTGCCTGGCGGTCTTCGAAGTGCCAGTAGAAGCCGCCCTTGGTGACTCCGAGCGACTGCGCCAGCGGCTCGATCCGGACGGCGTCCGGGCCGCCGGCGGCGAGCGCCCGCAGCCCCTCATCGATCCAGCTCGTGCGCGGGGTGCGGGTCAGCGCCATCGCGTCCTCTATCGAGTCACGTTCGCAGTTGACACCGCCTGAGATGATGCCTAACCTCGATCCATACGCAACCGTATGGATCGAGGCTTCCGATGATGATGAGACTCCCCAACAGCGCCCACACCGCGCGGGCGTGGCGGATCCACGAGCTCACCCCGGACTTCCGGCTCGAGGATGTGTGGGCGCTGCCGACGCCCGGCGGTCCGGACGACTTTCCTCGGCTGGTGCAGGCGCTCGCCGCGGGCGATACGGCGCGGGTGCATTCCCGCGCGGCCCGCACGCTGTGGACGATCCGCTGGAAGCTCGGGGAGCTGCTCGGCTGGGACGGCCCCGACACGGGCGTGGGCTCCCGCGTGGGGACGCTGCGCGACCGGTTGCCGGCGGATCTGCGCGGCGCGCCGTCCGGGCCGGAGTTCGAGGCGCTCCCGTTCACCTCGCTGTACCTGCTCGACGACGAGTGGGCGGCGGAGACCGCCAACCGGACGATGCACGGCGTGATGCACATCGGTTGGGTCGAGGACGAGAGCGGCGGCTACCGTGGCCAGATGGCCGTCCTGGTCAAGCCCAACGGGCTGTTGGGGAGCGCCTACATGGCCGCGATCATGCCGTTCCGGCACCTGATCGTGTACCCGCCGATGCTGCGCAAGATCGAGCGCGAGTGGCGGACGCGCGGTCCGGATCGCACGCCGGTGCGTGTCTAGCCCGCGATCGCCGAGGATGAACCGGGACTCCGCGGTCGGTCTGCACGACCTCGTCGAGATGCGGATCGCGGCATGCTGGCTGCTCCCGCTCGACCAGGGCGAGTTCGACGCGATTTGGTCCGCGTGAGCGGCCGCGGAGCGCTCGGATTGCATTCCCGTCCTCAATCCGGATACGCTGCTCGCCCGGGGCAAAGACGCACCAGTTCTTCAGATTGTTTCCAAGCGAGGGGAGCAGACAATGGCGTACGGGATCGTTCACCACTTCGCGGGTGGCACCGAGGACGAGTACAAGGCTTCGGTTGCCGCCGTGCATCCAAGCGACGGCAGCTTGCCCGAAGGTCAGATCTTCCACGCGGCCGGCCGGACCGCGGAGGGGTGGATCATCGTCGCGATTCACGACTCGAAGGACAGCTGGGAGAAGTTCCGCGACAAGGTCCTGATGCCGAAGATGCAGGCCGGGATCGAGGGCGGTTTTCAGGGACCGCCGCAGGAGACCCCGTTCGAGGTCAAGAACCAGCAGCCAGCCTGAGGCTGAGGGGGCGGCAGCGCCACGGCGGCGCTGCCGCCGATCGCGGAGAGGTCTACCCTGGCCGCGATGCCTCCGCCGCCCGCTCACATCGCGGCGCGCCGCGCCCAACAGCGGGCGCGGATCCGCCGCCGGCGCCGCGTGGCGCTGGCCGCCTGCGCAGCGGTGCTCGCGGCGCTGGTCGCGGGACTGGTGATCGTCGCCGGCGGCGGGGCCGCGCACGGCCGCCGGCCGCGGTCGCTGCAGGCCGCCGTGCAGGCGCCGGGGAGCGCGCGGACGGTCACGGCGAACAAAGGCTCCAGCGCTCGAGATCTCAGCGCCCGCGCCACGGCGGAGATCAACCGTCTGATCCGGGTCGGCCTGCCGATCTTCTGCGGTGGCCTGCACGGCAACGAGGTCGCGTTCACGTTCGACGACGGACCGGGCGTGTACACCCACTATGCGGTCAAGAAGCTGACGCAGGCGCGCGAGGGCGCGACCTTCTTCGTCGTCGGCCATCTGATCAGCCTGTGGCCGGGGTGGCTTCCCCAGGAGCTCAAGCTGGGCGCGATCGGCGACCACACCTGGACCCATCCGGAGTTGATCGAGCTCTCACCGAGCGAGATCCGCTCGCAGCTCAGCATGACCGCGGCGGCGATCCACGCAGCCTCGGGCGAGAACGTGGATCTGTGGCGCTCGCCCTACGAACTGCACGACGCCACCACCGATCGGATCGCGCAGCAGCTCGGCCTGCTGCAGATCTTGTGGAGCGTCGACTCGGGCGATTCGGTCGGCGCCAACTGGGCTCAGATCATCAAGAACGTCGAGGCAGGGCTGAAGCCCGGCATGATCATCCTGTTCCACGAGAACCGCGGCCAGACGATCCGGGCTCTGACGACACTGCTGCCAGAGCTGCGACGCCGGCACCTGCGATCGGTCAGCATCCCCGAGCTGCTTGCGACCGACCCGCCCTCCGTCCGCCAGGTCCGCGAAGGCCTTGACGCCTGCGGCACCGGCGGCCGCCAGCTGCTGCTCGGTACGGGTCCGGGCGGCGATGCCGGATCCGGCGCCTGAGCCTGCCGGGTAGGGCTAGCCGTACCACGCAGGATTCCTGTTACCCGGCTTCTCAGAACGGTGGTCTGGGTTCACTCTCACTTCCGTGCCGGGACACACCGATCACGGACACACATCACCGGCTGCGCGGGCGGTTGAGCTCGCCAAGTCCTACGGCACCGGCGACGCGGCCGTCCGTGCTCTCGACGGCGTCAGCGTCGAGTTCGAACGTGCCCGGTTCACGGCGGTGATGGGACCGTCGGGATCGGGCAAGTCGACGCTCATGCACTGCATGGCGGGCCTTGACAGGCCGACCTCGGGTCGTGCCTTCGTCGGCGAGGAGGAGATCGCGTTGCTCGATGACGCCGGCCTGACCGATCTGCGCCGTGAACGGGTCGGGTTCGTGTTCCAGTCGTTCAACCTCGTGCCGACGCTCAGCGCCGCCGAGAACATCACGCTGCCCGCCGACCTCGCCGGGGTCGCGGTCGACCGGGAATGGCTCGACTATCTCGTCGGGCAGCTCAGGATCGCCGATCGGCTGTCGCACCGCCCCAGCGAGCTGTCCGGTGGCCAGCAGCAACGGATCGCCTGCGCGCGCGCGCTGGCGGGCCGGCCCGAGCTGATCTTCGCCGACGAGCCGACCGGCAACCTCGATTCGAACGCATCCGCCGAGGTGCTGGCGTTTCTGCGCAGCTCCGTCAGCGAGCACGGGCAGTCGATCGTGATGGTCACGCACGATCCCAGAGCGGCCGCATACGCCGACCGCGTCGTGTTCCTCGCCGACGGCAGCGTGGTCGGAGAGCTCGGCTCACCGACCGCCGATGCGGTGCTCGAGCAGATGAAGCGGCTGGGGGGCTGAGCCGTGTGGAAGGTCACGGTCAGGGGCCTGTTGGCCCGGAAGCTGCGGCTGTCGCTGACCGCGCTCGCGATTGTCCTCGGCGTGACGTTCGTCACCGGGACGCTGATCCTCGGCGACACGATCAACAGCACGTTCAACAACCTGATCGGCACCGCCTACCAGCACGTCAGCTTCCAGATCCGCGGCAAGGCCGAGTTCGGAAACGGCGTCGCCGCCTCGAGCACGACCGACCGCAGGCCGGTACCCGAGTCGATCCTGGCCACGGTCCGCCGCCTCCCCGGTGTCGAGTACGCGTTCGGATCGGTCTCCGGTTACGCGCAGTTCATGACCCGCGACGACAACGCGATCGGCGGCGGCGCCGGCTCGACGCTCGGGTTCTCGTTCGACCCCAATCCGCAGCTGTCCCCGTACAAGCTGGTCGAGGGCCATGCACCGACGGCCCCGGACGACGTCGTGATGGATAAGGAGACCGCGACCAAGCACGGCTACGCGGTCGGCGACACCGTGCTGGTCAACCTGCCAAACCGCGCCCAGCGCTTCACGATCTCGGGGATCGTCACGTTCGGTGCAGACAACAACCTGGCCGGGGTCACGCTCGCCGGCTTCGACCCCCCGACCGCGCAGGCGCTGTTCAACTCGCGCGGCCACTACACGGCGATCGACGTCCTGGCAGAGCCCGGAGCGGACAACGTCAAGCTGCAGCTCGCGATCGCCCGGAGCCTGCCGCCCGGCGTGCAGGTCGTCAGCGGCGTGGCGGTCGCGAACGAGCTTACGAACACCGTCGACAACGAGCTCTCCTTCATCTCGACGGTGCTGCTGATCTTCGCCGCGATCTCACTGTTCGTCGGTGGCTTCACGATCTTCAACACGTTCTCGATCACAATCGGTCAGCGGACCCGGGAGCTGGCCCTGCTCCGGGTCGTCGGCGCCAGCAGGCGGCAGGTGTTCCGCTCGGTGCTCGCCGAAGCCGCGCTCACTGGGGTCGTCGCCTCCGCGATCGGTCTCGGCCTCGGCGTCGCCGCCGCGCTCGGCCTCAAGGCGCTGCTGAAGGCGTTCGGGATCGTGTTGCCGGCGGCGTCGCTCGTGTTCGAGGCGCGAACCGCGATCGTCGCGTTCGCCGTCGGCGTCGGTGTCACCGTGATCTCCGCGATCCTTCCCGCCCGCCGCGCGGTCAGGATCCCGCCGGTTGCGGCGCTCGTCGATCAAGAGGATGAACCGGCCGCGTCGCTGGGCCACCGCGTGATCGGTGGCGTCGTCGTGGCCGCCGCCGCGCTGGCACTCGTGATCGCCGGCCTCGCCGGACCCGTGGTCCTGCTCGTCGGGCTCGGCGCGGTCGCGGCGTTCGTCGCCGCCGGCATGCTCGTCCCGGTGATCGCACGCCCGCTATCGAGCCTGCTCGGCGGGCCACTCGCGGCGCTACTCGGCACTCCGGGCAAGCTCGGACGTCAAAACGCGATGCGAAACCCGCGTCGCACCTCGCGCACCGCCGCCGCGTTGATGATCGGACTCGCGCTCATATCGACGATCGCCGTTCTCGGCGCGTCGCTGAGTACGTCGGCGAAGGATCAGGTCGACAGCGCCATCAGCGCCGACTACATAGTCACCGGCAAGGGCGGCTTCAGCAAGTCGGTGATCCCTGCCGTCTCGCAGCTGCCGGGGGTCGATACGGCGACGACGATCTACCAGGGCCAGTTCGAGCTCCGGGGCGCGCTGAACACGCTCGTCGCGGCAACCCCGGCCAACCTCGACCGAACGGTCACGCTCCACGTCACGGCCGGCAGCGGCGCCCCTGCGATGGCCGCGGGCCGGCTGCTGATCGACACGACGACCGCGAGCAAGGACGACCTGCACGTCGGCTCCGTCGTGCCCGTCAACTTCGCCCAGACCGGCAACACGACGATGACGATCGGTGGAATCTTCAAGCCGAACCCGCTCGTCGGCAGCTTCGTCGCCGGCGATGGCTTCTTCCGCTCGCATTTCGACAATCCGCTGCCGATCGGCGTCCTGCTCAGTACCGCTCCCGGCGCGCCCAACCTCGGCCCGACGCTGAACCGCATTCTCGATCCGTACGCGAACGTCTCGTATAAGACCCGCGCACAGTTCGAGCAGTCACAGCAGAACTCGATCAACCAGGAGCTGGGCCTGATCTACGTCCTGCTCGCGCTGGCTGTGCTGGTCGCGATGATCGGGATCGTCAACACGCTGATGCTGTCGGTGTTCGAGCGCACGCGCGAGATCGGCCTGCTGCGCGCGGTCGGGATGAAGCGCCGCCAGGTCCGCGCGATGATCCGGTCGGAGTCGGTGATCATCGCGCTGTTCGGCGCGGTCGTCGGCGTCGTCATCGGGACCGCGCTGGGGGCTGCGCTGGCGTCGTCGCTGCGACAGAACGGCGTCACCAACATCGCGATCCCGGCTGCGAGCCTGATCGGGTTCCTGGTCCTGTCCGCGCTGCTCGGCCTGGCGGCCGCGACGTGGCCTGCGCGACGGGCCGCGAAGCTCGATGTGCTCGCCGCGATCGCGGCCGAGTGACCTTGGCCGGGTGGTCGATTGACGCGACAATCCGGAGCGATGAAGGCGAAGCTGTGGCTGGTCGCGGCTGCCGGCGTGCCGGCCTGCACCGGTGCGGTGTGGCTCGCGGCGCACCAGCAGCCCGGCCGGCCGACCGAGCCCGACGCGGTGCTCACGCTGCTGGTCGGCGCGTCGCTGCTCGGCAGTGGGCTTGCCTCCTGGCACGCCCGGCCGGAGAACCGGATCGGCCCGGTGATGGTGTTGACCGCGTTTACCTGGTTCGCCGCCCAGCTGAGCGAGGTCTCCGCGCCATGGCTGTACACGATCGGATCGGCCGTCCAGTACGTGTGGGTCCTGGGGCTGCTCTATCTGCTGCTGTCGTTCCCGTCCGGTCGGCTCTCGACCAACCTCGACCGCGGCCTGATCGTCGCCACCTTGGCCCTGCTGGGCCTGCAGCTGCTGGCGATGCTGTACGGCAACAAGGCGGGGCTGAGATGTCCCGGATGCCCGGACAACCTGATGCGGGCGTTCGCCAACAACACGCGGGCCTACAACCTGCTGCTGCTCGTGCGCCTGGTTACGGCGGTGATCGCGGCGACCACGGTCGCGGCGCTCGTCGGGCGCTGGCTGCGCGCGACCGCGGCGCGGCGGCGCGCCGTCGCGCCCGTGCTGGTGGCGGGCTGCGCGACGCTTGCGGCGCTCGAATGGACGGTGATCTTCGATCTGCTCGGCGATCCGCTCAGCTCGCTGCCCGCGCACGTGTTCTACTGGATGTTCGCGACCGTGCCGATCGCGGTCCTGTTCGTGTTCCTGCAGCGGCGGCTGGCGCGCGGGATGGTCGCGGGACTGGTCGTCGAGCTGGGACGGCCGAGCCCGTCGGCCGACCTGCGCCAGGCGCTCGCGCGGGCGCTGGGCGACGCTTCGCTCCAGCTCGCGTACTGGTTCCCGGCCGAGAAGTGCTACGTCGACGGCGAGGGCACGATGGTCGCGCTCCCGGCGGCCGACAGCAGCAGGCGCTCGACGTTCGTCGAGCGCGACGGACAGCCGATTGCGGTGCTGCTGCACGATCCCGTGCTCGAGCACAATGCCGAGCTCGTGCGGTCGGTTTGCGCGGCGGCCAGCCTCGCGCTCGAGAACGAGCGCCTCCAGGCCGAGCTCCGCGCCCGGCTGGTGGAGCTGCAGGCATCGCGTGCCCGGCTGGTCGAGGCGACCGACGCCGAGCGCCGGCGGATCGAGCGCGATCTCCACGACGGCACCCAGCAGCGGCTCGTCTCGATCGCGATGTCGCTGGGGTTGCTGGAATTGAAGCTGCCGGCCGCGGCGGCGGCGCAACCGCTCGTGCGCGAGACCCGCGAGTCGCTCGCGGAAGCGCTCGCCGAGTTGCGTGAGCTGACCCACGGGATCAATCCGCCACTGCTGACCGAGCGCGGGCTCGCGGCGGCGCTCGATGAGCTGTGTCGCCGGGCGGCGCTGCCGGCGCACCTGCAAGCCGAGCTCGAGCGCCGCCTGGATGACCAGGTCGAGAGCGCGGCCTATTTCGTCGCGAGCGAGGCGCTCACGAACGCCGCCAAGCACTCCCACGGAAGCGAGGTCCGCGTGGCCGTTTCCGATCAAGGTCAGAGCCTGATCCTGGAGGTCGCCGACGACGGCATCGGCGGCGCGACGATCGGCGGCTCCGGGCTGCGGGGGCTCGCCGACCGCGTCGAGGCCCTCGGCGGCCGGTTCACCGTCTCGAGCCCGCCGGGCCGTGGGACGACGGTGCGGGCGGAGATCCCATGCGGGTAGCGCTCGCCGACGATGCGGTGATCCTGCGTGAGGGTCTCGCGCGGCTGCTCCAGGAGGCCGGCTTCGACGTCGTCGGGCTCGCCGCCGATGCCGACGATCTGCTCGAGCTGGTCGAGCGCACGCTGCCGGACGTCGCAATCGTCGACATCCGAATGCCGCCGACCCACACCGACGAGGGACTGCGTGCCGCCAAGGTGATCCGCGAGCGCTGGCCGGCGGTCGGTCTGCTCGTCCTGTCCCAGCACGTCAACGCCCGCTACGCGCTCGAGCTGCTCGCGGCCGGGACCGACGGCGTCGGATACCTGCTCAAGGAGCGGGTGTCGGATCTCGACCAGCTCTCCTCGAGCGTCAACCGCGTCGGGGAGGGGGGCTCGGTGCTCGACCCCGCGGTCGTCGGCGAGCTGGTCGGCCGGCGCCGCCAAGCGGACAATCCGCTCCAGAACCTGACCGAGCGGGAACGCGAGGTGCTCGCGCTGATGGCCGAGGGACGTTCGAACCGTGCGATCGCCGAGCGTCTGTTCGTTACCGAGCACACGGTCGAGAAGCACGTCAAGAACATCTTCGGCACGCTGTGTCTGCCGCCGTCGCCCGACGATCACAGGCGGGTGCTCGCGGTCGTCACGTTCCTGAACTCGCAGTAGCACGCGGCGGCGCTTCAGTCTGGCGGGGTCGCGCCGATCGTCATGTCTATCGTGCGCGAGGACGGAGAACGGGCTGCGGCGCCGTCAACGCGACCCAGTTCTTCTCCGACCCGTCGCTGAACTTTCAGGCTTGGCGCGGTGGCCTACAACGCGGCTGCACCGGGTAAACCGGCCGCTTCTGCGGTTTCAACGGGTGGGGTTACAGGGTCGTAGCGGGTAGCGCAGCGGTCGTCGGCTCTCAGCCGCCGCCGGCCGCGGTTGGTGCTGGGGAGGTCGGGCGGGGGGTGGCCGAGCTCGGGGGGTGGCAGCGGCTGCGGGGGTGCGCCAATGTGTGTGGCGCGGGCCGCGGGGGTGCGCCAATGTGTGTGGCGCGGGCCGCGGGGGTGCGCCAATGGTGCCCGACCTCGGGGGAGGGCGTGGACTGCGGGGGTGCGCCAATGTGTGTGGCCCAATGGCGCGGGCGTGGCCCGGGGGCGCCGCCGGGGCGGGCGGGGACCCGTTCGGGCCCGCCACCAGACCCTCAAAACCTGCTCAACTTCCCAAATCCGATCGCCGGCACCGGGTTCGGGAAGTTGAGCACGATAGTCATGCTCGCTTTCCCAAACCGCTGGCACGCGGTCAGCTTTGGGAAGTTGAGCATGTTTTTCGGGGTTCTACTGACCCCGCGTGCCCCCGGGCGCGAGCCCGGGTGCCTCGATCGGGCCCCCCTCCCTTCTGCCCGGAGGTAAGGGCGCTCCCCAGCGTCCCGACCTTCCAGCGCAGAGCGCCCACGGCGGCGGCTGTCAAGCCCACGACGTGGGGGCGCTACCCAGCGACAGACCCTCGCCCAGCACACCCACGGAAACCGCAGTGGCGCCGTAAACCGGCCGTCGTTCGACTCACGCCGAGAAGTTACCCAGCGCACCGGCCAGGACCACGCCCGCGGCGAGCAGGACGATCGTCAGGGTGGCGACGGCGTTGATCTCGGCGGTGGTCACGGTCACCGGCTTCATCTCCATCGCCTCGTGGCCGCCCTGTGCGGACGTGGCCGGTTGATGAGCGAGCGGCTCGCCGCCCTCGCCGAGTGCCCGTACGGTCCCCATCCCGTGCTTGAGCTGCTTGGCGACGAGCCACACGTTGACCGGGTAGGCGACGATCAGCCCGGTCAGGACGGCGAGCGACAGCACGCCCCAGAACCGGACGTCGCCAACGTCGGTCGTGCCCTTGGCATGAGTTCGGATGATCACCATCACGACCACCATGCCGGCCATCACGCAGTTCATCGACAGCCACTCCGGGATGACTGTCGAGCGGACCGCCGCGACGTAGCTTCCGCCGAGCATGTCGCGCATGAACAGCGCCTGGAAGACGAGCAGGCCGAACCCGAACCCGGCCACGTACTCGACGATCGTGTCACCCCACATCGCGAGCCCGGCCGCGGTCGTGATCACCGACGCGACGACGATCCCGGTCGCGTCTCCCGCCACGCAGTGGATCGTCGAGCCTAGCGACTGCTTCCACAGCGGAGCGACGAACTGCTCGTGTGTTCCGGGGCTCGGCTCCTTGCACGAAAGGACATACAGGGCGGCACCGATCGGCCCGATGTAGAGCGTCACCAGTACCCATCCCCACTTCATCACCTTCAACTCCGGATTCTTGGTGAACGCGTCGTAGGCGACATAGATCACGGACACGAGCACGGTCGCGAACCACGCGTACAGCAGTGCGCTGACGGCACCCGCGCTCACCGCGGCGGTCCCTGTACCGGCGGGCGACGGCGCGAACTCGTGCCGGTGATGCCAGATGCGGTAGGGGCCGCGCACCTGGCGGTCGACGAACGACCGCTGCTCGACCCACTCGTCGATCCGGGAGATCCATCGCAACGGGAGGCGGTGCAACCGCAGCCGGTATTCGATCAGCGTCCCGACGCGCATCTGGATCGGCGTGGGGGAGAGGACCCGGAAGCCGAGCCACGGCGGCGTGATCAGCTCCAGGTTCTCGGCCCGCGCGAAGAACTCGAACACCTCGCTCACGGGCGCGGACACGATCTGCTCGCGCTCGAGGCGGTGAAGTCTCATCCGGCCACGGGCGGATCGGTTTCGATCACACCGCCGTCTATCCGCGGCGGGTCCGCCGGCCAGCCGGGCGATCGCCGGCGAACGGCCAGCCCGACGCTCGCATACCCGGGCGCGGCGGAGCGCTCAAGCAGCGTGTCGATCGCGCTCGCGAGCTGCATCCGGTGCGTCTCGTGCGGCGCGGGCGCGGGGGGCGAATCGGAGCCGCTCCGGCAGAAACGGGAGCACCCCGCGCTTGACATATTCGGCGCCGCCGGCGACGAGCGCCTTACGGACGATCGGCGGTGGCACCGGCGAGAAGCCGTACTGGCGGCGGATCGCATCCGGCAGCAGCGCGATCGTGACGAAGTTGACCGTCTCGAGCAGTGGTCGCGCCGCCCACGGAACCGGCGGCTCGAGCACGATTCTGCGCGCGTGCCGGCGGGCCCAGTCGGTCACGAACAAGCGGTCGCCGTCGAGCATCCGCCGGCGGTAGGCATCGAGGTCCTCGAGCGTCGCCGGCAAATCCGCTTCGCGCAAGCCGAACAGCATCCCGATCAGCTTGTAGTCGTCCCAGTAGGCCGCCTCCTCCGAACGCGACAGCGACCCGACGTACTTGCGATAGACGACCAGCCCCGAGTCCACGAGCGTGAACAGCACCCACAGCAGGAGGTCCGGCTGATCGGCGCGATATGGCGTGCCCGCCGCATAGGCTCCGACCGCCGTCGGCAGGCGCCCTCGTACCCGGCGATGCATCGCCCGCACTCGTCGTGCCACTTCATCCGCCTGATCGCGTGAGCTGAACCCGATCGTGCTGAGCGTCGCCGCGGTCCGCGCGAGGCGTTCGTATGGCTGCTCGAGCGCGCTCGTGTGCGCCAGCAGGCCGGACACCGCCAGCGGGTGGGCGGCCTGCATCAGCAGCGCCCGCGGACCCGAGAGCGCGACCGCGCGCTCGCGGTGGATCCGGCGCAGCATCGAACGATCGTCGAAGTAGCCGCTCGCCACCGTTTGCCGCTACCCATACACTTGTGAAGGAAACCTATACGCCATGTTCATGGAGCTTACTTGACCGGGCTTACGATCGGTCAGTTCGTGGAGAGGACCGGCGTCGCCGAAGGGACCCTGCGGATGTGGGAGCGACGGTACGGATTCCCCACCCCGGAGCGACTTCCGAGCGGACACCGCCGCTACCACGAGGCTGACCTCGAGAAGGTCCGCCGCGTGGCGGCGGAACGCGCGGCCGGGATGTCTCTGGCCGCGGCGATCGCTCGCGTGCAGGCAATCTCGATGAGGCCTCCGAGTTCGGTCTACGCGGCGCTGCGCCACGGCCGCCCTGACCTGGAACCGCGACCGCTGGGCAAGCCGATCATGCTTGCGCTCACGCACGCGATCGAGGATGAGAGTCTCTCGCGGGCTGAGCGCCCGCTGCTGTTCGGCTCCTTTCAGGCGCGACGCTTCTACCGTCAGGCGCAGCCGCGGTGGCGCGAGCTTGCGCGCGGAGCCGAGTTGACGGTCGCGTTCGCGGATTTCGAGCGGGTGCGCGTGACCCGCAATGGCCCGGCGGAGATTCCCGTCGACCGCACCCATCCGCTCACTCGAGAGTGGGCCTTAGTCTGCTGTGCGGCCGGCCACGCGGCGTGTCTGGCGGCCTGGGAGCCGCCGCCGATGCCCGGCCGCCGATCGCCGGCGCGCGTGTTCGAGGCGATCTGGAGCGTCGAGCCGGAGGTCGTGTGGGAGGCGGCACGCATCTGCGCCGGGATCGCGGCCGCCAGACGCCCGGCCCTGATCGACCCGGTGCGAGCGCGCCTCGAGTCCGACCCGGGACCGCCCGGCGGCGCGCAACTGAGGCTCGCCGGCGCGATCACGAACCGCGCCCTGTCCTACCTACCGTGAGCCGTTTCAAGGCGACCGACGAGTAAGCAGCGCCGATCACCCCGAGCAGGCGCCGGAACCAGTTCGCACCCGACGCGACCTCCCGATAGGCCCAGACGAGTAGGGCTGCGTGCGAGAACAGCGACAGCCGCCGAGCGGTCGTGGGATCGACCGCGGTGCGTGCCAGCGCGGCGGCGGTGAGCGCGGCGATCAACGGGGGGTTCGGGAACTGGACGATCGGAAACCGGCGCGGCACTGCTCAGCCCTCGCCGTCGTCGAGCTTGCGCTCGAGCTCGTCGGGCGCTCCATCGTCGCGCGGCGCCCGTCTGGCCGTCAGCTCGGCCGCCGCAGCCCGGATCCGCGGAAAGGGGAGGTGTACGGGGCGGGGAGAGAGCGGGTTACCTCGCGGCGGCGCAGCGGTGTCGATCGCCACATTTAGCCCCACGGGGTCACGACCACGCCGATCGGCCAGGTCGCAGCGGTGATCCAGCGTCGGGCGGGGTTGGGACGCCTGGGCATGTCGGTATCAACATACCCTACAGCTAATCTCAACAACCTGTTTGGAATGTCGAGCCACGGCAACCACTGGACTGATGCTGACCAATCGCCTGCACCGTGTCGGGCTGCGCGCCTGGCACCTTCAACTGCTCCCGATCGGCTCGATCGGCCTCTGCGTCGGCCTCTGGATCCGCGCGAAGACGGTCGATCAGGACGAACGCGGCAACGCCGAACGTCGTGCCCTATTCGTCGGGCTGTGGCTGCCGACGATCTGGCTGATCGGCGACTCGATCAGCCGCTGCGAGTAGCCAGCGCTACCGGCTGCCGTGCCGGCTTCAGGCAGCGGACCCCGTAGGGCGGTCGGGGATCGGCGGCACCTTCCGTGTGTCACCGGCGCTGATGAGTGGGGCGAAATCGCAGTATATTGCTGTAAATCTACTCATAGCAGCTACGGTAGATTCACTCTGCCGGCGTGCTTGACAAAGGCCTGGGGTATTACATAGAGTGCGGCCGCCCGGTTTTCGTTGCCTTCCGGCCTCTGGGGGAGGGTTTGTGACACACGGCTGCTCTCGGCTGTCCTCGTGGTTCCTGGCGCTCGCCGCCACTCTGCTCGTAGCGTTTCTTGGGCTCACCGCGTCTCCTGCTGTGGCGGCAAGGCCGAGCAGGCCGGTTGCGCGCGTCGCCCAGTGCTCTCAGGACGTGACATTCGGGCTGATCGAGGCCACGACGAGCGGCTGTCTTGACCAAGTGTCATTAGGAAAGTGGGTGACGAGTGACGCCGTCAACCTGAACGGCATCCCGCTGACACCGGTTCCTGGTACTCAGCTGGTTCTCACCGCTCCGACGCCGGCGGCTCCCGGCGGCACCGTATCGGTGCGGACGAGTATCACCGAAGCCGGCATCACCTTCTTCAGCGGGCAGCTGAACTGGAATCTTCCGGCCGGTGGGAAAGGAGACGAGAAGGACGTCGTCTCGACGGGCACGCTCAGGGGCGACAAGTTGTTCGGCTTCGAAATCTCCGGATCGGCCGAGATCCGGATCGGCTGGGACGCGAGCAACAACCTCCGCTACTTCAAGTTCATGATCAACCTCGCGCTCCCGAGCATCTTCAAGAACGGTCCGGAGCGGGGAGCAGGTGGCCTGACCGCGACCGTCGGGCTGCGGGTCGATAGCGCCGGCGTCCACGCGGACGCGGTCAAGGCGCAGGTTAGCAACGCCTACATCGGGACGTTGCAGGTGAAGAGCCTTTGTTTGTCGTTCGTGGCCGCGGGCAGCAGCGTCGCCCCGTGCTCGCCGCCGCTGTTCGGCGCGCAGCCGTTGCTCACCTGTGAGAGCCCCGGCAACGTCGACCGCTGGGACGGGAGCGCGGAGATCGTGCTGCCCACCGCGGACAAGCCCCAGATCGGGGTGTGGGCCGGGGTCCAGAACGGACAGTTCAGCTACGCCGGCGGGCAGGCGACTCACCTCGGGACCTCCGTCCCGATCGCCGAGGGCGTGTATCTCAACAACGTTGGCCTGGCGATCTGTGTCACTCCTCCGCCGCTCAAGTTCAAGGGTGCGATGGGGATCGACATCGGGCCCGAGATCAACGGCGCATCCCCGGTCACGATCAACGGCAGCATCGAATACGACGACACCAACCCGTGGCTGATCACCGCGAGCGGCGATGTGGAACTGTTCGGATACAAGGTTGCGGACGGCTTCCTGAGCTACAGGTCGGACAACACGATCGACTTCGGCTTCCACATGAACCTCGACTTCAAGGTGGCCTCGGTCGAAGCCGCCGTCGACGGATGGATCGAAGCTCGCAACCCATTCCGGTTCAACGTCGACGGAAGCGGGCGGGTGTGCGTCCTCAGCGTCGCATGCCTGGGTGGTGAGGTCACTGCCTCCTCGGAGGGCCTCGCGGCCTGCATAACGCTGCTGGAGGGCGACATCTGGACGTACGTCAAAGACCCGGATTGGGAGTGGTACGCCCCGTGGCGGGCGCACTGGGAGCTGCGACACTGGCGGCTGCGCGCGGGCGCGGGGATCCACTGGTCAGGTGGCGGACTCCAGCTGATGGGCGACGAGTGTGACGTCGGCCCCTACCGGGCGATGAAGTCGGCGCGCGACGCCGCCACCGGCGACTACCTCGTCCAGGTCGCGCCCGGCAGCACGGCGTTGACGCTCCAGGTCCAGGGCAAGTCCGCCCCGCCCGGACTGGTGCTGATCGCCCCTGACGGCAAGCGCTACAGCACCCCGGCGCAGGCGGCGAAGATCGTTCCCGGTCAGGACATGTTCGCCAAGGATCCGATCAACGATGCGACCAGCGCGATCATCGGCAACCCGGTCGCCGGCACCTGGAAGGTCCACGTTGACAACGGCGCGTCGATCACCGCAATCCGCCAGGCGGGCGTCGACCCGACGCCGACGATCGACGCGGGGGTCGGTGGCAGCAGGGATGACCGCATGCTCGGCTACACGTATCAGCCGCAGGCCCAGCACATCACCCGGTTCGTCGAAGACGGCGCCGGCTACGAGCAGGAGCTCGGCACGGCGGGCGGGAAGCCGTGCAAGGACGTGCAGTACATCCATCCCAACCCGCCGCTGTGCGGCGAGATCCACTTCACGCCCGCGTCCGGGCCGGCCGGGGAGCGTCACATCTACGCGATCACCACGATGAACGGCGTAACGACCGACGATCAGCTGATCGCGACCTACAACGCCCCGCCCGAAGCCGAGCCCTCGAAGGTTCCGGATCTCGTCGTCGACCGGGTTTCCGACGGCATCAAGATCAGCTGGAAGGCGAGCACCGCACCGATCGCGGCGGCGATGCCGATGGACTACAACGTCGTCGTCGATCTCACCGACGGCAGCGAGCAGCTATCGGTGCTGCACAGCAACGATCGCAGCATCACGATCAGCAATATCGCCTCCGACATCGGGGCGACGGTGAAGGTCGCCGGCATGCGCAAAGACGACACGCAGGGGAACGAGCGCACCGTCGTGCTCGCAGCCGGTCAGGACGAAGCCTCCAGCTAGCCGGCGCGGGGATTGCGGTGGCGGGGTGGCGCCGGCCGTCGCTCGGGGGAGCCGGTTCGCCCGCGAGGTCGGCTTGCAGCCCGCCGCCGTCCGCGCTGTCGGCGCTGGGGAGCTCGGGGCGGTGGGGGGCGCCCGCCCCTCCGGGTAGGAGCCAAGGGGCCGCACGCGGGTCAGGAGGGCCCCAAAAACATGCTCAATTTCCCAAACCGATTTTCGTGCCGGCGCTTTGGGAAATTGAGCATGACTATCGTGCTCAGTTTCCCGAACGACGGATCCTCGCTTGGATTTGGGGACTTGAGCAGGTCCCGAGGGGTCTGTTAGGGGACCGGACGCGTCCACGGCCTCGCCGGCCCGCTGCCGGGCGCCCGCTGGCCCCCGCGGGCCGGCTGCCGGGCGCCTGCCGGCCCCCGCGGGCCGGCTGCCGGGCGCCTGCCGGCCCCCGCGCGCCCGCTGCCTGGCGCCCTCTGGCCCCGCCGGTCGGCGCCGCCACGCCGCCACGCCGCCACGCCGCCACGCCGCCACGCCGCCACGCCGCCACGCCGCCACGCCGCCACGCCGCCACGCCGCCACGCCGCCACGCCGCGGCGGTCATCTCCCGCTAGCGCCCGCGCAACTCTCGCACGATGCGCGGGTTTTTCACTGGTCGGCGGTCTATCCGACCGCGAACACGGATTATTTAGAAGAGGCATTGATGCACCGATTTATGATCGCCGCGCTCGCAGTTCTCGCGGCCGGCGTGCTGGCGGGCACCGCGTCCGCGAACACAGGCACGTCTCACTACTACCTCGCGCTCGGGGATTCGCTCTCGCAGGGCATGCAGCCAAATGCCCAAGGGCAGACGCTCGACACGAACGAGGGCTACACCGACGACCTCTGGCAGACCGAGCGCGCGCAGATCCACAATCTGCAGCTCGTCAAGCTTGGCTGCGGCGGCGAGACCACCGGCAGCATGCTGACCGGCAAGGGCAACGAGGCAGGCGCGCGGGCACTGCACTGCGACCGCGCCGGCGGCTCACAGCTGACAGCGGCCGTTCGCTTCCTGAAGGCCCACCATCGACCTGGCGAGGTGCCGCTGGTGACGATCGACATCGGCGCCAACGATGTCGACGGGTGCGCCACCGCGCCCAACGTCGTCACCTGCATCACTGACGGGATCAACGCGATCTCGACCAACCTGCCCAAGATCCTCATCGCGCTGAAGCACGCCGCGCCGGCGGGCACGACGTTCGTCGGGATGAGCCTGTACGACTCGGTGCTGGGCGGATACTTCAGCCCGACCGGCACGACGGCCCACAATCTCGCCACGGCCTCGGTCGGGCTGTTGAAGTCCGTCAATCAGAAGCTGATCGCGGACGACCAGGCAGCCGGCTTCAAGACCGCCGATGTCGCCGACGCGTTCGACAGCTACGACACGACGCAGACGGTGGCGTGGGAGGGCCAGCAGATCCCGGTCGACGTCTCCCGCCTGTGCAGCTGGACCTGGGCCTGCCAGACACCTCCGAGCGGACCCAACGTCCACGCCAACAAGAACGGATATGCGGTGATCGCCGGCGCGTTCGCGCAGGTGATCGGCCGGCTGCGCTGATGAGGGGGTAGCGTGCACGCCGGCGCGTGCGCTCAGAGCAGCTCGCCCAGCGCTGCTCGGAAGAGCCGCTCGCGCCGGCGCAGCACGCCCCGACGTGGCCCATAGAGGGCGACCTGGACCGGGTCCGCGTCGAGCTGGGCGCCGTCCTGGTACTCGATCTGCAGCGAGTCGAGGTCGTGATCGCGGACCGTGCGCGCCGCAACCCGGGCGCGCCCGATCGGATCGGCTCGCCGCGCCGAGCTTTGCAGCGGCGAGCTCAGCGTGAGCATCTCGGCGCCCCACAGCTCGAGCACCAGATCCCGACTGCGCTCGTCGCCTCGATCGCCCGCGGCGCTCGCCCGCGGCTCGGTCACGTTCACACCGTACTCGTCAGCGCGCGCACGGCACCGACCGCGGCTGGCGCTGACCCGTGCGGCGCCGGTTAGACGCCCGCACGTGACCGCCGCGATGGCCACATTCAAACGCTCTTGCTGCTGCGGTCGGACCGACATCACGAGCACGATATAGCTCGCACCGGGACGGAATCGCCAGTCCCATGCGGGCCGATCAGAGATCCGGCTGTCGCGAGGCGATCGCGCCGCCGCTAACCCACGTTGGGCCCGTCAAGCTCGGCGCGCAGCATCACGAGCTGGAGGATCGCCGCGTGGGTGTAAGCGTCACGGGCCTCGCCCATCTCGAGTTCAAGATCGCGGCAATACGCCGAATTGGCGGCGAGCCCAATTTCCCGCGCGAGCATCCGCTCCTCCGCGAGATGTACCAGGCGCAGTCTCAGCGCGGCCGTCCGAGTGAAGTCTCCCTTGTCAAGCATCTCAAATAGGTAGACGCCCATTTCGCACCGGTTATTCCACGCCGTCGCCGCCCGGGAGACCCGGCTCATCGCAGCACGAAGCCGGTTCCGAGCGGGTCGCGCGGGTCGAGGAAGAAGCGGTGCTCGCCGGTGCGGAACGCACTGCCCTCGACCTCGGTAAGTAGTCCCGTCGCTACCCGCCCGATCGACCGAGCGCGGAACGTGGTCCCGACGATCGAGTCGTTGCGCCACGTCTCGCCTTCGGCGAGTGCGCCGTCGGCGGCGAGCAAGGCGGTCCGCGCGGACGTCGCCGACCCGGTCGGCGAGCGATCGACCTCGCCGTCGGCGAAGATCGTCACGTTTCGCTGGTGCAGCGGCCCGCACTCGTCATACAGGACGGTCCCGTAGATGCCCGACAGTCGATCGTCGTCCGGGTGGCGCGCGGCGTCGCTGCCGGCGAGCGCCCGCTTGACCGCACGGCCCGCTGCGATCAGTCCCGGCAGGTCGTCCGGCACGACTCGCAGCCCCAACCGCTCGGCCGGCGCGAACGCATAGATCGCGCCGCCGTACGCGACATCGACCGCCAGCTCGCCGGCGTGCACATCCCGCGCGAGAACGAACGAGGGCACGTTGCGAAACACGACCCCGTCGACCAGGCCCGCGCGCCGCCGCACGGTCGCGACGACTCGGCCGGAGGGCACATCGATCGTCACATCCACGTGACCGTCGTGCGGCGCCGGCACCCGACCGGATTCGACCGCCCACGCCCCGAGCGCGATCGTCCCGTGACCGCAGGCCGTCGAGTATCCGTCCTTGTGCCAGAACAACACGCCGAAATCGGCCTCGTCGTCATCGGGTTCGACCAGGAAGCCGCCGTACATGTCGGCATGACCGCGGGGCTCGTGACAGAGCATCTGTCGTAGGCGCTCAACCGCCTCGGACGCAGCGGCGTAATCTCGCCGCGCGCGGACCGTCGCGCCCGGGATCGCCGGCAGGCCGTCGCCGACGATCCGAAACGGCTCGCCGGCCGTGTGATAGTCGGTCGCCGTGATCTCGATATGTCGCGAACCGGACACCGAAGTCAGTCGTAGTGCTGGTCAGACCGCCCGTCGATCACTGGTAAGAAGAGGTCACATGGTAGGTGTCACACGCAGGTTGAAAGCGGCTGCCGGGTTCAGCCGGCGCGCTCGTCGGCCGGGCAAGCGGTAGCGTCCGCCCGGTGGTCGACCGGGCTGTGAGGCGGCGCTTCCGCGAGGGCGATCCCGACGCCGTTCGCGCCGTCTATCGCGCGTACGGGCGGCTCGTGTACGCGGTCGCGTACAAGCTCCTCGGCGAGCGGGGCATGGCGGAGGAGGCGACGCAGCAGGCGTTCCTGAAGGCATGGCGCGCGTCCGAGAGCTTTGACGAGGCGCGGGAGCTCGGACCGTGGCTGGCGGCGATCGCCCGGCGGGTCGCGATCGATATCTACCGGCGCGAGGGGGTGCGCAGCGCGGACCCGATCGAATCGGTCTCCGAGGGGCATCCCGCGCTCGTGTCCACGCCTGAATCGGCCGACGCCGTGTACGACGTGTGGGAGGTGCGTCGGGCGATTGCGGAGCTACCGGCCGACGAGCAGGAGGTGGTCCGCCTGCAGCACTTCGAAGGGCTCACGCACGCCCAGATCGCGGAACGGTTGAAGCTGCCGGTCGGAACGGTCAAGTCGAGGTCGTTCAGAGCCCACAAGCGGTTGGCATCCGATTTGGGCCATCTGCGGGAATGAAACCGGTGTGCCGTGGTCTACCGTAATAGAGACATAGAGGAGATCCATTGACGGACAGCGACGACGAACGGATTGCGTACCTGGCGGGTGACGGTGCCGAGTCACTGCCGGCGAGCGAGCGAGCTTCGCTCGATGAGCTGCGCGCGCTGCTGAGCTCGCCGGAGCTGTGGGAAGAGCCCGATCCGGCGCTCGAGGACCGTGTGGTCGCGGCGATCGAGCAGGAGGCGGCGGCGCGGCCGCGTCCCGCAGCGCCCGCGCCGGCACCGCGGGCTGTGGCGCCCGAGCCGAGGACCTCCGCGCCAGAGCCGCGCCGCCAAGCGTTCCGCCTGCGCGATCTTTTCCGCCGGCCCGTGTATGGAGTCGCCGCGGCCGCCGCCGTAGTGGCAGTCGCCGTCGTGATCGGGGTCTCGGTCAGCAGCAGCGGCCCGTCGCCGCTGCAGTTCGGGATGGTCGTCTCGGGCACCCCGCTGGCGCCGGGCGCGCATGGCTCGGCGACGGCGACGAAGTTGAGCTCGGGCTGGCAGATCAAGCTGTCCGCCACCGGGCTGCCGCACCTCGAGAACGGTCGCTACTACCAGGCGTGGTTGAAGAACGCGGCCGGGATCCTCGTCCCGGTCGGCACCTTCAACGATGCTCGCAGCGTGACCTTGTGGTCGGGGGTCCCGGTGACGCAGTATCGAACGCTGACGGTCACCCAACAGCGGGCGGGGGCAGGTCCCGCCTCGTCCGGCCGCCGCGTCCTGATCGGCACGATCAAGCCGCGCTGAGCTCGCGCGAACCGTCTTGCGCGAACCTTCTCCCCGCGAACCTTCTCCCCGCGAACCTTCTCGCGGTCGGCCGTAGTGCGGTTCGAGGATGCAACTCGAACCAACCAACAAGGAGGGTTAGATGGGGATGCAGATCCGCACCACACCGACCAGGACGCGGAGAATCCGGCGGTCGCGGGCGGCTCGGCCGTTGACCCGACCAAGCCGGGACCATGGGTCACGTGGCAGGAGACCGACACCTCGCCGGTAGCCGGCCAGGATCAGATCTTCGTCAGCCGCCCGGAGGGGCCCGGGACGGCGAACTGCAACACCGTCACACCGGCTGGTGAGGCGGACAACACCGGCAACATCCCGGCGGTCGGAGGCTTCTGCTTCCAGCAGACCGGAATCGGCCGTGTCACGGGCGGGCTCGACCCGAGTCTGAACGTCGATCCGACCCGTAACGGGATCGAACCCGACATCGCGTTCACGATCCACTACCGAGCCGTCGCCACGAGCGACTTCGGGACCTTCGTGGGCAACGATGAAACGCTGCGAACCGCCTTGCCGCCACCCGGCTCGGTGATCGCTTCGGTCGGGCGTGCGAAGGTATCGGGGCGACCGCCAGCGTCGGCGTGAGCTGCCGCGGCGCGGCCGGCGCGACCTGCCGCCTCAGCTTCAAGCTGACCGTGACAGAGACGCGCAAGGGCGGCAAGCTGATCGTGCTCACGGCGCGCGCACGAGCTCGGAAGATCCGCAGAACCCTGGTTTTGGGCACCGCAAGCACGCGGCTCGCTGCCGGCCAGCGTCGCACGGTGGAGATCGGGCTGAACGGGACCGGCAAGGGTCTGTTGGCCGCGCACCACCCAGTGAAGACAGAGCTGACCGTAACCCAGACCCTGGCGAGCGGGCGGACGATCACACTGTCAAACCAGACGCTCACGTTCACGCGCAAGAACCGGCACCGGCACTAGCTATAGCTAGCGCCGGTCGTCGGATCTGAGCTACCGCCCCGTCCGGCCAGTCCGGGCGGGGCGTCTCCCTGTTGCAGCCGGGATGTCGAGTCGAGCTCATGAGATCCTTGCCGGATGGCTGGGAGCGATCCTGATGGGGTCCAGGTGCTCGTGATCGCGCCGAACCTGGGGCGCGATCTCACCTGGCTGACGGCGATCGATCCGCGCGTCGAGGTGATCGACGGCAACGATGGGCTGCATCCCGAGGAGCTGGTCGCGCAGGCCGACGTGCTGCTCCTCGGCTATCCGGTTCCCCGTGGGGTGGTGTCCCGAACGCCCCGTCTGCGATGGGCGCACCACACGCAGGCCGGTGTTTCGAACCTCCACGGCAGCGACCTCTGGGACTCGCCGGTGATACTGACATCGAGCCGAGGTCACGTCGCTGCGACCGCGATCGCGGAATACGTGATCGCCGCCTCGTTTCATTTCGCCTCGGGTCTGCACGAGGCGACGCGGCAGAAGCGAACGGGTGAGTTCACGCGCCACGGCTACGACCTGCGCACGCTCTCGGGGTCGACGATCGGCGTGATCGGTCTCGGTGGTATCGGCCGTGAGGTTGCGCGGCTGGCCCGCTCGGTCGGCATGCGCGTCGTCGCGACGCGTCGTTCGACGCAGCCGGCAGATGCCGCGACGGACGGCGTCGATCTCCTGCTTGCGCGCGACCAGCTGACCGAGCTGGCGGCCGCGAGCGATGTCGTCGCGGTCTGCGCGCAGCTCACCGCCGAGACCCGGGGGATGGTCGATGCGCGCGTGTTCGCGGCGATGAAGCCGAGCGCGATCGTCGTCAATGTGGCCCGCGGCGAGGTCGTTGACGAGGACGCGCTGGTGCGGGCGTTGCGGGAGGACCGAATTCGCGGTGCGGTGCTCGACGTCTACGAGGGCGAGCTCGATCGGCGTCCGCCGCGACGAGAGCTTCTGGAACTTCCACAGGTTCTGCTTACGCCACACATCTCCGGCGTCGGTGACAGTTCGGGCGTGGAGCGCGCAAAGCTGCTGTTCGCGGACAATCTGCGCCGGTTTCTCGACGGTCGGCCACTGATCAACCTCGTCGACCGCGAGCGCGGCTATTGAGCGGCCAGGCCCGCTAGGCCGATTGCGCTTCGGGAGCGGCTAGGCCGACTGCCCTTCGGGAGCGGCTAGGCCGACTGCGCTTCGGGAGCGGCTAGGCCGACTGCGCTCCGGCCCGGCGGCGCCACTCCGCGCGTCGCTCCGGATAGCCCATCGGAAGCTCTCCGTCGAGCTGCTCGACGACCTCGAGCCACCTCAGTGCCGATCGATAATCGTCGCTGTTCGCATCGGAGAGCGCGAACCTGAGCGCCAGCTCGCGCGCCTCCCGATGCCCCGCCACCACCTCTCGCGGGTCGTCCCTCGGCAGCGGACGGTCGTCAAGCGGGGCGTCACCGGCGCGGCGGCCGAGCTCGGCGAGATACGGCCCCAGATAGCGCCCGGCGATCTTGGTCGGCGGCCACCACAGCGGGCTCGACGCGAGCTCACCGCCCGCGAGCTGTTCGCCGACGGCCGCGCGGAGATAGGTCGGCGCGACACCCGTCAACAACATTCCCCGCAGCACCGGCTCGAGCGCCGACGGTGTGGGTCCCGCACCCGCGAGTGCGGCGATCATCTCGACCGCGGCGTCCGCCTGCTGGGTCGCGACGCCGCCCTGCTTGATCGGGAGGTTGGTTGCGTCGCCGGCGGCGTAGACGTTCTCGAGCCCGCTGACTCGCCCGTGGCCGTCGACCGGGATGAAGCCCCGCTCGTCGGCCGGCAGGCCCGGCAGTCGCGGTCCCTCGAGCGCAGGCAACGCGACCACCTGGTCGACCGCGACGGACTCGCCCTCAGCGAGCAGCAGCAAGCCCGCCTGGACGCGCTCGGCGTCGGCGTTCACGCGCAGGCGGATGCCGCGATCGGCCAGCACGCCCCGCATCGCGCGGCTCGCGGTGGGTCCGAAGATCGCCAGCGGCTCGTCCTCCGGCGTCACGATCGACAGCTCGATGTCGGTCAGATGGCGGTCGGCGACGTGGGCGGCGGTCAGCAACGCCAGCTCGTAGGTCGGCAGGCTCCAACCCATTCCGTGGGGCGCCGCGAACGCGAGCCGCGTCAGCTCACCGCGCTCGAGCTGCCCCAGCAGGGCCCGAAACGGCGGGACATCAGAAGCTCCGCCGAACTGCACCGCACCGGGGAGCCACACCCGGCGGCGAGCTCCGACCGCGACGATCAGGCTGTCGTAGGTCAAGCGCCCCCCGCCGCTCAGAGTGACCTGCCGCCTGTCCGGCTCGACCGCCTGCAACGACGCCACATGCAGCTGCGCGCCGTACTCGGCTGCGATCTCAGCCAGGTCGATCAGCTGCGTGCGGGCCAGGTCGAATGGCTCGGCCACAGCCAGCGGCTCGTAAACGAACCGGCGGTTCGGAGCGATCAGATCAACATGCGGACCGAGCCCGATTAGCGCCCGTAGTCCCAGCAGCGCTTCGATCGAGGCGACGCCGCCGCCGCAGATTGCGATCCGGCCGCGTCTCCTGCCGCGCGCGGCCGTGGGTGGAGCTGAGTTGTGATCGAGAGGCAGAGGTCAGCGTTTTTATCAACCCGCACGCCGTCGCGGCGCGCTGGAACGCCTGCGACTGAGGGTTGAGCCCCGAGACGGACCGGAGATAAGACCGACGTAACGGGGCTAGCGCCTCTCCCTGCCGTGGGTCGGGATCAGCTCGAACGGTCCGCGGACACCGAGTGCGATCAGGAAGCGTGCGAACGACACGCCGGCGACCGTCACCTGCCCCTCGCGGTAGCCGGTCGTGGCCTGGGCGAGGGTCCGGCCGTTCGGCGCGCTCCATCCGGTTTCGATGCACGTGCCCGACTTCTTGTAGTAGGCCAGCGGCCGCCCGGCGCTGAGCTGGGCACCGACGTGCGCGAGGCGCGTGATCTGTTCGGCGACATAGACGTATCGGCCCGCGTCGGGTCCGTCGAGCAGCTGGTACCAGATGTACGGCTGATGCTTCCACCAGTCGGGGCTGATGCCCACGACCACGCCGTCCCCGATCGCGCGGATCGGCTCGCCTGGCGTGAGGCAGAAGTCGACGCCCATGTCGGTGCGGTAGGTGAGGTACTGATCGCCGCCGAGGGGGTCGACGTAGCCGGTGTAGTTGGCGGCGCTCGCCTGATCGAACTGGAGCGCGACCTCGCCCTGCTCCGCGCCCCCGGAGAGCTGCACGATTCCGTAGCGGACGTGGTTGATCTGGTCGCCCGAGAAGTCAGGCGCGCGCGAGGATGCGACCGGCTTCCCGTTCTCGTAAACCTCGCTGTAGGCGGCCGAGCCCGATCCCAGCAGCTGGCGGACCTGGAGCGTGAACCAGCGGCCGACCGGGAGCGCGAACGGTCCCGTGAGCGCGCGCTCCGTGACCGTCGTGCCGGTCACCGTCGCGTCCACGAGGTAGCCCAAGTTGTCGCTGTAGTCGACGATCACGCCGCCCTCCTCAAAGGTTCCATCCGTGCCCGGCGAGTTGTCCCACCTGAGCAGCGCCTGCTGTCCTTCGATCGCGGTGTGAAAGCCCGGCGGCAGATAGAACGCCGCGCCGTACGCCACCGTCTGGCGTGGCCTCCAGCGAACGTCGAGGGAACCGCTGGCGACGCCGCTCGTGCTGGCCCCCGAGTAGCTGGCCGCGAAGATCTCCGTGTCGCTACCGTACCTGCTGCCGGCCGCGGTCAGCGTGCCGTCGACCTGCCAGACCCCGCCCGAGAACGAGCCGAGGTTCCCGTCCGATGCGGTCTCGAGCGCGGCGTTCGCGCTCGAAGCCGCGAACAGCGTGGCTAGCGTCGCCAGTACGAGCAAGAGCAGCGGCCCGAGGCGTCTTCGGTGCCGCTCGACTGAGTGGGCCTGGCCAACTGCCTCAATTCTCGATCCGGGCACGTGCAACCCCCTGGGTCGATCAAACCGGTCACCTGACGCCTGCGGGGTTAGCTGACGGACTCGCGCTCTGGATCGGCGCTACCGGTGGACCACCACCGGACTCGCCCCAACGAACTGGGCTCCCCGCTCCTCGGGCCGGCGACCCGAGGATTCGGCAACCACCGCAACACTGGAAGCCCCGCGAAGTTGCGCGGGCTCCGCCGGGTGGCTCGCTTGGCAGACTGCGCCGGATGTCGCCCGCGGCCTCCCTGCTGATCGCGCTTCCGCTCGCGGATGCTCCGAACCCGGCGTTCTGCCCGCACCATCACTGCAACGCCACTTCGGGCGCGTCGGCGGCCGTGTGGGTGGTGCTGATCGTCGTCCTGCTGTTGGTCGCGGCGATCGCTGTCGTATTCGTACACCAACTGCGCCGGCGCCGCACCCGGGCGGGGGGTTAGTCGGGGTGGCCTATTGGGTCGCGCTGGCGCTGACGCTCGTGATCGAGGTCCCTGCGTACGGGTCGATCCTCCGGTACGGACTCGGCGTCTCCGCCCGCCAGGGGTTGGCCGCCGGGACCGCCGTGAACCTCGTCAGCCATCCGCTGGCGTTTCTGTTGGTGATGCCTTTGCTGGCGCCCCGGCTCGGGTTCCTGCCGGCGCTGGCGGTCATCGAGCTCGGCGTATGGGTGTTCGAAGCCGCTCTGCTGTGGAGCTGGCGGCGCGGCGACCTCGAGCTGCTCGGGCTGGCCGCGCTCGCCGCCAACGCGCTGTCGCTCGCGATCGGCCTCCTGCTGTTCGTCGGCTGATTGCGGGGGCCGGCTCGTCGCCCGCTCCATCACCACCACTTCCGCTCTCGCGCTCTGTCCGTCCCGCCGGTCTTGTCGAGCGCGTCGAGGGCCGCCATCTCGTCGTCTGACAAGGCGAAGTCGAACACTTGCGCGTTCTCCGCGATCCGCTCGCGGTGGGTCGACTTCGGAATCACGATCGTCCCCCGCTGGAGCGACCAGCGCAGGAGGACTTGCGCCGGGGTACGGTCGGCGCGCTCGGCGATTGCGCGGACGGTCCGGTCCGACAGGTGGCGCCCCGTTCCGAGCGGGCTGTAGGCCTCGAGCGCGAGGCCCCGGTCGGTGCAGGCGCGCAGCAGCGCCCGCCGGTACTCGAACGGGCTGAACTGAACTTGGTTGGCGACCGGCGCGATGCTCGCGATCGCCATCACCTGCTCGAGCTCCTTGACGCTGAAGTTCGAGACGCCGATCGAGCGGGCGTGGCCGCGGCGCTGGGCTTCCTCCATCCCGGGCCACGCCCACGTCGGCCCCCGCTGCGGCCAGTGCACGATGTACAGGTCGAGCTGGTCGATGCCGAGACGGCGCAGACTCCGCTCCGCTTCGGCCGCCGGGTCGCGCCGTCCGGGATAGAACTTGGTCGTGATGAACACGTCCTCGCGCGGGACGCCGCTGCCACGCAGCGCCCTCCCGACGCTCTCCTCGTTGCCGTATGCCTGCGCGGTGTCGATGTGGCGGTAGCCGAGCTCTAGCGCCCACCGCACCGCGTTCTCGCACTCGCGGCCGTTCGGGACCTGCCACACACCCAGGGCCAGCGTCGGAATCTCGGTGCCGTCGGCCAGCTCGCGCGTCGCGCCGCCGGGCATCACCGTTTCATCTGACACGCTTCCTCCTCGGTTTGGACCGAAGTCCGGATTTCATCGTTCCTATGCCATCGTAGGAGGCGAATGGAGCGAGTCTGGGACTATCCGCGTCCGCCGGCCGTGGTGCCGTGCGAGCCCCGCGTCCGGGTGCAGCTGGCCGGCGAGCTGCTGGCGGACTCCACTGCCGCGCTCCGCGTGCTCGAGACCAGCCATCCGCCGACGATCTACGTTCCGCTCGCTGACGTCCGTTCCGAGCTCCTGGTCACCAGCGACGCCCGCCCGACCTGGTGCGAGTTCAAGGGCGAGGCCCGCTATCTCGACGCGCTCGTCGACGGTCGGCGGTTCCCGGCGGTCGGATGGACCTATCCCGATCCTGCGCCGGGGTACGAGGCGCTCCACGCCCACATCGCCTTCTTCCCCGGGCGCGTGGAGGCGGCGTGGCTCGATCAAGGGCGTGTACAGGCGCAGGCGGGCGACTTCTACGGCGGCTGGATCACCGCCGACCTGGTCGGGCCATTCAAGGGGCCGCCCGGCACGTCGGGCTGGTGAAGCGGTCAGGCGCCACTCCGCGCCGGCGTCAACGCCGGTAGAGCAACGTGTTGATCGTCGCGAGCGCCAGCTCACAGAGCGTGTTGAGGGCGCCGAGCACGTTCACGAACCGCTTGAGCTTGGCGGCGCGCGGCGGCGTCTCCGGCGCCGTCGCCTGTCCGGACTCCATCGGGACCGCGCCGCCGGGGGCCTGAGGCGCAAAGCTGATACCGCCCGCCGCCGAGGCCAGGCCGGTCACGACCACGGCACCGACGGCCACGTCCTGCGCCACCAGCAAGCAGCACTCACGCTGGCTCTTGCGGCGCATGCGGTAGCGCGGGCGTCGTCGTCAGTCAACCAGGTATGACGGCTGGTTGACAGCCCGCCGCCGTCCGCGCTGCGGGCTAGGGAGGTCGGGCGCAGGGGTGCGCCCGACCTCCGGGGAGGAGGTACTCCGCGGACGCGGCGCGATCCCCCAGCCCTCGATCGCCCAGCCCCCGATCTCCTCGGCAATGAGGCCCTCGCTCGGCATGGCCTCGCCGTCCGCGGTTCCACCAACCCCCGTTGCACGGGGTTCGGTTTTCGGGGTCCTCGTGCGAGGCCGCCCCTAGACCAGCGCAGGGTCGCGCCGCCTCCACGCCGAGGTCAGGGCGCACCCCTCCGCCGCGAGGTCAGGGCGCGTCGCCTCCGCATCACGCAGCTCAGAACAGCTGCGGCCGGCCGCAGTAGTAGATCGCGAAGCGCAGCCCGCCGGCAGCGCTCGCGCCGCCGCGTCCGCCACCAAGCGGCAGACAGTGCCCCGCCACCCACTCGAGCCGTGGGTCGGTGACCTTCGGTGCCTGGATCACGATGTGGAACTGGGGCGCGATAATCGCCCAGGCGTGCACGCCGAACAGGCGCACCGACAGCGCCTGGACCCAGAACGTTCCCGGCAGCTTGTCGACGGTGATCGTCCCGGCCGGGTCGAATGCGGCGAAGAAGAAGTTGTGCCAGCTCATCGACATGATGCGCACGGCGGCCGCGTAGTAGACCTCGAGGTTGCCGGTCGCCTGCCACGCGTACAGGAACCCCGCCACCGCGGTCAACGCCAGCAAGGCGGGCCGTGCCCAACTCGGCTGCCCCTCGGGCGATCGCCACCACGACACCGATGAAAGCCGCAGGCGGCGTCGCTCCTCTAGCACTGCCACGCCCACGCGGGCTACGAGTCCGAGCTGGCGGCTACGAGAGCGGACCTCGCATAGTTTGATCCGCTGGTACGCATGCTCGGAGGATGTTGAAGCAGCCGTAGACCACGATCGCCGCCGGGATGCGCAAGGGCGACCTGCTCCAGAACCGGATCGATCGATAGGCCCGTGTGGTTGCGATCGAGCTTTGCGAGCAGCGCGAGGTTCGACCGGCTGGACAGGTATCGACCGCGCGGTCGTATCGAAGGCCTTGATCAGGCCGCTGACACGGACTGCCGACACGGGACGGCACCATACGAATGAACCGTTTTTGCGGAACTGTCAACAAATCGTGAACGAGATACTTCGGTAATGAGACATGGGCTGGTAACAACCGGCTGGGGAAACTGTCCATATGGTTGGCTCTCAGCAACGGGTCACGTCGGGATTGGCCGCGGTTGCGAGGCCGGCGAGGTCGTCCGAGCCGGTTACACACATCGTCCTACGTGAGTGAAAACGACGCCTTCCGCCGGCGTGTCTCGCTGCGGTTGTGTGCGTCTCGATAGCCCGAGTCTCGATAGCCCGAGGAGGAAACGTGCGGAACCTATTGTCTGGACACCGTGCTCGGCGCGGTCGCACGGCGATTGCGAGCGCCGCGATCCTGTGCCTTGCGGTTGTCAGCGTCGCGTCGGCAGCGATTGCTGGCTATGACCCGTTTGGAACCTCAGAGGTGGGGCAGACCGTGAACGGCGCCACACTGCTGCCGACGAATCAGTGGATCTCCCCGCTCGGCAAGCGAATCCTGGACCAGAACGCGCGCCTCGTGTCGAGCACGCTCAGCCCGGACGGGACCGACGTCGCGGCCCTCAGCTGGAACAACTTCGACGGCTTCCTGACGATCATCGACCTCAAGACCGGTGCGATGCAGCAGACCGCGGTCGCCACGGGTCCCTCGCCGGAGACTGACGTCTCGGTGGCGGCCGACGGGCCGCTTTACTCGCCGAACGGGAAAACGTTGTGGGTCCCGCAGTCGACCTATCTGCTGCGCTTCTCGGTCAATCCCGATGGCACGGTGCAGACGACCCCGGCGGCGACGATCCCGCTGTGCGGGTCCGCGCTCGCGTCCGCCGCCTGCAACGCCAACGCCGGCCCGAGCAGCCCGAGCGGCTCATATCTGCCCTCGGGTATGGCGCTGTCACCCGATGGCAGCCAGTTGTTTGTGGCGCTCAACGGCGCCAATACGCGAGGCGTGATCGACACCAGCTCGAACACGTTGGTCAAGCAGATCCCGGTGGGTAATGCGCCCCGCCAGGTCGTCCTGACGGACAACGGCACGGTCGCCTATGTATCCAACGAGGGTGGACGGCCGGCGCAGCCCGGCGACTTCACCAATCTCTCCGACGGGACCCCGATCGTCTCCGACCGTTCCACCGCCGGCGCCGTCACGGGCACCGTGTCCGTGGTCAACCTGACCACGGGTAAAGAGACGGAGGAAATCCCGGTCGGGCTCCAGCCGATCGCGCTCTACCAGGATGGATCGACGCTGTTCGTCGCCAACTCCAACGACGACAGTCTGTCGGTGATCAACGAGGCTACGAACAGCGTCACCCAGACCGTGAAGACCAACCCCGTGCCTGGAGCGAGGGTTGGCAGCTACGCGAACGCGATCTCGGTGCCGGATCCCAGTCACGTGTTGGTCAGCATCGGCCGTGACAACGCGATCGCCGTCTATAAGTACAACGACGCGTCGACGCCGCTGCAGTACGTCGGTCTGGTCCCGACCGATTGGTACCCGGTGCAAGTCCAGCCCGACCCGGCCCTCGGCCCCGGTGAGATCGTCGTCACGAACGACAAGGGGATCGGCGATCGCGGTCCGAAGGCCACGATCAACAAGGGACCAATCCACCGCACCGAACACGGGCAATGCGATCGGCTACAACACCTATGACGATACGGGCAGCCTGACCACGTTCGCGTTGCCGGGCGACAGGCAGATCCCGCGGTACACGAAGGTCGTGTTCACCGACAACGCGTGGAATCAGATTCCGGCGATCAACCGTGGCGCCGGTGACACCGTGCCGTCGGTGATCCCGCCGAAGATCGGCGGGCGCTCCCCGATCAAGCACGTGTTCGTGATCGTCAAGGATAACCGCACCTACGATCAGGTTCTGGGTGACCTCGGCGAAGGCAACGGCGACCCGGCGCTGGCCCAGTTCGGGCAGACGATCACCCCCAACCAGCACGCGTTGGCGAAGCGGTTCGGCGATTTCGACAACTTCTACGACGAGGGGACGCTCTCGGCGGACGGTCACAACTGGATCGTGCAGGCCGAGGCCAACGACTACGTCGAGAAGGAGTTCGGGGCCTTCTACCGCTCCTACCCGGCGCAGGGCGGCGACGCGCTCGCCTACCAGCGCGACGGGTTCATCTGGAACGCGGCCGAGAGGGCCGGACTCAGCGTTCAGGACTACGGCGAGTACGCGCACTTCTTCAACGTGCCGTCGAGCGCCGACAACTGGGACGAGTGGTACAAGGACTCGCAGGTTCTGGAGGGCAAGGCCAGCGGACCGTTGCCGATCCCGATTCACAACTACCAGACCTACGCGGACATCCCGTCGCTGAACGCGATCATGGACCCGTCGTATCCGAAGTTCGATCTGAACGTCCCCGACCAGTACCGCATCGACATCTGGGAGCAGGCGTTCCGCAAAGACGAGCGACTCGGCCACATTCCCAACCTGACGCTGATGTGGGTGCCGGACGACCACACGGCCGGCGTCGGCACCGGTGACCCGGATCCGGTCGCGGAGGTCGCCGACAACGACCTGGCGGTAGGCCGGATCGTGCAGACGATCTCGCACAGCCGCTGGTGGAAGAGCTCGGCGATCTTCGTGCTCGAGGACGATCCGCAGAATGGCGTCGATCATGTCGACGGCCATCGCAGCGTGCTGTGGGTGGCCAGTCCGTACTCCAAGCGCGGCGTCAACGACGACTACTACTCGCAGATCGATGTCGTCCGCACGATCGAGCAGATCCTCTGGATCCCGCCGATGAACCAGGAGGACCACTCCGCGATCCCGATCTACACGGCGTTCACGAGCAAGCCCGACTTCGCCCCCTTCAACGCGCTCCCGAACCAGGTGCTGTTGACGCTCGGCGCACCGGGCTATCCCTCGACCGAGGCGAGCTCGGCCACGGCGAGCGCGGCCGAGGCGACCGCCGTGCCCGCCGCGGAGCGATCGGTCTACGACGCCTGGGCCGCCTGGAGCACGCGCCAGCGATTCAACGGCGCCCACGCGCTCGAGGACAACGCCAAGCCGGCGCTGCTCAACCGGCTCGACTGGTACTCGTCCCACGGACGGCGGGTTGCCTACCCAGGGGATGCCGAGATCTACCCGCCCGATCAGGTACCCGGGGGCAACCTGCCCGCCGCTGAACTCGGCGACGGCTGACCCCCGGAAGAGCCCGGGAAGAACGCGAACGGCCGCGCACCGCGGTGCGCGGCCGTTCTGCCGCAGGGCTGACGGCTCACCGCGGCAGGTGGAACGGCACGCTGGTGATCACGATCCCGGGCTGACGGACCAGCATCCGTCGCAGCCTGGGGCCGTTGCGGGCGTGGAGGAGCATCTGCCAGCCGTGCCTGGTGACGACCTCCGGCACGATCACGGTCAAGGTGATCTCCGGACGTTGGCGATGGAGCGCCTCGATGTAGTTCGCCAGTGGTGCGAGCGTCGCGCGGTACGGGGAGGCGACGATCTCGAGCGGCAGGTGATCGCCCCAGATCTTCCAGTAGCGGCGAAACCGCTCGGCTTCGTCGGGGCTGGGACTGATGTGGACCGCCAGCAGGGGCACCGCCAGCGACGCTGCATACGCGAGCGCGTGAAGCGCCGCCTGATCCAGGACGGCGACGGGCACGACGGCGAGGTGGCTGACCTCGGTCGGAATGTCCTGGTTCTCAGCGGCCCTCATCATCCGCGCACCGTCTCCCGCCGCGGGCGGCGTCGAAGTGGCCGCTGACGGCGGATGGCTTGGATTGGGGATCAGCGCCTCGTGTGCGAACGCGTAGTGGCGGTGCACGCTAAGGGACAACAGGACGATCAGAGGGATCAGCACCACCACGATCCAGGCGCCCTCGGTGAACTTGGTGACCGCCGCGATCAGCACCACAGCCCCGGAAAGCACCGCCCCGAGTAGGTTGATCGCCAGGGCCCGTTGCCAGCCGCGTTCGCGATGACGCTTCCAGTGCACGACCATCGCGCTCTGGGCGAGCGTGAACGCGACGAACACCCCGACCGCGAACAGCGGGATCAGCGGCTCGGTCTGCCCCCCGAAGCCCGCGTACAGGATCGCCGCCGGGACCGCCAGGACGATGATTCCGACCGAGAAGGCGAGGCGATCGCCCATATGCAGGAAGGCCTTGGGCGCGTAGCCATCGCGCGCCATGAAATACAGCAGCCGGGGAAAGCCGTTGACAGCGGAGTTGGCGGCGATCAGCAACACGAGCGTCGTCGCGACCTGGACGTATCCGTACAGCACGCCGCCGCCGAGAGCGTCGTGCGCGATCTGGGAGAGGACTGTCTTGCTGCCCGGGGTGGCCCCGTCAAAGTACGCGACCAGAACCACGCCCACGAACATCGCCACCAGCAGGGCGAGCATCACCGACAGCGTGCGGCGGGCATTGTCGGCCTCGGGCGGCTTGAACACCGGTACGGCGTTGGAGATCACCTCGATCCCGGTCATCGCCGTCGCGCCGGACGCGAACGCACGCAGGATCAGCAGCAACCCGAGTGCCTGCGTTGCCTGCCGGGGGGCGGGCGGGACGGCGTGAAAGCCGTGCGCGCCGGACTTGACGAGCCCGACCACGGCGACCAGGGCGATCGCGCCGATGAACAGGTACGTCGGGGCCGCGAACAGAGCCCCCGCCGCGCGCACGCCGCGCAGGTTCCCGAACACGAGCAGGACGATCACCGCGAGTCCGATCGGAACGGCCAAGGGGCTGACGGACGGCAGCGCCGAGGTGATCGCGGCGATGCCCGATGCCACCGAGACGGCGACGGTCAGGATGTAGTCGACGATCAGCCCAGCGCCCGCGATCAGACCCCAGATCGGCCCCAGGCTGTCGCTCGCGACGATGTACGAGCCGCCGCCGTGCGGATAGGCGCGAATCACCTGCCGGTAGCCGACGCCGACGGAGATCATCAGCACCACGAGCACCGCCCCGATCGGGAGCGACAGCTTCAGCTCTGCGCTGCCGGCCAGCACGAGGATCGCGAGCATCGCCTCTGGCCCATACGCGACCGAGGACAGCGCGTCCGGAGACAGCACCGGCAGCGCGAGCGAGTTGCGCATTCGCTCTTCGGCCACCGCCGTGCTGCGTAATGGCGGTCCAACCAGCACCCGTCGCGCGTGGTATTCGGCACGTCCAAGCGCCGAATCGGGCGCGCCTCCGATTGGGGTCGCCTCGAGATCGACTGGTTCCTCTCCCCGCGCGGTCCGAATCGGCTCGAAGCTGCTTCGCCGGCGCCCCGCCTCGGTGAGGTAGCGCAAGCCGGGATCGACCGGCAGCCGCTGCCGCGCCTCCTCGGCGGCGGGGATCCGGCCGCTCCATTGATGCCCCACGGCTCGCAGCGCAGCGACCGAGCGGTCGTCGAGCGCCGGCAGCTCGGCGTCGGCCGTTACCGATGCATCAGGCGGATGGTCGCCGGCGTGTTTGGGGGCCTTCGGGGCTCGCACAGTCGTGCAGGGTCGTGAGCGGCGCTAACAGCCGCGTAACGGTGTTACCCGGTCGGAGGTCACAGGGAGGTGTGAATACGGCAACTTGCTGTATATGAGCACAGCAGCGAGCGCGGAGGTCACAGTGCTCGGACGCGCGAGCCCCGAGAGCGCCGCAAAATCCGGCGACTCGGGGCTCGCCCAGTTCGAGCAGATCTATCGCGCCAACATCGACGTCGTGATGGCGTACTTCGCTCGGCGTTGCGCCGAGCCGCAGGTGGTCGCGGATCTCACTTCGGAGACGTTCGTGCGCGCGGCCGGCGCGTTCGCCAGCTTCGATCCCGGCAGGGGCTCTCCGCGAACGTGGCTGTTCGGGATCGCCGCGCACGTGTTTGCGTGGCATTGCGCGCAGACGGCGGGCGGTCGGGATGCGGCCGCCCGGCTCGCCGGACATCGCCCGCTGGACGTCGATGAGATCGACGAGCTGGCGGGCAGGATCGATGCCGAGCGCGCCGGCCGCGAACTGGTGCAGCGGTGTGCACGGTTGCCAGCGCTGGAGCGGGCCGCGGTCGAGCTGGTCGACCTCGCCGGCTTGACGCCGAAGGAGGCTGCCGCGGCGCTCGGCGTCCCCCGCGTCGTGTTGCGCAAGCGGCTGTCCCGGGCGCGCACCCGGCTTAGAAAGGAGCATCACAGCGATGAGTAAGTTCACCGATCGCCTCTGGCGAGAGCTCGTGCGGGAGCACGGCGCTGATCTCGCAAAGGTGCGAAAGCCCGCCGCCGAGCGTGGGCGGCGGGCTCGCCCGCAGCTGCTCGCCGGTACGACGCTTGGTCTCGCCGGCGTCGGCACCGTCGTGGCGCTCGCGCTCGGCGCGGCGAGCAGCTCGCCGGCATTCGCGGTGACGCGCAACGGTGACGGCACGGTTACGATCGCGATCAACCGGATCAGCGCGATCCCCGACGCGAACGCCAGGCTGTCCTCGTTGCAGGTCAGGGCACGGGTCGTGGCGGTCCAGTCCCGTTGCCTACACCCGGTGCCGGCGTCGGTGCCGCCGGTCGCGGTGCGACGGGCGCCGATGCGGCTGAGGCAGGAGAATCTGAGCGCCCGCTTCGATCCGCGCAAGATTCCGGCCGGCCGGACGCTTGTGATCGCGACCTGGAAGGCCGGTTTCACGGTTGACGTCGCTCCCGTACGGGCGGTTCAGGGGGCGGTCCCGAACTGCGTGACGATCGCGGCGTCCGTGCATCCGGCATCGCCGGCGAATTTCCAAGCCCGCGTTTGCCAGGTCACCGTCGATCGCCCGCACGGCAGTGGCGGCGGCGCCGGCAACAGCGGTCCGTCGCCCAAGCAGGTGACGGGCAACAGCGGTCCGCCACCGACCGGCAACGGCGGTCCGTCGCCCAAGCAGGTCACGGGCAACAGCGGTCCGCCACCGACCGGCAACAGCGGTCCGCCGCCCAAGCAGGTGACGGGGAACAGCGGTCCGCCACCGACTGGCAACAGCGGCCCGCCACCCACGGTCAGCGCCGCCAGGGCTGCCCAGGTGCTCGTCGCCAAGGGCAAGTGGGTCCGGACTGCATGCGGGAGCGCCCTCCTCGCGCCCGTCAACCCGGGGACGATCGTCAAGACGGGGCCCGCCGGCAACGGCGGCCCTGCCGGCAACAGCGGCCCCGCCGGCAACAGCTGATCCTCGACCGGCTGATGTCACGTTCGTCCGTGGATCCGGCCCCCGCCGAAAGGCGGGGGCCGCGCCGCGCCGAGCGCTAGAGTCCGGCCGAAGATTTCCGCCATCTCGCCAACCGCCGTTCGGACGGCGCGCCGGGCGCCGGCAGGGTCTGCACGGATTGCTCGGGGAGCCTCGCGCGGACCTTGGCTGCTCGTCGCGGCCGCCGTCGCCTGGAACCTCGTCAACCTTCGAGCGGAGACGCTCGGGGTGTCGTACCTGGATGACAGCTCGATCCACGAGCAGATGGTGCGGTTCGCGACGCACCAGCTCCAGGCGGGCCACCTGCCCCTCACGACCTGGTTCCCGTTTCTCGGTCTGGGCTCGCCCCAGTTCCTTCATTACCAGAGCCTGCCAGCGATGCTCGCCGGGCTGCTCGGCGTGGCGATCGGTCCCAATGCCGCGTTCCGGTGGACGCTGTACCTCCTGCTCTCGCTGTGGCCGATCAGCGTTTACCTGGGCGCCCGGCTGTTCGGGGCCGGTCGCGGCGCCGCCGCCGCGGCTGCCGCGATGTCCCCGTTTCTGGTCAGCGCAACCGGGATCGGGTACGAGCTGAAGGCCTACCTGTGGATCGGGTTCGGCGTCTGGACGCAGCTGTGGGCGTCCTGGACGCTGCCGCTCGCCTGGGGGTTCAGCTGGCGCGCGATCCGTTCCGGCCGCGATCTGTTCCCCGCGGTACTGCTCGTCTCGCTCACGATCGCGTTCCATTTCGAGACCGGCTACCTGGCCCTGATCCCGCTCCTGCTGTGGCCATTCGTCGCCGGTCGGCCAATCATCAGGCGTGCCGGCCGCGCCGCCGTGCTGATCGCCGGCTCGCTGCTCGCCACCGCCTGGGTGATCCTGCCCCTGATCGAGCAGCGCCCGTGGGCGGCAACCAACGAACCCCTCCAGGGGACCGGGCTCGTCAACGGTTATGGCGCGGGACGGGTGCTGGGGTGGCTCGTCTCGGGCCAGCTGCTCGACCACGGCCGGCTCCCGGTCGTGACGGTGTTCGCCGCGGTCGGGCTGGTGCTCGCCTGCGCTCGGTGCCGGAAGGATCCGGACGCCCGCGCGATCGTGGTCGTGTTCGGGGCCTGCCTGTTGCTGTCATTCGGTCGGACCACCTTCGGGTCGCTGGTGGACATCATCCCCGGCAGTGGCGACATCTTCTTTCGCCGCTTCGAGATGGGTGTCCAGCTCGTCGGCCTGCTGCTCGCGGGCGGCGGCGCCGCGTGGGTCGCGCGCGCGGTCTGGCTCGCGCTCGACCGCGCGGCGGCCAAGCGTGCTCTCAGATCGCCGTCCGAAATCGCGGCGAGCGAGCTCGCGGGCGGCGCGATCGCGCTGGCGGCGGCGATCATCGTGCTCGCGCCCGCATGGCTGCAGCTGGGCTCCTACGCCCGTCGTAACGCGGCCGAGATCAAGCTCCAACGCCGTGCCGACGCGATCCAAGGGGCGCAGGTCGACCGCCTGCTCGCCGTGGCGCAGAAGGACGGGGGCGGGCGGGTGTACGCCGGGTTGCCGTCCAACTGGGGCGCCTACTTCACTGTCGGCGCGGTGCCCGTGTTCAAGTACCTCGAGAGCCGCGATATCGACGAGGTCGGTTACACCCTGCGGACCGCCTCGCTGATGACCGACCCCGAGTACTTCTTCGACGAACACAACCCCAGTGACTACCAGCTGTTCGGGATCCACTACCTGATCCTTCCGGCGGGATCCGGTTCGCTGGTGCCGGCCCATCTCGTGATGCGCGTGGGACCGTACGCTCTCTGGGCGACTGACACCGTCGGCTACGTTCACGTCGGTACGGTCGTCGGCGGGATCACGGCGAACCGGATGGATGTCGGCGTCCGCAGCATTCCCGTGCTGCACGCCGGTCTCGCGCAGGCGGGCGAGTACCTCGGAGTCGACTTCGACCACGCACAGGCGCCACTGCCACCGCCCCCGTCGGTGACGCCGCAACCCGCTGCGGGCACCGTAATCTCGGAGACCGACAACCTCGATCGCGGCGAGGTCACGGCGACCGTCAGCATGCGTCGGCCCGGAGTGGCGGTGTTGAGCGCGTCATTCGACACCGGCTGGACGGTGACTGTTGACGGTCACCCGCGGCCGAAGCGGATGGTCGCTCCGGCGCTCGTCGCCGCCGACGTGTCCGCCGGCACCCACGTGATCGTGTTCCGGTACCGAGGGTACGGCGGCTATCTCGAGCTGTTCCTGCTCGGCGGCCTGACGCTGGCCGCGCTGCTCGTGATCGATCTGAGGCGGCGGGACCAGACGCGACCGGACTGACGCCGCGTCAGACGAAGGGTCAGACGCCGCTGCTGAGCGCACTGGTCGCCGCCGAGATGAACCCCTGAGCGATCGACTGTCCGATCCCGCCGACCGGCAGGAAGCGAGGCACGTTCAGGGTCGCGCGGAGGTTCAGCTCGAGGCGCGTGCCCGCCTGGTCTCGCAGCCGCCAGGCGACGTCGAACCTCTGCTCGGAGGGAACCTCGCTGACCTTGGTCAGGGCCAGGCTCTCCGGCCGTTGGGCGACGACCGCCATGACCAGATCGAAGTCCTTGGTGATCGGACCCTGGGACACGTGGAGCTTGGTGTGGACCCTGGTCGGTCGCCCGGCGGCGTCGCGCTCGAGGACCTCGACCAAGCGGACTACGTCGGGATACCAATCCGGATACCGGTCCACCGCCTCGAGGAACGCGAAGCACTCCTCTCGGTCCCTCGCGACGGTGTCCGCCGCCGTCCCCTCTAGGTCCTTCATAACTGCAATGTAGGGGTTCGAGCGGCGCCGGCGCCAAGTACCGAGGCGCTCAGGGTAGGAACAGCATCCCCTGGGGCTCGACGGCGGGGCCCTGCAGGGGGACGGGCGTGATCACACCGGTGAACGGGTTCAGCTGGCCGAAGAAGTTCGGCGGAAAGCCCGGCGCCGGACAGGTGCTGGGCGCATCGTTGGCGTCACAGGGGGTGTCGGCGACGAACACCTCGCCGCGCCGAAACGGTCCCGTGATTCTGGTGACCGTGTTTCCGGAGTTGTCCGCCACGAGCGAGCAGCTGGCCGCCACCGTCGACACCGTCGGCACCGCGCTGGGAGTCGGGGCGCTGGCTGCGCGTTGAGGGCCCTCAGGGGCCGATCTCGATGTGAACGCCGAGCAGGACGCCGACGATCAGGCACGTCAGGCTGATCGCTGCCAGCGTCCCGCCACGCTGCGCGCTCCGGTGCTTGCGTAGCAGCCGAGCGTGCGCGAACGCGATGTCCTCGACCGTCGGGGTCAGCCCGATGAGGCGCCGCCCGGCGTACAGGAACAGACCCCTCGCCAGGAACGCGAATCCCGCCACCGCGAACAGCACCGACAGACCGATGAACAGCTCTGGCACGCCGTCACGGGACGGTTCGGCCTTCAGCAGCAACCCGGTGACCGCGACGAGCACGCCGCAGCCTGGCACGAGCGGCGCGACCCGCGTGTTGAGCGCCGCGGCGGCGCCCTCGAGGTCCTCGACCACGACTGCCGCACACTCGTCGAGGCTCTGGCCGGTCGCGCGTGATTCGTCCTCGGCCCGGCGCGTCAGCGCGTCGACCGAGGCGATTGCATGATGTCGCCTCCGCGCGCGCGCCTTCGGGGCAGAGTCATCCGTCCGTTCTCCCTCGGTCGCAGCCACAGGTGCGATCCAGACTAACCGGCAGCCGCGGCGAAGGAATCGAGACCCCCGCCCCCCTGCTATCCGGGCCCGCCGAACTCCAGGTGAGCCGCGAGTGCATCGGCGCGAGCCGACCACAGGGCGGTCTGCTCGTCGATCCAGCTCTGCGCATCGCGCAGTCCGTCGGGACGCACCGATAGCCAGTGCTCGCGGCCGCGGATGTCACGTGAGATCAGGCCGGCCTGCTCGAGCATCGCGACATGCCTGGCGACGGCCGCGAACGTGAGCGGAATCGGCGCCGCGAGGTCGGTTATCCGTGCGGCACCGTCACCCAGGGCGGCCAGCAAGCGCCGGCGCGTCGGATCTCCAAGCGCCCGGTAGACGCGATCGAGCCGCGTCTGATCTTCAAGCATACGGTTGAACGTTAGCAATGCCGACGCTAGTCGGCGGCTGTCCGCCAGTCGAGCTGTGCGATCGAACCTCCGTCGATCGCGACGCCGCGGGCGCGTGGCGTGCCGTCGGTCCACAGCGTGTATGCCCCCGCCTTCAGGCCGTCGAACACGGCTGTGAACGCGGGTGTGCCGTTGATGCTTCGCGCGAGCACCTGCTTGTGGCTGCGGCGATCGTCCTCGCCGGTCGGGCTGATCTCGATCTCGACCCCATGCATCTCGCCGTCGGTGTGGACGATCAACGCGCCGATCTCCTCGCCGAGTTCGAGCACGACGAATTCCGGATGCTTGCGGGCAGAATAGTTCTCTGGGTGGTGATGACCCGTCACCGGGTCGTGAGTGTGTGGCATCGAGTCTTCCTCGGGATCTGCGTGAAGTGGCGCCGGACGCCGCCGGACGACGCCCAGCGCCACTCGGGCGGGGAACGGGCTAGCTGGACGGGGTGTCGAAGCCGTCCAGTGGTGGCGCCAGGTACGGGAACGTCGCCTGGTAGCGGTTCGCGGCCGGGGTGAGACCCTCGGTCAACTCTCCCGCGGCCGCGTCGGGCTTGAACGTCTTATCGACCAGTGCGTACGTGACCCCGGCGATCGCCCGCAGCTCGATGCTGACCACGTCGTCGGACACCCGGCGTCCGTTCGGGAAGCCGGCAGCGTCGCCGCCGAGCAGGCCGAACAGACTGAACTTGGGTGAGGTCGTCGGCGTGGGGGGGATCGCGAGGTTGAGCCGCAGCTGGTCGGCCAGCGTGCTGCCGGTGTAGTTCTGGAACCCTGGGACGACGCCGGCCGGGAGTCCCGTCAGCAGGATCGCGACCAGGTCGGCCCGCGGCTTTTTCAGCGCCGCGAGGTTCGGGAACACGCCCGGGTACAGGACCGGAAGCAGTCCGGCGAGTTCCGGCGTCTGCACGTTACCGAGGAACTCCTTCTCATCGACGGGCTGCAACCCGTTCCAACGGTCCTTCTCTCCCAGCGGCACGACCACCTCGTTGAACAGCGGATTGCCGAGCCGCGAGACCTGCACCCATGGCCCGGATTCCGAGGTCCCGTTGCCGTAGCCGTTGAGCATCCGCACCTTGCGGCGCTTAGCCGATGACCACACACCGATCACCGCCTTGCCGCTCATCGGGTTCTTGGGGACCGACCCGTTCGCGGTCAGATCCGAGATCGGGACCTGAATCGCGATCGAGTGGATGTTGAGCGTCTTGGTCGCGTCGACCCCCATCGCGTCGGCACTGGGGATCAGATGCAGGTGCTGGAACGGGCGCAGGTCGCCGAGGTCGAAGATCGCCCCGAGATCGACGTAGAAGCCCTCCAGCCGCTGGCCCGCGAACACGCTGATCCCACCGCCGAGGCTGTGGACGGCGGCTTGTCCGAGGGTCGGGTAGTTCGGGGTCGATCGCGGACCGATGTTGCACGGCGGGCAGGCGAGGTTCTCGCCCAGTAGACGGACCTTGAGGCCATGTTCGTGACCACCACGGTGACCGCGGCCATACGAGCCGTCGTCCCCCCCTGAACCGAATGCACTGGTGTCATCACCGTCCACCCGGTAGACCGAGTAGAACTGGCGCTTGTTCCAGTTCGGGCTGTCGAGCGACGTGATCGGGCCGGTGTTGTAGAGAAACGTGTTCGGATCGCGAAGCTGTGTCTCGAACGTGAACACATACGAGATCTCCGGCCGGCCGTCACCGTCGTTGTCGATATTGATCGAGTACAGGACGTCGTCGCCGAACTCGAAGAAGTTCGGGCCGCCCGGCGGGTCCTGGAGCGGCACGAAGTTGGCGATCAGCGTAGCCGTTCCCGGGTTGTCGGGACTGACGAACGCGTACACGTCCGTGTTGTCGGCGACCGGGTCCTTGCTGATCTCCGGGGCCTCACGGTGCGAGGACATCGATTCCTCCGTTCACGCTCGAGCGCTCGGGCGCCGCGCTGAGAAGCCTGCGAACCAGCGCCTGATCGCGGTATGTGGTCTCCTTGGTGCCGTGCATCACTGTCACCTCGCCACGCTCGGCGTCCCGCACGTAGGCCATCACGGGCTCGCGCGGTGCGGGTGAAGAAGGCTTGGTGACCACACGGCTGTCTTCGCCTGACAGCGCGACCGCCGCCGGCACGCCGACGGCGGTCATGCCTGCCGCCGCGCCGGCGGAGGCCTTGATGAACGACAGACGGGTTACGCCCCGACCGCCTTCGCTCTGCTCATCAGTCATTCACGGCTCCTTTTCGTCGCCCCGACAATTGATGGGTAAACGGCTCTCGGATAGGCAGTACGGGCGCCGCCCCGAAGCGGATCACCTCAGCTCGACGCAACTGCTTGGCTGCGGGCTGCACGCGACCGTGAGCGCCGCTCGGCGACCGACGCCACGACGACACTGACCTCGAACAGCAGGTACAGCGGTACGGTCTCCAGCAGCAAGGTGACCGCGTCGCCGGGCAGCAGCGCGGCGACGAGCGCGCACAACGCGACCGCATAGCGGCGATTGCGGCGCAGCTGCCGGGGGGTGATCAGACCCGCCCGGGTGATCGCGAGGATCCCGACCGGCACCTGGAACACGAGCCCCATCGCCAGCAGCGTGGTCGCCGCGAACTTGTAGTACTGACTCGCCTGGACCAGGACGTTGAACTGACTGCTGTTGAAGTTCTGGAAGAAGTGCACAGCAGCGGGCAGCACCACGGAGTAACCGAACGCCACCCCTGCGATGAACAGCAGCGGAATCGCCAGCAGTAACGGCAGCATCTGCCGGCCCTGGTCGGCGTCGAACGCGGGCATCAGGAACCCATAGGCCTGCAGCAGGATCACCGGGAGCGCGAGGATCAGCGCGAAGATCAGCGACACGGTGACGGTGGTCGTGAACGGCTCGCCGATCCCCAGCGTCACCGGCCGGTCTCCCTGCGGTGGCGCTGACAGGCGCGCGATATCTCCCCGCAGGCTCGTCTGCGCCTGTTGCAGCAACGCCCGCGCGGCGGGCGGCTGTTGCTCCGCGTCGAGGACGCCGGCGACCGTGTGCAGCTGCGCCGCGATGTCCCGGGCGCTCTGCGCGAGCGTGTACGTGGCGCCGAGCGGTCCGTGCCCCTCGCGAACCTGCTGCTGGGTCTGATGCGCGAGCGGCGCGTTGATCAGGTGCAGCAGCCGATGGTTCTGCCAGAAGCACAGTCCGAACGCGACCGCGATCGCGAGCAGCGACACGATCAGGCGCGTGCGCAGCTCGTCGAGGTGGTCGACGACGCTCAGCTGATCCTGGTGGCCGATCGGCCGTAGTGCGGCAGCCAGCCGCATCGACAGGCGGGGTTGTCGGTATCCAGCGACCGCGAGCTACGCGGCGGGACGGGCCGGGGTGGTCTCGGTGGCGGGCTCGACGGTCGGCGCGGGTACCGCGGCGCTGGCGGCCGACAGCTGCTCGACCGGAGCCGGCGGGGCGTCGCCATTGATCGATTCCTTGAAACCGCGCAAGCCGGCGCCGAGCGAACGTCCCATCTCGGGCAGGCGCTTGGCGCCGAACACCAGCAGCAGGATGGCGAGCAGAAACAAAAGGTGAACCGGATTGTCTAGTCCGAACATGGGTGGCTCCGATCGAAATCGACTGGGTTGGCGCACCTTCCTACGGGCGGTGACCCGAGTCGGATCACCGTCAACCCGGCGAGCGCTTCAGCGGTCGCTTTCGAGCCGCTCGATCGCCGCCGGGTCGGCCGCCTCGTGTGGCGCGTCGACCGCCGGCGGCAGCTCGATGTGAAGGTCGGTCACATCGTCGATGTAGGCGTTCGCCTCGGTCAGCGTGTAGCTGAGCACGTGGCCCCCTCGCGAGCGGTCGTCGGTCACGAAGTGGAGATGCCAGCCGACCATCTCGATTCCGTCGAGCGCGTCCGGAAAGCAGAACCCGACCATCGTTCCGGACACGTCGAGCAGCTCGCTGACCTGCTGCTGCGCGATCGCCTCCGCGAGCGGCGGATACGGACGCGCCTGCTTCGGGACCGAACGCACGTGCACGATCTCGAAGCGGCCGTCGATCCGAATTCCCATCGGCCGGGCCGCCTCCCTGACCGGATGCCGTAGATGCGCCGCGAGCTCGGACTCGCGGAACCGTCCTCGGAGTGGTATCGGCCGCCCCGGCGAGAATCGCACCACGACCGCGTACGGCGTCCTGCTGCAGGGAGGGGCACGCACCAGGGTTCCGTCGAGATTGGCCTTCCAGGCCTCCCCGTCGACGACGATCAGCTCGCCGTCGAGACCATCCAGCGTCCCCAGACCGAGGTCGCCTTGCGCCAGCAGCTCGGCGACACTGACGTCGCCGTCAAACGCCCCGCCCAGCAGCGCCTGCACGGTCGAGGTCTGAAACAGCTCATGGCCGTGCTGGCCGTCGTGCAGCTCGCGGTGGCGCAGCAGCTCGAGGTGCAGCGCGCCGATGAACTCGAGCTCGCTCATCGGGATCTCGGCCTCGCGCGCGAGCGTCTACGCCGCGCCACCCCCGACGAGTCCGATCACGTGCCCCTGCGGGTCCACGAACAGCCCGATCACCGGACCGCCCGGAACCTGGTCGGGGCCCATCAGGCGCGTGGCGCCGAGAGTCGCGGCCTGCGCCAGGGTCGCCTCGACATCCGGTACCTCGACATAGAAGGTCACGTGTCCGTCGTAGCCCTCGGGTACGCCACCGACGCCACCGCCGATCCCGATCCCATCCGGGTTGGTGTTGCGATCCACGATCGTGTAGTTCGTCGGGCCGACTGGATCGCCGAACTGCCAATCGAACAGCTCCCCGTAGAAACTGCGCAACTGCTCCGGATCCTTCCCGATCACCTCGAAGTGGACAACCGGCTGTCCCATCTCGCCTCCTCTGAAGTCGCTGTGCCTGGCCACGACACGATAATCCACGGATGTCCGAATTCGCGGATCCGCTGCTCGAGCAGGACCTCGATCCGGATCCCCTGCGTCAGTTCGCCGCGTGGTTCGCCGCCGCCGGCCGCGCGGGAGTGCGCGCACCCGAGGCGGCGGCGGTTGCGACAGCTTCCCGGGAGGCGATCCCGTCGGTGCGGATGGTGCTGGTCAAGCAGTGCGACAATCGCGGTTTCGTGTTCTTTTCCAACTATCAGAGCCGCAAAGGACTGGAGCTCGCGAGCAATCCCCACGCGGCGCTGCTGTTCTACTGGGACGTGCTCGGCCGGCAGGTGAGAATCGAGGGACCGGTGCAGCGCACGAGCGCGGAGGAGTCCGAGCAGTACGTCCGCACCCGGCCCCGCGGCAGCCAGCTGAGCGCGCTCGCATCTCCCCAGAGTCGCCCCGTCGCCAATCGCACAGCGCTTGAACAGCGAGTTGCGGAGCTCGCCGCGATGCACGGCGACGGTGAGCTGCCGCTGCCGGAAACGTGGGGTGGTTTTCGCCTCTCGCCCGACAGCTACGAGTTCTGGCAGCACCGCGAGGACCGGCTGCACGACCGGATCAGGTACACGAGCGAGGGTGAACGCAGCTGGCGAATCGAGCGGCTGGCGCCGTAAGCACCGACGGCCAACCGATTTCGAGTGACGCCGTCCGCGTGGTACTGTCGGCACGTGGTGGAGAAGTCGGTGATGGCGGTCCCGGTGAGCGTTCCCGGGGCCGGAGGTGGCGGGCGGTGCCGTACGCACGCTGTGGCACCTGCTCGCTGATCAGCTATGCGCCGCGCAGCGGTGGCACGTGTCCGAATTGTGGCGCGCCCATGAACATGTTGAACGGCGACGGCGCCGGCGACCCTGAGCGCCGCCTCGACCGGCTCCTGCGCCTGACGCGCGAGCTGCTCGACACGAACGTCGCGATGCTCAGTGAGATCACCGCCGAGCAGGAGGTGGTGCGGCGCGCGGCCGGAGAGTGGCCCGGGTTCGGCTCGCTGGTGGGCGCTTCGCTGCCGCTCGATGACACGTTCTGCCGGCGGCTGCTGGAGGGCCGGATCGGAAACGTGATTCCCGACGTCCAGAGGGACCGGCGTGTGCGAAGGCTCGCGCCGGCGACGAAGTTCGGCGTCGGCGCGTGGATCGGGGTGCCGATCGAGCCGTCGGACGTTGAGCTGTACATGCTCTGCTGCCTCGCGCGCGAGAGCCGGCCCAGCTTCGGCGAGCGCGAAGTGCGCCTGCTGCGGGGACTCGCCGAATCAGTTCGCTCCGAGCTCCAGGCGATCAGACGCTGAGATTTCGCGCGTTCGCCGATGGGCTCGCGTAGGATGATGCCGTGCCCGAGACGCTGCGGGAACTGAGCCCGGCCGCTGGTCAGCTGCCCGACCCCGACAGCCTCACGGACATCGGGGCGCTGGTCGACGCGTATTACGAGCGCAAGCCCGATCCGGCCGTCGTCGAGCAGCGGGTCTCGTTTGGCACCTCGGGCCACCGCGGAAGCTCGTTCCATACCACCTTCAACGAGGACCATGTGCTCGCGATCAGCGAGGCGATCGTTCGCTACCGACAGTCGCGCGGCGTCGACGGCCCGCTGTTCATCGGCCGCGACACGCACGGACTGTCTGAGCCGGCGTTCCGGACCGCGCTCGAGGTCCTCAGCGCGCGCGGGGTCGACGTGATGATCGACGCTGACGGCGGCTACACCCCGACGCCGGTCGTCTCGCACCAGATCCTCGCTCACAACCACGATCCGGGCGCGCGCCGCGCGGACGGGATCGTGGTCACGCCCTCGCACAATCCGCCCGAGGACGGTGGGATCAAGTACAACCCGCCATCCGGCGGTCCCGCGCCCACCGACGCGACCGCCTGGATCCAGGACGAGGCCAACAAGCTGCTGCAGGACGGAGCCGAAGCGATCAAGCGGCTGCCGTACGAGCAGGCGCTCGAGGCCGCCACGACCCACCGCCACGATTACGTCTCCGCCTACGTCGACGATCTGGAGACGGTGATCGACATCGAGCTGATCCGTGGCGCGGGCCTGCGGCTCGGGGTCGATCCGCTCGGCGGCGCCAGCCTCGCCTACTGGCAGGCGATCGGCGAACGCCACCGCCTCCAGCTCGAGATCGTCAACGACGCGATCGACCCGACCTTTCGCTTCATCCCGCGGGACTGGGACGGCAAGGTGCGAATGGACTGCTCATCGCCCTACGCGATGTCGCGCCTGACCGAGCTGCGCGATCGCTTCGACGTCGCGTTCGCGAACGATCCCGACGCCGACCGTCACGGGATCGTCACCCCGTCCGCCGGTCTGCTGAACCCGAACCACTACCTCGCGGTGTGCGTCGCGTACCTGTTCGGCGGCGATCGCGCCTGGTCGGCCGATGTCGAGGTCGGCAAGACGGTCGTGTCGAGCAGCATGATCGACCGCGCCGCGTCGGAGCTCGACCGGCGCGTGGTCGAGGTTCCGGTGGGGTTCAAGTGGTTCGTCGACGGCCTGCTGGACGGCGTGCTCGGGTTCGGCGGCGAGGAGAGCGCCGGCGCGTCGTTCCTGCGGCGGGACGGGACGGCGTGGACGACCGACAAGGACGGCCTGATCGCATGCCTGCTGGCGGTCGAGATGACCGCCCGGCGGCGCATCGACCCGGGCGAGATCTACCGTGCGATCACCGACCGCCTCGGCGCCGCCGAGTACCGCCGCGTCGACGTTGCCAGCACCCCCGCGGAGAAGGCGGCGCTGTCGCGGCTCTCACCGGATCAGGTGACCGCCGATTCGCTCGCGGGCGAGCCGATCCAGACCGTGCTCAGCAACGCGCCCGGCAACGGCGCCCCGATCGGCGGCGTCAAGGTGGTCGCCGAACACGGTTGGTTCGCCGCCCGGCCCTCGGGCACCGAGGACGTCTACAAGGTCTACGCGGAGAGCTTTCTCGGCGAGGACCATCTCGAGCGGATCCTGGCCGACGCGCAGGGCGTCGTGCAGGGCGCGCTCGGCACCTGATCCCGCACTCGGCGGCGGCTCACCACGCGGCAGTCGTCAGCGGCGTCCAGGTGCTTTGAGCGTCAGCTCACATTGGCAGTCCCGCCTCGAGGTACGCGAGCCCCGAGTCGAGCAGCTCGACGTAGTCGGCGCCGGGATCCTCGGCCGCCGCCAGCACCGCGGCGATCGCGACCCCGATCATCGCGCCCGTGAACGTCCGCACGGCCGGATCATCGGGCGCGCGACCGACGCGCTCGGCGATCGCCTCGGTGAACGGCTGCAGCGTGCCGGCGATCTGGTCGAGGACCCGCGCCCGGAGCTCGGGAACGGAGATGATCATCTCGGCCCGCTGGCGCTCGCGCGCGAGCTCATCGGCCGGAAGGGCCCCGAACACGTCACGCATCGTGTTGCGCAGCGCCGCGACCGGACTCACCTGCGGGGGCTGGGCACGGAACGCCGCGATCAGCAGCGGATCGAAGCGGTCGTGCAGCACCACGTCCTCCTTCGTCGGGAAATAGCGGAAGAACGTGCTCTGCGACACCTCCGCCGCATCCGCGATCTGATCGACCGTGGTCGCCTCATACCCGTGCTGCTCGAACAGCCGCAGCGCGTGAGCCTGGATCGCCGCGCGCGTCTTCGCCTTCTTGCGCTCGCGCAGCCCGGCGGGCGGCTGCGTCTCATGTAGTAGCTGCAACGTCGGCTGCCTTCCTCGACCGCCCGATTTCCCTGGCTGCGGCGCCACCGGGAAGGAATAGCACGGCCAGCACCGCACCGACCGCGGCGAACGCGGCCG
>CAWJIO010000002.1:0-80704 GCA_963842995.1 uncultured Solirubrobacterales bacterium | reverse complement strand
GAGCTCGAGCTGGACGACGAGCTGCTGCCACATCCCACAAGGGCAGCGACGCAAATCACTGAAAGCGGAGCGGCGAGCCAGCTCCTCCATGTACGCATCTCACTCTCCTTGTTGGAGATCACCCAGAAGTTGAGCGCCAGGATATGCGAACGAATCGCTCCGCGCCCGAACCTTTAACCGCGTCAAAACACTCGGCTAGCCTTCCGTTCATGCAGGTTCGCGTGCGGCTGTTCGCCGGGCTCCGGGAACGCGCCGGGGCCGCCGAGCTCGAGCTCGAGCTCCCCAACGGGGCGCTCGTGCGGGACGCGCTCGCGCAGATGCAGCGATTGACTGACGGCATCCCGGTGGTGCTGGCGGTCAATCAGGAGTACGCGGACGCCGAGGTGGTGCTGCACGCAGGCGATGAGGTCGCGCTGATCCCGCCCGTGTCGGGAGGGTCGACACGCGCCGCCGACGCGCGCGTCACCAGCGAGCCGCTGGCGCTCGACGAGCTGATCCGATCGGTCCGCGATCCGCGCGCCGGCGCGGTCGTCACGTTCGAGGGCGTCACCCGCGACGTGCCCGAGCTCGACTACGAGGCGTACGTGCCGATGGCCGAGCGGAAGATCGGCGAGATCGTCGCGGCGGCGATCGAGCGCCATGGTCTGTGCGCCGCGGCGGCCGCGCACCGGGTGGGGATCGTGCCGCTGTCGGAGCCGTCGGTCGCGGTCGCGGCATCGGCTCCGCACCGGCAGGAGGCGTTTGCGGGCGCGCGGGAGATCATCGATCGGATCAAGGCCGAGGCGCCGATCTGGAAGAAGGAGGAGGGCGAATGGGTGGCGGGAACGACACCGGAGCCCGGGACCTGAGAAGCCTTCCCGCGGTGCACGAGCTCGCCGCGGCCCTGGATGCCCCACACGCGGCGGCGGTGGCGGCGGCGCGGCGCGCGATCGCGGAGCGACGGGAGGCGGTGATCGGTGGGGCGCCCTCCAACTCGCGGCCCGACCTGCTCGACCGAGCTCGCGAGCTGCTCGCCGAGCTCGAGCGCCCCTCGCTGCGCCGCGTCCTGAACGCCACCGGCGTGATCGTCCACACCAATCTCGGCCGCGCGCCCCTATCCGCGAGCGCCCAACAGGCGGTCACGCGGACCGCCGCCGGATATTCGAACCTGGAGCTGGATCTGGCGACCGGCGAGCGCGGCTCGCGCCACGCCCACGTCGAGGCCGTGCTGCGCGAGCTGACCGGGGCCGAGGCCGCGATCGCGGTCAACAACGGCGCCGCGGCGGTGCTGCTCGCGGTCGCGGCGCTCGCGGGACCCGGCCGCGCGGTGGTCGTCTCGCGCGGGCAGCTGGTCGAGATCGGCGGCGGCTTCCGGATCCCGGATGTGATCGCCCAGTCCGGGGCCAAGCTGATCGAGGTCGGGACGACCAATCGCACGCGCCCGAGCGATTACGAGCGCGCGCTGGCGGCCGCGACCGTTCCGGTCGGCGCCGTCCTGCGGGTCCATCCCTCGAACTTCCGCACCGTCGGGTTCGTCGAGGAGGTCTCGATCGAGCAGCTCTGCGAGCTGGGGGCGCCCGTGATCGACGACGTCGGCTCGGGCGTGCTGGCGCACGATCTGGCGGCTGTCGCGGACGAGCCGGCGATCACGCGGTCGGTGGCGGCGGGCGCGGCGCTCGTCTGCTGCTCGGGCGACAAGCTGCTCGGCGGACCGCAGGCGGGCCTGCTGGTCGGCCGCGCCACCGCGATCGCCGCCGCCCGCAGTCACCCGCTCGCGCGCGCGATGCGGATCGACAAGCTGTCGCTCGCGGCGCTCGAGGCGACGCTGCTGCTGTATCGCGACCCGCAGCGGGCGCGCAGCGAGATCCCGGTGCTGGCGATGCTCGACGTCTCAGCGGAGGCGCTCGCCGCCCGCGCCGAGCGACTCCGCGCCGGGATCGGCGCCGACGCGACCGTCGTGGCGGTGGCGAGCAAGGTCGGCGGCGGCGCGCTGCCGCTGCTGGAGCTGCACGGCCCGGCTGTCGAGCTTTCGTCGGCGGAGGATCCGGTTGCCCTCGCGGCCAAGCTGCGGGACAGAGATCCGCCCCTGCTCGGGCGGATCCGCGACGGCCGCGTGCTGCTCGACCCGCGCACATTGGCCGACGACGAGATCCAGCCGGCGATCGACGCGGTCCGCAGCGCCCTGCGCCGGCGATGAGCGCCGCCGCCCCGCTGACGCTCGGGACCGCAGGCCACATCGACCACGGCAAGACCGCGCTGATCCGCGCGCTCACCGGCGTCGACACCGATCGCCTCCCCGAGGAACGTGCGCGAGGGATCTCGATCGAACTGGGCTACGCGAGCCTCGCGCTTGCATCCGGCCGCCGCCTGTCGGTGATCGACGTCCCCGGCCACGAGCGGTTCGTGCGCACGATGGTCGCCGGCGCCACCGGCATCGACCTGTACCTGATGACGGTCGCGGCCGATGACGGCGTGATGCCGCAGACGCGGGAGCACGCGGCCGTGCTGCGCGCGCTCGGCGTCCGGACCGGGATCGTCGCGATCACCAAGAGCGACGCCGCCGACCCCGGCGCCGCGAGTGTCGAGGCCTCGGACCTGCTGCCCGACGCCGAGCTGGTCGCGGTCTCGGCCCGAACCGGCGCCGGCCTCGACCGGCTGCTCGCCGCGCTCGACCGGGCCGCGGCGGGGCTGACGAGCCGCGCGGACACCGACGGCGGCCCCACCCGCCTGCACATCGACCGGGTGTTCACGATCCGCGGCGCCGGCACGGTCGTGACCGGAACGCTGTGGTCGGGTGCAGTCGCCCGCGGCGACGAGCTCGTGCTGCTGCCGGGCGGCCGGACCGCGAGGGTCCGCGGCGTCCAGGTTCACGATCAGGGGGTGCAGAGCGCGGCCGCAGGGCAGCGCGTGGCGGTCAACCTGACCGGAGTGGCGGTGGGCGAGGTCCGGCGCGGCGACGTGCTCGCCGATCGCGCCGCGGGTCTCAGTCCCACCTACCGGCTGGACGCCCGGCTGCTGTTCGATCCCGGCCCGGGCTCAACGGCCGGTGTGCGCGTCCAGGTCCACCACGGCACGCGCGAGTCGCCCGCCCGCCTCACGCCGCGAGACGGCCGCTGGCGGATCCGGCTCGAGCAGCCGTTGATCGCCGTCGCGGACGACCGGCTCGTGATCCGTCAGATCGCGCCACCGGACACGCTCGGCGGCGCCGTCGTGCTCGACCCGCACCCTCGTGCACGGCGGTTGGATCCGGGCGTGCGAGCGGCCCCGCCCGCTGGTCAGCCGGCTTCACCAGAGCCGCTGTCGCCGAGCGCGCTGGCACTCGAGCAGCGACTGAAGGCGGCCGGACTCGAGCCGCCGATCGATCAGGAACTCGACGATCGCGACCTGGCGGCGCTGCGGGCGGCGGGACGAGCGGTGCGGGTGTCGAGGACGCTCCACTACCACCCGGACGCGCTCGCGAGCGCCCGCGACCGGCTGATCGCGCTGGCGCGAGCGAACGGCAACGCGATCACGCTCGCCCAGCTCCGCGACGAGCTCGGCACCTCGCGCAAGTTCGCGCAGGCGTTACTGGAGCATTTCGACGCCGAGCGGGTGACGATTCGCCGCGGCGATGCCCATTTCCTGCGCCGGGCGTGATTGCTTGGGGCAGAGCATGGAACTACAGCTGCACCAGCTGCGGTCGTTCGTGGTCGTCGCCGACGAGCTGCACTTCGGCCGCGCGGCTCTGCGGCTCGGACTCTCCCAGCCGCAGGTCAGCCGCCACGTGCGCGCGCTCGAGGACACGCTCGGGGTGCCGCTGTTCATCCGCAGCGCGCGCAAGACCGCTCTGACCGACGCCGGCCTGGCGCTGCTCGCGGACGCCCGCGACGTGCTCGCCGACACCGATCGACTCCAGGCCCGCGCCGCGCAGGCGGGTCGCGGCGGCGCCGGGCGGGTCACGGTCGCGTTCGTCTGGAGCACGCTCGGGGCGCATCTGCCGCCCCTCGTCGCCGCGGCGGCCGACCGCCACCCGATGATCGAGCTGTCGGTGCGCCAGCTGCGGTTCGTCGAGATCCTCCCGGCGTTGCGCCGGGGAGACATCGACATCGCGATCGCGCGCCGGCTGCACGAGGACAGCGAGATGATCGAGCAGACGCTCCGGCGTGAGCCCTCGGTGCTCGCGGTCCCGGAGCGGCACGAGCTCGCCGCGCGCGAGCACGTGTCGCTGGCGGACCTCGGCGGCCTGCCCGTGATCGCGCTCGACCGCGCGCTCGCGCCGCGGGCCTACGACGCGATCTTCACCGCCCACAGGGAGCGTGGCATGGAGCCTCACGTCGTCCAGCACGTGGTGTCGGCCTCGGAGGCGCTCGCGCTGGTCAGCGCCGGGATCGGCGTCTACCGGCTGCCGGCGAGCGCGGCGCAGCCCTACCCGGGCGTGATCTACCTACAGATCGAGGACGCGCCCAGCAGGGTCGTGCTGATCCGGCGCCCCGAGCCGCCGGCGGCGGCAGTCACGGCGATCGTCGAGCTCTCGCACGAGCTGTTCGGCGATACGCGTGGCGCATCGAACAATGGCCTGCGGGCTCTCGAAGTGAGCGTCGCAGGCTCCTAGCCTGCGGCGATGTGAAGGGTTCGGCTCACGTTGCCGCGCGGGCGCGGGCGGGGGCGCGGGTCGCGGCGTCGCCGCGGGTCCGCGCGCTGTTGCTGCTGTGGCGCGCCAGCCCGGGGCTGAGTGTCGCCGCGCTCGGGTTCGTCGTCGCGGAGGGGGCGCTGCCGGTGCTCGTGCTGATCGCGATGGGACGGGTGACCGGCGCGATCCCGGGCGCGCTCGAGTTCGGTCTCGGGTCCGCCGCGGGTCAGCGGCTGCTGATCGCGCTCGCGGCGGCGGGCATCGCGTACTCGCTGTCGTTGATGCGCGGGCCGGTCGAGGACGCGCTGACCGCCGCCGCCACCGCTCGCGTCGACTCGCTGATGCAGCGTCAGCTCGTCGAGGCGGTCTGCACCCCGGTCGGCATCGAGCATCTGGAGGACGAGCAGGCGCTCGACCGTCTCGCCTCCGCCCGCGGGCAGCTGCTCGGCAGCCAGCCGGCGGGCGCACCGATGGCGCTGATCTCGCTCGCCGGCGATCGTCTCACCGGGATCCTGGCCTGCGCGGTGCTCGCCACCTTCCGCTGGTGGCTGGGACTCGGGGTGCTGCTGGTGTGGTTGTCCGTCCGCCGGCCGCTCGGCAGTCGCGTGCGCCTCCAGGCGGCACGAGTGCGCCGTGCCGGCGCTCCGATCCGGCTGCCGGCCGCGCCACTCCGATCCGGCCTCCCGCCACGCCACCCCGATCCGGCGGGGAGCGTCAGTGTTCTGACACAAAACCTGCCCAGCTTCCCAATCCAATCCCCTGGCTCGCGCTCCGGGAAGTTGAGCACGATATGCATGCTCGGTTTCCCAAACCGCCGGCGCGGAGTCGGGTTTGGGAAGTTGAGCAGGTCCTGACCGGGGCGGGGGCCAAACCGTGGTGGTGCCAACCGCCTACAGGCCGTGATAGCGCTCCCGTCCGCCGGCACCGCCCGCCCCGCCCCCTCCCGGCGCCGTTCAAGCCACCCGTCCCGCCAAACCGTCCGCGGCCAGGACCGCGCCACCCGAACCGCCACGAAACCGCTCACGACCAGGACCACGCCACCCGCCCCGCCCCGGCCCCCGCCGGGTGCGCCGCCACCAACAACGCCCCGCTACAACATCCCACCCGCCGCCGGCGGCGCCGTCGGATCGGCATCCCCGCCGCCGGCGCGCTCGCGCGCGAGGTAGTCCTCGATGAACATCGGCGTGTCGGCGGAGCGCTCGACGACCGACAGCAGCGAGGACATGGTCGAGACCTCCTCGACCTGCTCCTTCAGGAACCACTGGACGAACTGCTCGCTCAGGTAGTCGCCTTGCTCGCGGGCGACTCCCATCAGGGCGGCGATCTGGTCGGACACGCGCTTCTCCTGCTCCAGCGCCAGCGCCACCGGCGCGACGATGTCGGCGAACTGGACCTCGGGCGCGCGGACGCCGGGGATCGAGATCTTGCCGCCCGCGTCGAGCAGGTACTGGACCATCATCATCGCGTGATTGCGCTCCTCGACGGCCTGCGTGTAGAAGAACGCCGCCATGCGAGGCAGGGTCTCGGAGTCGTAGTAGACGGCGTTGGCGATGTACTGCTGGGAGGCTGCGAACTCGTAGGCGATCTGCTCGTTCAGACGTTCGACAAACCCGGCGGCTGCCATCGCATCTCCTTGTGTCGGGGATCCAGATCCTATTGGGCGTCGAGCTTTTCGACCCCAAGCCACTGTAGATTGCGCGCCCATGGCCACGTGTCTCGTCACGGGGGGCGCAGGGTTCCTCGGTTCCCATCTGTGCGACGAGTTGCTCCGGCGGGGGCAGCGGGTGATCTGCGTCGACAACCTGGAGACCGGGTCGCTGGCGAACATCGAACACATCCGGGGCGGCGAGTTTGTCCACCTGAACCTCGACATCATCGAGCCCTACTTCGTCGAGGAGCCGATCGATTTCGTCTATCACCTCGCCTCGCCGGCATCGCCGATCGATTACCTGCGATTGCCCCTGCACACGCTCAAGGTCGGGTCGTACGGCACCCACCACACGCTGGGACTCGCGAAGCGCCACCGCGCACGGTTCCTGACCGCATCGACCAGTGAGGTCTACGGTGACCCGCAGGTTCATCCCCAGCCCGAGAGCTACTGGGGGCACGTGAATCCGATCGGACCCCGGGGCGTGTATGACGAGGCGAAGCGGTACGCCGAGGCGCTGACGATGGCCTATCACCGCCAGCAGGGGGTCGATACCTCGATCGTACGGATCTTCAATACCTACGGGCCCAGAATGCGCCCGCACGACGGGCGGGCGATTCCGACGTTCCTCCGGCAGGCCCTTCAGGATCGCCCGATCACGGTCTTCGGCGACGGTTCCCAGACTCGCTCGTTCTGCTACGTCGACGATCTGATCCGCGGGATCATCGCGCTTGCGGAGTCGGGCTACCACGAACCGGTCAACATCGGCAATCCGCGCGAGTTCACGCTGCTCGAGCTCGCCCGGGCGGTGGTCGAGGTCACGGGCTCAGAGTCGAAGATCGTGTTCGAGGCGCTACCCACCGACGACCCTCAGGTCCGCCAGCCGGACATCTCGCTGGCGAAGCAACTGCTGAGCTGGGAGCCGTCGATTGACCTGCGGGATGGCCTGAGCCGAACGATCGAACAGTCCGGCACCGACGGGCTGATCGGTGCGCCCAGGTGATAGTGCAAACCGGCTCGGTCCGACGCCAGGCGCGTCGGCTCAACCTGCTACCTCGTAACTTCACCGTCACGATACCGTTACCTACAGGGGAGATGACGAGCTTGAGCGCTCCGTGACGATCGAGCAGCGAGAAGCCCCACGTGCCAGGCCGGACGAGATGATCGAGGGGTCGGCCGAGTTTGTCCTGCCCGATCGCGATGTCCGCCGCAAACGGCCGCCGCTGCTGTCGTTCGTGCTGCGGATGGAAACACTGCGGCGGGTTGCTCGGGTCCTGTCGCTGCTGGTGCTCGACTACATCGGGGTCGCCGGCGCCGTGTTCACCGCGCTGCTGTTGAAGGTCACGATCCGTAGCCACTTCAACCCCGGTTACGCGTGGGGGCAATCGCGCCACTGGGTCGACTTCGCCTACCTGGTGACGGTGCTGATGTTCGCGCGCGTCGACCTGTACGCCGACCGTCCTCGCCGTCCGGGGCTGGCTCGGATTGCGACGGCGCTGTTCCTCGCGACCGTGATCGCGCTGATCTTCGCGCTTGCCAGCGGCAATCACTTCAGCAGCTACTACATCTTCTATGGCTCGCTGTTCTTCGGCACGGTCTACATCGGCAGCTTGCGCTATCTGCACACCCGGGTGACGGGTTGGCTGCTCGAGAAGGCGGGCTACCGCCGCCGGGCCCTGCTGGTCGGCTCGGGCGAGCACATCGAGGCGGTCGCGCACGCGCTCTCAGGTCGCGCCCATGACCCGGTCGAGATCGTCGGCTACATCTCGCTGACACCCCGTCCCCAGAACGGCTTGCGCTCGCTTGGAACACTTGACCAGCTGCCGCGCATCCTGATGACCCAGCGCCTCCAGGAGGTCATCATCGCCGATCCCTCCTTCCCCCAGGAGCGCGCGATCGAGCTCGTCGACCTGTGTCACCAGCGGGGCGTCACGGTGCAGGTCGCCCCCTCGACGATGGAGATCCTGTTCGACCGGGCGGAGTTCGTGCCGGGTCAGACGGTGCCGCTGTTCACCCTCCGCCCTCCGGTTTTCCAGGGCATCGACTATGCGCTCAAGCGCACCTTCGACCTCGTGGTCGCAAGCGTGACCCTGGCCCTGCTCTCCCCGGTGCTGCTGGCGATCGCGGTCGCGGTCAAGCTCAGCTCGCGCGGCCCCGTGATCTACCGCTCGGTGCGCCCGGGGATGGCCGGCAAGCCGTTCTCATGCTTCAAGTTCCGCACGATGCGCGAGCACGCCGATCAGATCCAGGCCGACCTGGAGCCGCTGAACGAGCAATCCGGCGCCCTGTTCAAGATCCGCGAGGACCCGCGCCTGACAAAGGTCGGGCGGCTCCTGCGGCGCTTCTCGCTCGACGAGCTGCCCCAGCTCGTGAACGTGATCCGCGGCGAGATGTCGCTCGTCGGGCCGCGACCCTTGCCGATGCGCGACTTCGAGCGGCTCGAGGAGTGGCACAAGAAGCGCTACCTCGTGCTGCCAGGTATCACCGGTCTGTGGCAGGTCTCGGGTCGCTCGGAGCTCGACTTCGACGATCTCGTGCGGCTCGATTTCCTGTATCTCGAGCGCTGGTCGGTGTTCCTGGATATGTCGATCTTGCTCAAGACGATCCCCGCGGTTCTCAGCCGGCGCGGCGCGTTCTGAGCCTCCGGCTCGCTGAGCACATATGCTCCCGGCTGGGACATGCCGCCAACCGACCGCTTCGTGATCAGTTTCGCCGCCGAGCCTCCCCAGGAGCCGCTCCCGTATGGCCGCTGGGCGGACACGCTGCGAAATCACTTCCTGGCCGCGTGCCGGGAGCTTGACACCGAGGGCGAGGAGATCGGCGAGGCTGGCGAGATCCGGTGGTTCCCCGACCGCTCCTACGGCGGGCGCACGTACATCCCGGCGGTGGCGAGGACAACCGAGGGCTACGAGCTGTTCGGGTTCGTGTCGTTCACGGAGCTGTCCGGCGGCCCAACCGAGTTCGAGGGCCGGGCCGACTTTACCTCCGAGCTGGCGGAGTCGAATCCCGACTGGAAGCTCGACCTCAACGATGACGTGATCGGCAGCTGGCGCGGGGAGCAGGGCAACGCGGCCGAGATGACGCTGGTGTGGGGCGTGCCGCTGATCGCCGGCGGGAAGCTAGTGACCGCCGAGCTGGCGAACCTCGCCGTTGACCAGTGCGAGCTGGTCGAGGAGCGCTTCACGCTGATCGCGCCCGACAACTACCGCTCCGACTTCCTCGAGATCAAGCTCTGGTCCGCCCGCGGCGATGAGCTGGCGCGCGAGTCGCTGTACGTCGATGACGAGGCGGAGGACGAGGACGAGGACGGCTCGGAGGACGGCGAGGAGGCCGAGGCCTAGGTCACGCCGGTTCGGCCGGGATCGCGGCGTTCTCGGTCAGCGCGACCGGCAGCCGCAACCTGACCTCCTCGGCAGTCAGCGGATAGTGGCACGCCGCCAGCGTGCCGTTGCCCTTGTCCTCCTTGGCTGGCTCCTCCTGCCAGCACAGCTCCCGCGCCTTCGGACAGCGGGTGTGAAAGCGGCACGCGCTGGGCGGATTGGCGGGACTCGGCACGTCGCCTGACAGCAGCTGCCGCTCGCGCCGCCCGCCCGTCGGATCGGCCACCGGCACCGCTGAGAGGAGCGCGCCCGTGTAGGGGTGGCGAGGGAAGCCGTATAACGAGTCGCTCGGCGCGAGCTCGACGATCTTGCCGAGGTACATCACCGCCACGCGATCGCACATGTGGCGCACGACGCTCAGGTCGTGGGCGATGAACACCAGTGTCAGGCCGAGGTCACGCTGCAACCCGCGTAGCAGGTTCAGGACCTGCGCCTGGATCGAGACGTCGAGTGCGGACACGGGCTCGTCGGCGACCAGCAGCTTCGGCTCCAGCGCGATCGCCCGAGCGACCCCGATCCGCTGCCGCTGGCCGCCGGAGAACTCGTGCGGGTATCGGTTGTAGTGCTCGGGGTTCAGGCCCACCCGATCCATCAGCTCCCGCACCCGCTGCTTGCGTTCGCCCGCCCCATCCATCAGGCCGTGGATCGCGAACGGCTCGGCAATGATAGAGCCGACCGTCTTACGCGGGTTCAGGGACGAGTAGGGATCCTGGAAGATCATCTGCATCTCGCGACGCAGTCTCTTCAGGCGCTTCCCCTTCAGATGGGTGATGTCCTCGCCGTCGAAGCTGACCGCGCCCGAGGTCGGGTCGAGCAGCCGCACGAGTAGGCGCGCGGTCGTGCTCTTGCCGCACCCGGTCTCGCCGACGATGCCGAGCGTCTCGCCGCGCCGAACCTCGAACGAGACGTCGTCGACCGCCTTCACCGCCCCGATCTGGCGCTGGAACACGATCCCCCGGGTGATCGGGAAGTGCTTGACGAGGTTCCGAACTTCGATCAATGGCTCGGCGGTCGCGACGGTCATGACCCTGCCTCCTCCGCCAACGTGCGTGCTTGGGGGGTCTGTGCCGCGGTAAAGGGTTCCGCGAGTTGGCGCAGCGAGGCCGGGTCATGCCCGTCACTCAGGCCTTGCCAAATCCTTGTTCGCGTGGTGGCCGGTAGCAGGCACGCGACCTCGTGGCCCGGCCACTCGGGGACCGGCTCCAGGCGCACGTCGAGCCGCTTGCACTCGGCCTGGGCGTACGGGCAGCGGGGGTTGAAGTAACAGCCGGAAGGGCGGTTGATCAGGCTCGGGGGACGGCCCGCGATCGGAACCAGCTCCTCGGTCCGGGATCCACTCAGTCGCGGGATCGAGCGCAACAGACCCCACGTATACGGGTGCTGGGGATTGGTGAAGATCCGCTCCGTCGACGCATGCTCGACGATCCTGCCGGCGTACATGACCGCGATCTCGTCGGCGATCTCCGCGACTACGCCGAGATCGTGGGTGATGATGATGACGGCCATCCCGAGCCGCCGCTGGAGGTCGTCGATCAGGGCCAGGATCTGCGCCTGGACGGTCACGTCGAGAGCGGTCGTCGGCTCGTCGGCGATCAACAGCTTGGGCTCGTTCGCAAGCGCCATCGCGATCATCGCTCGCTGGCGCATGCCGCCGGAGAACTCGTGCGGGTACTGGTCGACCCGGTGGCCGGGATCGGGAATCCCGACCAGCTCGAGCAGCTGGATCGCGCGATCACGCGCCGCCGGCTTGGACACGTCGCGGTGCGCGCGGATCGCCTCGATCAGTTGCGCGCCGACCTTGAAGAACGGGTGCAGCGAGGACAGCGGGTCCTGGAAGATCATCGCGATCTGATCGCCGCGCACCTGCCGCAGCGCCTCGTTGGAGAGCTCGAGCAGGTTGCGGCCGTCGAACGTGATCCTTCCGGACACGTTCGTGTTGCGACCGCGGGTCAGTCCCATCGTGGTCATCGAGGCGACCGTCTTGCCGGAGCCCGACTCGCCGACGATTCCGAGCGTCCGGCCCGTGTGCACCGTGTACGAGATCCCGTCGACGGCGTGCACCACCCCGTCTTCGGTCGCGAACTGCACCCGCAGGTCCTCGACCTTCAGGATGGGAGTGTCGATGCTCACGTATATCGAACCCGGGGATCTATGAATGCATACGCGATGTCGACGATCAGGTTCAGGATCACGATGAAGAACGCGCCGACGAGCACTGTCCCCTGGATCATCGGCAGATCCGCGTTGATGATCGACTCGTACGCGAGGCGGCCGATACCCGGGATGTTGAACACCGTCTCGGTCAGGATCACGCCGCCGAGCAGCACGCCGATGTCGAGCCCCGCGGCTGTCACCACCGGCGTGATCGCCGCGCGCATCCCGTGCTTGAGGACCACGGTCCGCTCCGGCAGGCCCTTCGCCCGGGCGGTCCGGATGTAGTCCTCGGACATCACCTCGATCAGGTTCGCGCGCAGCAGCCGGGCGTAGATCGCGGCGAACGACGCGGCCAGCACGAACCACGGCAACAACAACGAGGTGAACCACTTCACCGGGTTCTGCGAGAGCGGCACATAGCTGCCGGAGCCCGGGAAGATGTGAAGCTTGCCGATGTCGGTCGCGAACAGGTACAGGCACACCAGGCCGAGCCAGTACACCGGCGCCGAGATCGCGACCAGTGCCGCCCCCATCGCGGCGCGGTCGAACACCGAGTGACGGCGGACGGCCGAGACTGTGCCGACCGCGATCCCGATCAGCAGCCACACGACCGCTGCGCCGAGCGCAAGCGAGGCGGTCGCCGGCAGGCGCGAGAAGATCTCGCTCCGGACCGATACGTTGTTGGTGTAGCTGTAGCCGAAGTTGAAGTGCAGCACCAGCGCCTTCATGTAGTCGAGGTACTGCACGTACCAGGGCTTGTCGAGTCCGAGCTGGTGCCGGATCGACGCCAGCTCCGCCTGGGTTGGCTGGTGCCCGGCGCGCAGCAACGCCGGGTCGGCCGAGGGCAGCAGGTAGAAGATCACGAACGTCAGGAAGCTCACCAGGAACAGGAGCACCACGACCCACAGCAGGCGGCGGATGATGTATCTGGTCATCGCTTGACGGGTCCGTCCGGGCCCCGCCCGCCGACCCCGGCCGGCGAGGCCCTACGCGAACTCACGAGGTGAGGTAACTGTTGGTGAGATCCCAGTCGTTGCTGTTGAACACCCATTGCACACCGTGCACGTCCTTGGACGTGTAACCGACCTGGTTGTCCCACAGCCACGCGACCACGTACACCTGCCCGGTGACCGCGCGATCAAGCTGACCCCAAGCGTTTGCACGATCCGCTTCGTTCGTGATCGACTCGGCCTTGTCCATCTCCGCGTTCAGAGTCGGGTCGTTGGCCTGCGAGATGTTGGTGTTGCCGGTCGGGACGATGTTCTTGCCGTTGAACACGGGGTCGATCATGCTCTGGGCGTCGAAGAAGTCCTTGCCCCAGCCGAGCGTCGGGCAGATCGCCACCTTCGCCTTGGGCACCTGGCAGAACTTCGACAGCACGGTCGCGTGCGGGATCTCGCGCAGGTTCAGCTTGATGCCGATCTGCGCAAGCTCATTCTGGACCGCGAGGGCCGTGTTCGACGCCGGTGGCTCGTTGTCGGCGACCGCCAGCAGTGGCGGACCCGTGTACTTCCCGCTCGGATAGCCGGCGGCCTTCATGTACGACTCGGCCAGCGACAGGTTGCCGTTCGGGTTGGCGTAGAAGTCGTCGCCCGGACCCGCGGTCCCTCCTGCCTGCTCGAAGCCGTCCATCTGCGGGGGGATGAAATGCGTCGCGACCGTGCCGATCGCCGGCCCGCCGCGGGTCAGGCGCAATGCGTTGCGGTCGATCACCGCCGCGATCGCCTTGCGAACGTCCAGGTTGTTCAGCGGCGGGATCGTGATGTTGAGCCCCATGTACCGGTTGCCGCCGCTCGGCGCGATGCTGAACTGGCTGCGCTGAGAAGTGGTCAGACCTTGCTGGAGGATCGCCGGTGGCGGCGCCGCCCAGTCGCCGCTCATCAGGTCGTTGCCGTCGAGGATCTGATGGCTGGCGACGGTGATGTCGTTACCGCCCTTGAACGTGATCGTGTTGAAGTAGGCGTGACGGATCGAGTCCGTGGAGCGGTCCCAGCTCGCATTGCGAACCAGCAGCAGGATCTTGCCGGACTGATAGCTGGAGTTCGGGACGGTCCCCGAGCCGGCGCCTTCGATCATGTAGGGACCGGTGAACACCTGGTGCATGCCGTAGCTCGAGGTCGCACCGGCGTCGTACTTGGCGGCGTAGTCCTGGGGAACGGGGGCGGTGCAGTACAGAGACAGCGCGTTGGCATCGGTGAGCACACCCACCGGAACCTTCGTGTTGATCACCAATGTGGTCGCGGTCGGCGTCTGGATTCCGGTCACGTCCGGGAGCTTCGACACCGGCGCCGACGGGTAGCCGACGATGTCCGGGTAGTAGGTGAACGCATACCCGTTCCCCACCTGCGCCAGCGCGCACCGCTCCATCGCGTACTTGATGTCAGCGGTGGTCACGGTCCGCTTCGCGAGCGGCGGGCTGTAGTGGATGTTGGGCTTGATGTGGATCGTGATCGTCTTGCCGCCGTTGGTGATCGTCGGCAACGCGGTCGCGATGTCAGGCTGCGGCGCCGTGTCGGAGGGGCCGAACCCGTACAGCGTCCGCTGTGTGGTCTGGCCGACGTCGGTGTAGTCGGTCTGGTAGTACCAGTAGCCCGGATCGAGGCTGTCGACCCCACCCTCGGCCTCCAGCACTGTGACGTTCCCGCCTACCTTGGGCGTCGACGAGACCTTTGCGCCGCTGCTGGTGCTGCTGCTGGAGCTGCCGCCACAGGCGGCGATCAGCGGCACGCACACCGCCGCGGCGATCGCTAACAGTCGCCGCGTCCTTCCCCTGCCCACCCTCACTCTTGACTTGCTCATAGCTCCTCCGTTGGTTGATTCAACTTCCTGCCCCCTTGGGGTGAAGTGCATCCTGTAGTCCGTCACCGACGAGATTGAAAGCGAGCACCGTCAGCAGCAGGGCGGCCCCCGGAAAGACCATGTACCACCACGCGGTGTCGAAGGTCTGGGTCGCGTCGGCGAGCATCGCTCCCCAGCTCGCGGTCGGCGGCTGGACACCCGCGCCGAGGTACGACAGCGCCGCCTCGAAGAGGATGTTCTGGGGAATTATCAGTGTCGCGTAGACGATGATCGGCGCCACCAGGTTCGGGAGCACCTCCTTGAAGATGATCCGCCGGTTCGACGCGCCGAGCGAACGCGACGCTTCGACGAACTCCTTCTCCCGTAGTGACAGAACCTGCCCGCGGACGATCCGGGCGATGTAGGTCCAGTTGACGAACGTGATCACGAAGATCACGACCACCAAGCCCGGCTTGATCAGGCCACCGAAGCACCCATGCCCGAGCGAGCAGGCGGCCGCCAGCCCGAGCGCCAGCAGCAGGATCGGGAACGCGAGCAGCGTGTCGACCAGACGTGAGATCAGCATGTCGGTGGCGCCGCGGAAGTAGCCCGACACGAGCCCCATCAACACCCCGAGCACCATCGATAGACCGGTCGCGATGAACGCGACCGTCAGCGAGACCCGGGCGCCGTAGAGGACTCGCGCGAACACGTCGCGCCCGAGTGGATCGACGCCGAACAGGTGCTTGGCGTGGGGCCAGACGATCGCAGCGACGACGATCGCCACGACCACCGTCACGATCCCGATCGCGAGCTGCGCCCGCCGCCGCACGATCCGCGCCGGGATCAGCGAGACGAGCGTCACCAGCCCGAGCCCGATCAGCAGCACGATCCATGGCAACACGGCGTTCTTGGACGGACCGGTCGGCGTGCCGAACTCGGAGAGGGCGCCGAAGTTCTGCACGTTGGGCTTCGGCGCGCCGAGCAGCTCGATGATCTGGGGCGCGAAGATCGCCGCCAGGATCAGCACCACGATCACGCCGACGGAGACCATCGCGACCCGGTCCCTGCGAAACCGGCGCCAGAACAGCTGCATCGGCGAGCGGGCCGCGATCTCGGCGTCCGGCTGATCGATCCCCGCCTCGGCCGCCGCCTCGACCTCGAGCAATCGCTCCGGGGCGCCTAGGCTCATCGCCTAGACATGCTTCCGCGCCTCACCGTGGAACCCTCCTCCATTGATCGGCCGGAATACCACACGACCATCGGCTTGTCATCACGGATTAACCGCGACGCAACGATCCTGCCGCGGCCGGATACCCTCCGGGGCGGACAGCCCTCGTAGCTCAATGGATAGAGCACGCGCCTCCTAAGCGCGGGATGCAGGTTCGATTCCTGCCGGGGGCATCGTGAAGCAGTTTGGCTCAGGAAGGGTCTGAAAGGGTCTGGAAGGACCAAGATGCCTGGAAAACGATCTGTTTTGGGTACTTAAATTCCCCAAAACCCCAAGTGTGGGGGGAAACGATTTCAGGCGCCGCAAGTCACGCCGCCAGTCACGCTCGCACTCGTGACTAGACGCCGCAGAGCCGTGGGACGATGGAGGTGCGTCTCGCGAATCACGCCGCAGACGCCATGACCCCGGACGTTGGCGCGTCGCGGGGTCGCCCTCTTGCTCAGCGGTCGAGCAGCTCGCGCAGTAGCTCGACCGGGATCACCACTCGCACCACGTCATCCTCGAGCGCGATCGCGGCGAGTGCGGTTATGAGCGTGGCACGCCTAGGCATTTGGAGCCTCCGCGAGAAGGCCGTCGGAGTAGCGCCAAGCTCACGACGATCACGACGGGCACGCGGACGCTGCCGAACAGGATCGCGGCGGCGAACAGCGCGGCGGCGCCGGGCGAGCAGCCCATGAAAAACGGCGAGACAGTGACGATCTCGCTGGAAAACAGCCGCTTGGCCGCGAGTCTGCCACCAGTGCCGCCGTTAATGGGCATCCGTGTGCGAGGGAGCCCCTCAGATGCCCGCCATCGCCGGGGCCCGGCGCTGTGCGGGGGCATCCCCGCGCGAGCAAGACCTGATCTCTGTTGCCGCGTTGCTGTTGGGAGCGATGGCCGCGCGTCGCGACCTACCCGACGCGGCTGAGCTTCCCGCGAATGTTGCAGAACGTTGGTTGCTGGCGCTGCGCTCCCTGTATCACTCATGGCCGGCCGACGAGCAAGCCGAGGTCCTCGCGTCGTTGCGCGCCTACCGCGACGCGGCCACCGATCCGGCGAGCCGCGAGGATGCCGACGCGACGCTCAGGTTTCTTCAACCGCTGCGGTCCGCGCCCAAGCGGTCCGCGGCCAAGAGGAGAGAGGACGAGCCTCCGGACCGGACATCGCAGCGCGACTCGGGCTAACACCTTCTACAGCGCCGAGCCAGCAAATACGGCGCGGAGCGGAAGTGGCTCACCTAGCAGACCCAGTCTGATGAGCGGGAAAGGATGTGCTGCATGCCTCGCGCCTGCGTCCACTGCAGTTACGAGCTTCTTCCCCAGATCCCGAGTGTGTCCATGCCGGTGTAGCGCTAGGCCACCGCCTCGTCGGCCTGCGCGCGCCGTCCACACAGCGCCGACGCCCGCCGCAGACTGGCGCCTCCGTGACCTCCCCGGCAAACGGCCCAGCCCAGCGCTTGTCGGGTGCCCTCAGCTCCGCGATGCTGCGGACCTGCCACATGGAGCAACGTGGAAACTACGGATGCGGGGCTGTGCCGGCGACTGGGAGTATTTCGCAAAATGACGGAGGGGGCCCGTCAAGAAAGATTCTCTCCAAACGGAATGGGTGGTCTTTCGGGACGTGTGGGCCCCCGGGCGGGGCGGGTGCGAAACCCACCCATAGCCCGGGGTCTCGCGATCAACCGAAGGAACCTGGCCGGGCGAGGCCCGGTTCTTTCAGAGGGGGCTCGCCTTCGTGGCGAACCCTCGCAGCACGGAACGTTCGGCGGCCATTGCGCACCACGTCATCCGCGAGGCCGAGCGGTTGCCCGAGGAGGACAGGACGATCCCGGAGGCAGCGAGGGAGCCGGGGATCTCCGAGCAGACATCGGTGGGGTAACCAGTACGGCGGGATGAAGGCCAACGACGCGAAGCGGCTCAAGGAGTTCGAGCGGGAGAGACGCGCCTGGTGCCGCCGCGGCAGCAGCGGGTGGCTGTCCGCTAGCTCCTCCCCTCAGCAGGGGACGCGGATATATTGGCCTGGCACTGTCTCGACTTTGCAATGCGGTAGGGGCACATGCGGTAGCGGCACATGCGGTAGCGGCACATGCGGTAGCGGCACATGCGGTAGCGGCACATGCGGTAGCGGCACATGCGTACATGGCGCAGGGCCGCCGTCAGCGCAAGTAGGGGACGCGAGCGGGGTGGTCGCTGTAGCACCGGCCATTGTCGTCGAAGGTGATCTGCGCTGGACAGACCGGCGTCGTTGTGCTGCATACGTCTTCCCGGGGTTCGGGCATCCTGATGTCGCTGGCGGAACGCAGTCCTTCGACTGCTGATCGGTCACGTGGCTCCTCTCAGACTGGGTCGCAGCCGCAATCGGGATTGAAGGTGCAGAAGCCGTTGTGGCGCGTGACGCCGGGACCGTCTTCTTGACCGAGACGCGGCGCGCAGAGAGCGCGATTGCTTGCCACGGTGCGACGTTAACCGCGCGGTCAAGAGGCGCGGTGAAGGCGCTACTCGTAGCCGGAGCCCGGCTCGTGTTCGGCGTATTGGCGAGCACGATCGCGGTGACGGCGCACAGCACGGCGACGAGCGCGTCGATCGCGACAATGGCCTTGGGGGTGACCCATCGTTCGGGCAAGAGCTAACCATAACTGCTCTAAACCCATAGGGTTGTTGCCGGCTCTCCTCGCGATTTGGGAGTGACTCGGGACTGGATGGCCTGATCGGTGGGTGCGACGCCCTTGTGGGCCCGCGGAGGCGTTGGAGCGGGCTTAATGGGCTCGCGATCGCGCATTTGGCGCTCGACGATTCGTTGCTATTTGAAGACGGTGCGCTCCACCGCATCCTGGAGGAGCGCTAAGGCTTGACAGGCCGCGCCTGCTGCCCCCCAGACGGGCCTGTCATCGGCGGAGCGTTTCGTTACGGAAGCCGGGCGCTCCGCCACACTAAAGGCTCGAGGCCGCTGAGCGCCCGACAGGCCCGCTGGTGAGCTGACAGGGCACGTCGCTGTTCGGCAACCTCGGCGATGTCGATCGACACGAACGGGGATTGTTGCACCTTAGTGACCGCTAACATGCGACTTCGGGCACGTCGCCCTTAGAGGATCGGCTTGATCGACGGTGGGAGCGCCGGGTGTGGCTGGCGCTCTCGCCGCATACTTCAAGGCGTGGACGACAAGCGCAGCAACGGCTACCTGATCGCGTTGTTGTTGGCGCTTCGTGCCCTGCGGCAGCAGCAGCCAGCGTCACCAGCGCCGCCGATCAGCGAGTCGTTGACGTGGTTGCACTCGGGGGCGAGCAGCGGTCCTCCACGGACCCGTGTCAGCCCTGCACGCCTTCAGCGCCGTTGGTGCGCTCATTTATGATGAGCGTCTGGTGATGTAGGTGTAGACGGTCATCGGAGACGCCCTGAGCTGCTTGGCCGCGATCAAGGGCGTCTCCGCCGTTCCGGGGTCACTGAGCGTGTGTCATTAGAGTGCAATTGATGTCAACGCGAGTGTCTCGACGTTGAGACACACGCTCGGGTCACACAACCTTCCCGAAGGCCTTCCAATTCTGTCGCCGAGGCAGATTTAATTGGAAGGTGACGAGTTGGCACAACCTCGTACCGTGTAGTAAGCTGCCGACGCGTGATTGATCACCGTCTCACCGCACTCGTTCAGGCCAAGGTCACGCAGGCCGAGGCTGAAGCCCTCCGCGCCTATGCGGAGCGGGAAAGTCGCACGGTGTCGAACGTCATCCGCCTCGGTCTCCGCGAAGCCGGCCTACTGCCGAGCCCTCGCAAGTCCCAGAAGAAGTGAGTCCGGGGCTGATCACCATGACCCCGGACTCGCAAGATCGCGATTACCGCGCGACATGCTCCATCGTACCGGCTACCTGAGCGGCGCTGAAACTCCTGAGGAGGAGTTCGCGATCAGGACCCGCTATCTGCGGATGATCGAGCAGCGGGCTGCTGCCCGTGTCCACTCGAGACGTAGTCCGCGTCCCTGCTCGCGGATTGTGCGACCACAGTCGTAGGCGTCCTTCGCCATCCCGGCCCACAGGCTGGCGTGCTTCTTGTAGAGGTTCGCAAGTCGGTTGTCTTCGAGACGAAGCGACTTCCGTGCGGTGAGCGCCATGACTTACCCGCGCGTCTTTAGTGCGCTGTAGATGGATATCACCACGATACCTCCCAGCTCGGCCGCGAACACGCCGTTATTGATCGTAGAGCGGGTTTCCGCCCCCACTTTCTAGCCACCAGAAGCCCAGCGCCAAACTCGCAACGCTGACGCAAAACAATCCCAGGACGCCTGGGTTTCGCCAATCGTTTCGCCAAGCCCTCCTAGTCACGAATTTAGGCACGAGAGCCCGCAATCCCAGTGCTCGCGGGCTTCGTGTCCTATCGGGGGCATCGGCCAGTTCTGCCCTGCGAGTGAGCCGTTTCTAACGACCCCTAACAGGATTCCCACGGGCGCTCGTGCTAGCGTCCGGCCCTCCTCGTGGCTGAGAGCACGCTAGAAGCACCGCCGATTCCGGAGTCGGCTGCCCCCGATCAACCCCGGCCGCCCGAGCCCGCTCCGTGGACGCTGCGCAAGTTCGTGCGCGAGCATCCGTGGTGGTCGGGGACGGTCCTCCTGCTGTTCATTTCGACGCTGCTCGTCGCGTGGGCGCGGACGCGGCCGAGCTACGACGCCTACGGCTGGCTCGTATGGGGCTACCAGACGATCCACTTCACGCTCGACCTCGGCGGGGCGCCGTCGTGGAAGCCGCTGCCGTTGCTGTTCACGGCGCCGTTCGCGTTCTTCGGCCACTACCAGATGTGGCTCTGGATGATCGCCGCCGCCGCGATCTCGCTGGCCGGCGCGATCTTCGGGGGCCGGATCGCCTACCGACTGACGGGCGACACGACCGAGCACCATTACGCCGCGATCGCGGCTGCCGTGTTTGCCGGACTCGCGGTGCTGAGCCTCGAGGACTACATGCACTACATCCTCAGCGCCCAGAGTGACCCGATCATCGTCACGTTCGTATTGGCGGCGATCGACATGCATCTTTCGGGGCGTCCCCGGCTCGCCTTCTGGCTCGGCGTGGTGGCGGCGCTCGGCCGGCCCGAGGCGTGGCCGTTCCTGGCCCTGTACGGAGCCTGGCTCTGGTGGAAGCAGCCCTCGCTGCGATGGATGGTCTACCTCGGCGCGTTCGTGGTCCTGTTCATGTGGTTCGGCGTGCCCTGGATCACCAACGGCCGGCCGCTGGTGGCCGAGCAACTGGCGCAGAACTCGCCGCGCGAGCTGACCAGCCACAAGATCACCGGCACGGTCGGGCGCTTCCACGAGCTGCTGTATTGGCCGATCTGGGTGGCCGCCGCGTGCACGGTCGTGGTCGCCGCCTGGCGCCGCAACCGCGTCGTACTCGCGCTGGCCGCCGGCGGCGCGGTCTGGGTTGTCGTCGAGATCGCGTTCGCGATCCACGGCTGGCCGGCGCTGCCGCGCTACATGTTCGAGGCCGCCGCGGTGGTCGGCGTGCTCGCCGGCGCCGGCGTCGGCTGGATGCTGCTCGAGGCGCCCCGTCTGTGGCGCGGCCTGCCGCGCTGGGCGGGCGTGCCGGTCGTCGCGGTGCTCGTCGGGGTCCTGGTCCCGGGCGCGCTTGCGCGCGTGCGGACGGAGCGCGCCGACCGGCACCATGAAGTCGCCCGCACGCATCAGATCCAGTTGCTCCAGACCACGACGAGTGTGCTTGGCGGCGCGCGCCACATCCAGAACTGCGGGCAGCCGGTCACGGACGTGGACTACGTGAGCGCGCTCGCGTGGGAGTACCACCTGGACGTCGGTTCCGTCGGCGGGCTGCAGCAGCACGTCGAGAAGATCCAGCTGCGGGAGCCGATTCCGAAGGTGCTGTTCAGGCTAGTGCCCGGTGGCGGCTGGAACGTGCTCCCATGGCACACGCGCTCCTACCAGGTCCCGCGCTGCGCGGGCCTGCACGCGGCCGTCATTCCCGTGCCGGGCGGCACGGCGGTCCTGCACGGACGCTGAGAGGCGCCGTGGCTCAGTCGACGATCGAGCAGCGATCGGTTCCCTCGGCCGCCTCGGCTCAGACCGCCGGCGGCCCGAGCGCGCGCGAGCTGGTTCGCCGCTACCCGTGGGTAGTGGTCGCGGTCGGACTGCTGATCTTCTCGACCGCGCTCGTTCTCTGGGCCCACACCCGACCCGGCTTCGACCCGTACGGATGGCTCGTGTGGGGCCACCAGACGCTGGCCGGCAGCCTGAACACGAACGCGGCGCCGTCTTGGAAGCCGCTGCCGTATCTGTTCGTGGTCCCGTACGCGGTCGCCGGACATTACGAGCTGTGGCTGTGGATGATCACCTCGGTCGCGATCTCGCTCAGCGGCGTGATCTTCGCCGGCAGGATCGCGTACCGCCTGACGGATGCGCCGCCCGACCGCCGTTACGCGGCGATCGCTGCTGCCGTGTTCGCCGGCGCGGCGCTGCTGGGGATCAAGGACTACTGGCACTACATCCTCAGCTTCCAGTCCGACCCAATGGTTGTCTCGCTGTGTCTGGGCGCAATCGACTGCCACCTGTCCAAGCATCCGCGCTGGGCGTTCGTGCTCGGCGCCCTGGCCGCCCTGGCGCGGCCCGAGGTGTGGCTGTTCCTCGGCCTATACGCGATCTGGGCGTGGCGCGCGATCCCGTCGATGCGCTGGCTGATCATCGTCGGTGTGGTCGCGATGGTGGTGCTGTGGTTCGGGATCCCGGCGCTGAGTTCCCGCACGGCGTTCGTCGCCGCCTCCAACGCCCTCGGCTCCGGCCGCAGGCTCAAGGGGGACCAGGTGTTCGGCACGATCGGCCGGTTCCTGTCGATGCACGAGCCGCCGCTCGAGATCGCGGCGCTGATCGCGGTCGCGCTCGCACTGTGGCGCCGTGACTGGACCACGATCGTGCTGGCGGCCGGCGCGGCCGCGTGGGTGATCATCGAGATCGCCTTCTCGCTCCACGGCTGGCCCGGCCTCCAGCGCTACATGTTCGCCGCCGGCGGCGTGATGGTGGTGCTGGCCGGCGTCGGGATCGGCCGCCTGCTGATCGATCCCGCTCGGATCTCCCCGGCCGCCGGTTGGGCCGGGATCGCGCTCGCCGGGGTGATCACCCTGAGCCTCGCGCCGAGCGCTCTCTCCCGCGCCCGCGCCGAGCACAAGGACCTGAGCGAGCAGCACAAGCGCACGGACGAGATCAACAGGCTGGCCGGGTTGATCGACCGATTCGGCGGGCCGGGGCGGTTCGAGCCCTGCGGCGAGCCACTCACCCGGCTCGAGTACCAGACGATCCTGGCGTGGTCGCTGCACATGAACGTGGCGGCGGTCGGCTACAAGTACGGCCCGGCGGTCGCCAGCGGCCGCCCGATCGTCCTGTTCACTCCCGCGCCGCAGGGCGGCTGGCTCGTCCAGGCGATCCACCAGGGCGCCCCGGGCTGCCGCTCGCTGCCGAGCTAGCCCAGCGTCTGGGTCGCTGCTGTCGGTGGGTAGCGCCTTCGCGGGTCAGGAGACCCCAAAAGTCATGCTCAAGTTCCCAAACCAGAACGCGGGCCGGGGGTTTGGGAAATCGAGCATGAATGTCGTGCTCAACTTCCCGAACGGTCTCCAGGCGATCGGATTTGGGAAGTTGAGCAGGTTTTCAGGCGTCCGCCGCGGGACTCAAACGCGCTCGCGCACATGCCCCGCGCGACCCACCTGCCCGCCCCCGCCGGCTACCGGTCCGGTCGGTCCGGGTAGATCTCGTCGATCGTGGTCAGGGTCACGAACGGCGCGCCGGCGGCCTCCTCGATCGCCGCCGCGCCACCGGCCAGCCGGTCGCAGATCGCGAGCACGCCGCACACGCGGTGGCCCTCGGCGCGCACCGCCTCGAGGGCGCGGATCGTCGAGCCACCGGTGGTGACGACGTCCTCGACCAGCATCAGGCGATCCTGCGGGTCGAGCAGGGGTCCTTCGATCCGGCGTGCGAGCCCGTGCTCCTTGACCTCCTTGCGGACGAAGAAGGCCTTGACGTCGGCGCCCCCGGCGAGCGCCGCGCAGGCGATCGGATCGGCGCCCATCGTCATCCCACCGACCGCCGTCGCCTGCCACTCGCGGGCCTGGGCGGCGACCAGCTCGGCGAGCGCCTGAAAGCCGGCGGGACGCATGATCGCTCGCTTGGCGTCGACCAGATACTGCGCCTTGCGCCCGCTTGTCAGCGTGACCTCGCCGATCACGAGCGCGTGGTCACGCAACTCGCTCACGAGCCGCTCGCGGGCGGTGGTCAGAACCTCAGTAGTAGGTGTCGACCCAGTCGCCGTAGTTCAGCCAGTTGAAGACGAAGATCGCGTCGACGATCGGCAGCCGCATGCAGCCGTGGCTGGCCGGGTAGTCGGGGGCCGGATCGTAGCCGTGGATCGCGTAGCCACTGATGAAGAAGTCCGAGTAGTACATCCCGTCCGGCAGGTATCCCGGGACCCGTGAGTAGACGTGGAAATCGCCGAGGATCGTCGGCGTCGAGGGCTTGCCGGAGCTGATCGGGAAGATGTATTCCACCTGCGAGCCGTTGATCAGACCCAGCAACTGGTCGGAGAGGTTGCCCTCGGCGTGCATGCCGTGGCTCGGGAAGCGGACCTGGAACCGGCCCCAGCCGTTGAGCAGGTAGGTGATCGTGCCGTTGTCGACCGTCTGGTAGGTGCCCCAGTGCAGCAACCGGTGGTAGGCGTCGATCGCGAGCCCGGTGCCCTGGTCGTAGACCCCGGTCTGCGGGATGTAGAAGTGCGACGCGGCCAGCCGCTGCTGGATCAGCTGCACCATCGGTCCGGTCGAGCCGAAGCCGACGTTTTCGTTCAGGACCGAGTAGCTCCGCTGGGCGACGAAGCCGAGCATCGTGGTCGTGCGCTGGTGGGTGATGGTCACAGTCACGGTCCCGGAGCCGATCGCGGTCAGGGCCTCCGTGAAGCGCCCGTAGGTGTGCTTGGGCGAGGGCTTGATCCGCAGCCGATCGGTCTTGAACACGTGGTTCCCGATCTTCGCCTCCACCGACAACCACTGACCGGGAACGTACGGATGGACGACGCCGTCGAGATGGAGCGTCCGGTTGGGCACGATCACCGGCTGGCGGTTGACGAAGTACGCGTCCGGCAGGTACAGGATCGCCGACGCCTTGGCCGGGTGAGGATCGACCTTGACCGCCGCCGCCGCGCTCGCGACGCCGGTCGTCGCGACGACCACGGCGAGGAGAGCAATGGCCCCCGTTACGACTCTGCGCAACATCAAGCGGAAGTAAACCAATCTTTGACGGCTTAGGCTAATTCGTCCACGATCGCGCAAGCGCGGGTGCACGTGCTAGCGGTCCCGTCGCTGCCGCGATCACCAGCAGCGCGCCGGCCATCAGCGCGAGGATCTCGCCGGCGTTCCAGCTCAGCTGGTTGACCCCCAGCGCGATCGAGTTGTTGATCGAGTGCAGCGCCATGCAGGGGTAGAGCGAGCGCGTCCGCCACCGCATCAGGCACAGCACGAAGCCGAGGAAGCCGAGCGGGATCAGATACTGCGGCGAGGCCGACCCGGTGTGAGCAAGCCCGAACAGGATTCCTGTCACGACCGCGGCGACCCAGGTCCCGATGTCGCGGCCCGCGATTGTGATCTGCATCCGCCGCAGGGCGCCGAACAGGAAGCCCCGGAAGAAGAATTCCTCGGCGATCGGCGCGATCACGCATACGAACACGGCCGCCGCGACCAGCGCCGCCGTGCTCTTGCTGACGCCGAGCTCGCTCGGCAGCTTGTCGGTTCCGTGCAGATGGACGAGCTGCGCGTACACGGCGGCAAGGACGTAGTAGCTGAGTCCGCCGATCACGACCGCCGCGGCGGTCGTCCCGAGCCCCGGCCAGCGAAAACCGAAGTCGGCCGGACGGAGAGGCCCGCTCTGCGACGCGAAGAACAGGGCGGCCACCACGAACGCGAGGTCGAACACGATGTCGCCCACGATGCTGACGGCGGGCGACGGATGTGCCAGGCTCGAGCCGGCGGCGGCACCCACGATCTCGACGAGGATCGTCGCGAACACCCCGAGTCCCAGCCCGAGCGCGACCGCGGCCGGCGCCGTCCAGACCGGCCACGGGACGCGGTCGACGGGCTCCGGTTGATGCGCCGGCGCCGGCTCGGGCGGTTGCGGCGGCGCTTGTGGCGGGGGCAGGTTGGGCGTCATCGCATCTGCAAGGTTAGGGTCCCCGCTCGGCGAGCTGACCCAGATCGAGCTCGGCGAGACTCGCGATCGTCCGCACTCCGGCCGGACCCGGCGCGCCATCGCGGCGCAGCAGGATCGGTGTGATCCCGGCGCGACGGGCGCCGACGACGTCCTCGTCGATCGTGTCCCCGATGTGCACGGCACGCTCCGGGGTGCCGTCCGCGATCGCAAGCGCCTGCTTGAAGATCGCCGGATCCGGCTTGCGTGCGCCGGCGCCGGCGGAGGTCACGACCCCGTCGAGGAACGGCGTCAGCTCGAGTCTCGCCAGGACCTCCACCAGCGACACATCCCAGTTGCTGACGACGACCACGCGCGCGCCCGGTCGGGCGGTGTGCGCGGCGATGATCGCCGCGCGTGCGTCCGGGAACGCCGTGAACCGAAGCGAGGACAGAAGCGCGGCGGTCAGCGAGCCCGTGTCGACCGACGCCAGCCGGTCGGACGCCGGCAGAGCCGCGCGCAGAACCTCGGCGCAGCGATGGCGGAGCGCCGCCAGCTGGTCAGCATCGCGGCCCTCGTCGAGGTGCGCGCGGTAGTACGCGATCTCGGCCGCCAGCGCGGCCTGCGCCTGCGCCTCGCTGACCTCGATCGCGAACCGCTCAGCGAGCTCCCGCCGCAACGATGGCGCCGGCGGCTCCAGCGCCACCAGCGTCCCGAGCGCGTCGAGCAGGATCGCGCGGGCGTTGTCGTGCACGGGGTGCGATCTTGGCAGGACACCGCGCCGGCGGGCCGAAACACGGCTCCGGGTACACTCACTCCACACGTCCCGCAGCGAACGCCGTGCCGGGGCGAAGTGGCAGCCCGCTCCAGCCCGATGAGTCGACGCGATCGATACAAGCGCCGCACGCGCCACCGCGGGCACCCTGTAGCGCGGGTGTTCCTCATGATCGCCGTGCTGACGGTCTGCGGTGGCGCCCTCGGCGCCCTGCTGGCGGTCAACTGGGTCGTGTCGGTCGCCGACTCGGCCCCGAACCTGAAGGACCTGCAGCCGCAGGATCCCCACCCGCCGTCGGAGATCTTCGCCGCCGACGGCAGCTCGCTCGGGTACATCCACGCCGACACGGTGTTCTCGGCCGTGGCGGGCAACCAGATCCCGAAGCGGCTCAAGGAGGCGACGGTTGCGATCGAGGACCGGCGCTTCTACCAGCATGGGGCGCTCGATTACCAGGGCATTCTGCGGGCCGGCGTCAGGGACGTGTTCGGGGAGAGCAACTCGCTCCAGGGGGCCTCGACGCTGACGATGCAGCTCGTCAACAACATGTACCTGGTCGGGACCAAGTACGCCAACGACCACAATCTCCGCTACAAGATCACCCAGGCAAAGCTGGCCGAGCAGCTCGAGAAGAAACACAGCAAGAACTGGATCCTCGACACGTACCTGAATCAGGTCCCGTACGGCACGGTCGGCGGCGAGACAGCGCTGGGGGTCGGCGCCGGGGCGCAAATGTTCTTCAACACCTCGCCCTCGCAGCTCGACCTTGCGCAGATGGCGCTGTTGGCGGGTCTGCCCCAGTCGCCCTCGCAGTTCAACCCGTTCCTGTACCCCGGCCCGGCGATGGCGCGCCGTTACGAGGTGCTGCAGGCGATGGTCAAGAGCCACTACATCACCCAGGGCGAGGCCAACGCCGCCGACGGCCGGCCGCTCGAGCTGCAACTCGGGACCCAGTACCAGGAGCGCAAGCAGCCGTACCTCTTCGACTACGTCGAGCAACAGCTGATCGACGATTTCGGGCTCAAGACCGTGGAGGCCGGGGGGCTGAAGGTCTACTCCACGATCAACCTCCAGGACGAGCAGGACGCTCAGTCGGCGGTCGAGAGCCACGAGGGCGGGGCGATCCTCGACGATCAACCGGCCGCCGGGCTCGCGTCGATCGACCCGAGCACCGGCCACATCCTCGCGCTGGCCACGACCGCGCCGTACGGCAACGGCCCCAACCAGACGACGTTCGACTACGCCACCAGCGCCCACCGCCAGCCCGGTTCGTCGTTCAAGGTGTTCGCGCTGATGACCCTGATCCACGATTACGACGGCGACCCCGACCAGACCTACTACACATCCAAGTTCCTGCCCGCCGGCTGGCTGCCACAGGACCCGACGTGGTCGGTCCACACCGCCGAGGAGACCTACCAGGGCACGATCAACATCACCAAGGCGACGATCGTCTCAGACAACACCGTGTTCGCGCAGCTGGGGGCCGACCTCGGTTGGCACAAGCTCGACGAGATGGCCTACGCGATGGGCATCACGACCCACCTGTACGGCAACCCATCGGAGGTGATCGGCGGACTCACGATCGGCGTCACGCCGCTCGAGATGGCCGACGCGTACGCGACGCTCGCCAACGGTGGCACCCACATCCCCGCGACGGTTATCGACAAGGTCGTGCTCCCCAACGGCAGGGTCGACACGGCCGTCGGCAACCCGCCCCACACGAAGGTGTTCACCGACGGCGAGACCGACGACGCGATCTCGGTCCTCAAGCAGGTGATCACCAGCGGCACCGGCACCGCGGCCAACTTCGGCTGCCCGGCCGCCGGCAAGACCGGCACCGCCAACAACCTCGATAACGCCTGGTTCGTCGGCTTCACGCCCCGGCTCTCGACCGCCGTCTGGGTCGGCTACCCGCAGGGGAACATCCCCATGTCCGACGGTTTTGGCGGCACGCTCGCGGCGCCGATCTGGCACGACTACACCCAGGCGGCGAGCGACGGCTACTGCGGCGACTGGCCGGCGCCGAGCGACCCGTGGCACGGCGTCGCGTTCATCGGCCCGCGCTCCGCGACCGCCGGCTCTAGCAGCACGCCCGGCAACAGCGGCAACAGCGGCAACGGCGGCAACACGGGCAACACCGGCACCTCATCCCCCGCGCCGACGATCGCCGCCCAGCCGGCCCAGCCGGCCCAGCCACCCGCTCGGACCGGTGGCGGGACGCCGCCGGCAGCCAACGGTGGTGGTGGCGGTGGCGGCGGCACTGGGAACGGGAACATCCCGTCCGGGGGCGGATCGACCGGTCACGGCGGAGGCGGGAAGCACCCGTAGTGCGACCAGTCACGGCGGAGGCGGGAGCACGCGTAGTGCGACCCGCCCCGCGACCGGGCCCTACGGCAGCTGGCTCTGAATCCACGCCTCCAGCGCCGGCCCACTCTCCGCACTGACGATCACCGCGTAGCGCGTGTGGTCGCTCTGGTGGTGGCCGCCATGCCAGAGGTACTCGGAGTCGACAACCGCCTGCTGGTACTTGGGCAGCGCAATCTTGACCTCGCCCTTGCGGTCGAACTCGGTCGGGCGCACGACGAGTGCGCTGGACGCGTCATCGGTCAGCTCGAGCCAGATCCGCACGACCCAGCCGTTGGTCTCGGGGTTGCCCTGGTTGTTGTTGTCCAGGTGCAGGCCCCAGCGACACTCGCGCATCGTGTTGGGAGCCATGCGAAGGAGCTGGACGCGGCCGAAGCGGACGCCCATCCCCTCGATCCAGCTGACCAGCGTGGGGCACTTCTTGGCGTTCTCGGTCCAGACACCGTCGAGATCGGCCTTGCCGTACTCCCAGAAGCCCTTCAGCTCGATTTCGCCGGTCGCCGAGCTGATCGGCGCGAAGAACGTGGTCGGGTCGCTGGAGTAGGTCGTGTAGGTCAGGTTCTCCCACTCCGAGGCCGGGATCTCCGGCCCGTTGTACTTCTTGAGCTTCATCCAGCCGCCTGCCTGCTCCAGCATCGGCATCCGGTAATGGGGGGTCTTGCGTTGCGGCAGCGACGCCTTGCGAATTCCCGTGGCACGCAGGATCTGCTTGGTGTACTCGTTCTTGAGTGATTCTTTGAGCGCGGACAATTGGCCTCCAGGAGGGTGGGGTGCGGGGTTACGCCCTACCGGCCGGTGGGCAAGCGGCAAGGATAGCCACTACCCTTACGGTCTCCTTTTGGCGGCGCTGTGCCCCGTGCGCGCCGCCGCTCCTGCCCAAGGAAAGGTATGCCCAAGGAAGAGAAGGTCGAGCTCGAAGGCGAGGTCGTCGAAGCCCTGCCGAACGCGATGTTCCGCGTCAAGTTGGACAACATGGATCGGGTCGTGCTCGGTCACGTGGCCGGCAAGATGCGCCGCTTCCGGATCCGGATCCTCCCTGGCGACCGGGTCCGGGTCGAGCTCTCGCCCTACGACCTCGATCGTGCGCGGATCGTCTACCGGCACCGCTGAGCCGGCCCCAGCGCGCCCGCGTTCGACGGCCCGACCCGCCGGCGTCTGACCGCGCGGTGCGCGAGCTCGAGCTGATCGAGGCGCTCGAGCGCACGCTCGAGTCCGTCGACCCGCGGGTGATCCGGTGGCTCGGGGACGACGCCGCGGTCGTGCGGGCGCGCGGATACGCCGTCACCTCGGTCGATGCGATGGTCGACGGGATCCATTTCCGGACCGCCCAGCTGTCCCCGGAAGAGATCGGTCACCGGGCGCTTGCGGCGGCGCTCTCGGATCTGGCCGCGATGGCGGCCGAGCCCGGCGAGGCCTACCTGCTGCTCGGCCTGCCGGCGGGAACGGAGCTCGAGTACGCGCTCGCGGTGGCTGGCGGCGCGCAGGCGCTCGCGGCCGGCGCCGGGGTCACGATCGCGGGCGGCGACATCACCCGCGCGCCCGCGCTGACGGTCTCCTTCACGGTCGTCGGCTGGGCCGACGATCCCGGCACGCTGGTCGGACGCGACGGGGCGCAGCCGGGCGACCTGGTCGGGGTGACCGGCTCGCTCGGGGCGGCCGGTGCCGGGCTCGCGCTGCTCGATGGCCGTGCGACGACGACGGACCCGCAGATCGCCGACGAATTGAGGCGCCGCTACGCCCGCCCCGAACCCCGCCTGCGTACCGGCCCCGCGCTGGCCGCCGCGGGAGCGCGCGCGATGATCGATCTGTCCGACGGGCTCGCCGCCGACGCGCGCCACATCGCCGACGCGAGCGGCGTCCAGATCGAGCTCACGCTCGCCTCGCTGCCGCTCGCCGACGGCGTCCGCGAGGTCGCCGAGCAGCTCGATCTCGAGCCGAGCGCGTTCGCCGCGACCGCCGGCGAGGACTACGAGTTGTGCGTGTGCGTACCCCCGCGCGCCACGAACATCGAGGGACTCGCGCTCACCTGGGTCGGGCAGGTCACCGACGGCCCCGCCGCCGTGACCTTCACGGACGGGGCCGGACCGCTGCAGGGCTACGAGCACGTGTTCTAGCTAATCCGCGAACCGCTGCTCGAGCTCGCGGATCTCGGGCAACCCGATGAAGTCCAGGAACTGGTCGAAGGCGATCAGCGACGGCAGCACGTTGATCGGCGTGCCATCGGCCTTGATCTGCGCGAGCACCGACCGGATCGCCGCCGTCGCCGCGAGCAGCACGCTGATCGGGAAGATCACGACCCTGAAGACCAGCCGCTGCAGGAACTCGTGCGTCACCGGTGGGGTCTTGCCACCCTCGGCGTAGTTGAACAGCAGCGGGACGTCGGGGAGCGCGCGGGCGATCGCCTCGATCTCTTCGATCGACTGGGGAGCCTCGACGAACAGCATGTCGGCGTTCGCCTCGCGGTACCGGCCCCGGGCGCTTCGAACTCGTGCACGGTGCGGATCACGTTGATCGGGTTGCCGTAGCCCGTATCGGCGTCAGCGATCACCGGGATCTCGACCGCCTGAGCGATCCGGGCTGCGTTGTCGACCATCTCGGTGAGCGACAGCAGGCCGACGTCGGGCCGCCCGAGCAGGGACGCGGCACTGCCGAAGCCGGTGATGTACACGGCCGGGAACCCCGCCTCCTCCACGAGCCGCGCGCCAAGCCCGTCGAAGCAGCCGGGCGCGAGCACAATCTCGCCAGCCTCGATGCGCTCCCGCAGCTTGGCGCCACCTGCGCGGGCCCCGCCAAGCAGCCTTGCCATCCGCACCGGCCTCCGGTCGGAGGATTACCCGCTCACGGGCCGCTGCGGCCCTTTGTTCGACTCGGCCTGCGCCGCCGCGATCGCCCGCAGCCGACTGACGATCGCATCGGCCACCGCATGGACGTCGATTCTGTACTTCCCCTGTGCGATCTCTTCCTTGATTTCCGTCATCGCAGCCTCTCGATCTTCGTACATGAGAGCATTCAACTAGATCGGCATCCGGGGGTCGATGCTACACCTGTGCAGCGCCGCGCTCAACGCGATGCCCGTCGTGACGATCGCGTCCATATGGTTCTCAGCTACCCGTAAATGCGACCCTTCAGGCAGTGGACCGGGCCGCGCCGAGGGGAACGACGTCCTGCAGCCGGGCAAATACGATGATCCGCTGCGCGGCGCTGTACAGGGGATTGCAGGCCGACAGCACGAGCCGCTCGTAGCCGACATTGTCGACCACCCACAGCGCCGTCGGCACCACGATCTTGTGGTACTGGACGACGTAGGTGAACTGGGCATAGGGCATCCGCAGGACGATCCGGTCACCCGGGACGAGCTCATTGATCTTCTTGAACGGCGCCAGATACGTCGTCCGGTGGCCGGCGATCCCGACCGTCTGACCGAGCCCGGGGAACGCAGTCCCCGGGTAGTGGCCGGGCCCCTTCTCCAGGCTCAGTTCATCGGTCCCCTGAACGACGTCGTAGCTCGCACCGATCTTGGGGATCGTGATGTGGCCGATCGCATCTCCGGTCGCCACCTGTCGCTGCTCCTGGCGCGCCAGGAACGCGATCCGCTCGGCGGTCGCCGACAACGAGGACAGCGCGTGCCGATCGAGCGACGTCAGCGGTGCCGTGTGGTAACTGAGATAGCGCTTGTTGATGTGGGCGCGCTGGACCGCGCCGATCACGGCCGTCACCGGCTCCTGCCAGATCAGCGTTACGCCGGCGTCGAGCACCAGCAGCACACCGGTGATGATCAGCACGGACGAGATATCGCGGATCAGGCGTCGGAGACCCGAGCGCCGCCGCACCGGCGGCGCCTCGACCGCCATCTCATCCACAACGCTCATCGTCGTATGGCTGATTTTGTTCCGCCGAGCGACCCCGGGCCCGCGTAGGTCACCGGACCACGAATTGTGACGGGTGCGTAGTCTGGGCGTTCCGCCCGCACCTGCCGCAGGCCGATCGCGACCACGCCGGTGAGGCATCCGAGCACGATGCTCCATTGCAGCGCTGTGAGGATCCCGACGAAACCGCCGGCGAACAGCAGCGTTCCGCTCCACAGCAGGCCGACCGGGCCGAGTCCCAGCGACCCCGCGTAGTAGGCGATCAGCAGCGCTGCCGGCGCCAATCCGACCGCCACCAGGAGCCCGATCACCACCCGTCGCGGCCTGATGTCCGGGTCGACGACCCACATCCACGCGTGCAGCGCGGGCACGAGCAGCGCCGCCGCAAACGGGTTCGTGACCCAGAGCGAGAGAGCCACCAAACACATCACGAGCAGCACGGCCGCACCGGCGCCCGCCCTGGGAGCCTCGCCCGGTCGCGTCTTGAGCTCGCCGCCGGCGAGCTTGATCAGCGCAGGCCGCAAGAACGCGAGCGACGCGACCAGCACGACGCCCACCGCCACGAGCACGATCGCCCCATCCCGGTGCAGAGGTATGGCGCCGGCGGGCACGGGACCCGGCGGCGCGATCTTGATCAGCCCGACGAGCTTCGCCCCGAGCACTACCAGCGCCGCCAGCATGAACGGGACCGCGCCGGCGAGCACCCAGATCACCCAGCGACCGATCGAGTCCCCGCGCCGGCGGGCGCGGGCCAATCCGTCGACGGTCGTGAGCAGCACCGGTGCGATCAGGACCAGTACCAGCAGGCTCACCGCCCACCCGGGCAGAACCTCGCCCGACAGCAGCATGTAGGTGGACGGCGGCGGCACGGGGGGCCCGTTGTCGAGCGCATTGATCGTCGTCAGCACGGACTCGCCGGCGCCGGTGATCTGATTCGGGCCCTGGACCGACTCATCCGGCGCCGGCCCGCGCTCGCCGGACAGTGACAGCAGCACGGACGGGTAGCCGTGGGCGCCGAACGGACCCTGCTCTCCGAGCGGCATCGGGAACGCGAGGTGGGCGAACTGACCGAGCAGGCTCGTGCCGCCGGATCCCAGTCCGGCCTGCGACGACAGCGAGGCCGCGAGCGTGTTGCGCAGCATCGTCGGCGCGACCGCCTGGCTGTCGGACCACGGCACCACGATCGGCTGGTTGATCTGCGAGCCCGCGAGATCGCCGAGCACCAGCACCGCGTCGACCTGCCCGCTAAGCGTGCGCGAGAGCTGAGCGGCGCCCGCGGCCCCGGTCGAGCCGCTCGTCGAGACCAGCTCGATCGATCGCTGGCGGGTCTCGCCGGACAGCGCCTGCGCGAGCGCGACCAGAGTCGCGGTCCCGGACAGGTCCGCGGTCGCCGGCGAACCGAGCGCATCGCGGTGAGCGACCACCACGACTGTTCCGCTGGTGTTGCCGGGCAGCAGGCCGGTGACCGTCTCCAGCGTGCGCGTGCCATCGACAGTGCGCGCGCTGGCCGTGCTCGTCGAGACCATCAGCCCATCGTGCTCAAACTGGACTGCAACGTAGCTTGCGATGTCGTCATCGCCCGGCGAGCCCGGGCGGCGGTACGGGTACTCGCTCGCGAGCGTCGTCATCGTCGAGTATGCGTTCTGGCCGTTGAACGCATCCGGCGCAAGGTTCGTAGAGGCGGCCGGCTTCTGGTCGTAGAGCGAGAACGCCACCACGAACACCACCATCACAACGACACCGAGCCCGGTCCTGTAGATCCGGGGATTCAGCACGCACAGAGGTTATCCGGGTCGGGGGCGGCCGCGGCAGCGACGGGACTACTCTTCTGTAGCAAGGAGACACGGACCGTGACAGACCGCTTAGCGCGCATCCTGCTCGTAGACGATGAGCAGTCGATCCAGACGCTGCTGTCTTACCCATTACGCAAGGAGGGCTACGACGTTGTCCAGGCGACCGACGGCCGCCAGGCGCTCGACCGATTCGAGGAGCAAGCGTTCGACCTCGTCGTGCTCGACCTGATGCTGCCGCGGATCGACGGGCTCGAGGTCTGCCGGCGGCTGCGCAGTCGCAGCTCGGTGCCGATCATCATGCTCACCGCCAAGTCGGAGGAGATCGACAAGGTGGTCGGACTCGAGCTCGGTGCCGACGACTACATCACCAAGCCGTTCTCGTTGCGAGAGTTCTCCAGCCGGATCAAGGCCGCGCTCCGTCGGGCCGAGATGAGCCGCCCGGTCGAGACGGCGCCCGACGAGATGCCGCTCGAGCTGCGCGATCTGCGAATCGATTTCCCCAAGCGCGCCGTACGCGTGCGAGGCGATGAGGCGCAGCTCACGTTCGTCGAGTTCGAGATCCTGTCGGCGCTCGCGCGGGCGCCGGGTCGAGTGTTCACTCGCGACATGCTGCTGGCGCGGATCTGGGGGGACTCCGCGTATCGTGACCCGCGCACGATCGATGTCCACATCCGCCATCTGCGTGAGAAGATCGAGCGCGACCCGAAGGATCCGGAGTACCTGTTCACGGTCAGGGGGGTGGGCTACAGGTTCCGCGACACCGAGCCGTAGCGCTCAACGATGAGGCTCTCGCTCCGCAACAAGCTGGCGCTCGTGTTCTTCGCGATCACGCTGGTTGCGATCGGGGCCCTGTACATGTACGTCGCCCCCGGCCTGCAGACGCGGTTGGTCAACGAGAAGCTGTCCGAGCTCGCCGACGCCGTGCGCCAGCACTCGCCCCCAATCGAGCGCGCGGTGGCCGGCTCGGAGCGGTTGCGCGCGGTCGAGAATTGGGTCAACGCCGCGGCCAGGAACTCCGGCGATCGCGTCAGCCTGCTGTCCGTTGGGCACGCCAACGGACCGCCGCAGCTGTCGCTCGAAGCGGACTCGAGCACGGCCGGCGCGGCGACCGCGCTGACGTTCCCGCTCGCGCTGCAGGCGGCCCGGACCGGAAAGCTCAGCACCGGCACCGAGTCCACGCGTGACGGCACCTTCGCCGAGGCCGCGAATCCGATCTTGTACCTCGGCGGGGTCGACGTGGTGGTGTTCTCCGCGCCGATCTCCGACGTCGTCCGCAGCGTCTCGGTCGTGCGGCACGAGATCCTCGTCGCCGGGGGGATCGCGCTGCTGCTCGCGCTCGTCGGCGGGTATCTGGTGGCGCGCACGCTGGCGGCCCGGGTCAAGCGGCTCGAGCGGGCGGCCGAGCATGTCGCGGCCGGCAACTTCGAGCAGCCGATCCGGGTCGACTCCACCGATGAGCTCGGTCAGCTCGCGCTCGCGTTCAACGACATGCAGCGCCAGTTGCAGCAGCTCGACCTGGCACGCAAGAAGTTCATCGCGACCGCCTCGCACGAGCTCCGCACGCCGATCTTCTCGATCGGCGGGTTCGTCGAGCTGCTCGAAGACGAGGAGCTCGACGCCGAGACCCGGCGCCGGTTCGTAGACCAGCTCCGCGACCAAGTGGAGCGACTGCGCAAGTTGTCGGTGCACCTGCTCGATCTCTCCAAGCTTGAATCGGGTTCGCTCGAGCTGCGCCCCGAGGAGGTCGACCTCGGCGAGCTCACCCGATCGGTGTCCGCGGAGTTCGAGCCGACGCTCGCCCAGCACGATTCACACCTGGAGCTGCGACTCGCGGCGCGGCGAATCGAGGCGCTGTGCGATCCCGTTCGCGTCGCCCAGATCATGCGGATCCTGATCGACAACGCGCTCACCCACACGCCCCCCGGCACGAAGATCGTGGTCACCGCCGGTCGGGAGAACGGAAACATCAGCCTCGCGGTCCGCGACAACGGCGACGGTATCGACCGTCACGCACTGCCGCGCGTGTTCGAGCCGTTCTACACCGCCGATGATGTGCAGGGCTCGGGGCTCGGGCTGGCGATCGCGAGCGAGCTCGCCGAGCGCATGTCCGGTCGCCTATCGGTTCGCTCGGCGCCCGGCGAGACGACCTTCACGCTGGAGATCCCGGTCTCAACGGTCCCGAAGGCGGTCCACTAGTCGCGACGCCCGGTGTGATCCAATCCCGGGACGTGCGCCAAGTGCAATCGATACCTGGGAGAGAGTTGGTGTTCGAGCTGGCCACGCGGCTGCGCGCGATCGTGTTGCCGGAGCTTGGCTCCGAGGCCGGCCGTGCGCCGCGCGGTGACGGCGCCGGCGGCGATGTCACGTTCGCCGTCGACGCGCTCGCCGAAGCCGAGCTCCAGCAGTTCATCTCCGATCGCGCGCCGCGGGTCGCGTTCTACTCCGAGGACCGGGGACTAGTGGCCCCGGACGACGCAACGCACGTGCTCGTCGTCGACCCGATCGATGGGACCCGTCCCGCGATGGCGGGACTCGAGTCCGCGTGCGTGGCGGTCGCGCTGGCCCCGCTCGGTGACGGCGAGCCGACGATGGCGGACGTGGATCTCGGATGCGTGGTCGAGATCAAGACCGGGGATTGGTTCCTGGCGCAGCGGGGAGCGGGGATCGAGTCCAGCCGTCCGGTCAGGCTCAGCACCACCGACGACGTCCGGCGGATGTTCTGGGGCTACGGCTTCCGCGGGCGGCCCGCGCGTGAGACCGTCGAGGTGCTCGGCGACCTGATCGACGCTTCGTCGGTCGGCGGCGGCACGTTCGAGCTCGGATCGCAGGCGTTCGCGATGACAAGGATCGTGACCGGTCAACTCGACGCCGTGATCGAGGTCGGCTCGAGGCTGATCGATGAGGTGCCCGAGGTACGGAAGGAGTTCGAGCGGGTAGGCGGCGGCGAGGTACTGAACAACTCTCCCTACGACCTCGCTGCCCCGTGGCTCTGCCTGCGCGAGGCCGGTGGGGTGGTCAGCGATGGCTGGGGCCGGCCGCTCGACGGTCGCCGACTGCTGGGCGCGGGTCACGAGTTCCAGATGTCGTCGATCTCGGCCGCCAACCCCCGCCTGCACGCGGCGCTCGTCGAGGCTGTCGATCAGGGAATCGAGCGGCTCGGCCAGCGGCCGTCGCAGCCGTCCGGATATCGTGGCATTCCGTCCCCCCTCGAGTCCCGCCGAGTAATGCTCCAGCCCGTCGCCGTCGCCCACAAGCACCTGTCCGACTACACCAGCATCGTCGGACGCCGGCTCGTGGACGAGATCCGCGAACGGGCCGAGCGGCTGCGCGGCAAGCGGATCCTGCACGTTTCGGCGACGGCATTCGGCGGCGGCGTCTCGGAGATCCTGTACACGCTCGTCCCGCTGATGGTCGACGTCGGCCTGGATTGCGAGTGGCACGTGATCTACGGTCGCGAGGAGTTCTTCAACGCCACCAAGGTGATGCACAACGCGCTCCAGGGCCATCCCCAGGACCTCACCGAGGAGCAGTGGGCGACGTGGCTCGAGTACAACGAGCGCAACGCCCGCGAGCTGGTCGACGGATCCGACGTGTGCATCGTTCACGATCCCCAGCCGGCGGCGCTGGCGTCGCTGGTTCCCGACAAGGCGGGCCGCTGGGTGTGGCGGTGCCACATCGACCTCTCGGCCCCCAACCAGGCGACGCTCAACCACCTGCTCCCTTACCTCGAGCCCTACTCGGCCGCGGTCTTTCACATGCCCCAGTACGTGCCGCCGCCGATGGATGATCGTGCCCGCATCGTGCCACCCGCGATCGACCCGCTGACACCCAAGAACATGGCCTTTTCGCCCGAGGACGCGGTCTACATCTGCGATCAGTTCGGGATCGATGTCGACCGTCCGCTGCTCTGTCAGGTGTCACGGTTCGACCCCTGGAAGGACCCACTCGGCGTGATCGACGCCTATCGCATCGTCAAGCAGCAGATGCCCGAGGTCCAACTCGCGCTCGTCGGCTCGATGGCGACAGATGACCCTGAGGGGTGGGACTTCTTCAACGCCACCGTCCGCCACGCGGATGGGGACCCTGACATTCACATCCTGAACAACCTCAACAATGTCGGTGCGATTGAAGTGAATGCATTTCAATCCCACTGTGACGTCGTGATCCAGAAATCCACACGTGAGGGATTCGGCCTGACGGTGACCGAGGCGCTATGGAAGGCGCGGCCGTTCGTCGGCGGTGCGGTCGGCGGAATTCCCCTCCAGGTGACCGACGGCGAGTCGGGGTTTCTGGTCACCACCGTCGAAGAATGCGCGCAGCGGTCACTCGAGATTCTCCTGGATCCGGCGCTGGGCAAGCGCCTGGGCCGCGCCGGCAAGGAGACTGTCCGTACGCGGTTCCTCACGCCGCGTCTGCTGCGCGACTGGCTTGCACTGTTCGAAGAACTCGAGGTCTGAGGCCCAGATGCCAAACCAACCGCTGGTACTCGTCTCCAACCGGGGTCCGGTCACGTTCCAACCAGACGGACGCGTCCGCCGCGGCACCGGCGGTCTGGTCACGGCGCTGATCGGACTTGCCACGCACCGTGATGTGACGTGGATCGCGTCGGCGATGACCGAGCAGGACGTGCTCGCGGCCGAGGAGCACAACGGACGTCCGTTTCCGGTCCGCGCGCCCGGTGGCGGCGAGTACCGGGTCAAGCTGGTCGCGTCCGATCCCGACGCCTACGACCGCTTCTACAACATCATCGCCAACCCGATGCTGTGGTTCATCCAGCACTACCTCTGGGACCTGTCGAACGCACCGGACATCCGCCGCAACGAGACGGAAGCGTTCGAGTTCGGCTACAACGCCGTCAACGAGGATCTCGCCCGGGCCGTGCTGGAGGAGCTCGAGGGAGTCGAGAAGCCGGTCGTGATGGCCCACGACTACCACCTCTACACGCTCCCCGGCCTGATCCGTCGCGCCCGCCCGGACGCGTTCCTGCACCACTTCGTCCACATCCCCTGGAGCCAGGCGGACTCGTGGCGCGTGCTCCCGGCGATGATCCGCGAGGACGTCTACTACGGGATCCTGTCCAACGACATCATCGGCTTCCACACCCGCTCCTACCAGCGCAACTTCCTCCAGTGCTGCCGGGACCTGCTCGGCTTGGAGGTGGACATGGACAGCGGCGTCGTCCACTGCGACAGCCGCGAGGTCTGGGTGCGGGCCTACCCGCTGCCGATCGACTCAGGCGCCGTCCAGGCCGTCGCGACCCGGCCGCGGGTGCGCCAGTTCGAACGGGAACTGCTGCACCGCCGCCGTGATCACCTGATCCTGCGTGTCGACCGGGCCGACCTGAGCAAGAACGTGCTGCGCGGATTCAGTGCATTCGACGTGTTCCTCGAGCAGCACCCCGAGTTCCGCGAGAAGGTGACGTTCATCGCCCAGCTGATGCCGTCCCGGACCGACGTGCCCGAGTACGCCGAGTACATCGAGCGGATCGAGGCGGTCGTCGCCGTTGTCAACCACCGTCACGGCTCGCCCGACTGGATGCCGATCCAGCTGAAGTTGCGCGACGACCTGGAGGAGGCGGTCGCGGCCTACAAGCACTACGACGTGCTGATGGTCAACGCGATGTTCGACGGGATGAACCTGGTCGCGAAGGAAGGGCCGATGGTCAACGAGCACGCCGGCGTCTCGATTCTGTCCGAGAACACCGGCGCACACGAGGAGCTCGGCGAGTTCGCCCTGTCGGTGAATCCGTTCGACATCCAGGAGCTGGCCGATTCGATCCACGCGGCGCTGACGATGCACCAGGAAGAGCGGCGGCGGCGCCACGAAGGGTTGAAGTCGATCGTCACCGCCCGCAACCCGGGCGACTGGATCGACGAACAGCTGGCGGACATCCGCCGCAAGGAGGCATCGGTGCTCAGATGAGCGTCTGGCGGTTGCTGAGCAGCTCGATGTACTCGGCGATCCGCTTGACGCGCGCCTCGGAGCGCCTGACGTTGTGCAGGCGGTACAGGAACGCATAGCGCCTGACGCCGGTGAGCGTCTCGAAGAAGGCCTTCGCGTCGGGGTGCTGATCGAGCGCGCCCTGGAGATCGTCGGGAACCGTCGCCCGGCTTTGCGCCGGGTAGGCCCGATCCCACCGGCCGTCTCGCTTGGCGGCTTGTATCTCCGCCTGTCCGGCCGGCTGCATCCTGCCCTCGTCGATCAGCCGCTCGGCCTTCTCGCGGTTGACCTCCGACCATCTGCTCGTCGGTCCGCGGCGCGTGAAGCGCTGCAGCCAGAACTGCTCGTCGTGCGCTCCCTTCTGGCCGTCGATCCAGCCGAAGCAGATGGCCGCTTCGAGCGCCTCGGGGTAGGTCGGGGTGCCGACCGGCGCGGCCTTCCTGGCGATCTTCAGCCACACGCCTCGCGACTGGCCGTGGTTGGTCTGAAGCCACCGCTCCCAGGCCGTGGCGTCGGGAACCTCCAGGATCGGCAGGTCCTGCTTGATCGTCATCCCGGTGTGAGGCTAGCGGGACTCGCTATAGTCGCCCGCCGGGTAAACGATGCCACAAGAAGCCACCATCTACGACCTCGTGCTGCTGCTCTCCACGAGCGCGCCCGAGGAGCAGCGCGCAAAGGTCCTCGCCGATGTCGAGACCGCGATTGCCGCCGCCGGCGGTTCGATCGAGCGCCAGGCCGACTGGGGCACCCGTCCGATGTCCTACCGGATCCAGCACCAGGCCGACGCCGAGTACCACCTGCTCCAGTTCAGCGGTCCGTCCTCCCTGCTCGAGAACCTCAACCACTCCCTGCGGATCACCGATGGAGTACTTCGCTTCCGCATCATCAAGGTGCTTCACGGCACCCCGCCGGCTCCTGAATCTCCGCCGCCGGTGATCGCCGGGATGCCCGCCACCCCGGCCGCCACGTTTGGCGAGCCCGCGGTCGAGGAGTAGGTTCCCTCCGCACTCCGGTGGTGCTCACCGCGTCGCGGTCCGATTTGTCCGCGTCGCGGTCCGATGTGTGATCCACGCGCAGTTCTCCTTCGTATGGTTCTCCGAGCCGACCTGACGGCCACTGTCCCATGTTCCGAACGATTCGCCGCCCACGCCCCGGGGATCTGCGCACGCTCGCCGACGAAGACCTCATGCACCTCGTGCACGACGGCGAGGTGCGGGCCTTCGACGTGATCTTCGACCGTCACGCCGGCGCCGCCTTCTCGCTCGCTTACCGGATGTGCGGCCGCCGGGCGATGGCCGAGGACGTCGTTCAGGAGGCCTTCCTGTCCGTCTGGCGCAGCGGGGTCCGTCACGACCCGGGGCGCGGGAGCGTGCGCTCATGGGTCCTGAGCGCGGTCCGCAACCGCGCGATCGACGCCTTCCGCCGCGACGGTGCCCGCGACAGCCGCACGGTCGCCGACGAGCGCTACGCCGAGGAGCTGCCCTCGGCCGAGCGGACCGACACCGAGGTCGAACGCCGCGACGAGGCCCGGCTCGTCCGCGGCGCCCTGCAGGGACTCCCACCCGACCAGCGCCAGGTGATCGAGCTCGCGTACTTCGGCGGCTTCACCCATTCCCAGATCGCCGAGATGCTCGCCCTCCCCGCCGGCACCGTCAAGGGCCGGATGAGGCTCGGGCTGAGCAAGATGCGGTTGGCACTTGGCGACCCGACCGAGGCCGTGCTATGACCGAGCGCGATCCGATGTCGGCGGAGCACTCCAATTGCAGCGGCGATGCCGCCGCGTACGCGCTCGGAGCACTCGAGCCCGCGGAGGCGGAAGCGTTCCGCCGCCACATGGCCGAGTGCGTCGTGTGCCGCGAGGAGGCACGCGAGTTCGAGCGAGTGGCAAGGTCGCTGCCGCTCGCCTCGCCCCGGCAGGAACTGCCGAGCGAGCTGCGCCGGCGGGTGCGGCGCGCGGTGCGGGCCGAGCCTCGGGGGGTTGGCGAGGCGGGGGAGGCGGCGGGGCGTGCTCGTGGTGGCGTGCCGCCGGGTGTCGCGGATAGCGCCGGCGTGGGCGCCGGGGCGGATGGTGGCACGGGTAGCGCCCCCGGCGAGCCGCGTCTCGGTGGTGGGAGGGCTGGTGAGGCAGGCTCCGGCGCTGGCGGGGCCGTAGCTGATCGAGCCCGCCGGCCCGGATCTCGGGGAGGACGATCCCCGTCTCGTGGCTTCCCTGTGTTTGGCGGTCTCGGGCGTCCGATCGCCTGGGTCGGCGCACTCGCCGCGGTCGTCGTGATCGCGGTAGCCGGCGTGCTGGCGTTCGGCGGCAGCTCGAGCAAGGTGCGCGTCTACCAGGCGAGCGTCGGACAAGCCGAGCTGCGCGTCGCCGGCACACGCGGCGATCTGATCGTCCGCAACCTCGCGCCACCGGCGGCCGGGCGGATCTACGAGCTCTGGATCGTCCACGGCCACAGCCGTCCCGCTCCGAGCACCCTGTTCTCCGTCACCTCCACCGGGACGGCCGACCTCGGGGTACCAGGCAACTTCAACGGCGTCAGCACCGTGATGGTGACCCAGGAGCACGCCGGCGGCACCACCACCCCAACCACCTCGCCGGTGATCGTGGCGAACGTGGGGTGAGGCGTGGCGCGCGGTCGGGAACCCGCTCACCCCCGCCACCGCCTACGCCAACGCGAGCGGCACGATCGGTCCCAACCTCGATGACGCGTTCCGGCAGGACCGGGCAGACGGGGTCACCCTGCAACCGCCGCTCCGGCCGGGACCGCCGTCATCGCCGCGGCGTCACCGTCGTGACCGCCGGCGCCCATTCCGGCCCGCCACCCCCGGAAGGGGTACACCGCATCAGAACGTGCTCAACTTCCCAAGCCGGCTTGGGCCAACGGCGTTTGGGAAATTGAGCATGAGTGTCGTGCCCAGCTTCCCAAGCTGCGGGACGCCGATTCGATTTGGGAAGTTGACCAGGTTTTCGTGTCAGAACACTGACGCTCCCCGCCGGATCGGAGTGGCACGGCGGGAGGTGGGAGATAACGGACGCCTGCGTGTCGAAATATCCCTGGGGTCCCGCCACCATTCGCCCCGCCGTCCCCGTGTGCTTCAGCGGGACGGAGCGTGCCTGCGTGAGGGTGTCGCCCGCCGGCCATGGATGGCCGGCGGAATGGGCACGGACGAAGCCGGCACAGCGAAAGCCGACCGCCCCCGCCACTACCTACCGCCCCGCTCCGCCCACGTCCCCCGCCCTCGCCTGCCTCACCCCCCACGAGCACGAACACCGCTGGCAGCGCTCGCAGTCCGGACCGCTGTCCGCTAAGACCGCGACGACGGCTATCGAAACAAGAAACGCAGCGGCTGGTCTATACGCCCTACGGTTATGAACCCTCGCTGGATCGACAAAGAGAAACAGGAAACCCACCTAACCCAGTCTCCGTGGAACCCGGTCCGGTTCAAACCGCTCAGCCAGCTGCTCGCAAAGCCGCCGCATCGCGCGCTCGTTGCCGCGCCGCATCACCGCCCTGACCAGCGGCGCCGCGAGCCGCTCGCTCACGGGTGCCGCGCGCCATGCATACTCGAACGCGATCCCGGTCCCGCCCTCCGGGAGCTCCTGGAGCGTGTAGGTGCCGTTGGCGAGCCGCCGGCCGTGGGCGCCGACGTTCTGCTCGACGATCTTGACGGGGCGATCCGCGGCGACGACCTCCATGTCGATCACGTCGGTCCTGCCGGCGAGCTTGGCCTTCACGCGTGCCCGTGACCCGACGCCGCGCTCCGGGCCGGAATACTCCCAATCGATCAGCATGTGGTTGGTGAACGGCTCGTGGTTGGCCATCACGTCGAGAAAGTCGTAGACCTGCTCGCGGGGGTAGGGAACTTGTGTGGTGACTGTGACTGGTTGCATGTACCAGATGGTACAGTAGGTCCGAAGTGAGCCGCACGGACGCGAAGGAGCAGCTGTTGGAGAGGGCGATCGACTACGTCGCCGCGAACGGGATCGGGGACCTGAGTCTGCGATCGCTCGCGGCGGCGCTGGGGACCAGCCACCGGATGCTGATCCACCACTTCGGATCCAAGGAGGGTCTGTGGGTGGCGATCGTTCAGACCGTGGAGCAGCGGCAGCGGGAGCTGCTGGCGGAGGTCCTGCCGGACATCGAGCAGCCGATCGGCGAGGCGATGCGGGCTTGGTGGCGACGCATCTCGGACTCCTCGCTGTGGTCGAATGAGCGGCTGTTCTTCGAGCTCTACGGACAGGCCCTTCAGGGCCGCGCCCACACGACTGTCGTGCTGGACGGAATCGTCGACGCGTGGCTGGAACCGATCACCGCGGTTGCCGTCGCGCGTGGGATTCCGCGCGAGGCGGCGCGCGCCCAGGCCCGACTTGGCGTTGCCGTTACCCGCGGCCTCCTGCTGGATCTCCTCGCGACCGGAGACATCGCCGGCGTCGATGCGGCGATGGAGGCCTTCATCGAGCTGAACGAGACGTGGCTCGCGCAGAAAGGCGTATCCGGGCGATTTCCAACGACTTCGTGACGCCCGTTACCGCTTAGCGACCACCCTGCAACGTTTCCGTCCATTTTCCGGGCAGATACGGGGTTGTCGTCTGCGACCGGCTTAGACTCGGCCACAGGCTTTCAAACGATCTCTGGAAAGGAGCCTGAGCATGAACATCAACCGAGTCGTGCTGACCGGCAACCTGACGCGAGACCCGGACCTGCGCACGACGCCCGGCGGCCTTTCCGTGTGCAAGCTCGGCATCGCCGTCAACACCCGCCGCAAGAACGGCGGCACGGGCCAGTGGGAAGACAAGCCGAACTTCTTCCGGGTCACGGTCTTCGGAGCCCAGGGAGAGAACTGCGCGCAGTATCTGAAGAAGGGTCGCCCGGTGGCGATCGATGGGCGCCTGGAATGGAGCCAGTGGGAGAACGAGGGACAGAAGCGCGAGTCGGTCGATATCATCGCCGAGACCGTGCAGTTCCTCGGCGGGCGCGATGACGCTGGCAATGGGAACGGGTTCTCCAGCAGCGTCCGCGCAGCGGAGAGCGATGTTCCGATCGATACCGGCGACTTCGAGCCCACGCCGGTGGGCGCGGGAGCTGCCGAGGACGACATTCCGTTCTGAGGCAGAGGATCAGACCTAACCAAGCTAGAGTGGTGTCCCGTGGCAAAGCAACGTAGACGGCCGGTTCGCCGGCGCGATAGGAAGGGTGGGCCGACTTCAGGTCGCCGTAAGCCATGCCCGTACTGTCGTGACAAGGTCGATCAGGTCGACTACAAGGACCTGTCCGCGCTGCGGCGGTTCATCTCCGAGCGAGGCAAGATCCGCTCTCGGCGGATTACGGGCGCCTGTCGCCGACATCAGAGCCAGGTCGCGCGCGCCGTCAAACGCGCGCGCGAGCTCGCGCTGCTGCCCTACGTGGCGGAAGGCGGAAGCGACCACCGGGAGCGCTCGGGCCGCGACCGCGACCGCGACCGCGACCGGTAGCGCCGGCCGGAGGAGGAGGCACGTTGCCGCAGGCGATCCTGCTCCAAGACGTGGAGTCGCTGGGGGAACGTGGCGCGGTGGTCGACGTCTCGGCCGGCTATCTACGCAACTACCTGTTGCCGCGCAAGCTGGCGGACCCGGCAACGGCGGCCTCGATCAAGGCCGCGGCGCGGCGGCGTGAGGACGCCGAGCGCGCTCAGCGGGAAGCCGAGGAGCGGGCGCGGGAGAACGCAACGCTGCTGGGTCGGACTGTGCTGACGATCCCCCAGCAGGCTGGCGACGATGGCCGGCTGTTCGGCTCGGTCACGACCCAGGACATCGCCGATGCAATCCGCGACGCCCGCGGGATCCGGATCGACCGCCGCAAGGTGTTCCTGGAGGACCCGATCCGTCACATCGGCACATACATGGTTGTGGTCGAGGTGACGGACGACGTCACCGCGACGATCAAGACCATGGTGGTCCCGGCTTAGCACGCCGTCTCGCACCCCACCGCGGCACCTGAGGGCCGCGCCTGGGGGAAGTGGTCACCCTCGAAGCTGACGCCCCCGAGCCGCGGCCAGCTCCTGGCGAGAGCCTCACCCCGCAGCGTCGGCATGAAGTCCCAGGCCGAGCCGCTGTCAGCTCCTGGCGGGAGCCTCACCGCGCAGCGTCGGCGTGATGTCCCGGGCCGTCAGCGGCTCGTGGCAGTGCGAGCAGGCGAGGTACGGGTCGGCGGATTTGCCGCACCTGCGGTGAATCAATTCGAGCGCGGGAGCGTCGTCCTCCGCGACGAGATGCCGGTCGGCCCAGCGCATCAGACCGACGATCACCGGGTACAGGTCGAGCGCCCGCTCGGTCAGCCGGTACTCGTACCAGTCGGGATCTGTGCGGTAGCGGACGCGCTCGAGCATTCCGTCGCTCACCAGCTGCCGGAGCCGCTCTGCGAGGACGTTGCGCGCGATGCCGAGGTTGCGCTGCAGCTGGCCGTACCGACGGACCCCGAAGAACGCCTCACGCAGGATCAGGAACGTCCAGCGGTCGCTTAGGACGTCGACCGCGAGCTCGACGGCGTCGCGCGGAGGCTGGACCGGCGTGTGGTTCCTCGTTGGCAACTAGTTCGTGATCCTCTCTAGATCGAGAATGAAACTGGTTTTGGTATGAAACCATACAGAAAGGGACCGACCGCCAGATCAAGGAGCAAAGTTGCGATGTCACTCAGCGAGCCGGACACGGTCATGATCGATTCTCGGTCCCGAGCCGCCGGCGAGACCGCGCCGCCGCAGGCAAGCACCCCGACCAGCCGGCTCGAGCTGTCCGCCGGCACCGTCGATTACCGCGACACCGGTGGAGACGGTCCGGTCGTCGTCCTCCTGCACGGCCTGATGATGGACGCCTCGCTCTGGGACCAGGTGATCGACGACCTCGCCGCGGATCACCGATGTGTCGCACCGACGTTGCCTCTCGGCGCTCATCGTCACGGGATGCGTGCCGACGCCGATCTGACGCTGCCGGCGATCGCGAGGCTCGTCGACGAGTTGCTCGCCCGGCTCTCGCTGAGCGACGTCACGATCGTCGGCACCGACACCGGCGGGGCGCTCGTCCAGCTCCTGATCGGCGCCGGCGCCACCCGCGTGAGCCGGGCCGTGCTCGCCTCCTGTGACGCGTTCGACAACTTCCCGCCGGGCCTGACCGGCAGGACGCTGGTGCTGACCGGCAAGCTCTCGCCCGCCATGTTCGGCCTGTTCATGCAGCAGCTGCGCGCGCGCCCGCTGCGACGACTCCCGATCGCCTTCGGGTGGCTGACGCTCAGGGGCGACCGTTCCGTCGCCCGCTGGATCGAGCCGGTCCTCGAGCAGGCCGAGATCCGCCGCGACACCGTGCGCGTGCTGCGCGCGATCGCCGCCGAGCCGGACCTGATGCTCGCCGCGGCCGAACGGCTGCCTGAGTTCGACCGCCCCGCGCTGGTCGTCTGGGCGAGCGAGGATCGGGTGATGCCGCCGGAGCACGGCCGTCGCCTAACCGAGCTTCTCCCGCAGGGACGGCTGGTCGAGATACCGGACAGCTACACGCTGCTCCCCCTGGATCAGCCCGCAAGGTTCGCCCAGGTGATTCGAGAGTTCACGCACGGTGCAGATGGATCTGCGTCGTGACCCACGCAAGGTGCAGACGGATCTGCGCCGTGACCGCGGCGGCGAGGCCGCGCGACCCCGCGCCGTGAGCGCGGCGGCGGCGAGGTGCCTCGACCCCCGGCGCCCCCTCCGCCACCGCCCGCTTCGAACTCCCCGCTGCTTGCGGGAACGGTTCGATCGCGCCGCCGGTCCCGAACCTAGACTCGGCTACCGACCATGAGCACGGTCCTGAACAGCGCCGCCCCGCCACACAATCTCGAGGCCGAGAAGTCCGTGCTGGGCGCGGTCCTGCTCGATGAGCGCCACCTCCACGCGCTGATCATCGAGGAGCACCTCCGGCCCGACCACTTCTACCGCGAACAGCACGCGGCGGTGTTCGCGGCGATGCTCGATCTGTACGAGAGCAACGGGAAGATTGACCAGCTGACGGTCGCCGAGACGCTGCGGGAACGCGGCAAGCTCGAGGAGGTCGGAGGTCCCGAGGCGATCGACGAGCTGGCGGGGTGGGTGCCGGCCGCCGGCCACGCCCGGGACTACGGGCGGATCGTGCGCGACAACGCGCAGATGCGCGCGCTGCTGACTGCGTCATACGAGATCCAGGCGAGCGTGATGGCGCGGGAGGCTCCCGCTCGGGACCTCGTCGAGCGGGCGGAGCGCTCGATGCTCGAGGTCGCTCACGACGACCGGCAGAAGAAGATCCGTTCGATCGCGGACATCCTCCACGAGGAGACCGACAAGCTCCACCACCTCTCGGTCGCCAAGACTCCGCTCACCGGTACGCCATCGGGCTTCAAGGATCTGGACGAGAAGACCGGCGGCTTTCAGCCGGGGAATCTGATCGTGATTGCGGCCCGCCCGTCGATGGGCAAGTCGGCGCTGGTTGCCAACATCGCCGAGAACGCCGTGCTGGCGGGCTATCCGGTCGCGCTGTTCTCGCTCGAAATGTCCGAGTCTGAGCTCGCCCAGCGGTTCGTCGCGTCCCAGGCTCGGATCAAGGGAGAGGATCTGCGCCGGGGGAAGGTGGCGGAGCATCGCTGGCCGAAGATCCTCGAGGCCTGCCAGCGCCTCTCGCAGGCGCCGATGTTCGTCGACGACTCGAGCGACACGGGCGTGCTCGAGGTGCGCGCCAAGGGGCGCCGGTTACACAACCAGCTCGACGGTGGACTTGGCCTGATCGTCATCGACTACCTGCAGCTGATGCGCCACGAGGGCCGGGTTGAAAGCCGCGTCGAGCAGGTGGGCCAGATCTCTCGCGGTCTCAAAGGGCTGGCGCGCGAGCTGAACGTGCCGGTGATCGCGCTCTCGCAGCTCAGCCGAGCGGTCGAGCAGCGCGGCGGGGAGAAGAAGCCGATCCTGTCCGACCTGCGCGAGTCGGGTCAGATCGAGCAGGACTCAGATCTCGTGATGTTCATCTACCGCGAGGAGTACTACGACAAGGAGTCCGAGCGGCCCGGGGAGGCGGACATCATCATCGCCAAGCACCGCAACGGTCCGGTCGGCGACGTGGTGCTCACTTTCCAGAAGGAGTACCCGAAGTTCATGAACTACGCGGGCGAGAGGTTCGCGGCGTGAGCTACACGGCTCGTGCGCAGCCACCGCAACCACGCCCGCTGCGGGCGATCGACGACCGCTGCCCGTTCGAGCTCTGCGACGGATCCGGGTTCCTCTACGAGGACGAGACCAACACCGCCTATGACTGCCGCTGCCGCCCTCAGCGCGTTGCGCTGGCCAAGGCCAGGAGCCTGTCCGCCGTGATTCCGAGGCGCTACCGCGATGTGGCGTTTGAGCGTCCGCCCGCCACGGATATCGATCCACAGATCGTCGCCGCGACCCGCCGGTTCGCTGACGCGATCGACGAACGAATCGCCGCCGGTCGCGGGCTGTGGTTGATGGGGCCCGTCGGAACCGGCAAGACTACGCTCGCGATGCTGGTCTCGAAATCGGCGCTGAAGGCGGGGCGCTCGGTCGCGATTTACTCGCTTCCGAGACTGCTCAACGAGATCCGCGAGAACCATCGCGCCGATCGCTCCCACATCGACCTGCTCGACCGGTTGACGGCGGTCGATCTGCTCCACATCGACGACGTCGGCGCCGAACGCACGACTGACTGGGTGCTGGAGGAGCTCTACTCGATCGTCAACGCGCGCTACGAGGACCAGCGCTCGATGGTGGTCACCACCAACATCCTCGACCGCGAGGCGCTGTGCGACCAGATCACGGAGCGGACCGTTTCCCGGCTGACCGAGATGTGCGACGAGCTGCCCCTGCTGGGGCGCGACCGTCGGATGGATCTGAGGCTTACCTGAGGTACTCGCCTGCCGCAGACGCCGCCCCGCCCGACGAAGCCGCCCCGCCCGACGGTCCGAACCTTTCTGGCGACCCCGCGCCAGCCGCCGCCCCGCACCCACGTACACTCACTCCGCGATGCCCGGACTTGTGATCGTTGGCGCCCAGTGGGGCGATGAAGGCAAAGGGAAGCTCACCGACCTGCTCGCCGAGCGGGCCGACGCGGTGGTGCGCTTTCAGGGCGGCAACAACGCCGGCCACACGATCGTCCGCAACGGCGAGACGTGGAAGCTGCACCTGATCCCGTCAGGGATCCTCCATCCGGGCAAGCTGTGCGTGATCGGTAACGGGGTCGTGATCGACCCGAAGGTGCTGACCGAGGAGTTGGATGAGCTGCGGCGCCGGCAGGTCGACACCAACACGCTGAAGATCTCGGCCAACGCGCATCTGATCATGCCCTACCACCTGATGCTCGACCACGCCGGCGAGGCCCGGCTGGGCAAGCTGCAGATCGGGACGACGAGACGTGGAATCGGCCCCTGCTACGCGGACAAGGCCGCCCGGCTCGGGATCCGGCTCCAGGACCTGCTCGACGAGAAGATCCTGAAGAAGAAGATCGTGACCGCGCTCGAGCCCAAGCGGCTGTCGCTGCGCCCGTACGCCAAGGACCCGCGCCTCGACCTGCAGACGATGACCGAGGAGTACCTGCTCTACGGCCACCGGCTGGAGCCGTTCATCCAGGACACGAGCCGGCTGGTGCTGGAGCGCCTCGATCGCGGTCAGCTCGTCGTGTTCGAGGGAGCGCAGGGGGCGCTGCTCGACATCGACCACGGCACGTACCCATTTGTAACGTCGTCGAATCCAGTCGCCGGAGCCGCCTGCGTCGGCGCGGGCGTCGGCCCCAAGGACATCGACGAGGTCTGGGGCGTGGCCAAGGCCTACGCCACACGCGTCGGCGCCGGCCCCTTCCCGACCGAGCTCGACGGCGCGCTGGCGGACCAGATTCGGGAGCGGGGAGGCGAGTACGGAACCACCACCGGCCGGGCGCGGCGGGTGGGCTGGCTCGATCTGGTGGCGCTGCGCTACGCGGCCCGGATCAACTCGCTGACGGCGCTCGCGATCACGAAGCTGGACGTGCTCTCGGGCCTTGACGAGCTGCTGGTATGCACTCGCTACCGCAGTGCCGAAGGCGCGGAGCTCGACCACTTTCCGTACCACCAGACGGTGCTCCACCATTCCGTCGGCGAGTACAGGCTCCTACCGGCGTGGACCGAGGACCTGAGCAGGTGCCGGACCGAGGCCGACCTGCCGGCGACGGCGCGCGATTACCTCCAGTTCGTCTCCGAGTTCGTTGGCGTCCCGATCATGCTCGTGGGCGTTGGCCCAGGGCGCGAGCAGGTCATCTGGATGCGATCAGTCGCCGCGAGCGTGATCGCCCCCCAGGAGCGGCGCGACGCCGCCTGAACCGCCACGCGCCACGCCGCCTGAACCGCCACCGTTGGCCGCCGCCCAAACGCCACCGTCCATCGCCTAAGCCCAGCGCTCCAGCAGATCCCCATCCTCCACGCGCCGCACCACCCGCGCCGGCACTCCGATCACGACCTCGCGCTCGCCCACGTCACGGGTCACGACCGCGCCGGCGGCGACGAACGCCTCCGCCCCGATCACGACGCCCGGACACAGCACCGCGCCACCGCCGACGCGGCACGCGCGACGCAAGACGGGACCCAGCCGCGGCTCTCCGCGCGCGTGACGACCCATCGCGTGGTCGTTTGTGGTCGTCACCCCGGGACCGATGAACACGTCGTCCTCGACGATCGAGCCGCTGGTCAGGTAGACGCCGGTCTGGATCAAGACCCTCGCGCCTACGACCGCATCGAAGTCGACCGTCGATCCCCGCCCCACGACCGATCCGGGACCGAGCCTCGCGCGCTCGCGGACCTGGGTCTGATCGCCGACGATCGCGCGCGAGGAGATGAGCACGCCGGCATACACGACCGCGCCGCAGCAGACCGTCACCTCGTCCTCCAGCACCAGCGGCCGCAAGGCGCCTTCGCCGGCGGCGCGCGACCCGGGCCGCAGCCGCGGCCGCTTCCCGAGCACCGCCCCTTCCTCGATCACGCAGCGATCCCCCACCCGCGTCCCGGCCTTGACGATCGCGCCGGACGCGATCGTCGCGCCGCGACCAACGGACGCCCCCTCGTAGACCACCGCGCCGGGTCCGAGTGACGCATCGTCGGCGACCTCCGCGCCCGCAGCCACGAAGGCTCCCACCCCACGCTCAGACCACCCGGCCAAAGCGCCCCCTCACGCCAAACAACCGCCCCTCACACCGAACAACGGCTCCCTGACGCCGAACAACCGCCCCCTCACACCGAACGACCGCCACTCCCCGCCGGCGCCCGCTCAAGCGAGCGCTGCAACTCCTCCAGCACGCGCACCACGCGCAGCCCGCTGGCGCCGTCCGATCGGGGACGCGCCCCGCGACGCACGCACTGGATGAAGTGCTCACACTCCACCCGGAGGGGCTCGGCGTTGGGGATCCGGGGGCAGAAGCTGCCACCTGTCCGCGTGATGTACTCGCCGTAGTTGTCGGCGTCCTGATCGAAGCCCTTGTCGTAGACGGTCAGCTTGCCCTCCAGCGCCATATCGTCGAAGGTCGCCATCCGCCGCGAGCCGACGACCGTGAAGCGCCGCTCCTTGTGCGGGTCGAGCCAGGACAGATGCAGATGGGCCGTGAGGCCCGACGGAAACCTCAGGAAGCAGAACACGACGTCCTCGACCCCCGCGCGGACGTACGACTCACCGCGGGCGACGACCTCCCAGGGCTCCTCGTCGGCGAGGTGCAGCAGCACGGACACGTCGTGCGCCCCGAGGCTCCACAGCGCGTTCTCGTCGGAACGCAGCTTGCCGAGGTTCAGGCGGTTGCCGTAGATGTAGTAGATCTGGTCGCCGAGCTCCCCCGAGTCGGTCAACTCCTTGAGCTTCTGGACCCCGGGGTGGTACTCCAGCAGGTGGCCGACCATCAGCACACGACCGCTCGCTTCGGCGGCCGCCAGGACCCGCTCGGCATCGGCCGCCGACTGCGCGAGCGGCTTCTCGACCAGGCAGTGCTTGCCGGCCTCCAGCACGCGCACCGCAAGCGGCGCGTGGCTGGGGACGGGGGTCGCCAACGCGATCGCGTCGAGACGGGGATCCGCGAGCAGCTCGTCCAGCGTGGCGGCCATGCGAGCGCGGGGGAATCGTGCCGCGGCCCGCTCCAGCGCTGCCTCGGACCCATCGCAGCACCACGCGAGCTCGCATCCGGGCAGATCCGCGAAGTTGCGCGCGAGGTTCGGGCCCCAATAGCCGAGCCCGACGACGCCCACTCTCACGGACTCACCGTTCATGACACACGCCGCTCATCCGAAACGCAGTCTAAGAGCGTCGAGGACGCGTTCGCCCGCGTGCCCGTCCCCGTATAGCGGTGGACGCTCACCGGGCAACGATCGCGTGAGCGCCGCGACCGCGGCACTCCGATCCAGGTCGACCAGCACGTTCCAACCGTGCTCGACGGTCTCGGTCCACTCGGTGCTCGGCCGCAACGTGACGCAGGGGACGCCGGCAAGGTACGCCTCCTTCTGCAGACCGCCCGAATCGGTCAGCACCGCACGCGCGTTGCACATCAACGCCGTCACTTCGACGTACCCGAGCGGAGGCGTCAGCACGACCTCGCGCAGACGGTCGAGCAGTCCCGCCCCCTCCAGCCGCGCCCGCGTCCGCGGATGCACCGCGAACACGACCGGCATCGGGATCGCCTCGAGCAGCGCCACCAGGCGCTCGAGCCGCGCCGGATCGTCGACGTTGCCCGCCCGGTGGGCGGTCGCCAGCGCGTAGCGCCCCGGCTCCATCCCCCACGCCTTGACCAGGTCAATGCGCCCGCCAGCGCGCGGCTGCACCGCCAGCGCGACGTCCACCATCACGTCCCCCACGACCTCGATCGCGCCGCCGACGCTCTCGCGCCGCAGGTTCTGAGCCGCCACCTCGGAGGAGCACAGCAGCAGCGCGCTGGCGTGATCGGTCAGCACGCGGTTTAGCTCCTCCGGCATCGAGCGATCGAACGACCGCATGCCGGCTTCGACATGCGCGACCGGCATGCCCGCCTGGGCCGCGGCCAGCGCGCCGGCGAGGGTCGAGTTCGTATCTCCGTAGACGAGCACCACGTCCGGATCGACGTCTTCCAGCACCGGCTCGAGCGCGACCAGCATCCGCGCCGTCTGCGAGCTGTTGGTGCCCAGCGCCACGCCGAGCTCGCGGTCGGGCGCGGGCAGCCCCAGCTCCTCGAAGAACACGGCCGACAGCTCGTCGTCGAAGTGCTGGCCGGTGTGGACCAGGACCTCCTCGTGCCGCTCGCGCAGGAGCGGTGAGACCGCCGCCGCCTTGATGAACTGCGGGCGGTTGCCGATGACCGTCAGGACTCTCAGCCGTCGAGCTCCGAGCGGATCCGGGCCAGCACTGCGGCCGCGGCCCTGGTGGTGACCGGGCCATCGCCGTACGTGTGCTCGTCGACCGCTACCACCGGCTGGACCTCGCGCACGGTGGAGGCGAGAAACACCTCATCGGCGTCCGCGATGTCCTGGAGCGTGCAGGCCTGCTCTCGCGCCCCCATCACCTCGATCAGTCTTGCGCGGGTGATCGACGCAAGGATGTGGTCGTCGAGCGGCGGCGTCAGGATCTCGCCAGCGCGCACCCAGAACACGGAGCTGGTCGGCGCCTCCAGCACGCGACCGTGCGGAGTCACGAGCAGCGCCTCATCGAATCCCCGTTCCTGCGCCAGCCGGCGCGCAAGCATGTTGGCGGCATACGACAGTGACTTGACGCCATCGAGGATCCTGGTCGGCGCGTACGTGATCGCGGTCAAGCGGGCTCGATCGGGAGTTGGCGGCAGCGGCTCGGTCAGCAGCAACCGGCAGCCGCCGCGTGTGGCGACGATCCGCAGCAGCTCGTGAGCGGCACCGGCCCCGGCCGAGGCGAGCAGCCGAAACGCGTCGGCGCGCACGGCCTCCAGATCCAGCGGCAGCCGCAGGTTCCGGGCCGACTGCTCCAGCCGTGCAAGGTGATCCTCAATCGCGAACGGCCGGCCGTCATAGACGCGGATCACCTCGAAGATCCCGTCACCGCGGAGCAGCCCCTCGTCGCTCGCAGGAACCGTCGCCTCGGCCGCGAGCATGATCTCGCCATCGAGGCAGGCCAGCGAATCGCTCGCAGACCCCATCACGGGCGCGCGCTTCCGATCATCGCCCCAGCCATCCGATCATCGCCCCGCCCCAGCCATCCGATCATCGCCCCGTCAACCCCGCCGCGCCCAGATCTCGGCCAGCCGCACCACCGTCGCCGCCGCCGCCGACATGTCCTGTACCGAGGCCCACTCCCGCACCGAGTGATACTCGTGACCACCGGTGAACAGGTTCGGAGTCGGCAGTCCCATCTCGCTGAGGATCGAACCGTCGGTGCCGCCACGGATCGGCGAGCGAACCGGCTCGATTCCCTCCGCCCTGATCGCCTCCTCGGCGGCGGCGGTGACGTCCGGCAACGGTTCCAGATAGGTGCGCATGTTCCGGTACTGCCGGCGGACCGTGAGCTCCAGGCGAGCGCGCGACTCGCGCGCGACCACCTCCCGGGCTGTCCGCTCCAGCAGCGCCACGTGCTGAGCCAGCTTGCGTTCGTCGAAATCGCGCACAATCGCGCGGATCCTTGCCCGGCCGGCCGTCCCGGTCAGCTCGTAGGGGTGGATGAAGCCCTCCCGGCCCGCGGTCGTCTCCGGGGTCAGGCCGTCCGACGGCAGCGCCGCCACGATCTGCGCCGCCAGGCGCAGGGCGTTGACCAGCTTGCCGGTCGCGAACCCGGGATGCACGTCCACGCCGTGGACCGTGATGATCGCCTCCGAGGCGCTGAATGTCTCGTCCTGGAGCTCGCCGACCTCCGAGCCGTCGACGGTGTACGCACACTCCGCGCCGAACCGCTCGATGTCGAACCCCTTGGCACCCTCTCCGATCTCCTCGTCGGGAGTGAACGCGACCCGCAGCCGCGGCCGCGGCACGTCGGGGTGCGCGGCCAGGTACGCGACCGCGCTCATGATCTCCGCCACGCCCGCCTTGTCGTCGGCGCCGAGCAGCGTGTCGCCGCTGGCGGTCACCAGGTCGTGGCCGGCCTTGCCGGCCAGCTCCGGCATCGCTTCCGGATCGAGTCGCGTGCCGGAGCGCGGAAGCTCCAGCACGCCCGCGTCGTAGGACCGGTGCACGATCGGTTGCACGCCGGCACCGGGCGCATCGGGGCTTGTGTCCATGTGCGCGATCAGGCCGATCGTCCGCTCGCCGGCGCCGCTCGCGGCCGGAAGCGTCGCTGTCACATACCCATGATCGGTGCACTCGGCGTCCTCGAGCCCTGCCTGCACCAGCTCGGACATCAGCAGCCGACCCAGCACGAGCTGACCCGGGGTGCTCGGAGTAGCGTCATGCTCGCGCGCCGACTGGGTGTCGATCCTCACATAGCGCAGGAACCGTTCCAACAGATCGGGCGCGAGTTTTTCCGCAAGCGACGAGGTGTAGGGGGCAGAAGGCATCGGCTGAGTATCCCAATGTGCGGCGTATTACCCGTGCACGTTGGTTTTCAGCATTCTTGGCTGAACGTCCAACCAAGACTTTCGGATCGCGTTATATCTGGCACGGGACCTCTTGCGACTTTGCTAGAACACAAGATGTCCGCTGAAAAGGGAGGTCAGCGCTGATGCTGACAGAGACACAAGGCGCTCTCACGGGCGCCGCCGACTCGGCGGCGCTGTTCCAGCGGTGGCACGTCCACCGCGACCGTAGAGCCCGCGATGAGCTCGTGGAGCGGTTCCTGCCGCTCGCGCACAAGCTCGCGCGCCGTTACGTCCGCTCGAGCGAGCCGTACGAAGACCTGGTCCAGGTGGCCTGCCTGGGCCTGGTCAAGGCGGTGGAACGGTTTGACCCATCGCGTGGATACGCGTTCACCTCGCTTGCGGTGCCGACGATTCTGGGCGAGCTGAAGCGCTACTTCCGTGACTCGAGTTGGGCGCTGCACGTCGAGCGTGGAGCCCAGGAACGGGCCCGCCAGATCACCGCCGCCCAAAAGGCCATCAGTGCCCGCTCTGGCCGCACACCGACGATTCCGGAGCTGTGCGAGTACCTCGAGCTGACCGAGGAGGAGGTGCTCGACGGGCTCCAGACTTCCGAAGCCTACGACGCTATTTCGCTTGACGCGCCCCCCGCCAATGACGGCGAGGGAATGGCCAGCCGTCTGGAGGCGATCGGCGAGCAGGACGAGCAGCTGGCGCTCGTCGACGACGCCGCCACGATCTTCGCGGCCGCACGGCATCTGCCCGTGCGCGAGCGGCAGGTCCTGTTCCTGCGCTTCGGCGAGGACCTACCGCAGACCGAGATCGCCCAGCGGATCGGGGTCTCGCAGATGCAGGTATCCCGCCTGCTCCGACGCTCGCTGCACCGGTTGCGCGAGCTGACCGACGCCGGTCACCGCGCCTGAGCTGAGCGCCCGGCCCGGAAGTCAGCCCGTCACCAGCGGCCGCTGCGATCACGTGCAAACGCAACGCAGTAGGCTCGGGTCAACGTGCAGACCGACTTTCGCGTACAAGTGCACGATGACGGCGACGCGACCGTCCTGGCGGTCAGCGGTGAGCTGGACCTCGCCTCCAGTCCGGCGCTGGAGGATGCACTCGAGCAGGTGCACGCGTCCGATTGCTCGCTCGTGATCATGGACCTGCGCGAACTCGAGTTCATGGACTCGACCGGGCTCAGCGTACTGATCAAGGCCCAGCAGCGCGCGCTCCAGGCGGGACGGCGGTTCGGGCTTGTCAAAGGCGGGACGCAGGTTCAACGCCTGCTCAGCCTGACCGGCATCGACGAACGGATGACCGTCGCCGACTCGCCGGAGGAGCTGCTCTCCGACGGTTGATAATCCGTCGCGCTAACCGTCGGCCGCGGGCGGACGGTGGTCCACCATCACCAGCCGCAGCGACTCGGTCGGCTCGTCCGCGACCACGCTGAGGTCATCGACGAGACGCTTCAGCGGCGCCCCGGCTCGTGCCGCGGCTTCGCCGGTCCCACCGCGAAACGGGCCGATCGTCAGCTCCAGGCATCGCGGCGCGGCTGTGATCGCGAACCTCAGCTCCGACGCCGCGGCCGCCTCGGTCGCGAGCGCCGCGACGGCGTCGGTGACCAGGTAGACGTCCGAGAACCGGTCCAGCGAGAACCGCGCACTGGCGGCAAGCGCCCGCGCCACGCGTCCTAGCACCGCTGGCAGCAGCGTCGCCGGGGACAGCGTGCCGACCACATCCCCGATCAGTCGGGCCGGTGGCAGCTCGGCCGCACGAGGCACCATCGGCCCGAGCACCTGCCCGCCGGCGCCCCGGCATCGGAATGACATCCGCACCTCGGTACCGCCATCGGGGGCGCTCAGGAACTCGGCCCGATCCGCGAGCGCGCTGATCACGGCCAGCCCGACACCCATCCGCTCATCGGAGGAAGCTGACACGTGGTGAATCCCACCGCCACGGTCGCGGACCGTCGCCTCGACGGCGTCCGGCCCGATCTGCAGGGTCACCACCAGCGGACCGGTGCTGCCGTCGTAAGCGTGCAGCACGACGTTGTTGCACGCCTCGCTGATCGCCGTCTTGAGGTCGTCGAGCAACTCCGGCTCGAATCCAACCGCCTCGGCGACGGCCGCAAGCATCCCACGTACCAAAGTCAGGCACTCTGGCCGGCTGTCCAGCTCGAGGCAAACCGTCGAATAGTCCTGGATCACATCAGCGTCTCCAAACCCCTTCCCAGCTCAGAAAATCGCCAAACAAGCACGTCACCTCGCAAGCCCGAATTGGGGTCAATGGCTCGACACCACCGCCAAAGATGAAATCAAGTTGTCGCTCAGCGAGGTGCTAGCTTTTTTGGCGATCCCCCGTAACCCGAAGGTTGTTCACGATCACCGCCCAGAGTCATCTCCGCGTCGAAGCACGTGATCACGCGCGGGCAATCAGGTTCAGCGTCTGCTCAGCGTGACCGGCATCGACGAGCGGATCACCGTCGCCGATTCATCCGAGCAGCTGCTCGGCGCGAGCTGAGCTTCACTCTCGCACGGCGCGCTCATCGCCAGCAGCTCATCGACCAGCGCGAGCGCCGTTCCCCTGCTGAGCCTGATCGTCTGGTGGCTGGGCGTGCTCATCCCGTACTCGCACCGTCGCCGGCATCGGCGAGCTCGCGCAGCCGAGCGAGCGCTCGCCTCAGGATCCTTGACACCTGCATCTGCGAGACGCCGATCTCCTCGGCGATCTGAGTCTGGGTCAGGTCCTCGACGAACCTGAGCACGAGCACCCGGCGCTCGCGCGAAGACAGGTGCCGGGCCGCCGCGGAGATCGTCGCGTTCGCCTCGATGACCTCGAACCGCTCGTCGGTCTCGCCGAACGCGTCGGCCAGCGTTCCGGCCTCACCTTCGCCGTCGTCGCGGGGCGCATCGAGCGAGGCGGAGTGGTGGGCGGCCGACGTCTCCAGCGCCTCGAGCACGTCCTCGATGCCGAGCTCGAGGTACTCGGCGAGATCCGGAACGCTCGGCGCCCGTCCGGTCCGCGTGGTCAGCTTCTGGTAGGCCTCCTCGACCTTCAGCGCCTGCTCCTGCGCGCCGCGCGGTACGTGCACCGCCCAGCCGAGGTCGCGGAAGTACCGCTTCAGCTCGCCAAGGATCGTCGGAACCGCGAACGATGAGAACGCGGTTCCTCTGCCGGTGTCGAACCGGTCGACGGCCTTCACCAGTCCCAGGCTCGCGACCTGGAGCAGGTCCTCGAACGGCTCTCGGGCGCCGTTGTAGCGCCGCGCCAGCTTGCGCGCGAGTGGCAAGTAGCGTTTCACGAGCTCGTCGCGCGCGCTTCTATCGCCGTCCTGCTGCCAACGGGCGAACAGTTCGTCCGACTCAGACAGGAGTTCAGTGGTATGCATTGAGAGGGGATTACCCGGTCGATCACGACCGCAACCCCCCGTGTCAGCGAGCTGACAACTCCACATCCGTCAAAAGTGCGACCGCACCGCGCGCACGCCTCTGGTGGCGCCCTGTGCCTCGTCGGCGTTGGCGTGATCGTCGCGGCGTTCCCCGCTTTGCGCCGCTACGACGCCGATGCCTGGACGCCGCATGCGCCCGCGGACCCCGTCGGCGCCGGCGGGCAGCCGGCGCCCGAGCCGGCGATCACCTAACCGACGGTGCGTACGGCATACTGACTGTGGACGCAGTCAAGGAGGCGTTGATGACCGAGACTAAACCCGCTGATCCACCGGTCGCGAAGTCCCAGCGACCTCGCACCGCAGCCGAGCGCCGAGACCGCTCGCGGATGGTCGCGGCTGCGTTGATCGGAGCTCTGGTCGCGATCTTCGCGCTGCTCAATCTCGGCGATGTCAAGGTCCGCTGGCTGTTCTGGACGTTCCAGACGCCGTTGATCGTGGTCGTCCTGATCACGTTCCTGCTCGGGATGCTCGTCGACCGGCTGATGGTCGTCCGCGCCAGGAAGAAGCGCCAGTCCGCGTCGTGACGGTCGCGCAGGCGAGTACCCCATATCCGACGGTCTCCGAGAGCGTCTCGCGCGGGCGCGCGGCGCGGCGCCTCGTCCCGCGCTCTAGCCACGCGACGTTTGAGCCCTCGGCGGATCGACCCGATCCCGTCGCGCTGCTCGAGCGTCAGGCGCAGACGAGGGTTCCCGACCTCGTCCCGATCCGCCATGGCCGGATGCTCGTCTCGCCGTTTGCGTTCTTCCGCGGTGCGGCCGCGATCATGGCCCACGATCTGGCGTCGACGCCGCGGACCGGTCTCGACGTCCAGTGCTGCGGCGACGCGCACCTGTCGAACTTCGGCGTGTTCGCGTCGCCCGAACGCCGGCTCGTGTTCGACCTCAACGACTTCGATGAGACGCTGCCGGGACCGTGGGAATGGGACGTCAAGCGGCTGGCGGTGAGCATGCTGATCGCGACCCAGAGCAACGGCTTCCGGACCAAGGACCAGCGGCGAGCGGTGCTCGACACGGTCAGCGCCTACCGGACCGCGATGCTCGACTTCGCCGCGATGGACAGCCTCGCGGTGTGGTACTCGCGCTTCGAGATCGAGAGTCTGCTCAGCCAGTACGCCTCCCAGTTCGCGCCGAAGACGGTCAAGCAGACGGAGAAGACGCTCGCGCGAGCCCGGACCAAGGACAGCATCTCCGCTCTGTCCAAGCTGACCTACGTCGTCGACGGGGAGACGCGGATCGTTGACCAGTCGCCGTTGATCGTTCCGGTCGAGCGGATCGCCGAAGGCACCGCGCGCGATGAGATCTTCGATCGCCTCCACGAGATCCTTCGCACCTATCGCGACACGCTCCCGCTCGAGCGACGGCGGCTGGTCGAGCAGTTTCGCCTCGTCGACCTCGCTCGCAAGGTCGTCGGGGTCGGCAGCGTCGGCACCCGCTGCTGGATCGCGCTCCTGCTCGGCCCCGACGGCAAGGAGCCCCTGTTCCTCCAGGTCAAGGAGTCCGAGCCGTCGGTGCTCGAGCAGTTCGTCGGCGAGAGCGGCTTCTCCAACCACGGCGAGCGGGTCGTGGTCGGGCAGCGGCTGACGCAGGCCAGCAGCGACATCTTCCTCGGCTGGCTGCGGGCCGACGCCGGTGACGGCGTCGAGCGCGACTTCTATTGCCGCCAGCTGAAGGACTGGAAGGGCTCCGCGGAGATCGAGCACATGCTCCCCGACGGCATGGCCGCCTACGGGACGCTGTGCGGCTGGACGCTCGCCCGCGCCCACGCGCGCACCGGCGACCGCGTCGCGATCGCCGCCTATCTCGGCAACGGTGACAGCTTCGACCGCGCGATCCTGGCCTTCTCGGAGGCCTACGCCGCCCAGAACGAGCGCGACTACGCGACTCTCCTCGCCGCGGTCGAATCGGGTCGCATCAGCGCCGAGGTCGGGCTCTAGCCAAGCGCCGCGGGGCTCGGAGCATGAACACCAGCGATGCGGACCGGGCACCGTCGGCCGGCGCGAAGCCGGCAGGCACGCGCGCGCTGATCTGGCTGCCGGTCGCGACCCTGATCGTCGGGCTGGTGATCACGGCCGTGCTCGCGCTCGTCTCACAGCTGCAGTACTCGAGCAACGAGAAGCGGCTGCTGAAGCTGCGGGTCCGCGACGCCGCCGCGCTGGTCGCCGAGTCTCTGCCGAGCATTCAGACGCCACTCGCCTCGACGGCTGAGCTCGCCGACGCGACCGACGGCAACGTGCAGAAGTTCAAGCGCTTCGTCGCGCCCTACATCGGCACCGGCACGGGCGAGTTCGTGTCGATCTCGCTGTGGAGCGCGAGCGCGCCGGCGCGCGGTCCAGTGGCCGTCGACGGCTCCGCGTCGAAGCTGTCGACCGCCGCCGCGCCGGCGTTCTTAGACCGCGCCACGCGGACCTCGCAGCTGAGCGTCATGGGGCTGTTGGAGGCTCCCGATCCGCGGCTCGGATACGCGTTCGCCACCCCCCGTGCTCCCCGTGGCTATGTCGCCTACGGCGAGCGGGCCCTGCCGGCCGATCGCCGCTCCCGCTTCCAGAACTCCACCCAATTCGCCGGTCTCGACTACGCGCTCTACCTCGGGACCGGCACCGCGCCGCATGACCTGCTGGTCACGAACGTCAAAGCACCTCCGCCGCGCGGACTGACCGACACCGAGGTCGTTCCGTTCGGCGACAGCTCGCTGACGCTGGTGATGTCCTCACGCGGCCCGCTCGCGGGTTCGCTTCCGCAGCGCCTGCCGTGGATCATCGGCCTCGTCGGCGTGCTGCTGTCGTGCGGCGCCGCCGCGGGGACCCTGCGGCTGCTCCAGCGCCGCCGCGACGCCGAGCTCCTCGCCGGCCGGCTCGAGCTCAGCGCGAGCGAGAATCAGCGCCTGTACGCGGAGCAGCGGAGCATCGCGCAGACCCTCCAGCACGCCCTGCTGCCCGACCGCCTGCCACAGATCCCGGGCGCCCAGGCAAGCGCCCGCTACGAGGCCGGCGAGCGCGGCGTCGAAATCGGCGGCGACTGGTACGACGTGATCAACCTCGACGAGCACCGGTCCTTGCTGGTCGTCGGCGACGTCTCGGGACGGGGCCTGCGCGCGGCCACGACGATGGCGTCTCTGCGCTACGCGATCCATGCCTACGCCGCCCAGAAAGACTCGCCGCCACAGATCCTGACCAAGCTCTCGCACCTCGTCAGCGTCGCCGACAGCGGTCAACTCGCGACGATTCTGTGCGCGCTGGTCGACCTCGAGCGGCGCGAGATCAACCTCACCAGCGCCGGCCACCTGCCGCCCCTGCTGATCAGCAACGGCGACGGACGCTACGTGCACAGCGAGGTCGGACTCCCGATCGGCGTCGAGGCGGGCGCAAGCTACACCTCCACGACCGTCCCCGCCCCCCAAGCCGCCACCCTGGTCGCGTTCACCGACGGGCTGATCGAGCAGCGCGGCGAGAACCTCGACGACGGCCTCGCGCGCCTGCGCCGAGTCGCGACCGGCCAGGACGCCTCACTCCCGGAACTGCTCAGTAAGCTCGTGACCGAACTGCGCTCCGGCCCCTCACAGGACGACATCGCAATCGTGGCACTCCGATGGGCGATCTAGAACCCGTTCGCGACGCGCCGATCACGTTCGACGTCGCGTTCGACGGCGGCGACACGGCGATCATCACGATCGCCGGCGAGCTCGACATCGCCACGATCGACGCGCTCGACCAGCTGGTCACGGCGACAATCGCCAAGCGGCCCACGCGACTGATCGTCGACGTCGCCGGACTCCGGTTCGCCGACAGCTCCGCGATCGCGCTCTGGGTCCGCTGGTCCACGGCCGTGCGCGACTTCGAGCTGCGCGATCCACCGCCGCTGCTGCGCAGGGTGATCACTGCGATGGGCCTCACCCAGAAGCTCACGGTGACGCCATGACCCGGGCACAGGCATTCCCCGCCGACCGGCAGTCCGTGCCCGCGGCGCGAAGATTCGCCACCGAAGCGATCTCCGACAGCCCGCCCGAGGTGCGCCACGCGGTCGAGCTGATGGTGTCCGAGCTCGCCACCAACTGCATCCGCCACGTCGGCTCGAGCTTTCACCTCAGCATCGACCGCACCCCCGAGCAGATCCGGGTCGAGGTCACCGACCAGGGCGGCGGAACCCCGACGATGCGCTCCCCCGGCCCCGACGAGCCGACCGGCCGCGGGCTCCGAATCGTCGACATGCTCTCGGAGCGGTGGGGCATCGAGGCCCAACGCCCCGCCGGCAAGACGGTCTGGTTCACGGTCGCGGTGCCGGGCGACGCCACCACGCGGCGCTCGCGCGCCGCCGCGCCGGGGCGTCGCTCACACGGCGGGCCGCGGGTGGGTGGCGGATTCCGGGCGCGGCGGCGGGCTGGTGGCGGTGATGATGGACTTGTTAGTGGTCGCGTTCCGTTCCAGCGCCCTTGGTGGCTAATGGGGCGCTCTTGGGTGGCGGGGCGGCGTGTGGCGGCGGGTCCGCGGGGTCGCGGGCGGGAGTCTGTCGCGGGGTAGCGCACGCGGGTCCGGCGACCCCCAAACCGGGTCCCGAAACCCCAAACCGGGTCCGGAGACCCCGAAAAACATGCTCAACTTCCCAAAGCCAACTCCGCGCCGGCGGTTTGGGAAAACGAGCATGACTATCGTGCTCAACTTCCCGAACGCGTCTCCCGGCGATCCGGTTTGGGAAGTCGAGCAGGTTTTCAGGCGTCCGCCGGCGCGCCCCGCCCACTCACCGCGCCCGCCCCCGCTGCCCACGCCACCTCCGCCGCGAGGTCGGGGCGCACCCCTGCGCCCCGACCTCCCCAGCAAAAAGCGCGGCCGGCGGCGCCCGTAAGGCCGACGACGGACGCGCTACCGCGCGTCAGCCCCGAGCGACCAGCCCCGCATCACGCCCCAACCTCCGCCACCACCACGTAGTAACCGAGATCGAGCTCGCCCAGGTCCAGAAGATCGGCGTGGCGCCGGTGCCAGCTGGCGGTTGTCCAGGTCGGCTCGGAGCGCCTCGAGGCCGGCGCGGACCTGGTCGGCAGGCAGCTGGCGAACACCGAGGTGCCGGCGCGGACGGTTGGGTCCAGGTACGCGTCGGGGCGCCGCCAGAAGGCGCCGTAGAAGCCGTCGGTGCAGTCGTGCGGGATCGGGACCGGGATCAGGGTCACGTCGCCGAGGGCGGTGCGGAGCTCTTGCTCCCAGGCGCCGGGCCGCCGGAGGCGCCGGGAGATCAGCTCGACGAATCCGGCAGGTAGTCGGTGGTGAGCCAGAACAGCCGAGCCTCGGCGGGGTTGGCGTTGAACAGGACGACGCGGTAACGAGCGACTCGCTTCAGCTCGGCGAGGCCGCGGCCACGGTCCTGCCAATGGTGGTCTCTGAGTATCGCCATCGCCGCGTCAAAATGGCCTTCTTTGAATGGCAGTTCCTCGGCGCGGGCCTGGATCACTGGTGCGGCGGTCGATGGGCGCTGGTCGATCATCACCGCCGACGGCTCGACCGCCGTCACCTCCCGAGTGCGACCGCACCGCGCGCACGCTTCCGGTGGCGCCCTGTGCCTCGTCGGCGTTGGCGTGATCGTCGCGGCGTTCCCCGCTTTGCGCCGCTACGACGCCGATGCCTGGACGCCGCATGCGCCCGCGGACCCCGTCGGCGCCGGCGAGCAGCCGGCGCCCGAGCCGGCGATCACCTAACCGACGGTGCGTACGGCATACTGACTGTGGACGCAGTCAAGGAGGCGTTGATGACCGAGACTAAACCCGCTGATCCACCGGTCGCGAAGTCCCAGCGACCTCGCACCGCAGCCGAGCGCCGAGACCGCTCGCGGATGGTCGCGGCTGCGTTGATCGGAGCTCTGGTCGCGATCTTCGCGCTGCTCAATCTCGGCGATGTCAAGGTCCGCTGGCTGTTCTGGACGTTCCAGACGCCGTTGATCGTGGTCGTCCTGATCACGTTCCTGCTCGGGATGCTCGTCGACCGGCTGATGGTCGTCCGCGCCAGGAAGAAGCGCCAGTCCGCGTCGTGACGGTCGCGCAGGCGAGTACCCCATATCCGACGGTCTCCGAGAGCGTCTCGCGCGGGCGGGCGGCGCGGCGCCTCGTCCCGCGCTCTAGCCACGCGACGTTTGAGCCCTCGGCGGATCGACCCGATCCCGTCGCGCTGCTCGAGCGTCAGGCGCAGACGAGGGTTCCCGACCTCGTCCCGATCCGCCATGGCCGGATGCTCGTCTCGCCGTTTGCGTTCTTCCGCGGTGCGGCCGCGATCATGGCCCACGATCTGGCGTCGACGCCGCGGACCGGTCTCGACGTCCAGTGCTGCGGCGACGCGCACCTGTCGAACTTCGGCGTGTTCGCGTCGCCCGAACGCCGGCTCGTGTTCGACCTCAACGACTTCGATGAGACGCTGCCGGGACCGTGGGAATGGGACGTCAAGCGGCTGGCGGTGAGCATGCTGATCGCGACTCAGAGCAACGGCTTCCGGACCAAGGACCAGCGGCGAGCGGTGCTCGACACGGTTAGCGCCTACCGGACCGCGATGCTCGACTTCGCCACGATGCACAGCCTCGGGGTGTGGTACTCGCGCTTCGAGATCGAGAGTCTGCTCAGCCAGTACGCCTCCCAGTTCGCGCCGAAGACGGTCAAGCAGACGGAGAAGACGCTCGCGCGAGCCCGGACCAAGGACAGCATCTCCGCTCTGTCCAAGCTGACCTACGTCGTCGACGGGGAGACGCGGATCGTTGACCAGTCGCCGTTGATCGTTCCGGTCGAGCGGATCGCCGAAGGCACCGCGCGCGATGAGATCTTCGATCGCCTCCACGAGATCCTTCGCACCTATCGCGACACGCTCCCGCTCGAGCGACGGCGGCTGGTCGAGCAGTTTCGCCTCGTCGACCTCGCTCGCAAGGTCGTCGGGGTCGGCAGCGTCGGCACCCGCTGCTGGATCGCGCTCCTGCTCGGCCCCGACGGCAAGGAGCCCCTGTTCCTCCAGGTCAAGGAGTCCGAGCCGTCGGTGCTCGAGCAGTTCGTCGGCGAGAGCGGCTTCTCCAACCACGGCGAGCGGGTTGTGGTCGGGCAGCGGCTGACGCAGGCCAGCAGCGACATCTTCCTCGGCTGGCTGCGGGCCGACGCCGGTGACGGCGTCGAGCGCGACTTCTATTGCCGCCAGCTGAAGGACTGGAAGGGCTCCGCGGAGATCGAGCACATGCTCCCCGACGGCATGGCCGCCTACGGGACGCTGTGCGGCTGGACGCTCGCCCGCGCCCACGCGCGCACCGGCGACCGCGTCGCGATCGCCGCCTATCTCGGCAACGGTGCGAGCTTCGACCGCGCGATCCTGGCCTTCTCGGAGGCCTACGCCGCCCAGAACGAGCGCGACTACGCGACTCTCCTCGCCGGGGTCGAATCGGGTCGCATCAGCGCCGAGGTCGGGCTCTAGCCAAGCGCCGCGGGGCTCCGAGCATGAACACCAGCGATGCGGACCGGGCACCGTCGGCCGGCGCGAAGCCGGCAGGCACGCGCGCGCTGATCTGGCTGCCGGTCGCGACCCTGATCGTCGGGCTGGTGATCACGGCCGTGCTCGCGCTCGTCTCACAGCTGCAGTACTCGAGCAACGAGAAGCGGCTGCTGAAGCTGCGGGTCCGCGACGCCGCCGCGCTGGTCGCCGAGTCTCTGCCGAGCATTCAGACGCCACTCGCCTCGACGGCTGAGCTCGCCGACGCGACCGACGGCAACGTACAGAAGTTCAAGCGCTTCGTCGCGCCCTACATCGGCACCGGCACGGGCGAGTTCGTGTCGATCTCGCTGTGGAGCGCGAGCGCGCCGGCGCGCGGTCCAGTGGCCGTCGACGGCTCCGCTTCGAAGCTGTCGACCGCCGCCGCGCCGGCGTTCTTAGACCGCGCCACGCGGACCTCGCTTCTGAGCGTCATGGGGCTGTTGAAGGCTCCCGATCCGCGGCTCGGATACGCGTTCGCCACTCCCCGTGCTCCCCGTGGCTATGTCGCCTACGGCGAGCGGGCCCTGCCGGCCGATCGCCGCTCCCGCTTCCAGAACTCCACCCAATTCGCCGGTCTCGACTACGCGCTCTACCTCGGGACCGGCACCGCGCCGCATGACCTGCTGGTCACGAACGTCAAAGCAGCTCCCCCGCGCGGACTGACCGACACCGAGGTCGTTCCGTTCGGCGACAGCTCGCTGACGCTGGTGATGTCCTCACGCGGCCCGCTCGCGGGTTCGCTTCCGCAGCGCCTGCCGTGGATCATCGGCCTCGTCGGCGTGCTGCTGTCGTGCGGCGCCGCCGCGGGGACCCTGCGGCTGCTCCAGCGCCGCCGCGACGCCGAGCTCCTCGCCGGCCGGCTCGAGCTCAGTGCGAGCGAGAATCAGCGCCTCTACGCGGAGCAGCGGAGCATCGCGCAGACCCTCCAGCACGCCCTGCTGCCCGACCGCCTGCCACAGATCCCGGGCGCCCAGGCAAGCGCCCGCTACGAGGCCGGCGAGCGCGGCGTCGAAATCGGCGGCGACTGGTACGACGTGATCAACCTCGACGAGCACCGGTCCTTGCTGGTCGTCGGCGACGTCTCGGGACGGGGCCTGCGCGCCGCCACGACGATGGCGTCTCTGCGCTACGCGATCCACGCCTACGCCGCCCAGAAAGACTCGCCGCCACAGATCCTGACCAAGCTCTCGCACCTCGTCAGCGTCGCCGACAGCGGTCAACTCGCGACGATTCTGTGCGCGCTGGTCGACCTCGAGCGGCGCGAGATCAACCTCACCAGCGCCGGCCACCTGCCGCCCCTGCTGATCAGCAATGGCGACGGACGCTACGTGCACAGCGAGGTCGGACTCCCGATCGGCGTCGAGGCGGGCGCAAGCTACACCGCCACGACCGTCTCCGCCCCCCAAGCCGCCACCCTGGTCGCGTTCACCGACGGGCTGATCGAGCAGCGCGGCGAGAACCTCGACGACGGCCTCGCGCGCCTGCGCCGAGTCGCGACCGGCCAGGACGCCTCACTCCCGGAGCTGCTCAGTAAGCTCGTGACCGAACTGCGCTCCGGCCCCTCACAGGACGACATCGCAATCGTGGCACTCCGATGGGCGATCTAGAACCCGTTCGCGACGCGCCGATCACGTTCGACGTCGCGTTCGACGGCGGCGACACGGCGATCATCACGATCGCCGGCGAGCTCGACATCGCCACGATCGACGCGCTCGACGAGCTGGTCACGGCGACAATCGCCAAGCGGCCCACGCGACTGATCGTCGACGTCGCCGGACTCCGGTTCGCCGACAGCTCCGCGATCGCGCTCTGGGTCCGCTGGTCCACGGCCGTGCGCGACTTCGAGCTGCGCGATCCACCGCCGCTGCTGCGCAGGGTGATCACGGCGATGGGCCTCACCCAGAAGCTCACGGTCACGCCATGACCCGGGCACAGGCATTCCCCGCCGAGCGGCAGTCCGTGCCCGCGGCGCGAAGATTCGCCACCGAAGCGATCTCCGACAGCCCGCCCGAGGTGCGCCACGCGGTCGAGCTGATGGTGTCCGAGCTCGCCACCAACTGCATCCGCCACGTCGGCTCGAGCTTTCACCTCAGCATCGACCGCACCCCCGAGCAGATCCGGGTCGAGGTCACCGACCAGGGCGGCGGAACCCCGACGATGCGCTCCCCCGGCCCCGACGAGCCGACCGGCCGCGGGCTCCGAATCGTCGACATGCTCTCGGAGCGGTGGGGCATCGAGGCCCAACGCCCCGCCGGCAAGACGGTCTGGTTCACGGTCGCGGTGCCAGGCGACGCCACCACGCGGCGCTCGCGCGCCGCCGCGCCTGGGCGTCGCTCACACGGCGGGCCGCGGGTGGGTGGCGGATTCCGGGCGCGGTGGCGGGCTGGTGGCGGTGATGATGGACTTGTTAGTGGTCGCGTTCCGTTCCAGCGCCCTTGGTGGCTAATGGGGCGCTCTTGGGTGGCGGGGCGGCGTGTGGCGGCGGGTCCGCGGGGTCGCGGGCGGGAGTCTGTCGCGGGGTAGCGCACGCGGGTCCGGCGACCCCCAAACCGGGTCCCGAAACCCCAAACCGGGTCCGGAGACCCCGAAAAACATGCTCAACTTCCCAAAGCCAACTCCGCGCCGGCGGTTTGGGAAAACGAGCATGACTATCGTGCTCAACTTCCCGAACGGTCTCCCGGCGATCCGGTTTGGGAAGTCGAGCAGGGTTTCAGGCGTCCGCCGGCGCGCCCCGCCCACTCACCGCGCCCGCCCCCGCTGCCCACGCCACCTCCGCCGCGAGGTCGGGGCGCACCCCTGCGCCCCGACCTCCCCAGCAAAAAGCGCGGCCGGCGGCGCCGGTAAGGCCGACGACGGACGCGCTACCGCGCGTCAGCCCCGAGCGACCAGCCCCGCATCACGCCCCAACCTCCGCCACCACCACGTAGTAACCGAGATCGAGCTCGCCCAGGTCCAGAAGATCGGCGTGGCGCCGGTGCCAGTGGCGGTTGTCCAGGTCGGCTCGGAGCGCCTCGAGGCCGGCGCGGACCTGGTCGGCAGGCAGCTGGGCGAACACCGAGGTGCCGGCGCGGACGGTTGGGTCCAGGTACGCGTCGGGGCGCCGCCAGAAGGCGCCGTAGAAGCCGTCGGTGCAGTCGTGCGGGATCGGGACCGGGATCAGGGTCACGTCGCCGAGGGCGGTGCGGAGCTCTTGCTCCCAGGCGCCGGGCCGCCGGAGGCGCCGGGGGATCAGCTCGACGAATCCGGGCAGGTAGTCGGTGGTGAGCCAGAACAGCCGAGCCTCGGCGGGGTTGGCGTTGAACAGGACGACGCGGTAACGAGCGACTCGCTTCAGCTCGGCGAGGCCGCGGCCACGGTCCTGCCAATGGTGGTCGCTGAGGATCGCCATCGCCGCGTCAAAATGGCCGTCGTTGAATGGCAGTTCCTCGGCGCGGGCCTGGATCACGGGTGCGGCGGTGGATGGGCGCTGGTCGATCATCACCGCCGACGGCTCGACCGCCGTCACCTCCCGATCGGATGGCTCGTACGCCCCGGCTCCGGCGCCGACGTTGACCACCGAGCCGGCACTTCCGAGCGCCTCCCGGATCGCGGTCGCCAGGCGGGGATCGGGACGCCGGGTGGCGAGGTACGAGCGGCCGATGCGATCGTAGAACTGCATCGGACCGAATTCTCGTGCCGGCGCCGCCCCGCCCTATGGACGCTCCGCGGCGTCGGCGAAGCCGCCGGCGCCCGACAGCCCCGCGACAGGCTGCGAATCCGCTCGCCGGACCGCTGACCGCCGCGAGCTCGTGCGCGCGACCGCGACTCCCGCCAGGCACAGAACCCCGCCGGGGAGCGCGAGCAGTGGCGGAACCTCCCCCAGCAGGGCCCAGCCGAGCAACACGGCGAGTGGCGGCACGAGGTAGGTCGTCGATCCCATCCGTCCGGCCGTGGTCCGGGCCAGGGCGTAGCCCCAGGTAACGAATCCGATCGCGGTCGGCGCGGCGCCGAGGTAGATCATCCAGGCGATCGCGGAAGCGCGGGCGTGCCCCACCTGGTGTGCCAGCGACGGTGCGAACGCCAGGCAGCTGAGCGCTCCGATCATGCACGCCACCCACGTCACCGACAATGCGCTCGCCAGGTTCAGGGCCGGCTTCTGGGCGACGACGCCGCCGGCGTACGCCAGCGCCGCGATCAGGCACAGAAGGGCGCCCCAGCTCTCTTGGAGGCCGTGGTCGGAGGTCGCCACGCCGATCACCACCACGCCCGCGAACGAGACCAGGCATCCCGCCAGCAGCCGGGGCGGGAACCCCTCGTGGAGGATCAAGCCCGCCAGAATCGCGATCAGGATCGGCCCGGTGTTGACGAGCATCGCGGCGGTGCCGGCGTCGACCCGCTTCTCGGCCTCGTTGAGGGCGACGTTGTAGAGCCCGAACCACAGCACGCCGCAGACCGCGATCCCGCGCCACGTTTGCCTTGGCGGCAGGGACTCGCGGCGGAGCAGGACGAACGCCCCGAGCACGATGCTGCCGACGAGCAGCCGCCCGAGCGCGAGCGCCCCCGGCGACAGGTCACGGTCCGCCGATCGGATCCCCACGAATGCCGAGGACCACAGCGTGACCGTAATCACGGCGGCGCCGATCGCCAGTCCGCGCGCGCGACGCGTATCCGCCGGTTCCGCCATCAGGTGTTCAACGCTCGACGCCGCCGATCCGTGAGATCGCCACGGACTCAGTATCGCCGACGCCTGACCGCGGACCGTGCCGTGACGCGACGTGCCGGGGCGTAGTCTCGTCGACCATGGAGGCGAGCTCGCTGAACGGCAGAACTGCGCTGGTGACGGGCGCTTCCAGAGGGATCGGGGCGGCGATTGCGCGCGCGCTCGACCGCGCCGGGGCGCGGGTGGCGGTCGCTGCCCGCGGCCGCACGGCCCTGGAGTCGGTCGCCGCCGAGCTGGGCAACGACCCGCTGGTGCTCGAGACCGAGCTCGGCGATCCCGAGGCTTCCGCTCGGCTGGCGGCCGAGGCGAGCGCGGTGCTGGGCGGGATCGATGTGCTCGTCAACAACGCCGCGACCGCCGCCCGCCTGCCAACCGACGAACTCGGCGCGGAGCTGATCGACGGAATGCTCGCGGTCAACGTGCGCGCGCCACTGTTGCTGATCGCGGCGCTGGTGCCGAGCATGATCGAGCGCGGCCGCGGCGCGATTATCAACGTTTCCTCGGTCTCGGCCGTGGTGGGGACGCCGCGACGGGCCGCATACGCCGCGAGCAAGGGTGCGATCGACGCGGCGACCCGATCGTTGGCGATCGAGCTCGGGCCGCACGGAATCCGGGTCAACTCGGTTGCGCCCGGTGTCGTCGACACCGATATGTGGGCCAGGAACAAGGCGATTCCGGGCGTGATCGAGCAGATCGAGGCGCTCACCCCGTTGCGGCGCTGGTCGCAGCCGGAAGACGTCGCCGATGTGGTGGCGTTCCTGGCCTCGGACGCCGCCAGGTTCGTGACCGGGGAGACGGTGTCCGTCGACGGCGGCATCGCCAAGACCACCGACCTGTACGGTGGCGCGGTCTAGCAACCGGTCCGGACTTGAGAGCTTTGTTTTGCAACGCGGGCCGAAGCGGCTCGGTGGCGCGGGCCCGTGGCTCGCCGGCGAGTGGGAACCGGCCCGGCGCCCGTCAGCCGACGTCGCGCCGGCGCTCTGCGCGGTCGTACGCCGCGCGCGCGCCCGCCAGATCCCCCCGTTGCTCGAGCAGCCCCGCCAGGCAGCGGGCGCCGTCCCCATGACCCAACTCGTCGGCGTGGCGATACGCCGCCTCCGCGCCGGCCAGATCACCGTGCTCCTCGAGCAGCGCGCCGAGATTCATCGCCCCGACCGACTCGCCGCGCTCATCCGCCCGCCGGTACGCAGCCTCCGCGCCGGCCAGGTCACCCAGTTCCTCCAGCACCAGGCCATGGTTGGAGGCGGCCCCTCCGTGGCCTCGCAGATCCGCGCGCTCGTATGCCGCCAGCGCGCCCTCCATGTCGCTCCGCTGCTGAAGTAGCAGGCCGAGATCGAATGCCGCATCGGCGTCGCCGCGCTGATCGGCGCGCCCGTAGGCCTGCTCGGCGGCCGCCAGCTCACCCCGCTGCTCGAGCAGCACGCCGAGTGAATGCGCGCCATCGGCGCGGCCCCACTGATCGGCGTGGCGGTACGCCGCCTCTGCGCCGGCCAGATCACCGCGCTCCTCCAGCAGCGCGCCGAGATTCATCGCCCCGACCGGCTCGCCACGTTGATCCGCCCGCCGGTAGGCAGCCTCCGCGCCGGCCAGATCACCGTGCTCCTCCAGCAGCAGGCCGCGGTTGGACGCGGCGCCTCCATGCCCTGACCGGTCGGCGCGCTCGTAGGCCGCCAGCGCGCCCTCCACGTCGCCCTGCTCCTGGAGCCGCACCCCGAGATCGAACGCGGCATCAGCCTCGCGACGTTCATCGACTTCGTCGGGCTCCGCGACTTCGTGAGGCTGCTCGAGGTCCTCAAGCGCCTCGCCTTCGTGAGGCTCCTCAGCCTCGGCCCGCGCCTCAGCCTCGCCAGGCGAATCCGCCGTCAGATCGTCGTCCGCACGGCGATCAGCCTCGCCGGCACCGACCACCCCCTGCACCGGTTCGGATTGCGGAGGCGGCGACTCCGTCTCGGGCAGCACGTCCCGCCGCTCCGATCCGACATCCGTCGCCGGCGCCTGAACCGGGGCAGAGCTGCGGCGAATCGAGACGTGCGACCGGCGGCGCGAGCGTGCCGGCGCCGGCTCGGTCCGATGTTCGCGGCGTCCGCCGGCCGGTGCGACCCGGAGCCTGACGAACCAGGCGCCGAGCATCAGCAGGGCGGCCGGCAGCAGCAGCCAGACCGGCGAGAAGCCGCCGCTGGCGCCATGTGCCGCGGCGCTCCCGATCGGCGCCGCCGGCGATCGGACCGGCGCCTTCGGCGGCGCCGACGTCGGCTGGGTGCGGGGCTTGAGCGGGTATTGATCGATCAGCTTCAGCGGCACGCGCTCGTGCGTGACCGCAGCCTGTGTGCTCCAGGCGGGCACCGCGGCGGCCGCCGTGACCGCGATCAGGCCGACGATCAATCGCGCGGCGCGCAGGCCACGCGAGCGTTTCTGCGTGTGCGCGCGTTCACCCGACAATGATGATCGGCGTCCCAACTGGCATCAGCTTGGCCAGCCTCAAGATGTCTGCGTTGCGCATGCGGATGCAGCCGTGGGAAACCGCGCCGGGTATCAGGCCGGGCTGGTCGGTGCCGTGGATTCCGATGAAGCCGCCGGCCGGCCAGTCGGTCAGGACCGCCGACCGGGCGCTGGTACCGAACGCAATCGGACCGTACATCGGGCTCCGGTAGCGGGTCACCACGTCGCGAACATAGAACTCTCCGATCGGAGTTGGCGACTGCGGCTCGCCGACACCTACCGGCGCGCTGAACACCTGTTCTCCATCTCGGAATAGGGTCGCACGGAAGCGAGACAAGTTGACCATCAGCACAGTGTCCAGCACAACGGAACCGCCAAGCGCCGATTCCGGCACCCAGCCGGTGGTTCCGTTGGGGAGCACCGCGAGGCGCACCCGCTGCCAGATGCCGTCGGCGTTCTGCTGCGCAGTGCCGAGCAGCTCGAGGATGTTCGTCGTGCCCTCGGGTGTGCTCGTGGAGACCGCCGCCACCCGCTTGGCGCTGAACGACGGGGCCGCGCGCGCGAGTACCGAGCGGCGTACCGCGGCCCAGCGAGACTCTCCGCGCAGGGGCGTCAGATCGGCCGGATGGGGGACGGCGATCCCGGCTCGCGGCGGCGGCAGCGGCCTGGCCTGGTCGGAGACGGAGCGCGACGGTGCAAACACGAGGACCGCGACGGCGGCAGCGACGGGCGCGCTCGCCACGGCCAGAAGGCGTCTCCGGCGGGCCGTCGTCACCCCGTGAACTTCGGCAGTTGATGACCAACCACCTGCGGCGCCGAGACCACGAAGTGGGTCGAGGCGACGAGCGCGTCCACCTGCTCGGGCGCCAGCGGCTGGTCAAACGCCGTCGCAGCCGGAAGCACCCCCGCGAGATGGCGGATCCAGGCGGCATGACGCGCCTCGACCGAGTGGATTGAGATCGCCGCCGCGAGGTACGCCGGCGACTGAATCCTTGGTGCCTGGTACTTGTACGCTGCCACGGACAGATCCTCGAGCGCCACGGCGGTCCGGCGGAACGCGTTCGGATCCTGGGTCACCCCCTGAAAGTCGAACGTCGGGCTCTTCATCGCCGCCGAGCCGAGCACCTTCTGGAAGGCCGCCACATGGGCCCGCTCGTGTGCGCCGACCACGGTCGCCTGCTGGGCGAGCGCCCCGTGCAACGCGCCGAGACGCTCTGCCTCCGTGTAGAACGTTGACTGGAGGTACTCGAGACCGAGCGCGTAGTTGAGGATCGCGATGTCGTGCTGTGAGGCGGCATCGCCCCGCGCAGTCGCGGCGCCGCCGAGCGCGCCCGCCAGCGTGCCGGCCGTCGCCAGCCCGAGCAGGCCACGCCGCGTCGTGAGCATCGTCTGCGCAGCTTCCTGTAGCGCGCCGTCACGATCGAAGGCCGCAACCGAGATGCGATTCGGCTCAGCCAACCTGTACCCCCAGCTGCATCAGCCGTGCCATGACTTGAGACTGGTCGGCGGGGACATCAGTCGCGACCGGTGCCGGCAGTTCGCCCGCCAGATCTCGCGACCAGGCAGCGTGGCGCGCCTCGACCGAGACGATCTCGGCCGCCGCCGCGAGCGACTTGGGGGTGAGGTTCCCCGCCTGGCCGTTGTATAGCGCCACACCCAGGTCCTCTAGCCCGATCGCCATCTGTTGAAACTCGGAAAGGCTGCCCGGCGTCTTCGTCAGTCGCAGCTGCGGATCGGGCTTCGCCGCGGTCCCGAGCGCCTTGCGCAGGAACGCGACGTGCGCCTGCTCATGGCCCTCGACCACGCGCGCGAACTTCTGCCAGCCTCCCTGCAATGAAAGCGAGCGCATCGCGCGGGCGTAGAAGTCAGCCTGCAGCTCCTCGAACGCGAGCGCAAAGTTGAACACCTGCACGTCCTCGCGCTCGGACGAGGACGAGGACGACAATGCGAACGCCGCAAACCCGCCCGCGAGGATTCCGCCCGTCGCCAGGCCCGCGCCTACGCCGAGCCCCCGCTCGAGCCATTCCCCCCGTGTGACGTCATCCTTCGCCCACATATAACCACTACAACGGTTTTCACACCCCCGGCCTTACGCGAATCTTTTTCCTCAGGGCCCGTGCGCCCACGATCACTCGGCCCGTCTTGCGATGAGCTGCGCGTGGCCGGCGCTCTGAACCGGCAGCCGGTCGACCGGAACCGTGTACCAGTGTCTGGCCACGCAGGCGATCTTGACGTGCTCGACCGGAGCAGGGACGCCGTCGAGCGTGAACCGGTCGATGATCTCAGCCGGCAGGCCGCAGCTCGGGCACTCCAGCAAAGGGTGTTGGGGGATTCTGATGCCGTTGATGCTCATTGATCGCCTCGTTGTTGCGTTTGACTCTGATCGTCACTACGGGCCGTATCCCTCCTCGGTTCGTAGAGGCACCACGTCGGTCCCTGATACACAGCGCCGCGTGCTCGGGGCGATCACCGAGCACGACGGACACTGGGCGTCAGTGGCGCAGCCTGACGCGATCCCCGGGCTGCAACGACGTAGCCTTCAGCCGCGGGTTCAGCTGTTCGAGCTTCGAGAGGTTGATTCCCGTCTGGGCGGCGATCGAGCCGAACGACTGACCGGACTTCACCGTCCAGAATTCCGGCCCCAGCGGCTTCGGGGGCGGCGGCGCCGGTGGCGGCGGATGCTGCCATAGGTTCAGGCGCTGCCCCGGGTTGAGCGCATACGGGTTGATGTACGGGTTGTAGGCCTCGAGCTGCTCGAGCGTCACGCCCGTCTTCTCAGAGATCTGCGCCAGGGTGTCACCGGGACGCACGATCCAGTAGGGAGGGACGCTGTGGCCGCTCACTCGGTGTGAGCCGGCGCGCGTACCGGAGCTGGCCGGAGAGGTCACGACCACGACGGCGATCGCGGCGAGCAGGGCCGCGATCGCGAGGGGAGCCACGAAGCGCACCCCGCCTCTTCGTCTCGGAGATCTGGCCTGGACGACGCTCATCTCACTCGAGCTCCAGTCGCAATTATCGACCACCCGACCACAGATACAAGTCGAACCGCAGGCGTGGTCGTTTCCGACCGCGATCGCCAGGACCGGGGATGAACCATTTTTGTGTCATCCGGGGTCATAGTGGGTGATGAATACAGACCCGAAAGGACGAGATTTGTTGAACTTCAGAAAGGAACGCTCGAACAGCCCGGACACGCGGCCCGGCGCCGGTCGGCTCGAGGGAGCGCAGCGGGCCACCTTTGCGGCCGGCTGCTTTTGGGGCGTGGAGGCCGCGTTCCGCGAGCTCGATGGAGTTGTGAAGACGAGCGTCGGATACACGGGCGGCCATACAACCGACCCGACCTACGAGCAGGTCTGCTCCGACACGACTGGCCACGCCGAGGCGGTGGAGGTCTGGTTTGAACCGGCGAAGGTCAGCTACGACCAGCTACTGAACACGTTCTGGTCGATCCACAACCCCACCACTCCCAACCGGCAGGGCTGGGACTTCGGCAGCCAGTACCGGTCGGCGATCTTCTTCCACGATCCCGAGCAGGAGGCGGCCGCGAACGCGTCGCGGGACCAGCACCAAGGCTCATCGCCGAAGCCGATCGTGACCGAGATCGCACCCGCGTCGAAGTTCTATGACGCCGAGGACTACCACCAGCAGTTCTTCGAGAAGCAGGATCGCGCCGCCTGCGCAATCACGGTGCGCTAGCCACCAACCGAAGCGAAAGGACAGTGATGACGAACTTGATCACCCTCACCGAGGCCAACTTCGACGAGCAGGTGCTGGCCGCCGAGGTGCCAGTGGTCGTTGACTACTGGGCACCGTGGTGCGGGCCCTGCCGTCTGCTCGGTCCGGTGATCGACCAGATCGCCGACGAGCGCGCCGGGACGATCAAGGTCGGAAAGGTCAATGTCGACGTGGAGCCTGGGCTTGCGGACCGCGCCGGGGTGCGCGGGATCCCGTTCGTGGTGCTCTACCGCGGCGGGCAGCCGATCGCTCAGACGACAGGAGCGCAGCCAAAGCAGGCACTCGAGCAGGCGCTTGCGCTCGACTCACTGACCGCCGTCAGTACGGCGGACGCGAGCTAGCGAGCTGGCAGCGAGCTGCGCTTCGTCAGCCCTCCTCGAGCCCGAGGTAAGGCTCGAGGAGGGTGCGCAGTTGCTTCCGCCCGCGGTGAAGTCGGCTCTTGAAGGCTGCCTGGCCAACGCCCACGATCTCGGCTGCCTGCTCGGTCGAAAGGCCTTCGATGTCGCGCAGTACGACGGCCGCGCGCAACTGCATCGGAAGCTGGTCAAGGGCCATCACCAGGGCCTGCTCGAGCTCGCGGTCGAGCGCCTGGGCCTCCGGGCCGAGATGCGCCGCCTCCGGCAGCCCGAGAACCGGATCGGGGCCGCCGTCGTCAGCTGCGACCGCGGCCGGTGTACGGCGCGCCAGCCGGCGCTGGGCCTCGTTGAACGCGATCCGGTACAGCCAGGTCGAGAACTGGGCCCGCTCCTGGAATCGCGCCAAGCCACGCCACGCCCGCAGGAACACCTCTTGGGCGACCTCGTCGGCCTCGCCCGGATCCAAGCCGAACCGGCGCAATGCCCCGTAGACGCGGTCGGCGTGGCTCGCGACCAGTTCCGCAAACGCGTCCTGATCGCCGGCCCGCGCCTTCCGAATCAGTTGATGCTCGGAGGTCGGGCCGCCGCCGCTCACCGGGCGTTTATACCGGCTCGCCGGCGGGCCCCACGCGAACGAGGTGCCCGCCGATGTGCAGCCCGCTGCTAGCGCTCGTCGAACTCCAGCGAGCAGGAGTTGATGCAGTAGCGCTCGCCGGTCTGGCCGGGACCGTCTGCAAACACGTGACCCAGATGGCCACCACAGGCCGCGCAGTTGACCTCGATCCGATGCATGCCGTAGCTGTAGTCGTCGAGCAACTCGACGTTGGCACGGTTCGCCGGGATCGTGAAGCTCGGCCAACCGGTACCGGACTCGAACTTCGTCTCCGAGGAGAACAGCTCGGCGCCGCACCCCGCGCATCGATAGGTCCCGTCGCGCTTCTCGCTTACAAAGCGACCCGTGAACGGGCGCTCGGTGCCCTTCCGGCGCAACACCTCGTACTGCGCCGTGGTCAGCTGATCGCGCCACTCCTGATCGGTCTTCTCGACCGAGTCAGCATGGGTCTGGTTGTGAGTGTCGGTGATCTTGTTCATGGTCCGTTTGACCCTCGGCACCGCTACAACGGTTCACTCACGACCCGGGCGGCTCGCGCAATCGCAGCCGCACCGACGCCGCGATCTGCACAGCGTCGCCGTCGGCCGGGGCCGGCAGCCGCTGCAACGCTCCGAGCATCCGGCGTAGCCCAGCGAGCATCCGCCGGCACTGGACGCACTCGTCCGCGTGCTGCTCCAACCGCCGGCGCCCGCGCGGTCCAAGCTCGTCGTCGAGGTACGCCGACATCCGCCCCGGCGCCCACCGATGGTCGCGCTCGAACCGCAGCCGATGGAAGATTTTCCACATCTAACGTCTGACCCGATCGAGCACCGAAGCGATTC
>CAWJIO010000001.1:0-60444 GCA_963842995.1 uncultured Solirubrobacterales bacterium | reverse complement strand
GGAAGGCGAGCCGGAGAGCCTTGTCCCGGACGGCGTGAGCGAAACTTGAGCGCGGCGCGAGCCGATGAGGTGCTTCACCCCAGCGGGCTCTGATCGACGCGTCCGGGTGCCGCCGGGTCGAGCCACTCGAGCCACGCGGCGCCGGGATGAGCCAACCCGAGCAGCGCGCTGGAGCGCTGCCCGGCGCGGTAGGACCGCCGCCCGATCACACCGAACACCCCCTCGCGCCGGTTGCGCTCGATCAGGTCGTCCGGCAGGCGCAGCCCGAGCACGCTGTCAGTGGCCGAGTCGCCCATCGGGACCGGTGGGTCGATCGTGATCCACTCGAGATCGCGCTCGGCGCCGGCCTGGTCGATCAACCGCTGGAACTGACGCAGCTCGTCGGCCTCGAAGAACACGCTGACGTACGTGTCGAGGACACACACAAGTGGTCCCTCGGGGATCGCCGACAGCAGTTGCGGCAGCACGGTACAAGCATCACCGCGCACGGTGCGGGCGGGATCGCCGACGGCGACGTCGACCGCGCGGTGAAACCGGGTCACGGCACCGATCTCCTGCGGAACGCAGGCCGCGAGCCAAGCGCGGACCGCGGGGTCGCTGAGGTCGAGCGGCTCGATGTCTACCCCGATGCGATCGACGATCCGCGGCAGGCGCGGCGGGATCGGCGCAGACTGGGAGCCGCGCGCCTCGGTCTCGATCGTCACTGCTGCGGACGGGTCGCCGACCGCCTCGGGTCGCCCTCCGGAACCCCTGAAAACGTACCGGTACTGGTCGAGGTGGAGCGCCAGGCCGGCGCCTGTCCCCACGTCGACCAGCACGATCTCGCGCCCCTCCTCGATCGCCGGCGCGAGCGCCGGCACCAGCCCCGCGCACCGGCCGACCTCGTTCATCTGGTAGCGATGGCGAGCGCTCAGCTCGAGCAGCCGGTCACGATGATCGAGGCAGAAGGTCCGGTACTCCGTCCCGAAGCGCGGGTCGAGCTCCGGCTGGGGCGCTCCGATGTGCGGGAACCAGTCCCGGAGCGGTTGGGGCTCGAGCTCGAGCACCAGAAAGCTGGCGGCCGCCTGAAACAGGAGCGCCGGCAGCCGGTCCGGCGGGATCGTGGCGGCGAGCGCCAGCAGCTCCTCGTCGTCCCGCAGCGCCTGGAACTGAGCCGCGGTCAGCTGCCACGAGCTAGGCGCGCCGGGCGGCGACCACGCGGTGGCGACCATTCCGGCCTGATTGGCGACGAGCGCGGGATCGGTCGCGAAGCTTGGCGCCACCGTTCAAGCCTATCCGGGGTCGGGGCTCAGTCCGCGGCGGGAGCGTGCGCGAAGTCGTCCTCGGCGACCTGCACTAGAACCGGCTCCTCTCGTTCTGCGTAGACGATAGATGTCCGTGTGCCACACTCGCGAGCGTGTCAACGCTCGAGCTCGGTAGTGAACTAGCCGGCTACCGGGTTGAGGCGCTGATCGGCCGCGGAGGCATGGGCATCGTCTACCGCGGTACCGACCTTCGCCTTGGCCGTCCCGTCGCGATCAAGCTGATCGCGTCCGATCGTGCGTCCGACGAGCGGATCCGCCAGCGGTTCGAGCGCGAGGCTCGGCTGATGGCCGCGATCGACCACCCCAACGTGCTCCCCGTGTATGCGGCAGGCGAGGAGAACGGAGACCTGTATCTCGTGATGCGCTACGTCAACGGCACCGATCTCGGAGGCCTCCTGCGCTCGCGGCAGCGGTTGGGGCCGTGGCGGGCGGCGCGCATCACCGCGCAGGTCGCGGATGCGCTCGACGCCGCACACGCGGCCGGGCTCGTCCATCGCGACATCAAGCCGGCCAACGTGCTGCTGGCGGGCGAGCACACGTATCTGAGCGACTTCGGGATCGGTCAGGCGCTCGACGGCGGGACTCGCCTGACCGATAGCAACGAGTGGCTCGGCACGGTCGACTTCTGCTCGCCCGAGCAGCTGCGCGGAGACCCGGTCGATGCGCGCGGTGACGTCTACGCGCTCGGCTGCCTGCTGCACACGATCTTGACCGGCACGCCGCCCCACCACCGCGACACCGCCGCCGCGACGATGCTGGCCCACCTCAGCGATGACCCGCCGCCGCCGTCGAGCGCCGACCCGGCGCTCACGGGCTTCGACCCGATTCTCGCCCGCGCGCTCGCGAAGCGCCCCGCCGAGCGCTTCGGGAGCGCAGGAGCGCTTGGTCAGGCGGCCATCGCGGTCGCCGCAGTGGGCCCGGTCGCGGACCGGGAGTCGGGCTCTGTCCGTGGCGCCGGAGACGGCGGCGCAGGCCCAGCGCGCTCACGCCGCTCCGAGCTTCGGCGGCGCCGCCCGGGCGGCCCGGTGCGCGCGATCAGACCGCGCCTGCAGACCGCGACCAGGCTCGATCTACGGCCCCCGCGCGATCGCGCCGCCGGCGATCGGGTGGTGGATCGTCGTCATCCACGGGCCAGGCGGCTCGCGACCCTCGCCCTGTGCTCCGCGGTCGTGGCGGCCGCGATCGCCGGCCTCGTGCTCCTGCTGACGCCTGGAGCGCGCGCGACCGGGCCGCTCACGCAGAACGATGTCACGGGCGTCGTGAACTCCTTCGCTACCGACTACGGCGAGCATGATCTGCGCGCGCTCGGGCAGCTGCTGGCCCCGGGTGTGGTGCGGATGAGCACGGCCGCAACCGAGCACGGCCGCGACGCCGTGCTCGCCGAGTACCGCGATCAGCTCGCCGACCGCTCGATCACCGGGTATCGCGTCGGCGCGCTGAAGGTACAGGCCGGTTGGGTCGGCCGCGCGTCGGCTCGGTACGCGGTACTACGCGGCGGGCAGGTGGCAGCGACGGGCACCGTCACGTTCGGGGTCGAACGCGTCGGTGGGCGTCCTGAGATCGGCTTGATCGCGACCCAACCGCCTACCTGAGCCCGCTGGCTCAGCAGAGCTTCGCGACCTGCACCGTCACCGCACTGCCGGGCGCCACCAGGCGACCCGGTGGCGGTTCGGTCCCGCATACCTCCGCCGAAACCGGGATCAGCGATTGCAGCAGACCACCGGCCTGCTGCACGTTGGAAGCGAGCCCGAGCGCGGACAGGGCCGCGATCGCGTCCGACGGATCCTGGCCGCTCAGATTCGGAATCGCGACCGGGACCTCGCGGTACACACGGACGGCGGTCATCGCGTCCTGCGCCTGTGCCGAGCCGGCCAGGACGTCGACGACATTCGCTCCCGGCCTGACCGGCACCCGGGCAGTGAAGGAGCCGCCGGAGACAGCGACTCGATCGCCGGCGACCAGGACCGTCGCGGTCCCGGGTGAGACGCGACCGGTGACCGTGACCTCGCTGGCGAGCGTCGTCGAGCTGGTGGAAGGAGTCTCAACCGTCAGCTGGACCGGCGGCCGCGCGGGGCGCGCCGAACCGCCGCAGCCGGCAATCGCGGCGACGCATGCAACTGCTGCTACCGCGATCGACGTCCGTGCGCCGCGTCCAGAGGCCACGGCGACATGGTAGCCACGCCGAATCTAGCCCGCGCGGTCAAGCTGGAAGCTCCCGACCAGCGACCGCAGCGTCTCGGCGTTGCCGGCCACAGGTGATCGGACCGTGAGCGCCCGGCTTTAGGGCGGCCGCGGACAAGTGCGGCCGCCCGTTCGTCAGAGAGGGAGCCGCCTATGCGGCCCGCCCGAGCTCCTCGAGCTCGGCGCTGCCTGCGAGGCGCCGCAATCCCTGCTCCTCCAGCTTCCGTGCCCGCTCCAGCGGAATGCCCAGCTCGGTGCCGGTCTGCTTGAGCGTCCGCGGCTCGTCTCCGTCGAGGCCGAAGCGCAGCTGAATCACGTTTCGCTCCTCCTCGGGCAGCTGGCTGACGATCTCGCTCACCCGCTGTCCGCGCTCGGCGCCGGCGATCTCCTCGACCGGCTCCGGGAGGTCGCTCGCCAGCAGGTCGCCGAAGGCAGTCTCGCCGTCGTCTCCGACGGGCTGATCGAGGCTCGCCAAGCCGCGGCTCAGCTCGCGCAGCTCCGTCACTTCCTCGACGGGCAGCTCCGCGACGGTCGCGATCTCCTCGTCGGTCGGCTCACGCGAGAGCCGTGCGTTCAACTCGCTCTCGATCTTGCGCACCTTCACCTGCCGCTGCGCGACGTGGACCGGGACGCGGATCGTGCGCCCGTGGTTCTGAAGTCCGCGCTGGATCGCCTGGCGGATCCAGAGGGTGCCGTAGGTTGAGAACTTGAACCCGCGCCGCCAGTCGAACTTCTCGACCGCCCGGATCAGGCCCAGCATTCCCTCCTGCACGAGATCCTCCATCGCCAGACCGTGGCCCTGGTAGCGCCGTGCCTGGGAGACGACGAGCCGCAGGTTCGCGTTGATCATGCGCTCCTTCGCTTCGAGGTCGCCGCGCTCGATTCGCTTCGCGAGCTCGACCTCCTCGGCGGCCGTGAGCAGAGGATGCATGCGCGCGCTGCGGAGGAACAGGTCGAGCGAGTCGAGCGTCCCGGTGGCCTGCCCGGCGCTTTGTGCCTGCGTGCCCTCGCCACCGCGCACACCCGCATGGGCAGCACGCCTGCGCGTCTGCCGCTTGTTGGCTGCGGGCCTGTCGCCGCCCGGCTGGCCGCCCCGCTTGCGCGTCTTCTGTGATGCGATCTGATGGTCGCCGCGGCCGTGGCCGACCGCGCTACGACCATTGTTCTCAAGGTTGTTGTTCAGTGTTTCTCCAATAATTCGAGGGTTCGATGGACGTCGAATTATAGCAAGGTTCGACGACCGTCGTACCACGGCTTTGTCACCAGGATAGCGGCCGCTGGCGGCCGGCGAGCTCGGCGAACGCGGCCCGGGACAGTTCCAGAAACGCGGCCGCGGCGGGGGCCAGGCGTCGCCCGTCGCGCCACGCGAGCGTGATGTCGCGGGTCAGCGCCGGCTCGACCAGCGCCGCGACCGCGACATCGGCTCCCGGACCCTCGGCGTCGGACCGGGGCAGGATTGCGACCCCGAGCCCACGCGCGACGAGCCGGCGGATCCGTTGGCTTTCGTTTGACTCGAGCGTGACCCGCGGCTCGAAGCCGGCGGCGCGGCCTGCGGTCACCAGCAGCTCGCGCAGACGGGCGCCCACGCGGTAGGAGATGAACTGCTCGTCGGCCAGCTGGGCCATCCGCAACGTGTGCCGGTTGCCAAGCCGGTGGTCGTGTGGAAGGACCACGACCAGCTCCTCGGATACGAGCCGCTGCAGGCCGAGACCGTGGCTCTCGATCCGCTCGGTGACCGACAGGAATGCCAGATCCAGTTCATCGACCCGCAGCATCTCGGCCAGCTCCTCGCTCGACTGCTCGCGGACCGTGAGCTCGACTCGGGGATAGCGCTCGCGAAACATCGCCAGTGCGAGCGAGACGTCGACCGGGCCCATCGTGTGCATCGCCCCAATTGAAACGTGGCCCGTTTGAACGCCCGCGAGTCCCTGCAGCTCGGCCCGTGCAGCTCCGATCTCGGCCAGGATCCGGCGGGCCCTCGCGACGAGCAGCTCGCCGGCGCCGGTCATCGACACCCGGCGTGTCGTGCGCTCCACGAGCGTCAAGCCGAACTCCTCCTCCAGGCGCCGGATCTGCTGCGACAGCGCCGGCTGCGCAACGTGCTCCCGGGCCGCGGCGCGGGTGAAGTTGCGCTCCTCGGCGAGCGCGACGAGGTAACGCAGCTGGCGCAGTTCCATAAGTACACGTTATTGATCTGAGCCGACTCTCGTCTTTGACATATAGAGCTCGGCAGGCGATGATGATTCGCGCAGTACCTCTCCTCCCTCTCGAGCCCGCCCCAGGAACCCGGCCTCATATACCGCCGGTTCTGGGGCGCGGCTCACTTAACCGGGCCGTTGCTACTGGAGAATGTTGACGGCGCGCGACACGATCAGCGCGATCGTGACCAGCGAGACCAGCGCTTGGACGGTCATGATGCTCTTGGCCATTCTGGTGAGCGGCATCGTGTCGGTGGGGCTGAAGGCGGTCGCGTTCGTGAACGCGACGTACAGGTAGTCGAGAAACTCGGGTCGCCAGTCGATCGGCTCGATCCGGTCATCGGTCATCTGCGGGAACAGGAAGTCGGGCGCTCGGTCGTGACCCGCCGCCCGGCGACCGGGACCGCCGCGATCGGTCTCCCAGTACCAGAGCCCGAAGATGATCACGTTCGTCAGCCAGACCAGCGATCCGGCGACGATCAGCGGCCGGCCGTGGGACACGGTCTTATGGACCAGCAGGTTGCTGAGCAGGACCAGCGAGACGATGTTGGCGGCGCTGACCAACAAGGTCAGGCCCAGCGCCAATCGCCGCCGCAACCGATGCTCGCCGACGAGCATGTTCGGGGTCGCGACCACGAGCCCGATCAGCAGCGCTCCCTCCAGCACCGGCAGCAGCCAGTCAGGGCCGACCGTGACCCGCTCGGGAAGGGCCAGCTGGAGCAGGATCGCCACCAACACCGCCAGCTGCGCCGGCCAGAACGGTTCCGAATGCGGCGGCGGCGGATACGGCCGCCCGGCTGTCCGCAGCCCCGAGTCATCGCTGGACGACATCAGCGCACAGGGTAAGACTGGCTCCGGCCGTCAGGCGTTGCCCAGCAACACGCCGGCGGCGACGATCAGCACGCCGCCGAGCGCCACCTGCAGCAGGCTCACGCGCAGCGGCACCTCCATGAAGCGCTTGCGGATCAGCGAGATCGTGACCAGCTCGATCGCGACCACGACGCCGGCGACGGCAAGGGCGGTGTTGACATCGCTGATCAGGAACGGCAGCGAGTGGAACGTCCCGCCGATCGTGGTCATCACGCCCGTGACGACGCCGCGGACGATCGCCGATCCCCGTCCGGTCTCCTCGCCGGTGTCGGACAACCCTTCGGAGAACGCCATGCTGATTCCGGCGCCGACCGCTGTCGCGAGCCCGACGAACAGGGCCGCATGCGAGCCCGACAGCAGCGCCGCGGCGAAGATCGGCGCCAGCGTCGAGAGCGTGCCGTCGATCAGTCCGACCAGCCCCGGCTGGACGTACCGGAGCAGCAACGAGCGCTCGTCGAGGTCTTTGAGATGGAGGAGGTCGCTCACCGGGCCGAGGATAGGGCCGCGCGCGGGGTGCCGATGCTCAGCACGTGTCCGACGGCGCCGGCGTGCCGCTGCCGGCGCTCGGATCGTCGACCACACCTCCGGGCCCGGGGCGGTTGACGGCGCCGAGATGGACCACGTACCAGATGCCGCGCCAGGAGATCATCGAGGCGATTCCGAACGAGTGCACCTCGCCGTCCGCCCGGTAGACGACGCGCGAGTTCGGCACCTCGTAGTAGCCGATCCCGTTGTAACACGAGTTCGGGGGGACCCAGTGGGCGAACGCGGTCGGCACCTGGACGGCGATCAGACGGGCGCCGCCGGCGGACGGACCCAGCAGGGCGTGGGCCGCGGCGAGGTCGAGGCCGTACTCGGCCACGAGCCGGTCCTGGTAGTCGCCGCTCGGGTCGGCGATCGCCTTCACCTGCTCGTATGCCCGCAACGGGAAGAACGCGTGCATCGCGGTCCGCAGCGAGTTCGTCCGGACGCCTTTCCACAGCGCCTTCATCTCGGCGTGGAAGCAGGCCGTCGCCGCCGACGGGAGCCGGGACGTCTGCGGCAACGCGGCGGCGGACGCGGGCGGGCAGGGGTTGTGGGGACGCGGGGGGCGAGGCCGGACGGTCGTGCTCGTGAGCGCGATCGTGGTCGCGTTTGTGGTGCCCGCCGAGTGCGTGACCTGCGCCGCCTGGCTCCCGCAGCCGAGCAGCAGACCGCAGCACGCGAGCGCGCCGAGCAAGCGACTCATCGCGTGTCGATCCCCACGGGGCTCGTTCGACGTGCAAGCAGAACGGGCCCGCGGCCGGGCGCTACGGTCAACCGGTCGGGCTCAAACCCCACACCACAAGGAGGCTCCACCGTGCGGTTCATGATGCTGATGATCCCGAACGTGAGCGAGGAGGACTGGTCGCCGGATCCCGAGGCGATCGCGAGGATGGGAAAGTACAACGAAGAGTTGCGCAAAGCGGGCGTGCTGCTGGCGCTGGACGGGCTGCAGCCGACCGCCGAGGGCGCCCGGGTCGCATTCGCCGACGGCCGCGCATCGGTCACCGACGGCCCCTTCACCGAGGCCAAGGAGGTGATCGGCGGATACTGGCTGATCCAGGTCAAGTCCAAGGCCGAGGCGGTCGAATGGGCGGCCCGTTGCCCGGCCGACGACGGCAATGTGATCGAGGTCCGGCGGGTGTACGAGCTGTCGGACTTTCCGGAGACCGCACAGCCGGCGTGAGCACCAGCGAGCCCGCACGCACCGGCAGCGCACGCACCGGCAGCGATACCGCCGGACGCGCGATCGACGCGGTCTGGCGGATCGAGGCGCCGCGCCTGATCGCGGGCCTGACGAGGATCGTGCGCGACATCGGCGTCGCCGAGGATCTCGCGCAGGACGCGCTCCTGGCGGCGCTGGAGCAGTGGCCGCAGTCAGGCGTCCCGGACAACCCGGGCGCCTGGCTGATGGGCACCGCCAAGCACCGCGCGATCGACCTCCTGCGCCGGCGGACGATGGCCGAGCGCCGCCACCAGGAGCTCGGGCGCCGTCTGGAGCGGGACCAGGAGGCGCCCGAGGACCTCGATGCCGCGCTCGACGACGAGATCGGCGACGACCTGCTGCGGCTCGTGTTCATGACCTGCCATCCGGTGCTGGCGACCGACACGCGGGTGGCGCTGACCCTGCGCCTGTTCGGGGGGCTGACGACCGACGAGATCGCACGCGCGTTCCTGGTGCGCGAGTCGACCGTGGCCCAACGGATCGTGCGCGCGAAGCGGACGCTGGCGGAGGCGCAGGTGCCGTTCGAGCTCCCGAAGCGCGAGCAGCTGACCGATCGTCTCACATCTGTGCTCGAGATCATCTACCTGATCTTCAACGAGGGATACTCGGCCACCGCCGGCGCCGACTGGATTCGACCGGCGCTGTGCGAGGATGCGCTCAGGCTCGGACGGATCCTGGCGGAGCTGGCACCGGACGAGCCAGAGGTTCACGGGCTCGTCGCGCTGATGGAGATTCAGGCTTCGCGCGCGCGGGCCCGGATCGGCCCGGCCGGTGAGCCGATGCTGCTGCTCGACCAGGACCGCAGCCGCTGGGACTACGTGCTCGTTCACCGCGGCCTCGCCGCGCTGGAGCGGGCGCGGGCGGCCGGCGGTCCGCTAGGGCCGTACACCGTCCAGGCAGCGATCGCCGCCTGCCATGCGCGCGCGAGGACCGCGGAGGAGACCGACTGGGTCAGGATCGTCGCCCTGTACGACGCGCTCGCGCAGCTGCAGCCGTCGGCGATCGTGGAGCTCAACCGCGCCGTCGCGGTCGCGATGGCGTTCGGGCCCGCGGCCGGGCTGGAGCTGGTCGACGCCGTCCGTGACGACCCCGCGCTGCAGAGCTACCACTTGCTGTGTAGCGTCCGCGGGGATCTACTCGCGAGGCTCGGCCGGCTGGACGAGGCGCGTGCACAGTTCGAACGGGCCGCCTCGCTGACGCGCAACGCTCGCGAGCACGCGCTGCTGCTCGAGCGCGCGGCCGGCACTAATCCCGACGCAGCCCCAGCAGCCGCGCCGCGTTCTCCTTGAGCACCAGCGGCCGCACCTCATCCTTGATCGGCAGCTGCTCGAAGTCGGCCAGCCACCGGTCCGGAGTGATCAGGGGGTAGTCCGAGCCGAACAGCATCTTGTCCTTGAGCAGGGTGTTCGTGTAGCGGACGAGGTTGTCCGGGAAGTATTTGGGCGACCAACCGCTCAGGTCGATGAACACGTTCGTCTTGTGCACGGCGATCGCGAGCGCCTCGTCCTGCCACGGGAATGACGGGTGCGCGAGGATGATGTCGAGCTCGGGGAAATCAGCGGCCACGTCATCCACGCGCATCGGGTTGGAGTACTTCAGGCGCACGCCGCCGCCCCCCGGCATGCCGGCGCCGATCCCGGTCGTCCCGGAATGGAACAGCGCGATCAGGCGAGCCTCGGCGATTACCTCGTACAGCGGATACCAGGCGTGGTCGTTGGGCCAGAAGGCCTGGACGTTGGGATGGAACTTGAACCCGCGCACGCCCGCCTCGATCAGCTCGCGCGCCTCGCGCACGGCCAGCTTGCCCTTGTGGGGATCGACGCTGGCGAACGGAATCAGGACGTCGGGATTCGCACGCGCGGCCGCGAGCACCTGCTCGTTGCCGAGCCGCCGGCGCCCCATCCCGGCCTCGTCGTCGACGGTGAACACGACCGCCGCGATCCGCCGTTCCCGGTAGTAGTCCGCGACCTCCTGTGGCGTCGGCTGTACCGGATGGGCCCCGAAGTAGCGGGCCGCCGCCGCCAGCAACTCGCTCGTGACAGGATCCTGCGCTTCGCCCGAGTTGCGCTCGGCGTGGGTGTGGACGTCGATCGCGACGAGGTTGTCGAGGTCGATCGTCATCTGACCCAGCCGCTCATCGGGCGCGCAACACTATTGGTCGCCGGTGCCATTCGCATCGGGCCCCCCGCTCCGCTAGGTTCCGCCGTCGATGACCGACCCTCAGGATGGCTTGTTCGCTGGCCTGTTCTCGCGGGGTGCGGTTGCCGCCCAGGTCACCGACCGGGCGTTTCTGCAGGCGATGCTGGACGTGGAGGTGGCACTGACGCGGGCCCTGTCCGCGGCCGGGCTCGCGCCGCCGACGGCGGGGGACGAGATCGCGGCGGTGGCCGACGCCCGGGACTTCGATCTGGCCGAGCTGGGGCACTCGACGGGCGAGAAGGGGACGCCGGTTCCGGGTCTCGTCGCGGCGCTCCGCCGGCGGGTCCCGGAAGCGGCAGCCGAGCACGTCCACCAGGGGGCCACCAGCCAGGACATCCTCGACACAGCCGCGATGCTCGTCTGCAAGCGCGCACTGGGCCCGCTGCTGGATGACCTGCGCCTCGCCGCCGACCGCTGCGCGGACCTCGCCCAGATCCACCGGGACGCGCTCGAGCCGGGCAGGACCGTGATGCAACAGGCGCTGCCGATCACGTTCGGCCTGAAGGCCGCGGGCTGGCTGGCAGCGCTCGACGGCGCGCGCGAGCAGCTCGCCGAGATCCGCGCGGAGGCGCTCGCGATCCAGCTCGGGGGTGCGGTCGGCACGCTGGCGGCGCTCGGCGAGGGCGGCCTCGAGATCGCGACCGACGTCGCCGACCAGCTCGGGCTGGTCGACCCGGGGATGCCGTGGCACACCGATCGGCTGCGGCCATCGCGCGTCGCCTGCGGGCTCGGGATGGCGCTCGGGGTGCTCGCAAAGCTGGCGCGCGATCTCGTGCTGCTGGCCCAGACCGAGGTCGCCGAGGTTCGCGAAGGCGCCGTCGCCGGCCGTGGCGGCTCCTCGACGATGCCGCACAAGCGCAACCCGGTCGGCGCCGTGGCCGTGCTGGCGTGCGCGCAGCGCGGCCCCGGACTGGTCGCGACGGTTCTGTCCGCGATGGCGCCCGAGCACGAGCGGGGGGCCGGGTCGTGGCAGGCCGAGTGGGAGCCGCTGGCGGAGCTACTGCGGCTGACCGGGTCAGCCGCCGCGTCGGCCGCCGAGCTGCTGGCGGGGCTCGAGGTCGATACCGCCAGGATGCGCGCCAATCTCGAGCTCGGCGGCGACGCGGCGATGAGCGAGAGCGTCGCGGTCGCGCTCGGGGCGTTGATCGGACGACCGCGGGCGCAGGCGCTGGTCGAGGCGGCCGCGCGGCGGGCGGCGCAGGAGCACCGCCCGCTCCGCGAGGAGCTGGCTTCGGTCCGCGAGCTCGCCGACGCGCTCGGGAGCGAGCGACTCGAGCAGGCCCTCGACCCGGCCGCGTACCTGGGCGTGACCGGACAGCTGATCGACCGGGTGCTGTCGGCCCACGGCGCGCTGACGGAGCTGTAGGTGGCACCGGTCGACGTGCATCACGTGCTGAGCGGACCAACATCGGCGGCGCCCGTGGTGCTGTCGTGCTCGCTCGGGACCTCGCTCGCGATGTGGGATCCGCAGGCACCGGCCCGCGGCGAGCGGATGCGCGTGATCCGTTACGACCTTCGCGGCCACGGCAGCTCGCCGGTGCCCCCCGGTCCGTACGAGATCGCCGGGCTCGGGACCGACCTGCTGGCGCTGCTGGACCGGCTCGAGCTCGAGCGCGTGTCCCTGTGCGGGGTCTCGATCGGCGCGATGACGAGCCTGTGGGTGGCGGCGCACGCGCCGGATCGAGTCGCCCGCGTCGTCGCCTGTTGCACGTCGGCTCACTTCGGCGACGGCGAGCCGTATCGCGAACGGGCGGCGGCGGTCCGCGCGGACGGGCTCGAGCCGATCGCGGACGCTGTCGTCGGACGCTGGTTCACGCCCGCATTCGCGGAGGTCTCCCCGGGGGTCGTGGCGCGGATGCGCTCGATGCTCGTCGCGACGCCGGTCGAGGGATACGCGGGCTGCTGCGAGGCACTGGCGGCGATGGATCTGCGCCCCGATCTGGAGCGGATCGAGGCGCCGACGCTGGTGATCGCCGGCGCCGAGGATCCGGCCACGCCGCCCGAGCACGGGCGCCTGATCGCCGACCGGGTTCGCGGCGCGCGGCTGGAGCTGATCCCGGGCGGCGCGCACCTGTCGAACATCTCGCATCCGGAGCTGGTCACGCCGCTGATCTTCGAGCACCTCGCAACGACCGAGGAGGTCACGTGAACGACTTCGAGATGGGGATGCGCACCCGGCGGGCGGTACTGGGGGACGAGCATGTCGACCGGGCGACGGCCAATGCGGGCCAGTTCGGCGCGCCGTTCCAGGACCTGATCACGCGGTATGCGTGGGGCGGGCCGTGGTCGCGTCCGGGGCTCGACCGCCGCACGCGCAGCGCGATCACGCTCGCCGCGCTCGTGTCGCTGCGCGCCGAGAACGAGCTCGGCATGCACGTCCGCGCCGCGATTCGCAACGGCCTGACCCCGGAGGAGATCGGTGAGGTGCTGTTGCACACGGCGATCTATGCCGGCGTGCCGGCGGCGAACAGCGCGTTCGCGATCGCGCAGCGGACGCTGCGCGAGGATGGGCTGGTCGAGTAGGCCGATCAGGGGCTCAGTGGCAGGGCCTCGTCCGCGCACCGGATCAGCTCCGGGTCGTGGGTCGCGCAGATCACGGTCTGGCGATCGCTCGCCGCCGCGGCGGCCAGCAGCCCGGCGACGATGCCGGCGTTCGCCTCATCGAGCCGCGAGGTCGGCTCGTCGACGATCAACAGGCCCCGCGCTCCGGCCAGCGCCCGCGCGAGCGCGACCCGCTGCTGCTCTCCGGCCGACAGTCGCGCGACCCGCTGGCGCGCGCGCTCGGCCAGGCCCAGGCGCGTCAGGACCGTGGTCGCTCGCTGGCTCGCCGGCGCCGGATCCCAGCCGCGCAGCAGCAGCGTCAGCGCCACGTTCTCCTCGGCGCTGAGGAAGCCGACCGGCGTCGGTTCCTGCGGCAGATAGCCGATCCGCCGCCGGCGCAGCGCCGCCAGCTGCTCGCGGTCGTGGCCGCTGAGCGGTTCCCGATCGAGCAGCAGCTCGCCCGCGTCGGGCACGTCCAGACCCGCGAGCAGACGCAGCAGGGTGGTCTTGCCGGTGCCCGAGCGACCGGTCACCGCGGTCAGGCGGCCGGGCGTGAACACGTGCGATAGGCGGTCGAGGACGAGGCGCGTGGCGGCGCCGTGGCCACGGGCGCGGACGACAGACCGGAGCTCGACCTCGGCCGGATGCCAGCGGTGGGGAGTGTCGGATGGGGCCGCGGTTTCGGAGAGGGGTGCGGGCGCCGTGGCGGGCTGAGCGTCGTCGGCAGGGGTCACGATCAGCCGGCCGTCGACCGACTGCACGTGAGCGCGCGCGCTGATCCCGGCGTCGGCGAGCAGCGCCGGCGGGAGGTGAATCCACCCGCCCCGCCCCACGATCACCGCGGTGCGGCCGTCGCGGCGGTCCTCCGCGATCCGGCCATCGCGGATCCGCACCGCGCGTTCGGCACGGCTCGCGGTCGCCGGGTCGTGGGAGACCACGATCACCGTTGTCCGATGGGCTCGCGCGAGCTCGCAGATCAGCTCGCGGATCGCGTCGGCCGCGGCCTCGTCGAGCTCGCCGGTCGGCTCGTCGGCGAGCAGCAGCGCCGGGGCGTGGGCGAGCGCGGCGCACAGCGCGACTCGCTGGCGCTCGCCGCCCGACAGCTGCCCCGGCAGCGCGGCCGCCCGGTCCGAGAGCTGCGCCGCCTCCAGCAGCTCGGCGACCCTGCGGCGGCGGGACGCCGGCGCGACGCCGCGCAGCGCCAGCGGCAGCGCCACCGCCTGGGCGAGCGTGAGGTCCGGGGGCAGGGCCGCCTCGGCATGCTGGTCGAGGAATCCGATCGTCGCGTGGCGGAGCCTCGCGCGGGCGCGTGCCGGCAGGCGACCGATGTCCTGCCCCAGCACTCGCGCGACGCCGGCCGAAGGAGGCTGCAGGCCTGCGATCACGCGCAGCAACGTCGTCTTGCCGGCGCCGCTCGGGCCGAGCACGCACAAGAGCTCACCCTGCTCGACGTCGAGGCTCAGCCCCTGGAGCGCGGCGGCGTCGCCTTCGGCCGTGCGGTGCACGGAGAACACGTCGCGCAGTTGCACGCTCTCGGTCACGCCGTTCTCCTCGTGGCGCCGGCGGCGATCGTGGCCGCCGCGAGCGCCGCCAGCGCCACCAGCCCCCAGCCGGCGAGCTCCAGCCACGGCGCGACCGTGATCAGCGGCGGTTGCGGGGACGCGCTCGCGAGCCCGGCCTGCACGCCGGCCACGGCCAGGCGGGTCAGCAGCGCCGCGACCCCGAGGCCGACGACCACGCCGAGCAGGGCGGCGACGAGCATCCGCAGCGACAGCTCGCGGCGCAGCGCTCGCGGACCGAGTCCCTGGGCGGCGAGGTCGCGCTCGACCCGGTCATCGCGCGCGCCGCCGAGCAGCGCGACGAGCAGCCCGAGCACCGCCAGCAGCCCTGTCACCGCCGCCGCCGCCAGGAGCGTCCCGAGCACGCCCCGGGCGATCGGTGCCGAGCGCAGTCCCCGCTCGATGTCGGATCGGTACGCGGTGCCCAGTTGGGACAGCGGACCGGCGGCGAGCGCTGCCTTCAACCGCGGGAGATCGGAGGTCTTGATCCACAGCTCGTCGGGGCGGCCCTGACCGGGGAGCTGGGCGTCGAGCGCCGCCGCGAGCGTCGCCTCGTCGGCTACCACGAACCCGCCGGTGTCCGTCGCCACGGTCGGAAGCCGCGACAGCACCCCGACCACGTGGGCGTCGACCGGCAGGCCGTCGACCGTCAGCGCCAGCCGGCCGCCGCGGGCCGCGGCGGCGGCGGTGAACGGGTCGGCGAGCACCGGTACCGGCGCCAGATCGGTCGGTTGCGCCGGCCTGAGCACGCCCGGCTCGCCCGTGTCCGAGAACTGGACCCGCACGGTGTCCCCGTCGGCAGGACTCGCCGTGACCGCCGTCGCGCCCGCGCCGGCGGCGGCGCCGGCGGCCCCAGCGGAGGCGGCGGCGCTCGGGTCGATCACGGTCGCCGCGCCGACCCCGCGCCAGCCGCCGAGCGGCGCCGCCAGGACCGGGGCACCGGTCGCGGTTTCGGCTTTCAGCGCCCCGAGCGTCACGGCCGAGCTCGATTGGGTCGTGGCGGCCGGGTTCTCGGCGTTCTGGTGGCCGCTGGTGATCTCGAGCCCAGCCGGCTCGGACAGCTCGAGCGCCTCGAGCTCGTTGCTGCCGGGCGGGATCCTGGCGGCGAGCGTGCCGGGACGGCGGCCGGCGGGGTTGAGCGTCACGGTGCTGACGGCGCCGGAGGGAGCCCGCAGAGCGGCGCTGACCACAACCGCCGCTGTCGGGGGCGAGATCGTCAGCGAGAGCCGCCGTGCGCCCGCGGGGATCGCCGGCCCCGGGTTGCGCACCGGGCCGCGCGGCGAGAGGCGCGCGGCGAGCGTGCCCAGCGGCGCCGAGCCGTCGCTCGTCCGCCACCCGTGCAGGTGAACGAGTGCGGCGGCCGGCACGCCCAGCGCCGGCACGGTCACGGTCCCGCCCCCGCTCAGATAGGTGGCGTCGGTGCGCCGGACCGGGAACACCTGCCCGCCGGCGAGCGTCCGCCAGCGCTGCAGCGGGGCCAGTTCGAGCGGGGTCGTGAACGCCGGTGTCTGGGTGATGATCGCGTCGAGCGGGACCTGGTTGGCGGCCTGGTCGGCGGTGCCGCGCAACAGAGTTGCTCGGTACGTGAGCGCGAACCCGCCCAGGCCGATGCTGACCGCGATGCACGCGATCGCGAGCGCGGGCGGCCCCGGCGCCCGCGCGAGACCCACCAGTGCGACGCGGGTCAGCACCGGCCCGCGCCGCGCCAGCCGTTCGGCGCCTCGCAGCGCCGCGGCCGCGACGCGGAAGATCAGCACGCCGCAGGCCACGCAGCAGAGCGGCGCCAGCAGCACGGCCAGCGCGCCGCTGCTGCTCTGCCCTCGGGTCAGGGCCAGCGCCAGCGCCGCCACTGCGGCCAGCGCCAGCGCGTCGACGGCGCGACCGGCGCCCGGCAGCAGCACGGCCGCGATCAACGCGGTCGCGCACAGCCAGCCGCCCGCCAGTGCGGCCGCGCCGGCCGGCGTGAGCAGGCTGTGCGCGAGCACGCCGCCCGCCGGCAAGCCGGCCGCCGCCGCCAGCAACGCCGCCGCCGCGATCGCCAGCGCCGCGCCGGCCAGCAGCGCGGCGGCGGCCAGCCACGCTGCCTCCGCGAGGACGAACACGGTTGTCTGGGCGGTGCGTGCGCCGGCCGCGCGGAGCCGGTCGACGTCGGCGCGGTGGTCGCGGCGCAGGCCGCCGGCGGCGAGCACGACGAACACCGCCAACGCCGCGATCGCGCCGCCACCGGCGAGCAGCAGCCGTTGCGGCGCGGCGCCGGCCTGCGCCCGCGCCGCGTCGAGCTGGTCGAAGGGCGCGGTCAGCGTCAGCGTGCCATCACTGGTCTGCACCGCCGCCTGGGCCTGTTGCAGGCGTTGCTCGAGCGGCGCGAGGTCCCAGCTCTGGAGCCGCCCCGTGGGCAGTGGGGCGAGCCAGCTGTGGGTGCGGTAGACGCCGCTCAGCCCGGGGAGCGCGTCGAGGCCGGCCACGTCGTCCGTCAGCACGACCGGCGACTCGCCGGCCCCGGACTGGGGAACGAACCCGAGTGGGGCCGCGGACCGCAGCGTGGTGGCGCCGGCGATCGTCAGGCGGACGCCGGCGGCGCTCAACGTGCGGACGCCCGGATTGGCGCCGGCCAGCAGTACTGGGCAGGCGGCGGGGCGGCAGGACGTGGTGGTGACGGGCCCGGTGGCGAGCGCGTTGGTGGTGCCGGTCCGGCTCGGGGCGATCCATGGTCCGAGCGGGTCGATCGCCGCCGGTCTGACCACGATCCCGCTCAGCCTGACGGGGTTCAGCAACACGACCTCCGACTGGCCGCGGAGGCCGAGCCCGTCCAGCAGCGCCTGCGCCTGGCGGCGGACAGCGGTGGTCAAGGCCCCCTGCCAGGTGACGCGAATCGTGCGCTCGAGCGGCGAGGAGCCGGCGAGCATCGACCGCGCCGCCTGATCGCCGGCGATCGTCCCTTCGGCCGCGACCGCACCCGCGAACGCGGCCGCCACCGCGACCCCGAGCGCGGTCAGCAGCCAGCGCCCGGGCCGTCGGCGGGCGCGCGCGGCGACCAGCGTCAGCGGCGCGGCGAGCGCGCGGAAGGATGAGCGTGTGTTCATTCAACCCCCCTCGCGCCGGCGCTGGTAGTGGGCGCGCGCCTTCTCGCGGCCACCGCAGATCGACATCGAGCACCACCGCCCGGCCTGGTTGCGCGAGTGGTCGTAGAAGGCCCAGTCGCAGTCGCGTCCGGGACAGATCTTGAGCCGCTGCCAGGTGCCGTCGAGCATCGCGCCGGCGGCGATCGCGAGGACCACGCCGATCGCGCCGCCGGCGCCGGCGGCGGAGATGAAGCCAGGTCCGTCAGGGGCGAAGCGGAGTTCCACGGTGGCGCCGGCGGCCGCCTCGTTCAGTGCCTCCAGCTGCTCGTGCGCGTGCCCGTTGCGCCTCGCGAGCGCCCGCAGTCCCTCGCGCGCGGCGAGCGCCCGGCCGAGGTCGTGAGCGTCCGGAACGGTTGCCTGATCGATCAGCCCGTTGCCGCGCAGCCAGCGGCCGAGTGCCGCCGGGCTCGCCAGCACCTCGGCCCCGTGCGTGATCTCGAGGTCGTAGTGGGTGTTCATGAACGCCTGCACGAGAGCCAGCGGCTCCGGGGCGGGGAGACGTCCGCCGGGCTGCACCGACGACCGTGCGCGCAACGGCTGCCTCTCACCAGCGACCATGAGTTTGGTGGTTAGCTTACGGCTTCACCACCGTATTGGTGTGAATCTTGGGGCCCCTATACTTGCCCGACTACCGTGAAGTGAGGAGCCGCACGTGCAGGAGATGGTGATCTACGGTGTGAGCTTCGACATGGTTGGCAAGCAGCCCATCGTGCTGCTGAAGACCGTCGAGAGCAACAAGTTCCTGCCGATCTGGATCGGCCACCCCGAGGCAGCCGCCATCCTGATGAAGCTCCAAGGCGCCTCGACGCCGCGTCCGATGACCCACGACCTGCTGTCCGACGTGCTCGGCGAGCTCGAGGTCGAATGCACCCGTGTGGCGGTAACCGAACTGCGCGAGAACACCTTCTACGCCTCGATCAGCCTCCGCGCCAACGGCCGCGAGCTGGAGATCGACTCCCGTCCCAGCGACGCGCTCGCACTCGCCGTCCGCGCCGGTGCCCCGATCTTCGCCGCCGACGAGGTGATCTCCGAGTCCGCGATCGAGTTCGAGCACGAGGTCGAGGACACCGAAGAGGTGGTCGAGAAGTTCAAGGACTTCCTCGACCGCGTCACGCCCGAGGACTTCGCGAGCGAGGAGTAGCCGCGGCCACCGCGGCCACGATCCGCTCGATCAACTGCTCAAACCCGATCCCCGCCGCGTCGGCGGCCTGGGGCAGCAGGCTGGTCTCCGTCAACCCCGGGATCGGATTGAGCTCGAGCACGAACAGCGCGCCCGTGTCGCGCTCGAGCATCAGATCGACGCGCGCGAAGCCGGCGCAGCCGAGCATCTCGTAGATCTCGAGCGCGATCGCGCTTGCCGACGCTGCGACCGCCTCGTCGATCTCCGCCGGGCACACGAACCGGGTGCGGCCGATCTCGTAGCGCGCCTCGAAGTCGTAGAAGTCCTCCTGCTCGGGCACCGCCTCGACGATCGGCAGCGTTCGCGGCGATCCGTTTGACTCGATGATCGAGACCGCCAGGTCCCGGCCGGTCACGTGCCGTTCCAGCAGCACCTTGCGGTCGTAGGAGAACGCGGCGACCAGCGCCGCGGGAACGTCGGCGGCGGTGCGGGCGAACTTGATCCCGAGCGCCGATCCCTGGCGGGCGGGCTTGACGACGATCGGGAACTCGAGCCGCGCCTCGATCTCGGGCAGCGCCTGCGCGGCGCCCAGCTCCCTGAAGGCAGTCTCGCTGAACGCGTAGAAGTCGGGTGTGGCGATCCCCCGGTCGCGCATCGCGTGCTTGGCGAGCACCTTGTCGGAGGCGCGGATGCACGCCGACACGCCGGAGCCGGTGTAGGGGATCCCGATCACCTCGAGCAGTTCCTGGACGGTGCCGTCCTCGCCGTCTCGCCCGTGCAGCGCGACGAACGCCAGCTCCGGCTTCACCGTGCGCAGCCGCTCGACGAGGTCGCCGCCGACGTCGACCGGGATCACCGTGTGCCCGAGCCGCTCGAGCGCCTCCTCGACCCTGGCTCCGGACTTCAACGACACCTGGCGCTCGAGGGACCGGCCGCCCTTGAGCACCGCGATCCGGCTCAATCCCGGCCCCCGGTGCGGGTCATCCCGCCCGCTTGCGCTGAGCCGGCAGCCGGAGCACCTTGGCGAGATCGGCATCGCGAGCGCGCGGCTCGGGCACGAGCTCTTCGGACGCCGCGCCCGACGCCGCTCCCGCAACCTCGTCGGACAGCGCCGCCCACGCAGCCGCGGCGGCGTCGCCGGAAGCCGCGCTCCGCGCCGCGTCTGACGACGGCCGCGCCGCGCCCGGCGCCCCGGTCAGCGTTCCGTACAGCGCCACCTGCTCGCACACGACCTCGCCGATCCGGCGGATGCCCTCGCGGATCTCGTCCTCGCCGACGCCGGAGAAGTTCAGCCGCATCGCCGACCCGCCGCGACCGTCGACGAACGCGGCCCGTCCCGGCACGAACGCGACGTGCTCCTCGAGCGCGCGCGCCAGCAGGTCGGTGGTGTCGATGTAGTCGGGCAGCGTCGCCCAGATGAACAGACCGCCCTCGGGATGGGTCCACTGCGCCTCCCGCGGGAAGTGCTCGGCGAGCGCGTCGAGCATCACGTCGCGGCGGCGGCGGTAGATCTCGATCAGCGAGCGCACGTACTCCTCCCAGGGTCCCGAGTCGAAGTACGCCCCGACGAAGTACTGCGAAATCGACGACGAGCACAGGTCCGACGCCTGCTTGCCGATGTTCAACTTCTGCAGCACCGGCGCCGGCGCGACGGTCCAGCCGAGCCGGACCCCCGGCGACAGGATCTTCGAGAACGTGCTGGCGTAGATCACGAACTCGCCGCCATCGAGCGAGCGCAGCGTCGGCAGCGGCGTGCCCTCGTAGCGGAGCAGCCCGTAGGGGTTGTCCTCCAGCACCAGCAGCTCCCGCTCGCCCGCGATCCGCACCAGCTCGCGCCGGCGCTCGAGCGACATCGTGACGCCCGCGGGGTTGTGGAAATTGGGAACCGTGTAGATGAACTTCGGACGGTGTCCGTCGCGCTCCAGGGCATCGAGCGTCGCCTCCAGCTCGTCCGTCAGCATCCCGTCGCGGTCCATCGTCACCTGGACGACGGTGGCCTCGTAGGCGCAAAAGGTCGGTACCGCGCCCGGGTACGTGGGCGCCTCGCAGACGACGACATCCCCCGGGTCGACCAGCGTCTTGCAGACCAGGTCGATCACCTGCTGACCGCCGGTCGTGACCAGCACCTGATCGGGATCGATCTGCATCCCCTCTGCCGCCATCACCTGGACGATGCAGCGCTTGACCAGCGCGAGCCCCTCGGTCGGGCCGTACTGGAGAGCCCGAGCGCACGACTTCGCCGCGACGGTGCTCATCAGCGACGCGTACGAATCGGGTGGGAAGGTCGAGGTGTCGGGCAGGCCGCCGGCGAGCGAGATCACGTCGGGTCGCTCGGTGAGCGCCATCAGATCCCGCATCGCCGAGGACTTCATTACCTTTGTCCGCTCGGCGAACAGCGACGCGTAGCGCTCGATGTCCCGTGCCGTGGACCGCGGGCGTCTGGAGCCTGAGCTCATCGCCGCCTCTCGTCTATCGTCACGCTCAACCACGGTACAGCACGGTGCACTTGGCCTTCGACATCTTTCAGGGGATCGGGATCGCCGCCGCGGTCGGGATCCGGCCGTTCCTCCCCGCCTTGGCGGTCGGCGCGCTGGCCGCCGGCAACGTCGAGATCCACTTTGACGGCACCAGTTATGCGTTCCTGCAAGGCGCACCGTTCCTGATCGGGATGGCCGTGGGCGCGATCCTGCTGTCGATCGCGCAGCGGCGCTGGAGCGTCGAGCGCCCGCCGGGACTGGTCGTGATCGCGGTCGCCGGGATGATCCTGGGGGCGTTGTTCTTTGCCGGCTCGCTGGCGCGCGGCCACTACACCGTCTGGCCCGGGTTCGTCGGCGGCGTCGTCTGCGCCGCGATCGGCACGGCCGCCACGGCCCCGCTGCTGGCGCGGGTCCGCTCGCGGCTCGATCAGGCGACGGCCAAGGCGCTGCCGGTCTACGCCGAGGCGGTCGCGCTGGTGTTCGCGGTGCTCTCGGTCGTGGCGCCACCGGTCGGTCTGATCGGGCTGTTGCTGCTGCTGTGGCTGCTGATCGCGGGCCGCGGGCGCGGCGAGCAGAAGTACGCCGGCCTGCGGATCCTGCGGTGATAGGCGAAGGCAGCGGCGCGGGCCCGTGACCGACCCCAGCAAGCCGAAGAAGCTCGTCCTGGTCGTGATCGACGCGCTCAAGCCGGCGATGCTCGAGCGGGCGATCGCCGCCGGCCGCGCGCCGGCGCTCGCGCGGATCGCCGAGGAGGGCGTGTACGTGGAGGACTGCGTGGCGGCGTTCCCGTCCGTCACTCCGGTGTGCGCGGCGACGATCACGACCGGAGTCGGGCCCGACCGGCACCTGATCCCGAGCATGAACTGGTACCACCGCGAGGAAGCCCGCTACGTCGAGTACGGCTCGAGCTTCTCGGCCAGCCGCCAGTTCGGCGTGCTTCGCTCGCTGACCGACACCGTCTACCGGATGAACGCCGAGCACCTCTCGCACGACGTCGACACCGTGTTCGAGTCGCTCGACGACGCCGACGTGCGAACCGCCGGCACCACCTACCTGATCTACCGCGGCCGGCACCCGCACGAGGTCTCGAACGAGACGGCGCTCGCCAGGATCGTCACCTCGACCCTGTTCCGCCGCACGATCGACGGGCCGCTGGAGCTGTTCTACGCCGATCTGTACGCGAGCCGCCGCACCGGCTGCCGCGGCCAGCTCGGCATGCCCGGGATCCGCGACCAGCACACCGGCTGCGTCGGCGCGTACCTGGTCGAGCACGACCTGTTCGACTTCATGCTGTTCTCGCTGCCCGACAACGACGCGTGGTCGCACAAGAACGGCCCCCACGCGCAGGTCACGTCGATCGCGGCTGCGGACCGGCAGATGGAACGGCTGATGCACGCCGCCGGCGGCCCGGACGCATTTCTCGAACAGCATGCGGTGATCGTCACCTCGGACCATTCGCAGGCGCCGGTTGAAGACCGGATCCGTCTGAACGAGGCGTTCGAGGATTTCGACGTGGCGACGCCGAGCCCGTCGCGCTCGATCGGGGCCGAGGTGGCCCTGAGCCCGGCCCAGCGCTCGGCGATGGTGTACGCGCTGGACCCGACGCAACGTCCGGAGGTGATCGAGCGCTCGATCGGGGCGGTCAGCGACGTCGACGGCGTCGATCTCGTCCTGTGGCTGAACAACGAACGGGAAGCGGTCGTGAGCACCCGCCGCGGCGAGCTGCGGTTTGCTCCGGGCGGCGAGCTAGAGGACCTGCGCGGGGGTCGCTGGAGCGTCGAAGGCGACCTCGCCGCGCTGCGTGGAGAGATCCAAGACGGTCGGTTTCTGTGCACCGAGTACCCGGACGCGCTGGCGCGGATCTGGTCGGCGCTGAGCTGCCCGACGGCGGGCGACGTCCTGCTGTCCGCCGCGCCCGGCTACGAGTTCGTCGATTGGGGTGGCGCGGACCACGTCGGTGGGGGCAGCCACGGGTCCTTGCATCGCTCCGATTCGCTCGGTGCGCTACTGTGGTGCGGCACTGGGCCGGACTCACGTGAGGCACGTTCCCAGTGGTCGTTGCGCGACGTTGCCCCCCTAGTACGTGCGCATTTCGGATTAGAGTCCGCGGGTATACCGGATTAAGAGGCCGTTAGCCCGCCTTCATCCTTACGGTTGTGCCCCAGCCCGCCGATACATTGCCAGCAATGCCCGAGGAACTGACCGGCACCGTCGAGGTGCCGTTGCGCCATCGCGTACGCCACGGCGTCCGTCGAGGCCACAACTGGCTCCAGCTGATCCGCTTCGCGACTGTCGGAGCGAGTGGCTACGTCGTCAATCTGGGCGTGTTCGCCGTCTGCGTGCACCTGCTCGGAATCGACTACAAGATCGCCGGCGTGATCGCGTTCTGCGTCTCGGTGATCAACAACTTCTGGCTCAACCGCCACTGGACCTTCGACGCCAAGCACGAGCATCCGATCTTCCAGGGCGCTCGCTTCTTCACGGTCTCGCTGGTCGCATTCGGGTTCACGGAGCTACTCCTGATCGTGCTCGTCGAGGGCCCGGGGGTCTCGAAGGTGGTCGCGCAGGCGATCGCGGTCGCCGCCGCGACGCCACTGTCCTTCCTCGGACAGAAGCTTTGGAGCTTCAAGGCCTAGGCCGCCGTCGAGCAACCACCCTAGTCGCGCTCACGGCAGTGCTGGCGGGGCTGATCGCCCTACTTCCCGGCACCGTTCGCGCCGCAACGACGACCACCACCACCACGGCCGCCACCACCGGCAGCCCGGTGCTCGTCACCTCGCAGGACAAGCCGCCACCCGGTTACCGGCTGACGGCGGCGGAGGTGGAGAAGATCGCGGCCGCGAGCCTCACCGCTCGCGCCGAGCTGCGCAAGCACCCGACCGTGATCCCGTACGAGTACACGAAGGGCGACAGGCAGTGGCAGGTGAGCTGGTTCTCCCGCGGTCCCGACGGCAGGGAGCTGTTGCAGGTCTATGTAAGCGACGCGACCGGCGCCGTGACCGAGGCATGGACCGGCTTCCAGGTCGCCTGGACGATGGCCCGTGGCTATCCCGGCGCGTTCGGCCGGCGCGTCAACGCGCTGTACGTATGGCTGCCGCTGTGCGTGTTGTTCGTGGCCCCGTTCTTTCCGTGGCGACGAAGACCGTCGCTGCTGCACCTCGATCTGCTCGTGCTGCTCGGGTTTTCGATCTCGCTGGCGCTGTTCGACCACGGAACGATCGGCCTGTCGGTGCCGCTGGTCTACCCGTTCCTGCTGTACCTGCTGGCGCGAATGCTGTTGGTCGCGTGGGGCCGGGGCGTGCCGCGCGAGCCGCTCAGGCTGCTGGTGCCCGCCTCGTGGCTGGCGATCGGGGTCGTGTTCCTGGTCGGCTTCCGGATCGGGCTCAACGTCAGCAACTCGAACGTGATCGACGTCGGCTACGCGGGCGTGATCGGCGCCGACAAGTTCGTGCACGGCGAGCCGTTGTACGGACACTGGCCGAGCGACAACGCCAGCGGCGACACCTACGGCCCGGTCAACTACTACGCCTACGTGCCGTTCCGCGAGATCTTCGGCTGGAGCGGCACCTGGGACGATCTGCCGGCGGCGCACGCGGCCGCGATCGCGTTCGATCTGCTGACGCTGCTGGGCCTGTACTTCCTCGGCCGCCGGATCCGCGGCCCGACGGCCGGGATCGTGCTCGCGTATTTGTGGGCGTCGTACCCGTTCGCGCTCTGGTCGCTCAGCTCCAACACAAACGACACGCTGGTGGCGCTGCTGCTGGTGCTGGCGCTGCTGGTGATCACCTCGGCGCCCGCCAGGGGCGTCGCGGCGTCGCTCGCGGGGCTGACGAAGTTCGCCCCACTGGCGCTGGGACCGCTGTTCATGCGCGGCGTCGGCCCGCCGCCCCGCCCGCGCTCGCTGCTCGCGTACGCGGCCGCCTACGTGTTCACGGCTGTGATCGTGATGCTGCCGGTGCTGCTCGACGACAACCTGCATGCGTTCTGGCACGACTCGATCCTCTACCAGGCGACGCGCGTATCGCCGTTCTCGATCTGGGGGCTGTGGGGCGGGCTGTCGCTGGAACAGCACCTTGTGGAGGGCGCCGCCGTCGCGCTCGCGCTCGCGGTCGCGTTCGTGCCGGCGAAGCGCGGGGTTGTGGAGGTCGCGGCGCTCGGCGCCGCCGTCCTGATCGCGCTGCAGCTGTGCGCCAACTACTGGCTGTACTCGTACATCGTGTGGTTCTTCCCGTTCGTGACCGTCGCCCTGATCGGGGCGCATCCGTCCCGGCTGCCGCGCGCGCAGGACGCTACGTCACACCGGGAGCAGGTTCCAGGAGCTGCTCGATGGCCTGCGCCCGCATCGGCTCTGTCGCCTTGATCAGGACCCCGTTCAGCCACGGATCCTCGGTCGAGGTCTCGAACTTGACCGGCATGAACGTGACCATCGCCTCGATCGCTTCCTCGCGCTTGACGCCGATCACGCCACCGCGCGGGCCGGTCATGCCGACGTCGGTGATGTAGGCGGTGCCGCCGGGGAGCACGCGCGCATCGGCGGTCGGGACATGGGTGTGGGTCCCGACGACGGCCGTCGCCCGCCCGTCGAGATGCCATCCCATCCCGATCTTCTCGCTGGTGGCCTCGGCATGCATATCGACCAACACGTGATCGACCTGACCCTTGAGCGCGTACAGGGCGGCGTCGGCCTCGGCGAACGCGGGGCGCCCCGCCTTCATGAACAGATTTCCCGACAGCGACACGACCCCGAGCCGGAGGCCGCGGCTGCTCACCACGCACCACCCGTGACCCGGTTGGCTGCGCAGATAGTTGGCGGGGCGGATGATCCGCGGCTCGGCGTCCAGGTACGGGTAGATTTCGCGGTGGCGGTAGGTGTGGTTGCCGAGCGTGATCACATCGATCCCGGCCGCGAACAGCTCCTCCGCGATCTTCGGCGTAATCCCGAACCCGCCGGCGACGTTCTCGCCGTTGACGACCACGAAGTCCGGCGCGAGCCGCTCGCGCAGCCCCGGGAGCAGCGCCAGCAGCGTGCGCTTGCCGAGGCTGCCGACGATGTCGCCGACGAACAGGATCGCGGTGGGCTTGTTCATGTTGTCTCGGTGCGCATACTTCCATTTGCATGCGGTTAAGCGTTGGCAGGCTGAGACGCGGGGCGGCGCCCGGGGTTGACGGTGCGCCCGAGCGCGCGCCCGACAGCGAGCGCGACGGCCAGCCCGACGGCCGGCCGCCCCCCGGCAACGGCGCGCCCGAGGGCATCGAGCCCCCGACCGCGGCGGATACCGTCGAGTACCCGCCCGCGGCGGACACCCTCGAGCACCCGCCGGCGAGCGCCGGCGAGCACCCGAGTCCGGCGCCGGTCCCGCCGGTGATCGTGCCGCGCTGGATCCAGCTGGTCGTGCTTCCGCTCGCGCTGCTCGGGCTGTGGGCGCTGGCGCGCGCCTCGGGCACGGTGTTCCTGGTCCTGATCATCGCCTGCGTCGTCGCTCTGATCCTGAACCCGGTGGTGCAGCTGCTCGAGCGGATGCGGGTCCCGCGGGGGCTGGCGATTCTGGGCGTGTACGTCGGGGGGTTCGCGGCGCTGGGCGGGATCGGGGTCCTGCTCGCGAACCCGATCAGCACCCAGGTCACCCATTTCGCCAATAACGTCCCCCACTACGTCGACAACGCGAACCACGACCTCGACAACTTCCAGAACTGGCTCAACCAGCACGGGATCAAGGTCCAGATCGAGAAGCAGGGTCAGACCGCGCTCGACACCCTGCAGAAGAACGTCCTCAAGAGCTCGGGCAGCATCGTCTCGTTCACGCGCGATCTGGCCGGGAAGATCGTGACGGTCTCGTTCGACCTCGTGCTGATCCTGGTGCTGTCGGTGTACCTGCTCGTGTACGGCAAGCAGATAGGCGAGCTCGTGCGCCGGGTGATGCCGGACGGGGACGGCACGCTCGACGACGACTTCCCCCGGCTCGTCCAGCGGGCGGTCTCGGGCTATGTCCGCGGCCAGCTCCTGTTCAGCCTGATCATGGGCGCCAGCGCGGCGCTGGGACTGGCGATCTTCGGCCTCGTCGGGATCTTCCCCGACGGCGAGAAGTACGCGCTGTTCTTCGGGACCTTCTACGGGCTGATGGAGTTCATCCCGTACATCGGCCCGATCATCGGTCCGCTGCCGGCGGTGATCGTGGCGCTGTTCGAGAACCCGATCTCGGCGCTCTGGGTCGTGCTCCTGTTCGTCGCCCTACAGCAGCTCGAGGGGCACTTCGTCGCCCCGCAGGTGTTCCGGATCTCGCTGCGGATCAACCCGATCCTGATCATCCTCGCGCTGCTCGTCGGCTACCAGCTGTACGGCATCGCGGGAGCGCTGGTCGCGTTGCCGGTGATCGCGACGCTGCGCCAGACGGTGCTGTACCTGCGCAAGCACATGGTGCTCGAACCGTGGACGACCGGCTCGGTGGGCGCCGGGACCGGGCTGATGACGGTGCCTGGTGATCGATGTCCCGACTGCGGCGCGATACCGGGCCCGGATGATGCGTTCTGCCGTGCCTGCGGTACCTCGCTCGAACCGCGCGTTCAGACGAGGGGGTGACGATACCCTCCCACGGCGTGCCTTCCAGCACGGCAACCGGCGGGCGAGCGGCGACCCTAGCGGCGCGCTCGCTGACCAAGCGCTTCGGCACCAGGGCGGCGCTCCAGGCTGTCAGCTTCGAGCTGTATCCGGGCGAGCTGGTGGCCGTGATCGGCCCCAACGGCGCCGGCAAGACCACGTTGCTCTCGATTCTGGCCGGCATCATCGAACCGACCGAGGGTGAGATCACCAGCACCACGAAGGAGGTGGGCTGGGTCCCGCAGTACCCGGCGCTGTACTCGAAGCTGTCGGTCGCAGAGAACCTGCGCCTGTTCGCGCGGCTGGAGAAGCTCCCGGACCCGTCGCAGGCGGTGCAGCGGATGCTCGAGCAGACGGGCCTCCAGGACCGTGCCGAGGAGGAGGTCGCGCGGCTGTCGGGCGGCAACCAGCAACGGGTGAACATCGCGATCGGCCTCCTGTCCGACCCCCCGGCGCTGCTGCTCGACGAGCCGTCCGCATCGCTCGACCCACGCCAGCGCGAGCGCCTGTGGGAGTTCATCGGCGGACTCGCCGGGCGCGGGACGACGGTCGTGTTCTCGACCCACAACGTCGCCGAGGTCGAGCGCTACGCCGGCCGCGTGCTGGTGCTGGTCGACGGCGAGCTGCTGTTCACGGGCACGCCGGCCGAGCTCGAGCAGACGGTCGGGGGCGACTTGCGCGACTTCGAGCGGTCGTTCGTCCGCTTCCTGCACGAGCGCGGACACTGATGCGCTGGCTACTCGTCAAGGACCTGCAGATCCTGCGCCGCTCGCCGCTGCTCGTCGGCCTGCTGGTCGTGTATCCGATCGCGATCGCGCTGATGATCGGGTTCGCGCTCTCGAGCCCGCCTGGGAAGCCGAAGGTGGCCGTCTACAGCGCCGTCCCGCCCGGCGGCGGCAAGATCAAGTTCGGCAGCGGCGAGATCAACATCTCCTCCTACACCAAGCAGCTGTACAAGTCGATCGACCCGATCATCGTCCACTCGCGCGACGCCGCGATCGCGAAGGTCCAGAACGGGGAGGCGCTGGCGGCGCTGATCGTGCCCTCCGACATCGCCGACCAGATTCAGGCGCTCGTCACCAGCGGCGAGGGCAGCCCGAGCGTCGAGTTGGTCCTCAACTCCAAGGACCCGATCGAACGCCAGTACGTCCAGCAGGCGATCACGACGCAGCTGAACAGCGTCGAGCAGTTCATCTCCAGACAGGTGACGAACGTCGCCGTCTCCGATCTGCGCCAGGTGCTGAACGGCGGCTCGATCAACTTCCTCGGCGCCAACTTCCCGCTGCTCGGCCTGCGCAGCTCACGCGCGATCGTGCAGGCGACGGTCGACTCGCTGCCACCGGACTCGCGCCTGCGGCCGCCGTTGCGGCAGGTGGCCACGTTCGCCAACCTGGCGATCGAGGGCCTCGGCTTCGCCAGCCCCGTGCTCGGCTCGATCTCCTCGCCGCTGACCGTGACCGAGACGAACCTCGCCGGCAGGACGACCCCGACCGACTCCTACGCGGTCGCGATCGCGGTGATCGTGTCGCTGATGTTCGTCACTCTGCTGCTGGCCGCCGGGATGCTCGCGCTCGAACGCTCCGAGCACGCGTACTCGCGGCTCGTGCGCGGGCTCGTCTCGCCCGAGGGGCTGCTGTCGGAGAAGATCGTGCTGGCCGCCGGCTGCGCCGGCGCGGTGACGCTTCTGATGGCCGCGTTCGTATCCCTGTTCGTCCACCTCGACTGGGGCCGGTTCGAGCTGTGGGTGCTCGCGATCGCGCTCGGCGGGCTCGCGTTCGCCGCCCTCGGAGTCGCGATCGGCGGCCTCGCCCGCGATGTCAGCGCCGCCTCGCTGCTCGCGTTCCTGCTGTCGTTGCCGATCGCGTTCGTGGCCCTCGTGCCAGCGAGCGCCGTCTCCGGGACGCTCAAGTCAGTGCTCGACGTGATCGCGTTCGTGTTTCCGTTCAAAGCCGCGCTCCAGGCGGTCAACAACGCCTTCAGCGGCACCGCCCCCGGGATCGGGCTGCCGCTCCTGCACCTCGCGCTGCTGGCGGTCCTGTTCGGAGGCCTGGCGCGGCTGACGCTGAGGCGGTTTGCGGCCTGAGCGCGGCCGCTACCGCATGCCGGTGACGCGGCGGAACATGACCAGGCAGAGCACCGCGACGATCAGCGCCACGATCGGCAGCCCGGCGCCGATCACTCCCACGACCGCCAGCACCAGACCGGCGACCCCGACCGCCGCCGCGACCGTGCCACCAACCGCCAGCTGATACGCCCGCTTCTCACGCACCCGTCGAGGGGTGTAGCTACCTCGCTTCTGAAGATCGGCCACGCACACCAGAGTAGCGCGGCGGGGCGTAGGGTGTTAGCGATGAGTGACGAACACCATCTTCTCGTCTACGACTACGTCGACGACATGCTCGCGCGCCGCGTGCCCCACCGCGAGGCCCACCTCGACCGGATCCGCTCCGAACGCGACGCGGGCAGAATCGTGATGGCCGGCGCACTCGGCGATCCACCCACCGGCGGCGCGATCGTATTTCGTGGCGTCGACCCTGACTGGATCGAGACGTGGGTAAAGGCCGACCCGTACGTCGAAGCCGGCCTCGTGACGGCGCATCGAATGAACCTGTGGAAGGTCGTATAGCGGGGGGGATGGACTTGAGCGCGGTCGCGTTCCGTCCGACCGCCCTTGGTGGCTAATGGGGGCTCTTGGGTGGCGGGGCGTTCTGGGGGGCCGGTGAGTGGGCGAGCGGCGCCGGCGGACGCCTGAAAAACCTGCTCAACTTCCCAAATCGGATCTCCGAATCGCCGTTCGGGAAGTAGAGCACGATAGTCATGCTCGATTTCCCAAACCGCCGGCGCGCCGTTGACTTTGGGAAGTTGAGCGTTGAGCACGGCCGTGCTACCCAGCGACAGACTCTCGCCCGCGACCCAACGGACCCGCCACCACACGCCGCCCCGCCACCCAAGAGCGCCCCATTAGCCACCAAAAGCGCTGGAACGGAACGCGACCGCGATCAAGTCCATCACCCGCGCGCCGGCCCGCGACCCGCCGGTATCCTGACTGGACCCATGGCCTTTCCACAGACCCGTCTGCGCCGGCTGCGAGCGACTCGCGCCCTGCGCGGCCTGGTGCGAGAGACCCGGCTGGCGCCGGCGGACTTCGTCTACCCGCTGTTCGTCGCGCATGGGATCGATCGCCGCGAGCCGATCGCGGCGATGCCGGGCGTCGATCACCTGTCGATCGCGCACGCGGTGGCGGAGGCTGGGGAGGCCGAGGCGCTCGGGATCCCGGCGGTGCTGCTGTTCGGCCTGCCCGCCGCCAAGGACGAGGAGGGCTCCGGGGCGTGGGACGACGAGGGTGTCGTGCAGCTCGCGACGCGCGCGATCAAGGAGGCACATCCGGATCTGATCGTGATCACCGACCTGTGCCTGTGTGAGTACACGAGCCATGGCCATTGCGGCGCCGTCCGGCCCGACGGCTCGGTCGACAACGACGCGACGCTCGAGCTGCTCGCGCGGACCGCTGTCTCGCAGGCGAAGGCCGGCGCGGACATCGTCGCCCCCAGCGACATGATGGATGGTCGCGTCGGGTTCATCCGCGCGGCGCTGGACGAGGACGGTCACGCCGACACCCCGATCCTCGCGTACTCGGCCAAGTTCGCGTCCGCGTTCTACGGTCCGTTCCGCGTGGCGGCCGATTCGGCGCCGGCGTTCGGCGACCGGCGCGGCTACCAGATGGACCCGGCCAACGGCGACGAGGCGATCAGGGAGTCGAAGCTTGACGTCGAGGAGGGCGCCGACATCCTGATGGTCAAGCCGGCGCTGCCCTACCTGGACCTGATCCGGCGCGTCAAGGACGAGACGTCGATGCCGCTCGCGGCGTACAACGTCAGCGGCGAGTACGCGATGCTCAAGGCCGCGGCTGCCGGCGGATACCTGGACGAGCGTGCCGCGGTGCTCGAGGTGCTGACCTCGATCCGTCGCGCCGGCGCCGACATCGTGATCACCTACCACGCAAAGGACGCCGCCCGGTGGCTGCAATAGACGACGCCGCGAAGAGCCAGTTCGGTCCCAAGCTCCGCAGCCGTAAGCACGGCGCGGCGATCCCGCTCGACGAGCTCGACAAGCGGCTGCTGAACCTGATGCAGGGCAAGTTCCCGATCGCGCCGCGCCCGTACCAGCACGTCGCGGCCGAGGCGGGGATCGGCGAGCTCGTGCTGATCGAGCGGGTCAAGCAGTTGCTCGACGCGCGGATCATCCGGCAGGTGACGCCGATCTTCGACACGCGGGCGCTGGGTTACTCGTCGATGCTGGTCGCGGCGAAGGTCGACCCGGAGAACCCGTGGCGGGCCGCGAACGTGATCAACGCCCATCCGGGCGTGTCGCACAACTACCTGCGCAACCACGAGTTCAACATCTGGTTCACGATCGCGACCGAGCCCGACTCGCCGCTCGGCCTCGACGGCACCCTCGAGGTCCTGGCCCGGATCGCCGGCGCCGACTCGATCCGCCAGCTGCCGACGCTGAAGCTGTTCAAGATCCGGATGGATCTGGAGATGGAGGGCGGTACGGAGGACCTGGCCAAGGCGGTCGAGGTCGCGCCGCCGGCCGAGACCGAGCCGCAGCCCTATGACGAACGCGACATCGCCGTGATCCGTGCTCTGCAGGGCGACCTGCCGGTCACCGAGGAGCCCTACGCCCCGGCGGCCGCGACCCTGGGCATCCCCCAGGACGAGCTGCTCGCGCACCTGGAGGCGATGCAGCAGCGGCGGCTGTTGCGCCGCGTGGCGGCGATCCTGTACCACCGCCGGGCGGGGTTCAGCGCCAACGGGATGGGCGTGTGGAAGGTCCCCGACGAGCGGATCATGGAGCTCGGCCCGCGGATGGCCGCATTCCGCGGCATCTCCCACTGCTACCAGCGCCCGACCTACCGGGACTGGCCGTACTCGATCTTCACCATGGCCCACGGCCGCTCGAAGGAGGAATGCGACGCGATCCTCGAGTCGATCGCGGCGCAGACCGGCGTCAGCGACAGAGCGACGCTGTACTCCTCGACCGAGTTCAAGAAGATCCGGCTGCTGTATTTCACCGACGACTACCGGGCCTGGGAACGCGAGCACGCGGGCGTGTGAGCGCGTTCGCCACCACCCGCTCGAGCGAGCTCTACCACCGCGCCCTGGACCTGCTGCCGGGTGGCGTCAACTCGCCCGTCCGCGCGATGCGCGCGATCGGCCGCGACCCGATCTTCATCGCGCGCGGTGAGGGCGCGACGATCGTCGACGTCGACGGCAACGAGTACATCGATTGGGTGTCCTCGTGGGGCCCGCTGATCCTCGGTCACGCCAACACCGCCGTGATCGACGCGATCGTCGAGGCGGCGATGAACGGCACCACGTTCGGCGCCCCGACGAAGGGCGAGGTGACGCTGGCGGCGGAGGTCGTCGACCGGATCCCGTCGGTGCAGATGCTGCGGATGACCTCGTCGGGAACCGAGGCGACGATGAGCGCGTTGCGGGTCGCCCGGGCGGCGACCGGGCGCGAGCTGGTGCTCAAGTTCGCCGGCGCCTATCACGGACATGTCGACGGGCTGCTCGCCGAGGCGGGATCCGGGCTCGCGACCCAGGGACTTCCGGCCAGCCCCGGGGTCCCCGCGGCGGCCGCCCAGGCGACCGTGATCGTCGCCTGGAATGACGCCGATGCGCTGAGGGAGGCGACCGACCGCTACGAGCTGGCCGCGATCCTGGCCGAACCGGTGCCGGCCAACATGGGCGTCGTCCCTCCCGCGCCGGGGTTCCTCGAGCTGTTGCGTGAACGGGCCGACCACAACGGCGCTCTGCTCGTGTTCGACGAGGTGATCAGCGGCTTCCGGGTCGCGCGGGGCGGCGCCCAGGAACGGTTCGGCGTTTGGCCGGACTTGACGATCCTCGGCAAGATCATCGGCGGCGGGCTGCCGGCGGCGGCGTATGGCGGCCCACCCGTGTTGATGGAGCGGGTCGCGCCGGCGGGAGACGTCTACCAGGCGGGGACCCTGTCGGGCAACCCACTGGCGGTCGCGGCCGCGCTCGCGACCCTCGAGCAGCTCGACGCCCGCGCCTACAAACGACTGGCGAACACGACCGACGCGCTCGCGGACGGGCTGCGCGAGGCGGCGCGCTCGGCCGGGGTAGGGCTGCAGGTGCAGAGCGTCCCCGGTCTCGTGACGCCGTTCTTCGCGCCCGCGCCGGTCCGCGACTACGCCGCTGCCGCGGCCTGCGATCTCGACGCCTACGGCGCCTTCTGCCGCGCGCTGCTGGCGCGTGGCGTGTACCCGCCCGCGTCGCAGTTCGAGGCCTGGTTCCCGTCGCTGGCGCATACCGGCCAGGACGTGGAGCGGACGGTGCGAGCGGCGCGCGATGCGCTGCGGGAGCTCGGGTGAGCCGGGCGCTCGCGGCGGCACTGCGCGCGCAGGGCGGCCGGCTCGGCGAGCTGGTCTGCGAGGAGGGCTCGAACGGTCCCTCGGCGCCCGCCCGGCTCGGCGCCAGCGGTCCCCGCACGGCCGGCGATCGGCGCGAGTACGAGCTGCTGTTGGAGATGATCCTCGAGGGCTCCCGGCTTCACTACGGCGCGCCGCGGGTGGTGCGCACGGAGGACCCCGACCTGGCGCTGCTGCTCGGCGACCAGCTGTACGCGCTCGGGCTCTCGCGGCTCGCCGCGCTCGGCGACCTCGACGCCACCACCGAGCTGTCGGACGTGATCTCGCTGGTCGCGCAGGTCCATGCCGGCCGCGGCGACCAGGAGCTGGTCGACGCGGTCTGGGAGGCCGGCGCCGCCGCGGTCGGGTGGGGAACCAGCGCGGAGCTGCGCGAAGCGAAGGCTCGGGCCCGCCGCGGAGACCCGGCGGCGGCCGCGGCGCTGCGGGTCTCCGCCGCGCGGCGGGCGTCCTCGTGACGGACGTAGCGATCTTGACGATAGGCTTCTCTGCCCGTTCAATTCAGGACGCAGCAGTTCGCCGAGGCGCACGTGCCAGATCGACATAAAGAGGCAAAGTCCAAGTACACCGCCGACCGGGGCTTCCCGGGGGCGTTCGAGGGCGAGACCGTCACCCGCCGGCGGTTCATGGATGTGTCGGTCAACTCGGCTGGAGCGATCGCGGCGGCGGCCTTCACGTTGCCGGCGCTCGGGTTCGCGATCGGACCGGTGTTCAGCCGGCTGCCGTGGGCCTGGCAGCCGGTCGGCGTCCCCAGCGATTTCACCGAGGTCAACTACGTCACGAAGGTGATCACGGTCGTCTCGGGGATCGGCGAGGCGGGCAACACGATCGCGTACATGCGCCTGCGCAATCCGGCGATCGACACCGAGCCCGAGGACCAGTACAACCACTTCATCGCGCTGTCGTCGCGCTGCATGCACCTCGGCTGTCCGGTCCGCTACGTGCAGGCCGCCGAGCGCTTCATCTGCCCGTGCCACGGTGGCGTCTACGACTTCCGCGGGATGGTCGCGGGCGGCCCGCCGGTGCGTCCGCTCGACCGGTTCTACACCCGGCTCAACAACGGCCTGGTCGAGATCGGGCCGCGCTATTCGGTCAACGGCCAGCTGCGCCGCTTCTCGCCACGCGATCCGGGCGAGCCGCTTGACGGGATCGGCCAGTACCTCTACCCGGCCCGCTTCTCCACCGCCAAGCTCTAGCGACCGACGATGCCCAAGCTGCCCGCACCACCGCTTCCGAGAGTCCTCAAGCCGCAGCCCAAGCGCCCCGGCGAGGAGAACGGCAACGCGGACGGGCACGGAGCCGCCGCCGAGGCCGGGATCACGGTCGTCGACTGGATCGACGAGCGCACCTCGCTGTCGGGCGGAATTCGCTGGCTGCTGTACCGCAAGGTCCCGCGCGGTATCAACTGGGCGTACACGCTGGGCTCGGCGACGCTGTTCGCGTTCCTCTCGCAGGCCGTCACCGGCGTGTTCCTGGCGATGTACTACCGGCCGGACGCGGCCGGCGGTGCGTACGAGTCGATCCGCTACATCACCGACGACGCGTTCCTCGGCCAGTTCGTCCGCGGCATGCACAAGTGGGGCGCCTCGGTGATGATCATCCTGATCTTCCTGCACATGGCGCGGGTGTTCTTCTTCGGCGCCTACAAGTACCCCCGGGAGCTCACCTGGGTGATCGGCGTGACGCTGCTGATCCTGACACTGGTGATGGGCTTCACCGGGTATCTGCTGCCGTTCGATCAGCGCTCCTACTGGGCCACGATCGTGGGCGTCAACATCAACGGCACGGGGCCGTTCATCGGGCCATACCTGTCCGACTTCCTGCGCGCCGGACCCGAGTTCGGCGCCACCACCCTGTCGCGCTTCTACGCGATCCACATGCTGCTCGTGCCCGGTGCGATCATCGCGCTGATCGGCGCGCACCTGTACCTGGTGACGAAGCTCGGGATCTCGGCGCCGCCGTGGATCAAGGTGGAGCGCGACGTGCTGCCCGAGCTTGACTCCGAGCTAGAGCCGGCCGAGGTGTAGGTGAGCTCGTGAACCAGGCGCAGAAGGAGGAATATCTCCGCGAGTACTCGGTCCTGAAGAACGAGGGGCATCCGTTCTTCCCCTACGCGGTCGCCAAGGACGCGTGGATGGCGGTGATCGTGATGGCGGTGATCATCTTTCTGTCGTTGATGTTCGGGGCCGAGATGCAGGCCAAGGCCGACCCCACGACGACCACCTACGTACCCCGGCCCGACTGGTACTTCTTCTTCCTGTTCGAGGTCCTGCGGGTGATGAAGAACGTCCCCAAGTTCACCCCGATGGCGACGATCGGGGTGCCGACGATCTGCATGATCCTGTTGTTCCTGCTGCCGTTCTACGACCGCAGCCCGGAGCGGCTGATCTGGCGGCGTCCGGTGGCGCTCGCCGCCGGGATCGCGACGATCTCGGCGATCGCGTTCCTGACCTACGAGGGCGCCAACACTGGTTCGCCGAATGAGGTCAGCCTGGCCCCGCCGGCGAGCCTGACCGCCTCCGAGAAGGCGACGTTCATGGCCGGCGAGCTGGTCGTGGGGCAGTCGGGGTGCCTCGCGTGCCACACCATCGGCGACAACGGCAACAACGGCCCCGGTCCGCCGCTGACCCACATCGGCTCCAAGCTCCCGGCGCAGGCGATCGCCTCGACGCTGATCAACCCGACCGCGCCGATGCCGTCGTTCAAGGGTCTGGAACAGCAGACCCCGCAGAAGTTCAACAACCTGGTCGGCTTCCTCTCACTGCTGCAGTAGCCGGCGCCGCGGGGACATGACGGCGAGCGCACCGGGGACCCTGGACGAACGTCAGGTGCGTGCGATGTTCGACCGCATCGCCGGCCTGTACGACCGCATGAACACGGTCATGACCGCCGGTCTGCACCACCAGTGGCGCCGCCGGGCGGCCGACCTGGCGGCGCTGTCGTCCGGCGACCGCGCGCTCGACGTGGCCTGCGGGACCGGCGATCTGGCGCTCGAGCTCGCGCGGCGGGTAGCTCCGGCGGGTGAGGTGGTCGGGACCGACTTCTCGGAGCGGATGCTGGAGCTGGCGCGCGCCAAGGCGGGCGCTCGCGACGTGGCCGGGGTGCGGTTCGCGTGGGCGAACGCGCTCGAGCTGCCGTTCGCCGACGGCGAGTTCGACGCCGCCACGGTCGGGTTCGGAGCGCGGAACTTCTCGGACCTCGAGCGGGGGCTGCGGGAGATGGCGCGCGTGGTGAGGCCGGGCGGGCGGGTCGTCGTGCTCGAGATCACCACTCCGCGCCGGCCGCCGCTGTCGCTGTTCTACGAGCTGTGGTTCGATCGGGTCGTCCCGGCGCTCGGACGCCTGGCGGGCGACGCGGACGCGTACAGCTACCTTCCCAGTTCGGTGCGGCGTTTTCCGGCACCGGAGGAGTTGGCGGCGGTGCTGGAGCGCTGCGGTCTGTCCCGGATCCGCTGGGTTCTGACGGCGGGCGGGATCATCGCGCTGCACGTGGGGGTGGCCGTCCGATGACGACGGACGCGATCTCGGCGGTCGTCGACGCGGGCGGCGATGCCGCGGCCAGGGTGCTGGTCCGCGTCGAGGACCGGATGGCGGGGCTCGCGGACGGTCACGGCGCGCTGCTGGCGCGGTTCGCGGGCAACACGATCGCGGCCGGCGGTAAGCGGCTGCGACCGCTGCTCGTGTGCCTGGCCGCCGGGGTGCCGCCACCCGAGACCGAGGGACTCGTGCGCGCCGCGGCGGCGGTCGAGCTCGTGCACGCCGCGACGCTCGTTCACGACGATGTCCTCGACGGCTCCTCGCTTCGCCGCGGCCGTCCGACCGTGGTCGCCGCGGGCGGCCGGCTGGCGGCGACCGCGACCGGTGACCTGCTGTTCTCGCGGGCGTTCGGGGAGCTGGCGGCGGGCGGCGCGGTGGCGCCGGTCAGACTGCTCTCGCGGGCGAGCTCCGAGCTGGCGCTCGGGGAGCTGATGCAGCGTGCGGATGCGTGGAACGCGGCGGTCTCGGTCGAGCGCTACATGGAGCGTTGCCGGCTGAAGACCGCGGTTTTGTTCCGCGCCGCGTGTGAGCTAGGAGCGCACGAGGGCAGCGGAGATCTGGATGCGCTCGGATCGTTCGGCGAGCAGATCGGTTTGGCATTCCAGATCCTCGACGACGTCCTCGACGTGTCGGGGCCCCCGGAGCGGACCGGCAAGCCTCGGGGAGCGGACCTGCTGGACGGCACGATCACGCTGCCGTTGATCATCGCTCGCGGCCGCGATCCGGAGCTGGCTCGGGTCGACGTCCGGCTGATCCGCTCGACCACGGATGCGGTCGAGATCTGCGAGCGGATCGCCGCCACCGGTGCGCTCGTGGTTGCGAAGGCGCGGGCACTCGAGCTCGTGGCCGAGGCCAAGTCACGGCTACCGCGGCTGGGCGTCCGTCAACGCTCGGCCCTTGCGCTGGTCGCGGACGGAGTCGTCGAGCGCTACGTCTAGAAGTCTTCTGGCAGGATCAGATCCGCGTGCAGGGCGGCGGTGAACCGCTCGATCTGATCGCTCATGTTGGCGTGCGCCAGGCGCTGGAGGTCGCGGAGCATGTCTGCCAGCCCCTGGTCGAGCTCCTCTTCGAGCTCGTCGACCTGCTCGCGCTGGAACACTCCGGTCCCGCCCCACCAGCAGTTCGGACAGCTGAGCGTCAGCTCCCAGTGCTCCTCGTCGGTCTCACTCCATGCGACCGGCTGGACGAGATCCGAGCGGCACAATGGGCAGATGTGCAGCCCTGAACGCTCGATCTCCTGCGGGTCAGAGAAGCGCACGACCTCGATGCACTTACCGCTGGGGAGGACGATCCGTCGTACTGAGTGGTTATGCGGGTTCTTGTTCATCAATGTCTCCCTGGCTGACCAATTAATCGGCGCCCGCGCGGCCAAGCTTGAGCCTCCTGGCCACCCACCGTCTCGAGGCCCGCTACCCTTCGTGATCCCCATCCGGAGGACCGCTACATGTTCCGTAACCCCACCACCGATCTGATCGTCGTACTCGTGATCGTGCTCCTGATCCTCGGCCCGAAGCGGTTGCCGGGATTAGGTCGTTCGCTCGGGCAGGGGATGAAGGAGTTCAAGGACGGCATCACCGGCGATCATCACGACGCCGACGCGGCCGACCGTCCCGAGCTCACGAGGGCGGCCGAGACGCCCGTCCCGAGCGCCGAGCCTCAGCCGGTGGCACCCGCCCGCGAACCGGCCGACGCCGCGTCCGAGCGTAAGTCCTAGAGCGCCGGAGGAGCCCAGGGATGGCGAAGGTCCTCAGGCCGATCGGGCACGAAGACCGCCTGAGCATCGTCGATCATCTCGACGAGCTGCGCTCGCGGCTGATTATCTGCGGGATCGTGCTCGCGGTCGCGTTCGGGTTCTGCTTCTGGCAGAACCAGCCGCTGCTGAAGGCCCTGAACCGCGCGCTGCCGGCGGCCCCGGCGACCGACGCCAACCACATCTCTGGGCAGAGCGGGGATCTGGTCAACGAGCGCCAGGGTCTGCTGCGCAGCGAGGCGGCCGCCGCGGCGCTCGCCAACTCCCCGCGCCAATCGGCCACCGACCGGGGGTACTTCGCGCAGATGGCGCAGGGCGATGCGGAGGCCGCCGCCGCGCTTCCGCGGGCGACCGCCAAGAGGCTTCCGATCACGATCGGCGTCGGAGAGCCGTTCACGACCACGTTGACCGTCGCCGGCTACTTCGCGTTGTTGATCACGCTGCCGGTGCTGCTCTACGAGGGCTACGCGTTCGTCGTCCCCGCCCTGAAGCCGGAGGAGAGACGGGTGGCGACACCGTTGACGATCATCGCGCCGGTGCTGTTCCTGATGGGAGTGGCGTTCGCCTACTTGGTCGTGCTGCCGCCGGCGGTGCACTTCCTCCAGGGCTACAACAGTCAGAACTTCGACATCCTCGTCCAGGCGAAGACCTACTACACGTTCCAGATCCTCACGATGCTGGGGATCGGGCTGGCGTTCCAGCTCCCGCTCGGGCTGCTCGGGCTGCAGCGCATCGGCGTGATCAACGGCCGCACCCTGACGCGGCACTGGCGCTACTGCATCGTGGGCATCGCCGTGGTCGCCGCGGCGATGCCGGGGTCTGATCCGGTCACCACCGCACTGGAGGCGCTCCCGCTCGTGATTCTGTATCTGGCGAGTATCGTGTTGCTCAAGATCGGTGACCGTCGTGCCAGGGCCCGTGCGGCCGCCGAGCTCAACCAGGTCGGTGACGGCCTCGGAATCTCCTGAAATGCTGTTCGATCTACGTAGTCGCGGTCGCCGGCGCACCGTTCAGGGCGTCTACCTCGGGCTCGCCATCCTGATGGGCGGCGGGCTGGTGCTGTTCGGCGTTGGCACCGGGGTCGGCGGCGGCGGGCTGCTGAACGCCTTCAACGGCGGCGGCGGCAGCCAGACCTCGGCCGTCTCCTCCCAGGAGAAGGCGGCGATCAAGGCCACCCAGGAGAACCCGAACAGCGCCGCCGCGTGGGCCTCGCTCGTCCAGGCGCGCTGGAACTCCGCGACCACCGCGGGGCCCAACTACAACCAGAACACGCAGACATTCACCACGTCCGGAAAGAACGAGCTGAACGAGCTGACCCAGGCATACCAGCGCTACCTCCAGCTGACCAAGAACCCCGATCCGACCACGACCCTGCTGGCGGCGCGGGCGTACGCCAGGCTCGGCGACTACGGCAACGAGGCCAACGCCTGGGAGGTGATCAGCGCCGCCAACCCGACCGAGGTCAACGCCTTCGAGTGCCTCGCGGTGTCCGCGTACGCCGCCGGCCAGACGCGCAAGGGCGATCTCGCGACCGCGAACGCACTCAACCTGACACCCAAGCTGTCCCGCGCGACCGCCAAGACGCAGCTGCAAGCGGCGGCGAAGTCCTCGTCGACCGCCCAGCAGATCGCTCAGAGTTGCTGAGCGGCGGTCGGCAGCTAAGATCGGGCCCCCCGGGCCGTTAGCTCAACTGGTAGAGCAGGGGACTCTTAATCCCAAGGTTGGAGGTTCGAGTCCTCCACGGCCCATTACCCACACTTTTCTCATCTAGATTGCCCATGAACGGCCAAGTGTACACATGCGTGAACCGAAGACTCCGAGGCTGCTCAAGCTCGATCTACTTCGGCGGGTAGTCCCGCCGCCGGCCAGCCGCCAGCTCTCACCTGTGCTCGTCACCACGATCACGGTCACCGGCCGCGCTTCTGGTCTCGCGTGTCCGCTACGCTTTGGGCGTGACCTTGAGGATGTACGCGATGTCGACCGCACGGAGTGCCGGTCGAGCTGGTGGCAGATGTACTCGTCTCTGTCCGCGTGCCCGCGATCGTATTCGCCTTTCTTGGCTTTGGTGCGGTTGCCGAGCTGAGCCAGCTTTCGCTGCTCGACGCCGGTGAGGGGTCTGGGGGACACGGCCGCGAATACCATCAGTCCCCACCGATGCTATCAGCCGCTTGTACCCCACGAAAACTGTGGTTTAGTACGGTAGCTTTTTCGGGTATTGCGGGTGATAAATGGTTCTAGCCAACCACAGGACGGCGTTGCAAGGGCCAAGGGATCACCAGAAGGGACGACTTTCCGAGCGCCCTGAACGAAGTCAGGCTTGTGCGTCTGACGCTCTCGGTGACGACTCCTCGAACGCAGGTGAGGCGACGTGAGATCGTGGATCCTGATCGCTCTCGCTACGATGCTCGCAGCGGGCGGCCCGCTGCCGCGTCAGCCCACGCGATCCAGCCGCTGGCGCATGCGGCGGTCATCGGCAGCACGCCCGGCAACATCCCCGAGCTCGTCGAAATCGTCGACGGCACCGCAGCAGATGTGCTCCGGGACCATCGTCTCCCCGACCGACGTGCTGACCGCGGCGCATTGTCTGTCGGGGCCCGCGTCCGGTACATCGTGCACTCGAACGTGCTCGGAAACGGCCTCAAACCAACACGCAGTGACCGCTCATCCCGGATACACCTCAGCGCCCCTCTACCAGAACGACGCCGCGTGCTCGTACTCGCGACACCCACGAGCCTGCCGAGCATCCAGCTGGCGAGCTCGCAACCGCCGGCGGAAACCCCGGCCATCATCTACGGGTGGGGAGAACCAGTCCGAACCGCGGCCTGGGAAACAACCGCAAGCGGGCCGACCGTCATCCAACCCGACAGCTACTGCATCGCAGCTGTCGGCTCCGACTACTGGGGCTCAAGCGACATGTGCGCGCAGAACTACCCAGCCCATAACACCGCAATCGGCTTCGGCGACAGCGGCGGCCCCCTATCACCTAGGGTCTCGAAGTCGAGATCAATCACCGGACGTATGAGAACGGCAGCGATCCGAGCATCTTCACGAGGGTCGACATGCTCCGAGCATGGATCGAAAGTGACATCGCTAAAGATACCACCGCCACTGTAGGCCAAACCGAAAACCAAGACAAAGCCCGCGAGTGACATCAAACCTGCGTCCAGGCTCTCCAAGCCGGTCGGTGATTACACCTCGAACGGCAGGTTTCCGAGCGACGATTCGTGTCGCTCACCGCCCCGAAACGAAGCAACGACGGCTCGCAGCAGCATTGACCACGTCGCAACAGATCGTCGCCTACTTCGTCGTGCTCCTCACCACCTCCGAAAAGGCCGTGATGCGCCCGTACCGTAAGCCCCAGTCTCCAACCCGCACACGGAAATCGCTGAACGATCCCTCGAAGCGATCCAGCAGAACTTACACACACGCGACCAGACCCTCCGCTAACGGTTCCGCCAAACGCAGCGGGCGCGTCTGCCACAAACGAGCGAGAGAAAAGCTGACAAAAAACGCACTCGCTCACCGCGCCCCTGCTCGAGCACCCGCACCGCAGGCGCGTCCGCTCCCCCCCCGGCGGGCGCGGCGCCACCCTCTAACCAGAAAGGAGGCCAGCATGTCGACCACCACAACATCTGCAAGCGCTGCGGCGCGAGTTACCCGGTGCCGCGAGGCTAGGAGGACCGCTGCCCGCTGTGCCCAAGTGCCTGGCGCTGCACACCAGCCCACGCAACGGCTGAGCCCGCCCTATGCGTGCGCGGCACCGTATTGTCCGGCGCAGGCGGGAGACCCCCTGCGTGAACATGTGCGTGAACAGGCTTGACACCACACGTCTTGTCCGGCGCAGGCGGGAGGCCCCCCGCGAGAAATGAGGTGAACAGATTTCCACACACGCCACAATTTGTGACAGCTCGTCACAACCCATAAGTGGCGACTCGCAGCGCGTTCCGGTTCGCTGCCGTCAGCTTCAGTTCGTCTGCCACCCTTAATCCCAAGGTTGGAGGTTCGAGTCCTCCACGGCCCATTGGCAAGCGGCCGCGACTTCGTCGATCCGCTCAGGTCGGGCACGGGTGCCCGAGCTGGCTTGGGGAGGCGCTGTCGGTCGCGATTTCTGGCGCCGTAGGCTCGGGGTGGATTCTCCTTGGACTGCTGCGGGGTGTCCGGTGAGTGGCCGGGGCGGCGCCGGCAGACGGCGAAAACCTGCTCAGCTTCCCAAACCCGATCGCCGGGAGACCGTTCGGGAAGTTGAGCACGATATTCATGCCCGGTTTCCCAAACGACCGGCGCGAAGTTGGCTTTGGGAAGTTGAGCATGACTTTGGGGTCTCCGGACCCGCGAATGCGCACCCTCCCGCTCCCACCGCACTATCCTGCCTCGGAAGTGCTCCAACAGCAGAACGGATAGCCGAGGGGGAGTGAGAGATGTTCAGAACTGACAGGTTTTCGCGAGCTGCCATTGTCCTGATCGTCCTGGTGCTGGGACTGGTGCTGTCGCATGCGGCGTCTGGGGGACGACGGTGGCCACCCGGTCCTGCCGCGTCCCCCCACGCCGCGCAGGCTGCGGCGTCACGTGGATCGGGTCTGACCGAGAACCGACCCCGATCGTGATGCGCGTCGCAGACCGGAGAGCGGCTCGGCAACAGATGGTGCCGCTCGCCGGAGGACGAGGTGCGCGCGCACTCTCGACTCGTCTCGCCGGCGACGAGTCCGGCGCGACGGAGCTGAGCATCGTCTACCTCCTCCCGAATCACGACAGGGTTCTATTCCGGGCGAGCGCCGCCAAGGATCGTCGGGCCGGCGCGAGTTGTGCATTTGTAGACGTCGTACGGACGCCGCGCGAGTACGAGTGTCAGGCCGAGGTGGTGGCCGGCGGCTCTGGTATTGCCTTCGTCAGGTTCTCCGTGCTGACCGTTCGCCGGTAGCGAGCGTCGGCTGCTTGCTCAGGTCCGGCAGAGAAAAGAAGGCGTCTGAAGACCGACGCACCGCGCACGTTCGCGCTGGCCGTCAACCTTCGAGTCCGGCGCGGGCGCGGTGGGGTCGCGCTAGGGCTCCGGGCGCCCAGTATCGGAGCCCGTAACCGACGTAGGATTCGGTGCGCCATGCGCGCTCTCCAGGTGTCTGCGTTCAGCGGTCCGGACGCCGTCGTTCTGGCCGACGTTCCGGAACCTGCGGCGTCGCATGCGCTGGCCCTCGGCGAGCCTGTCGTGATCGACGTGCGCGCCGCCGGGGTCGCGTTTCCCGACCTGCTGCTCAGTCAGGGCATGTACCAGATGAAGCCGGAGCTGCCGTTCGTGCCGGGCATGGAGGTCGCGGGCTTCGTACGCACCGCGCCTGTCGACGGCGATTTGCGGCCGGGCGATCGCGTTGCGGCGTTCACGCAGCTGGGTGGGTTCGCGGAGGTCGCGGTCGCCCCCGCGCACCTCACCTTCAGGCTGCCGGACGTGCTGGAGTTGATCGAGGGGGCGGGACTGGTCTTGAACTACCACACCGCCGTGTTCGCGCTCCGCACGCGTGGGCGTGTGGCGGCCGGCGAGCAGGTCTTGGTCCACGGCGCCGCGGGCGGCGTCGGCACCGCGGCGTTGCAGGTTGCACGCGGGCTCGGGGCGCGCGCGATCGCGGTCGTCTCGAGTGACGAGAAGATGGAGGTGGCACGCCGAGCCGGCGCGGACGAGGTCATCCGCCACCACGATCGGTGGCGCGATCAGGTGCGCGAGCTGACGGGCGGAGGGGTCGACGTCGTGATCGACCCAGTGGGAGGCGAGCGCTTCACGGACAGCCTGCGGGCCTTGCGCGAAGGCGGACGAGCCGTCGTCGTGGGCTTCACCGGCGGGTCGATCCCGCGGGTGAAGGTCAACCGGCTGCTGTTTCACAACACCGAAGTCGTCGGCGCCGCGTGGCGCGAGTGGGTGATCACGCGGCCCGAGGCGGCACGCGAGATCGGCGAGGTCGTGACCCGCCTCGTCGGCGACGGCGCGATCCGCCCGCTAGTCGGGGCGCGATTCGCGTTGGACGAGGGCGCCGATGCGCTGCGCTTGATCGAGCGGCGCGGCGCGCTGGGCAAGATCGTGCTCGAAATCCACTGACGCGTGTCCCGATGGAGATACTCGAGCCCGACCCGCGCGCACCCTCGAGCTACCTCAGCGGCTGATAACTCAGTTCAGACGCGCCTGCAGGGCTCGCAACTCGGCCTGAAGCGTTGGTCCCAGCGCCGGTTGCGCTGGGAGTGTGAGACGCATGCGGGCGGCACGGATCGCCGCGGTCAGGTTCGCGCGGCGTTCGTAACTTCCGACGAGATTGTTCAGGATCCGCATCGCGATCTCGTGCGGGCGCCAGGGCCGCAGGTCCTCCTGCCCGACCGCCGCGCCGAGGACCCGACCGCGATCAAACGGGTCCAGCAGCAACGGAGGGTGCTCTCCGAAATGCGCAACGACGAAGTGGCCCGGCAAGCCGACTCCTCCGATCGGAATGTCCGCACGGCGGGCAACCTCGATGTACACGACCGACAGCAGGATTGGGAGGCCACGGCGCCTGGCGAGGACCAGGTCGAGCATCGAGTTGCCGGGATCGTCGTAGGTCTCATTGTCTCCTCGGAAGTCGTGTTGGGTACCCAACAGCAGGCTGCACGCCTGCGCGACCGCCTCGGGGGCGCCGTCGGTCTGTGCCGCGCACTGCGCCAACTCCGCACCGAGAGCGTCGAGTCGGGTGACGGCGCGGCTCGCGTCGACATCGCGAAACTCCTGCGCGATCGCCAGTGCGAGGAGATCCATCGGAGGGTCTGGAGCGATCGCGAGATCAGCAAACGAAGGTGAAGACGACACACCCGGTATTTTCGCCACCGCGAGCGTCGGCGCAACCTCCGCCTCGGCCGCGGATAGCATACCCCGGCTGGAACGTGTCGAACTCGCCATGGCACCGGTTCTACTCCTCGACCGTGGATGCCCCGCCCGCGGCGCTGTTAAAGCTGCTCTCCGATATGCGTTTGACAAGGAGAAGTGGGTACCGGCTTCGGCTAGGTCAAGCGATACGACAGACGTATCCGGCCTTACCATGCACGGCACTGGAGCAGCTAGCGCGACGGAAAGCGAGCAGCGGGAGAAGAGGTGGTGGGGAACGGTGACCGGTCTTCTATTGCCGCCGTGATCGATCGACTTCACCACGTGATCGCGCGGTCGGAGGAACTCAGGAGCGCAGGTCGCTGTACACATCCACTACTCGTTCGAGCTCGAACGCCGAGATGACAGACGCACCCGCATCAACCGTTGGCTGATCCTCGACGTTTGCGCGATACCTGATCCTGCTGTTCGTCCGGCTCCGGCTCGCGTTCACGCGACGCGTTTGTCCTGGTGCCCGTGATCGCGGCGCTTGCCGGCGGCGTCGGAGCGCGTTTACTGCTGACGCGCACCTCGACCCGGGGTGCGGCTGACTTGACCACCGTGTGGAGAGTCGAGTAGGGTCGGTCTGTACTCCGAACGAAAGGAAGTGCAGCCATGAACGTTGTCGGGCGGCGACGGTATCAGGGCCGCGCTTCGCTCCGCGGCCTCGTGGCAGCGGTGGTTTGCGGGGTTGCGTTGTGCGTGCCGGGGACGGCGGTGGCGACACCTCCGTGCAGCACACATCAGCTGCAGCTGTCGTTTGTACGCGAGACGCGTAATGCGGGTCACGTGTTTTGGGATTTTGCGCTCCGTAACAGCGGACACAGTGAGTGTCTGCTTCACGGTTATCCCTCGGTCCAGCTGTTGAGACTGGACGGCCACCCCCTCCCCCAGCCGGAGGCACGCGTGGGTCAGCGGACGGGGCTCCCGGTGGCTGAGGTGGTCGTGAAGCCGCAGAAGCAGGCATTCGTCACCTTGCTCTTCAGGGACGGCGCTCAGTGTCCCCAGCAGCGCTTCTCTTTCTATCGCACCGAGTTCTTTCACAGCCACCTCGTCTATCCCCCGGTGGAGAATCGCCATCCCCCGGCGCGCAGCGTCTGCAACAACTCGGCACTCGTGTATCCGATCCGGGCCTTGCTGAACGTGGCGTGATGAGTGACCGAACGCCGATGGCGAGCATCGGGGTCTGTGTGTTCGCAGGACCGATGGCGACGACGGTCGAGGTCGCGCGGGCCGCCGATGCGGCCGGGCTCGACGCGGCGTGGACGGGCGAGTTCAATGACCGCTCGGCAATCGTCGCGCTGGCGGAGATGGCGCATCACACGCGCCGGTGTCGGATCGGCAGCGCGATCGCGTACGCGGTCGGCCGCTCGCCTCTGATCCTGGCCAATGAAGCCCGCGGCCTGGATGAGATCAGCGGCGGACGGCTGGTGCTGGGGCTCGGGACGGGGACGAAGGGCATGCAGGTCGGCTGGCACGGCGAGCGGGATCCCGAGTCGCCCGCACTGCGCCTCGAGGAGCTGGTCCCGCTCCTGCGGCGGCTCTGGAAACTCCACGAGGGTCCGGTGCGCCACGAGGGCCGCTTCTACTCGATCAACCTGATCCCGACCGCCGAGGTGCTGGCGCCGACGCGCGAGCAGATCCCGGTGTTCACCGCCGGCGTCAACGCGCGGATGATCGAGACGGCCGGGCGGGTGTCCGACGGCCTCGTCTGTCACCCCACGTTCTCATCGAAGTACGTGCACGAGGTCGTCCGGCCTGCGATCGCGCTCGGCGCCGACCGCGCCGGCCGCGACTCGGCCACGGTCGAGATCCTGGGGATGCTGATGTGCTCCGTGCACGAGGACGAGGAGCTAGCCCGGCGTGAGGTCGCCGCGCAGATCGCCTTCTATGCGGCACCGAGGGCCTATGCGCCGATGATGGAAATGAGCGGCTTTGCGGCCGAGGCCGAGCGGATCCGCCAAGCGTTCGCGAACGGCGAGCACGAGGCGATGATCGACGCCGTCAGCGACGAGATGCTTGACGCGATCGGCGTCGCCGGCACGCCTGAGCAGGTGCGCGCCGGGATCGCGCGCCGCGCCGACGACTTCGACCACGTCGCGCTCTACTCGCCGAGCTTCACGATGACCGCCGACCGCGTGCGGCAGAACACGCTCGACCTCGTCGGGGTCGGCGCCGGTGAGCTGGCCCTCCCAGCGGACTAGATACTCGCGCCACCGACCGGCGGGCGCCGAGTTGACCGTTAGTCGACAAGTGGGTGGTAGTGAAGCGACGCGACCCGGATCGCATGGATGACGGTCTCCAAGTCAAACCACGAGGCGCGATTGCGATATGGGCCACCGGGGGTTGAGACGGCTCCACCCAGGGGCGGAGTGCACGGATCGCAAAGATCAACCGCCACGCCGATGACGGCACACGTCGCCGTACCTAGCCTGGTCAGCAACCAAGCACCCGCAAGGAGACAGGCATGGCAACCATCGAGAGCGCTGACGGGACTGTGGAGCAAAGGTCTGATCAGGCGCGTTCCCGCAGGCGCCAGCCGGTGATCAGCAGGCGGCTGGCGACGCTGAGCTTGCTCGGGTTGTTGGCGCTGTCGCTATTGCTGTCGCTCCCGGGGATGCCGACGGCGGTACGTTCGATCGAGCACGTCGACCCGCTCTGGGTCGCGCTTGCGATCGGGCTCGAGCTTGCCTCCGACGCCAGCTTCGCGGTCGTCTACCGGCTGTTCTTCGACCGTCTCGAGGGCCGCGATGCACGGGCCCTGGCGTGGACCTCGCAGGCCGCCGGCGCGGTGCTGCCGGGTGGCGGCGTCGGGGCATACGTGATCAGCGGCTGGCTGACGCGGCTCACGGGCCAGCCCACGAGCTGGATCGTGCGCCGGTCGAGCAGTCTGTTCTTCCTCACCAGCGCGGTCAACGCCGCCGCCGTGATCATTCCTGGAGTGCTGCTCCTTGCCGGCGTTCCTGGGCCTGACGACTTCCTGCGCGCCGGGCTGCCGACCCTGCTTGCCGGCGCCGCCACGCTGATCGTGCTCCTGCTGCCGGCCCTGCTCCGTCGCCGGGACGGTCAGGCGAGCTGGATCCAGAACGTGGTCAGTGGCGTTCGCGACGCAGAGCACGCCGCCGCGCAGCCGAACTGGCGGCTGCTCGGGGCGCTCGGCTATCTCGGCTTCGACATCGCTGTGCTGTACGTGACGCTGGCGGCCGTCGGCCAGCCACTGCCGATTCCGGCTGTGATGCTCGCCTACTCGATCGGGTACCTCGCGAACACGCTCCCGATCCCGGGCGGAATCGGCGTGCTCGACGCCGGCCTCACCGGTGCGCTGATCCTGTACGGCGCCGCCCCCGTGCATGCCGCCGCAGCCGTGCTCCTATACCACGCGATCGCCCTTTGGGTCCCCGGCTTCGGCGGCTTCTACGCCTACCTGCGCCTGCGTCCGCGCCTGCTGCGAACCGGATCCGTCACCCGGCATCGCAAGCTCAGCGAGGTCGGCGGTCTCACACCTCGGCCCGTTGACCTCGCTGCAGCATGACCAGGCGGTGGCGGATCCCGTTACCGGAGAACGCCGACTCGAGTTCATCGGCACCCTGGGTGAAATGGGCCCATCCTTCGAAGTGCAGTGGGACCACCACCCGAGCCCCGAGGATCTGGGCGACGTCCGCGGCGTGGTCGGCGGACAGCGTCAGGTAGGCGCCATCGAATTTGGACAGCTGCACAGCGCCCGCGTTGAGGATCGCGATGGCGATCTCTCCGGTCCTTTGCACGATCGCGCGCACGACGTCCCGAGATGCGTTGTCGCCGGAGAAGTAGACAGCGTCAGCGCCGGGGGCCGAGAGCACGAACCCGAGTACCGGGCCTTGAATCTCGTCACTGCCGTCGGGGCCGTGTTGTGCGTGCACGGCTGTCACCTTGACGGCGCCTGCGCCCGGACTCTCGACCTCGACCTGTGACCACGGCTCCATGCCGACGACGTTGCCGCCCAGCTCATCGGCGGCCCGGGTGGTGGACAGGACGCGCCCCGCCGAAGGGAGGAACGCGCTTCCCACAGGATCGAGGTTGTCGCTGTGATGATGGTGGGATAGCAGCACGACGTCGATCGGCGCCTGCGCGCCGAGATCGAACGCGGGGCCCGTGAGCTTGGTCAGCCCTCCATATTCACCCGGGGGCGAGAGCGCCGGATCGGTCAGCCAGCGAACACCTCCGTACTCGAGGATTGCGGTCGGTCCGCCGACGAGTTGGATGCCGAGCGCGGACCGCTGAGCTGAAGCGCTGCCCGTCATGCCAGTCACGCGGCCCCAAAGATACGGAAGTTGCCACTCCCTGTGTGAGCGGGCGATGAAGATGGCGATGGCATTCTGGCTACGGCCGGTGGGCCGCTCAGCTGACCCAGGGATCGTCGACCTGTACGCCGTCGCCCGGGTGATGAGGTCCCGTCGCCAGGAACTCGAGCCCGTCGGGCCCGGCTTCGAAGGCTCGAGCGACGTCCGGAGCGACACGAATCGCATCGCGCGGGTGAACCTTGAGCAGCTCGTCGTCGAGCTTGATCGTGCCGCTGCCGCGGAGAATCACGTAGACCTCCTCGGCCTGTCTGTGGCGGTGAGAGAATGGCGATCGCTTACCGGCGCGCAGTCTGAAATAGGTAAGCCCCGTCTCCTGGGCTCCGAGAGGCACGCGAGCCGCTCTCGCCTCCCAGCGGTGTCCGAACCCGTTCGGCACCGCCACGTCCTCAACGTCGTTCAGGTTGATTCGCGAATACGCGGAAACTGGCTGGCGCTCTGAGGCCATCTGGCGCTCCCTTCTGTTTGCATCGCCTAGTTCAACCGATTAGGACCGCGGTCGCTTTCGAGACTCATCGACGACCGAGAAGCTCTTCACTCCTGGCATCGTTCGTTGCGCCAAATACGTGGAGGCGCTCAGCGCGCCCGGGGCAGGATGAACTCCTCGACGGCCTTCGCGAAACCGTCCTGGTCGTTCGAGTCCGTGACCAGCGTCGCCTCGCGCTGAACCTCCTCGCTCGCGTTGCCCATCGCGATGCTGAGGCCGCTCGGCTTGAACATCAGGACATCGTTGAGCCCGTCGCCGAGCGTCGCGATCTGGTCTTCCGGAACTCCGTAGTGGTGCGAGAGGCGGTCGACGACGACACCTTTATTGGCGTCCGGGTGCGTCACATCGAGGTAGTAGGGCTGCGATTCCGAGGCCGAGACGTGTGAACCGAACTGATCGTCGACGGCCGCCACGCACCGCATGACCAGGTCGTGATCGTCGCTGACGCCGACGACCTTGACGACGCGATCGAGGAGACCGTCGTAGCTCGCCACGACCGTGGGCTGAAACTGGACCGTGGACGCTTCGTGCTCGGCATGGGGCGCATGCGGATCGGTGATGAACCACTCAGCCCCGCGGTAGATCCACGCGTAGAGACCGTGGGCGTGGATCGTGTCGATGATCGTCGGCGCGAGCTCGGCCGGGATCGTCAGCTCGTCGACGATCGTCATATCAGGGCGGACCATGATGCCGCCGTTGAAGGCGGCCATCGGTCCCTGCATCTCGAGCGGCTCCACCAGCATTCGCATGCCACGGGGTGGGCGTCCACTCGTGATCGCGAAGATCACCCCGCGTGCGTGCAGTTGCTTGACCGCATCGATCGTCCGCGGCGACAGAGCCTTGCTGGGAGTGACGAGGGTGCCGTCGACGTCAGCGAGTACCGCAGCGATCGGAGCGGCGGCGGGGCTGGCGGAGTCTGCCATCGCCATAACTCTCGCAGAGCCGGCTGACGGCTGCCACGATAGTTGGACCCAAGCCCATGGAGGTTGCGAATGGCCGAGTCCCCGCGCCCGCAGACGGGATCGCGCTCATTCACTTCATCGTGTCGGACGACGTCGAGCGCTCCCGCCGCTTGTTATGACGAGTGGAGCGCGCGAGGCGCGGAGTTCCTGACTCCGCCGATCCCTCGCGAGACCGAGATCCGGTGCTACATCCGCGATCCCGATGGCTACTTGATCGAAGTCGGCCAGACCACCCGACCCCCCGGCCCAGTCGGCTCATCCCGGTAGCGGGCCAAAGTCCTCGGCCCGGATCGCCGCCGGTTGGTGACCGACTCCCACGAGCAGGTCCGCCACCCGGCCGACAAACCCCGTGGGACCGGAGACGAAGATCCGTGGACGCCGAGCCGGAGGCGGCCCCACCGCGGTCAGCATCTGCGCGTCGACGTGGCGGGCGAACCCTGTCCAGCCGGGGGGCGGATCGCGCGTGAACGTGTGGTGCACGGCCAGCCCCTCACCGGCCGCCAACCGGCCCAGCTCCTCGTGGTAGAAGACATCACGGGCGGAGGGGGTCGAGAGCAGCAGCCGGGCGTCGACCGTGTCCGACCGGGCGGCGCGGTGGCGCAGCATCGCCATCAGCGGCACGAGCCCCGGGCCGCGTCCGAGCAGCAGCAGCGGGCCGCCGTCCTCGGTGCGCCAGCTGAAGGCGCCGCCGATCGGACCACGCAGCTCGAGCTCCCGCCCACACGAACCACCTGGAGGTAGGGGAGACCCTCGCCGTCGATCCGCTGGACCGTAACGCCAGTGACGTCTCGGGCGCGGAGGCGATCGAATACGAGCGCTCGGTCTGGTAGCCATCCTCGGCGGTGAGGCGAACGTCGACGTGCTGGCCGGCCGTGTGCCCCGGCCAACCGGACCCGGGCAGCTCGAGCAGAATCGTCCTGGCGGCGGCCGGAGTCTCGTCGATCCGGCGCCGGACGATCGCCGGCCGCCATTCCGGTCGCAATCGTCCCTCGGCGGCGATCATGGCGACCGGGCCGGCTCAGAACGGCAGGCTGTCAACCACGACCTCGCCGGCGGGCCACGTCACGTCAGGTTTGAGAGCCCGCCACATCGTTCGCTGTGAGATCGGGACATGGCCCTCGGGCTGCTCGACCAGAACCACCGAGCGGACCTCGACGAATCCGAGCTTGCGGTATAGCCCGGCGCGATCGTCGAGGCAGAACAGGATCGCAAAATCAGGACCCAGCGTCCGTGCCTTCGCCAGCGCCGCGTCGACGACCCGCCGTGCCAGGCCCTGGCCGCGATATCGAGCGTTGACGATCACTCCGCCGAGTCCGACGACGGCAAAGCGCCGGGAGTCGACCTCGACCTCGACAAGCACGATCCCCGTCGACGCGACCAGCCGCCCAGCACGATCGCGTAGGGCCACGTGGTGCTCCTTGCGCCGGAACTGCAACGTCGAGCCCGCCGCGTCGAACGGATCATGCTCGTCGCCTTCGAGCTGCCGGCGCTGCTGCGCGGTCAACAGCCCGAACTCGATCACGTCCATCCCACGATCCAAGCACAACCTGAAGCCCGGCTCAGAGCACGAACGGAATCAGCATCTTGGTCCTCGTCCGATAGCTCGGGTACTGGGTTGGAAACGTGCTTGTCAGCAGTCCCTCCTCGACCCGCGCGCTGTAAACGAAGTAGGCAGTCATGATCGCGAGCGCGATCAACCAATAGATATTGGTCGCCAGCGCGGTGCCCGCCAGCGCCAGCAGGATGCCCGAATAGATCGGGTGACGGACGAAGTGGTACGGACCGGAGGTGACAAGTTCCGGCTCGTCCTTCTGTGTCATCGGCATGCCCCAATTGCGACCCAGATAGATCCGGGCCCACACTGCCAACGCGAGGCCCGATAGGAACACGACGACACCCACTATCCGGAGGCCCGAACTGTGAACAACGAGATTGTCTGATCCGAAAATGCGGATCAACAGAAAGCCGACAACGACGATGATCAGGCCTGGCAGTCTCGCCGGTCCCGTCCGCGAGCCTTGCTTGGCGCCAATGGCGGAGACCAGCCAATAGATCCAGAACGCGGCCCAGACAACCAGGATCGAAGTCTTCAGGGCCGGCATGACGGGCGGCTTTTGGTGGAGGCGGAGAACATGCCGCCAGCGTACGTCCGGACGGCTGGGCTGTCATCGGTTCCCGGGTCGATCTTGGGACTCAACCCACGGGTGGAGATCACCCACCTCCGTCGCAGGGGCCCCTTCGTCGCGATCTGTCGCTGCCCGTGCGCTGCGGTCGCAGCCAGCGACCGTCGATCCTACGGGCCCATCGACATCGGGTGGTGGGCGCCGTGCGCCGGCATTCCCGCGCCGGTTCCCATCCCGCTCATCCGCGTCATCGCCCGGTCGGCCGCCGGGCTGCCCGGCACGGTCAGCGCCGGGACCGATTCCGGCGCCGCGGCCACACCGACCGCGAGCGCGAGCAGCACCGCGGCCGCCGCGGTCCGAGCGCGCGAGGCCAGTGGCGAGAGCCGCTCGGCGGCGATCAGCACGGCCACCAGCGCCATCCAGACGAGGCTCATCGCCCCGAGCGCGAACAGCACCGCCATCAAAGCCCAGGAGCTTGCGAGGCATCGCACCCCCGCCCGCAGCCCGGCACGCACGCCCTGTGCCGGGTCGCTGACGGGCTCCCCGTCCGGGTCGGTGAGCGGGGCGCGACATCGGGCCAGCCAGCGCCGCTTGGTGCCGGTCAGCTGGTATGCGGCGGCCGCGGCGAGCACGGCCGTGGCCAGCCACCGCCCGCCCCGATGCCACTCGAACAGCCCCCCGGCAAGCGCTCGCCCCGCACGCAGCACCAGGTATGCGCCGGCGCCGGCCGCAACCCAGACCGCCAGATAGGCGGCCGCGAACACGATCGCGACCAGCACGTGGCGCGGCGAGCCCAGGCGTGTGCGCTCCGGGAAGCACTGCGCGGCGAGAACCGGCGCGATCGCCGGCAGCATCATCGCCGCCATCATCAACAGCCAGGTGGCGGCGAACCAACCGAGCGCGCCCAGCGCGACTCCGGGGCCGGCATCCATGCCCTGCATCCGCCCGACGCTCAGCCACCAGCTGACGGCCGCCAGCGCCAGCACCGCGACCGCCGCCGAACGAGAGAATCCCCCACGCCGCGCTTCAACGGTTGACGACACCGCCCTAACCGTACTCCAGGTGTAGGCCGAAGTCGGTGCCGCGGCCGCCCGGCGTCGTGTCGAGGATGTTCCACAGCGGCCACATGAAGTCGACGTGGCGCGCGTGCTGGCCCGAGGCTGCCGGGGCGTAGAACAGCTCCGAGCTCCAACGGTGGTGGATCGCCCGGTTGCGGCGCACGAACACGGTCGCGATCGGCCATTGACTGCCGTCGGACGCCTCCGCGTGGTAGTCGTTGTTGTAGGTGTTCTGCGCCGAGGAGAGCATGCGGATGCCCGCCCACCCGCGACTGTAGGCATGAGCTCGCAGTCGCTCGATTGGCACTTTCGCCGCGATCGCGAGGTTCACGCGCTGGGTGACGTGCCGGGACTGGCCGGCCCGGCGGCAACGTTCAATCCCGACATTGAATATCACACTCGCTGATAACGTTCAAGCGTATGGTTGAACTTCGTAGCGCCCGGGTCGAGCGGGTGCTCGCCGCCCGGCCCGAGAGGGTCGTTCACCCGGCGAACGGATGCCGGTGACCCCGACAGCATCGTCACGGTTCTGCTCGCGCCCCATGGCGAAGATCACACGCACATGACGATCATCCACAGCCGCCTGCCGGCGACGCTCGTCGAGCAGCACCGTGCCGGCTGGACCTCAGTGGCCGACCGCCTCGCGGATCATCTCGATTGACCGGCGCAGCGCCGAAACGATAAGAATCGCAGCGCGATGACGACCGAACTGGTGCTGCTCGGAACGGCGGCCGCGCCGATGCCCGTCGCCGGCCGCGCGGGATCGCGTCGGCGCTGGTCGTCGACGGGCGAGTGTTCGTGATCGACTGCGGTCGCGGGTCGCCATCGGCGTTCGTCGACGCCGGCCTCGACTTCACCCGTCTGGAAGACGGCGAGTTCCACCGTGAGACGACGATCCACCCGGAGCTCCCGGACCCCGGAACCGCCGATCTGGTCAACAACATCCTCGCCGGCTTCGCCTACCACCTGAACGTGATGCCACTCGACGCCTGGATGCCGGACGCGGGCTCGCTCGTGCGCGCACACGAGATCGCGATCCCGGACGCGCCGCACAGGGCGTCAGCGGGATCACCACCGCGGGCCACGACGGACTGCGTCGAACGTTGCCCCGCGTGAGCGCCTGATCGATCGACTCAGTTCCCGGATCGGAAGTCCAGGAGCTGCTCCGGCGTCCCGGACGAGCTGGTGCCGAACCTGGGTCAGCGTCCCTGGTTCGCCACCGCGGCCGCCGACTCGGCGGCGGCTTCGGGATCCAGGTAGCGCCCGCCCGTGATCAGCGGGCGGAAGTCGTCGTCGAGCTCGTACACGAGCGGGATCCCGGTGGGTAGGTTGAGCGCCGCGATCGCATCATCGCTGATGCCGTCGAGGTGCTTGACGAGGGCTCGTAGCGAGTTGCCGTGCGCCGCAATCAGCACTGTCCTGCCGGTGGCCAGCTCGGGGACGATCGCGTCATACCAGTAGGGCAGCATCCGCTCGACCACGTCCTTAAGGCACTCCGACCTCGGCAGCAGCTCGGGAGGCAGGGTGGCGTACCGCGGATCGCCGGCCTGCGACAGCGGGTCGTCGTCGGCGATCGGCGGCGGCGGCACGTCGTAAGAGCGTCGCCAGAGCATGAACTGCTCGTCGCCGAACTCCGTTCTGGTCTGGGCTTTGTCCTTTCCCTGCAGCGCGCCATAGTGACGTTCGTTCAGGCGCCATGACCTGCGCACCGGAAGCCAGAGGAAGTCGGCCGCCTGCAACGCGATGTTGGCGGTCTCAATCGCACGGGTCAGCACCGAGGTATGGACCACGTCGGGGCGGACCCCGGCGTCGGCGACCAGCCGACCGCCGTACGCAGCCTCTTCAGCGCCCTTCTCCGACAGCCCTACGTCCACCCACCCCGTGAACAGCCCCTTGGCGTTCCACTCGCTCTCGCCATGGCGAAGTAGTACGAGAGTTCCCATGGCAAAAAGATTACCCGCGTTTGCGTGGGCGAGCGGTGCTCCGTGCCGGCCTAGGAGCGTTCGCCCGCGGGCGAGACCGCGACCGCCGCTCCCGGCGCCTCGGCCGAGGCGGCGAGCGGCCGCCGGCGGGCGGCGAGCAACCAGGCGCCGAGCAGGCCGCTGGCAAGCGAGATCGCGGCGATCACGACCCACGCGCGACGGTAGACATCGAGTGTCGCGAGCGGCGAGTGGGGCGAGCCGAGGATCGCGATCAGCACCGCGACGCCGACAGCAAGGCCGATCTGGCGGAACATGTTCACGACCGCCGAACCGGTCGCAAATGAGTGCGGCGGCAGCGAGGAGGTGCCGGTCGCCATCATCGTCGGCAGGGTCAGGCCAACGCCGATTCCGGTCAACAGCATCCCGCCGAGCACCCCGCCGAAGTAGTCGGGACGCAGGCCGACCGCCAGTGCCCACCAGGCGGCGCCGATCGCGAAGATCGCCGAGCCGGCGGCGATCACGGGTCCGGAGCCGAACCGGGCGGTCAGGCGCCCGGCGACGAGGAACGAGAACAGCGGCACCATGATCGGGCCGGGGGCGATCGACAGCCCGGTCACAAGCGCGGACCAGTGCCACACGTCCTGCGCCCACAGCACGCGGGAGAGCAGCATCGCCCCGAACGACGCGGAGAAGAACAGCGCCACGACCGAGGCGCCGGTGAACGGGCGCAGACGGAACAGCGCCCGGTCGACCAGCGGGTTGCGATGCCGGGCGCAGTGGACGGCGAACAGGACCAGCAGGAGCGTGCCCCCCGCGAGCGCCGCGAGCGTCCTTCCGCTCCCCCACCCCCACGTGCTGCCGTTGACGAGACCGAGCACGAGGGCGCCGACGCCACCGGTGACGAGCGCCGCGCCGGTTCCATCCGGAGCGGGCACCGGGTGGCCGGGAACACGTGGCAGCCGCCGCCAACCGACGGCCAGCGCGAGCAGGCCGATCGGCACGTTGACGAAGAACACCCAGCGCCAGCTCGCGGCGACCAGCAGTCCGCCGACGACCGGACCGAGGGTCGCCGCCAGCCCGCCGACGGCCGTCCACGTGCGGACCGCGCCGTGCCGGCGCTCAGGCGGGAAGGTCGCGAGTATCAGCCCCAGCGAGGTCGGCGTCAAAAGCGCCGCGCCGGCGGCCTGCACGACCCTGAACGCGACCAGCATCGGCACGCTGGTCGCGGCGCCGCACGCCGCCGAGGCGGCGACGAACACCGCCACGCCGACAAGGAAGCCGCGGTCGCGGCGATAGCGCTCGGCGAGCCGGCCGAACAGGACCAGAAACGCGGCATAGACGATCGCGTACGCGTTCAGCACCCACGAAAGGTTCGCGAGCCCGCCGCCATGGAGGTGGAAGTCACGGCCGATCTGAGGCAGCGCGACGTTGACGATGAACAAATCGAGGCTCGCGAGCACGACGCCCGCGCAGACGATCGCCAACACGAGCTGGGGTGACGCGTCGCCACGTTCGTTGCCCGCGACCCGGCCGCGCATCGGGGTTCTGGAGAGCTGGCTTAGGGCTGACATAGCCAGCATCATACACAACTGACTTAGGTTGGCAACAGTCAGCTATCATATGCACATGGACCACGCAATTCGGATGACCGGATCGCTCGAGCCCCGGGGCGCCTGGAGCGCGGATCGCTGCACGATCGCCAAGGCGCTCGACGTGATCACGACGCGCTCGGCGTTTCTGATCCTCCGCGAGGCTTTCTACGGCACGACCCGATTCGACGACTTCGCGCAGCGCGTCGGGATCAGCGAACCCGTTACCGCCGCCCGGCTGCGCGAGCTGGTCGACAATGGGTTGCTGGAGCGGGAGGAGTACCGTGACCCCGGACAGCGCACACGCCGGCGCTACCGGCTGACGGCCAAGGGCGCCGATCTGTTTCCGACGCTGGTGGCGCTGATGCAGTGGGGCGACCGCTGGCTCGACGAGCGCGGCGGTCCGGTCGAGCTGCGCCACCGCGACTGCGGCGAGCCGGTCGCGGTGCAGCTGCGCTGCGCCGCCGGCCACGCCGTCGAGCCGGGCGAGCTCGACCTCGCGCGCCGACCGCGGCGCGAGCCAGCAGTCACGCGCTAGTCAACTCCCGTGACCGCGAACAGCGGCCACCGATCCTCGGTCGAGTACGGCAGCTGCTCGCGGCCGCCGGCCTGAAGCTCGGCGATGTTCGCCCGGTCGCGTTCCCCCTGTGGCGTGGTCGAGCGCCTGCCGGCGTCGCGGCGGTGACGCGGTTAGGCTTACCGCGGATCTCAAGGAGGTCACGGAATGAGCTTGCCCTACAACGACGGCTCCCGCCGACTGCAGGACCGATTCGACACACGCCGGCTAGCTGACCGGCTGGAGCAGAAATTCCTCGCACGCCCGCTGATCGACGACGAAGATCGTGCCTTCATCGAGCGGACGGACATGTTCTTCCTCGCCACCGCCGACGCCGACGGCCTGCCCCAGTGCTCGTACAAGGGAGGCGATCCCGGGTTCGTCCGGGTGCTCGACGAGCGGTCGCTGGCGTTTCCGAACTACGACGGGAACGGGATGTACCTGTCGATGGGAAACCTGCTCCAGAACCCGCTTGTCGGAATGCTGTTCATCGACTTCGTCTCCGCGCGACCGTCGCGGCTGCGGCTGAACGGGGTCGCGAGCATCGACGAGCACGACGAGCTGATCGACCACTATCCCGGCGCCCAGTTCATCGTCCGCGTGCGTGCGACCCAGGTGTTCCCCAACTGCCCGCGGTACATCCACCGGATGGCGCTCGTCGAGCGATCGCGATTCGTGCCGCGCGCGGGCCAGGAAACCCCGATCCCGAGCTGGAAGCAGGCTGACTGGGCGTGCGACGTGTTGCCGAGGAGCGACCCCGCATCGCGACGGACATAGAACCCTCGCGGCGTCCCCAGCGGGCGGGTCTGGTTCTGACCGCGTTGATCCTCGTCGCATCGGTCGCGAACCTGAACCTGTCGCTCGCCAACGTCGCATTGAGGCGCGTACG